>CAWJLT010000011.1:0-166632 GCA_963843775.1 uncultured Actinomycetota bacterium
GTCGGCCGGGGAATCCTGTCGTTGATGGGTGTTGCTTCACCCCTCCACGACCGGGATCACCCATCAACCCTGTCCGCTATGTCGTTTGGACCGCTGAGGGAGCTCAGTCCTCGACCGGACGGCCCCACGTCACGGCGTTCCGGACCGGGGGCGGCACGCTGTCGCCGAGCTGCCGGTCCGGACTGGCTCCGAGGGCGTCGTTCACGGTCGAGAACGCCAGCCGCAGAGCGATGAACAGCGTGATCGCCAGGATCTGGCGGTCGCGCCCCGCCTCCCGGAGCCCGTCCACGTCCGAGGCGATGGTGGCGTTCGGGTCGTCGGCGACGCGACGGGTCCAGGTCGCCAGGGCCTGCTCCGCCTCGCTGAGGCCCTGGTCGGTGCCGGTGAGTACGGCGCCGGCGAGCTCAGGATCCGCGAACCCGGCGAGCTTCTTGCCCCAGGCCAGTGAGAAGTAGGAGTCACCCAGCGTCGAGGCGGCAGCGGTGACGATGATGCCGCGCTCGCGCAGCGTCAGCCCGGCCGGTGTCACCGCCTGCTGCATCAGGCCGAAGAGGCCACCGAGCTGGTCGGGCAGGTGCGCCCACAGTCGCGAGGCGTTCATCACGAAGCCGACGTCGTCGAGGTCGTCGTCGTAGAGCCGGCGGACCGGGGCCGAGCGTGGAGCCTCGGCCAGGAAGCTGCCCGCGCGCTCGTCGTGCGGCCAGGGGGTGCTGTCCTGCGGGGCACGCGCCAGGTAGCCCACGACGTCGAGCTCCGCCCGCAGGGGAGTCCGTCGCGGACGTGCTCGCGGGCCGTCTCGGTGGCCCGGCGGATGAACTCCTCCTCGCCGACCTCCTGCATCGCCTCGTACGCCGGCCCGGTGGAGGCCAGCGCCCGCGCTTAGGACTCCGGGTCGGCGAACTCCCACACGAACGGCACCGTGAACCGGGAGACATCCTCGAAGCCGTAGCGGGTCAGCAGGTCCTCACCGGCCCCGGGTCGTCCGAGGGCCACCATGGCGGCCTGGTTCTCCACCGCGGACCGGTCTTGCCAGCCGGAACGGTGAGAGTGACCAGGCTCCGGGTGACTTCTTGACGTGCCCCCACACAGTGAGACCGAGACGCCCGCCGGGAACCAGCACCCGCCGCGCCTCCGCCAAGGCGTCAGGTGTGGTGCCCCGGATGCCGCGGAAGCTGGTGACCACCTCGAAGCTGGCCGCGGACCACGGCAGCGCATGCATGTCGGCGAGCCGGACGTCGCCGTCCGGGACGCGGTCGCGGGCCACGTCCACGAGTCGCGAGGAGGCGTCGATCCCGGAGACGCTGGCCCCACGGAGCGCCGCCAGCTCCAGGGCGAGACCTGAGCCGCACGCCACGTCGAGGACCCGGTCGCCGTCGTCGATACCGAGCCGATGGTGCATGGCGACGTACTCGCGCATGTTCGCCGGCCCGCTCAGCGTCACGAACTCGGCCGCGCGAGGCCCCAGCCCGCATCGACGAGAGGCCAGGCGTCAGGATCGTGACCACTCATCTCGCGACGATAGGTCCCGTAGGCCCCTCCGGGGAGGGGCGAGGCCAGGTCCAGGAAGCGTCGACAACCCGTGCGTGCCGGTAGCCGACGAGGGGCCCACGGCTCTCGCCGTGGACCCCTCGTCGTGGAGCTCGTCAGACGTCGAAGCTGCCCGACTGCAGCCGCGCCTTGACGTCCTGCAGGAATCGGCCGGCGTCAGCGCCGTCCACGAGCTGGTGGTCGTAGGTCAGGGCCAGATAGACCATCTGGCGCACCGCGATCGTCTCGCCCAGGTTCGGGTCGTCGATCACGACGGCACGCTTCACCACGACACCCGGCCCGAGGATCGCCACCTGCGGCTTGTTGATGATCGGGGTGTCCCAGAGAGCACCCACGCTGCCGAGGTTGGTGATCGTGAAGGTACCGCCAGACAGGTCGTCGGGGCCGATCTTGTTGGTCCGGGTGCGCTCGGCCAGGTCGGCGATCTTCTTGGCGAGGCCTGCGATCGAGAGGTCGCCGGCTTCCTTGACGACCGGGGTGAGCAGGCCCTTCGCGGTGTCCACGGCGAACGCGACGTTCTCGCTGTCGTGGTAGGTCACCTCGCCGGCCTCGAGGTCGAAGGTGGCGTTCAGCGCCGGGTGCGACTTCAGCGCGTCGACCGCCGCCTTGGCGAAGAAGGGCAGGTAGGTCAGCTTCACGCCCTCGCGGGCCAGGAAGTCGGCCTTCACGCTCTCCCGCAGCCGCGAGATGTTGGTGACGTCCACCTCGACGACCTGCGTCAGCTGCGCGGAGGTCTGCAGCGACTCCACCATCCGGGTGGCGATCACCTTGCGAAGCCGCGAGATCTTCTCGGTCTTTCCTCGCAGCGGGCTCGGTGCCGCCGACGCGGAGCCAGCGCCTCCTGAGGTGCCTCCTGAAGTGGTCGTGGCCTTCTCCTCGGCTGCCGGAGCCTGCGCCTTGGCCGACTCGGCAGCGGCGAGCACGTCCTGCTTGCGGATGCGGCCCCCCACGCCGGTGCCGCTGATGGTCGACAGGTCGACCCCGTGCTCGGTGGCCATCTTGCGGACCAACGGCGTGACGTAGCTGCCGCCGTCGCCGGCGGACGCGGGCTTCGACTCCGCCTGGGCCGGCTCCTGAGCCTTCGCGGGGGCCTTCGCAGGGGCCTTCGGCTCTGGCTCGGGCTTCGACTCCTTCTTCGGCTCTGGCTCGGGCTCCGGGCTCCGGCTCGGGCTCTGGCTCGGGCTCTGGCTCGGGCTCGGGTTCTGGTTCGGGCTCCTTCTTCGGCTCGGGCTCCGGCTCGGCGGAGTCGTCGGAGGAACCGGATCCGTCGCCGATGATGCACAGCTCGGCGCCGACCTCGACCGTCTCGTCCTCCTCGGCCTTGATCTCCTGCAGGGTCCCGGCGATGGGTGAGGGGATCTCGGTGTCGACCTTGTCGGTGGAGACCTCGACAAGAGGCTCGTCGACGGCGACCTCGTCACCGACCGACTTCAGCCAGCGCGTGATGGTGCCTTCGGTGACCGACTCGCCCAGGGCCGGCAGCGTGACGGCCTGGCCGCCACCGCTCTTCGTGGCCGTCGGCTTCTCGGCGGGTGTCTCCTCGGCAGGCGTGTCCACGGGCTCCTCGGCAGGTGCCTCCTCCGCGGATCGTCGTCGTCGGCGTCCTCCTGGTCTCCTCGGAGTCGTCGTCGGAGGTGTCGTCCTCGGAGTCCTGGGAGTCAGAGGTGTCGGTGTCGGAGGACCCGCCACCCTCGCCCTCGTCCCCGATGAGGCAGAGCTCGGCGCCGACCTCGACGGTCTCGTCCTCCTCGGCCTTGATCTCCAACAGCGTTCCGGAGACCGGTGAGGGGATCTCGGTGTCGACCTTGTCGGTGGAGACCTCGAGCAGGGGCTCGTCCACCTCGACGGTGTCGCCCACCTGCTTGAGCCAGCGGGTGATGGTGCCTTCGGTGACGGACTCGCCCAGTGCGGGGAGGTTCACGGGTGTCGACATCGGCTTCCTTCGCTCGTCGTTCTATCGGTCTGGTTGGAGCCTGGATGAGAGTCCAGCAGGTCAGGTGTGTGCGTGCAACGGCTTGCCGGCCAGGGCGAGGTGCGCTTCGCCGAGAGCCTCGTTCTGGGTGGGGTGCGCATGCACCAAGGGGGCCACGTCCTCAGGGTAGGCGTCCCAGTTGTAGATCAGCTGGGCCTCGCCGATCAGCTCCCCGACGCGCGTGCCGACCAGGTGTACGCCGACGACAGGTCCCTCGCTCACCCGCACCAGCTTCACGAAGCCCTGGGTCGCGAGGATCTGGCTCTTGCCGTTCCCGCCCAGGTCGTAGGTGAGTGTCTCGACGCTCTCGCCGTGCAGCTCCCGCGCCTGAGCCTCGGTCAGGCCGACGGAGGCGACCTCGGGCTCGCAGTAGGTGACGCGGGGGATGCCGGACTCGTCGATCGGCTCGGGGGAGAGGCCGGCGATCTCCTCGGCGACGAGGATGCCCTGGGCGAACCCGCGGTGCGCGAGCTGCAGCCCGGGCACGATGTCGCCGACGGCGTAGACGCCCTCCACGTTGGTGCGGCACCGCTCGTCGGCGAGGACGAAGCCACGCTCCGTCGCGATGCCCTGCTCCTCGTAGCCGAGGCCCTCGGTCACGGGACCCCGGCCCACGGCGACGAGCAGCAGCTCGGCGTCGTAGGTCTTGCCGCCCTCGACGGTCACCGTGACGCCGGTCTCGGTGGTCGCCACCGACTCGAACCGGGTGCCGGTCGCGAACGTGATCCTGCGCTTGCGGAACGCCCGCTCGAGGGCCTTCGAGGACTGCTCGTCCTCGAGGGCCAGCAGGTGGGGGAGGGCCTCGATGATGGTCACGTCGGCGCCGAACGAGCGCCAGACGCTCGCGAACTCGCACCCGATCACACCGCCACCGAGCACGATGGCCGAGGCAGGTACGGACTCCAGGCGGAGCGCCTGCTCGGAGGTGAGCACGCGAGTGCCGTCGATCTCGAGGCCGGGCAGCGTCTTGGCGTAGGAGCCGGAGGCGAGCACGACGGCCTTCCCGACGTACGACGTGCCGTCGACCTCGACCGTGCGCGGCCCCGAGAGGCGCCCAGTGCCTTCGACGACGGTGATGCCCCGCCCCTTGATCAGCCCGGTCAGGCCCTTGAACAGACGGCTGACGACGCCGTCCTTGTAGGCGTTGACCCCAGGCATGTCGATTCCCTCCAGGGTGGCGAGCACCCCGAACTTCTCGGAGTCGCGCGCCGCGTCGGCGACCTCGGCGGCGTGCAGCAGTGCCTTGGTGGGGATGCAGCCGACGTGCAGGCAGGTGCCGCCGAGCTTGTCCTTCTCGATGAGGGCCACCGTCAGCCCCAGCTGCGCAGCGCGCAGGGCACACGCGTAGCCACCGGATCCTGCTCCCAGGACCACGACATCGAACTCGTTGCTCTCCGGCACGTCTGCCTCCTCCCGCGTCTTGTCGGCCTTCATCCAATCACTCGGCCGCGGCGCGGTCGAAAACAGATCGACTTAGCGCGTGAGATGACCGCGGATGCAGCACACTTGGGCGCATGGGTTTGCTGGACAGGTTCCGGAGAAGCGGAAGGGGCGGCACTTCCGTCGGCGGGGGTGGCACCACCCGTTCCTCCGACGACGCCGACCAGCGCCATCTCCTGGATTTCGTGGAGACGCGCCGCGGTGTCGAGGGTTTCGTCGAGCCCCGGACCACCGTCACCGACGTGACGCTCCTGCTTGTCGCGCACGACGGCGAGTGGACGCGACGCCGCGTGCCCTCTGTGCACTGGGCGCACGAGTTCTCGAACCGCAACGGTGTGCCGAGCTATGACGCCGCCCTGGTCGGGATCCCGGACCGCATGCGCGCGTGGAACCGCCGCGAGAAGGAACGGCAGAAGAACCAGCTCCGGCGCGACGTGGGCGACGGGGGCGTCATGGGCGACATGCGCGACGGGGGCGACGGGAGCGACGCAGAGGACTAGGGGGTCTCGACGTTCTTGGTCTGCTCCGCCAGCGCCGCGGCATAGGCCACCAGGGTCGCGATGGCGTAGCCGGTGCCACCGGACGGCACGTGGCCCCACGGGCCACCGGTGTTCCACGCCGGGCCGGCGATGTCGAGGTGGGCCCACGGCTTGTCGCCGACGAACTCGCTCAGGAACGCGGCCGCGAACAGGGCCGAGCCCCAGCGCACCCAGTTGTGCTGAAGCACGTCGGCGATCTTGCTCTCGCGGACCGCGTCACGGCTCTCATCGGGGATCGGCAGCCGCCAAAGCATCTCGCCGGATGCTGCGGCCGCGGCGGCCACGGCTCTCGTCGTCTCGTCGTCACCGAAGAGCCCGGCGACCTTCTCGCCCAGGGCGACGATGCAGGGACCGGTCAGCGTGGCGACGTCGATGATCGCGTCGTGGTCGCCCTCGGCCGCCATCGCGATCGCGTCGGCGAGGATCAGTCGTCCCTCGGCGTCGGTGTTGGTGACCTCGACGGTCTGGCCGTCGTACATGGTCAGCACGTCGCCGGGGCGCATCGCGGCGCCGGAGACCATGTTCTCGGCCATCGGGGCGTAGGTGGTGACGGCGACAGGCAGGCCGAGCTCCGCGATCGCGAAGGTGGCGTTGAGCACGGCGGCCGCTCCGCCCATGTCGTACTTCATCGTCGCCATCGAACCGCCGGGCTTGATGGTCAGGCCACCGGAGTCGTAGGTGATGCCCTTGCCGACCAGGGCCACGCTGGCGCGCGCGTCGTCGGGCTGCCAGGTCAGCCTGACCAGCCGGGGCGGGTTGGCCGAGCCCTGGCCGACGCCCAGGATCCCGCCGCAGCCGAGCTCGGTGAGCTCCTCCACCCCGAGGACCTCGATCCTGACCCTGGGCTTGCGTCCACGGCCCGTGAGCTCCTTGCCGAGGGCGACGACCTGATCGGCGAACAGCTCGGGGGTGAGGTCGTTCGGTGGCGTGTTGACCCAGTCGCGCGCACGGTTCACGAGGTCGCCGACGGTGCGGGCGGCCTCCAGCGCAGCGACGGCGTCCTGCCTGCGGGCCGCGTCGCTCAGGATCGAGACCTCGGCCAGACCCGCCTCGTCGGACCCGGACTTGTAGCGCTTGAAGGAGTAGCCGCCGGAGATGAACCCGTCCGCGACCGCCCGCACGTGGTCGGCGTCCTGCGCCGGCAGGGCGAGCGCCACCGAGGCGGCGTTGCCGACGTTCCGGGCGGCGACGCCGGCCGCGCGGCGTACCCGCTCGTGGCTCAGGTCGTCCTGCGCACCGAGGCCCACGATGAGGAGCTGACCGGCCTTGATGGTGCCGGCGGTCGGGATCCGCAGCACCTCTCCTGCCTCGCCGCGGAAACCCATGGAGGTCATCAGTGGCTTGAACCTGCGTCCGTACGCCTCGGCCACCTCCTGGGCCCCAGGGGCAGCCTCGATGTCACCCTGGGAGGTGCGGGCGACGCCGATCACCACCAGGTCGGTGCGGGTCTTCGCCGGGCTGCCCTTGCGGAGCGTGTACGTCGTCACGAGAGGTCATGCTAGGCCGCCCGGGCCCCCGACCCCCGAACCGCCCCGGACGGCTGCGGTAACTTTCCATCCATGTCGCTCACGCAGTCGCCGCTCCACGACCGTCACGTCGCCGCCGGAGCCAAGCTGGCCGAGTTCGGCGGCTGGGAGATGCCGCTGGAGTACCCGACCGGAGTCCTCAAGGAGCACGCGGCCGTCCGGGGGGCGGTGGGGCTCTTCGACGTCAGCCACCTCGGCAAGATCGTCGTGCGCGGCGAGGGCGCCGTGGAGTACCTCAACTCGTGCCTGAGCAACGACCTGGCCAAGATCGGACCGGGGCAGGCCCAGTACACCCTCGCCTGCGACGCGGAGACCGGTGGGATCGTCGACGACCTGATCGCCTACTACCGCGACGACGACCACGTCCTGCTGGTGCCCAACGCCGCCAACTCCTCCGAGGTCATGAGGCGGCTGGAGGCCGGGAGGCCCACGGGACTGACGATCACCGACCACCACCGGACCCACGCCGTGCTGGCGCTCCAGGGCCCGAGCTGCGACGAGGTCCTTCGCGACATCGGTCTGCCGGTCGGGCACGAGTACATGTCCTTCCGCGAGCAGCCCTTCGAGGGGGAGGACGTCGTCGTCTGTCGCACCGGCTACACGGGTGAACGCGGCTACGAGCTGATCGTGGACCGCTCCGTGGCCCCGGCGCTGTGGGACGCCCTGCTCACGGCCGGCGCTCCGCACGGGATCCTGCCGTGCGGGCTCGGGGCACGCGACACGCTGCGCACGGAGATGGGATATCCGCTGCACGGTCAGGACATCAGCCTCGACGTCACCCCCAACCAGGGTCGCGTCGGCTGGGCGGTCGGTTGGGCCAAGCCGGCCTTCTGGGGCAGAGTGCCGCTCCTGGCCGAGAAGGAGGCCGGTCCCCGCGTGACGTTGCGCGGGCTGGTCGCGCAGGGTCGTGGCATCGCGCGCCCCCAGATGAGCGTCAAGATCACCCAGGACCTGCCGATCGGATATGTCACCTCGGGCACGTTCTCACCGACGCTGCGCAAGGGCATCGCGCTGGCCCTGGTCAACAGCCAGATCCAGCTGGGGGCCGAGGTGCTGGTCGACGTACGCGGCCGCCCCGAGGTCTTCGTGGTCACCAAGCCGCCGTTCGTCGAGACCGATGTCCGCGCGTCCTGACCCCTGCCCGTCCAACGATCGAGAGGAATGCTGACGTGACCAACACCCCCGAGCCCACCTTCGGCAGCTCACCCCACAAGTCGGACCAGGTGCCGTGGTGGTGGCAGCTGCTCGACGCCGACGGTCGGGTCGTCAGCGCCGGGGAGCGAAACGAGTTCCCCACGCGCAGCGACGCGGAGACCTGGCTGGGGGAGGCCTATCCCGACCTGTCGGAGGACGGTGTCTCGGCCGTCACCCTGTTCGAGGGTGACCGTGAGGTCTACGGTCCGATGTCGCTGGAGGCGACCTGAGCCGCACCCAGGAGCGAGGTCAGCGCGGTCCGCCGCCGACCTTCACCTGGGGCTTGGGCATCCGCAGCCAGCGCAGCTGCAGGATGCGCATGACCGCGTAGAAGGTCGTGCCCTTCCGGCTCTCCTCGGGGAACTCGGCGCGCAGGGCCCGCTTGAGGCGGAAGAGCATCCACACGGTGTCGAGGGCGACCACGAGCAGCGTGGTGGTCCACAGGGCGTTGCTGAACCCGCGGAGCGAGTCGTTGCCGGAGTACTGCAGCACCATGATCACGATCAGCAGCGGCAGCAGGAACTCGGCGATCGAGACCCGGGCGTCGACGAAGTCGCGGATGAACCGCTTGACGGGGCCCTGGTCCCGCTTGGGCAGGTAGCGCTCGTCACCCGAGCGCATTCCCGCGCGGACCTTGGCGTTGCTGTCCGTCCGCCGCTCGCGCGACAGCTTCTGCGCGGCCTTCTTGTCCGTCCCCGCCTTCGCCCGCGCTCGACGGGCCGCCTCGGACTCCCTGCGCGTGGGGGTCGGGCGACCCTTGGCGCCGGGTCCCTTCGGCTCGAGGGCGACGGTCTGGGCTTCGGCTTTGCTGGTACGGCGGAACACGGGGCCTTCCGAGGCGGGTTGGGGGGACGGGCAGCTGATCAGGACGAGTGGCCAGCCTACCTGCCGACCCGGCCCGAACTGAGTCACGTCGGCTCTCGTTCCGCTGGGCTGCGGCGGGTAAGTTGTCCGCCATGAGCATGATGAAGCGGATCAGCACGATCTTCCGGGCCAAGGCGAACAGCGCCCTCGACAGGGCCGAGGACCCTCGCGAGACGCTGGACTACAGCTATCAGCGCCAGCTGGAGATGCTCACGAAGGTACGCCGCGGCGTCGCTGACGTGGCCACCAGCCGCAAGCGGATCGAGCTCCAGCGCAACCAGCTGCAGTCCCAGTCGGACAAGCTCACCGGGCAGGCGCAGAAGTCGATCGAGATGGGCCGCGAGGACCTCGCCCGCGAGGCGCTGACCCGCAAGTCGGGACTGACCGGTCAGATCGCTGACCTCGACGCCCAGCACGCCCAGCTGCAGGGCGAGGAGGAGAAGCTGACGCTGGCCTCCCAGCGCCTCCAGGCCAAGGTCGAGTCCTTCCGCACGCGGAAGGAGACCATCAAGGCGACCTACACGGCCGCCGAGGCGCAGACCCGCATCGGCGAGGCCTTCTCCGGCATCTCCGAGGAGATGGGCGACGTCGGCATGGCCGTCCAGCGCGCCGAGGACAAGACCCAGGCGATGCAGGCCCGGGCCGGTGCCATCGACGAGCTGATCGCGTCCGGTGCGCTGGACGACGCGAGCTCGGTCAACCGCGGCGACGACATCAGCCGCGAGCTGGACGCCATGAGCACCCAGTCCGACGTCGAGTCCGAGCTGGCTGCCCTCAAGAGCAGGAGCGCCCCTGCGATCGAGGCTCCGGAGACCCCCGCGAGCGCCGATCCCGTGGCGGAGGAGTCCCCGGTCGAGAAGGGCGAGCAGTCATGATCGTCCGCATCCTGGGCGAAGGTCAGCTCGAGGTGGCCGACGACCAGCTCGACTCGCTCAACGAGCTCGACCGTGCGGTCGAGGCCGCCGTGGAGTCGGGCGACGATGCCGCGTTCGCCACGTCCCTCGCGGCCCTGCTCGACGGCGTACGCCGCTCCGGCTCGTCGCTCCCCGAGGACTTTCTCGACGACTCCGACCTGATCCTTCCCCCGGCCGACGCCACGATCGAGGAGGTCCGCGAGCTCCTCGCCGGCGACGGGCTCATCCCGGGCTGATCCCGAGATGGAAACTACGACGGCTCGCCGAACGTTCTCCTGATATGCCACGCACTCGTTTCCTCCCCGACACCGGCTTGACCGTGCGCATGACCGCGGTCATGTTCCTGCTCGGTGCCTTGTTCGTCACCCTGGTCGTCGCCTTGATGTACGTCTTCGGCAGCAGTCCCGGGATCGTCGTCCTGATCGGCCTGGCCGGTATCGGCGTGGCGTTCTTCCAGTGGTGGAACTCCGACAAGGCGGCCCTGCGTGCCATGGGAGCCCGCGAGGTCAGCCCCGAGGAGGCGCCCGAGCTGCACGGCATGATCGACCGGCTGTGCGCGATGGCCGACATGCCGAAGCCCCGGGTCGCGATCGCCGACACCAACCTGCCCAACGCGTTCGCGACGGGCAGGTCGCCCAACCGGTCTGCCGTGTGCGTGACCACCGGGATCCTTCGCACCCTGACCGCCGAGGAGCTCGAGGGCGTGCTGGCCCACGAGCTCTCGCACGTGGCCCATCGTGACGTCCTGGTGATGACGGTGGCGGCCTCCGCGGGGATCCTGGCCGGCATGGTCACGCGCGGTGCGCAGTTCGGTGGGCTCGGCCTCGGCCGCTCGAGGAGCAACAACAACAACGGCGGTGGCGCCATCGCGTTCTTCGCCGTGCTGATCGTGAGCCTCGTCGTCTATGCCATCAGCTTCCTGCTGATGCGCCTGCTCTCGCGCTACCGCGAGCTCTGCGCCGACCGCTCGGGTGCCTACCTGACCCAGAAGCCCTCCGCCCTCGCCTCCGCCCTGACCAAGATCAGTGGTGAGATGAATGCCGTCCCCGAGCGCGACCTGCGTGCGGCGCAGCCGATGAACGCCTTCTTCATCGCCCCGGCCGTGCGCGGTCTGACCATGGGCACGCTGACCTCCACGCACCCGCCCCTGGAGCAGCGCCTCGACCAGCTGGCGAAGATCGCCGCCAGCCTCGGTCAGACCCTCTAGCCATGGGGTGGTGGGACGCGCTCCGTGGTCAGTCGAAGCCCGGCAAGGCCAACCTCGACGCCCTGTTCGCTCTTCCCTCGGCCGCCCTGACGCTCGAGGCCTCGATGGGACTGCACCCGACCGGTGTCGGTTCGGTCTGCTTCCGTGCGGCGGAGGGGCAGGCGGCGATCTCCACCCAGCAGGAGGCCGGTGACCTGGTCTCGGTGGACGGGGGACCGCAGACCGAGAGCCGGGTCGACGAGTACGGCTACACCTGGCTGACCGTGCGCTCCACGCCCGAGGACACGAGCGGCCTCGTGACCGACCTGCACGCGGTGAACTCGGCGCTGGAGGTGCAGGGCTTCGGCACCGGCCTGCTGTGCTCGGTCCTCGGTTTTGCCGGCGAGGCGGGGGAGGGGGCCTTCCTGGTCTACCTCTACAAGCAAGGCACCTTCTATCCCTTCTGTCCCTCTGGTCCCGCTAGTCGGAACTCTCTTCGCGAGCGGCAGATCCGGGACGTGGTCGGGGTGGACCTGCCCATCGAGCCGGACACCGGTCGATGGATGCCCATCTGGGGCATGCCGACAGGCTGACGCGTCGCAGGACCGTCAGCGCCGAGGCGGCCCGTGTCCGGGGGCGGGGGGTCTCGGGTGGAGGTCAGTCCCGGTGACTCTTGCCCGGCAGGTCCAGCATCCGCTGCAGCGCGACCTTGGCCCAGTGCTCGGTGTCGGGGTCGACCTCGATCACGTTGACCACCTGGCCCTCGGCCAGGGACTCGAGCGCCCACACCAGGTGGGGCAGGTCGATGCGGTTCATCGTCGAGCAGTAGCAGACGGTCTTGTCCAGGAAGACGATGTTCTGCTCCGGGTGTGCGTCAGCCAGCCGCTTGACCAGGTTCAGCTCCGTGCCGATGGCCCACGACGTCCCGGGCGGGGCTGCCTCGACGGTCTTGATGATGAACTCGGTCGAGCCGACCAGGTCGGCCTCGAGCACGACCTCGTGGCGGCACTCCGGGTGCACCAGGATCTTGACGTCGGGGATGCTCGCGCGGAGCTGGTCGACGACCTCGACGCTGAACCTCCCGTGCACCGAGCAGTGACCCTTCCACAGGATCACGCGGGCGGCGCGCAGCTCCTCGGTCGTCAGGCCGCCACCGGGAAGCAGCGGGTTCCAGACCACGCAGTCCTCGAGGGCGAACCCCATGTCGAGGACCGCCGTGTTCCGGCCGAGGTGCTGGTCCGGCAGGAACAGCACCTTGGTGTCCGGGCCCTTCTGCTCGAAGGCCCACTCCAACGCCGCCTGGGCGTTGGAGGACGTGCACACGGCGCCGTCGTGACGACCGCAGAAAGCCTTGATGTCGGCCGAGGAGTTCATGTAGGTGACGGGTACGACGAGCTCGGCGATCCCGGCGTCGGTGAAGGCGTCCCAGGTGTCCTCGACCTGCGCCAGTCGCGCCATGTCGGCCATCGAGCACCCGGCGGCGAGGTCGGGCAGCACGACCTTCTGCTCGGGGGCGGTCAGGATGTCGGCCGACTCCGCCATGAAGTGCACACCGCAGAAGACGATGTACTCCGCCTCGGGTCGCGCAGCCGCGTCCCGCGCGAGCTTGAAGGAGTCACCGGTGACGTCGGCGAACTCGATGACCTCGTTGCGCTGGTAGTGGTGACCGAGCACGAAGACCCTGTTCCCGAGCTTCGCCTTGGCCGCGCGGGCCCGTGCCACCAGGTCTGGGTCGGACGCGGCCGGCAGGTCTCCGGGACACTCCACGCCGCGTTCGGAGGAACGGTCAGAACCGAGACCCAGGGGGAGCAGCGGGAGGTCGACAGTCGTCATGGACGAATCCTCCCACCCGGGATGTGAGGACGCACGGCAGGATGAACCCATGAATGTGGTCTTTGCTCCTGACAAGTTCGCCGGCACCCTCACCGCCCTGGAGGCCGCGACGGCCATGGCCGAGGGGTGGGCGAGGCGTTCTCCCCAGGACGAGCTCGTGCGGGTGCCGATGTCCGACGGCGGCCCCGGTTTCGTCGACGTGCTCCACGAGGCGCTGGGCGGGGACCTGGACGTCGTCACCGTCGGCGACCCCTACGGCGTGCCGGTCCCGGCGGCGATCCTGCGGGTCGGGGACACGGCCTACCTGGAGAGCGCCCAGGCCGTGGGTCTGCACCTGACCGAGCGCGAGGAGCGCGATCCGGAGCGGGGGACGACCTCGGGGCTGGGGGAGCTGCTCGCCCGGGCCGTCACCGGCGGAGCCACCCGGGTGGTCATCGGGCTCGGCGGGTCGGCCACCAACGACGCCGGCGCCGGACTGCTCGCCGCGCTCGGCGCCACGTCCGAGGGAGCCCCGCTGGACCAGGGGCCCGCTGCTCTGGCGTCGGTCACCGCTGTCGACCTCTCCGCCGCGAGAGCGGCAGTGGCGGGCGTGGAGCTCGTCCTGGCGAGCGACGTCGACAACCCTCTCCTCGGGATCAACGGGGCCACCAAGATCTACGGCCCCCAGAAGGGTCTGCCCGAGGAACGACTGGTCACGGTGGACGCCTGGCTCCAGGCCTTCGCCGACGCCACCGACCGGAAGGTGGCCAGCCAGAAGGGTGCCGGAGCCGCCGGTGGCCTGGGCTTCGCGCTGCTGCTCCTCGGCGGCAGCCGCCAGCCCGGCGTCACGCTCGTGGCCGAGGCGGTCGGCCTCGCCGACAAGGTGCGACACGCCGACCTCGTGGTCACGGGCGAGGGTGCCTTCGACTTCTCCTCCCGCTCCGGAAAGGTCCCCTACGGCGTGGCCGAGGTGGCCGCCCAGCACCTGGTGCCGTGCATCGCCCTGGCCGGGCAGGTCCTGGTGGGTTCGCGCGAGATGCGCGCACTCGGCGTGGAGTCCGCCTACTCCCTGGTGGAGCTGGTGGGTGAGGAGCGCGCCCTGGGGGCCCCCGCGGAGTCCCTGGCCGAGCTGGCCACCCGCACCGCCCGCACCTGGTCGAGGTGAACCCTCTCGCCGGGCCCCGGCGTGAGGGGATGCGAGGAATAACCGACGATGTGCGACCATTGACACGTAGCAAGCGCACCCCGATCAGCACTGGAGAGCACCCATGACCGAGCAGCTCGAAACCGCACACGAGATCCGCACCGACGGCATCAACGTCAGCGAAACTGCCTCGGCGAAGGTCAAGAGCCTCCTCGCCCAGGAAGGCCGCGACGACCTGCAGCTGCGAATCGCGGTGCAGCCTGGCGGTTGCTCCGGACTTCGCTACCAGCTCTTCTTCGACGAGCGGAACCTCGACGGCGACCTCGTCACCGACTTCGACGGCGTCAACGTGGTCGTCGACCGGATGAGCGTCCCCTACCTCAACGGCGCGACGATCGACTTCGTCGACACCATCGAGAAGCAGGGTTTCACCATCGACAACCCCAACGCCGGCGGTTCCTGCGCCTGTGGAGACTCCTTCCACTGAGCTGAACCGAGCACCAGCAGAGACACGAGTGGCGGCGCCCCGAGGGGCGCCGCCACTCGTGCGTCGGGACGTGCACGACCCGGACGCGCGTGCGTGGTCAGTCCAGGTGCAGGTGGAGCCGCGAGGCCAGGTGGGCAGCGGCGTCGCTGACCTCGATCGTCGGCTTCGGCGTCTCGCGCGGGAACCTCTCGAACGCGATCGAGGGGGCGGGCATGGTCACCGCGCGGTTGTCGATGCGCTGCCGGGCCAGGGCGATGCTGCTGGAGCAGGCGGTGCAGTCGTCGTGCATCTGATCGGCGGAGTCCGGGTCGGCGTAGGCAAGGCGCTGGTAGCTCATGGCTCGAACCTAGGGGCTACCGAGCGGTAGTCCGTCGAGTACCGCTCGGTAGTGTTCGTCACGCACCCAGGTCTCACCCAGCCGTCACACACCGGGCCTGTTCACCGGAGCGTTCGTCAACCAAGGAACTACATGTCGCTGCTCATCGCGGGATCCATCGCCACCGACCACCTGATGAACTTCGGGGGCAGGTTCGCCGACTCCCTGGTCGTCGAGCAGCTGGACAAGCTCTCGGTCTCGTTCCTGGTCGACGACCTCGAGATCCGGCGCGGCGGCTGCGCCGGCAACATCGCCTTCGGCCTGAGCCGCCTCGGGCTGCGCCCGGTGCTCGTGGGGGCTGCCGGCGCGGACTTCGCCGACTACCGGTCCTGGCTGGAGCGCCACGGGGTGGACTGCGACTCCGTGCGCATCTCCGAGGACCTGCACACCGCACGTTTCGTGTGCACCACCGACGCCACCATGGCGCAGTTCGCGAGCTTCTACCCCGGCGCGATGAGCGAGGCGCGGTTGATCGAGCTCGGTCCGATCGCCCGGCGCGTGGGGGAGCCCACGTTCGTGCTCATCGGGCCTGACGACCCGCAGGGCATGGTCCGGCACACCCAGGAGTGCCGCCAGCGCGGCTACCCGTTCGTCGCCGACCCGAGCCAGCAGCTGGCCTTCGGGGAGGGCGAGATGATCCGCGAGCTCGTGGACGGCGCGGCGTACCTCTTCTCCAACGAGTACGAGTCGCACCTGATCGAGTCCAAGACGGGCTGGAGCGCCGAGGAGATCCTCTCCCACGTCGGCACCCAGGTGGTCACCCTCGGTGCGGCAGGAGTGCGCATCGTCGGGACCGACCAGGACACGATCGAGATCGGTGCCGTGCCCGGTGTCGTGGCCGTCGAGCCCACCGGGGTCGGCGACGCGTTCCGCTCCGGCTTCCTGGCGGCGCTCGAGTGGCAGCTCACCCACGAGCGGGCGGCACAGGTCGGCTGCGTGCTGGCGGCGTACGTCGTCGAGCAGGTGGGCACGCAGGAGTACACCTTCACCGCCGACCAGTTCGTGGCACGCCTGGCCAAGGCCTACGGCGAGGACGCCGCCGCGGACGTGCGCCCCCACCTCAGCTGACGCGTCGCACCAGGTAGGTCGGGACGCCGTCGTCGGCGAGGGTCGCGCCGGCGTACTCCTGGCCGCGCATGCGGCACCACGCCTGCAGGTCGACACCCGCGGCAGGATCATCGGCCGTGACCGCCACCGTGCCCCCCAGGTCGAGGTCGACGAACACCTTGGCCAGCTCGATGATCGGCCGCGGGCACGGGAGGCCACGGCAGTCCAGCTCGAGGTGGCTGTCAGGCCCGCTCACCGGTTCACTCACGGCTCACTCATCGGGCTCACTCATCGGGGAACCCCTGCCTCGGCCCGAAGCCGCTCCACCAGGCCGGGGAGGACCTCCGCGAGACGGTGCACGTCGGCCGGCTCGACGTCGCGTCCCAGGGAGACGCGCACGTTGCCGTGGGTGAGGGCGCCCATCGCCACGAGGACGTGGCTGGGCTCCAGCGTGCTGGCCGTGCAGGCCGAACCACTCGCCACCGCGAACCCGAGCCGGTCCAGCTCGGTGACGAGTGCCTCACCGTCGACGTAGAGGCAGGAGAAGGCCACGAGGCCAGGGAGCCGATGGTCCGGGGCGAGGAACACCTCGGTGTCGGGGATGGTGCGTGCGGTCCTGGCCAGCACCGCCGTCAGGGACTCGTGCAGGGCGGCCAGTCGCTGCTGCTGCTCGAGGGTGGCGCGCAGTGCGGCCGCGGTGGCGAGGGCAGCGGGCACGTTCTCGAACCCGGTCGTCCGCTCGTCGACGCGCTCGTCCCCCGGGAACGGGTTGCGCCAGCGCGTCCCGCGTCGAACCAGGAGGAGGCCCACCCCGGCCGGCCCACCCCACTTGTGGCCCGAGCAGGCGGCGGCCGCCCAGCCCCGGGGGAGCGGAACGCGCCCGGCGGAGGCGCAGGCGTCCATGAACACCGGTGCCTCGAGCATCGATGCCACCTCGTCGACCGGCTGCAGCACGCCGACCTCGGGGTTGGCCGACTGCAGCGCGACGACGGCGGGCTCGCCGTGCTCCGCCACGGCCACGGCGACCGACGCTGGTGAGACCCGCCCGTGGCGGTCCACGGCCACGGTCTCGAAGCGGCCGCCGTGCCCTGCGTGCCACGACCCGGCGTGCAGGACGGCGGAGTGCTCGACGCTGGAGGCGAGCAGCAGGTCGCCCTGGCGCGCCCGGCCCGCGAGGAGGCCCAGAACACCCAGGTGCACGGCATGGGTGCCGCTCGGGGTGAACGTCACCTCGTCGGGCCGCAGGTCGAGACACTCGGCCACGACGGCCCGCGCGTTGTCCAGCAGCAGTCGCGCCTCCCGGGCCGGTCGGTGCAGCCGCCGTGGGTCGGCGTACCCGCGACCTAGCGCCTGCTCCAGCACCTCCTCGGCGGCGGGGTGCAGGGGTTCTCCCGAGGCGTGGTCGAAGTACGCGGCTGGGGGTTCCCTCACCCCGGGAAACCTACCCGCGCCCTGCCCGTCGTCCTGGGGTAGGTGAGTAGTAGTGTTTCGATTGTCCTCAACTGGTCCAGAAGTCCGTGTCAGCTTGAAGAAAGGGCTCGTCCGTGAGTCTGAAGCACCCTCTGCGCTTCCGCCAGGTGGCGCTCGGAGGCCTGATGGTCACCGCGCTGCTCGTCTTCAGCGGTTGCTCCGCAGAGCAGGAAGTCCAGATCAAGCGTCTGGCCATGCCGGTTTCTGCGACCAAGGAAGCGCCCTACGTCCACGACCTGTGGATGTGGTCGTGGCTTGCCGCCATGGTGACCGGCGTCATCGTCTGGGGCCTGATCGCGTTCGTCTCGATCCGCTACCGCCGCCGCAGCGAGACCGAGATCCCGGTCCAGACGCGCTACAACCTGCCGATCGAGATCTTCTACACGATCGCCCCGATCATGATGGTGATCGTCTTCTTCTACTTCACCCTGGACACCCAGGAGAAGGTCCGCCACGACGACCCCAACCCCGACGAGACCATCACCGTCGTCGGGCAGCAGTGGTCCTGGACCTTCAACTACAACCTCGGCTACGACACGAAGACCAGCACCTACGAGGCGGTGGACGGCAAGGACGTCGTCTACGAGGGCGGCACCACCGCCGTACGCCCGACGCTGTGGCTGGTCAAGGACAAGAGCGTCACGATCAACCTCGCCTCGCCGGATGTCATCCACTCGTTCTGGGTTCCGGCGTTCCTGTTCAAGATGGACGTCGTGCCGGGTCGGCACAACCACTTCAGCATCACCCCCACGCGCCTCGGCACGTTCGAGGGCAGGTGCGCCGAGCTCTGCGGCGTCTACCACTCCCGGATGCTCTACAACGTCAAGGTCGTCGACCAGGCGGCCTACGACGCACACCTCGAGGAACTCGCCACCCAGGGCAACACCGGCCCCGCGTTGGGTGGCTCGGAGGTCAACAAGACCCCCGGTCTGGACTCTGACACCACTGGAGGAGAAGAGTGACCGCCGTCTCCGACGCGCCCGTGGGCGCACGCGTAGACCCGCCGCAGCACACGCTCGGGCAGCAGGTGGTGCGCATCCTCACCACTACCGACCACAAGCTGATCGGCAAGCTCTACCTGACGACCTCGTTCATCTGGTTCCTGATCGGTGGCGTGATGGCGCTGCTGATCCGCTCCGAGCTCGCGTTCCCGGGCCAGCAGGTGGTCAACGAGGAGCTGTACAACCAGCTCTTCACCATGCACGGCACGATCATGCTGCTGCTCTTCGCGACCCCGCTGTTCTTCGGGTTCGGCAACGTGCTGATGCCGCTGCAGATCGGCTCGCCGGACGTGGCGTTCCCGCGGCTGAACATGCTGAGCTACTGGTTCTACCTCTTCGGCAGCATCATCACCGTCTCAGGCTTCCTGACCCCCGAGGGCGCCGCTGACTTCGGCTGGTTCGCCTACACACCTCTGTCCAACGTGGTGCGCTCACCCGGCATCGGTGGCGACCTGTGGATCATGGGCCTGTGGCTGGCCGGTCTCGGCACCATCCTGGGTTCGGTCAACTTCATCACCACGATCATCTGCATGCGCGCGCCCGGCATGACGATGTTCCGGATGCCGATCTTCGTGTGGAACACGCTGGTCACCAGCCTGCTCGCGATCATCGTCTTCCCGATCCTGGCCGCGGCGCTGCTCGCCCTGGAGGCCGACCGCAAGCTGGGGGCCCACACCTTCGACGCCAACCACGGCGGGGCGATCCTGTGGCAACACCTGTTCTGGTTCTTCGGGCACCCAGAGGTCTACATCATCGCTCTGCCCTTCTTCGGCATCATCACCGAGATCCTGCCGGTCTTCAGCCGCAAACCGATCTTCGGTTACGTCGGACTCGTCGGCGCGACGCTCGGCATCGCGATCCTCTCGGTCGCCGTGTGGGCGCACCACATGTTCGTCACCGGCGCGGTCGACCTGGCCTTCTTCTCGGGCATGACCTTCCTGATCGCGGTGCCCACCGGAGTCAAGTTCTTCAACTGGATAGGCACGATGTGGGGGGGATCGATCTCCTTCGACACCCCCATGCTGTGGTCCGTGGGCTTCTTGACGACCTTCCTCTTCGGCGGCCTGACCGGTGTCATCCTCGCCTCGCCCCCGCTCGACTTCCACGTGTCGGACTCCTACTTCGTGGTGGCGCACTTCCACTACGTCGTGTTCGGCACGGTGGTGTTCGCGATGTTCGCGGGCTTCTACTTCTGGTGGCCCAAGATGACCGGCAAGATGCTGGACGAGCGACTGGGCAAGATCCACTTCTGGCTGTTGTTCGTGGGCTTCCACACCACCTTCCTGGTCCAGCACTGGCTGGGCGTCGAGGGCATGCCGCGTCGCTACGCCGACTACTCGGCCTCCGACGGCTTCACCACGCTCAACCAGATCTCGACCATCGGGGCGTTCCTGCTGGCCTTCTCGACGTTCCCGTTCCTCTACAACGTCTACAAGACCAGCCGCACCCCCAACGTCACCGTCGACGACCCGTGGGGCTGGGGACGTTCGCTGGAGTGGGCGACGAGCTGCCCGCCGCCACGGCACAACTTCGTCACCATCCCGCGCATCCGTTCGGAGTCCCCCGCCTTCGACCTCCACCACCCGGAGATCGCTGCGCTGGAGTACGCCGACAACGACGGCCTCGGCGACGACGACAGGGCCTCCGACGCACCTGACATGGACGGCCGTCGCGGAGCGCTCGGCGGACAGGACGGAGCCCGATGAAGAGCGAAGCCTGGGTCTTCGGCATCTGCAGCGCGTTCTTCATCCTGGTGGCGCCGGCGTACTGGCTGATCACCGGCGACTGGACGGGCACCACCGCGCTGGTGATGACCTTCCTGCTGGTCGCGCTGATCACGTTCTACCTCGGCTTCCACGCCATGCGCATGGAGCCGCGTCCCGAGGACCGCAAGGAAGCCGAGATCGCCGAGGGGGCGGGGGAGCTCGGCTTCTTCCCGCCGTACAGCTGGTGGCCGCTGTGGTGCGCCCTGTGCCTGTCCGCGATGGCGCTGGGAGTGGCCGTCGGGTGGTGGTTGTTCATCATCGGTGGTGTGCTCGGCGCCGTGGCACTGTCCGGCCTGGTCTTCGAGTACTACCGCGGAGAGCACGCTCACTGAGCCTTGGGCGTGAGCCTTCACACGCGCGGCGTGGGCGTGTCGTCAGGGAGGCGTTGTTAGCCTGAGGTCACCAGTTCTGTTTCCGTCACTGTGGAGTTCCTTAATGTCCAGCCGGTCCCTGTCCTCACGCCTCTCCCTGGTCGGTGTCGCCTTGACGCTGACCGCGGTCACGGCCTGCTCTGCTGGCCAGCAGAGCGGCAACGACCCGGGAGCGCAGCCGACGAGTGACGCCTCGCAGGTCAGCAAGGCCTCCGAGGCGAAGATCGTCAGCAGCATCAAGGCGGGGGCCAAGGAGATCGACCTCCAGCGCAAGCTCAAGCTGAGCGTCGACTCCGGCACCTTCGAGACGGTCCAGGTCACGGGTCCCCAGGGCGGCATCGTCAAGGGACGGCTGTCGGACGACAAGACCCACTGGGTCTCCCGGACCGAGTTCCAGGCGGCCTCGCGCTACCGGGTCACCAGCACGGCGGTGGACGGCAACGGCCTCGCCAACTCCTACGAGTCCGGCTTCCGGACCCGCGCGCTGAGTCTGGACGAGCAGACCTACCCCAGCTTCGTGCCGCTCGAGGGCCAGACGGTCGGCGTCGGCATGCCCGTGATCGTGCGCTTCGACGTGCCGGTCTCCGACCAGGCCTCGATCGAGAAGCACCTCGAGGTGACCAGCAAGCCCGCGCAGGCTGGCTCCTTCCACTGGATCAGCAACACCGAGGTGCACTGGCGTCCCCGCACGTACTGGCAGCCGGGCACCGACGTGACCGTCAAAGCCGACATCGGCGGGGTCTCGGCCGGCAACGGCATCTACGGCCAGAAGGACCGCGTCCTGAACTTCCACGTGGGTGACTCGATGGTGAGCAAGGTCGACATGAACTCCCACCAGATGAGGGTCTTCCGCAACGGCAAGCAGATCCGCACCATCCCCATCACCACCGGCGAGCAGCCCAAGTTCACCACCCGCTCCGGCACCAAGGTCATCGTCGAGAAGTTCCGGCACAAGCGGATGAACTCCGAGACGATCGGTATCGACCCGGCGAGCGCCGACGGTTATGACCTCGATGACGTCGAGTACGCCATGCGGGTGACCTACACCGGCGAGTTCATCCACGCCGCGCCGTGGTCGGTGGGGCAGCAGGGCAACTCCAACGTGAGCCATGGCTGCACCGGCATGAGCACCGCGAACGCGGGGTGGCTCTACGACAACAGCTTGGTGGGTGACGTGGTGCAGTACACCGGCACCGATCGCGGCACCGACCTGACCAACGGCTTCGGTGACTGGAACGAGTCGTTCGCCGACTACAAGGCCGGGTCTGCCCTCAGCTGAGCGGGTCCGCGAGCGGTGTGCCCGAACCCCGACGCCGCACAGGATGAGCGCCCGCTGATCACGAGCGCTGCCCGCCCTTCTTCGGCGACCATCCGGGTGGCGCGTACTGGTCCGCCGTCGCGCCGGAGGGCAGGCTGGCGGGAACAGACGCCGAGGGGTGCTCAGCGCGACCCGCCGGACTATCAGTTCGCGTTAGCCCCCGCTGCGGTCCCGCCCGGGGCTCACCCTTGCTCTCCGAACTGATAGTCCCTGCGGCACAGCCAGACCTCGATCTCGGCGCCGCGTGACTTGGTGATGCCAGGCGGGGGAGAACCCACCCAGTCAGGACCCAGGACGCCTCAGAAGCCCCAGGGTGGCCTGCTGGCGCGGTTCCGGGTGCACGGCGGGTCCCAGGTTCCGCCGCGACCGCGCGCAGGGCGTGATGTCTTCGCAGAGCCAGCCCTGGAGCTCGGCGCGGACCAACCGGTTGCGACACGACGAAGGGGCCCGGGAGAACCCGGGCCCCTTCGTCGTGATGACTCAGTGCTTGGTGCTGAGCTCCTCGCCGCTCACGTCGTGGCGACCGTCGAACTGGTGGCCGTCAGCGGCGTGCCCTTCGAGGGGGGCGTCGTGCGCCGTCTCGATCTCGGCGTGGTGGTGGCTCTCCTCGAGCTCTGCCCTGGTCGGCTTCTGGACGTTGCTGCCGTACCAGTAGGCCGACAGCTTGGCCCGCAGCTTGTCCTTGCGTCCCGTCGGCGAGGGGACACCGTTGGCGTCGACCTCAGTCTCGGAGACGAAGATCTCGTCACGGTCACGCGCGGTCAGCGTGTAGGCCGTGTCGAGCGGGAGCGGCAGGTGCTTCTCGCTGTAGCCGCCCTGCGCGTCGCGCATGATGACGCCGCTCTCGTAGCCGTGCAGCAACGTCTCGTTGTCGTGGCGCTGCAGCGAGATGCACCACCTGCGCGTGATCAGGAAGGCGATCACCGGTCCGATGAAGACCGCAGCCCGCATGAAGTAGGTGATCTGGTTGATGCTGAGCCGCATCTTGATGGCGATGATGTCGTTGCCGCCGGCCGCCCACATCAGACCGTAGAAGGTCATCAGGGCCACCATCAGCGCGGTGCGAGTCGGGGCGTTGCGCGGGCGCTGGAGCAGGTGGTGCTCGCGCTTGTCGCCGGTGATCCAGCCCTCGATGAAGGGGAGCATCATCAGGATCGTGAACATGAGTCCAGGAAGGATGATGATCGGGAGCAGGACGTTCCAGGACAGGGTGACGCCCCAGAAGTGCGACTCGATGCCAGGCATGATCCGCAGTGCGCCGTCCGGCCAGCCCATGTACCAGTCGGGCTGGGAGCCGGCGGTGACCTCGGCCGGGTTGTAGGGACCGAACCGCCAGACCGGGTTGATGCTCAGCAAGCCGCCCATCAGGGCCAGGGCGCCGAAGACCACGAAGAAGAACCCGCCGGCCTTCGCGGCGTACACCGGGAGCATCGGGAAGCCGACGACGTTCTGCTCGGTGCGTCCGGGCCCGGGCCACTGGGTGTGCTTGTGGTAGACGAGGAGCAGCATGTGCGCCGCGATCAGGGCGATGAGGATGCCGGGGATCAGCAGCACGTGCACGGTGTAGAGCCGGGGGATGATCGAGTCACCCGGGAACTCGCCGCCGAAGAGGAAGAACGACATGTAGGTGCCGACCACGGGCATCGACTTCATGAACCCGTCAGCCGCCCGGATGCCGGTGCCGGAGAGCAGGTCGTCCGGCAGCGAGTAGCCGGTGAAGCCCTCCAGGGTCCCGAGCAGGAGCAGGAGCGAACCGATCACCCAGTTGAGCTCACGAGGCTTGCGGAACGCACCCGTGAAGTAGACGCGCAGCAGGTGGATCATCATCGAGGCCACGAAGATCATGGCGGCCCAGTGGTGCATCTGCCGCATCAGCAGACCGGCGCGAACGTCGAAGGAGATGTTCAGGCTGGACGCGTAGGCCTCAGACATGTGGATGCCGCGCAGCTGGTCGTAGGAGCCGTCGTAGACGACCTCGACCATGCTCGGGCGGAACCACAGGGTCAGGAAGACACCGGTGAGCAGCAGGACGACGAAGCTCCAGAGCGCGATCTCGCCCAGCATGAACGACCAGTGGTCGGGGAAGACCTTCCGGAGGTTCTTCTTGGCGAGACCGGCCAGACCGAGTCGGTCGTCGGCCCAGGTGGCGGCGGCTCCCGCCTTGGACGGCTTCGAGGCCTTCGCAGGGGCGGTGCCGTTGGTGGTGGCGACGCCGTTACTTGAGCTCATAGTTGTCACGCTCCCAGAAGCTAGGACCAACAGGCTCCGTGAAGTCGCTGGTGGCGATCAGGTATCCCTCGTCGTCCACAGCCATGGGCAGCTGGGGAAGGTGCCGGGCGGCCGGCCCGAAGATGACCCGGCCGCTGTCGGCCAGGTCGAACGTCGACTGGTGGCAGGGGCAGAGCAGGTGGTGCGTCTGCTGCTCCCACAAGGAGATGGGGCAGCCGACGTGGGTGCAGATCTTGGAGAAGCACAGGACGCCGTTGACGCCCCAGTTCTCCCGGCCCTTGGCCGGCTTGATGTCGTCGGGCTGCATCTTGACGATGATCACGGCGGCCTTGGACTTCTCGACCTGGAGCTCGACTCCCTCGACGAGAGGCTCACCCTGGGCGTTCTCCTCGAAGAACAGGGCGGGCTCGCCGTTGATCAGCTGGCCGATCTCCATGTCGGCGGGCCGGATCGGGGTGCCGTCGACGTCCTGCACGACGCGCATGCCCTTCTTCCAGACCGTCTTGGTGAGCTTGTCGCCCGGCAGCGGGCCGAGGTCGCGCAGCGCGATGATCGCGGGGAGGCCCAGGGCGCCCACAGCTCCGAGCAGGGAGTTGCGGATCAGGGGACGGCGGCCGATGCCCGACTCCTCGGTGCCGAGCGCGAGGGCTTCCAGGGTCGCCTTCTTGTCCTCCTCGCTGGAGGCGCCGGGGTGACGCATCTCGATGATCTCGTGGTCGCCCATGAGCTTGCGGGCCCACTGGATGGTGCCGATGCCGATGCACAGCAGCGCCAGGCCGAGGGTGAGCCCCAGGGCGACGTTCGAGGCGCCGAGGCCAAGGACGATGCTCGGGTCGTCGCCGACGTGGAAGACGAAGTAGGAGACGCAGAACAGCAGCGTGAAGACGGTCGAGAGGCCGAAGAGCATCGCGACCTGTCGCTCGGCACGCTTCGCGGCGTCCTCGTCCACATCGGTCGGACGGGGCAGGTGCTCGGGCAGACCCGGGTCGGAGATCGGCTCGATCTCGCTTCCGGGTGCGCTCGTCGCACCCTCGTGCTTGTCGACGGTCATGCCTGCTTCTTCTTCCTCGATCGGGTGGAGCTCGCTGCGATCCAGACCGCGGCGCCCACGAGGCCGCCGATGCCCACCAGCCAGGCGAAGAGACCTTCAGAGACCGGGCCCAGCGAGCCGAGCGTGAAGCCGCCGTAGTTGGGCGTCTCCTCGTTCTTCTTCAGGTAGGCGATGATCTGGCGCTTGTCGGTCGGGCTGAGCATCTCGTCGGAGAAGACGGGCATCTGCTGGGGGCCGGTGAGCATGGCCTCGAAGATGTGCTTCTCCGAGACGCCCTTGAGGGTCGGCGCGTAGCGACCACGGGGCAGTGCGCCACCGGTGCCGGCGAAGTTGTGGCAGGCGGTGCAGTTCGTGCGGAAGAACTCGCCACCGCGGACGATGTCCTCGTTCGTGGCGTCCTTGGCGCTGTACTGCGACTCGGCGGGGACGTCGGGGCCGGGACCCAGCGAGGCGACGTACGCCGCCAGAGCCTCGATCTCGTCGGCGTTGTAGACGGGGGGCTTGCGCACAGCCTGGGTGCCCGGCTGGGCCATCGGCATCCGGCCGCTGCCGACCTGGAAGTCCACCGCGGCGGCGCCGACACCGATCAGCGACGGGCCGTACTGGCCGCCCTTGACGGTGGTGATGCCCTCGGCGTTCTTGCCGTGGCAGGAGGCACAGCCCACGAGGAAGATCGCTCGGCCCTTGGTGACCATGTCCTCGTCGGCCGTCTGGGTCTGTGCGGTCGCCGGCGAGAGTGCGGCGTACATGCCGCCCGTCATCAGCAGGCCGAGAAGCAGCACCAGTGGTGCCGCGAACCGACTGCGACGACCGACCGAGAGCCGACCGGCGATCCGGCGAGCTGTCGAGCGGCTGAGATTCTGCAGGAGTCGCACCAGTACGTCCTTAGGGTGGATGAAGAACTACTTAAGAATGTAGACGGTGAAGAACAACCCGACCCAGACGACGTCGACGAAGTGCCAGTAGTACGACACGACGATGGCCGTCACGGCCTGCTCGTGGGTGAACTTCCGGGCCACGAACGTGCGGCCGAGCACGAACAGGAACGCGATCAACCCGCCTGTCACGTGGATGCCGTGGAAGCCCGTGGCGAGGTAGAACACCGTGCCGTACGCGGACGAGGGGATGGTCATGCCCTCGTGCACGAGCTCGGCGTACTCGAAGGCCTGGCCACCGATGAAGATGGCGCCCATGATGTAGGTCATCACGAACCACTCACGCAGTCCCCAGAGCTTGAACTGGCGGAGCTTGCCGGTGCGACCGACGATGCCGTCCTCGGCCTTGAAGACACCGAGCTGGCAGGTCACCGAGGAGAGCACCAGGATCAGGGTGTTGAGCGAGGAGAACGGGACGTTCAGCTTGGCGCTCTCCTGGGCCCAGAGCTCGGGGCTGACCGCCCTGATCGTGAAGTAGGCGGCGAAGAGCGCCGCGAAGAACATCAGCTCGCTGGACAGCCACACGATGGTGCCCACACTCACCATGCTGGGACGGTCGTGATGCCCGTGGAGCCGGGATGCCGGGATAGTCGCTGCAGTCGCCACACGAGCATTATTGCTCCCTCCTGAGAAGACTCCACACCTACCCCCGGTGTTTCGCTGTGAATGTGCTTCTAACCTCTAGGAGTGCCACCTTTCTCACCGTCGGCGGTCTTCACCGAATGGGGACTTCCGCCGTTCCTCTTCGTGCTCGTGGTGTGGGCCACCGGGCTCTACCTCTACGCCGTGTGGCGGCTCCACGAACGCGGTGACCGCTGGCCGCTCGGGCGCACGCTCGCCTTCGTGCTCGGCGGGATGGGGTCGTTCTTCTTCGCCACCAGCTCCGGCATCGCTGCCTACGACACGACGCTGCTGAGCGTGCACATGGTGCAGCACATGATCCTGACGATGGTCGTGCCGCTGTTCTGCGCGCTGGGGGCACCCGTCACGCTGGCGCTGCGCACCTTGCCGCGCCGTCCGCGGGCCTGGTTGCTGTCGGTGCTGCACTCCCGGGTGGCCAAGGTGCTGACCTTCGCCCCCCTGACCCTGGCGCTCTACGTGATCAGTCCGTGGGCGCTCTACTTCTCCGGCTGGTACGACGCGACGCTGCACTCGGCGCTGCTCCACGAGCTCATGCACGTCCACCTGGTGGTGGTCGGCGCACTGTTCTTCACCCCGATCCTGGGCATCGACCCGGTGCCGGGACGGGTGAGCCACACCTTCCGGCTGCTCCTGCTCCTGCTCACCCTGCCGTTCCACGCCTTCCTCGGGGTCACGATCATGGGGCAGACGACCCTGATCGGCGGGGACTGGTATCCCTCCCTGCACGCCTCGATGCCCTGGTTGCCGGACCCGTTCGCCGACCAGCACCTGGCCGGCGGCATCCTCTGGGGATCGGGGGACCTCATCGGCATCGTGCTCTTCGCCGTGCTGTTCGCGCAGTGGGTGCGGTCGTCCATGGCGGAGGCACGGCGCGAGGACAGGCGGCTCGACCGGCTCGAGCGTCTGCAGAGGGCCGAGGAGCGCCGCGACCCGACCGGAGCGGTGTCGACGACCGCCCCGTCTGTGGCGACGTCCGGGGACAGCCCGTCCGGCCGGCGGCCCAACCGGTAGCATCTGCCGCGTGACCAGCTCCGACACGACCGCAGCCGCCAGCCCGCTGAGGGTGCTCGTCTACAGCGACGACGTCGACACCCGCCAGCAGGTGATGCTGGCGCTCGGCAGGCGGCCGCACCCCGACCTCCCGACCCTCGAGTACGTCGAGGTGGCCACCGAGCCCGTCGTGATCCAGCAGATGGATGCCGGCGGCATCGCGCTGGCGATCCTCGACGGTGAGGCGGTGCCGGCGGGTGGGATGGGCATCGCCCGCCAGCTCAAGGACGAGATCTTCCGCTGCCCGCCGATCCTGGTCCTGACCGGCCGGGTCCAGGACAACTGGCTGGCGACGTGGTCGCGCGCCGAGGGCGCCGTCTCGCACCCGCTGGACCCCATCGAGCTCGCGGAGACCGTCATCCGGCTGCTGCGCTCGCGGGTCCCGGCCGAAGCCTGATGTCGGGGATCACGTGGCCCGGGGTTCTCGGGTCACTGGTCGCCGGAGCCGACCTCACCGCGGAGCAGACCGCCTGGGCCATGGGAGAGATCCTGTCCGGCGCGGCGACCCCGGTGCAGATCGCCGGCTTCGCCGTGGCCCTGCGGGCCAAGGGCGAGACGGTCGAGGAGCTCCAGGGTCTCGTCGACGCGATGTACGAGCACGCGACGCCGCTCTCGGTGCCCGGCCGCGTGCTGGACGTCGTCGGCACGGGTGGTGACCGCTCGTTCTCGGTGAACATCTCGACGATGGCCGCGATCGTCGCGGCCGGGGCCGGTGCCCCTGTGGTCAAGCACGGCAACCGCTCCGCCTCGAGCAAGGCCGGCAGCGCCGACGTGCTCGAACGTCTCGGGATCCGGCTCGACCTGTCGGCGACCGACGTGGCCCGGGTCGCCGGGGAGGCCGGCATCACGTTCTGCTTCGCGGCCGCCTTCCACCCCGCCCTGAGGCACGCGGCCACCGCCCGGAGCGAGCTCGGCATCGGCACGACCTTCAACTTCCTCGGGCCGATCGCCAACCCGGCCAAGCCGGACGCGCAGGCGATCGGGTGCGCCGATCGACGGATGGCACCGGTGATGGCGGGGGTCTTCGCCCGACGCGGGGTCGACGCCTGGGTCTTCCGCGGCGACGACGGGCTGGACGAGCTGACCACGACGACGACCTCGAGCCTCTGGGCGGTCACGGGCGGCGAGGTCGTCGAGCACACGCTCGACCCCCTCGCGCTCGGGGTCCCGCGTGGGACCGCCGAGGGACTGCGCGGTCAGGACGCGGCGTACAACGCGGAGGTCGTACGCCGGTTGCTGGGCGGCGAGAGGGGTCCTGTGCGTGATGCCGTCCTGCTCAACGCCGGCGCAGCCCTGGCCGTGCACGCCGCCGAGCCCGGCTCGATCGAGGACCGGCTGGTGACCGGCATCGCCCGTGCCACCGAGGCGGTGGACTCCGGCGCGGCGCACGCCACGCTGGACCGCTGGGTCGCGGCCACCCGCTGACTCAGAGCTCGAGCGTCCAGGAGCCCGAGTCGTCATCACGCCGGAACCCCAGACGTCCGTAGTAGGCGCCGACCATGCTCGAGGGCGTCACCACCCGGGTGAAGCCGTGTTCGCGCAGGACGTTGCTCCTGCGCCACACGAACTCGCCGGGTGAGAAGTCGCGGAACCGCGGTGTGACGTAGTCGAGCTGCACCCGCGCCACCTGGTCACCGTCGTCGCGCACCAGCACGATGCCGACGGTCTCGTCGCCGCGCTGGACGAGGTACGCCGACCGCCCGGGTGCGGCGCCGTCCCAGACGAGGTCGGGCTGGAACCTCAAGATGTCGGCGCCGTGCACGCGCATGACGTGCCGGAGGTACTCGTCGTCAGGGCCGACCTCGAGCACCTCGTAGGTCGACTCGTCGTGCCGGGTGGCCACGAGGCGGCGGATGTGCCACACGTTGATCCCGCACAGCGCGACGTTCATGGCCACCATCGGCCAGATCTCCAGCGCGGCGTTGAAGCCGGTCAGGACGACGCAGGCCGCCAGGTTGAGGACCCGGAACCTCAGGAGCCTGGCCTGCATCACCGAGACGATCAGCAGCGCGGAACCGCACCAGCCGATCAGGTCCAGCCATGACATGCGGGGAGGCTATCGCGTCGCGTGGCGGAGCAACCTGGCCACAGCCGGTGCATCCCGGTGGCGCACGGCCACCGGGAGCAGAGCGGCGGCGTGGAGACGGGAGGTGACGTGTGCCCGTGCCGCCCGGGCCGCCCGGGGCAGGCCATGCTGTGACATAACCTCCGCGATCATCGCGAAGTAGCGCTTCTCCTCCTCGAACCGGCTACCTCCGACCGTCTTCACTGCGGAGTCACTTCCGGCATGCCGGCGGTAGCTGAACGCCACCGCCGGGTGGAGGGCGAGCGCACCATCTGCGAGGAGCACGTCCATCAGCAGACCGAGGTCCTGTACGACGTGGAAGTCCGGGCGGAAGCCGATCGAGCGAACCGCATCGGTCCGCCAGCACAGACTGGGGAAGTAGGTCCAGTTGCCGTGCAGCAGGGAGACCATCAGGTCCTCCCCGCGCAGCAGTGCAACGTCGCGAGGGTGAGGGGTGAGTCGTCGCTTCAGCCGGTCCGAGATGGGCAGCACGACCTGACCGTCACCGTCGATGACCTCGACGCCGCACTGGACGACCGCGGCCGCAGGGAACCGGACGAGGGCTTCGCGGACGGTCTGCAGGTAGTGCGGCAGCATGATGTCGTCCGCGCCCATCACCACCACGTGCTCGGCAGTGGCGAGCTCCAAGGCCCGGACGTAGTTTCGGTTGGCGCCCAGGTTCTTCGCGTTGCGGTGGTACTCGACGCGAGCGTCGCCGAGCTGCTCGAACCAGGAGGCCACCATGGGGTCGGGGTAGCTGTCGTCGACCACTACCAGCCGGAAGTCGCGCGAGGTCTGCTCGAGCACGCTCTGCACCGCGAGCCGCATCAGGGCCGGATCGCCGTAGAAGGGCAGCAGGACGTCGATCACGGTCACACCCCCACGGTGGTGCGTGCCGGCGTGAGACCGAGGCTCTCGGGGTGTGCGCCGGGTCGAAGCAGGAGCAACGGGAGCAGCCCTCCGGCGAGGGCAAGCCCTGCGATCACGACGAGGGCGCCGGGGATGCTCGACGCGAAGTCGGGGGACAGGTCCGTGCCTGCCTCGTGCCACGCGACTGCCACGCACGAGATCGTCTGCGCCAGCGCACACAGGGCCACCACCGCCACCAGGTGAGCCCTGCGCGGATGGCTTCGACTCCTGGTGAGCGCGAGACCGGCCAGCGCCGGGAACCCGATCGCCAGGGGCAGCGCGTAGCGGCCCTGCCAGGCCAGGCCCTCCGAGTCGTAGGAGAGGTAGCTCAGCGCCACGGGAACCGCCACCCAGATCGTGAGAAGCACCACACCCGCCAGACGCAGCCGGACCGAACCGCGTCGGATGCCGGCCACCACGAGGGTGACGAACGGCACCAGCCACAGCACGTAGACGATGACGGGCGCCGGGTCGTCGCGCAGGGGGAAGGCTCCGATGGTCTGCAGTCCCCACACGAACAGGCCGCTGACGAGATCGCCGAACGGGAGGTGACCCATGCCTGCGCCGGTGTTGACGGCGTTGGTCTTCGCGAGCAGGATCCAGGCGACGCAGGCCACGCCACCCAGCCCGACGACTGCTCCCGCACCGAGGAGAGCGCGCCCCGACCGACCGAAGAGCGCAGCCCAGGTGCTCAGTGGCTGGAGGAGCGCGACGACGACGAACACACAGGCCAGCCACAGCACGCCCGTGCTGTGGGTGACCATCACGGTCAGCGCAGCGGTCGTCAGCGCCACGAGCCGGGGATGCGCTGGATCCTCGACGAGGCCCAGCCCGGCGGCCCACAGCAGGCACGCCGCGGCGTAGCCCACGCCGTTGGGACTGGCGACGGCGGTGCTGTAGACGAGCACCGGGGTGGCCGTCACGAGCAGGGCAGCCATGGGCCACGCGCTGCGAGCCCAGCCGGCGGTCACCACGGCTGCCCAGGCGAGCAACAGGGCGGCCAGGATGCCGGTGAAGGCACGCATGGCGAAGTCGGCACCGGCACCGCTGAACGGTCTGGCCATCAGGCCGACCACCGCGTAGTAGGTCGGGTTGTACGTCGATGCGCCACTGGCGACTGTCACCATGCCGCCACCCACGTGCTCCACGGGGTGACAGTTGTCGTGGCCGGTGTACTCGTAGGACTCGCACATCGCGGACGCCGCAGCCACGACGTCAGCCGGGACGGTGAGGAGCCCGCCGCGTCCGCGGTCGGTCCCACCGTCGTCGAGGAGCTGGCCGTGCGCCACGGCCTCGGCCTTGTAGACGTGGTCGAACTCGTCGCTTCCACGAAAGGCGGGCAGCGCCAGGATCCATGCGCTCTGGATCAGCAGGGCGGCCGCAAGGACCACCAGGAACAGGCGACGTGGCGCTACCGGGCCCACCGGCTAGTCCTGGTGGACGGTGGTGTCGACGTGGGCTTCGGGGCGTAGAGCTCCCTGATCGCCCCCCGGGAGGACCGGTCGCGACAGCGCGAGCTCTCGGGTCAGCACGGTGATGTCGTGCTGGAGCCGGTGGATCCGCTGTGCCGTGGCGAGGGCCGAGTAGACGAAGACGATCACCAGGAGGTAGAGCACGAGGTCGGTGCCGCGGCCGACCCCGACGGCGTTGGCGGCACTGGTGGTCAGCTCGGGCCACAGCACGGCGATGATGCCGACCACCACGACCAGCAGCCCGACCACCCGTCGGGATGCCTCCCGCTGGCCGGGCACCTGCTCCCGCAGGACGAGGACGGCGACCCCGAGGGCCGCGGCGATCAACAGGATCTTGATGATCACTGGGCCGCCCGCAGCCGGCGTACGGCAAGGTCGAACAGGATGTTGAAGGCGTTGCTGTTCCGCTGGCCCTTGGCACGCGAGTAGTCGGTGTAGATGACGGTGGCGGGCTCCTCCACGTAGGTGAGCCCGGCAGGCACGATCGCGTCCAGCAGCTCGCTCGCGTAGGCCATCCGCGGCATCCGGAGGTCGATGCGCCCGATGGCGTGACGGGACAGGACCCGCAGACCGTTGTGGGTGTCGGTGACCTCCAGCCGAGACGTCATCCGGGTGAACCTCACGGCTGCTCGCAGGATCAGCTCGCGCAGGAGCGGCATCTGCTCGGTGGACCCGGTGAAGCGCGACGCCAGCACGACATCGACATCCTCGGCCCGGGCGCGTTCCACCATCCGTCGTGCGTCCTCGACCAGGTGCTGGGCGTCGGCGTCGAACGTCACCACGTAGGCGGCGCTGGTGTGACGCAGGACGTGGTCGAAGCCGGTCCGCAGAGCGGCGCCCTGGCCCTGGTTGATCACGTGGCGAAGGACCGTCGCGCCGGCCGCCCGGGCCAGGTCGGCCGAACCGTCGCGCGAACCGTCGTCGACACACACGACGTGAGGGAAGTGCTCGAGCAGGTCTGAGACCGTGGTCGCCACGGTCTGGGCCTCGTTGTAGACGGGAACGATGACGCAGACCTCGTGCTTCGACACCGGGACCCTCCTGAGGACGTGGTCCCACGATCTTCACCGATCACCCGGTCCCAGGAGGCGACATTGCCGAAGATTTGTCCGAATTAAGTCGGATATGACCGGATGGTGGGCCGGTGTAGCCCGATCGGACTAGTGCTCAGTCCAGACCGAGGGAGAAGGCCGACTCGAGGTCGTGCTGGGAGTAGGTGCGGAAGGCGATGTGGGTCTCGGTCTCCATCACGCCCGGGACCTTGTTGATCGAGTCGGCGACGACGCGAGCGACGTCCTCGTGGTCGGTCACGCGGACGAGGGTGATCAGGTCGATCTTGCCGGTGACGCTGTAGACCTCGCTCACCCCGGAGAGCGCGGCGATCGCCTCGGCCACCTCGGGGATGCGCGCGACGTCGGCCTTCACGAAGACGATGGCGGTGATCATGGGGTCAAGGTACCGCGGTCAGCGAGCGGGCTGGTGGACGGTCGCCAGTGCACGCCGCTCGTCGAAGGGCACCAGCGAGACGCGCGAGCTCTCCACGGCGTCGTGCACGGCCAGGTGGCGCGTGGCGCCTCGGACCGGACACGCCCACTCGCCCTCGACGTGCACGAGCCGCACCCCCGGCTGCTCGAGCCAGCGCAGGATCTGCTCGGACTCCTCGGCGCTGGCCGAGGGAGTCGGGCCGGGACCACCCAGCACCGTCTCCGCGGACTCGCGCAGCTGGGTCACCCAGACACCGGCGTGGGCGTCGACCGGGATGACGCCGGAAGCGGCCAGCCGGCCGTTGCGGACGACGTGGACCGCCCAGCGCCGGTCGTCCTCGCGGCGGGCCGCCACGAGCTCGGAGCACGAGGAGAGGGCTCCCAGGCGCTGGGTGCGGGAGGCCGCACGCACGAAGGCCGAGAGTCGGTCGCGGTGCACACCCGCCTCCTCGAACCGCTCGTCGTCGGCGAGACGGTCCATCCGTGCCGTGAGTGCCTCGACGACCTCGTCGGCACGGTGCAGGAGGTTGTCCCGGACCGTGGCGACGACGCCCGCGTAGTCGTCCATGGAGATGCTGCCGTCGCAGGGGGAGAGGCAGCGCCCCATCTCGGCCAGCACGCAGGCCGAGCCGCTGGGGGTGATCGGGATCCGGTCGCTGCACTGGCGGATCGGGAAGGCCTCGTGCAGTGCGACGAGGCACTTCTCGGCGGTGCGACGGGACGCGAACGGGCCGAGGTAGTCGGCCCCGTCCTCGGCGACCTTGCGCACCAGGGACAGCCGCGGCCACGGCTCCACGGTCAGCTTCAGCCAGTGCATCTTCTCGGGGTGGCGGCTGCGCCTGTTGTAACGGGGCTTGTGTGCCGCGATCAGGCGCAGCTCGCGCACCCGTGCCTCCAGGGGGGTGGCGCACTCGATGCCGGTGACGGAGGCAGCGAGATTGACCATCTCGCCCATGCGTGAACGGCTCTCGGAGGCGGTGAAGTAGGTGCGGACGCGGGTCCGGAGGTCACGGGAGGTGCCGACGTAGAGCACCCGTTGCTGCTCGTCGCGGAACAGGTAGACGCCGGGGGAGTGCGGCAGGTGCTCGGCGAGGTGCCGCTTGCGACGTACCGCCGGGCTGACGCGCGAGGTGAAGGTCTGCAGCTCCTCGAGCGTCTGGACGCCCAGCCCGCCGAGTCTCTCCATCAGGCCGTGCAGCACGTCGACGGTCGCGCGCGCGTCCGAGAGCGCCCGGTGGTTGGGAGTGGTGGTGGCGCCGAAGGCGATGGCGAGCGAGCTGAGCTTGCAGTTCGGCGCGTCGTCGCGCGTGATCACCCGGCGGGCGAGACGGGCGGTGTCGAGCACCTCGAACGTCGGCCAGGGCCGGTCCTGCGCGGCGGCGAAGTGCTTGAGGAAGCCGATGTCGAACGGTGCGTTGTGGGCGACCAGGACGGTGCCCTGGGCGAACTCCAGGAAGGCCGGCAGGGCGGAGTCGATGGAGGGGGAGGAGGCCACCATCGAGTTGGTGATGCCGGTGAGCACGGCGATGAACGGCGGTATCTGCGCGTGCGGGTTGACCAGCGTCTGGAACTCGCCGAGCACCTCGCCCCCGCGCACCTTGACCGCGCCGATCTCGGTGATCATCGCGCCCCCCTGCACGGAGGCTCCGGTCGTCTCGAGGTCGACGACGCAGAAGGTGATGTCGCGCAGGGGACGTCCGAGCTCGTCGAAGCTCATCTGCGTGGCCCACCTGCTCATGGAAGTGACGCTAGGCAGGAGCACCGACAAAACCCGGCAGGCAGGGCCGCTGCGCCGTCGCCGGATGTGGCCTGTCAGTGGTCGGTGGTGGAGTCGTTCCCACACCTTCCCCGGTTGCATTGAGGAGCCCCAAGATGAGCGTTCGCATCGACTGCGACACCTGCGTGGTCCGAGGCCTGTCGTGCCACGACTGCGTGGTGACCGTGCTGCTCGGGCCGCCGCCCGAGCTCAGCTTCGACCACGAGGAGCAGCTCGCGCTCGACGTCCTGGCGCAGTCGGGCCTCGTCCCGCCGCTGCGCATGGTCACCCCCGTGGCCGGGCCCGAGGTGGAGTCGGCCTGATCGTTCTGAGTGGTGTGGCAGCAGTGACCGCAGTGACGCGTGCGACATGGAGGTGGTCGACACCACACCGGTCCTGCCGGGTCACGACTTGTTGTCGGTCCCGCTTCTTGCCTACTGTGTGGGGCTCATGGCCCCTGGACCAGTGCACCGACCGGGTTCACTCAGGGGCCGCGCCGAGTCTGAAGCAGGTCTCCGGGGGGAGAAACCTGTGCCAGAGCCGGGGACCCACGTTACTTGGGGTGAATCCGGCCCGCCTCGCTGCTGATCGCACCACGGATCACGGCGACAGGGCTGGTAGGGCGTTCTTTGGGCCCGAATCCGTCAGCTGACCTGGTAGGCGTACAGACAAAGAGGACGACCGCTTCGTGCCCGACGGCCGCATACATCTCCATGCCCGCTCCCACCGCCAGGTTGCCGCAGTAGTCACTGCGACACTCGCCACCCTCGGAATCGGACTCGCCACCGCGGGTCCCGCCTCCGCAGCCCCCGTCACCAACGACATCGACGCCGCCCGGGCGCAGGTCGACCGCCTCTCCCAGAAGGCGGACGCGGCCGACACCCGCCACGACAAGGCCCAGAGCAAGCTGAGCGGCTCCCGCGCCCAGATGGGCAAGCTCGGCACCCAGATCGAGCGTCAGCGTCAGATCATGGACTCCGTGCGGACCCAGATGGCCACCAGCGTCGTGAACGAGTACGGCGACGGCTACGCCGGCGGTCCCGGATCCTCGGCCCCGACCGAGGCGCTCTCGGAGGGTTCCAAGCTCCTGTTGAGCAACGTGACCCTGGTCAGCGAGGACGCTGGTGCGCAGGGCGCGGCCCTGGCCACCTCCAACGTCCAGCTGCAGCAGCTCAACCAGCGTCGCGCCGCGATGCGCCACCAGGTCACGATGCTGGCCGGTGTCGAGAAGAACCTGCGCAAGCAGGAGAAGCAGATGGACGCGCGCGCGGCCTCGGCCAGCGCGACGCTCGACCGGCTGGAGCAGAAGGCCGCCCGTCAGGCGGAGCAGGCTGCCGCAGCGCGGATGGCACGGTTGGGTGGGCCGGTGGTCGCCTACGCCCGGTCGCAGGTCGGGAAGGCCTACGTCTACGGGGCGGCCGGGCCCAGCGCCTTCGACTGCTCCGGCCTCACGATGATGGCTTGGAGCCAGTCCGGCGTGAGCCTGCCGCACAACTCCACGGCGCAGTACAATTCCGGTCGGCACATCTCTGAGAGCGAGCTGCAGCCCGGTGACCTCGTCTTCTACTACAGCCCGATCAGCCACGTCGGTCTCTACATCGGCAACGGCCAGATCGTGAACGCCCTCAACCCCGGCTCCGGCGTCCGGATCTCCGGCCTGCACGACATGCCGTACGTCGGCGCGGTCCGCCCTGGCTGACCACGCCACTCGCAGAGCCGCTCGCCCACCACGGGTGGGCGGCTTCCTGCTTGTCCCGGCCCTTCTCCTCGCGATGGTGGGGCTCCTCGTCGGTTGTGACCGCGAGGTGGCGATCCCCACCCCCACGGCCTCGCAGGGGACCGGCGGCGAGCGGTCCCAGCAGGCGCAGGAAGTGCTGGGACGCCTCGTCACGGCTCTGCAGGGCGGCACGCGGGCCGATGCCGAGGGCCTCGCTGCTCCCGGGACGGAGGAGCTGATGGGGCGGGTGCACGACAACGCCGCGGACCTGCGGATCGGGGACCTGTCCCTGCGCTACGTGGACGAGGGTGCGCCGCTCGACGCCGCCTCGCTCAAGGAGCTCGGACCCGACGCGTGGCGCGGGACGGTCCAGCTGGACTACCGCTTCGAGGGGTACGACGAGGCGCCGGCACACCTCGAGACCGGAGTGGTCTTCGTGCCCACCTCCGGCGGAGCCCGCATCGTCTCCTTCGGGGGGCCGGACCAGCGCACGCCCTTGTGGTTGGTCGAACGGCTGAGCGTCGTACGCACGCCGGACACGCTGCTCGCGGTGGCCGGTGGACCCCCGGGACGCTACGCAGGCCTGGTCACCCGCGCCCGCACGCAGGTCCGACGGGTGCTGCCTCGATGGACGGGGCCGTTGGTCGTCGAGGTCCCGCACACCCGCAGCCAGCTCGACGCAGCGGTGCAGTCCCAGCCCGGCGAGTACGACAACATCGCGGCTGTCACGACCTCGGCCGACGGCTCGCTGACACCGGGTGCTCCCGTCCGGGTCTTCATCAACCCGGACGTCTTCGGCAAGCTCAAGCAGGTCGGCGCCCAGGTCGTGATGACGCACGAGTCCACCCACGTCGCGACCGGCGCCACCTTCACCTCGATGCCCACCTGGCTGCTCGAGGGCTTCGCCGACTATGTCGCGCTCGACGCGGCGCAGGTGCCGCTGGACGTGGCTGCGGGGCAGATCCTCGCACGCATCCGCAAGGACGGACTGCCCCGGGGGCTGCCCACGACGCAGGACCTGGACCCGACCGCCAACGGCCTCGGGGCGACCTACGAGGAGGCGTGGCTGGCCTGCCGGTTCCTCGCGCAGGAGTACGGCGCCGACCGGTTGGTGCGCTTCTACGACAGAGTCAGCGAGGGCGCTCCGGCCGAGCGCTCGTTCCGCACCGAGCTCGGCTCCACCCAGAAGGCGTTCGTGGGCCTGTGGCGCGACGACCTGGCGCGCCTTGCCGGGGTGGCACGCTGAGAGGTGTGACCCAGCAGCCCGGACCGAGCCTGAGGCTGTGCCTGTGGCTCATCGGGGTCTCGCTGGTGCTGCTCGTCGTCCTCGGGGCCGTCTTCGTGCCCTGGTCGTGGGTGCCCGGCGGTCATCTCGAACGGGTGCAGGGGAGTGAGGTGTTCTCACCGGCCCAGCTCGCGCGCGGCGAGTCGTACTCCTCGGCCCAGAGGCACCTGGGTTGGGCCGGCCTCGGGGTATCCACCGTGCTGGCCCTCCTGCTGGGACTGACGCGACTGGGTGCACGGCTGGCCCGAGTCGTCCGGCGACCGTGGTGGCTGCGCGTCCTGCTCGCCACCCTCCTGGTCCTCCTCGCCGGGCGGCTGGTCACCGCACCCTTCGACCTCGCGATCCGTGCCAACGCCCTCGACTTCGGACTCACCCGACAGTCGCTGGGCGGGTGGCTCAGCGACCAGGGAATCTCGTTGCTGGTGGGCTGGGTGTTCGCCGGTGGGACCGTGCTGCTGGTGATCGGAGCGGCGCGGCTCTCGCCGCGACGGTGGCCGCTGTGGACGGCGCTGGCCGGTGCGGTGCTCACGGTGCTGGGGTCGTGGGTCTACCCGGTGGTCGTCGAGCCGTTGTTCAACCACTTCACCTCGCTCCCGGACGGGGAGCTCCGCACGCGCATCCTGGCGTTGGCCAGGACCGAGCACGTGGTGGTCTCCGACGTGCTGGTCGCTGACGCGTCGCGGCGTACGACGACCCTGAACGCCTACGTCTCGGGCTTCGGCAGCACCAAGCGTGTCGTGCTCTACGACAACCTGGTCAACGACGTGCCCCAGCGGGAGACCCTGGCGGTGGTGGCGCACGAGCTCGGCCACGCGAAGAACCACGACGTGCTGCTCGGCACGGTGTTGGGAGCAGCCGGGGTCGTCGGGGGGAGCGGGCTGCTCGGGCTCGTGCTGAGCCGCCGACGGCTGCTGGCGCGGGCCGGTGTCGAGAACCCCGGACAACCCGAGGTCGTGGCCCTGGTCCTGGCGCTGGCTACCGTGGGCTCGCTGCTGGCCAGCCCGGTGCAGAACACCATCAGCCGGGCGATCGAGGCCCGGGCGGACCGCGCCTCACTGGAGGCGACGGGGGACTACGCCGGTTTCGAGAGTCTCCAGGTGCAGCTGGCCACCAGGTCGCTCAGCGACGCCGACCCGCCCCGTTGGAGCCAGTTCTGGTTCGGGTCGCACCCCACCGCGGTGCAGCGCATCGGCCTGGCGCGTGCCCTGCAGCAGCAGGCTGACCGGAAACGCTGAACCGGGCTGGGTAGGACCCCGGCCCGTCACCTCGAGGTGTCGGACCGGGGTCCACTGCCGGCGGCTCACCACCCCCGGACTGCCGGGCGCGATGCTCACAGCACGCCCGCCGAGGAGCCGCCGATGCAGGAACCACCCAGCGGGACGCAGAATGGCCCGGCAGGTCCTCGAGGAACCACCGAGCCGTCCGCGTGAGAGCTGGGTCAGAACTGGGTCAGCAGGTGGTCTTGGCGCCGACGACGCCCGACTGGCCCGCACCGACCTTGTTGCAGGTGCCCTTGAACGCGCTGTTGATGACGCCACCGAACAGGAAGACGACGGCGACGATGAGGCCGGCGATGCCGGCGACGAGCAGGCCGTACTCGACGGCGGAGGCGCCGTCCTGGTCGCGGAGCTTGCTGATGTTGCGGATGTACTCGAGCATGAGTGGTCCCTTTCCCTGTGGAACTAGGTGGATTTTCTGGCCGGGACCGCCCCAGGCGACCTCGTAGGGAAAAGTATGCCAAATCAGACAGAACGGGACATCCTTCGTACGGCCACAACTGAGTGATCCGTTCGGGCCGCCTGCAAACTAGTCATTTAGGACTAGATGCTAACTAAACGGACTAATTACTCTGAAATCACATCGGCGGTGTCGCCGACGTGATCAGCCCCAGCCGCATCGCCGTGACCAGGGCCTGGGCGCGGTTGGCCGCACCCAGCTTCTCGTAGATGCGGCCGATGTGGCTCTTGGCGGTCGACTCGCTGAGGAAGAGCCGACCGGCGATGGCCGTGACGCCCAGCCCCTCGGCCAGCAGGTCCAGCACCTGCCTCTCACGGTCGGAGAGACGGGGTGCGCCGGAGCTCATCCGCCGGATCAGCGCCTCGCCCAGGCCGGTGCAGGAGAAGGTGAGCGGGGAGACCGAGGCCTGACGGGCCGCACTGATCACCGTGCTGGTGGGAGCGTCCTTGCCCACGAAGGCGCTGGCGCCGGCGTCCATGGCGGCGAAGAGCTGCTCGTCCCCGGCGTACATCGTCAGGACCACCAGCCCGACCACGCGGTTCTCCTTGCGCAGCGCACGCACCACGTCGAGACCGGAGCCGTCCGGGAGGCGCACGTCGGTGACGACCACGTCCGGTCCGATCCTTCGCGCGAGGGACAGGCCCTGCTCCACGGAGTCGGCCTGGCCGGCCACGTCGAAGCCGTCAGCCTGCGCGAAGGCGCCGGCGAGACCCTGTCGGATCAGCTCGTGGTCATCGATCAGCAGCACGGTCGTCATGTGGTGGCGCCCAGGTGGGTCCGACCCGGCCTCTCGCGGCTCAGGCTAACCCGTGGGGGCGCCGACCGAGATGACGACGCGCGTGCCCGGGCGCTCGGGAGCGGGCTCCTCGACCACGAGCTCGGCGCCGATGTTGCGCGAGCGCTCACGCATGATCTTCAGCCCCTGCGAGTCGGCCCGGGGCGCGTGCGCGTTGGTCCCGTCGTCGCCGACCTCGATCTCGGCGTGGGGGGAACGCACCGTGCAGCGCAGCCACAGGTTGGCGGCCCCGGAGTGCTTGCGGGCGTTGGCCATGGCCTCCTGGGCGATCCGCAGCATCTCGAACTCGACGTCGCTCGGCAGCCGTGGACCCTTCTCGTCCAGGGTGACGTGCACCGTCATCGGCGAGGTGGCGCTCACCTGGTTGGCGTACGCCGACAGGCTCTCGCCGAGCCCGGCCCCGGCGGCGATCTCGTGGCGGAGGTCGAAGATGGAGTGCCGCAGCTCGGTGACGACGCGGGTGAGCTCCTGACGCAGCTGACCGATCTGCTGCTTCTGGCCCGGGTCGCTGGAGGTGGCGGCGAGGTTGTCCACCAGGTAGCCCAGCGAGGCGACGTCCTGGGCGACACCGTCGTGGACCTCCCGGGCGATCCGCTGGCGCTCCTGGTTCATGGCGTTGTCCCGGACGCGTCCGAAGAGCAGGGCCGCCTGCAGCTGCACGGCGTGCCGGGCGAGTCGGGTCCGCAGCTCGAGGGCCGCTCCGGACTCGATCTGCTCGAGCGTGTCCAGCACGAGGACGGCGATGATCTCGTCGTTGGCCACGAGGGGGATCGCCACGTGATGTTCGCGCAGCATCATCGCGCCGTACTCCCAGCACTTGTCCGAGAGCGGCTCGGCCCACGCCATGGCGCCCGGCTGGGTCCCGACCGAGTAGCGAAGGGGCGCCATCGAGCCGTTGGGCGAGCGCACGAACACACCCGTGCTGCGGGTGGGCACGAGGCTGTCGGCCTCGTCCATCACCTGTTCGGCGATGCCGACCGCGTCCAGCCCACCGCTGAGCTTGCCCGAGAGTGCCTCGAGCCGTCGGATGAGGCCCACGGCGCTGCGGTAGCTGGCGTCGGCGTCGTGGCTCGTGGTGGCCCGTCGGAGCGCCGAGCCCATCAGTCCGATGCCGATGGCGGTGGCCAGCCAGGTGAACCCGGTGGAGGCCATGTCGCGGTCCCAGCGCTGGAGCACCGTGGCCCACAGCACCAGGAGCAGCCCGAACTCCGTCGCCACCACGCGCACCAGGCCGACCAACCCCCGGTCCATCGCCCCGATGAGGGCGGGGATGACCAGGTAGGGCGTGATCGTCGCCTGGTGGGGAGCGGTGAGCACCACCAGCGTGGCCACGACGGCTCCCTCGACCACGGCCACGGTCGTCTCGCTGAACCGGCCGGTCAGCGAGATCCCGATGGCGCAGGCCGCCACGAGGACCACGAGCAGCGTCCCGGCGAGGTACTCCGAACCCACCAGCGCCGCGAGGGACGTGAGGGCGGCGAGGGTGAAGACGCGGGCCGCGAGTGCGTCCCGCCTGACGTTGGTCACCCTCAGAGTTTGCCTGAGAAGCTGTTCATGATCGAGATGCCGGCCGGACCGAGGACCGCGATGAACAGGCAGGGCAGGATGCAGAAGATCAGCGGGACCAGGATCTTGACCGGCACCTTCTGGGCCATCTCCTCGGCCCACTGCCGACGTTTCACGCGGATCTCCGAGGACTGGATCCGCAGGACCTGTCCGACCGGGATGCCGAACGCGTCCGCCTGGACCATGGCGCTGACGAAGGCGCGCAGGTCGGCGAGGTTCGTGCGTTCGGCGAGCGAGCGCAGTGCTTCGGAGCGGCCGCGACCGATCTGCATCTCCTGCAGCATCCGCGCGAACTCCTCGGCGAGCGGTCCCTCGGTGTTCCGGGCGACCTGGGCGCAGGCGGCATCGAAGCCGAGCCCGGACTCCACCGAGATCGTCAACAGGTCGATCGCGTCGGGGAGTGCTCGCTGGAGCTTCTCCGACCGGTCGTAGGTCTGTTGGTAGAGGTACATGTTCGGCGCCATGTAGCCGACCAGTGAGGCGATCATGACGAAACCGAGCGTGGGCAGGAAGCCGAGCCCCATGACCAGCGAGAGCACGAGGGAGACCACCAGGGCGGCCGCGAAGCCGACGACCTTGCCGGCCATCACCCGCTCGACGGTCCAGCCGAACGGGTTGCCCGCGTGCTCCAGCTTCTCGCGGATGCGATCGCTCGCATCCTCGGGAGTCAGCCGGCGTCCGAGCGACTGGGTGCGGGCCAGCAGCGGGAAGAGCACCCGGTCGGCGAAGCTCGAGTCGAGCTCACCCCGCATCTCGTCCGGGGCCTTGGTCAAGGCCTCGAGCACCGCGAGGGAGCGACCGACACCGGCACGCTCCTTGGTGACGCCGCCGATCGAGGCGAACACCAGGAACAGCGCCAGGAAGATCATCCCGAAGGCCAGGGGCAGGATCACGATCGTCACAGGTCCACCTTCGCAACCTTGGACATCCACAGCACGCCCACACCGAGCAGGACCGCCATGGTGATGCAGAGGATCCACCCGATGGGGGTGGTGTACATGGGATTGACGTACTCACCCTTGGTCAGGGTGAGGTAGAGCAGGAACACCGGCGGCAGGCCGCCGAGGATGTAGGCGGACAGCACGCCCTCGGCTGAGAGCGCCTTCACGTGGCGGCGCAGGTACTCACGCTCCCGGAGCGTGGCCGCCACCGTGAGCAGCAGCTCGGCGAGGTTGCCGCCGACCTCGCGCTGGATCCGGATGGCCATCACCACCCAGGCGAAGTCACGGCTGTCCATGCGCTCGGCCACCCCCTCCATCGAGTCCTCGAGGGTCACCCCGAGGCGACTCTCGATCACCACTCGCCGGAACTCGCCCGAGATGGGCTCGGTGCCTTCCCGGACGATCGTGTCGATGGACTGCCCCAGGGACAGACCGGCCGAGAGACTGCCCGACATCAGCTGGAGGGTGTCGGCCAGCCCGGTGCTGAAGGCCTTGAGACGCTTGGCCCGCTTCCTCTTGAGGTAGACCGTGGGCCCGATGAGCGCCACGACGATGAACAGGATGCCGAGGACGATGTTGCCCGAACCGAGCAGGATCCCCAGGATGCCGCCACCGAAGGCGATGCCGCCTCGCATGAGCAGCCACTCGGCCGGCTTCAACGACATCCCTGCGCCATCGAGGCTGTGCGCGATCCGCGCCTCGAGGTTCTTGTTGTTGGCCAGCGCGCGTTCGGCGGCCTGACGGGCCTGGCCGGAGAACGGCACGGGTGCCTCGGGCTCCCGCCGCGGCCCCGACTGGCCCGGAACGGACATCACGCCGTACGCCCGGATCTGCTCGTTCAGGGTCAGGTTGCTGGCCGGCTTGCGCAGCCCCATGGCCATCACCGCGATCACGCCGAGGAGTCCGACGGCGATGGCGCCGACCGCGGCGTACATGACGTTCCGCGAGAGGTCGAGGGGGCCGGTCGCGACGGGCTGCGGACCCGAGGCCAGTGTCTCGGCCGCCAGGATGTCGGCGGCGGTCTGCACCGGCACGTACGCCGAGGTGGTGAACGTCTGGGAGGCCGTGGGGACGGTGACCTCGACGTCGGAGCTGGTGGCCTTGTAGCCGGGCGGCAGCTGCGCGGTGACCGCCAGCTGTCGGGCCAGGGCGGCCGCCTCCTTGGCGAACGCAGCGGTCAGGACGGCCGGGTCCTGAGCAGCGATCAGGGTGCCCTTGCCGGCGGTGGCGATGTCGTTGAGCGGCTGGTTGGCCTCGTCGCCCTGCTGGAGCGAGACGACGTCGATGCTGGCTCCGGACTTCTTGATCGCGGCGAGCACGGAGGTCAGTGACGTCCCGGTGGTGTCCTTGCCGTCGGAGAGGAGCAGGATCTTGCGCTGGCCGGCCTTCGAGCCACTGGGGCCGGCCGCGGTGAGAGCACCCAGGACGCCGTCGTACAACGCCGTCTGGCGCGAGAGCTTCAGCTGAGCGATGGCGGTCTTGGCAGCGCCACGGTCGAGGCTGGGCGACACGACCTCCTTGACGGTGCTGTCGAAGGTCAGGACCCCGACCTTGACGTTGGTGGGCACCGCCGCGAGGTAGGCGAGGGCGGCCTTCTTGGCCTCGGTGATGCGGGTCCCGGCCATGCTCGCGCTGGTGTCGATGGCGAGGACGGAGGTGCGCTCCAGGCTGCTGTTGGACGCGGCGGTGGCGGCTGACTCCACGTCCTGGCCGTCGATGGTGACCGTGACGCCCTCCGTGTCGACGGCGTCGGCACCGGGGACGGAGACCAGGAGCCGGACGGCCCCCTTGGCCGGCATGGCGTGGTCGATCGTGACGCTGTCGTCGGCAGAGGCGGGCGCAGTGCCCCACAGGCCCAGTGCCAGCAGGGCGAGCAGGCTGCCGGCGACGAGCCGGCGCAGTGGGTGGGGACCTGGGGTCATCGGAAGCCGTCCGTGGCGAAGACCCGGGTGTCGACCGTGACGTTGTTGTGCAGCATCTTCTCCAGGAACTTCGGCCGCAGACCGGTGGCCCTCAGGGTTCCCAGGGACCGGCCCTCGGAGTCGAAGCCGGCCGAGTTGTCGAACAGGAAGATGTCCTGCAACGTGATCACGTCGCCCTCCATCCGCTCGACCTCGGTGATGTGGGTGATGCGACGGGTGCCGTCCTTGAGCCGGGCCTGGTGGACGATCAGGTCGACCGCGGAGGCCACCTGCTCGCGGATGGCGCGGATGGGCAGGTCCATGCCGGCCATCAGGACGAGCGTCTCGAGGCGCGAGCAGGTGTCGCGTGGCCCGTTCGAGTGGACCGTGCAGATCGAGCCGTCGTGACCGGTGTTCATGGCCTGCAGCATGTCCAGCGCTGAGGAGTCGCGGACCTCGCCCACGACGATGCGGTCGGGCCGCATGCGCAGCGCGTTGCGCACGAGGTCGCGGATGGTGACCGCACCCTTGCCCTCGATGTTGGCGGGGCGGGACTCGAGGCGCACGACGTGGTCCTGCTTGAGCTGGAGCTCGGCGGCGTCCTCGATGGTCACGATGCGCTCGTCGGTGGGGATGAAGGAGGACAGCACGTTGAGGGTCGTGGTCTTGCCGGCTCCGGTGCCACCCGAGACCACGACGTTGAGGCGCCCACGCACACAGGCATCGAGGAAGTCGGCCGTCCGGTCGCTCAGCGAGCCGAACCGGATCAGGTCGTTGACCGTGAGCGGGTCGGCGGAGAACTTTCGGATGGTCAACGTGCTGCCGTCGATGGCCAGCGGCGGTACGACGGCGTTGACGCGGCTGCCGTCGGGAAGCCGGGCGTCGACCATGGGGGAGGACTCGTCGACGCGGCGGCCGATGCGCGAGACGATCTTGTCGATCGTGCGCCGCAGGTGGGCCTCGTCCTTGAACGTGCCGTCGACCTTGACCAGCTTGCCCTTGAGCTCGAGGTAGATGTCGAAGGGGCCGTTGACCATGATCTCGGCGACGTCGTTGTCGCGGAGGTAGGGCTCCAGCGGGCCGTAGCCGAGGATGTCGTCGGAGATGTCCTGGGTGATCCGCTCACGATCCACGCGGGTCAGCGGGCGGTTGCTCCCGGCGAGCACGTCCGCCAGCACGGCCCGGACCTTCGACTCCAGGTCCTTGGCGTCGAGGTCGGAGTCGTAGAGCTGCGGGCCGAGCTGCTGCAGGAGCTCAGTGTGCACGTTCTCCTTGAGGTCCTCGAAGCGGTCCTTCGCCAACCCGGCGCGGGCCGCTGCCTTGGTGGCACCCTGTCCCTGCTTGGACGGTCCATTGCTGCTGGGGCTGCTCACGCTGCTCCCGCTCTGGTTCCCGGCGTGGCCAGGTCCGGGCGCGGGGTCGGTCTGGGGAGCGACCGGAACCGCGGGAGTGACCGCATCCTCGGGCGCAGGCGGAGACGTGTGCGGCTTGGCGTGGTCGGACCCGGTGCTGGGGGCAGCGTCGGTCGGCACGTCGGCCCGCCGCTTGGGCGAGGCCTCGGTGGCCGGGGGGTCAGCAACCGTGGCTGCCTGGGTGCGGTTGAGGGTGGCAAGACGCTCGCTGAGGCTGCTCATGGCTTTCCCTACTTCTTCTGGCGTCCGAAGAGCCCACGCTTGGCGGGTACGACGGAGTTGGCGCCGGGGGTCCTCTCGCCGGCGAGCTGCCGGGCGAAAGCGTCGATGGCCTTGGAGACCGGGTGGTCGGGCTTGGCAAGCACGATCGGCCGGCCGTGGTTGGTCGCGCTGGCGACGGCAGTGGAGCTCGCCAGCGAGATCGTGACCTTCATGCCCAGGATCTCCTCCACGTTGGCGAGCGAGAGGCCGACCTCCTCGTCGGCGCGGTTCAGCACGAGGTGGCGGCCGTTGGGCACCAGACGGAGCAGGTCGAGAGTCTCCAGCGAGACCTTGACGTTCTTGATCGTGGGGACGTCGAGGGTGGCCACGATGACGACCTCGTCCGTCTCGTCGAAGGCGCCCAGCACCTGGTCGTCGAACCCGGGCGGGGTGTCGATGACCACGTAGTCGAAGTGGCGTCGGAGCGTCTGGATGACCCTCCGGGCGAGGTTGGCGGTGATCGCGTCGCGACCCTCGGGATGAGTGGGGGCCGCAAGGATCGTGATCCCGCTGTCGTGGCGGGTGAGGAGCTGCTTGAGCAGCGAGTAGTCGAGGTCCTCGGTGTCAGCGGCCTCGGTGATCGTGTGCTCCGGGATGATCTGCATGGTGATGGCCACGTCGCCGAAGGCGAGGTCCAGGTCGACGACGCAGACCTCGGCGTTCGTCCGGGCGAGAGCGACGCTCAGGTTGACCGTCATCGTCGTCTTGCCGACGCCGCCCTTGGGCGAGAAGACCGTGATGACCCGACCATCGCGGTCACCGGGGTCGCTGGGACCGTGGATCGCCTCCCAGGTGCCCTTGGCCCGGCTGAGCGCAGTGACCAGGGCCCCCGGGTCGTCGGCTGCCACGACCGCGCCGATCCCGACCTGCATGGCCTGGGCGAAGACCTCGGGCTCGAGGCCGTGACGAATCAGGATGACGCTGGTGGCGGGGTGGGCGCCCCGGGTGCGCTCGGCGAGGGCAGCGGCGACAGGGAGGTCGACGGTGGGGCCGATCACGACGGCCGAGTGGCCGCGACCGGTCAGCAGACCGTCCACGTCATCGGGTCGGGCGACGACCGGTGAGCCTGCAGGCAGCGCGGTCACCAGCACGCCGGCGGTGGTGGTGTCGGCCTCGACGAGGATCGGCATCCGGGTCCTTCCTTGAGTCTGTGGGGCAGGGGAGTGGGATCAGACCCGGGTCACTGGAACAGGTTCGCGGTGTTGACGCCCTTGCTGGCCGCCACCTGGGAGTCGTTGTTCATCAGGCCGAAGGCGAGCTCGCCGTTCTGGCTGGAGAAGAGCACCCGCTCCGCCTCGCTCTGGGTGACCGCCAGGGTGAGCAGCGTCTTGGGGAGCTGCTCGCTGGTCTGGGCACCCGTGGGGTCGGTCGTGGTGGTGGCGACGACGGTCGTCGTACCCGCGCCGATCACCTGCACGTTGGGCAGCAGCAGCCGGACGAAGGCGCCCTGGTTGTCCGAGCCGTTCATGAAGATGGCGACCTTGTCACCGGGGTTGACGAACCCTGCGACGCGGGACGGGTCGCTCAGGTTGACCGAGATCGCGATCTTGCCCTTGGGGATGGTGAGCCCGGTGGCCACACCGACGGCACCGAACTTGGCGCTCGTGAGCTGTTCACCTGGATAGATGGCGGCGGAGGCCACCTTGCCGGCGACCGGGCCCACGTCGGTGAGCGCGTCGGGCAGCAGGTCCTTCGAGGAGACCGTGCCGGTCTCGATCTTGCCCGCGGTCTGCGCGGCCTCGACGGTCTCGCCGGGCGCGATCAGCTTGACGACCCGCAGCACCTGGACGGCGCCGTAGCGTTCGTCAGCGCGGTTGTCGGCGCCGCGGACGTAGAGGAACACCAGCAAGGTGCCGAGCGCCGCGATGACGGCTGCCACGACGAGGAGGGCTTTTCTGCGATCCATGAACCGTTGACCTACCTAGATCCTGGGGAGCGTGGTGGCACCACCAGGTCTCCCGTTGGCACCGTGAGACCACTTCTGTTTCACGACATCACTCAGGTTGCCGCACTGACGTCCGTTTTGTCTGCGGAATCCGACACTCCGGCCGACATCAGGGTCGTAATTCTTTCCGGCTCCCACCGGGACGGGTTCAGCGCACGTAGAGAGCGTCCACATCGTCGCGGTGCTCACGCATCACGACGCCTCGCTTGAGCTTCAGGCTGGGGGTCAGCTGACCGCCCTCCTCGGTCCACGAGGCGGGCAGGATGGCGAACCGGCGGATGGACTCGGCCTTGGAGACCGCCTTGTTGGCCTCGTCCACGGCGCCCTGGATCTCGGCGAGCAGATCGGGGTTCTCGACCAGGTCGGCGACGTCGCTGGAGGTCCCGTGCTGCTCGGCCCACGTGGGCAGGGACTCGACGTCGATCGTGACGAGGGCGGCGATGAAGGGCTGCCCGTCGCCGACCACGACGCACTGGTCGACGAGGTGGTGGGCCCGGATGTGGTTCTCGAGCACCGCCGGTGCGACGTTCTTGCCGCCGGCCGTCACCAGGATCTCCTTCTTGCGACCGGTGATGCGCACGAAGCCCTCGTCGTCGATCTCACCGACGTCGCCGGTGTGGAACCAACCGTTGGCGTCCTTGACCTCTGCGCTGGCCTCGTCGTTGCGCCAGTAGCCCGAGAAGACCTGGCCGCCGCGGAACAGCAGCTCCCCGTCGTCGGCGACCCGGACGCTGGTGCCCTGCAGCGGACGGCCCACGGTGCCGACCTTCTGGGCCGCGGGGAGGTTCGCCGTCAGTGCAGCGGTCGTCTCGGTGAGGCCGTAGCCCTCGAGCACGTTCACCCCGATGCCGCGGTAGAAGTGGCCCAGTCGCTCCCCGAGGGGGGCGCCACCGGAGATGGCGTGGGCGCACTGGCCGCCGAGCGCGGCGCGCAGCCTGGCGTAGACGAGACGGTCGAAGACCCGGTGCTGGACGCGTACGGCGAGGCTCGTCCTCCCGGTCTCGATGCCACGGGACCACGCGATGGCCACGTCGGCCGCCCGGCTGAAGACCTTCCCCTTCCCGTCCGCCACGGCACGTTGCGAGGCCGTGTTGAAGACCTTCTCGAAGACCCGGGGGACCGCGAGGATGAACGTGGGCCGGAACTCGGCGAAGTCGTCGAGCAGGTTCTTGATGTCGGCCGAGTGGCCCATCCGCACCCGCGCCTTGACGCAGCCGACCTGGATGATGCGGGCGAACACGTGGGCCAGCGGGAGGAAGAGGAGGGTCGAGGGAGGTGGCGCGGCGCCCTCCCCGATCTCCGGGACGAAGAGCTCGTCGAGCTCCTCGATCGCGACCGTGAGCTCGAACATGAAGTTGCCGTGCGTGAGCATGCAGCCCTTGGGGCGCCCGGTCGTGCCGGAGGTGTAGATCAGGGTGGCGATGTCATCCGGAGTGGTCTGGGTCCGCCGAGCCTCGAGCTCCTCGTCGGCGACGTCCTCGCCGAGCGTGCGCAGGATGCCGAGTCCGTTCCCCTCGATCGACCAGACGTGGTGGAGCTCGGGAAGCACGTCGCGGAACCGCTTGACGCGGGCATTGTGCTCCGGGGTCTCGGTGAACACCGCACGGGCGCCCGAGTCGGTCAGGATCCACTCGACCTGGTCGGCGCTGGAGGTCTCGTAGACGGGAACGGTCACCGCGCCCGCGAACCAGATCGCGTAGTCGAGCAACGTCCACTCGTAGCGGGTCCGCGAGATCAGTGCGATCCGGTCACCGGCCTGGATCCCGGCGGCGACCAGGCCCTTCGCGACCGCCGCGCACGTCCGTGAGGAACTCGGCCGCCGTCACGTCGACCCAGGTGCCCTCGACCCGACGTGAGAACGAGACCTCGCCGGCGTGGTCGGTGCCGTTGGTCACGACGTCGTCGGTCAGGTTCCCGGCCGACGGGACACTGACCTGCTGGGCCGTGGAGTACTCGCGCACGGGGCACCTCTCTTCGGGGCTCGGACCGGGATCTCTCCGGGCTGGATCGCATGTGCACGTTACTCGGCTCGTCGGGAGTGCGGCCCGCAGGAGCCTCATCCGGACGCTGCCGGGTCCGTTAACCTTGAGCGGCCGGACCGGCATCCGAGCCACGCCTGCCGGACCTCACCAGCAGCCTTCGACGTCAGGACCCAGAACCATGGCCGAGCAGACCACCTCCAGCATCACCATCGACGCAACGCCGGCGCAGGTGATGGAGGTGATCGCCGACTTCCCGTCGTACCCCGAGTGGGCGCAGGGGATGAAGAAGGCCGAGGTCGTCGAGGAGGGTCCCGGTGGCAGGGCCAGCCACGTGCACTTCGAGCTCGAGGCGGCACCCATCAAGGACTCGTACACGCTGGGCTACGACTGGCAGGGTGACTCCGCGGTCCGCTGGAGCCTGGTCGAGGGGAAGGTCCTCAAGGCGATGCAGGGTGCCTACGAGCTGCGCCCGAGCGGGACCGGCACCGAGGTCACCTACCGACTGTCCGTCGAGCTGAGCATCCCGATGATCGGCCTGCTGCGTCGCAAGGCGGAGAAGGTCATCATCGACACCGCGCTGAAGGGACTGAAGAAGCGCGTCGAGTCGCTCGGCTGAGCGTGACCGTCCGCATCGTTCTCTTCACCGGCAAGGGCGGTGTCGGCAAGACGACCAGCGCCGCCGGCACGGCGACCCTGGCCGCCCGCGCCGGTCAGCGCACCCTGGTCCTCTCGACCGACGCCGCACATTCCCTCGGGGACGCCTTCGGCCTGGCGGTGGTGGGCCCCGAGCCGGTCGAGGTGGCCGCCAACCTGTGGGTCCACCAGGTCGACGCGCAGAGCCGGTTCGAACGCTCCTGGGGCGAGCTCCAGGGCTACCTGCTCTCGGTGCTCGACGCGGCCGGCGTGGACCCCATCACGGCGGAGGAGCTGACGGTGATCCCGGGTGCCGAAGAGGTGCTGGCGCTCCTCGAGCTCCGCAACCACGTCGTCAGCGACAGCTGGGACGTCATCATCGTCGACTGCGCACCCACGGCGGAGACACTGCGGCTGCTGGCCCTGCCCGAGGCGCTCGGGTGGTACATGTCGCGCGTCTTCGGGGTGCAGCGGCGCGTCATCCGGGCTCTGCGGCCCGTCCTCACCCGTGCCGCCGGGGTGCCGATGCCGGAGGACTCCGTCTTCGAGGCGGTGGAGCGGCTCCACCGCGACCTCGAGCAGGTGCAGCAGATCCTCAGTGAGAAGGAGTCCACCGTCCGCCTGGTGCTGACCCCGGAGTCGGTCGTGGTGGCCGAGGCGCGCCGCTCGCTGACGACGCTGTCCCTCTACGGCTACCGGGTCGACGGCGTGATCGCCAACCGGGTCTTCCCCGAGGGGGAGGGTGACGCCTGGCGGCAGGGCTGGGTCGCCTCGCAGCAGTCGGTGCTGGCCGAGGTGCGCCAGTCCTTCGCCGACCTCCCGATCTGGAGGTCCGAGTACCGGCCCGGGGAGCCCGTGGGGATGGACGCCCTCGCCGGCCTGGCCGAGGCGGCGTACGACGGTGCCGACCCGCTGGCCGTGCCCACGGGTGAAGGACCGATGACGATCGCCCGGACCAGCACCGGCGCCGTGCTCAGCATCGCCCTGCCGTTCGCCCAGACGCAGGACGTGGACCTGGCCCGACACGGAGACGACCTGGTCGTCACGGTCGGCTCCTACCGCCGGCTGCTGTCCCTCCCGGCGGCACTCAGGCGTCACCTGGTGACCGCGGCGCGCGTCGAGGAGGGCTCGCTGCAGGTACGGTTCCGGTTCGAGCAGGAGGAGCAGGCGTGAACGACTCAGACCAGGGCGGGAGCGCGCCCGGTGGGGGCGCAACCGACCCCACCGATCCCCAGGAGCCCGTCGGCAGCGTGGGCGAGGAGGCCGCCAAGCTGCTCGGTGCCTTCTCGGACTGGGCCAAGGACCAGGGCGCTGACTACGCCGGCACCGCTGCTGGCGCGGCAGGCTCCTTCGCGCACGCGGTCAACGACGTCACCGAGCACATCGCGACCGGGAGCCAGGACTGCCGCTACTGCCCGGTCTGCCAGGCCATCCACGTCGTACGCCAGACCAGCCCGGAGGTCCGGGCCCACCTCTCGATGGCTGCCAGCTCCCTGATGCAGGCGGCTGCAGGTCTCCTCGCCACGCACACCGACGACGCGCAGAGATCGTCCCCGGTGGAGAAGATCGACCTGGCGGCCGGCGCGGACTGGGACGAGGACCGATGACGTACACGGTGGGTGTCGACGTGGGCGGCACCAAGATCGCAGCCGGTCTGGTCGACGAGCACGGCCACCTGATCGCGCGGGAGCGGACCGAGTCCCCGGCGACGGATCCGGGCGAGATCGTGCGCACCATCGGCAAGCTCGTCCGCTCGCTCGCCCAGGACCACGACATCGAGGCCGTGGGGGTCAGCGCTGCCGGTTTCGTGGACAAGAAGCGGGCCACGGTGGTGTTCGCGCCCAACCTCGCGTGGCGCGACGAGCCCCTCAAGGAACGACTGCAGGAGGAGCTGGACCTCCCGGTCGTGGTGGAGAACGACGCCAACGCCGCAGCCTGGGGTGAGTTCACCTTCGGCGCCGGTGAGGATGTCGAGGACCTCCTGATGCTCACGATCGGCACCGGGGTGGGTGGCGGCGTCGTCATCGACGGCGAGCTCGTGCGTGGTGGCTTCGGCTTCGGTGGCGAGGTCGGCCACATCCAGATGGTCCCCGGTGGCGTGAAGTGCGGGTGCGGCAACCTGGGCTGCCTCGAGTCCTACGGCTCCGGCAGCGCACTGGTGCGGATGACCCGGGAGCATGCCGTCGAGGACCCGGAACGGGCGGCCACGCTGCTGGCCCGGGCCGGTGGCGACGTCGCCGGCATCTCCGGACCGCTGATCACCGAGGCTGCGCAGGCGGGCGACCAGTTCTCGATCGACCGGCTGGCCGAGCTGGGCGACTGGATCGGCCAGGGGGTGGCCACCCTGACCGCGGTGCTCGACCCGAACGTCGTCGTCATCGGAGGTGGTGTGAGCGAAGCCGGTGACCTCCTCCTCCACCCGATCCGGGTCAGCTTCGCCAACCACGTCACGGCGCGGGGGCACCGGCCGATGCTCGAGGTACGGCAGGCCCAGCTGGGCAACGCGGGCGGGATGGTGGGTGTGGCCGACCTGGCGAGACGCCGGTGACCGAACCCCCTTCGGTGGCCGAGCGCCCGACCGTCGCCCCACCGCCCTCGGAGCCGCACGTCGCGCGGTGGCTGACCTGGATGCCCTACGTGCTCCTGGTGGGTCTCCTTCTGGGGCTGGTCCGCTGGGTCAGCGCCCCGATCTCGAACGCGGACACCTTCTTCCACCTGCGCTACGGCCACGAGTTCCTGAGCGGCTGGTCGCTGCAGCACCCCGGACACGTGTCCACCTTCGGCCAGCGCGACTGGGTGCCGACGCAGTGGGCGAGCCAGATGGGGATGGCCCTGACGGAGAACGGGTTCGGTCTGGCCGGCGTCGCGTGGCTGGCCGGGATCGTCGTGCTCGCGACGACGCTGGCGGTGTTCCTCGTGGCCAGGCAGTACGCCGACCCGTTGCCCGCGGTCGTGGTGACGCTGCTGGTCGTGCTCGCCACCAGCAGCAACCTGGTGCCGCGACCGCAGGTGGTCAGCTACCTCCTGATCCTGGTGGTGACCCACGTGTGGTTGCGGACCGGGGCCGACCTGCGGCCGCGCTGGTGGCTGGTGCCGCTCACCTGGGTCTGGGCCTGCCTGCACGGCATGTGGCCCCTCGGGGTGCTCATCGGACTCGTGGCCGTCGCCGGCATCGCTCTGGACCACCGCTCCAGGCTGCGAGAGCTCCGGCCCGTGCTCCTGCGGCTGGTCGCGATCCCGGTGCTCTCCCTCGTGCTGGCCGGCGTGACGCCGGTCGGCCCCGGTCTCTACGGCGCCGTGCTCCTCGTGGGTGGGCGCGGCAAGTTCCACGGGGAGTGGGCTGCGACCGACTTTCGGGCGCACGACGCGGCGGCGGCTGCGGTCCTGATCGTCGTGACGCTGCTCGTGTGGCTCCGCGGCGGGAAGCAGGAGCGGCCCGGATGGCTCCCGGTGCTGATGCTGCTGCTCGCTGCCGCCTGGACGGCGTACGCCGTGCGGACCGTGCCGGTCGGCGCCGTGATGGTGGTGCCCCTGGTCGCCGCAGCCCTGCAGACACTGGTCGGGAGCAGCCGTCCCGCGCCCCGGCGAGAGGGGCGCGTCCTGGTGGGGGTCGCGGTCGCGGTGGTCGCCGTGCTCACCGCTGTGGTGCCGTTCACCGCCGAGAGGCCGGCCACCGTGCCGAGCTGGCTCAACCCGGCGCTGGACCGCCTGCCTGACGGCACGACCGTGCAGGCCACCGACCTCATGGGCGGCTACCTGATGTGGCGCCACCCGGAGCTGAACCCGGTGATCGACGGCTACTCCGACGCCTACACCACCAAGCACCTCGAGGAGCAGCTCGACCAGCTGATGCTCAGCCGCGGCTGGGACAAGACGTTGCGGAGGAACGAGGTGCGCTACGCCCTGCTGCCGACGCGCAGCAGGCTCGCCTACGCCCTCACGACGCTCGCCGACTGGCGGGTGCTGCACACCTCCGAGGACGTCGTGCTGCTCGAGGCACCAAACGGCTGGTTGTCGTGAACCCGTCCATCGGTGTCGACATCGGCGGCACCAAGGTGCTGGCGGCGGTCGTCGACGGACTGGGCCGCGTCCTCGACACCGAGGCCACCGCGACGCCCGGGCCGGGTTCCGGCATCGACCACGCGACGGTCGAGGAGGTCGAGGACGCCCTCGTCGAGGTCGTGGAACGGCTGATCGCCCAGCACGGACGGATGACCGTGGGCTTCGCGGCCGCCGGCTTCGTGGCCCGGGACGGGGAGCGGGTCCGGTTCGCCCCCCACCTTCCCTGGCGCGACGAGCCCCTGGCCGACAACCTCGGTCGGCGACTCGGCCACCGGGTGGTCGGACGCGTGCTGGTCGACAACGACGCCTCGGCCGCGCTGTGGGCCGAGGCGCGCTTCGGCGCCGCGCAGGCGTCCCCGGACGCCGTGATGGTGACCCTGGGCACGGGCATCGGTGGATCGCTGGTCCTGGGGGGCCGGATGGTCCGCGGCGTCAACGGCATGGCCGGGGAGTACGGCCACATGCAGGTCGTGCCGGACGGCCGCCCGTGCGAGTGCGGGGGCAAGGGCTGCTGGGAGCAGTACTGCTCCGGCCGTGCGCTGGCCCGGGTCGCGGCCGAGTCCGGGAGCAGCCTCTCCGGCCCGGACCTCACGGCCGCCGCCCGCGAGGGCGACCCGGCCGCCATGGCGGCGTTCGCCGAGGTGGGGCGGTGGCTCGGCGTCGGGCTCGCCAACCTGGTGGCCGCGCTCGACCCCCCGCTCGTCGTGGTGGGCGGTGGAGTCTCGGCGGCCGGTGAGCTGCTGCTGGAACCGGCCCGCAAGGCCCTCGAGGAGAGCCTGGTGGGGGCAGGACACCGTGACCTGCCCCGGGTGGTCGGAGCCGTGCTCGGGCCGATGGCCGGAGTGGTCGGGGCCGCGGACCTCGCCCGGGTGGCCTCCCGGCCTACGCGCGTCGGTAGGTGGGGCAGAGCTCCATCGCGAGTTGCTCGAGGAAGAGCCCGACGTCGGTGACGATGCCGCGTGCCTGGGAGGAGCCCCGGTCGGCCAGCTTCGTCACGGTGGCCGGGTTGATGTCGACACAGACGAGCGGCACCGAGGCCGGCAGGATGTTGCCGGTCGCCACGGAGTGCAGCATCGTCGCCACCATCAGGCAGAAGCCGGCGTTGTCGAGCTCGGCGCGCATGGCCCGCTGGCCCTCGATGACATCGGTGTAGACGTCCGGCAGGGGGCCGTCGTCGCGGACCGAGCCGACCAGCACGAAATCCTTCCCGTGCGTCACCAGCGAGTGCATGATCCCGCGGGTGAGCACGCCCTGCTCGACGGCGGCCCGGATCGACCCGGCCTTGCGGATCGTGTTGATCGCCCGGATGTGGTGCTCGTGGCCGTGCTCGACGCCCTGGCCCCGAGCGAGGTCGATGCCGAGCGAGGTCCCGTACAGCGCCGACTCGATGTCGTGGGTGGCCAGGGCGTTGCCGGCGAAGAGCACGTCGACGTACCCCGCCTCGACCAGCGCCACCATCGCGCCGGAGGCTCCGGTGTGGACGACGCCGGGCCCACCCACCCACAGGACCTTCTTGCCCGCCTCCTTGGCCTCCCGCATGCCGTCGGCGACCGAGCGCACCAGGACGGCCTGCGGCTTCTCGCTGGAGACGTCGGACTCCATGAACCCGAACGAGCCCTCCTCCTTCGTGGAGATCGGCACGGTCACCTTGATCCCCGAGGCGCCGCAGACGATCTTCATGCCGCGGCGGACGTCGGACATCGGCAGCGTGCGCACGCGGAGGTCAGGGCCCTCGCCGTCGACCACGAGGCCGCAGTCCATCTCGGGGTTCAGCACCCGCAGCCAGTGGCCGTCGAGGCGCGCCTGGGTCTCGAGGTTGGTGCTGGAGTAGAAGCCGTCCGGGAAGACACCGTCCATCTCCGCGTCGACCACCTGGGCCTCGCCCGGGTCGACCTGGTTCACGCCGTGGATCTGCAGCCGCATCAGGATCCGCTGGAGGGTCTCCTCGTGCTCGGCCGAGACGTTGATGCGGGCGTACGACGGGTCGGCGGACCCGTGACCGATGTCGAACTGATCCACGACGTAGTCGCCGCCGTACTCGCCGATGTCGTTGAGGACCTTCGAGAGTGCTGCGGTGTCGATCAGGTGCCCCCTGAACTCGACGATCTCGTTGTGCGCCACGCGGTGCCTCCCGGCTGTCGGTGATCAGGGCAGGCGGCTAGAGCCTCGCCCCGTCGTCGTAGTCGTCGCCGTGTCCCGGCCTCATCGAGGCCACCAGGAACACGAACCCTCCCACGAACCAGAACATGAGTATCAGACCCAACCAGGGTGGCAGCACCAGGTGTGCCACCAGGGCCACCAGCACGAAGGTCGGAACTCCGAACAGCCCGGTCCAGGCCAGCAGCCGGGCCGGCGGGGGTTTGGGCAGAGGAGGCGGCGCGGGAGGCACGTAGTGCTCCTCCCGGTCGGAGGTGGCGAGCTCCGCGGGTTCGTCGCGGACGGTGGCAGCGGGCGCGCGGGAAGGGGGAGGGGGCTCGATCGCGGGCTCGTCGTCGATCTCGGGACGCTCGCCGTAGTTGTCGATGATCGAGCGCCAGAGGGCTTCCTCCGCGGCCGCCCGGTCGCTCAGGGCGTCGGCCTGCTCGTCCCCGGCAGGCTCCTCGCCGGAGGACTCGTCCGGGTCATGGGGTGTCGTCACGCGCTGATCAGCTCCGTCAGACTGCCCCGGAGACACGCTCGATGAACGCAGCGGACCCCTCGAAGATGAGCTCGGCGTCGTGGTCGAGCGTGGCCACGTGGTAGCTGTTCTCGAGGCTCTCCTCGCGGGCGTCGCCGGAGCTGACGCTGGACAGGATGATCCTCGCCGACGACGGGTCGACCACGTGGTCCTCGGTCGACCGGAAGATCAGGAGCGGGCAGGTGACGCGGCCGAGCTCGCTGCGCAGCACCTTGTAGCCCTGGAACATGGAGTCGGCCGCGCGCAGCGGGGTGCGGGTGTAGCCGTGCTCCTCGACCCCGGGCTTCTTGATGTCGTTGGCGATGCCGGCGAACGAGGGCACCAGGTGCTTGAGGACCGGCAACAGCTTGACGTCCTTGCGGTTGGTGCCGACCGCGGGGTTGACCAGCACCAGCCCGGCGACCCGGTCGGGGTGGTCGGCCGCCAGACGCAGCGCCAGCCCGCCCCCCATGGACAGACCGAAGACGAAGACCGTGTCGACCTGCTTCGAGAGCGCCTCGAAGGCCCGCTCGACCTCGCCGGACCAGTCGGCCCAGGTGGTCGTGTTCATCTCTTTCCAGTCGGTGCCGTGGCCGGGAAGCCGGGGCACCGAGACGGCGTACCCCTGGGCGGCGAGGTACTCACCCCACCCCTTCATCGACGCCGGGGAGCCCGTGAACCCGTGACTGAGCAGGACGCCGATGCGACCGCGCGGTGAGGTGGCGTCACCGTCGGAGAGGAACGGCTCGGCGAGTGGGTGGACAGTCACAGGCGATCTCCAGGGTCGTGCTCGCTGTGGGCGGCGGGCGCGGCAATGGTGTCACGCGCTGCCCCACCGGACCAGAAGATGTGACCCATTGTGGTGACGTGTCCACGGGCGCTGGTCACGGAGGGTGATGGGATGCGCCTGCGTGCCCTAAGGTGCGATGGGTGAGAGGAAGGTGGCCAGCTTGTTCTACTGGTTCTTGAAGTGGATCGCCATCGGTCCGCTCCTGCGGGTGGTCTTCCGCCCGCGCGTCTCGGGTGCCGAGCACGTGCCGGACGAAGGTCCCGCCATCCTGGCCAGCAACCACCTCTCCTACGCCGACTGGCTCTTCATGCCGCTGACGCTCGCACGACGGGTGACCTTCGTGGCGAAGGCCGAGTACTTCAACTCCCCGGGCATCAAGGGCTGGTTCCAGAAGGGCTTCTTCTCCGGTGCCGGACAGGTGCCCATCGACCGCTCGGGCGCCTCCGCGGCCGAGGGGGCGATGACCGCCGCCAAGCGGGTCCTGGACAGCGGTGAGCTCTTCGGGATCTACCCCGAGGGCACCCGCTCGCACGACGGCAAGCTCTACCGGGGCAAGACCGGTGTGGCCCGGCTCGCGCTGGAGACCGGCGTGCCGGTGATCCCGGTCGCAGTGGTCGGCACGGACGTCGTGGCGCCCCCCGGCAAGAAGTTCGGCACCTTCACCCGCCCGGTCGTCCACTTCGGCAAGCCGCTGGACTTCAGCCGCTACGAGGGCATGGAGAACGACCGCTACATCCTGCGCTCGATCACTGACGAGATCATGTACGAGATCATGCGTCTCTCCGGCCAGGAGTACGTCGACAAGTACGCCGCAGTGGCCAAGGAAGAGCGGAAGCTGGCCGACAAGGAAGAAGCGGCTGCGGTCGAGAAGGCCGAGAAGGCCCAGAAGTCCGACTCCGGTCCGGACGCGAAGGCCTCCTGACCGGTGGCAGCCGGTGTCGAGCCGCACGGCCCGGTGCAGGACACGATGTTCCGGGCCCTCGGGGTCCTGCGCTTCGTCGTCCTGCTGAACGCGCTCGGGATCTACGTGTGGCGCTACGACCGCTACGACCACCCGGCGGTGGGCTGGCTGGTGATGGCCGTGCTGGTCGGATGGACCGCCTTCGTGCTCTGGGCGTACGCCGCTCCGGCTCGGCGCCGGGCCCCGCTGCTGGTGGCCGACCTCCTCGTCGCGGTCGCCGCGATCGGCATCTCGCCGTACGTCAAGGGGGAGGGGCTGAACGCCACGCTCCCCGGGTTCTGGGTGATGGGCGTCGTCCTCGGGTGGGCGATCCTGTGGCGCTGGGCCGGTGGCCTGACCGCGGGCATCGTGATGTCGGTGGCCGACATCAGCATCCGTGAGAACTTCACCCAGAAGGCCTACGGCAACGTCTTCCTGCTGATCCTGGGTGGTGCGATCGTCGGGTTCCTCTCGGGGCTGCTGCAGCAGATGGCGGCCCAGCGTGACCGGGCCGAGCGTGCGGCCGCCGCTGCGGAGGAGCGGCAGCGGCTGGCGCGTGTCGTGCACGACGGGGTGCTGCAGGCGCTCGCGCTGGTGCAGCGCCGCGCGCCCGAGCTCGGTCCCGAAGGAGCCGAGCTGGGCCAGCTGGCGGGGGAGCAGGAGGTCCGGCTGCGGGCTCTGGTGCAGCAGGACTCTCGCGAGCTGCTGGCACCGCTCGGCAACCTCGACCTCGTGCAGCTCCTGGCGGCCCTCCAGACCGCCCAGGTGCACGTCGCGGTGCCCGGGACCCCCGCCACGATGCCCGCCGAGACGGCCGGCGAGGTCGTCTCCGCCGTCGAGTCGTGCCTGAGCAACGTGCGGCACCACGTCGGGCGCGAGGCCGAGGCGTGGGTGCTGCTCGAGGAGCTCGGGGACCGGTGGGTGGTCTCCGTGCGCGACGACGGTCCTGGGATCCCGTCGGGGCGCTTGGAGGTCTCGGCCGCCGAGGGGCGGCTCGGGGTCCAGCAGTCGATCGTCGGCCGCATCCGCGACCTGGGCGGCGTGGCGACGGTGCACTCGACACCCGGGCAGGGCACCGAGTGGGAGCTCGAGGTCCCGCGGCACCCCGACCGGCCGCTGGTGAGCCGGTGACCATCCACACCGAGCACCCCTTCCTGGACCCGGACTCCGATCCGGTACGCCGCCTGCGCGGCCGCCTCGGGGGAGCGGTGACGCTCTGGACCAGCGGTGGTGCGCCCGACGGAACCGCGCGCGCCGGGCTGACCGTGTCGTCGGTGATGGTCGCCGGCGGGGAGCCGGGTCGCCTGCTCGCCCTGGTCGACCCGGACTGCGCGCTGCGCGACGTGCTCGAGGAGACCGGGCGCGGCGTCGTACACCTGCTGAGGTGGGCGGACCTCGACCTCGCCGAGGTGTTCGCCGGTCAGATGCCCGCACCGGGGGGCCAGTTCACGACAGCGGCGTGGGAGCAGACGACGTCCGGTCCACGGCTGCTCTCGGCGCTGACCTGGGCCGACGTCGAGGTCGAGTCGATCGAGACGGTCGGCTGGTCCGACCTCGTCGTCGCCCGCATCGAAGAGGTTGTGGTCGGCCCGGACGACCATCCGCTGGAGCACCGGCGAGGTCGTTACCTCCGACCCTCGTAGGTCTGCGGGTCAAGAGGAGCGCGTGCTGGTGTTCGGGTCTGGGTTACAGGCTCCCGCAGTTCCCAGCCCGCTGAGGCGTCGCAGATTGACCTCCACAACCTGCCGAGGCGTCGCAGATGTACCTGCGTCGAGGTCAATCTGCGACGCCTCACCGGTCTCTCGGGGCCTCGCTCCTCGATAACCCGGTGGTCCGGGCCGCGCGACCGCTATCGTGCGGGCCGTGGAGGACGCGAAGCTTCGGGTGATGGTGGTCGACGACCACCCCATGTGGCGCGAGGGGGTGGCGCGCGACCTGTCCGAGGCGGGGTTCGAGGTGGTGGCCACCGCCGCCAACGGCAAGGACGCGATCACGCGGTTCCCGGCTGCGCGGCCCGACGTGCTGGTGCTCGACCTCCAGATCCCGGCTCCCAACGGGGTGGCGGTGACCGCTGAGGTGGTGAAGCAGAACCCTGCCGTCCGCGTGCTGATCCTGTCCGCGAGCGGGGAGCAGCAGGACGTGCTCGAGGCGGTCAAGGCGGGCGCCACGGGCTACCTGGTGAAGTCGGCCTCCCGCTCAGAGCTCGTCGAGGCCGTACGACGGGTCGCGCTGGGTGACACGGTGTTCACACCAGGGCTGGCCGGGTTGGTGCTGGGGGAGTACCGCCGCCTCTCCGACACCCCCGACACGTCCAAGGACGACACCCCGCGCCTCACCGAGCGCGAGACCGAGGTGCTGCGACTGGTGGCCAAGGGGATGTCCTACAAGCAGATCGCCGAACGACTCTTCCTCTCGCACCGCACCGTCCAGAACCACGTCCAGAACACGCTGCGCAAGCTCCAGCTGCACAACCGGGTCCAGCTGGTGCGCTACGCGATCGAGCAGGGCCTCGACGAGGTCGACGAGGAGAAGTGACACGCGCGACCGCGGGAGCCGCGCGCGGGAAGAACCACGCGTTCGGTAGCGTTGCCATGCACACACCGGGAGAAGGAGTAGGACATGGGTCTAGGAACGCTGTTGTTCCGCGCATCGCTCGGTGACGTGCTGCGGGCCGAGCGGATGCGTCAGGGCATGACGCTCCGCGAGCTGTCGTCCTCCGCCCGGGTGAGCCTCGGCTACATCTCCGAGATCGAGCGTGGCCAGAAGGAGGCATCATCCGAGCTGCTCGCAGCCCTGTGCGCCGCCCTCGACGTGCCGCTCTCCGGGGTCCTGCGCGAGGTCAGCGACTACGTCGAGGCCGAGGAGCTGGCCCTCGAGGTCGCTGCCGCCCCGACCGCTCCTGGTGGAGTCGTCGCTTCCGCTGCGTGATCAGCTGACCCCCGCCGCCTTCTCGAGGGCGACGAGCTCGTCGTCGAGGTGGCCGAGCAGGCGCTGCAGGTGCGGCACGCTGCGACGGCAGCCCGTCAGTCCGAAGTCCATGTCGTCGGCATAGCTGTTGCAGGTGATGTTGAGCGCCATGCCGTTGATCGGGATCGACAGCGGGTAGGTGCCGGTCATCTTGGCGCCGTTGAGGTACATCGGCTTCCGGGGCCCGGGCACGTTGCTGATGATCAGGTTGTACGGCGGCCGGATGATGCCCTGCATGCGCAGCATCGGCGTGACGATCGACGGCGCCATGCCCAGCGCGCTCATCGCCATGATCTGCAGCTGGCTCATCGAGCCCAGAGCCTCCTTCCCGGTCCGCATCGACCGATGGATGCCGGCGAGACGGTCCGCCGGGTCGTGAAGGTCGGTGCTGAGCTTGACCATCACCGCGCCCACGGCGTTGCCCCCGTCCCCCGAGCCCTTCCCGGAACGCTTGGCGTCCAGGCCCACCGGCACCATCGAGACCAGCGACGTGTCGGGCAGGGCGTCGTGCTCGATCAGGTAGTTGCGGATGGCGCCCGAGCACATCGCCAGGACGACGTCGTTCAGGGTGGTGCCGCTCGCCTTGCCGATGGCACGCAGCCGCTCGAGCTCCCATCCCTGGGCGGCGAACCGTCGTGAGCCGGTGATGTCGACGTTGAACATCGTGCGCGGCGCGTAGAGGGAGAGTGCGGAGGTCTCGTTCTTGAGCCCACGCTTGAGGGTCTTGATCAGGGCCGAGGGCAGTCCGGCGGCGTCGGCGGTGATCCCGAGAGCGGACCGGATGGCGTCGAGCGGTACGTCGGCGATGCTCCGCTCCGCCTCCTCGCTGACCTTCCTGGTCCTGGCGTTGGGACGCGTCCCCCACAACGGAGGCATGTCGCGCGTCTCGGGGTCGGTGCTCATCGCGCTCTGCAGCAGCCGCATGGCCGAGATGCCGTCGACCAGGGAGTGGTGCATCTTGGTGTAGAGGGCGACCCGCCCGTCACGCAGGCCCTCGATCAGGTGGGCCTCCCAGAGCGGGCGCTCGCGGGCGAGGCGGGTGCTGTGCAGCCGCGAGCACAGCTCGAGCAGCTCTCGCACGCGGCCGGGCTTGGGAAGCGCGCTGTGGCGGAAGTGGTACTCGAGGTCGAAGTTCTCGTCCTGCGTCCACACCCACTGACCCGCCGTCGAGATGCCACGGGTGGGCCGCTTGAGGAACAGCGGGGCGACGTCGGTGTCGTTCGCCATCGACTCGTACAGCCGGCGGGCGTAGTCGCGCGGGGCGCCTTCGGGCTTCTCGAAGAGCTGCAGCCCGCCCACGTGCATCGGCATCTGCCGGTTCTCCGCGAACAGGAACGCCGCTGACGTCGGGTCGATCGGAACAACCACTTGTCCGCCTCTCGTCGAGACCCCGTCCGGGGCCAGCCGATCCTCGCGCGTTTGTGCGGCAATGACCAGAGACGCAGTCCAGCGGACGAGGATTCTCCTCCCGTGACCACGACGCGGGGAAGCGGTGTCTCGCGTGGGCCGGCCATGGAGACGGGTATAGGTTCGGCAGGCACACCACGACGTCCAGCAGCGGAGGCAGCATGTCGGGAACCAGCAGCATGTCCGGAGACCATGACTACGTCATCGTCGGAGCCGGGAGCGCCGGTGCGGTGCTTGCTGCGAGGCTGACCGAGGACCCGGGCGTCCGGGTGCTGCTCCTGGAGGCCGGCCCCGAGGCCGAGGCCGACGAGATCTCGATCCCGGCGGCGTTCCCCCAGCTGTTCAAGACCAAGTGGGACTGGAACTACGACACCACCGAGCAGAAGCAGCTGCACAACCGGAAGGCGTTCTGGCCCCGGATGAAGGCGCTCGGCGGCTGCTCCTCGATGAACGCCATGATCTACATCCGCGGCAACGCGGCCGACTACGACTCCTGGCGTGACGAGTACGGCGCCGCCGGCTGGGGATACGACGACGTGCTGCCCTACTTCAAGAAGGCGGAGGGCAACACCCGCCTCGGGGGGAAGTACCACGGCCAGGACGGACCCCTGCACGTCGAGGACCGCCGCTACACCCACGAGCTGACCAACCTGTGGGTCGAGAGCGCGGTCAGCTCGGGAGTCAAGCCGACCGACGACTTCAACGGCGCCGAGCAGGAGGGGGCCGGTCTCTACCAGGTGACCTGTCGCAACGGGCGTCGCTGGTCGGTCAACGAGGGCTACCTCAAGCCGGTGCGCGATCGCGAGAACCTCGACGTGGAGACCGGTGCGTTCGCGACCCGGATCGTCGTCGAGGGTGAGCGAGCGACCGGTGTGACCTATCGCGTGGGTGGCCGCGAGGTCACCGCGACGGCTTCGCGCGAGGTGCTCCTGTGCGGAGGCGCGGTCAACAGCCCCCACCTGCTGATGCTCTCCGGGGTCGGCCCGGCCGCCCACCTGCGCGAGCACGGCATCGACGTCGTCTCCGACCTCTCCGGGGTCGGCCAGCGGCTGCAGGACCACCCGGCCGTGCCGATGGGCTGGTACACCCGCGGCACCACCGACCTCGCGGAGTACTCCAACGTGCGCAACCTGGTGCGCTGGAAGGCCCGCGGCACCGGGCCGCTGAGCTCCAACATCGGTGAGGGCGGGGGGTTCCTCAAGACGCGGGACGACCTCGCCGCCCCGGACATGCAGTACCACGTGGCTCCGTCCGGCTTCTACGACAACGGCCTTCACGAACCGACGCGGCGCATGTTCACCGCGGCGCCCACCCTGGTCTCCGTGCGCAGCCGCGGCTCGCTCAGGCTGCGCTCGGCCGACCCCACCTGGCACCCCGAGATCGACGCGGCGTACTTCGACGACGGCACCGACCTCGACGCGATGCTGGCCGGCGTCAAACGGGTCTGGGACATCTGCGGCCAGGGACCGCTGGCGCGCTACCTCGACTCACCGTGGCAGCTGCCTGCGAGCCCGAGCGACGACGACTTCGTGGAGCACATCCGCAACAACGCCCAGACGCTCTACCACCCGGTCTCGACGTGCGCGATGGGCGGCGGCGAGGACGCCGTGGTCGACGCCGAGCTCAAGGTCCGTGGCATCGAGGGGCTTCGCGTCGTGGACGCCTCCGTGATGCCGGCCGTTCCACGCGGGAACACCAACGCACCCACCATCATGGTCGCCGAGAAGGCAGCCGACCTCATCAGGAGCACGCGATGACCGCAGACGTCCAGGCCCCCACCACCGACACCGCTCCGCCCGCTGCCGGGCAGGAGACCTTCGACTCGCTGAGCCCGGTGACGGGCGACGTGGTCGGCACGTGGCCGGTGCACACCGCCGAGGACGTCGAGGCTGCTGTCGTCCGTGCCCGCGACGCCGCGACGTACTGGTCCGGCCTCAGCTTCGACCAGCGCGCCGAGATCCTCGTCTCGTGGGCCGGGGTGATGACGCGGCGTATCGCGCAGCTCGCCGACCTCGTGCACCAGGAGACCGGCAAGCCGCACAGCGACGCGACCCTCGAGGCGGCGCTCGCTCTGGACCACGTCGCGTGGGCGGCGAAGAACGCGCGCAAGGTCCTCGGCCGCCACAAGGTCTCCTCCGGCCTGGTGATGGCCAACCAGGCGGCCACCGTGGAGTACCGCCCCCTGGGCGTCATCGGCGTGATCGGCCCCTGGAACTACCCGGTGTTCACCCCGATGGGCTCGATCGCCTACGCCCTGGCCGCGGGCAACGCCGTCGTGTTCAAGCCCAGCGAGCTGACGCCGGGGGTGGGCTACTGGCTGGCCGCGACCTTCAGCGAGGTCGTGCCTGACCACCCCGTCCTCCAGGTCGTGACCGGCCTCGGTGAGACCGGGGCGGCCCTGTGCCGGGCCGGCGTCAACAAGCTGGCCTTCACCGGCTCGACCGCGACCGGCAAGAAGGTGATGGCCGCCTGCGCGGAGACGCTCACCCCCGTCGTCATCGAGGCGGGAGGCAAGGACGCCGTCCTCGTCGACCAGGACGCCGACCTCGACGCCGCCGCCGACGCCACGTTGTGGGGGGCGTGCAGCAACGCCGGCCAGACCTGCATCGGGGTCGAGCGCGTCTACGTCCACGACCGGGTCTACGACGAGTTCCTCTCGCTCCTGCTCGACAAGGCCCGGGACCTGAAGGCCGACGACTCGCCGGACACCAAGCTGGGCCCGATCACGATGCCCAGCCAGCTCGGCGTGATCAGCGCTCACATCCAGGACGCCCTCGACCGCGGTGGGAAGGCCGTGCTCGGTGGCCCGGGAGCGGTCGGCGACCGCTTCGTGCAGCCGACCGTGCTGGTCGACGTACCCGAGGACTCGCTGGCGGTGCAGGAGGAGACCTTCGGCCCGACCGTCACGGTGACCCGGGTCAAGGACATGGACGAGGCCGTGGCCAAGGCCAACGGCACCCGCTACGGACTCGGCTCCACGGTGTTCGCCAAGGCACGTGGGATGGAGCTGGCCCAGCGCATCCGGTCCGGCATGACCGCGGTCAACGGAGTGATCAGCTTCGCGGCCATCCCCTCGCTGCCGTTCGGCGGCGTGGGCGACTCCGGCTTCGGCCGGATCCATGGTCCGGACGGTCTCAAGGAGTTCACCTACGCCAAGGCCATCGCGCGGCAGCGGTTCAAGCCGATGCTCGCCCTGACCAGCTTCACCCGGAGCGCCAAGGCCGACGGCCAGCTGACCCAGATCGTCACGATGTTGCACGGCCGTGGAACCACCCTCAAGAAGTAGCGGTCCGCGGGAGCACCTGACGCGCTACGGGGCCGCCGCGGCGCCGCACTTCGAGCTGGCGTTCGCGCGGAGCCGTACGTCCTTGCGGGCCCGTCGCGCCCGGCTGCGGGCGAAATCGTTCCAGATCGCCCAGTGCGCGATCGCCGCCGGCGTGGCCTGGGTCCTGGCCAGCGACGTCCTCGGTCACCAGACGCCGTTCTTCGCGCCCATCGCGGCCGTGGTCAGCCTGGGGACGTCCTACGGCCAGCGGCTGAGGCGGGTGGCCGAGGTGACGCTCGGTGTGGCCATCGGGGTGTTCGTGGGCGACCTGCTCACCCACTGGCTCGGGTCGGGTGGCTGGCAGATCACCCTGATCGTGTCCCTGGCCATGAGCACGGCGCTCCTGCTCGGCCAGGGTGTGCTGTTCGTCAACCAGGCGGCAGTGCAGGCGATCGTGGTGAGCACGCTGGTCCCCTCGGCCGGGGCGGCGTTCATCCGGTGGACCGACGCGCTGATCGGTGGCGCTGTCGCGGTGGTCGCGGCGGCCGTCGTACCCAGGGCGCCGCTTCGACGACCGCGTGAGCAGGCCGGCGTCGTCGTACGCAAGATCGCGCTGCTGCTCCGAGCGGCGGCGGCCAGCATCGGCGACGGCGACGTCGAGCGCGCCCTCGGGGTGCTGCAGGACGCGCGCGCGACCGACGAGCTGGTGGTCGAGCTCCGGGCGGCCGCGGACGAGGGACTCTCCGTGGTGCGCTCGTCGCCCTTCCGGCGGCGTCACCGGGGACGGGTGCGCGCGATGGCCGAGCTCGTCGAACCCCTGGACTTCGCGCTGCGCAACACCCGGGTGCTCGTGCGGCGGGTGGCGGTCGCGGCCTACCGGCGGCAGGCGATGCCTCCGGCGTACGCCGAGATGCTGGAGGAGCTCGCCGAGTGCGCGGAGGGGATCGCCGACGAGCTGGGTGAGGGCCGGGCCCCGACGGCCATGCGCGACCGGCTGGTGGCCCTGGGGCGAGCCACGTCGAGCATCGAGCGATCCCGCGACCTCTCGGCCGAGGTGGTGCTCGCGCAGGCGCGTTCACTGGTCGCCGACCTGCTCGCCGTCACGGGGATGGACCCGCTGGCGGCCACCGACCAGATCCCCCCGCTCGCGGACTAGAGCCGCCGGGTCCGCAGCTCGCGGACTACAGCTCGCGGACCACCGAGTCGACCACGGCCACGAGATCTCCCCCTGTCCGCGCCGCGACGGCCCGCTGGCGTTGGTACGACGCGCCCCGGCGGGGGATCTCCAGGACCAGGGCGAGGTCGTCCGCGCACTGGAGCCGCTCGGCGACGGGGGCGAGGTGCTCGACCAGCTCGTGCAGGTCGTCCTGCAGCAACCGCTCGTTGGAGTGCTTGTCGAGGATGATCCACGCGTCCAGGCCGTAGCGGGCCGCGCGCCACTTGTTCTCCTGGACGTGCCAGGGCGGCATCGTCGGCAGGGTCTCGCCGCGGTCGAGCCGCTCCGAGAGGTCGACGACGAGGCAGTGGGTCAGGGCGACGAGGGCCCGCATCTCCCACAGGGTCGAGACGCCGTCGCAGATCCGCACCTCGACCGTGCCGAGGTGCGGTGCGGGACGGACGTCCCAACGGATCTCGTTGATCTCCTCGATGACGCCGGTGGTGATCAGGTCCTCGGTGTAGTGCTCGAAGTCGGTCCAGGTCTCGAACTGGAACGGGAGCCCCGCCGTCGGAAGCTGCTGGAACATCATCGACCGGTTGCTGGCGTAGCCCGTGTCCGTGCCGGCCCAGATGGGTGAGGAGGCCGAGAGGGCCTGGAGGTGGGGGTACCACTTCAGCAGGGCGGAGACGATCGGCATCGCGTGGTCGCGGCGTACGCCGACGTGGACGTGCACGCCCCAGATGAGCATCTGCCGGCCCCACCACTGGGTGCGCGCCATCAGCTCCTCGTAGCGGTGGCCAGGCGTCAGCAGCTGGTCGGACCACCCGGCGAAGGGATGGGTGCCGGCGGAGTAGAGGTCGACCCCGAGCTCGTCGCCGAGCGGCCGGACGAGGTCGATGAGGGAGGCGAGCTCGTCGACGGCCTCGCCGGTGGTACGACAGATGCCGGTGGTCAGCTCGACCGTGTTGCGCAGCAGCTCCTTGTGGATCCGTGGCTGCGGGCCGTGCCGTTCCAGGCCCAGGTCGAACAGCTCGGAGGCGGCGTTGACGAGGTCACGCGTCTGCTTGTCCACCAGCGCGAACTCCCACTCCACGCCGAGCGTCGGCTCGGGAGAGTCTGCGAACTCGATGGTCACGGGCTCATGCTTCCACGCCACGCGGGACGTCACGGCGGGGCATGGGCCGGGTGGCCCAGGGGGCCCAGGGGATGGCCCAGGGGATGGCCCAGGGGATGGCCCAGGGGAATGGATCAGGGGGCGGCGCTGGGCGAGGCGGCGATCGCGCGGGCGAAGGAGCCATCGGCGTTGCGGTAGCCGTCGGCGCCGATCACGTAGACCACGAACGTGCCGGCCGTGCGCTCCACCTGCAGCGAGACGTGCTGGGTGTCCAGCCCGGCGAACTCCTGCGCGTTGGTCTCCACCGTGCCGTTGCCGTCGAAGTCGGCGCCGGCTCGATCGGTGAGGGCTCCGGCGGGGCCGAGGTCCAGGGGGGTGGTGCCCAGGCAGAAGGCCGGACCGCAGGCGTTCCAGGTGCCGTCGACGTTGACCAGGGCCGGGCCCGTCGGCGTGGGGGTGGGCTTGGGACTCGGCGTCGGCTTGGGGGTTGCGCTGGGCGTGGACGGTGCCGGCTTGACGGCCGGCTTGACGGCCGGCTTCACGACCGGGATCGCGACCGGCTTCTTCGTCTTCGGCTTCTTCGTCGTGGCCCTGACGGTCTCGGTCGCCTTCCCCCTCGGCTCGGCCGGGGGCGGAGGGGAGGGCTCCGCGAAGACGCCGGTCTCGTAGCCGTTGCGGAACGACAGCACCAGCTGCACGTAGTAGTCGGAGTGGTTGTAGCGGAAGGCGGCACGGGACATGCCGGCCACGTCGGCGAGGCTGCCGCCGGCACCGCACAGGTAGACGGCCGAGCCCAGGGCGCTGTCGTCGATGTCGTCGGGGTTCATCGTCCCGTCGCCGTCACCGTCGCGTGCGACCGAGCGCCAGGTCTGGGGCAGGAACTGCATCTGGCCCACGGCCCGGTCCCAGACCACGTCGTGGTCCAGGGTGCCGTTGTCGGTGTCGGTGATGGCCGCGAACGGGCCGTCGCCGTTGAGCTCGGGGCCGCGGATCTCGGGACGGCTGACGCCGTCGGAGCCGAGCTGGGAACCGCCGAAGCGCCCGTGGTTCGACTCGACCCGGCCGATGGCGGCGAGCAGCGTCCACGAGATCTGGCAGGTCGGGTCGGCCTTGGCCATGACCTTCTCAGCGTTGCGGTAGGCGCGCAGTGCCGCCTGCGGGACGTCGTTGCTGCCGGTGCTGCTGATCTCGAAGAACTGACGGTCGCTGCGGGTGCCCGCGGAGCGGTGGCCGCCTCCGGGGGAGGTCAGCAGGGTGCCGGCCAGCACGTCCTGGGGCGTGGTGAGCTGCCAGAAGAAGCCGTGGGCAGACTCGGCCGGGACGAGGGCGACGGGCGACTCGGCTGCCTGCCGAGACGCGGTGTCCGCCTCGGCCCCCGGGGCGAGGGCAGCGGCGGTGGCGAAGCCCGCGACGACGAGCGTGGTCGAGATGACCGGGGCGGTGAGCAGCGCCCAGACGTGCTTCATGGTGTGGCGACCTTCGTGCGATATCGGACAACACGCACAGCCTAGGTACCGCTCCGGGACCCCTTCACCAGAACCGCGCAATTGCCACTAAATAGTGCACGATTTCTCTAAGGCGGACTAGACAGGTCAGGCGATCACCGGTGGCGCAGCCGGGCGACCCAGTCGCGGTGCGACCCGTCGAAGGGTGCCTTCGCGCCCTCCACGGCGGCCAGGACGTCGGCGCAGCTCGCGACCGCGCGCTCGATGACGTCGTCGGGGTAGCCGAGCCGCACTCGATGCTCGGCGAACTCGTCCTCGTCGTCGACCCAGACGCGGCCGGTGGTCCCCTTGATCACGTCCAGGTCCAGGTCGACCGCACGGACGAGGTCCTCGCCGTGCCACACCGCCGGGGTGGCGATGTCGACGTAGGTGTCGAAGGGCCGCCTCAGGTCGTCGGCGTAGAAGGTGCTGAGCCACCAGGAGTCATGGGGCACCAGGGTCACGTGGTCGGCGGCCGCCTGGAAGGCGCGTGTGGGGCTGGCGAGCAGGGTGCCCTGGGTGATGCCGATCCAGGTGCCGTGACCGTCGACCCCCAGCAGGAGACCGTCGAACTCCCAGTGCGGGTCGTCGGGCCACTTGCGGCACTCGACGCGGACGGGTCGCAGCATGGGGCCGAGGATACGTTGGGGCGCGTGAGTGACGTGACCGTTCCGACGTACGACGACATCCGGCGTGCCGCCGCGCTCATCGCGCCGTGGGTGCGACGTACCCCGGTGCTCGACGTCGAGGTCGGTGGTCGTCCGGTTGCCCTCAAGCTCGAGCTGCTCCAGCACGCCGGATCGTTCAAGGTGCGCGGAGCGTTCACCACGGTGCTGTCCGCAGCCCACCCGCCTACCACCCTGGTGGCGGCGTCGGGAGGCAACCACGGACTGGCAGTGGCGTACGCCGGACACGCCCTCGGGATCGAGACCCGGATCTTCGTACCCACCAGCGCTCCGGCCGTGAAGGTCGACGCCATCGCGGCGCTCGGTGCCGAGGTCAACCAGGTCGGCACCAGGTTCGCGGAGGCGCTGGAGGCCAGTCGCGAGGCCGCCTCACGGCCGGGGGCGCTGGCGTTGCACGCCTACGACGCGCTCGGCACGGTGACGGGTCAGGGGACGCTCGGGCTCGAGCTCGCCGAGCAGGTCCCCGAGGTGGACACCGTGCTGGTCGCCGTGGGCGGCGGCGGGCTGGTCGCCGGAGTGGCCAACGCGCTCACCGGGACCGGTCGTCAGGTCTCGGTGGTCGGGGTCGAGCCGACGTCCTGCCCGACCCTGCACCGGGCGTTGGAGACGGGCGCGCCGGTCGACGTCGCGGTCGGAGGCGTCGCGGCCGACGCGCTCGGCGCCTCCCGGGTGGGGGAGATCGCGTTCGAGACCGCGACGCGCGTGGGCATCGCCTCCGTGCTGGTCAGTGACGAGGCGATCACCGAGGCCCGACGATGGCTGTGGCGCCGGGCCCGGGTCGCCGCCGAACCCGCAGGCGCGGCAGCACTGGCGGCCCTGCTCACCGGGACCTACGTGCCCGAGGAGAACGAGCGGGTCTGCGTCGTCGTCTGCGGTGGCAACGCCGATCCGTCCGGCCTGTCCTGACCGCCGGTCAGCGCCTCCGCGCAGGGCCGACCTTCGCGTAGGCCTTGGCCACGACGTCCTGGTAGCGCGAGCCCGCCAGCTTGGCGAAGTGGTGCATCGCGTGTGCGTCGACGCCGACGAGCACCCGGGCCCTGCCCGAGAGGGCGCCCTTGAGGATGATCTGCGCCGCCTTCTCGGGCGTCATCCGGGCGAGCCTGTTCTCGAAGAGGGAGTCGAGCGCCGCCACGTCCTGGCTTGCGGTCTTGCGGCCGTGGCGGGAGATGCCGGTCTTGATCCCGCCGGGGTGGATGCAGGTGACCTGGACCGGGTGCCCGTTGACCAGCATCTCCTCGCGGAGCGCCTCGGTGAAGCCGCGCACGGCGTACTTCGTGGCGTTGTAGGCGCTCTGTCCGGGCATGCTGATCAGGCCGAACAGGCTGGAGAGGTTGACCAGGTGGCCCTCGCCCGAGGCGATCAGGTGGGGGAGGAACTCCTTGGTGCCGTTGACCACGCCGTTCAGGTTGACGCCCACGATCCAGTCGAAGTCCTCGTAGGACATCTCCTCGAAGTCGCCTGTCATGCTGACGCCCGCGTTGTTGATGAGCATGTTGACGCGGCCGAACTGGTCGGCCACCGCGGTGGCCCACTCGGCGACCGCCGCGCGGTCGGAGACGTCGACCCGGTCGCTGCGCAGCTCGCGCACACCGGCGGCCTTGAGCAGGTCCACGGACTCACCCAGCCGCTGCTCGTCCCAGTCGGAGACGGCGAGCAGGGCGCCCTCGCGAGCGGCCCTCAGGGCCAGCTGTCGGCCGATGCCGGAACCGGCACCGGTGATGACGACGACCTTGTTCTCGAGAGTCCTCATGCAGCGTTCTCCTTGGTCCTGGTGGTGTCGGTGGTGCGGGCGGCCACGACGTAGGCGTCGAGGTCGAAGTCGCTCAGCAGCGAGCGGAACCTGAAGGTGGTGCGGGGCCACAGGGTGGTGTTGCGACCGTGCTCGTCGAGGTACCAGCTCGCACAGCCGCCGGTGTTCCACACCGTGCGCTGCATCCGGTGCTGGACGTCCTTGTTCCAGGCGCGCTGCGCCTCGGCCTTCGGTTCCACGCTGACCAGCCCGTGCGAGCCCATCTTCTGCAGGGCCGAGAGGATGTAGGTGATCTGGCTCTCGATGATGAACACCATCGAGGAATGGCCCAGCCCGGTGTTGGGGCCGACGATCTGGAACAGGTTGGGGAAGCCGCTGATGGTGGTGCCCTTGTAGGCCGTCATCCCCTCCGCGCTCCAGGAGTCTGCCAGCGTGCGGCCGTCGCGGCCCTTGATGTGCTGGGAGATGGGCTGTTCGGTGGTGTGGAATCCGGTCGCGACCACGATGGCGTCCACCTCGCGAACGGTGCCGTCGCGCGTGACGATCCCGGTAGGGGTGATCTCGGCGATGCCGTCGGTGACGAGGTCGACGTGGTCCTGGGCCAGGGTGGGGTAGTAGTCGTTGGAGATCAGGATGCGCTTGCAGCCGATCTGGTAGCCCGGCGTGACCGTCGCACGCAGCTCCGGGTCGGAGATGGCGCGCTCGATGTTCTGCTGGGCGAGCCTCTTCGCCGGTGCCGCCAGCTTGGGGTTCACCACGAAGCCCGGAACGAGGCACTCGCGACCCCAGTAGATGCCCGTGCGGTAGGCCTTCTGCAGGAACGGCAAGAAGCGGAAGCCGAGCCTCTCGATCGCTCGGTAGGGCCGGTCCTTGCGCGGCATCACCCACGGGGCCGTGCGCTGGTAGAGGTCGAGGTGGGCGACCTGTTTGGCCACCTCGGGGACGATCTGGATCGCTGAGGCGCCGGTGCCGATGACGGCGATGCGCTTGCCGGTGAGGTCGAAGTCGTGGTTCCACCGGGCCGAGTGGAAGATCTCGCCCTCGAAGAGGTCGATGCCGGCGATCTCCGGCAGCTTGGGCTCCGAGAGCCCACCCGACCCGGTGATGACCGTGTCCGCCACCACGCTGCCGTGGTCGGTGCTCACGTGCCAGACCTGGTCGTCCTCGTCCCAGACGAGGTTCTCCACCGTGACACCGAAGTGGAAGTGGTCCAGCACGCCCGATTCCTCGGCGGTGCGCTCGAGGTAGGCGCGGATCTCCGGCTGGGGCGAGAAGGAGCGCGTCCAGCCGGGGTTGGGCGCGAAGCTGAAGGAGTAGAGCTGGCTGGGCACGTCGCAGGCGGCGCCCGGATAGGTGTTGTCGCGCCAGGTGCCACCGACGCTGGCGCCCTTGTCGAGGACGACGAAGTCGGAGAAGCCGTGCTCTGCGAGCTTGATCGCCGTGCCGAGGCCGGCGAACCCCGCGCCCACCACGAGGGTGCGCACATGGGTGGGGAGCGGCGTTCTCGGCGAGCTGGTCGAGGTCATGGCACGACTCTACAAAATACTGAACGAGCGTCAATAGCGTTGTTGAAACGAGTTCAGTAAGATGCGACACATGACCTCGCCCCGCACCCGGATGACGCCGGACAGCCGCCGTGAGCAGCTGCTCGAGCTCGGCGTGCGGCTCCTCGCGACGAGGTCGCTGGAGGACCTGTCGATCGAGATGCTGGCCGAGGAGGCTGGCATCTCGCGCGGCCTGCTCTACCACTACTTCGGCAACAAGCAGGAGTTCCACACAGCCGTGGTGCAGCGAGCGGCCGACGACCTGTTCGCTGTCACTGCTCCGACCGGTGACGGGTCGTCGCTGGAGCAGCTGGCCGGGTCCCTGGAGCGCTACGTCGACTACGTCTCGGTCAACTTCCAGGGCTACGTCTCGCTCCTGCGCGGCGCAGCCGGGGGCCACGAGGGACTGCGCGAGATCTACGAGACCGCCCGGTCGGCCCTGACCGACCGGCTCTTCGAGGGGCCGGTGGCCCAGGAGGCCGAGGCTCTGGGACTCACCGACACCCCGACGGTGCGACTGCTGGTCCACGGCTGGGCCGCGTTCGTGGAGGACGTCGTCCTCGAGTGGGTCCGCGACGACCGCGGCATCAGTCGGGACGAGCTGCTGCTGACCCTGTCGGCGTCATTGCCGGGGATCCTGACACCTCTCCGCGAGGGCTGACCGCGAACACCCAGAGCTTCATGGCGACGAACCGCAGCACGGTCACGCCGAGGTTCGCCGTCGTGAGTACGACGACCTCCGCGCCCCGGTGCGTCGATCCCAGGGAGTGCAGCGCCGCCAGTGACCCCGAGGTCACCGTCAGCCCGATGGCGAAGATCGTCAGGCCCTGGAACTGGTGACGCAGCACGTCACGTGGTCCGGTGACCCCGAAGGTGAACCTCCGGTTGGCCGCCGTGTTGGCGACCGCTGTCACCAGCAGCGCCGTGAAGTTGGCCCAGCCCGAGGACATCGTGGTGCTCAGCCACAGGAACAGCAGGGCGTAGGCCACGGTGGAGCACACGCCGATCACCAGGAAGATGCCGACCTGCATGCCCAGGCGCCCCCTCCCGGCCTCGGTGCTCGTCCGGCCGAGCCGTTCACCGATCTCGCGCAGCGGCAGCGTCCCGCGCACCAGCGAGCGACCGAGCCGGGCCACGCCCTTGAGGTCCTCCAGGGCGGTGCGCACGATGTCGACGCTGCTGTCGGGGTCGTCGGTCCAGTCGACCGGGACCTCGTGGATCCGCAGACCGGCGCGCTCGGCGACCACGAGCAGCTCGGTGTCGAAGAACCAGGCGTCGTCCTCGACCAGCGGGAGAAGCTCCCGGGCGGCGTCGCGCCGGATCGCCTTGAAGCCGCACTGGGCGTCGCTGAACCGTGCTCGCAGCGCCCGGCGCAGGATCAGGTTGTAGCTGCGTGAGATGAACTCCCGCTTGGCCCCCCGCTCCACCCGCGAGGCGGGTGAGAGTCGGGAGCCGATCGCGAGGTCGGAGTGTCCGCTGACCAGGGGAGCGACCAGCGGCAGCAGCGCCGCGAGGTCCGTGGAGAGATCGACGTCCATGTAGACGAGCACGTCGCTCTCCGAGGCACTCCACACCCGCTTGAGCGTCCGGCCCCGGCCCTTCTCCGCCAGGTGCACGACGGTCACCTCGCGGTGGGCGTGGCTCAGCCGACGAGCGATCAGCGCCGTCTGGTCGGTGCTGGCGTTGTCCGCGATGGTGATCCTGAAGTCCCAGGGCATCGTCCGCAGGTGGGCCAGCACCCGCTCCACCGAAGCGCCGAGCTGGGCCTCCTCGTTGTAGACCGGGATGACCACGTCGAGCACGGTGGCGCTCTTCCTGCCCGAGGCGCTCCCGAGCTGGTTCATCGGCTGCAGCAGCTCGCTCACTGGATCCCGCCCGACAGGTCGTAGAGCGTGGTGCTGCCGACGGTCGTGGCGGTGAAGGTGGCCTCGACCCAGCTGGTGATCTGGCTGCTCGTGCCGCTGCTGTTGCCGCCGCCTCCTCCTCCGCCGGCGATGCTGCTGGCGATGAAGTAGTGGATCTGACCGTCGGCGACGTACTGCTTGAACTGCTCCAGCGTCGGGCTCGGGTCGCTGCCGTTGAACCCGCCGATCGCCATCACCGGCTCCTCGCTGGCCAGCTGGTAGCCGGAGGCGTTGTTGGCGCCGATGGTCGCCGCGGTCCAGGTGTAGGTGTCCGCGTCGGTCTGCAGCAGTGCTGTGACCTCGGCGCTGGGGGTGATGCCGTTCAACAGCCCTCCCATGCCGCCCCCGCCGGTCGGAGCGGTGCCGGTCGTGCCCTGGGTCGTGCCTTGGGTGGGGGCCTGGGTCGTTCCCTGGGTCGTTCCCTGGGTCGGGGGCAGGCCGCCACCCGGCATGCCGCCGGGCGGGCCACCGCCTCCGGGACCGCCGAAGCCGGCCGAGGCCGGTCCCGCGCTGGGGATGGAGCCGGTGTGGGGCGTGGCCGCGGTGCTCACGGCGTACGCCGCGGGGCCGGCCAGGGAGGCCATCACGGCCGCACCCGCCACTGCCAGGGCGATCTTGCGCGGGAGGTGCCCGGCGCCGGCCAGCGCCAGCGCGGAGACGAGGCCGACCACGACGACGACCCACTTGAGCCAGGGGAGGTAGTCAGCGGTGCGGTCCAGGAGGAACCACGCGAACACCGAGGTGAGAGCGACGGTGAACGACATCAGGCCGGTGGCGACCAGCGAGCTGCGGTGCTGCCAGAGCACCCAGGCGCCGGTGCCGACCAGGGCGGCGATGGCCGGGGCCAGGGCGACCGTGTAGTACGCGTGGAAGATGCCGGCCATGAAGCTGAAGGTCAGTGCCGTGGTCAGCAGCCAGGTGCCCCACAGGATGACGCCGGCGCGGATGTCGACCTGCCGACGGCCGAACCAGAGGGCGGCGATGCCGAGCACCAGGGCTGCGGGCATCAACCAGGCGATCTGGCCGCCGATCTCGCTGTCGAAGAGCCGCAGGATGCCGGTCGTGCCCCAGTTGCCCCCGCCCGCGCCGCCCCCGACCGAGCCGGTCTCGTCGCCGCTCAGCCGGCCGAGGCCGTTGTAGCCGAGCGTCAGCTCGAGGATCGAGTTGGTCTGCGATCCGCCGATGTACGGGCGGCTCGCGGCCGGCCACAGCTCGACGATGGCGATCCACCAGCCGCCGGCGAGCAGCATCGAGCCGAACGCGACGAGCAGGTGCCCGAGGCGCTTGCCCCAGGAGGTGTGGGCGCAGAGCAGGTAGACCAGTGCGAGTGCCGGTAGGACCAGGAACGCCTGCAGCATCTTGGTGAGGAAGGCGAACCCGACCAGGGCGCCACCGAGGGCCAGCCAGCGCATCGGGTGGCCGACCGCGCCGGTGCCGCTCGTCGAGCCACGGGTCGCCTCGACCGCGCGCAGGGTGGCGGCTGCTGCCCCGACCATGAGGAGGACCAGCATCGCGTCGGGGTTGTTGAAGCGGAACATCAGCACGGCCACGGGGGTCAGCGCCATCACCGCACCAGCGATCAGGCCGGCGGCCGCCGAGCCGGTCGAGCGTCGTACGACCTGGTGCAGCAGCGCGACGGTGGCGATGCCCGCCAGCGCCTGGGGGACCAGGATGCTCCAGCTGGAGAGACCGAAGATGCGCACCGAGAGGGCCATCGGCCACAGGGCGAACGGGGTCTTGTCGACCGTGATCGAGTTGGCGGCGTCACTGGATCCGAAGAAGAACGCCTTCCACGACTCGGAGCCTGCCTGGACGGCGGCGGAGTAGAACGAGTTCGCCCAGCCGCTCTCGCCGAGGCCCCAGAGGTAGAGCACACCGGTGGCGACCAACAGCCCCGCGAACGCGGGTCGCGCCCAGCCCGGGTCCTCGTCCGGTCCGCGCCACAGGCGGCGGATCCGGGCACTGCCGGAGGAGGGGGTGGTCGACGCCGAGGAGGTTTCGGACGAGGTCTGTGACTCGCGGGCTGCGGTGGCCGGTCCGGTCGGCCGCGGCAGGATGCTGGTGTTGTCCATGGCACGACCTTGACCTTGTCGCCTGCGACGACGGTGTGGTCGTTCTGTGGCGTTGCTGTGAGCGTCGGTGGGGCGGGTCCTGGTCCGCAGTTTTTCTGGTTAACCAGAAAAACTCGCACTACCCAACGTTGCATCGTGGGGGAAGTGGCCGATTTTCTGGTTAACCAGAAAAACATCAGGACCCACTCAAGCGCTGCCTGAGAGGCGGGAGCCTCAGTGCGGGAGGAACACCGTGAAAGTGGTGCTGCCCGGTCGTGACGCGACGCTGGCGCGGCCGCCGTGCGCTTGTACGATCGCGGAGACGAGCGACAGGCCGAGGCCGGCACCGCCGGAGGCCCGGGTACGCGAGGAGTCACCGCGGCTGAACCGCTCGAACGCGTTCTCCGCGAGGCCTTCCGGCAGGCCCGGTCCGTCGTCGTGGACGACGATCCGCACTCCGTCGCCGGCGGTGGTCGCGGAGACGGTGACGGTGGTGCCGGGCGGGGTGTGGTGACGGGCGTTGCCCAGGAGGTTGGTGACGACCTGGTGCAGGCGCCGCTCGTCGCCGGTGACGGTGATCGGCTCGTCGGGGAGGTCGAGCTGCCACTTGTGTCCCGGGGAGAGGACACGGGAGTCCACGACCGACTCCAGGAGCAGACGCGTGACGTCGACCTCGGTGCGTTCCAGGGGACGGCCGGCGTCCAGGCGCGCCAGCAGGAGCAGGTCCTCGACGAGGCTCGACATCCGGTCGGCCTCGGTCTCGACCTTGGCCAACGCCATCGACAACGCGACCGGGTCGTCGGGCGTACGACGGGACAGCTCGGCGTAGCCGTGGATGGTGGCCAGGGGGGTGCGCAGCTCGTGGGAGGCGTCGCCGACGAACTGCCGGACCTGCTGCTCGCTGCGGTGGCGGGCCTCGAGCGAGGTCTCGACGTGCGCCAGCAGGACGTTGAGGGCCGCGCCCATCCGGCCGACCTCCGTGCGCTCGTCGGTGAGGTGAGCGGGCACCCGGTCCGTGAGGTCGATCTCCCCCGAGGACAACGGCAGCTCCGCGACCGTGTGGGCGGTCTCGGCGACCTCGTTGAGGGGGCGCAGCTGCCGGCGTACCAGCAGCGTGCCGAGGCCGGCCGCCGTCAGGACGCCCATCAGGATCAGCAGGAGCTCGTAGCCGACGAGGGCGTTCACGGTCTGGTCGACGTCCTTGGTGGGCAGCCCGCTGATGAACGTGCGGCCGTTGGGGCCGGCCACGGCGGTCACGCGGTAGGAGCCGAACGTCGTCAGGTCGACGCTGTGGACCTTCGTGTCCACCGGCACCCGGCCCAGCTCCTTGAGTGCGGTGGTCGAGAGCTGGCGGGTGCCGTTGATCTCCTTGGTCAGGACGACGCCATCAGATCCGTTCACGGTGTCCATGAACGCGATCAGGGTGCCCGGCCCCTGGTTGCTGGGGGCCGGTGGTTGATAGCGGCCCGCACCGTCACGATCACGGTCGCCATCGCCGACCCGGCGTACGGAGGACAGCACGTTGCTGTCGAGCCGGTCCATCAGTGAGGAGCGAATGGCGACGGTGGCGATGGCTGCGACGAGCAGCGAGACGACCGCCACGAGCGCCACGGCGGTCACCACCAGCCTGGCGGTCAGGGTGCGCGGTGCGAACACGGTTCAGCCGACGTTCGCGGGCGCGACCGGTTCGGCAGGCTTGAGCACGTAGCCGGCGCCGCGCATCGTGTGGATCATCGGCTCGCGGCCGGCGTCGATCTTCTTGCGCAGGTAGGAGATGTAGAGCTCGACCACGTTGGCCTGGCCACCGAAGTCGTAGTTCCAGACCCGGTCGAGGATCTGCGCCTTGCTCAGCACCCGGCGCGGGTTGCGCATCAGGAAGCGGAGGAGCTCGAACTCGGTGGCCGTGAGGGCGATGTCCTCACCGTCGCGGGTGACCTCGTGGCTGTCCTCGTCGAGGCTCAGGTCGCCCACCTGCAGGGTCGAGTCGCTGTCGGCCTGTCGCGCGCCGGCCCTGCGCATGAGCGCGCGGAGCCGGGCCACGACCTCCTCGAGCGAGAACGGTTTGGTCACGTAGTCGTCGCCCCCGGCGGTGAGACCGGCTACGCGGTCCTCGACGGAGTCGCGGGCGGTGAGGAAGAGGACGGGTACGTCGGGCTGGTCGCCACGCAGCCGACGCAGCACCTCCATGCCGTCGAAGTCGGGGAGCATCATGTCGAGCACGACAGCGTCGGGGCGCTGGCGCTTGGCGGTGCCGACGGCCTTGGTGCCGTTCAGGGCCACCTCGACGTCCCAGCCCTCGTAGCGCAGCGCCATCCGCAGCAGCTCGGCGATGTTCTCCTCGTCGTCGACGACGAGCACGCGAAGGGGAGTGCCGTCGGGACGGGTGAGCTCGGAGGCTGTGCTCTTCATGTGTCCCACTGTGGACTCCGCGGCCGAGCGGAGTCCATGAGGTGGCTGTGTGTTTCCTGTGAGAGGGGTCGCTGGCTCTCGGCCCAGAGAGTCACAGCCTCGCCACAGGTTGTCGAGGCACCATGAGTCCCATGAACGACCTGCCTCCCGACTCACGACCGCTCCCGCCCTCCGACCCCGAGCCCACGCCCACCCAGGCCATTCCGGCGCAGCAGGCGGCTGACCAGCCGGTCGGTCCGCCCGTCGGTCCGCCCGTCGGCTCGCCCGTGGGCCCGCCCGTGGGTCCGCCCGCCGACAAGCAGCGCCTGCGCGACCGCCTCTGGTCCTTCCGTGCCCTGATCGCGGTCGCGCTCGCCTCGGTCATCGTCGGAGGCCTCGGCGGGGCGGCCCTGGCCAGCGTCGCGGACAACGGCAACGACGGCCGTCGCGGTCCCGGCCAGTTCAACCGAGGCGGTGGCTTCGGCGGTCCCGGGATGATGAACCGCGGCCCCCGGAACGGCCGGCAGAACGGCCAGCAGGGTTTCGACCGGCGCGGCACTGGCCCGCGGCAGTTCGGCCAGGATGACGCACCGGACGGTCAGCCGTCAGGCCCGCCGACCCCCGTCGTACCGACCCCGACGAGCTGAGCAGGGTCTGAGGCGCACGGTCAGGGGCGACGAACCGGCACATCGGATGGGGTTCTCGGCCTCTCCCTGACGTCCTCGGGTGTTGCAACGCCCATGGACGGCCGGGATCCCCGGGTACCCGGGGACACCTGCAGCACCCCACCGGCCGACGCCCCCCACCCACCCCGAGGGACAATGGCCGGGCTGTGCGCATCCACTTCCCTCCCGACCTGCCGGTCTCGGCCCGTCGTGACGACATCGCCGAGGCGATCCGCGACCACCAGGTGGTGATCGTCGCGGGGGAGACGGGGTCGGGGAAGACGACGCAGCTGCCGAAGATCCTGATGACCCTCGGTCGCGGGGAGCCCACCGCGGAGGGTGGCGGGATGATCGGCCACACCCAGCCACGGCGCATCGCTGCCCGCAGCGTGGCCGAGCGGATCGCCGAGGAGCTGGGCACCGAGCTGGGGGAGACGGTCGGCTACCAGGTGCGGTTCACCGACCGTACGTCGAAGCAGAGCCGGCTCAAGGTGATGACCGACGGCATCCTGCTGGCCGAGCTCCAGCACGACCGGATGCTGAAGCGCTACGACACCCTGATCATCGACGAGGCCCACGAGCGCAGCCTCAACATCGACTTCATCCTCGGCTACCTCAAGACGCTCCTGCCGAAGCGGCCGGACCTCAAGCTCGTCATCACCTCGGCGACCATCGACCCCGAGCGGTTCGCGGAGCACTTCGCCGACGCGAAGGGCCGGCCGGCGCCGATCATCGAGGTCTCCGGACGCGCCTACCCCGTCGAGGTGCGCTACCGGCCACTGCTCGAGGAGGCGTACGACGACGAGGAGGGCGAGCCGGTCCTCCGCGACCAGACCGAGGCGATCGAGGACGCCGTCGCTGAGCTGTTGGCCGACACGGACGGAGACATCCTCGTCTTCCTGCCGGGCGAGCGGGAGATCCGCGACACCGAGGACGTGCTGCGTCGGAAGGCGGAGGGCGTCAAGGGGTTCGACATCGTGCCGCTCTTCTCCAGGCTCTCCTCGGCCGAGCAGCACAAGGTCTTCGAGCGGCACTCGCGCCGGCGCGTCATCCTCGCCACCAACGTCGCCGAGACCTCCCTGACCGTGCCCGGCATCACGGGCGTGATCGACACCGGCCTGGCGCGGATCAGCCGCTGGTCGTCACGCACCAAGGTGCAGCGACTGCCCATCGAGCCGATCAGCCAGGCCTCCGCGCAGCAGCGCTCCGGCCGGTCGGGTCGCGTCGAGGCCGGGGTGGCGATCAGGCTCTACGGCCAGGAGGACTTCGAGGGGCGTCCGGAGTTCACCGAGCCGGAGATCCTGCGCACCTCGCTGGCCAGCGTGATCCTGCAGATGACCTCGCTCGGGCTGGGCCAGGTGGAGCGGTTCCCGTTCGTCGACCCGCCCGACAACCGGGCGGTGCGGGCCGGCGTACAGCTTCTCGAGGAGCTGGGGGCCCTCGTCCCGGACACCTCGACGGGTCGCCGGGGTCCGCGTCTCACCGGCACCGGACGCAAGCTGGCCCGGCTCCCCATCGACCCGCGGCTGGCCCGGATGATCCTCGAGGCCGACCGGTTGGGCTGCCTGCGCGAGGTGCTGGTCATCACCGCGGCTCTCTCCATCCAGGACCCGCGTGAGCGCCCGCTGGAGCACCGCGCGCGGGCCGACCAGCTGCACGCCCGCTTCCGCGACCCGAAGTCCGACTTCATGGCGTGGCTCAACCTGTGGCGGCACCTGCGCGAGAAGCAGAAGGAGATGGGGTCCAGCGCCTTCCGCCGGATGTGCCGCGAGGAGCACCTCAACTACCTCCGGATCAGGGAGTGGCAGGACTTCGAGTCCCAGCTGCGGCAGGTGGCTCGCCAGGTGGGGCTGAAGGCGGGAGGCCAGGCGAGCGACGGAACGGCACCGGACGGTGACGGCATCCACCAGGCGCTGCTCTCCGGGCTCCTCTCGCACATCGGGCTCCGCGACGCCGACCGCCGCGACTACCTGGGCGCCAGGGGCGCGCGGTTCGCGATCTTCCCAGGCTCAGGCCTCTTCAAGTCCCAGCCCGACCTGGTGATGGCCGCGGAGCTGGTGGAGACCTCGCGACTGTGGGGACGCCAGAACGCCTCCATCGACCCGCTCTGGGCCGAGCGGCTGGGCGGTGACCTGGTCAAGCGCACCTACTCCGAGCCGCACTGGTCGAAGAAGCGCGCCTCGGCGCTGGCCCACGAGCGCGTCACCCTGTACGGCGTACCGCTGATCGCCGACCGCACCGTCCCCCTCGGCCGCTTCCAGCCCGACGTCGCCCGGGAGCTGTTCATCCGGCACGCGCTCGTGCAGGGCGAGTGGCACACCCGGCACCGCTTCTTCGACACCAACCGGAAGCTGCTGGAGGAGGCCGAGGAGCTCGAGCACCGGGCACGACGCCACGACATCGTGGTCGACGAGGAGACGCTGTTCGACTTCTACGAGGCGCGGGTGCCGGCCGAGGCCATCTCCGGCGCCCACTTCGACTCCTGGTGGAAGCAGGAACGTCGGACCAACCCCGACCTCCTCACCTTCGACCCCTCGATGCTGGTCCACGACCGGGCCGGGGAGGTGCAGCCGGGCGACTTCCCCGACCAGTGGCAGGAGGGGGCGATGACGCTGCCGCTGCGCTACCACTTCGAGCCCGGTCACGAGGCCGACGGCGTCACGATCGACGTGCCCCTGGCCACCCTCAACACCGTCGGTCCGGCGCCCTTCAGCTGGAACGTCCCCGGCCTGCGGCAGGACCTCGTGACGGCCCTGATCCGCTCGTTGCCCAAACAGCTCCGGGTCAACTTCGTCCCTGCCCCGGACGTCGCCCGGCGCTTCCTCGCGGCCGTCCCGCCCGGGGAGGAGCCCCTGGTCCCGGCGCTCTCGCGCTACCTCCGGTCGCTGACGGGCGTGCACGTCCCGGAGGGCGCGTGGGACGAGACGAAGGTCCCCGACCACCTGCGGCCCACCTTCCGCGTGCTCGACGACACCGGGAAGCAGGTGGGCGCGGGCAAGGATCTGGAGGCGCTCAAGCAGCCGCTGCGACCGTCCTTCGACCGGGCGATGCGGCAGGTGGCCGACGAGTCCGGGATGACCGCCACCGGGCAGACCACGTGGACCTTCGGCACGATCGAGCCTTCCTTCACGCAGACGCGCGCGGGCCACGAGGTCCGGGGCTTCCCAGCCCTGGTCGACGAGGGGGCGACGGTGGGGCTGCGGGTGGCGGCGTCCGCCGACGAGCAGGGGGCCCATCACCGGCTCGGCGTACGACGACTGCTGCTCCTGACCGTTCCCTCACCTGCCGCCTCGCTCATCGAGAAGCTGGACAACACCGCCAAGCTCGGGCTTGCGGCCTCGCCGTACGCGAACGTGCGCGCCCTCATCGAGGACTGCGTGAGCGCGGCCGCGGGCGAGCTGGTCGACCAGGTGGGCCCGGTGCGCGACGCCGAGGCGTTCCGGGCGCTGGCCACGCGAGCACGCGCCGCGCTGCCCGAGGCGTCCGCCGGGGTGCTGCAGCAGGTGCTGCGGGTGCTGGGCGAGTGGCGCCCGGTCGAGAAGGCACTGCACGGCCGCGTGGAGATGGCGATGCTGCCGGCGATGACCGACCTGCGCGGACAGCTCGAACGGCTGGTGCACCCGGGCTTCGTCTCTGAGGCCGGAGCGGCCGCCCTGCGCGACTACCCGCGCTACCTCAAGGCGATGGCGGCCCGCATCGAGCGGCTGCCGGAACAGGCCCGTGACCGGGAGCTGATGGACCGGGTCGACGTGCTGCAGCGGGCGTGGCAGCACCGGGTCGACGCCCTCCCGGAGGGCCGGCCCCTGGGAGAGGGCCTGCGTCGGGTCCGCTGGATGCTCGAGGACTACCGCGTCAGCCTCTGGGCCCAGCAGCTGGGGACCTCCCAGCCCGTCTCCGACGCCAGGATCCGCAAGGCGCTCGGATGAGCCGGACGTAGGGCCCTACAGGTAGGGCCGGGCGGCCTCGAGCACGGCGTCGAAGACGTGGCGGGGCAGCGCGGCCCCCTCGCGGCGTACGCCGTCGGGGTCGAGCCGGAGGATCCTGTTCAGCCGCACCTCGCTCGGGCGTCGTTGGGAGTCCCAGGCGCCGGTGCCGATGTCCATCCACTCGCGTCCCACGCTCGACTCCTGGTCGGCGTCCACGTCGTGGTCCTTGGAGGTCAGGCCGAGGGCGAGCAGGAGGCCGTCCTCCTCGCCGATGACCAGGACCGGTCGGTCCTTGCCCTGGGCGGGATCGTCCTCGTAGGGCACCCACGTCCACACCACCTCACCTGGATCGGCGTGTCCGTCGGCCTTGGGCGCGTAGCCGAACCGGGGGAGCACCGGTTTCACGGCCCGGAAGCCGGGGATCCTGAACCGCATCGCACGAACCTCCGCAGCACCGACGAGTGGGGTGCGCCGGGCCGGGAGCGCCTCACGGCGCGTGGCCGCTCGAAGCGGCTTTATTTGGGACCCGGGGCTGCCACGGCCCGGCGCACGGCCGACTCTACAAGCCCGGCCCACACTGCCGCAGCAGCTGGTCGTCCCCGGGTGGGGTCGGGTGGGTCCAGGTGGAGCCGGGATCAGCCCAGCGCGCCCGTGAGCTCGAGGTGCGCGGCCCGCTCGAGCTGGTCGGACAACGTCACCAGGCGTGACGCCGACACGTCGGAGGCGTACGACGAGCCTGGGTCGTGCACCTCGGGGGCCCGGTGGACCCGTCCTGCGGCGGCGACCCGGGCGAAGGCGGCCGCCCGGAACAGTGTGTCGGCGAAGTCACCGACCACGACCCCGCTGAGCACTGCGTCGACCAGCGCTCTGACCTCGTCGGGGCCGGGAGGCTCCACGACGCCCGAGATCACCTCGGCCACCGGCACATGATGACGCCCGCGGTCGAACTCCAGCGCCGCGGTCTGCGGGTCGGCGTACACCCAGCTGCGGAGCAGGTAGAGCCGCCACAGCGCTCCGGCCAGGGAGTCGGGAGCTGCCCCCGACCACAGCTCGGCGAGGGTCTCGAGGCCCTCCGAGTCCGCGAGGTGCACGACGCGGGCGACCAGGGCCTCGTCGGCCTGGTCCCGGGCCCCGCGGACCAGCGCGGACGCCGACCGGTCGGCGGCCTCGCTCAGCGTCGCCGGGTCCACGTCGCCCTCGATCGACTCGAAGTGCTTGGCTCCGGGGAAGCGGGGGCGGTGGTGGCGACGTTCTGTCATGGTCAGCCGAGCTTCGCCGAGACGGCCCTGACAGCGAGCTGCATCGGGTCCTGTCCGGGCTCGTAGTTGTGGTCCTGACCCAGGTGGTCCATCCGGAGCAGGCTCATCCGGTTGCCCGAGACCACGATCCCCAGGGAGTGGAAGTGTCCTTCACCGCGGCGCTCGTAGCTGACGAGGTACCACGACCCCTTGCCGTGGGGCACGGCCACGTCGGTGATCGGGCGCACCTTGACGCGGGTGCCGGTGACCTGGCCGGCACACTCACGGTGCCACGCCTCGATGACCTTCGAGGCGCGGACGGTGTTCTGGGCGTCCGGGAACTCGGCGACCTGCTCGCCAGCGGTGTCCTGACCGGCCTTGTAGGTCCGTTCGATCACGTTCACGGCGCCGATGGAGAGCAGGTCGAACTGCTGGCACAGCCCGAAGGCCTGCTGGCCGGGAACCGTCGTGCGGACCTGGGTCCAGGTCGAGGAGTCGTTGAGCGGGGGCAGCTCCGCCGCCGACAGCAGGGCAGCCGCTGGTGTCGCGGCGGGAGTCCCACCGGGTGTCGTGGCCGGGCTGGAGGAGGGTGTCGGGGTGGGGCTCGGGGCGCTCGACTCGGGGGTCGACGGATCGCTGGTCGGCTCCTCGGTGGCCGGGGGCGTCGTGGGCTCGGAGCTGCTCGAGCTCGGAGGAGTGTCCCCCTCGTCCTTGGAGACCGAGCAACCAGCGAGGGCGCCGCTCGTGACGAGGGCGCTCGCGGCGATGGTGATGATGGCCGCTCGGACCCGGGTCGTAGACATGGCGCCAGCGTAGAGCCCCGACGAGCACCAGCACGGCGGGTCACGAGGGCGTGGCGTGTCCCGATATCGTGACGAGGCCGGTCGGCGTTCATGGGTGCCCAGGGGTGTGCACCCGGCACGATCGCGGAAGGGCGCGGGAAAACTGATGCTGGTGTGTTCGTCGGTCCACAAGGCCGTGGCTGCTGCCGTGGCGGTTGTCGTGCTCGCGACGGGATGCTCGTCCAGCAGCGACGACCCGTCCGGCACTCCACCGTCGGCCAAGCCGACCGGTCCGACTCGGGTCACGTTCGCGGTCTACGGGCCCGACCCGGTGATCGCGGCCTACAAGGAGATCGCCGCCCGCTACACCGTCGCCCATCCGAGCGTGAAGATCGTCGTGCAGCCCTACGCCACCCACGACGAGGCGATGGCGGCGATGGCGGACTCCACGGCCAAGGGCGACGCGCCGGACCTCTTCCTGACCGACCAGCGCGACATCGCCGACCTCACCGCGCAGAAGTCGGTACGACGCGTCGACGACCTTCTCGCCGACCGGGAGGTCGACTTCGGTGACGGGTTCAGCCGCACCGGCCTCGAGGCGTTCAGCTCCGACGACGCGCTGCAGTGCATGCCCTCCGACGTCTCGCCGCTGGTCGTCTACTTCAACCCCAAGCTGATCGAGCTGGACCAGATCGCCGACGTGGGCCGCAACCCGGTGAACCAGAAGGACGGGTGGTCGCTCGAGGAGTTCGGCCGCGCCGCCCTGCAGGCGCGCCGTCCGGGCGTGCGCGGCCTCTACATCGACCCCACGCTGGAACAGCTGGCGCCGTTCATCTGGTCCGGCGGGGGCGAGGTCGTCGACGACACCGACGAGCCGACCACGCTGACCTTGTCCGAGGGCGCCTCCGCGAAGGCGGTCGAGCAGCTCCTGGAGCTCGTGCGCAACCCCGCCATGACGTTCAACGAGACCGCGCTCAGCGAGCGGTCGGCCCTTGATCGCTTCAAGGCGGGCAAGCTCGGGATGATCCTCGGCTACCGCTCCCTGACCCCGGAGCTCCGGGCCCAGCAGAGCCTGACCTTCGACGTGATGCCGCTGCCGAAGATCTCCGGCAGCGCGACGATCGGCTCGATCTCCGGACTCTGCATCTCCGCAGGGTCGAAGGCGATCTCCAAGGCCGCCGACCTCCTCACCGCGGTCATCTCCGACGAGGGAGCCGGGACGCTGGCCGCGACCGGCTACGTGATGCCGTCCAACGTCGACGTGGTCACCAGCGACGCCTTCCTGCAGAGCGGTCAGCGGCCTCTGAACGCCGACGTCTTCCCACGTGAGGACCGCGACATCCGGCTGCTGCCGAGCACACCGGAGTGGGCGGGCGTCGAGGGAGCGACGGCACTCCAGCTCACCGCCCTGTTCTACGAGCCCGTGATCCTGCCCCTGCAGGACCGGCTGGAGTCCATCGACAGCTCCTCGGTGCCGTTGCTCGCGCCGGCGGAGAGCCCGAGTCCGAGCCCGAGTCCGAGCACGAACTGACCCTGGGCCCCAGCCACGGCTCGACAGGCGGGGCCGTCCGGCGGGGCCGTCAGGCGGGTGCGTCGGGCGGGGGTGCCTGGAGGGCGTCCCCTGCCGGTGCAGGCGTGGTGGCCAGCGGTGCGGGGTCGAGGATCGCGGCGGCCAGCATCGGCGCCATGATCTCCACCTGCCAGGTCCTGGCCCCGAGCCCCGACAGCTCGGTGGCCACGGCCGACTCCATCTCGGCGCGCTCGGCCTGCGGCGGCTTCCACAGGACGCGACGCAGGTAGTCAGGGGTCAGCAGGTTCTCGACCGGCACCGAGCGCCGTTCCGCGAACTCGTTGACCAGCTCGCGGGCGGTGGCCAGGCGCGCGGCGGCCACCGGGTCACGCTCGGCCCAGACCCGGGGGGCCGGCGGCCCGTCCGACCGGACGGTCAACGGAGGCAGGTCGCTGTCGTGCATCTGGCGAGCCGTCTCCAGCGCCGCGATCCAGCGGTCGGCGTACCTGCGAGCGCCTCGGCCGTGGAAGCCCTGGGTGTCCAGCAGGGCCGAGGTGGTGCTCGGCATCGTGTTGGCGGCGATGATCATCGCGGAGTCGGGAACCAGGCGGCTCGGGGTGGTGTCACGCTGCTGGGCGATCTCGTCGCGGGTCGTCCAGAGCTCGCGCACGGCCGCCAGGGCGCGCCGACCCTTGGCCTTGTGGATGCCGGAGGTGCGTCGCCAGGGGTCCACCCGCGGCGGGGGGACGTGGTCGATGAGGTGCTGGAACTCCTGCGCGGCCCAGTCGGACTTCCCGGACTCCTCGAGCTCGGCGACGATGACCTCGCGCAGCTCGAGCAGGACCTCCACGTCGAGGGCGGCGTACTCGAGCCACGGCTGCGGCAGCGGGCGCTTGGACCAGTCGACCGCGGAGTGCTCCTTGCGCATCGACCGGCCCATGATGACCTCGACGAGGGTGGCCAGACCGACGCGCGGGTAGCCGAGGAGACGGGCCGCCAGCTCGGTGTCGAAGAGTCGCGTCGGGACGAGCCCCACCTCCCGCAGGCAGGGAATGTCCTGGCTGGCCGCGTGCAGGATCCACTCCGCGTCACCGAACGCCGCGCCGAGGGCGGTGAGGTCCTGGTAGGCGATCGGATCGATCAGCGCAGACCCCGATCCCTCCCGTCGCAGCTGGATCAGGTAGGCGCGCGGGGAGTAGCGGTAGCCAGAGGCCCGTTCGGCGTCGAGGGCGATCGGACCGGTCCCGGCGGCCACCCGTCGTACGACGTCGGCGAGCTGGGCCTCGGTCTCGGTGATCTCGGGCAGACCGTCGCGCAGGGTGAGCAGCGGGACAGGGGGCGGCGTCTCGGTCTCGGGTGCCGGTGCGGCGTCAGCGGTGTCGCTGGGTGGTCGTGGCTCGGTCTCCTCCGCCGCCATCAGCCCGGGCCACGTTGTCCACGTCGGGAGGGCATGGTGGCCACTCCCTCGGGCACGGGGGGAAGTCCCACCGACGTGCACAGCAGCTCTCCCCAGGCCTCGACGTGTGCGGTGAGGTCACCGACGGGGGACCAGGAGGCACGGATCTCGAGCTGGGCGGTGGGCGCCTCGTCGGACATGCCGCCGAAGCTCTCGGAGGCGACGCAGGTGACGCTGCCCGAGGGCACGGTGTACTCCGCGCCGTGCGCCTCGAGGGCCTCGGTCAGCCAGCTCCAGCCGACCCCGGCGAGCATCGGGTCGCTGACCAGCTCAGGGTCGATCTCGGCGCGGGCGTAGGCCACGCAGCGAAAGGTGCCGCCCCAGGCGTCGTTGCCGGCCGGGTCGTGGAGAACGACGATGCGCCCGGAGCCCACCTCCTCACCACCGACGGTCACGTCGGCCGAGAGGGCCGAGGCGAAAGGGGCGATGCGTTGGGGCGCGGGCATCTGCTCGACGAAGAGCTCGGCGCGGAACTTCGCGGCCCGGAGCTGGGCCACCGCGCGACTGAACTCGGGGGGAGCCGCGGGTGGCTCGATGCGGGGTTGCTCGGGTGCCGCCATGTCGACAGGTTAGGCCGACCTGTCGGTGCCGGGGACCCGACTCGCCGCCTGACCTGCGAAGATCGGCGCATGCCCGCTGCGTCGACGAACAACCCAGAACTGCATGAATCGGCCTTCCTCAAGGCGGCCCGCAGCGAGCCGGTGCCGCACACCCCGGTGTGGTTCATGCGCCAGGCGGGACGCTCGCTGCCGGAGTACCTCAAGATCCGTGAGGGCATCACGATGCTCGACTCGTGCATGCGGCCCGAGCTCGTCGTAGAGATCACGATGCAGCCCGTACGCCGCTACGGGGTGGACGCGGCCATCTTCTTCTCCGACATCGTGCTGCCGCTGAAGGCGGTCGGCGTCGACCTCGACATCGTGCCCGGTGTCGGCCCGGTGGTGGCCCGCCCGGTGAGCACGCTCGCCGACGTCGCCGCCATCCCCGACCTGACGCCTGACCACGTCCCGTTCATCACCGAGGCCGTCCGGGGCCTGGTCGACCAGCTGGGCAGCACGCCGCTGATCGGGTTCGCCGGGGCGCCGTTCACCGTCGCGTCCTATCTCGTCGAGGGCGGGCCCTCCAAGGAGCACGCCAAGACCAAGGCGCTGATGTTCGGGGCTCCCGACGTGTGGGCCGCGCTGATGCACAAGATCTCCGGCATCGCCGCCGCCTACCTGGAGGTGCAGGTCGAGGCCGGAGCCTCCGCCGTCCAGCTCTTCGACTCCTGGGCCGGGGCCGTGACACGCCAGGACTACCGGACGCACGTGCAGCCCTACTCCGCTGGCGTGCTCGAGCGGATCGGCGCCACCGGTGTCCCCCGGATCCACTTCGGGGTCGGCACCGGCGAGATCCTCGACCTGATGGGTGAGGCCGGGGCCGACGTGGTCGGCATCGACTGGCGGGTGCCGCTGGCCTCAGGCATCGAGCGGGTCGGTGGCCGGGCGGTGCAGGGAAACCTCGACCCCACCCTGGTGTTCGCCCCCACCGAGGTGATGCTCGAGCGCGCCCGAGACGTGCTCGAGGCGGGCGCGGCGGCGCCCGGACACATCTTCAACCTGGGTCACGGCGTGATCCCCTCGACCGACCCCGACCAGCTGGCCCGACTCACGCACTTCGTGCAGGAGCACTCTCGGCGCTGACCGGCCCGGCGGCGACCCGGCGGCGTACGACCATCCAGAGGGGTACGCCGAGCACCAGGAGCACGAGCGCGAAGGGCAGCAGCGCGCCCAGCACGGTCAGCAGGACGACCGTGGCGCCCTTCAGTGCGGTCCAGCCGCCGTCCAGCCCGGCCAGGAACCCGCGGGCCTCCTTCTCCGCCGGGCCGACTCGGCTGACCTGGCTGAGGTAGACGTTGATCGTGCTCATCGAGGTCTGGTCGCTGAGGTAGGCCTGCTGCGACTTCAGGGAGTCGAGGTCGGCCTGGCGCCGGGCGAGGTCCGACTCGATGGTGATGATGTCGCTGAGCTTCTCCGCCCGGTCGAGCAGGTTCTCGATCTGGCGGATGCTGCGCTCGGCGGCCCGGACCCGTGCACCGTTGTCGAGCACCTGCGTGGTGACGTCCTCGGACTTGCGGCTCTGCTGCTCCACCTTGCCCAGACCGCCGAACGCCGTCATGGCATCGGCGAACCTCGAGGTGGGGACCCGGAGGGTGAGCGTGGAGTCCACGATCCGTCCACGGTCGTCACTGCTGCTCTGCTCGTCCGCGACCGTCCCTCCCCAGGAGGCCACCAACCGCATCACCTCCGCGCGAGCGCGGGTGATCGACTCCGGGTGCAGGGTGACCTGTCCGGTGGAGATCACCGCGCGCGTCATCGGCGCCGTGGCCACCGCCGGTGTGCCGACCGGGTCGGCGCCGCCCGCGCCAGCGACCTTCTGTGGTTGCCCGGCATCCACCTCCTGCGGGGATCCGATGTCACTCGAGGCGCTGCTGCCTCCGGAGTCGGAGGCCGAGGGAGAGCCGTGGCGCTGGAAGGCGGCGATGGCGAGCACCGCGACGAGGAACAGGACCGGGACGACGAGGAGGAACCGCAGCTTCTTCTTCATGGGTCTGTGACGCCGCTGACCCCGGATCGGTTCCCCCGTCCGGCCACGAGTGCGGCTGTGCCACGCTTTCCCGGTGTCCGACCAGCAGCCACCCCTGCGCGTCGCCGTCGTCGGCGGCGGTGTGTCCGGGCTGGCAGCCGCGCACCGGGTCGCTCAGGACTTCCCCGACGCCGAGGTCCTGGTGCTCGAGGCCGCGGGTCGTCTCGGTGGCAGCCTGCACACCGCCGAGGTCGGTGGCGTCGAGGTCGACGTGGGCGCCGAGGCGATGCTCAACCGTCGGCCCGAGGCCGTCGACCTGACAGTCGAGCTCGGTCTGCAGGACGACCTGGTGCACCCGGCCACCAGCTCGGCCAACCTCTGGAACCGGGGCCGACTGGTCCCGATGCCGCGCACCATGATGGGCGTCCCGCTCCACCTGCGGGGGCTGGAGGGCATCATCTCCGCCCAGGGACTGGCCCGCGCCGCCCTGGACGACGTGCTGCCGGCCACCGAGCTCGGTGACGACGACATCAGCGTGGGGGACCTGGTCCAGGAGCGCCTCGGCAAGGAGATCGTCGACCGGCTGGTGGAACCACTCCTCGGAGGCGTGTACGCCGGGCACGCCCACGAGATCTCCGCCCGGGCCGCCGTACCCCAGCTGGTCGCGCTGCTCGGGCACGGCCGCTCGCTGAGCCGGGCCGCCGCCGCAGCGACCCCATCCCCGGATCCGGCCACCGCGGTGCCGGTGTTCGCCGGACTGCGAGGAGGGGTCGGACGTCTCCCGGGGGTGCTCGCCGGCGTCTCGGGCGCGACCGTGCGCACCGGGGCCACCGTCCGGCAGCTGTCCCGCCGGTCCGACGGTGGGTGGGACCTCGTGGTCGGCTCCACCCACGACCCAGAGGTGCTCGGGGCCGACGCGGTCGTCCTGGCCACCCCGGCTCGCGCGACGGCGCGCCTGCTCCGCGACCTCGCGCCGTCCGCGGCCCGGGCGCTGGAGCGGATCGAGTACGCCTCCATGGCGATCGTCACGCTGGCCTTCGCGGCCCGCTCCTTCCCGGAGGTCACGGGGTCGGGATTCCTGGTCCCGCCGGTCGAGGGCAGGTCGGTCAAGGCGTCGACCTTCTCCTTCGCGAAGTGGGACTGGGTGCGTGCGGCCGGCGCCGTCGCGGGGGACGACCTGCTCGTGATGCGGTGCTCGCTGGGACGTCATCGCGAGGAGCAGCTGTTGCAGGTGGACGACGAGCGGCTCGTCGAGATCGCGCTCGCTGACCTGGCCGACGCGATCGGGCTCTCCGCGCGACCGGTCGACAGCCACGTCCAGCGGTGGGGTGGTGCGCTGCCCCAGTACGCCGTCGGACACCTCGACCGGGTGGCGCTCGTACGCCGCGAGCTGGACCCCCTCCTCGGTCTGGCCGTGTGCGGGTCGGCGTACGACGGGGTCGGGATCCCGGCGTGCATCGCCTCCGCCCGTCTCGCGGCCGACAAGGTCCGACGTGACCTGACCCGCCCACCGGCCTGAGGCTGTCGACCCGGTCGCTGTCAGAATGGGGGCATGACTTCCTCCGGCAAGAAGGCTCGCGAGCTCAACGACACCATCCGCTACACCATGTGGTCGGTGTTCAGCCTCCGGGACGTGCTGGGCGAGGGAGCCGACCGCGTCGACGAGGCCCGTGAGGTCGACGAGCTCGTCGCGAAGCTCGAGACCGACGACGTCGTCGTCCGCGGGGTCTACGACCTCGGTGGCCTGCGTGCCGACGCCGACCTGATGGTCTGGTGGCACTCCGAGGAGATCGAGAAGCTGCAGGCGGCCTACCACCAGCTCCGTCGTACGGCGTTCGGCCGGCGTCTCGACCCTGTGTGGTCGCAGGTCGCGCTGCACCGCCCGGCCGAGTTCAACAAGAGCCACGTCCCGGCCTTCCTGGCGGGGGAGGAGCCGCGGGACTACATCTGTGTCTACCCGTTCGTGCGTTCCTACGAGTGGTACCTCCTCGAGGACTCCGAGCGCCGCGCCATGCTCGCCGAGCACGGCCAGATGGCGCGCGAGTACAAGGACGTGCGCGCCAACACCGTCGCCAGCTTCGCGCTCGGCGACTACGAGTGGATGCTGGCCTTCGAGGCCGACGAGCTGCACCGCATCGTCGACCTGATGCGTCACCTTCGCGGTTCCACGGCCCGCCGCCACGTGCGCGAGGAGGTGCCCTTCTACACCGGGCGCCGCCGTACGCCGAGCGAGCTGATCAGCGCCCTGCCCTGACCATGCCCACCTTCCGCACCACCCTGGTTCAGACCGGCGGCAACAACGTCGGCATCGAGATCCCCGAGGAGATAGTGGACGGCTTCGGGGCGGGCAAGCGGGTGCCGGTCACGGTGTCCGTGAACGGCTACACCTACCGCTCCACCGTCGCCGTGATGGGCGGACGGTTCCTCGTCGGCGTCAACGTGGAGCATCGAGCCGCCGCCCGTGTCGCCGGGGGTGAGGAGCACGAGGTGACCATCGAGCACGACTCCGCCCCGCGCACCGTGGAGGTCCCCGCCGACCTGGCCGCAGCCCTGGCGCACGCCGGGCTGCGCGATGCCTTCGACGCCCTGCCCTACTCGCAGCGCAAGGAGCACGCGCGTTCGGTGGGTGAGGCCAAGAAGGCCGAGACGCGGGCGCGTCGTGTCGTCCAGGTCGTCGAGCAGCTGCGCTGAGGCTCAGCTCTCGGCAGGGACCTCGGCCGGGGCCAGGGTCAGCGACACCGAGTTGATGCAGTAGCGCTGGTCGGTGGGCGTGCCGTAGCCCTCGCCCTCGAAGACGTGACCGAGGTGGGAACCACAGTTGGCACACCGCACCTCGGTGCGGACGCTGCCGAAGGAGCGGTCCTCGATGTACTGAACGCGCTCCTCGGCGAGAGGGGCGAAGAACGAGGGCCAGCCGCAGTGCGACTCGAACTTGGTCTCGGACCGGAACAGCTCGCTGCCGCACGCACGGCAGTTGTAGACGCCCACGGTCTTGGTGTCGGTGTACTCGCCCTTGAAGGGCGCCTCGGTCCCGGCCTTGCGCAGGACCTCGAACTCCTCGGGGGAGAGCTGCTCGCGCCACTCGGCATCGCTCTTGTTCACCTGGTAACTCATGGAACCCATGCTAATGACCTGGCCAAGGAACCAGATCCCGGGACGCGGGCTTGACGTGTCGAGTGCACGACTGTTCACTGAGCGTACTCACCAGTACACGCCAGGGAGGAACTGCACGGATGGTCGCTGAACTCGTCTCCTGGGCCGGGGTGCGGAAGGTCGGAGCACGCTTGACGACTCCGCTCCACCCTGACGACTACCTCTCACTGATCAACCCGCTCTGGACCGCACGCGAGCTGCGCGGCCGGATCGAGAAGGTGATCCCCGAGACCGAGGACGCCGCCACCATCGTCATCCGGCCCGGCTGGGGATGGAGCTACGACCACAGCCCGGGCCAGTACGTCGGCATCGGGATCCAGGTCGGCGGCAAGTTCCACTGGAGGTCCTACTCGGTCTCCTCACCGCCCAGGCGGACCGGCCGCACCATCGCCATCACCGTCCGGGCCATGCCGGAGGGCTTCCTCTCCGAGCACCTGGTCTCGGGTCTCGCTCCGGGGACGATCATCCGGCTCGCGGCTCCCAACGGCGACTTCGTCCTCCCTGACCCGCCGCCCGCCAAGATCCTCTTCCTCGTGGGCGGCAGCGGGATCACCCCTGTGATGGCCATGCTGCGCACGCTCCACCGCCGGGACACCGTTCCCGACGTCGTCCTGGCCTACAGCTCACCCACCCGGGAGCGGATGATCTTCCGCGACGAGCTGGTCGAGCTCAGCGAGCGGCACGAGAACCTCACGCTGCACGAGCAGCACACCGACTCCGACGGCATGCTGGAGATGAAGGACCTCGACCGTGTCTGCCCGGACTGGAGGGACCGCCAGACGTGGGCCTGCGGCCCGGGGCCGATGCTGGACGCCTGCGAGGAGCACTGGCAGCGGGCCGGTCTCCAGGACGCCCTGCACCTCGAGCGCTTCACCCTCGAGCTCGGGGGCGGCGAGGGGGCCGAGGGTGGCACCGTCACCTTCGACAACTCCCACAAGACCGCGGAGGCCGACGGCGCCACCACACTGCTGGAGGCCGGGGAGAGCGCCGGTGTCGGCATGCCCTACGGCTGCCGCATGGGCATCTGTCACACCTGCACGCTCACCCTCGTCGAGGGCACGGTGCGCGACCTGCGCAGCGGCGAGGAGAGGTCCGGCCCCAACGAGCCGATCCAGACCTGCGTCACGGCCGCGGCCGGTGACTGCACGCTCAACATCTGACCGCCCGATCACCGCACCACCAGCACCCAAGGAGCGTCCATGGCCATCGCCGACGTCAAGGAGTACACCCATCTCTCCCCGGAGGAGGTCGAGGAGCTCGGCCGCGAGCTCGACGCGATCCGTGCCGACATCGAGGAGTCCCGCGGAGACGACGACGCGGCGTACATCAACGGCATGATCACCTTCCAGCGCCGGCTCGCGGCCGCGGGGCGGATCACGCTGTTCGCCAGCAGGTACAAGCCGGCGTTCTTCGCGGGTACGGCGATGCTGGGCGTGGCCAAGATCCTGGAGAACATGGAGATCGGCCACAACGTCATGCACGGCCAGTGGGACTGGATGAACGACCCGGAGATCCACTCCAGCACCTGGGAGTGGGACACCGCCCAGCCTGCCGAGCAGTGGAAGCACTCGCACAACTACGTGCACCACCAGTTCACGAACGTGCTCGGTTTCGACAACGACATCGGCTACGGCGTCCTGCGGATGGCGCGCGAGCAGAAGTGGCACCCGGTCAACCTCGGGCAGCCGGTCTACAACGCCGCCCTCGCCACGCTGTTCCAGTGGGGTGTCGCCCTGCACGACCTCGACCTCGAGGCGATCCGCAAGGGCGAGAAGGACCCCCAGGTCATGAAGAAGCAGCTGGCGCAGATCGGGCGCAAGATCCGGCGCCAGATCGGCAAGGACTACGTCTTCTTCCCGCTGCTGACCGGACCGGCGTTCAGGCAGACCCTGATGGCCAACGCGAGCGCGAACCTGATGCGCAACCTGTGGTCCTACATGATCATCTTCTGCGGGCACTTCCCCGACGGAGCGCTGCACTTCACCGAGGAGGAGGTGGAGGACGAGACCCGTGCGGAGTGGTACCTGCGCCAGATGCTCGGCTCGGCCAACTTCACGGGTGGGCCGGTCCTGCACATCATGTCGGGCAACCTCGGCTACCAGATCGAGCACCATCTCTTCCCCGACCTGCCGAGCAACCGGTACGCCGAGATCAGCGACCGGGTGCGGCCGCTGTGCGAGAAGTACGGCCTCCCGTACACGACCGGGCCCCTGCACCAGCAGTACGGCCAGGTCCTGCGCACCATCCACAAGCTGGCCCTGCCCAACAGGTTCAGCGCCCCCGACCGGCACGACTACCCGGAGACGCCGGAGGTCCCACGCGGTCGTCGCAGCGACGACGCCCGCCCGGATCGTCGTACGGAGACCGGCGGCTGGACCTCCAGGGCCACGGCGTGACGGCTGAGCCCCTCGACGGCCTCCCGTTCGCCAGCCGGGGCGACCTGGGCCTGGACAGGCGCAAGGTGACGCAGTGCGCCCTCAGCCGGATCTGTGGGGTGTGCGGGGAGAGCCTGGCGCGCCCGGTCGCCTTCCTGGGCAGCGCCCTGGAGGCCGATCGGAACGCCTTCCACTTCCCGCCCGCGCACGTCCACTGTGCCGAGGCCGCCCTGACGACCTGGGGAGACGATCACAGCGCCGCGCTCGGGCACCCGTCCCGGCCGGAGAGCTGGAGGTTGGTGACGACCTCGGGGTTCGAGTACGTCCGGTCCTCGGGGGAAGACGACGACCTCCGCCCGGTGTTCTCGCCGAACTCCGTCATCTCCTCGCAGGTCGTCGGCCGCTGAGCCGGAGGCCGGGGGTCCAGGAGCAGGGGCTGCCGGCAGACGCGTTCACGTCTAGGGTCTCTCCATGGCCACCCCAGCAGCCGAGGTCGAGGCAGAGGGTCAGGCGGTGCGGGTCTCCAGCCCCGACCGGGTGATCTATCCCGCCACCGAGTCGACGCCCGAGGTCACCAAGCTCCAGGTGGTCGAGTACTACCTCAGCGTCGGCGACGGGATCATGCGCGCGCTGCGCGACCGACCGACCGCGCTGGAACGCTGGACGAGCGGGGTGCACGAGGGCATCCGGCTGGCGACCGGACGTGGTGACAAGAGCGACGCCTTCTACAGCAAGCGCGTGCCCAAGGGTGCTCCGGCGTACGTCGAGACGACGCGCGTCACCTTCCCGAGCGGCCGGCCCGCCGACGAGGTGTGCGTCGCCAACCTCGCCACGATCGCGTGGTGCGCCCAGATGGGGACGATCGTCTTCCACCCCTGGCCGACCAGGAGCGGGGACAACGACCATCCCGACGAGCTCCGCATCGACCTCGACCCGCAGCCCGGCACCACCTTCACCGACGCCGTACGCGTGGCGGGTGTGGCCCGCGAGCTGCTGGAGGAGCACGGCATCACCGGCTACGCGAAGACGAGCGGCAACCGCGGCGTGCACATCTACGTGCGCATCGAACCGCGCTGGGACTTCGGCGACGTACGTCACGCGGCGATCGGGTTCGGCCGCGCGCTCGAGAGGCGCGACGCGGGGGTGACCACCAAGTGGTGGAAGGAGGAGCGCGGCGAGCGGATCTTCGTCGACTTCAACCAGAACTCGCGCGACCGCACCATCGCCTCGGCGTACTCGCTGCGACCGCTGCCCGGCGCCCCGGTCTCCACGCCGGTGTCCTGGGACGAGCTCTCCGGCCTCACCTCACCCGGCGGGTTCAACCTGTTCACGGTCCCGGACCGGATCTCCGACGGTGACCCGTGGGCCGGGATCGACGACGTCGCCCACTCCCTCGAACCCCTCCTCACGCTCTACGAGGAGTCGGGGGAGGGCGAGGCCAACTACCCGCCCGACTACCCGAAGATGCCCGGCGAGCCGCCGCGCGTGCAGCCCTCGAAGAAGGTCGCCTCGCACTGGAACGAGCAGGGCGAACGGGTCGGGGAGTGAGCTGAGGCGAATCAAGGGCGCCCCCCATGGTCACCGCGTTCTGGACCTCCGGGCGCCAGCTCGACTGGGGACCCCGTGAAACCCGGGGGGACAGCCACCCCGTGCGCACCCTCGGGGGGGAGGTAACACCCGAGGTGGCTGCGGACGTCAAGTGTTTCCGATTGCGAGACGCCACGCGGTTCCTGGTCTAGATAGGCGGACGGTATCCCGCGTGAAGTCGGCCCCGGGAAGCGCCTTTTCGGCCGTCCGGCCGTAGGTTCTTGTTGCACGAGGTCGCCCCGGTCGGGGGGAGATCGACGGGGCGACCTCGATCCCCTCCAAGGAGCTGCGAACCGCCCCCCGGCATGGGGTAGTGCCGGAGGGCGGTTTCGTCCGCGCCGTGGGTCTGGACTCTCAGGCGATGTCGTAGCGGTCGAGGTTCATGACCTTGTCCCAGGCGGAGACGAAGTCACGCACGAACTTCTCCTTCGCGTCGTTGCTCGCGTAGACCTCCGCGACGGCGCGCAGCTCGGAGTTCGAGCCGAACACCAGGTCGTTGCGGCTACCGGTCCACTTCACCTCGCCCGAGGCGTCGCGGCCCTCGTAGGTCTCCTGCGCGTCCGAGGTCGAGGACCACGTGGTTCCCATGTCGAGGAGGTTCACGAAGAAGTCGTTGGTCAACGACCCGGGCGTCTCGGTGAGCACGCCGAGCGAGGACTGGTCGAAGTTCGTGTCCAGCACCCGCAGACCGCCCACGAGAACGGTCATCTCCGGGGCGCTCAGGTCGAGCAGGTTGGCGCGGTCGAGCAGGAGGTACTCGGCGGGCAGCCGGTGGCCCTTGCCGAGGTAGTTGCGGAACCCGTCGGCGGTCGGCTCGAGCGCAGCGAAGGAGTCCGCGTCCGTGTTCTCCTGGGAGGCGTCCGTGCGGCCGGGGGTGAACGGCACGGTGACCTCGTGACCACCGGTCCGGGCGGCCTGCTCGACACCCGCACAGCCCGCGAGCACGATCAGGTCGGCCAGGGACACCCTCACGCCGCCGGACTGCGCGGCGTTGAAGCTCTCCTGGATGCCCTCCAGGGTGTCCAGCACCGTCGCGAGCTGGTCGGGGGCGTTGACCTCCCACCCGTTCTGCGGCTCGAGGCGGACGCGGGCCCCGTTGGCGCCACCGCGCTTGTCGCTGCCACGGAAGGTCGACGCCGATGCCCACGCGGTGGAGACCAGCTGCGAGACGGACAGGCCCGAGGCCAGGACCTGCTCCTTGAGGGCGGCGATCTCAGCCGTCCCGACCAGCTCGTGGTCGACCGCGGGGACGGGGTCCTGCCAGAGCAGCGTCTCCTGCGGCACGAGGGGCCCGAGGTAGCGCTGGATCGGCCCCATGTCACGGTGGGTGAGCTTGTACCAGGCCCGCGCGAAGGCGTCCGCGAACTCCTCGGGGTGCTCGAGGAAGCGGCGCGAGATCGGCTCGTAGATCGGGTCGAACCGCAGCGCGAGGTCGGTCGTCAACATCGTCGGCGGCCGGTTGAGCGTGCCGTCCTCGGGGTCGGGCACGGTGTTGGCCCCGCCGCCGTCCTTGGGCTGCCACTGGTTGGCACCGGCCGGGCTCTTGGTGAGCTCCCACTCGAAGCCGAACAGGTTCTCGAAGTACTGGTTGCTCCACTGAGTGGGCGTGGAGCTCCACGTGACCTCGATGCCGCTCGTGATGGCGTCGCGTCCGGCACCGCTCCCGAAGCTGTTCCGCCAGCCGAGTCCCTGCTCCTCCATCGCGGCGGCCTCGGGCTCGTCACCGACGTGCTCGTCGGGGTCGGCCGCGCCGTGGGTCTTGCCGAACGTGTGACCGCCGGCGATCAGTGCGACCGTCTCCTCGTCGTTCATGGCCATCCGGGCGAAGGTCTCGCGGATGTCGCGGGCCGACCCGACCGGGTCGGGGACGCCGTTCGGCCCCTCCGGGTTGACGTAGATGAGACCCATCTGGACGGCTGCGAGCGGGTTCTCGAGGTCGCGGTCACCGGTGTAGCGCTCGTCGCCCAGCCAGGTGTCCTCCGGACCCCAGTAGACGTCCTCGTCGGGCTCCCAGACGTCCGCGCGTCCGCCGGCGAAGCCGAAGGTCTTGAAGCCCATGGTCTCCAGGGCGCGGTTGCCCGTGAACACGATCAGGTCGGCCCACGAGAGGGAGCTGCCGTACTTCTGCTTGACCGGCCACAGCAGTCTCCGCGCCTTGTCGAGGTTGGCGTTGTCGGGCCAGCTGTTCAGGGGAGCGAAGCGCTGCATGCCCGCGCCGGCGCCGCCGCGACCGTCGCTGATGCGGTAGGTGCCGGCACTGTGCCAGGCCATCCGGACGAAGAAGCCGCCGTAGTGACCGAAGTCGGCCGGCCACCAGTCCTGCGAGCTGGTCATGACCGCGTCGACGTCCTGCGTCAGTGCGTCGAGGTCGACGGTCGCGAACGCCGTGGGGTAGTCGAACTCCTCACCGAGGGGGTTGGCCACCGCCGGGTGCTTGCGCAGGATCTTCAGGTTGAGCTGGTTCGGCCACCAGTCCCGGTTGCCGGCCCCCTCGGTCGGGTGGTGGGGAACACGCGTGTGGGCCACCGGGCAGGCGGCCTCGCTCTCCTCCGAGTTCATGTCTCCGACAACGGCGTCGTGGTTCTCACTCATGGGATTCCTTCCGGGGCGTGGCGGTGGTGGGTGTGGGGGAACTCTGTGTGGTGCAGTCGGGGCAGGTGCCCCAGTAGACGACCTCGGCCTCGTCGATGGTGAAGCCATGGTCGTCCGAGGCGCTGAGGCAAGGGGTGTCCCCGACGGCGCAGTCGACGTCGGCGATGGTCCGGCACACCCGGCACACCACGTGGTGGTGGTTGTCGCCCACCCTCGCCTCGTAGCGCGCCACCGAGCCGGAGGGCTGGATGCGGCGCACGAGGCCGACGGCCGTGAGTGACCGGAGCACGTCGTAGACGGCCTGGTGGGACACCGCGCCGTACTGCGCGCGCACGGCGCCGATGATCGAGTCCGTGTCCGCGTGCGGGTGCTCGTGCACCGCGGTCAGCACCGCGACCCGGGGACGCGTCACGCGCAAGGCTGCCTGACGCAGCCTCTGCTCGTGCGTCGTCTGCTCGGCCACCCTGCCCACTGTGCTGCAGTTTCTTGAATCATTCAAGACCAGGGGCGAGACGGTTGCGAAAGGTCTCAGCCCCGCAGGTGCTGGACCGCCTCCCAGCCCGGGTCGTACATGTCGTGCACGCTGGTCCTGCCCTGGTCCCAGGCCTTGGCCAGCGCCTTGAGGGTCGGCAGCACGCCAGCGGTCGAGTCGACGTACACGTGCAGGGTGCGGCTGCCGGCGTTGGTCAGGTGGGCCACGACCTGGCCGGATGCACCGAGCTCACCCTGCAGCCTCGCCTCGAAGTCGCGCAACGGCTCCAGGGAACCCTGGTCGGGCAGCCCCTCACCGGTGCGCTGGGAGTAGGGGAGCGTGACCGCGACGTAGGTGTCGAGGTGAGGCGCGGTCAGCGGGTGCAGCGGCGACCGGGCCATCGCGACCAGCGGACCGTCCTTGGTCTCGCCCCGCAGCATCACCCAGCCGGTCTGGCCGTCCGCATCGACCCGCTGCCGCTTGAGGTCGTGCACGACCGACCGCAGGGCCAGCAGCCCGAAGCCGTCCAAGGGCGGGAACTCGACGGGAGTGACCTCTCCCAGCCAGAGCTCGGTGTCGACCTCCCCGAGTGCGGCGTCCAGCGCCAGGAAGGTGACCTCGATGCGGCCGTCGGCGGGGAGGTCGGCGAACGCAGGGTGGTGGACCTGCACGTCGAACCGGCCACCGTTGACCCGCGCCGACACCTGCACACGAGCGAAGTCGATGTCATCGGCGCCGGCGGCGCTCAGCACGACGGCGTTCGGGTCGGGGACAGGTGGACGTGTGTCGACGTAGGACCAGGCGTGGTCCGTGTCGGGCGCAGCGAGCACGACGCGTCGGGCGACGGCACGGCCGACAGGATCCCCTTCTCCGGTGACCACGAGGACGTGGGCCGAGGTCTCACCCGCCGCCAGCTCCCAGCCGAGCTCACCCAGGGAGCGCACCCGGTCGTTCATGGCCTCCGCCAGCGCCTCCGGTGTCACGCGGCCGTCGATGCTCCGCTCGGCCAGCGAGCGGCCCTCGGCGGTCCACCAGTCCCAGAAGGCCACGACAGCCTCGTCGGGTCCCTGGGACGGCGGGCGCTTCTTGAACAGGGCCACCTCAGAAACCCGAGATGCCTTCGCCCTCGCCCGCCTGCTCGTCGAAGTTCTCGTGCTCGAGGAGGTGGAGCACGGGGACACCGAGCTTGCGGCGGGCCTGTGAGGTCCAGTCGACGTGGAAGAACTCCTTGACCACGTGGGGCCTGGTCAAGATGATGACCTCACGCGCGTCGACCTCGGCGACCTTGTCGACCAGCGCCTGGATCGGATCCTGGGTGACGGGTTCGCCGACGGCACGCCCGCCGGCCGCCTCGATGGCGCTCACGGTCGTCGCGACTCCGCGGCGGCACTCGTCGAGGAACTCGTTGCGCAGCTCCTCGACGTCGGTCCCCTCGACGGCGATGGCCGGGGTGGCGAGCATCTCGCCGGTGCTCAGCGACCCCATGGCTCCCTCCACGCGCGCCGACGGGTCCTCGATGGGCAGCATCACGTGGTAGCGGACGGGGTCCTCGATGTCCTCGTGCAGGCTGCGCACGTTGGTTGCGTCGGTCGTGGTGAACGGCTGCTCGATGAGCAGGATCACGTCGTACTCGCTCACGAGGCACCTCCGGATGTGTTCATACCGAGAACCTTAGTGAGGTCATAGCTGACAGGTTGGTCCAGTTGGTCATAACCGCAGGACCCGGGGTCCCGATCGGGGCGCCAGCGCTTGAAGTGGGCGGTGTGCCGGAAGCGCCGACCCTCCATCGCGTCGTACTTCACCTCGAGGACCCGGTCGGGCCGCAGCGGCGTGAAGGACAGGTCCTTGCCCGCACTCCAGCGGCTCTGCGTGCCCGGGGCCCGGTCCGGGTTGGCGATCGCCCACTCCTGCCACTCTCCCCACGGATGGTCCGCGATCGAGCACTCGAGAGGTCGCAGCTCCTCGAGCAGCTCGGCGCGCCGTGCGGCGGTGAACGAGGCAGAGACCCCGACGTGCTGGAGCTTCCCGTCGGCGTAGAGGCCGAGGAGCATCGAGCCCAGCAACGGCTTCTCCGGCGTCGAGGTCTTGTGCAGGCGGTAGCCGGCCAGCACCACGTCCGCGGTCCGCTCGTGCTTGATCTTGAGCATGGTGCGCCCGTTCTGCTGGTACGACGATCCCAGCGGCTTGGCGATGACTCCGTCCAGGCCGGCGCCCTCGAACTCCTCGAACCAGCTCTGGGCCAGCTCGGTGTCGGTCGTGGTCCGGGTCAGGTACGTCGGGCCGGTGAGGCCGCCGAACTCCGCCTCGAGGAGGTCGCGCCGCTCCGAGAAGGGGCGGTCGACCAGCGAGTCGTCCCCGAGGGCGAGGAGGTCGAAGACGACGAACGAGGCCGGGGTCTTCTCGGCCAGCATGTTGATGCGTGACGCGGCAGGGTGGATCCGCTCCTGCAGGATCTCGAACTCCAGCCGCGGACCGACCGCGACGAACAGCTCGCCGTCGACCACGCACCGCTCGGGCAGCTGCTCGCGGACAGCCTCCACGACTTCGGGGAAGTAGCGCGTGAGCGACTTGGTGTTGCGCGAGGTCAGCTCCACCTCGTCGCCGTCCTTGAAGACGATGCAGCGGAACCCGTCCCACTTGGGCTCGAAGAGCAGCCCGCCGTCGAACTTGGCGGGATCCGGGACCCCTTTCACCGACTTGGCCAACATCGGCTGCACCGGCGGCATCACGGGGAGATCCATGGGACGACCGTAGACCGACGGGGAGAAGTCATCCAGCGGGGGCTGAGTCACGCTGCGGGGCACCCCCGGCACCGGACTTCACCCCGTCCCTCTGCGAGCGCTACCACCCTGGTGAGCGTCTCGCGCACGTAGTCGGGATCGTGCATGACGTCCTCCCAAGCGAACCGCAGGACGATCCAGCCGTCGAGGACCATCAGGTTGTAGCGCTTGGCGTCACGACGCAGCGCCGCCCGGCCTCCGTGCCAGGTGAAGGAGTCGGCCTCGATCACGATGGTGAGGGCTTCGTCCACCAGGTCGGGGCGCGTGCGGGCGGCGATGTAGCGCTGCGGCTGCACGTGCAGCCCGACCACGTCGAGGGCGATGGCCCGCAGGACCGACTCGAACGGGTTCGCCGATCGCGGCGTGGCCTCGGCGCAGATCCGACGGATCTTCGGAGCACCCGGCCCGCATGCCGAGGCGCTGATCCGACGCAGCGTGCTGGGCGGAACGCCGTGGCGCAGTGCCGAGTCGGCGACGGTGAGTCCTTCGTCGAACGGCAGGGAGCGCAGACACTGGAGCAAGGTGACCTCGGCGTTGGTCACCCCGTCGACCACGTCATCGTCGTGCAGGTCTGCGCGGTGCAGGTTCACCCCACGCCGACGCTCGACGGCGACGCGGCGCTTCGCGGGCACGGTGACGTGTGGGCTGTCGGGAACGGTCTTGAGCTCCCAGCCCCAGTGCAGCGCGGCGCTCGTGTGGCTCAGCACCCCGGACAGGGCGTGGGCCGCACGGACCGCGTCGTCGACCTGAGGGAGGGCCAGCCGGCCCCGCGCGACCCGGACCACGTCCCCGGCTCGGACTGCGCGCTCGAGGTCACTGCGAGAGGTGCGTCGGACGAGCGTCGCACGGTTCGCCACCCCGCCCAGCTCACGCAAGCACTCGACCACCGACATGGGGGCAGACTCCCGCAGGGCTCGGCACTCCGCATCCCGCCATCCACAGGCACGCACGCCGACAGGGTGAAGCCGGGGCGCAGCAGAACGCTGAGCCCGGGACCGGCACTGGACGCCGACTTCACCCCGTCGGCGTGCGACGACATACTCAGGTCCATGTCCTACACCGTGACCGACCTGCTCCGGCTGCCCCAGGGGGCGGTCTCGCTCGCTGATCTCGACCCGAGGGGCACCCCCGGGTACGACGGGAGCAAGAAGGAGGCGGAGAAGCAGCTCGCGGCCATCGGTGAGGAGCTGGCCGACCTGCAGGAGCGGATGTACGCCAACGCCTACGTGGGTGGCTCGCGCCGGATCCTGCTGGTCCTGCAGGGGATGGACACCTCCGGCAAGGGGGGTGTCGTCAACCACGCGCTGGGGCTGCTCAGCCCGATCGGGTTCCGGCTGAGCTCCTTCAAGAAGCCGACCGAGGAGGAGCTGGCTCACGACTTCCTGTGGCGCGTGGACCGGGCGCTCCCCGCTGCCGGAATGGTCGGTGCCTTCGACCGCTCGCACTACGAGGACGTCCTGGCCGTACGCGTGCTCGAGCTGGCCGAAGAGGCCGAGATCGAGCGACGCTACGGGGCGATCAACGACTGGGAGAAGGGCCTCGTCGACGGTGGCACGGTCGTCATCAAGTGCATGCTGCACCTGTCGCCCGAGGAGCAGCAGGAACGGCTCCTGGCCCGGCTCGAGGATCCGGAGAAGCAGTGGAAGTTCAAGCCGGGCGACGTCGCCGCCCGCGAGCTCTGGCGTGAGTACGAGAAGGCCTACGAGATCGCTCTCGAGCGCTGCAACACCGACGCGGCGCCCTGGTACGTCGTACCGAGTGACCAGAAGTGGTACCGCAACTGGGCCGTCGGCCAGCTCCTGCTCGAGGCGCTGCGCGGGATGAAGCTGGAGTGGCCGGAGCCCGACTACGACGTCGCCGAGCAGCGGGCCCGGCTGACCGGCCCCGACGAGGAGAGCACGAAGAGTTGAGACACGTCCAGGCAACCCGCTACGTCACACCGCTGCGGGAGGGCGGGTCGCTGCCCGGTGTCATCGAGGCCGACGACCTGGGCACCTACGTGTGCAAGTTCCGCGGGGCCGGCCAGGGGCTGCGCGTGCTGGTGGCCGAGGTGGTCGTCGCCGGTGTCGCCCGCCTCGTCGACGTGCCGGTGCCCGACCTGGTGAGCGTCGACCTGGCCCCGGAGATCGGCCGCTACGAGGCGGACGAGGAGGTGCAGGAGCTCCTGAACAGGAGTCTCGGCCTGAACCTCGGGGTGGACCTGCTCCCGGGCGCCTTCGGCTACGACAGCGTCTATCAGCCCGAGCGTGCCCTGGCAGGTCGCATCCTGTGGCTGGACGCCCTGTGTGCCAACGTGGACCGTTCCTGGCGCAACCCCAACCTCCTCGTGTGGCGTGGTGCCCTGTTCGCGATCGACCACGGTGCTGCGCTCTACTTCCACCACGCCTGGCCCGGGGGCGCCGGGTCCCCGGAGCGCTTCGCGGCCCAGCCCTTCGACGTCAACGAGCACATCATGCGCCACTATGCCGCCGAGGCGGCGGCGCAGGACGAGGAGCTCTCCGCCCGGGTGACGCCCGCGGCGCTGCACGCCGTCCTGGGCGAGGTTCCCGACGAGTGGCTCGAGGCGGCGCCCGGGGCCGAGACCCCGGACGCCCTGCGCGAGCGGTACGTCGACTACCTGGTGGCGCGCCTGGCATCGCCACGCGGGTGGCTGCCCGCCCCCGAGGGGACGGGCCCGTGAACGGCTACCAGTACGTCGCCCTGCGCTGCGTTCCCCGCGTCGACCGGGAGGAGTTCGTGAACGTGGGCGTGGTCGTCTACTGCCAGGCCGAGGACTTCCTCGGCTCCGCGTTCCGGCTCGACGACGACCGGCTGCGCTCGCTCGACCCGGACGTCGACGTCGACGCGGTCCGCCACGCCCTCACCGCGGTCGAGGCGGTGTGCCGGGGAGAGGCCCATGTCGACTTCGGGGTCGGTTCCCGGGCCACGGCGTACGGCGTGCGCGCGGGACGGGACGACCAGAGCACGAGGTTCGGGTTCCTGCGGGCTCCGCGGAGCACGGTCGTCCAACCGGGGCCGGTGCACGGAGGCCTGACCGGCGATGCGGCCACGGAGCTGCAGCGGCTGCTCGCGGCCCTGGTCGGATAGGCCTCGGACAGGCCGGAGTGCCTCAGACAGGGACGAGCTCCACGGCACCGACGGCGTAGCGGGCCAGGATCGTGCGGGCGAGCTCCGGGTCGCAGCCGAGTGGCTCGGACACGGCCACGGCGCCCGCCTCCAGGGCGAGCTCGGCGGCCCGGTCGGGCAGGAAGCCGGGCGCGAGGAACAGCGACGCCACCGCCACGTGACGACGACCTCCGGCTCGGAAGGCACGCACGGCCTCCCCGGTGGCCGGGGGGGAGGAGGAGGCGAACGCGGCTGTGACGGGCAGCTTGTGGCGAGCGGCCCACACCCGGGCCAGGCGCGAGACGGCCTGGTTGGCGACGGCGTCCGAGGAGCCAGCGGCCGCCAGGACCAGTGCGTCGAGCTCGCGCACGCGGGCGTGGCTGAGCGCCTCACGCAGGCGTCGGTCGAGGACGTCGAGGAATCCGGGCTCGAGGCCGAGGATGCGGCCCATCCTGATCCGCAGCCCGGGGTGGCGCGCCGTGGCCTCGTCGATGGCCCGGGGCACGTCGACCTTGGCGTGGTAGGCGTTGCTGAGCAGGAGCGGGACGACCACGATCTCCTCGAAGCCGGCCTTGACCAACCGGTCGACGACCTGGGGGAAGCCCGGCTTGGCGAGCTCGAGGAACGCCGGCTCGATGCGGAGGTCGGGACGCATCTGACGGGTCTCGGCCACCAGGGCCTTGATCGTGGCGGCCGAACGCGGGTCGCGGCTGCCATGGGCGAGAGCGATGAGTGCTGGAGCGGTCATGACGATCTGACTCCCTTCGTGCAGGTGCCGCGAGCTGCCCCGGCGGGGAAGGTGTCGTCGGCGTGGTCGGTGGGCGGTCGGCTCATTGGTGGATGCCGCACTCGGTCTTGTTGGTGCCGGCCCAACGACCGGCGCGGGCGTCCTCGCCGACCTCGACGCGGCGGGTGCAGGGCCAGCAGCCGATGGAGGGGTAGCCGTCGTACTGCAGCGGGTTCACCAGGATCCCGTTCTCGGCGATGTACTTCTCGACCTCTTCGTCGGACCACCGCGCGATCGGGGAGACCTTGACCTTCTGCTTCTTCTCGTCCCAGCCGACGACCGGCGCGATGACGCGGTTGTGGGTCTCGGCGCGACGGAGGCCGGTGGCCCAGGCGTCGTACCCTGCGAGGCCCTCGGCCAGCGGCTGCACCTTGCGGAGCCGGCAGCACAGGTCTGGGTCGGTCTTGTAGAGGTCCGTGCCGTAGGTCGCGTCCTGCTCGGACACCGACTGGACGGGCGTGAGGCTGATCAGGTTGACCGGCAGCGTCGCCCCGACCGCGTCCCGGGTGCCGATGGTCTCGGCGAAGTGGTAGCCCGTGTCGAGGAAGACCACGTCGACGCCCGGCGCCACCTTCGCGGCGAGGTGGGAGAGTACGGCGTCGCTCATCGAGGACGTCACGCAGAAGCGTGCGCCGAACGTGGCCACGGCCCACTCGATGATGTCCTCGGCGGGCGCCAGCTCGAGCTCGGCCCCGACGATCGAGATGATCTCCTTGAGCTCCTCGATGCTGCGGCCCTCGGTGGTGGAACCGCGGAAGGCGCGGGCAGCGAGCGTGTTGGAGACGGTCACCGGGTCACGTCCGGCCCGGTGATCTCGGTGGGGGTCCTGCTCGGACGTCTCAGCTGTCCGATCAGGTTGACCTTGAACGCCCGCAGGCACGAGCGGCACTCCCAGGCGCCGTGCGAGGGGCCGTCGGCGACCTCGTGCGGGAAGAGGTTCTCGTCGCCGCAGTAGGGGCAGTGGAACGGCACGGCGCGGGCACTCATGTCAGCGCCTTGTCGCCGCGCAGGAGGATCTCGTCGGCGCGGATCGTCCAGGCGGCGAAGGCCTCGCCGTCCGCGCGGTCGGCGAGGAAGTTGTTGACCACGGTGGTGACGTAGTCGTCGAGCCCCGCACTGGTGATCTTGTGGGCGCGGAGCTTCTTGCCGAAGCCGTTCTCCAGCCCGAGGCCGCCACCGAGGTGCACCTGGAAGCCCTCGACCTGCTGGTCGTCGTCGTCGAGGACGAGCATGCCCTTGAGGCCGATGTCGGCGACCTGGGTGCGGGCGCAGGCGTTGGGGCACCCGTTGACGTTCACGGTGATCGGGGTGTCGAGCTCGGGGAAGCGCTTCTCCAGCTCGCCGACGAGGTCGATCGCACGCTGCTTGGTGTCGACGATCGCGAGCTTGCAGAACTCGATGCCGGTGCAGGCCATCGTCGAGCGGCGCCAGTTGGAGGGGCGGGCCTCGAGGTTGATGGCGGAGAGCTCCTCGATCAGGGGCTCGATCTTGTCCTCGTCGACCCCGAGCACGACCAGCTTCTGGTGCGCGGTGAGGCGGGCTCCCGCAGCGGCGTACTTCTCCACGAGGTCGCCGACCCCGGTCAGGGTGGCGCCGTTGATGCGACCGGCCACGGGGGCCACGCCGATGTAGAACTTGCCGTCCTTCTGGGGGTGGACGCCGATGTGGTCGCCACCGTCCTGCGTCGCCACCGGGGAGGGGTTGTCGACCAGGGTGCGGCCGAGGTACTTGGTCTCGAGGATCTCGCGGAACTTCTCCACGCCCCAGTCGGCGACCAGGAACTTCAGGCGGGCACGGGCGCGGAGGCGCCGGTAGCCGTAGTCGCGGAAGACCGAGATCACCGCCTCCCAGGCGTCGGCGACCTCGTCGAGGGGGATCCACACCCCCAGCTTCTGCGCCAGCATGGGGTTCGTGGAGAGGCCGCCGCCGACCCAGAGGTCGAAGCCGGGACCGTGCTCGGGGTGCACCGTGCCGACGAAGGAGACGTCGTTGACCGACGGCACGCAGTCCAGGCTCGGGTGGCCGCTCGCGGAGGTCTTGAACTTGCGCGGGAGGTTGGAGTAGCGCGGGTCGCCGATGAAGCGACGCTTGATCTCCTCCAGCGCCGGGGTGGCGTCGATGATCTCGTCGGCGGACACGCCGGCCACGGGGGAGCCGAGGAACGGGCGGGGGGAGTCGCCGCAGGCCTCGAGGCTGGTCATGCCGACGGCGTCGAGCCGGTCCCAGATCTCGGGGACGTTCTCGACCTCGATCCAGTGGTACTGGATGTTCTGCCGGTCGGTGAGGTCGGCGGTGCCCCGGGCGAAGTCGGTGGAGATGCTGCCGAGGGCCCGGAGCTTGTCGGCGTCGAGGAGCTCGCCGTCACTGCGGACGCGGAGCATGAAGAACTCGTCGTCGAGCTCCTCCTCCTCCAGCATGGCCGTCTTGCCCCCGTCGAACCCGGGAGCACGCTGCGTGTAGAGGCCCATCCAGCGGAACCGGCCGCGCAGGTCGGCGGGGTCGATGGAGGCGAACCCCTTCTTGGAGTAGATGTTGATGATCCGCGCCCGGACGTTGAGGGGGTTGTCGTCCTTCTTGGACTGCTCGTTCTTGTTCAGCGGCTCGTTGTAGCCCAGGGCCCACTGGCCCTCGCCCTTCTTGGGGCGGGTCCGGCCGGAGCGGCCCTGGCGGCCCTCGGCGGGTGCTGGCTGGGCGGGGGTTTCAGAAAGGGAGGTCATCAGTGTCCAGTCCTGGAGATCGGGGTGCCGGCGGGCGTCTTGCGACGGCGACGTCGCGACGGGCGGCGCGGCCAGGCGGCGGGAATCCGGAGGTTCAGAGCCAGCGAGGACACATGCTGCTGCGGGTACGACCCAGGTCCACGTGGCGACGTACCACGAGCCAGGTCGAGGTGGCAGAGCTGATCATGGGTACGAGTCTCAGGTTTCGGACACCTGTTCCACAAACCGGAATCTCATGCCGTGAGACGGCTGTCCGCAATCTGGACTCGGTGACGGCGGCCCAGCCCCCGTCCGAGGGGGTCACCTAGTCTGGCCTGCATGAGCGAGAAGACGCAGGCGAACCCGGTCGGTTCAGGCGCAGCAGGCACCTCCGAGGCCATCGCCAGGACGGCATCACAGGCCTACAACGCGGCCCTCGAGGTCATCGCCTCGGTGGAGCCCCGTGTGGCAGAGGCCACACGCCGGGAGCTCGCGGACCAGCGCTCCTCGCTCAAGCTGATCGCCTCGGAGAACTACGCCTCTCCGGCCGTGCTCCTCACCATGGGCACCTGGTTCAGCGACAAGTACGCCGAGGGCACCGTCGGCCACCGCTTCTACGCGGCGTGCCAGAACGTGGACACCGTCGAGGCGCTGGCCGCCGAGCACGCCCGCGAGCTCTTCGGGGCGCCGTACGCCTACGCGCAGCCGCACTCGGGGATCGACGCCAACCTGGTCGCGTTCTGGTCGATCCTGGCCAACAAGGTCGAGACCCCCACCCTGGCCAGGCTCGGCGCCAAGAACGTGAACGAGCTCTCCGAGGCCGACTGGGAGTCGCTGCGCCACGAGTTCGGCAACCAGCGACTGCTCGGCATGTCGCTCGACGCCGGCGGCCACCTCACCCACGGCTTCCGTCCCAACATCAGCGGCAAGATGTTCCACCAGCAGCAGTACGGCACCGACCCCGAGACAGGGCTGCTCGACTACGACGTCGTCGCGGCCAAGGCACGCGAGTTCAAGCCCCTGGTCCTCATCGCCGGCTACTCCGCCTACCCGCGCCGGGTCAACTTCGCCAAGATGCGCGAGATCGCCGACGAGGTCGGCGCGGTGCTCATGGTCGACATGGCGCACTTCGCGGGTCTGGTGGCCGGCAAGGTCTTCACCGGTGACGAGAACCCCGTGCCGCACGCCCACATCACGACGACGACGACCCACAAGTCCCTGCGCGGACCCGCGCGGTGGCCTCGTGCTCGCGCAGGAGGAGTTCGCGGCCGACGTCGACCGCGGCTGCCCGATGGTGCTCGGCGGCCCCCTCTCGCACGTGATGGCGGCCAAGGCGGTCGCCCTGGCCGAGGCCAGGCAGCCCTCCTTCCAGACCTACGCCCAGAACATCGCCGACAACGCCAAGTCGCTGGCCGAGGGGTTCCTCTCGCGCGGAGCGAAGCTCGTCACCGGCGGCACCGACAACCACATCGTGCTGCTCGACGTGTCGTCGTACGGCCTCACCGGCCGGCAGGCCGAGTCCGCGCTGCTGGACGCCGGTGTGGTCACCAACCGCAACTCGGTGCCCCACGACAGCAACGGCGCCTGGTACACCAGCGGCATCCGTTTCGGCACGCCGGCGCTGACCACCCGTGGCTTCGGCCGGGACGAGTTCGACACGGTGGCGGACCTCGTCGACGAGGTCCTCTCGAACACCACGGCCGGGACGAACAAGGCCGGGGCGCCCTCGAAGGCGACCTACAAGACGGCCGACGGCATCGCCGAGCGGGTCCAGGCCCGCGCCGACGAGATGCTCGACAGGCACCCGCTCTACCCGGGCCTCGAGCTCACCTGAGCCAGAGGTAGGCGACCTCGGGGCGGCCGCTCCCGCCGTACCGCGGCGAGCGTTCCACCAGGCCCTCGTCGGCCAGGTGCTCGAGGTAGCGCCGCGCGGTGACCCGGGAGGCGCCGATGCGCTCGGCGACCTCGGTGGCAGAGAGTCCGCTGTCGCCGTCGCGGAGCACGGCCGTGACCTGCCGCATCGACTCGGGGCTCATCCCCTTGGGAAGGTCCGTCGCCCCGGACCGGGTGCGGAGCGCCCCGAAGAGCTGGTCGACGTCGTCCTGAATCACGGCGTCGGCGGTGTCGGCGAGCTGGCCGCGGTAGGCGGCGTACTGCTCGAGCTTGCTGCGGAACGTCGCGAACGAGAACGGCTTGATCAGGTAGAGGACCACGCCCTGGGCGACAGCGCGGCGCACGACCTCGGTGTCGCGCGCGGAGGTGACGGCGATGACGTCGCAGAGGTGTCCGGCGGCGCGAAGCCGCTGGAGCAGCGCCAGCCCGTGTCCGTCGGGGAGGTGCATGTCGAGCAGGATCAGGTCGACGGGGCCGTGCGTCGCGAGGTGGCGTACGGCGTCCCCGGCCGACCGGGCCACGCCGACCACCTCGAAGCCCTCGACCCGTTGGGTGTACTCGGCGTGAGCCTCCGCCGCCAGCTCCTCGTCCTCCACGACCAGCACCCGGACGACGCTCATGTCCACTCTCCGAGGGTGACCGTGAACTCCGCGCCGCCGAGCGGCGAGTCGCCGACGGAGACGGTGCCGCCGTGCCGACGTGCCACCTGGCCGACGAGCGCCAGGCCCAGGCCTCTGCCGTCGGACGCCTTGGTCGACCAGCCGCGCTCGAGCACGCGCTCCGCGTCCTTCGACGGGACGCCGGCCCCGCTGTCACCCACGACGATGCGGATCCCGTGGGCGTCGCCGTCGATGCGCACCGCCACCCGGCGCTCCGCAGCGTCGGAGACGGCGTCGAAGGCGTTGTCCACGAGATTGCCGACGACGGTGACCAGGTCGCGCGGGGCCACGTCCAGGTGGTCGGCCGCGATGCCGCCGTCGAGGACGAGCTCGATCGCACGCTCGGCCGCCTGGGCCGTCTTGCCGAGGAGCAGCGCCGCGAGCACCGGTTCCTCGACCGCCCCCACGATGCGGTCGGTCATGTCCTGAGCCACCCGGAGCTCGTCGGTGGCGAACTCGACGGCACGTTCCGGCCGGCCCATCTCGATGAGTGACACCACGGCATGCAGCCGGTTGGCGGCCTCGTGGTTCTGGGCGCGAAGCGACTCCGTGAGACCACGCACCAGGTCGAGCTCGCCGCTGACGGTCTGCAGCTCGGTGCGGTCCCTGAGCGTCACCACGGCGCCCACCTCCGCCCCGCTCCAGTAGGCCGGGGCCGAGCTGATCACCAGCACGTGCTCGCCCAGGACGTAGATGGTGTCGGGCTCGGCCGTGTCCCCGGAGGCGGCAGCCACCAGCCCCGGTGGCAGCCCCAGGTCGGCCAGCATCTGTCCCACCACGTCCTCGGGGAGGGACAGGAGCCGTCGCGCCTCGTCGTTGACGAGCTGGACCCGGCCGTCGGTGTCCACGAGCACGAGTCCTTCGCGGACGGCCTGGAGCACCGCTCGGTAGTACTCGTACATCCGGGTGATCTCACGTTCACCGAGGCCGTGGGTCTGCCGCCGCAGCCTCCGGCTGATCAGCCACGTGCCCAGCAGGCCGACCAGCAAGGTGCCGAGGGCGGCCAGGCCGATGGAAGGCAGGTCGTGACGCAGCTGGGCGTCGATGCGGGTGAGGGTGATGCCCACCGAGACCATGGCCACCACCCGGCCGCCGTCGAGGACCGGGACGACCGAGCGGACCGAGGCGCCGAGCGTGCCGACGAACTCCTGGGTGAAGACGCGGCCCTGCGGGGCGCCGCCGAGGTCACCCACGAACCGCCGGCCGATCTGCTCGACGTCCGGGTGGGTGTAGCGGGTCCGGTCCAGGGCCATCACCACGACGAAGTCGACCCCGGCGTCGACGCGCACCTCCTCGGCGTACGGCTGCATGATCGCGGTGGGATTGTGCTCCTGGAGCGCCTCCCGGACCGTGGGGGAGTCGGCCACCGCCTCGGCGACGGCCACGGCCTGGGACCGGGCGTTGTCGCGGGTGTCGCTGCGTGCGTCCACTGTGGCGAGGACCAGCGCGGCGGCGACCAGGACCAGCACCACCAGGACCTGCAGGAGCAGGATCTGCCGCGCGACCGAGCTCTCGCGCGGGCGATCCTCCGGTGGCATGGGAGCGATTGTGCCGCACCTCCCGCAGTCCAAGCCTTCTGTGAACTCAACGAACTCAAGGGTGACGGCGGTCACACCTTCCTCCACGATGAGGCGCGGGACGCACCCGGCACCGATACCTGGAGGACGCCATGAGCACCATCGACACCGACAAGGGGTCGCCGGCACCACGCCGGGACAGGACCCACTACCTCTACATAGCCGTGATCGTCGCGGTCGTGCTCGGCATCATCACCGGGCTCGTGGCACCGGACTTCGCCACCAGCCTGAAGTGGATCGGTGTCACCTTCGTGGCGCTGGTCAAGATGATGATCCAGCCCGTCATCTTCTGCACCCTGGTGATCGGGGTCGGCTCGGTCCGCAGCGCCGCCAGCGTCGGCAAGGTCGGCGGGCTTGCGCTCGGCTACTTCCTGACCATGTCGACGGTCGCGTTGGCGATCGGCCTGGTCGTCGGCAACATCATCGACCCGGGTGAGGGTCTCAACCTCACCGCGGAAACGGCCAAGGCCGGCACCGAGCAGGCCGCTGGCGCCGGCTCCACCACCGAGTTCATCACCGGCATCGTGCCCGACTCACTGTTCTCCTCCCTCACCTCCGGTGAGGTGCTGCAGACGCTGTTCGTCGCCCTGCTGATCGGGTTCGCGCTCCAGGCCATGGGCAGCAAGGGCCAGCCCATCCTCGTCGGCATCGGCCACCTCCAGCGTCTGGTCTTCCGGGTGCTCTCGATGGTGATGTGGGCCGCGCCCGTCGGTGCCTTCGGTGCCATCGCCGCCGTCGTCGGCGAGACCGGAGTCGACGCGCTGAAGAGCCTCGCGGTGCTGATGGTCGCCTTCTACATCACCTGCTTCATCTTCGTGTTCGGCGTGCTCGGCACGATTCTCAAGCTGGCCACCGGGGTGAACATCCTCAGCCTGTTCAGGTACCTCGCCCGCGAGTTCCTGCTGATCTTGTCGACCTCCTCGTCGGAGTCCGCGCTTCCGCGGGTGATCGCCAAGATGGAGCACCTCGGCGTCGACAGGACCACCGTCGGCGTGGTCATCCCCACCGGCTACTCGTTCAACCTGGACGGCACGGCGATCTACCTGACGATGGCCTCGATCTTCATCGCGGACGCGCTCGGCAAGCCGTTGTCGATCGGCGAGCAGATCTCCCTCCTGGTCTTCATGGTGATCGCCTCCAAGGGCGCTGCCGGTGTCTCCGGCGCAGGTCTGGCGACCCTCGCGGGCGGCCTCTCCTCGCACCGGCCCGAGCTGCTTGACGGTGTCGGACTGATCGTCGGCATCGACCGGTTCATGTCCGAGGCACGGGCACTGACCAACTTCGCCGGCAACAGCGTCGCCACCGTCCTCGTGGGGCACTGGACCGGCACCTACAACCGGCCCCAGCTCGACCGGGTGCTGGCCGGCAACGATCCGTTCGACGAGCTGAGCATGCTCGACGACGACCACTCGGAGGGCGAGCGCAGCAACGTCGTCGAGGGCGTCGACGACGGGGTTCCGGCGCCTGGGAACACGTAGGGCTCAGGAGGTTCTCTCCAGCAGGTCGAGGCTGAAGCGTGCGAGGGCGGCGCGCTCGGCCGCGACCTGGTGGAGCTCTGGGGTCGGTTCGCTGTCCAGGTGTTCCCACGGCAGCGTCGAGAGACCGGTGAAGATCATCAGCTGGAGGGCATGGGCACGGCGTACGACGGCCTCGGGGATCTCGCAGCCCTCGGCCCGGAGGCCCTCGACGTAGGCAGGGACGATGGTCTCCTCGAGGTCGTGCAGGTCGTCGGACGCTCGACGACCGACCTGCACGTCGCCGACCAGGAGCTGTGACAGGTCGAAGCCCACCGGGCTCGGTGACCAGAAGCCGTAGTCGATGAGCACGAAGCCCGAGCCGACCTTCGGCATCAGCAGGTTGTTGGGGCACGCGTCCCCGTGTGCGACCAGGGTCGGCAGGCTCTGCAGCTCGGAGACCAGCTCCGGCGCTGAGTCCGCTGCCGCCAGCAGGCGGGTGCGCAGCGCTGGTTCGAAGGCGGCGACGACGAGCGGGTGCTGCCACAGCCGCTCGTCCCGCAGCATCGGCAGGACCTGACCGCCGAGTCGCCCGGCCAGATACGTTCCGACGTTCCAGCCGAAGCGCCCGACGTCACCCAGGGCGGCGATCCGTGGACTTCCAGCCAGGCGGCCCAAGAGGTGGGCAGCGTGGCGGTAACGACCCAGGTCCCACTCGACCGATGCCGTCTCGACCACCTCGAGCCACAGGCTGGCCGAGAGGTCGTCGAGGTCGAAGACCCCCAGGCAGCGAGGCATCCGCAGACCATCGGGAAGCCGGTCAGCCAGGTCGGAGCGGTAGGCGAGCGCTTCGGTCCGCCACGGCACCCCGGCGGCGGCCAGGGGACGCAGCTCCTCCGGCACGAGCTGGAAGAGCGGGGACCGCGACCACGACTCGACGTGCTTGACGAAGAACGCGAACGGGAGCTCCTGGCCCGCCACGTCTGCGGTCCCCTGGACCCAGTAGCGACCGGCCGTCGTGATCGAGGGCAGGTCGTAGTCGACCCGCTCGGCGCACGAGCCGAGCACGCGCGTCACCGCCGGGTCGGTGCCCAGGAGCTGCACCACCATCCGCGTCAGCCGCTCGTCGGTGACGTCTGCGGGTCCGAGGAGGCTGCGCTCGTCCATGGTGGAGCTCCGATGAAAGGAAAGTTGATTTACCACCTGCTCCAGAACGGTAAAGTCGTCCCATGACCAGCGTCAAGGGATTTCCCGCGGAGGAGCTGCACGTCCCGCTCCTGATGGGTCTTCTGTTCAGGGAGGTCCGGGATGTCTTCGCCGACGAGGACTGGGACGGGCTCCGGCAGTCCCACTTCCGGGTGATCTCGGCAGTGCCGCCGGAGGGCATCAACGTCACCGACCTGGGCGAGCGTGTCGGGATGACGAAGCAGGGCTGCGGCCAGTTCGTCACCACGCTCGTGGCCTCAGGTCATCTCCGGGTGGAGCAGGATCCCGCCGATCGCCGGATCCGGTGGGTGCGTCGTACGCCGGAGGGCAACCGCACCATCGCCGCCGTCACCCGGCGCATGCTCCTGATCGAGCAGGGCTGGGCCGAACGCGTGGGGGAGTGGCGCTACCGCACGTTCCGGGCGGTGCTGGAGGAGATCGGCCGTCAGACGCCCTGAATGGTCAGAGCAGCGAGCGGTAGACGTCCATCGTCTGCTCGGCGATCGCCGGCCAGCTGAACGACTCCTGCGCGCGCTTGCGTCCGGCCAGGCCGCGCTCGCGTGCCACCTCGGAGTCGTCGACGGCCTCGATCAGTGCGGCCGCGAAGTCGGCGACGTATTGGTCGGGGTCGAGCGGGGTGCCGGTGCCGTCGGTGGCCTGCTCGATCGGGACCAGCCACCCCGTCTCGCCGTCGACGACGACCTCGGGAATCCCGCCGGTGGCGGTGGCCACGACCGCCGTCTCGCAGGCCATCGCCTCGAGGTTCACGATGCCCAGCGGCTCGTAGATCGACGGACACGCGAACACGGTCGCTGCGGTCAGCAGGGTGACGACGTCAGGACGCGGCAGCATCTCCCGGATCCACACGACTCCCTCGCGGTCCTTGGCCAGCCCGTCCACCAGGTCCTGGACCTCGGCCTCGATCTCCTTGGTGTCCGGCGCGCCGGCGCACAGCACCAGCTGGACCTCCGGTGGGAGCTGGGCGGCCGCGCGCAGGAACAGCGGCAGCCCCTTCTGCCGGGTGATCCGGCCGACGAAGATGACGCTGGGGCGGTTCGGGTCGACCCCCAGCTCCTGGACGCGCCGCGGGGCGTGCACCGGCTGCCAGTCGTCGGTGTCGATGCCGTTGTGCACGACGTGCACGCGGGCGGGGTCGATGCTGGGGTAGCTGCGGAGGATGTCGTCGCGCATGGCGGCGCTGACCCCGATCACGGCGTCGGCGGCCTCGTAGGCCGTCTGCTCGCACCAGCTCGACACGGCGTACCCGCCACCGAGCTGCTCGGCCTTCCACGGTCGCATGGGCTCGAGGCTGTGCGCGGTCACGACGTGGGGGACGCCGTGGAGCAGCTTGGCCAGGTGGCCGGCCATGTTGGCGTACCAGGTGTGCGAGTGCACGACGTCGGTGCCGCCGATGCCGTCGACCATCTCGAGGTCGACCCCGAGGGTGCGGATGGCGGCGTTCGCGCCGGCCAGCTCCGCCGGGTCGGCGTACCCCGTGGTGCCGGCCTCGGGGCGGTCGTCCCCGAAGCAGTGGACCCTCGCGTCCACGCCCTCGACGGCCCGCAGGGCACGGACCAGCTCGGCGACGTGCACACCGGCGCCGCCATAGACATCGGGCGGGTACTCACGAGAGACGACGTCGATACGCATGCGACGAACCTACTTCTCTCGGGCGTAGGGGTCGACCACTGTTCCTGACCACCACTAGGTTCGTACTCATGAGCACCTCATCATCGCGGAAGAACGTCCTGGCCATCGTGCTCGCCGGTGGGGAGGGGAAGCGGCTGATGCCGCTCACCGCCGACCGTGCGAAACCGGCGGTGCCGTTCGGCGGCATCTACCGTCTGATCGACTTCGCCCTCTCGAACGTCGTGAACTCGGGCTACCTCAAGGTCGTCGTGCTCACGCAGTACAAGTCGCACAGCCTCGACCGCCACATCAGCATGACGTGGCGGATGTCGAACCTGCTCGGCAACTACGTGACCCCGGTTCCTGCGCAGCAGCGGGTCGGCAAGCGGTGGTACCTCGGTAGTGCCGACGCGATCTACCAGTCCCTGAACCTGCTCAACGACGAGCAGCCCGACATCGTCGTGGTGGTGGGTGCCGACCACGTCTACCGGATGGACTTCTCCCAGATGGTCGACGCCCACGTCGAGTCCGGCGCAGGGTGCACCGTGGCCGCCATCCGGCAGCCGATCGAGCTGGCCGACCAGTTCGGTGTCATCGACATGGACCCCCAGTCGCCCGAGCGCATCCGGGCGTTCCTGGAGAAGCCCAAGGATCCGATCGGGCTGGCCGACGCCCCGCACGAGGTGCTGGCCTCGATGGGCAACTACGTCTTCGACGCGGAGGCGCTGCGCGAGGCGGTCACCCGCGACGCCGAGCTGGAGCGCTCCAAGCACGACATGGGCGGTGACATCGTCCCGTGGTTCGTCGATCGCACGGAGTCGGCCGTCTACGACTACAAGGACAACGTGGTGCCCGGCTCCAACGAGCGCGACCGCGGCTACTGGCGCGACGTCGGCACGATGCGGTCCTACTACGCCGCCCACATGGACCTGGTGGCGCCCCTGCCGGTGTTCAACCTCTACAACAGCAAGTGGCCCATCTACACCAGCTACGGGCCGCACCCGCCGGCCAAGCTGGTCGAGGGCCACGAGGGGGCCTCCGTCACGGCGTACAACTCCATCCTGTCCCCGGGCGTGGTCGTCGCCGGTGGCGCGGTCAGCCAGTCGGTGCTCTCGCCGGCCTGCTACGTCGACAGTGGGGCCAAGGTCTCGGACTCCGTGCTGCTGCCCGGCGTGCGCATCGGTGCTGGTGCCGTCGTGCGGAACGCGATCATCGACAAGAACGTCCACGTGCCGCCGGGAGTGCAGATCGGCGTCTCGGAGGAGGACGATCTCGCCCGCGGTTTCGTCGTGGACGAGGGGCTCACCGTCCTGTCCAAGGGACAGGTCGTCCCGCCCACCACGACCGAGGCCTGAGGAGGCTCCGTGAGTGACCCACGCGCCGGCACCCTGGCCCAGCCCAGCGACCTCGTCGACATCTCGCATCTCGTCACCTCCTACTACACGGGCGTCCCGGATCCTGAGAACGTGGACCAGCAGGTCGCCTTCGGCACGAGCGGCCATCGCGGGTCGAGCCTGAAGACCTCGTTCAACGAGACCCACATCCTGGCCACGACGCAGGCGATCTGCGACTACCGCAAGAAGCAGGGGTACGACGGCCCGCTGTTCATCGGACGCGACACCCACGGTCTCTCGGAGCCGGCCTGGGCCACCGCGCTCGAGGTGCTGGTGGCCAACGACGTCACGGTGCTGGTGGACGACCGGGACGGTTACACCCCGACTCCCGGCGTCTCGCACGCCATCCTGCGTGCGAATGCCGGCCGCCAGGACGGGCTGGCCGACGGCATCGTGGTCACCCCGTCGCACAACCCGCCGAGCGACGGGGGGTTCAAGTACAACCCCCCACACGGTGGCCCGGCCGACACGGACGCCACGAGCGTGATCGCCGCCCGGGCCAACGAGCTCATCCTGGGTGGACTCTCCGAGGTCAAGAGGGTGCCGTTCACGCGAGCCCGCGCGGCCGTGTCGTCCTACGACTTCATGGGGACCTACGTCGACGACCTCCCGAACGTGCTCGACATCGACCGGATCCGTGAGGCGGGCGTGCGCATCGGTGCCGACCCGCTGGGCGGCGCGAGCGTGGCCTACTGGGGTGAGATCGCCGACCGGCACCGGCTCGACCTGACCGTCGTGAACCCGCTGGTCGACCCGACCTGGCGGTTCATGACCCTCGACTGGGACGGCAAGATCCGGATGGACTGCTCGTCGCCGTCGGCGATGGCGTCCCTGATCGTGCGCAAGGACGACTACGACATCGCCACCGGCAACGACGCCGACGCCGACCGGCACGGCATCGTGACGCCGGACGCCGGCCTGATGAACCCGAACCACTTCCTGGCCGTGGCGATCGGCTACCTCTTCGGTGGCGCTCGCCCCGGTTGGCCCTCGTCCGCACGCATCGGCAAGACGCTGGTGTCCTCCTCGATGATCGACCGGGTTGCGGCCGCGCTGGGCAAGCCGATGGTCGAGGTGCCGGTCGGCTTCAAGTGGTTCGTCCCCGGCCTGATCGACGGCTCGTTCGGCTTCGGCGGCGAGGAGTCGGCGGGCGCATCCTTCCTGCGGCGCGACGGCGGCACCTGGACGACCGACAAGGACGGACTCATCCTGGCCCTGCTCGCCTCCGAGATCCTCGCGGTCACCGGGCGCACCCCGAGCGAGCACTACGGCGACCTGGTGGCCCAGCACGGGGAGCCGGCGTACGCCCGCATCGACGCCCCGGCCGACCGCGCACAGAAGGCCAAGCTGGCCGCCCTCTCACCCGAGGACGTGACCGCGACCGAGCTGGCGGGGGAGCCGATCGTCGCCAAGCTGACCGAGGCCCCCGGCAACGGCGCCAAGATCGGCGGCCTCAAGGTCACCACCGAGTCCGCCTGGTTCGCCGCCCGACCCAGCGGCACCGAGGACGTCTACAAGATCTACGCCGAGTCCTTCAAGGGCCCCGACCACCTCGCCCAGGTGCAGGCTGAGGCCAAGGAGGTCGTCTCGGCCGCGCTGGGGTAGGTGGGGGGTGCAAGTTTCCCCGGGCGCCCGGGGAAACCTGACGTTGATGGGCGTTGCAACACCCAGGAACGTCAAGGACTGCCCGACAACCCCGCCCGTTTTGTACGACGGGGCCCGCCCGCCGTAGGCAGGACCGCCGAGGATCACGTCACCCGATGACCGGCGTCGTGCGCTCCACGATCGACCGCAGGTCGGTCCCGTGCGGCAAGGTGCCCAGGGTGCCGTTGTAGTCGCCGCCGAGCCGGGTGGCGCAGAACGCGTCGGCGATGGCCGGGGGAGCGAAGCGCACGAGCAGCGAGGCCTGGAGGCAGGCGGCCATCTGGCCGGCGAGGCGCCGGGCGGAGACCTCGAGCGTCGTGGTGTCCGCGAGCATCGTGAGCACGCCCTCGATCGCGCGGTCCAGGCGCGGGTCCTCACCCTGCGCGCGGCCGACCTCGGTGAGCCAGGCCTCGAGGGCCTCCGGCTCGCGGGTCAGCGCGCGCAGCACGTCGAGGGCGTTGACGTTGCCGGAGCCCTCCCAGACGGAGTTCAGGGGCGACTCGCGGAAGAGCAACGGCAGGCCGGACTCCTCGACGTACCCGTTGCCGCCGAGGCACTCGAGCGCCTCCGCGACCATCATCGGCGTGCGCTTGCAGACCCAGAACTTCGCCAGGGGCAGGGCGATCCGGCGGAGAGCCGCCTCGTGGGGCTCGGCGCGGCCGTCCACCGCGGCGGCCAGTCGCATCGCGAGCGCGGTCGCCGCCTCGGACTCCACGGCCAGGTCCGCGATCACGTTCTGCATCAGCGGCTTGTCGGCGAGGAGCCCACCGAACGCGGACCGGTGCGCCACGTGCCAGGACGCCTCGGCCAGCGCGTGGCGCATCAGCGAGGCCGAGCCGAGCACGCAGTCGAGCCGGGTCGCCGCCACCATCTCGATGATGGTGCGGACGCCACGGCCCTCGTCGCCGAGGCGCTGGGCCCAGGTGCCGTCGAACTCCAGCTCGGAGGAGGCGTTGGACCGGTTCCCCAGCTTGTCCTTGAGGCGTACGACGTCCAACCGGTTGCGCTCGCCGGAGGGGAGGACCCGCGGCACGAGGAAGCAGGAGAGACCGCCCGGCGCCTGGGCCAGCACGAGGAAGACGTCGTTCATGGGGGCGGAGGTGAACCACTTGTGACCGTGCAGGGTGTACTCACCGTCCACGGCGGTCGGCCTGGCCCCGGTCTCGTTGGCGCGTACGTCGGAGCCGCCCTGCTTCTCGGTCATCCCCATGCCCGCCAGCGCGCCGGTCTTCTCGGCGAGGGGCCGCAGCCCGAAGTCGTACGACGGCGCCGCCAGCTTGGGCGTCCACTCCTTGGCGATCGCGTCATCCACCCGCAGGGCAGGGATGGCGGCGTACGTCATGGAGAGGGGGCAACCGTGACCAGGCTCGGTCTGCGACCAGGCGAAGAACCCGGCGGCTCGACGCAGGTGCGCGGCCGGGTGGTCGGACTCCCAGGGAGCCGCCTGAAGTCCATGACCGACCCCGCGTTCCATCAACCAGTGCCACGAAGGGTGGAACCGCACCTCGTCGACCCGGTTGCCGTAACGGTCGTAGGGCACGAGCTCGGGGTGGTGCACGTTGGCGAGCATGCCGTGCTCGCGGGCCTCGTCCGATCCGGCCTCGACCCCGAGGTCGACCAGGTCGGTCAGGACATCGGGTGACGCGTGCCGGGTGACGGCCTCGACGAGGGCCGTGTCGGAGGTCACGACGTTGTGGCCGGCTAGCAGGGGTGCCTGGTTGCGGGCCACCCGGTTGTCGGCAGGATTCCACGTGGTCATGGCCTTACCGTAGTTGCCATGGCAGCCGGGAGCAGTGTGCGAGCAGACGCGCGGACGCTGTCCTGGGAGACGTTCCGCCACTCGCTGTGGCGGCTGATCGTCTCGACGGTCGGCACGTGCATGCGCAACCGGGTCACCGGTCTGGCCGCCGAGGCCGCCTTCTTCGCCGTGCTGTCGCTGCCGCCGCTGATCTTCGCCCTGGCGGGCTCGATCGGCTACATCTTCGCCCAGTTCAGCGACACCCAGATCGACGAGGTCCGCTCGACCGTGCTGAGCATCGCGGGTCAGGCGCTGACCCCGCAGACGGTCAACAGCATCATCAGGCCGACCCTCAACGAGGTGCTCAACGGCGGCGGGCGCTACGACGTCGTCTCGATCGGTTTCGTGCTCGCCCTCTGGTCAGGGTCGCGGGCGTTGAACGTCTTCGTGGACACGATCACGATCATGTACGGGCTCGGGGGCCAGCGCGGGATCGTGCGCACCCGTGCGCTGTCCTTCCTGCTCTACGTGCTCGGGATGATCACCGGGGTCGTCACGATCCCACTGGTGGTGGCCGGCCCGACGCTGGTGCGCAAGGCGGTGCCCGACCGGCTCTCGATGCTGAACGGGCTCTACTGGCCGATCGTCCTGCTGCTCGGCGTCTGCTTCCTCGCCACGCTCTACCACGTGTCGGTGCCGGTCCGGACGGCCTGGCGCTACAACCTTCCGGGTGCCGTCTTCACGATGTTCTGCTGGGTGTTCGGCTCGGCCCTGCTGCGCTTCGTCCTGGTCGGTACGGCGCAGGGATCCACCTCGATCTACGGTCCGCTCGCCGCACCCATCGCGATCCTCCTGTGGCTCTACCTGCTCTCGATCGCGGTGCTCATCGGCGCGGCGCTGAACGCGGCTTTCGACCAGATCTGGCCGCAGAAGGAGCTGACCTCGGCCCGGATCGAGCGCATCAGGCGGCTCAAGCTCGAGCACGTCCTTCCCTGGCGCACCTCCCTCGAGCACGTCGCCCCGGAGGAGGACCGCTCGGCCGAAGCCAGCGACCCCTTGGGCGATCCGGCTGCGCACCCGCCAGCAGGTCCCCTCGCCGCCCCGGTCTCAGACCCCGCCGCCGATCCGGCGACGCCACCACCGGACACCGCTGCCGAGAAGTCGGCACCGTGATCGTCCAGCGGCGGCGATAACCCGGTGCGGCGTGTCGGCGGCCGACGTAGATTTGCGGTCATGAACGGAGTTCTTGCTTGACGGCAGCACGAGCGGCCAGCGCCGACCTCGAGGTGGGCTGCGTCCTCGCACGTGAGATCGGGGTCCTCGTCGTCCTCACCGACGACGGGGAGGTGCGTGCGTCGTACGGCCCCCGGATGCTCGGTGCCATCGCGCGGGACCGCTCGCGGGTCCCGTCCCCGGGGGAGTGGGTCAGCCTTCGTCGCTGGTCGGACGGGCCGGTCACCGTCGAGGACACCTGGGGACGCCCGACCACGGGCCGGCTGGCGCCGGTGCTCCACCTACGGCGCCACTGAGGGTCGCTGCCGGGCGCGGCTCCACCCCCGTGCCATGCTTCGGACGTGGGAAACGTGACGCTGCCGACGCCCGTGTTCCTGGCGGGAGGTGCCCTCTGCCTGCTGGCCGGCTATCTCGCTGGGTCGGTCACCGGTGGTGGCACGTCGGATCGCACCACGGGCCAGGTTGTCAGCTTCACCCCGAACAGCTCGCGCCTGTGCCTGGAGGGCGACGCCCTCGACGGCCAGGAAGGTGTGGACGCCGACGGGCAGCTCTGCGGCACGCTGCGCGTCGCTCCCGGCGCCGAGGTACCCCGCAAGGGTGACGACTTCCGTTTCGTCTCGGTCCGCACCTCAGGCGACGTGGACGGGAAGATCGAGCAGCAGGTCGTCATCTACGGCGACGTCGTCAAGTGATTCCTCCTGCGTCCGACGCCCTGACCTCCAAGGGTTTCAGTGGTCAGCTGAAGCTTCCGGCGACCACCCGCTCGCCGTGGTGGGAGCTGACCCGCCGTCTGCTCATGGCCCTGGGCCTGCTGGTGTTCACGGTCCTGCTCGTCTACGTCGACCGGGACGGCTACCGGGACGGGGCCGACATCGGGCCGGGCCTCCCGAACGGGACCGTCGACCTCAGCGACGCGATCTACTACACGACCGTCACCCTGAGCACCACCGGGTACGGCGACATCGCACCTGTCACCCAGTCGGCCCGGCTCATCAACGCCTTCCTGATCACCCCGCTCCGCATCGCCTTCCTGGTGCTGTTGATCGGGACCACGCTCGAAGTGCTCGCCTCGCAGGGGCGAGAGATGTTCCGGGTCGCCCGGTGGAGGAAGAACATGGACCAGCACGTTGTCGTGATCGGCTACGGCACCAAGGGCCGCAGCGCCGTTGACACCCTGGTGAGCAACGGCACCTCGCGTGACTCGGTCGTGGTCGTCGACCCTGGTACCGGAGCCCAGGAGGAGGCGCACGCCGACGGTCTCGCCATCGTGACCGGCGACGCCACCCGCCGCGAGGTGCTCCGTCGAGCCCACGTCGGCAGCGCCAAGCAGGTCATCATCACCACCGCGAGGGACGACACGACGGTGCTGGCGACGCTGACCGTGCGGCAGCTCAACCCCGACGCCTACATCGTGGCCGCGGTCCGCGAGGCCGACAACGTGCCGCTGGTGCGGCAGAGCGGCGCCGACTCCGTGATCACCTCCTCCGACGCGGTGGGACGACTGCTGGGGCTGGCCTCCTACTCACCGAACCTCGGCTCGGTGATGGAGGACCTGCTGACCTACGGCGAAGGCCTGGAGGTCGCGCAACGGGACCTCCTCGTCAACGAGGTCGGCAAGGCGCCGCAGTCGCTGCCCGACCAGGTCATCGCCGTGGTGCGCGACGAGAAGGTCTACCGCTACTTCGACCCGACGGTGACGCTGCTGGCGCGTGGCGACGAGCTGATCGTCGTACGACCGGCCGAGGAGCTGCCCTGGGCGCCGCGTCCCGGCACCCACAACGAAGCCGGCTCCGACGAGGAGGAGTGAAATGATCGAACAGCGCTTTCACCCTGCCCTTTAGCATGGGGAACGGCCGGTCAGAAGACCTGCGGGAACCCAGGACGGGGATTGATGTGAAGAGCACCGCGAAGCGGGTCCTGCTCGAGGGGTTGGGCTGGATCCTGGTCCTCGTCGGCATCGCCGCCCTGGTCCTGCCGGGACCGGGACTTCTTGCGCTGTTCGCCGGTGTCGCCCTGCTTGCGACCCAGTACGAGTGGGCGGAGCGTCGTCTCGACCCGGTCAAGAAGGCGGCACTGCGGACCGCCGCCGACAGCGTCAAGACGTGGCCCCGCATCCTGATGTCGTTCGCAGGAGTGGTGTGGCTGGTGGCGCTCGGCATCTACTGGGGCTACAGCCCGGCATCACCGTCCTGGTGGCCGATCGCGGACAAGTGGTGGTTGGCGGGCGGCTGGGGGACCGGTGCCACCTTGATCGGCTCGGGCATCCTCGCGGGCGCGATGGTGGTCTACAGCTACCTCAACTTCCGCGGCATCAAGGACGACCAGCACGTGGAAGAGGCACAGACCCGCGCGTGATGCAGGCCATGCCGGTCTTCGCCACTCGCGTGCAGTGCGCCCGCACCCGGCTTGCTCGCGCGTGCGCGGCAGGGAGGGGCAGGACCCCACTCTCCGTCAGGTCAGAGCTTGCGCTCGTGCTTCACCCGTCGACGGAGCTGGAGGATGCGAAGCATTCCTGCCGCGGCGACGACCAAGGCTCCGCCCGCGGCGGCGATCAGCAGGGTGGCGGACAAGGGCGCCTGACCGGACCACCCGAAGAACGACACCTCTGCCTGCTGGGTGTTCTGCAGGATGAACACGGCCAGCAGGACGAGCAGCAGCGCCAGCACGAGCACGGCGATCCAGGTGCCGCTGGTCCTCGATCCGCGCAACGGGTCGTAGGTGGCGCCCGGTGCCTTCGTCTCGGGTGAGGGGTCGCTCGTCGGGGGACGCGTCGTCGCGTCCGAAGGCGTCTGGTCCTCGGGATGATCGGTACTCACGTGGGGCTCCTAGCTGGCTGAGTGGTTCGGCGACTCAGTACCCACATGGTGCCCGTTCGCTCATCCCTGCGGCGTCTCATCATCGGCAGCGGCCTTGCGCTGCCTCTCCAGCAGGTCGGCCATCGGTTCCTGCCAGCTCTCGCCATCCCAGTAGCGGTGCCACTTGGGACTGTCGGGGTCGCGGTACCACCCGGGCGGGTTCTCACGCATGTCGTGCATGGCCCCCCCTTCGAGGACGGGCACTCACCTCGATCTGGCAGGACGAGGCTCTTCCGTCAGGGGTCACCTTAGGGGGCGAGCCGTGGAAGCGTCCCGAGTCCGGGCCAAAGGACACGCGTGGTTCGCCCACCGAGACGCACAGTCGGGGGTGTGGGGGTGGGGGTGGCGAGAAGTTCGATCGTCGAGGTTTGAGGACGACCGGTTTGGTGTACGAGTGTCCTGTCTACGTTCAGGGAGGAACAACAACATGGCAACCATTTTGTGGATCATCGCGGTCGTACTCGTGATCAGCGGCATCGTCACGCTCGTGCGCGGGCAGATGCTCTTCGGGATCCTGCTCATCGTCGTCGGACTGCTCGTCGGTCCCGGCGGTGTGAGCGTCTTCAGCTAGTCAGGGAGCACCCGCACGACAACTGAGGCCAGCCATCGCGCCCGCGGTGGCTGGCCTCAGGCATGTGCCTTGGGCCAGGAGCGGCCCGATGGGACCACTGGCGCCTCGCGGGGGTCGAGGCGCCAGCGGTGTCGGGGCACTCGAAGGAGCCCGGCTTCGGAGCCACCGTGAAGAGGTGGCCCTGCTGAGAGTGGTAGGCCGCCCGCGCGAACGCGGGCGGCCGCTCCGGAAGCGTCTCGGGTCACCTCCGGAGGCGGGCAGATCAGCGCGCTGGGAACGCCTTCGGCGCCAACGCCGTACACGTCCGGTCTAGTACGGATACGTCAGTTCCGCACTCCGTTGGAACCCGTCCTTGCGCTCCACCGCTGCACGCGAGCTGGTACTAGATCCATTCACCGAGGAAGTCGGGATGCGCCGTGGCCTCGCCGAGTCGTCCGGGGCGGCGATGATGCGCTCGATCGCGCGGCACCGGCAGAACGCGTAGAGCCGTTGTACTCGGTTCCAGTCCCGGATCTCGACCTCGCGACGCCTGCTCGGGGCGGGTCGGGCACGTTCCATGAGATTCATCGGTGTGCTCCTCGAGATGGGTGTGTTCCGGAGCGGGAGACCCAGAACGTCTGGAAGGAGCCTGCCCGCTCCGGAAAAGGGCAAACCTATACATCACGGACAAATACCCACGGGATGCTGTCAACAGCATGACTGGGCGAGACAGCTGACTCGACGTCGCTCGAGGAGCTCGCACAGAACCCGGCGGCCTTCGGCGCTCTGCTGGGGTGCGTCGCTGCCATGGACGGAGCGGAGTGCCCGTGCCAGCATGACCATCGGGGCTGCGCCCGCCCGACGCCGCCCCGACACGGAACGAGTGTTGCCTCGGGGCGGCGGAGACGAGCCAGTGATGCGCGAGCGTGAACCCCGACCCGACGAGAGCTTCCGTCCCGCACGAGAGGTCCCGACCTGGCCGCTGGCGCAGGTGCCCGACCTCAGCCTGGTGCTGGGCCATGGAGCCGACGCGCCCGACCCGGCCGACCTGGGTGGCCCCCCGTCCGTCACCCGCGCGCTGAGCCAACACGTGGCACACCGGCTGTCGCGTCGCCAGGTGATGGCTGCCGGCGTGGTGGCTGCGACGGCAGGCGCCTTGGCGCACGCCCCGGGCGCTGCTGCGTCGACGGCGTCGCGGGGGCGGTCTCGCGGCCCCGGCACAGCGGCCTCGCTGAGTGCGGGCCTCGACGTCGACTACCTGCGCGAGGTGACCGAGACCCTCACCGGCTTCGGCGACACCGCGGCTGGCTGGCGCCCGGGCGGCTCGCCGGCCAACCTCGGGGCGGTCGAGTGGATCGCCAAGGAGATGCGCAAGGTCGGGATGACCCAGGTGGCCAAGCTGCCGGTGCCCATCGACCGGTGGGTCTTCCACGGCGCGTCGGTCGCAGTCCAGGGGGGTGACACCTACGACGCCAGCTCGTGGGGCGGCGTACCCGGGACGCCGGCCGCTGGGATCACCGCCGAGGTGCTCGACCTCGGGCTCGGGCAAGCAGCCGACTACGAGGGCGTGGACGCGACCGGGAAGATCGTCCTGGTCAACTGGGCCTACGGCGACTACTGGGTGAACCGGCATGGCCACCAGGCCACGCTCGAGGGCGCAGTGGCGGTCATCTTCTACACCGGCACCACTGCCGCGGGTGCGTTCTACAACGCGAGGGACGACGGGCTGCTGAGCTTCGACGGGACCTACGACGACGACTGGGTGCCGTTCGTGTTCGTCACCCGCAACGCGGCCAACGATCTGCGGGCCGACATCGCCGCCGGGCCGACCACCGTCACGCTGACCTCGAACGTCGAGCTGACCCGGGCCGAGGACGGCGGGGTCGGCTACAACGTGCTCGGCTCCATCCGCGGCTCCGACCGGTCCGAGGAGTTCATCATCTTCACCGGACACCACGACGCCTGGTTCCGAGGCGCCGCGGACGACGCGACGGCTGTGGCCGCCATGCTCGCGATCGGCAAGGCGGTGCGTGAGACCGGGTTCCGGCCCCGGCGGACGCTGCTGTTCCTGGCCAGCACGAACGAGGAGTACGGCTACACCGACGCCTACTACGAGTGGCTGGTCGGCTGTTGGTACGCCGTGACGAAGCAGCGTCCGGACTGGGGTCGGAAGGCGATCCTGAGCCTGGACTTCGAGCTCCTCGGCACCGGCGACCCTGGCGAGAGGCTGCTGATCCGCACGCACTCCGAGCTCTTGGCGCACGCCGCCGAGAAGCAGCTGAGCGACCCTTCACGGACGCCGTTCGGGGCGATCTCGCAGAACGTGGTGTGGGCCAACGCCGACCACTTCACGCTCACGGCAGCGGGCATCCCCGGCATCTACTTCAACACGGTCGGCACGCAGTACCTCACCCGCAACTACCACACGAACTACGACGTGGTGTCGAACGTCGACTTCGACTACCTCCGTCAGAACATCGAGGTGATCAACGACATCTGGGTCGACCACGACCGGTCCTCCCTCCCGCTGCTCGACTTCGTCGCCCGCGCCGTCGAGGCCGAGACGCGGGTGGCCTACCAGGCCGAGCCGGGCGTGTCGCTCACGGATCTGCCCGGGGTGGACACACGTGCCGTGGAGCACCTCACCTCTGCGGTGTCGTCCTTCCGGTCCGCCGCCGAGGCCCTGGATGCCCGGCTCACCACGATCCGTCCCGACCGTTCGCAGAAGGCGGGAGGGGCCATGCTGTCGGTCGAGCGCGACCTGCTGACCGAGCTGGTCGCTCTCGACGTCTTCGACCAGTACATCTTTCCGCACCAGCAGCTGCAGCGAGATGCGACGCGGATGCACCTGGCCAGCCAGGCCCTGGGGGCTGGTGACCCCGCGTTGGCGAACGACACCTACGTAGGGCGTACGGGACTCACCAACGCGGGGCGTCGGTTCGCCTACGAGGCGTACGTCGCTGAGCTGGCCCGGCACGAACCGACCGGCGACCGGCTGCAGTGGGGCGCCCAGGCCCACCTCGCGACCTACGTCGACCTGTGGCAGGAGTACCACTCGATCGCCGCGAAGATCGAGAGCGGACTGACCGACCCCACGGACTACTCCGACGAGGTCGAGGCGTTGCGCGTCAAGCTGCGTCCGGTCTACCGGGAGCTGAACCGGCGGTTGCACCGGATGGCCAAGGTCTTCGACCAGGCAGCCCGTGGGCTCCGCAAGGCGTCCCACCACGCCAGGAACTCATAGGCTCCTGCCAGCGCACCACCGGTGGTCGACGAGGTCGTGGTCACTGGAAACTACGATCGCTGGATGAGCGCGAACCTGGTCACGAAGAACCTTGCCGGCGGGCACGCTCACCGCGTTCTCTTCGAGTCCCTCGACCTGACCGTGGCGCCCGGCGACGTGGTGGGTGTGGTCGGCGCCAACGGCGCCGGCAAGACCACCTTGTTGCGGATCCTCTCCGGCGACCTGGAACCGCTCGCAGGGTCCGTCTCGACCGCGCCCAGCGACGCCTTCATCGGTTGGCTTCCCCAGGAACACGAGCGGTTCGTCGGCGAGACCGTCGGCCACTACGTCGCCCGCCGCACGGGAGCCGCTGTCGCGACCGCCGCGATGGAGCAGGCGGCCATGGCGCTCGGCGCAGACGACCACTCTCGGGCTGCCGAGGACGCCTACGCGCACAGTCTCGACCACTGGTTGGCCAGCGGTGCCCCGGACCTGGACGATCGGCTGCCCCCGATGCTTGCTGATCTCGGCCTCGACGTCGGCCCGGAAGCCCTGATGACGTCACTGTCGGGTGGGCAGGCTGCCCGGGCAGCGCTCGCCGCTCTGCTGCTGAGCCGCTTCGACGTGGTGCTTCTCGACGAGCCCACCAACGACCTCGACCTCGCGGGTTTGGAGCGCCTGGAGGGGTTCGTCCGGGGCCTCCGATCCGGTGTCGTGCTCGTCTCCCACGACCGTGAGTTCCTCTCCCGGGTGGTGACGCGCATCGTCGAGCTCGACCTGGCCCAGAACCAGGTGGCGGTCTACGACGGTGGCTACGACGCGTTCCTCGAGGAGCGGGCCGTCGCGCGGAGGCATGCCCGTGAGGCCTACGAGGAGTTTGCCGACACGAAGGCCGACCTGGTCAACCGCGCCCGCACCCAACGGGAGTGGAGCTCCCAGGGGGTGCGCAACGCCATGAAGAAGGCCCCCGACAACGACAAGATACGCCGCAAGGCGAGCGTGGAGTCCTCGGAGAAGCAGGCCCAGAAGGTCCGCCAGATGGAGTCTCGGATCGCCCGCCTCCAGGAGGTCGAGGAGCCCCGCAAGGAGTGGGCGCTGCGCTTCACGATCGGCAGCGCTCCGCGCTCCAGCTCCGTGGTCGCAACTCTCGACGAGGCCACTGCGAGCCTTGGCCGGTTCAGGTTCGGCCCGGCTTCGCTGCAGGTCAGCGCCGGTGACCGCATCGGCGTCACCGGTCCCAACGGCGCCGGCAAGACGACGTTGCTGCTGCTCCTGCTCGGTCGGCTGACGCCCGCGAGCGGAAGAGCCAGTCTGGGGGCGTCGGTCGTGGTCGGCGAGATCGACCAGGCGCGCACCGGTCTGGCCGAGGACCTTCCCTTGGGGGACGCGTTCGAGACGGTGATGCCGTGGATGGCCCCCGCCGAGGTGCGGACGCTGCTGGCCAAGTTCGGTCTCAAGGCCGACCAGGTCACCAGCCTGGTCGGCAGGCTCTCACCGGGTGAGCGGACGCGCGCCGCGATGGCGCTGCTCCAGGCCCGAGGGGTGAACCTCCTCGTCCTCGACGAGCCCACCAACCACCTGGACCTGCCGGCGATCGAGCAGCTCGAGGAAGCCCTCGAGTCCTACGACGGTGCCCTGTTGCTGGTCTCGCACGACCGTCGGCTGTTGGACAACGTCCGGCTCGACCAGCGGTGGCAGGTCGATGACGGCCAGGTCATCGCCACACCGATGCGTTGAACCACCCGTGGCAGCTGCCCCCGTGGCCGTGCCCTTCGCCCGCCGTACACGTTGTGATCTCAGACCTCCGGTGGGAGCGTGGAAGCGCGCCGGCGGCCGTGACCGCGGCCCTGTCTGTGGCGCCAGGGGAGGCGTGATGTCTGTTCGCACCGAGGCCAGCGACAAGTGGGTTCGGGCCTACGTCGATGACGTGGTCGTCGTTGACAGCCGGGAGCCGCTGTTGTTCTGGGAGGAGCACTTCCCCGTCCCGGCGTACGCCTTCCCCCGGCGTGACGTACGGACCGACCTGCTGGGGGAGGAGCGAGACGACCCGCCCCAGGAGCCGTTCTTCTTCCTGCCCAAAGGGCCCGTCTCGCAGTGGTTCAACCTGACGGTGGGCGCGCGTACCGTCCCGCATGCTGCGTGGGTCAGGGACACCCCGGAGCTCCGAGACATGATCGTCCTGAGCTGGCAGCCGGGCCTCGTGGACCGCTGGCTGGAAGAGGACGAAACGGTCGCCGGGCACCCGCGCGACCCGCACAAGCGGGTCGAGGCGATTGCCAGCAGCCGGCACGTCGTGGTCGAGCTCGACGGTGTCCTGCTCGCCGACAGCACGCGACCGGTGCTGCTCTTCGAGACTGGCCTCCCCACGCGCTACTACCTGCCCCGCGAAGACGTCAACCTTGCCGCCCTGGAGCCGACGTCGAACCGAAGCCTCTGTCCCTACAAGGGTGTCGCCGACGAGTACTGGAGCGTGCAGGGACAACCCGACGCCACCGACCTGATCTGGTCCTACTCCGCCCCGTTGCCGGCGGTCGAGAAGGTCGCGAACCTGATGGCGTTCTACAACGAGCTGCTCGACATCACCGTCGACGGCGTGCGGCAGCCGCGACCCGAGTCGCCGTTCAGCGCCAAGGCGAACCGCCCCACCTCGTCTCGGGAACAGACGGGCACGACAGCGTCCGGCTGGTGAAGGAGTCGCTCACTCGACCTCGACCTCTGGCACGTCGGGTCGTAGGTGATAGTCGCTGGCCTCGCCGACCCACCATGCTTGCGTCGTCCGCAGACCTGTGGGTGGATGCAATGCCCCCGCGCAGATGGAGATTCGGTCAGGCGCGCTTCTCGACCGCCAGAACAACGATGATCCGCACGTTCGACAAAACGCATATCCAGCGTCGGTCACCGGGAAGTACCACTGCAGATTCGAGTCGGTGTCGCTGATCACCAGGTCGGCGATCGCCGTGGCCGTCGCCGCCATGTGGTGACCCGTGAACCGTCTGCACCTGTGGCAGTGGCAGTTGAACACGTCGCGAAGCTCGCCGAGCGTGCTGAACGTGATGGCGCCACACATGCACCGACCAGAAGCGTGTTGAATTCGGTCCATCGAGATCCGTCCTGAGCACCTGTCGCTCGCCGTCACACCCTGACACGTCGCTGTCCGCACGTGCCAGACCCGCGTACGCCCGGGTCGGTCGTGGCTGACTGGCGGTGATCGGACCTTGACCAGCCCGTGACTCCGGGGCCCCCGTCTCTCAGGTGTGTTTGACTTCGGTCATGGTTGAAGGCGACCCGGAGCGGGACCGGACGGCTGACGAGCGCGAAGCATCGTTGGATCGCCGCGAGCAAGCGCTGGCCGAGAGGTTGGGCAAGGCGGAAGAGATCAGTGCGGCCGCTGCTCAGCGTGACGCGATCTCTGACGCGCGCGACGTGCGCTCCGCCAACCGCGAGGATGCCCTCGACCGGGCGCGCTCCCTCAACGAGGGGTACAGCTACCAGTCCAACGCACCAGGTCGACGTGCGGCCGCTCTTGATCGTGAGCACGCGAAGGGTGACCGGGAGGCATCCGAGGAAGACCGGTCCGCGCTCACCGAAGACGCAGACGAGCCCGTGGAACCCTGAACCCACGGCGCGAGATCGCCTGCGCAGTGCCCCCTGGCCACGGCCAGGCCCCGTGCCGTGTGATGGCCGGACAGGCTCAGGTGGAGGGCATCGGACGAGGATCGGTGGGCTGGAGCACTGCCTCGACGAGGGCGTCGTCGCGGAGGTGGGTTCCCTCCTGGTAGGCAGGGTTGCGGACCATCTCCGAGAACGCCCTACGCGTCGGGTACCTGACCAACAGCACCGCGTCCCAGTCCTGCCCCGGCTCAGCGACGAGGGCCGCGTCGCCCTCGCCGTAGTAGAGCACCTCGGCCCCCACCTCGGCGGCGTAGCGGCCGAACATGGCGAGGTACTCGCGGTAGGACTCCTGGCCACCGTCAGGACGGAAGCGAAGCAGGTTGAGCATGACGACGGGTTCGTCGGGTGCGGCCTCGAGGAACGTCTTGAGCCCTGCGCCGGTCGGATTGATAGCCATGGCCGCCAGCCTAGCTGCGGCCGGCGCCACGGCTCTGCCTGCGTCATGCCGGCCAGGTCGCGCTGTCTGATGGCGGCCCTCAGGATTGTCCGTTGGGAACGCGAACCTGTCCGACTGACGCGAGCAGGACATCGAACGGCACGGCACGATCAAGGAGTCCCGCCTTTGGCACCGTTTCGATCGTCAGGAGAAACCAATGCTCATCGCCGTACTCGACCTGCGCACCACTGCCGCTGACCGGGCCGTCGCTCTGGCCCAGCTCGACAGCGAGCGAGACGAGATCCGCACCATGCCCGGCAACCTCGACTTCCGGGTGTACGCCGCTCACGACGACGAGGAGGCTGTCGCCGTCATCCACGAATGGGTCGACGAGTCGTCTTTCGCCGCCTACCTGTCGTCTGCAGCCTTCACCCGATCCGGCTCGGTGCTCCGCCCGTTGGTCACTGCGCCACCGGTGAGCCGCCGGTTCCGCGCCGAGCTTCTCGAGACGGTCTGAACCGCAGCCCGGTCTAGGGTGAGCGGGTGCGAGGCAGCCCGTGACACGCGAGGCATTCGCGTTCGCGCGGGAATTCGTGGCCGCCCCGCCGTCGGAGCTGAGGGTTGGCCAGCACTACCTGCTGTGCGCCTCCCAGGGCGCACTGCGGCTGGAGGCCCGTGGCCAGTCGTGGGTACTGCCTCCGGCGCGGGCCGCACTGATCGCTGCCGGTGAGTCGATCCAGGTCGCGATCCCGCAGACAGTGACCACCTCGTCGGTGCTGTTCGATCCCGGCTTCGTCCCGGAGCCACCCGCGCCGCTGACCGTGTTCGACCTCAGCCAGCTCGCCCGGGCCCTGGTGTCGGAGTGCGTCGGCTGGCCCGACGCTGAGGAGCCACTTCCGACATACGCCCGCAGCGTGTTCGGTGCGCTGGCCGCTGTGGCGTGGCGGCTGGCAGAGCACCCCAGCACGGTCACGGTCCCGGCCGGCCGGTCGCCGGAACTTCGCCGGGCACTGGCTCTGACCGGTGACGGGCTGGGCGAGGACCTCCGGTTCGAGGACATCGCCCGCGAGGTCGGGCTGGCACCCCGGTCGCTGGCCCGGCGGTTCGACGACGAATGCGCGATGACCTGGCGCGCGGTGCTGCGCCGGATGCGGGTGCTGCGCGCGATCGAGGAGCTCGCTGCGAGCCAGGCCTCCGTCTCCACCATCGCGCACACGGTCGGTTACACCTCCCTCTCGGCGTTCAACGCCGCGTTCCGCGACCTCACCGGTCGTACGCCGACGCAGTACCGCGCGACCTTCCGCCCCTGATCACCAGCAGGCACGGACGCGGGGGAGGGGACGCAGCTGCACGGCGCCCGGACGGGCGGGAAGGTGAGCCGGAGATCTCCTCAGATCACCGAAGCGCGGGGATGCAGACCCGGCTCTGGTTGTGCCGCCCCTACCAGGATCGGAGCGACGCGAAGGGCCCGCGGCAGTCGGACCACGAAGGTCGCGCCGCCACCGGGGGTGGTCCGGTAGTCGACCCCACCGCCGTTGGCCTCGGCCAGCATCTTCACGATGTAGAGCCCGAGGCCGGTACCTCGCTGGTCACCGCGGCGGACCTCTTCGGAGCGGGTGAACCGGTCGAAGAGGCGGGAAGCGAATTCCGTAGACACTCCTGAGCCGGAGTCGCTGACGCTCAGCTCGACGATGTCGTCGCAGTGACGTGCGCTGACCCGGTAGGGGGCACTGCCGTACTTGGCCGCGTTGGTGACCAGGTTGCTGAAGATCTGGGTGAAGTGGCCCTTGTCGACCAACACGGTCACGCGCTCGAGCTCGTCCAGCTCCACGTTCGCCAGCGGATCTGAGAGGACGGCAATCAGCGAGCGCACCGCATCGTCCAGTCGAAGCGCAGCCGGTCGTGGCTCCAACGCCTGCGCATCCAGCGTGGAGACCATCAAGGTGTCCTCGAGCATCTGCTGCAGGGAGTGCCCCGCCATGCCCACCTTCGACATGAAGCGCAGCCGGGTGTCGTCGTCCAGCGTGGTCCACGAGTCCAGCGCCGTGTCGGCGTATCCGTTGATGACGGTCACCGGGGCCCGCAGGTCGTGGGACATCATGGCCACCAGGTCAGAGATCTGCGTGTTGGCCGCCGTCAGAGCCACGTTCATCCGCTCCGCGTTCCGCCGTTCCGCGCGCTCGGCGTCCAGGGCTTCTTCGGTGACACGCCAGTACATGACGCAGGCCACCGATTCGGCGAGCACGAACGATCCGTGCATGAGTGCGAACAGCTCGGGGTGTGCCAACGCCGCCGGGTGGTTGTAGACCATTGCGGGCATCAGAGTGCCCATCACGGCGTGGTGTGCGACGACGAACGAGAGCCCTAGCAGGAAGGGCGTCCACGACTGGTAGAGAGCGATGACCGCCACCATCACGAAGAAGTGAAAGTGCAGCTCGATCAGACCGCCGGAGAGGTGGATCAAGACGGCCGCGCTGCTGAACAGGCTCAGCGTCACGGCCGAGGACTGGACCCTCTGGGTGGCGCCGGGCCAACGGCTCGCCCAGGCCAGTGCGGCCGGGATGGCGCCGTCTGCAACCGCATGATCCAGACCACGGTGCTGCATCAGCGCCAGGAGGAGCAGTACCGGCACGTGCCACCACGCCACGGCAGAGATCCCACGGTGCCGAGAAGCCCAGGCTGTTTCGGACAGGGCACCTCCCCGGGGAAGTCGGGCGCGCAACCGCGCCAAGCCCACGGGTGAGCGCACACCCATGGCGTTCCTCTCGTCCGGCGTCCGGCTGCGCCGGAAGGGCGCAGGCTTCATCCGCACAGGGTAACCATCAAGTCGGGCATTTCGGACACGATTGGTCGAATACCCTCACGCGTCCTGGCGCGCCCGCGGCGGCCGACGTACGTGGGGGAAAGGGGGAAAGTCACTCGACGTGGATGCGGAGGCTCCCCGTGAGGATGAGAATCGTCACCGACGCAGGGACGAGGTGTAGCCCGAGCACGTGCAGCTTCCGCCGGTGAAAGCTCAGGGTTGCACTTGAGGGCCACCAAGCGGTGCCCTGACGGGCCTCCGCACGCCTGCGCTCACGCGGTCCGCGGCGGGTACCTCGACCCGGCCAGGGGGCGGAGGGGAGTCGACGGCCACCAGTGGCAGCCGAACCGTGAAGGTGCTGCCGACAGCCAGCTGGCCGTCAACGGTGATGGTCCCCCCCATCAGCTCTGTCAGTCGCTTGCAGATCGCCAGGCCCAGGCCGGTGCCCTCATAGTTCCTGGTGGCTGAGGCGTCGACCTGGCTGAAGACCTCGAAGATCGATGCTTGGTCCTTCTGAGCGATGCCGATGCCGGTGTCGCGTACTACGAACTCCACTCCCTCGACCCACCCCCTTCCCTCGTCAGCTGCTTGTGATGGGCGGACGACCAGGCCCACCTGCCCCTGGTGGGTGAACTTCAGGGCGTTGTCGAGGAGGTTGGTGAGGACCTGCAACAGCCGGCCGGGGTCGCCGACCACCATCTTCGGCAGGCATGGGTCCAGGTGCCAGTCGAACCGGATCCCTGTGTGGCTTGCTCGTGGCGCGTAGTTGCCGCCGACATCGGCCACCAGGGTATGGATGTCGAACGGCTTCGAGGCCAGTTCGAGCTGACCGGCCTCTATGCGGGAGAAGTCGAGGATCCCCTCCACCAGCGTCTTCAGCAATCCACCCGAGCGGTGCATCCGCTCCAGGAGGTTGAGCTGGAGGTCGTCCAGGTCGGTGTCCTCGAGGATCTCTGCCGTGGCGAGCACGGTGGTCAGCGGCGTGCGGATCTCGTGACTCATGTTGGCCAGGAACAACGACTTCGCTTCCGAAGCCGCCAGTGCCGCATCGCGCGCAACCTCCAGCTCCTGTGCCAGAGCCTCGAGGTCGCTGACGCTACGGGCCCGCTCCACAGCGACGCCGGCATGCGCGGCGAGCGCTTCGAAGACCTGCACGTCTTCTGTCCCGAACGTTTCCTTCTCGAATGATCGATCACACACCACGAGGGCGTATCGGGTGCCGTCCGACCCTCGCAGGCGGGTGGCGAGCCCGTCACGTGGCGTGGCCATCAGCCCTGACCCGACCGCGGGCGCCTCGCCGCGCGCTGGGCGCGGTCGGTCGAAGTGCACCACGCCGGTGTCGAGCGCGGTCCACCACCATGCTTCGGCCTTCTGCAGCTCGAGCAGCTCGGCGGCCAGTGAGCCGTCCCGGAAGGCGTAGGAGCGCACGTTCCGCTCGTCGATGACCTCCACGAGGTAGGCATGCTCGGCGTGCATCAGGTCGGCTGCCTCCCTGAGCACGATCTCGATGACCTCCGCCGCGGAGCGCGCTGAGGAGGTGCGGTCGACGAACCGGTACAGCAGCTGGGTTTGTGCGTGCCCTCTGGCCAGGGAGATGTACACGCGATAGCCCAGCACCAGGAGGACGACGATGACTCCCAGAAGCGGCAGGGCCGAGGGTTGAACCAACACCAGGGTCGCTACGAGGAGGGCGACGCAGGTGTTGATGAACGCCGCGACCGAACCCGATCGGAGCGCCTCGTGCAGCACCTCTCCGTCATATGCCCCCTCGGTCAGGCTGATGGCAGTGGTCACGGCGCCGGCGGACATCAGGTCGGTCACGAGCACCGCCACGAGGACGGCCAGCCATCCGGTGAGCGAGAGGGGGTCGCCACCCTGCAGGATCGCGTGGTAGGTGAGTGCGCCGAGGGCGGCCTCGAGAGCGAACATGGCCGCGTTGAACGCCAGTTTCACGCCCCGCATGCGTGCTGCGAGCACCAGCGCGAGGATCGTTCCGACGACGTAGGCCGTGACGTACTGCTGTGGTGCGAGGAAGGTCAGGCCGAGCACCGCCGGTATCTCACGAAGAGTGTGCCCGTGGGCGTTGCTCTGGGTGGGAAGGTGAATGACCACGACCTCGGCGAGCGCGAACAGTGGTAGCAGTGCGACCCACCTGAGGTCCGGGACAGCTGCCCCTGGTTCCTCCACGAACCCCGGTGCCGTGATCAGGACGGCCAGGCATGCCATCGCCGCCGCGAGCAGCCAGGGGAAGATCAGCCGTCGACGCTCCGACCCGGCGCCGGAGACTTGAGTCCCAGCGGGCTCGGGTGGTGCCGATAGGCCGGGCTGGTCTACCACGCGTCTCTCGACGTCCATCCGTCGTAACGCCACGCGGCGCCCCACGTATTTTGAGACCGGGCCGGTACCACCAGGTTGGTGGACCGTGATGCTGCCCGCTCGACCTTGATGTACATGCCACTCCCCGGGGTGGGTATCCCTAGCTCTTAGGGCCAACGAGCGTTGGTGCCTACACAGACAGTAGGCCAAGATGGGGTGATTTGTAGGGCTAACGGAGCCAATGCTGGCGGCTCACCCCTCGCGGAAACCGAGTTCGACGGTGAGCTCTCGCTCGGTATTTGTTGACTCTTTCAAGCGTCTGGTCCGGTTGTCACGGCCAAGATGCAACGGGGGTCGGAGTCCCTGCCACGTTGGCGGCTCGGTCGGCGCACCCAGCCGGCAGGTTGAACGTCCGACCCTTGGGAATGACGTGTCGAATCACGAGAGACGGCGCTCCGCAAGCCTCGAGACTCCGAGTTCCTGGGGGCGAGCCGCACCAGTTGGTTGGCGGGGGGTCCGCGGGCGATGCGGATGGCATTTCGCCCCTTTGGCAAGTCCCCGCTCAGGGCGGTCTAGTCCGGGAAGGGCGTTTGCGACAGATCTGCGCCAAGGGGATGCACGTTAGACACCGATAAGTCCAATATGAACGAATCAGGAAGTACACGGTGTTTATGACTTATCAGGGGGTACGTGATGTCTTCGATCACGCATAGGAGCACAGCGTTGGTGACGCTGATGGTGGCGTTGTCCATGATCGGGGGGCCGGCATACGCCGGGGGTGACAAGGCGCCCAAGGTGATCAAGCTGCCCAAGCTCTCGAAGCTGGCCACCGCTGGCGTCGGCGGCACGCTGTGGGGTGACGATGACAGCAGGGAGGGCAAGCAGGCGACCAAGCCCACCGGGTCCTGGAACGCGGCGCTCGACCACGGATCGATGTACTCATTGACCGCCTCGATCGGCGCGCAGGACGCCTGGGCCCAGGGTGTCACCGGCAAGGACATCACCGTCGCGGTGATCGACACCGGCGTCGCGCCTGTTCCCGGGCTCGATGACGACCACAAGGTCAACTTCGGACCGGACCTCTCCTTCGACAGCCAGGTGCCGGGGACCAGGTACGTCGACGGCTTCGGTCACGGCACGCACATGTCCGGGATCATCGCTGGAGAGGACGCCGGCTTCGACCCCAAGAAGCCGTCGAGCCAGATGTTCGCCGGTGTCGCGCCGGAGGCCGAGCTGCTCAGCATGAAGGTCGCCTCGGGTGACGGTGGCGCCGACGTGTCCCAGGTGATCGCGGCCATCGACTGGGTGGTCGAGCACGCCGAGGACGCTGGCATGCACGTGCGCGTCATCAGCCTCTCCTACGGCACCGAGTCGGACCAGGACTGGAAGGTGGACCCGCTCGCACGAGCGGTCGAGAACGCCTGGAACCATGGGATCGTCGTGGTCGCGGCAGCCGGCAACAGCGGCGCCGGCGAGCAGCTCCTGATGCCGGCTCTGGATCCGCACATCATCTCCGTCGGTGCGGTGGACCACCAGGGCACCACTACCAGCCTCGACGACACCGTGGCCGACTTCACCAACGGTGGCGACGCCAGCAGGCGCCCCGACGTCCTCGCGCCGGGCAAGTCGGTGGTGTCCCTACGGGTGCCGTCATCCTTCGTCGACCAGGCGCATCCCGAGGGTGAGGTCGCCGGTGACGACAGCGGGCGTTTCTTCCGAGGCAGCGGAACCTCGCAGGCCACGGCCGTGGTCGCGGGTGAGGCCGCGCTGATCCTCGACGCCCAGCCCAAGCTGACCCCCGGCCAGGTCAAGACGCTCCTCATGGGGACATCGCGTCCGCTCACCCTGGATCGCAATCCCGCGCAGGGAGCCGGCGTCACCGACGTAGGTGCGGCGGTGCGCGTGCTCAAGGCCAAGCTGCCCGTGATCGCGAAGACCGCCACGAAGCTGACCTCCGACGGGTCCGGGACCCTGGAGGCCTCCCGCGGTGGCGAACACGTGGTCGACCCCTCGACCGGCGACGTCCTGGAAGGTGAGGTCGACGCTCTCGGTGGGGTGTGGAACCCGGTCACGTGGGCAGCCGCCGAGGCCAAGGGCTCCACCTGGGCCAACGGCTCCTGGAATGCGCGACAGTGGACCGGCACGAAGTGGGACAAGCACCGGCTGCAGGCCGTCACCTGGGTGGGTGACTCCTGGGGGACGGTCCGCTGGGAGAAGCACGAGTGGTCCCAGGACCAGTGGGCGGCCAGGAGCTGGCGCGGAGACAACTGGAAGGCGCGCAGCTGGCGTCAGGAGTCCTGGTCAGCACGCAGCTGGCGCGGGGTCTCCTGAGCCGACAGCTGCTCTCCGGAGGGGTGACTCGGCACCCCTCCTCGAGCAAGCGACTGAGGCGTAAAGACTCGAAGCACCTCGGCGTTGCAGCGGCTGGGCGATCGGGCAGTCGGGGGGCGGAGGCTGCTAACGCCGCTCTCGGAGGTTGGCGCGGCGCTGTCCCACGTGGAAGCCGATGCCCGCGGCTACGACCATCATTCCGATGGCTGCGACCGCGCAGCCAGCCAGCTGCCATCGCGACACGATCATCCCCGCCCCGTCACTCCAGCCCATGTACCAGGCGGGGTCATCGTCCAACGGGGTGTAGGCGACCCAACCGAAGTCGGTCGGTCCGGGCCGAGATGACAGTGCGAGGGCGAGACCACCCACGACGAGTACAAGCCCGAGAACCCACCACAGAAGACGACGCACACGACGAGTATCAGCGATGAAGCCGCTGTGGCACCTCCGGGGAAGCGCATCTTGAAGGCGAGATCGGCAACGTGCTCGGCCGCAGCGGTGCGCGATCGCCTTGAGCTCCGCGACGCCGCGGTTCAGCGGAACGCTGAGCTGGGCAGGTCACGCTCCTCGCCGAGGATGGCCTCGACGATCCGCTCGGCCACCGCATCCGGGTCGGCCCCGTCGGGCATCTTCGGGGCGACGCCGGCAATGGCGCGCCCGGCCAGGCCGGTCTCGGTGTGCGGCGGGCGGACGTCCAGCACACGGATCTTGCTCCTGCGCGCCTCCTTCGCCGCCGCGAGGAAGAGGGCCGACGCGGCCGCCTTGACCGCCGAGTACGTCGCCATCCCGGCCACTGGTTGCTCGGCGAGAACGGCGCTGATCCCGGCGACCACGCCACCAGGCTCGAGGACGGGCAGCGCGGCACGCAACAGTCGCAACGGCCCGAGGAAGTCGATCAGAACCAGGTCGTCGACGGTGTCGTCGTCGATCTCGGCGAGCGGGCCGAACGCAGCGACGCCGGCCGCGATGACGACCCCGTCGATGTGGCCGTGCTCCTCCATCGCGGCGTCGATGACGCGCTGCGCGGCGTCGGGTTCACGCAGGTCGGCGGAGACGGTGTGTGCACCGTCGATCGGCGAGCCCTCGGAGCGAACGGCAAGGGTGAGCGAGGCCCCGGCCTCCGAGAGCCGCTGCGCGATCCGGGAGCCGAGGGCTCCGGAGGCACCGACGACGACGAAGACCTTGCCGGCGAGATCAGGCATGGACACAGTGTGCCGGGGTCATCCTGAGTCGCATCACCGCGTGCGTTGCACGGCCTGGTGACGGATGTCGCCGCCCCGGGAGGATCGGGCACTGAGGAGGGCTCGTGAACACGAGCCGGTCAGTCTGGCAAGGTGGTCGAAGATGCACCCCAAGAACCTGGAGGTCGGTGCACCGGTCACCGAAGTGAGGAGCTCAGATGACCTCGGCACGCGATTCGACGGTCCGTAGCGTGGAGCGTCGGTGGATCGGAACGGCGCTGCGCGACTTTCCGTGGGTACATCTGGGCCTTGGTCTGATGGGCAACACGTTGTTCGTCGTCGGTAGCGTGCTGTTCTTCTGGGAGAGCGTCATGACCTTGGCGATCTGGCTGTTCGTCCTCGGCAGCCTTGGCATGCTTCTGGGCTCCGTGGGCGAGCTGCTTGTTCGCGTGGAGAGAAGGCGTCGAGGGGACGACTAGAGCTGGTTCCCGATGAGGTGGTGGACGTCGGGTGCAGCCCGTATAGGTTCTTGCGATGGCCGACACCACACCCCTTGCAGACGTCCTCGCCCGCCTCCGCTCATGCGAGTGGATCGACTTGACCCACGCGTTCGGGCCGGGGATACCTCACTACTTCGGCTTCCCCGACGAGGAACGCGAGACGCTGTTCCACTTCGACGAGGGCGTCGGCTCAGCCGGCACTGGCTTCCTGGCACACCGCTTCACCCACATCGGGCAGTGGGGCACCCACGTCGACCCGCCCGCCCACTTCGCGCGTGGCGGCCGCTTCCTCGACGAGCTGCCGGTGACTGACATGATCCTGCCGTTGGTGGTCCTCGACGTACGCCGACAGGTCGCCGCCGACGTCGACCACACCGTCACGCTCGCCGACCTCCAGGCGCACGAGACCGAGCACGGCCAGGTCCCGTCGGGCGCGTTCGTCGCGCTGCTCACCGGGTGGGCGGATCGCTGGCCCGACGGTGAGTCGATGGCCAACCGCGACGGTGAGGGAGTCGCGCACTACCCCGGCTGGGGCGTGGAGGCGCTGACCTTCCTTGTCGAGGACCGGGGCGTGACCGCCATCGGCCACGACACGACCGACACCGATCCCGGCGCTGTCGTGCACTCGGGCACCGCGCCGGCCGAGACCTACATCCTCAGCGCCGACAAGTGGCAGATCGAGATGCTCGCCCACCTCGACCGGTTGCCACCAACAGGTGCGCTCATCGTGGCGACGTGGCCCAAGCCCCATGAGGGCTCCGGCTTTCCTGCGCGGGTCTTCGCGATCGTCGACCGAGGCTGAGCCGGCGACCAGGTCCCGGGCCGGTGGTGTCGACCACCTCGACGCGCCGGTGGCCAGCACACCGTGTGAGGCGCACGATGAAGAGACTGCCTCGGGGAATGGCGATGTGGCATGAGCTTCCTCATCGCTACGGACGTGGTCATCGTCGAGCAGGAGGGTCGATCGTCATGGACAAGAACGAGAACGGGATCGCCGAGTTCCGCCGACTGCACGCCACTGGGTGCTTCGTCATGCCGAACCCGTGGGACGCGGGGAGCGCGCGGGCGCTGGAACAGCTGGGGTTCAAGGCTTTGGCCACGACGAGTGCCGGACTGGCCTGGACTCTGGGTCGCGCGGACACTCATGTCACCCGCGATGAGGTGCTCGACCATCTCCGTCTCATCGTGGGCGCTGTGACCGTGCCGGTCAACGCTGACTTCGAGGGCGGCTACGCGGTGGACCCTGCTGGCGTAGCGGCGAACGTGACGATGGCTGCGGACACGGGGATCGCGGGGCTCTCGATCGAAGACGCTTCGGGAGACGAGGCACATCCACTCTTCGATTTCGACCTGGCCGTGCAACGTGTCGGCGCCGCACGACGAGCGATCGATGCGAGCGGCACGGGCATCCTTCTGACCGGCCGCTCTGAGGGGTTCGTGTGCGGGCGCCCCGACATCGATGAGACCGTTCGTCGGCTCCAGGCCTACGCCGAAGCCGGCGCTGACTGCCTCTACGCTCCTCGGATCGACAAGCTCGAACACATCTCGGCCATCGTGGACGCGGTGTCACCCAGACCGGTGAACCTGCTGATCAACGCTCCGTTCACCACCGTCGCCGAAGCGGCCCAGCTGGGCGTACGCCGGATCAGCGTGGGCGGCACACTCGCACGTACAGCATGGGGTGGATTCCTCGAGGCCGCGAAGGAGATCGCGGATACGGGGACGTTCTCGCGGTTCGACCAGCTACCCAACGTCGACGCGCTGCTCCACGACTGAGGGTCCGGGAGGCGCTCAAACCAACCTCGTGACGATGCCGTGGCCGCCTTCGCCGGAGAATGACGCGCTCTCGGAACCGCCGATCTCAGGGGACCACCGGCAGTCCAGGCAGCCGCCATCTGGTGGTCGTCTCGGGTGGGGGTCGCGCACGACCTAGTAGGTCCCCTTGATCACGAAGAAGGAGCCTCGGATCGTGCCGGCGAGCTTCGACTTCTGCCGAGCGAACTTGAAGCGCGACGCGAGCTCCTCGGGGACGTCCATCCCGTCGGAGAGCTTGAATCCCACGGCGCGCTTGCCGCCGTCGATGGTGTACATCACGTTGACCGACAAGCCCGACTCGTAGAACACGTAGGCCATCCTGATCCCGTCGACCTCGAAGTCGGTCGCCTCGAGTGGCCTGGACTCGATCACGAGGTCACGATCCACCTTGAGGATGTGGTGCACCCAGTCGACCACCTCCGCGGACTCTGCGGCCGGTTGAACGGTGAAGACGTGGGAGTACTTGTTCTTGAAGTATCTGGCCTCGTTGGCTCGAAGACCGGCCAGAGCCAGAGCGACGGGGGACGATTCCAGCCCGGTCGTCGAGACGTCCTGGAAGTCGACGGTGTACGACATGCGTGCTCCTGAGGGTGGTCGCGTACCCATGGTGGTTCATGAGTGGGCGCGTCGCTACGCGCCGTTGTCGAACTGACGATGCCAGTCGAAGAAATGTGACACGCATCGTTCTCGAGGCTCCTGACGCCTGCCTCCCACCGTGCACGATCGCTGGGGCTGCCTGGCCGGTGGGACCCACTCCACATAGGCTGTGGTGGTGAGTGAGGTGCTGGACGAGGGGCCGTTCTTCCACGGCACGAAAGCCGATCTGCGCGTGGGGGAGCTTCTCACCGCGGGCTTCCGGTCGAACTACCGACCAGAGATCGTGATGAACCACATCTACTTCACGGCGCTGCCGGACGGCGCCGGGCTCGCCGCCGAGCTTGCTGCTGGCGAGGGCGCTCCGCGGGTGTACGCCGTTGAGCCGACCGGAGCCTTCGAGGACGACCCGAACGTGACCGACAAGAAGTTTCCCGGCAACCCCACCCGGTCCTACCGCAGCAAGCACCCACTCAGGGTCGTCAGTGAGGTGGTCGACTGGACGCGCCAAACCCCCGAGGCGCTTCAGGTATGGCGCGACCGGCTGGCTGTGATCAGTGCCGACGAACGCGGCGAGATCATCAACTGACCGATGTAGGAACCCATTCCGGGCACCTCGAGTGCTCGCCCGGGTTCACACCCAGTAGGTGTCGTGGCGAAGCATGAAGGCCGCGCGCTGTTCCTCGGTCATCGGCTCGCCTCGGGCGAGAGTCTCGAAGTAGTCCTCGCGGGGGCCGCCGGGCGCGAACGTGAGCAGCATGGATGCGCCGCCCCCGCCTCGGAAGCCGTGCAGCCCACCTTCGGGGACGTAGCAGAAGTCGCCGGGCCCGGCCCTGACCCAGGAGCGGCCGTCGTACAGGTCGACGTTGCCGGAGAGCACATAGAACTGCTCGGAGATGGAGCGGTGGAAGTGCGGGTCGGGCCCCGACTCGTCCTCGCCGAAGGTCCAACGGTAGGTCCCGAAGCGTCCCTTGGTCTGGTCTCCGGTGGCGAGGTACTCGCAGGTCCCACCGGTCGGGTAGGTGATCTCGGGCCGCTGGTCGCTTCGCCGGAGCCAGGCGCTGAGCTCGCCTGTCGCGCCGTGATAGCGGTCGGGCGGGTAGGCGCGGGGGAGTGACACCTCAGCGGTCCCCTCGTGCGGCCAAGCCGTCGAGACGCAGCGTCGTCGAGCCGTCGCGGTGGGTGCCGGTGGTGCCGACGTGCTTGTCGTTGATCTCGGGTCCTTTCTTGATCACGTGCACCAGGGCCATCCCGTGACCGCGGCCCAGGCCGAGCTCGGACGTGAGCCACGAGAGGATCACGCCCGAGGCGGTGTCGGCCTCGAAGCCTGCGGCGTGTGCGAGGTCGATGATCTGCTGCGGGGTGTGGCCGGTCTTGGCCTCGGCTGCGTCGAGATAGGCCTGGAAGGACATGAGGCTCCTCATCGTCGGCGGCGGGGGTGGGTCACCCGGCCTTCGTCGCTCTAGACAGTGGTACCACGCTGCATCCATCGCTCGAGCCCCAGAATTTCCACTCGCGGTATCACTGGTGAATGGACAGGTCCCCGGAACTGTCAACATTCCGTTGACACCCAGGCCGCGTCAACATATTGTTGACGTCATGCGTACATCCAAAGCCCGGCCGACGCCCCGGATCCCCGACACGGGCCGGACGCGGTTGACGTCCGGCATTCCAGTCATCCTGGTGGGGTTCCTCTGCTTCGCACTCAGCACCGCCTTCGAGGGTGGCTTCCTCCGGGGACTCTTCCAAGGGGCGACCGTCGCCCTGATGGTCCTCGGCGCCTACCTCCTCGGTGCCGGTCTGTGGACCTCTCGCAAGGGCGATGAGGACCTACGCCGCGGGGGGCACTGGCTGCCCAGCCGCGACGGGCGTGGCGACGAGACGTGACATGACCCCCACCGTTCCTCACGGGCCCGATGCACCCGGTGCGTGGCCGCACCAGACCGGGCCGCACGCCACTCTTGAGCAGATCATCGGGCGGGCGATCATCAGCAAGGACACCGACGAGCCCGGAGTCCGTGATCCCTCGGACCCGGTCGACCATCTGGCCATCGTCTCCCGGGCCGCAGCGGCCGAGTCGATCTCCCGTGAACTGCTGCAGCAGGCAGTCAGCGCCGCCCGTGGCAGCGGTCACAGCTGGGGCGCTATCGGCCATCAGCTCGGGTTGAGCCGCCAAGGTGTCCAACAACGCTTCGGATCCCGGCCCACCCCCGATGACACTGCGGAGTACCGCTGGCTCGGGCCCGTCACTGCCTTCGACGAGCTCCGCGAGCTGGAGCTCGCCGGTCGCCTGGGCTGGCACACCGTCGAGGCGGGCATGCTCCGGCACAAGATGATCCGCACTCCGACGCAGTGGGAGCATCGACGCGTCCTCTGGACGGGGCCGGTACGCCGCTATGAGCAGGACGGTTGGCAGGTCGGCTGCCGAGCCTTCCCGTGGGTCTACCTGGTCCGCGACCTCGGTGTGTCCGCGGAGCCTTCGCAGGACACACAAACCGCACCAGAGCATGCCGCCGGTTCCTAGCAGCAACGGCTCGGGTGCCTCGACTTTCGATGGCCCGAGCAGTCGTGGCCGCACCGCCCCGTCCCCTCGTGCTCGAGCTCACCCGCCCGAAGGCTCCCTGACCTCCTGGCGGTCGACATCGCCCGCACGCAGGTCCTCGGCGGCACGGGCCAGCTGGTCTCCCACCCGCGGGTCCCCGGCATCGACGTAGCCGATGAGCTCGCGGCGCATCCGTGGCTCCCAGAACTTGCCGATGTGCGTGGCGATCTCCTCGGCAGCCTTCTCCGGCGGCAGCGCGCCGAAGTTGCGGACGAGGTCGTGGCCGAGCCGGATGACCGGCGGGACGTCCCCGCTCATAGTTGTCTCGCCATCGCCTCGGCGGCCGTGGCCAGGACCTCGTCCGCGGCCGGCGTCTCGGCTGCCGCGGCCCGGGTGGCCTCGGTCGCGACAGCCACCTGCACCGCCGTCACCTTGTACTCGGGGCAGTTCGTCGCCCAGTCGGAGTTGTCGGTGGTCACGACGTTGGCGCCGGTCACCGGGTGGTGGAACGTCGTGTAGACCACCCCGGCCGGCATGCGCTCCGAGACGACCGCCGTGAGCGTCGTCGTGCCGACCCGCGAGGACAGCTCCACGACGTCCCCCGTGGCGATGCCGCGCAGCTCGGCGTCGGAGGGGTGGATCTCGAGGAGGTCCTCGGGGTGCCACGTCTCGTTCGGGGTACGCCGGGTCTGTGCGCCGACGTTGTACTGGGTGAGGATGCGTCCCGTCGTCAGCACGAGCGGGTAGCGGCGGTTCGCCCGCTCGGTCGTCGGGACGTACACCGTCGGTGTCAGCTGTCCGAGTCCACGCACGAACGTGCCCACGTGCATCGTCGGCGTCCCGTGCGGCGCGGCATCGTTGACCGGCCACTGCATCGAGCCCTCGTCGTCGAGCCGGTCGAAGGAGACCCCGGAGAAGGTCGGCGTCGTCGCGGCGATCTCGTCCATGATCGCCGCCGGGGAGTCGTACGACATGGGGTAGCCCATCGCGGTCGCGATCTCGCAGACCACCTGCCACTCGTCGCGTCCGACGCGCGAGGGCATCACCGGACGCACCCGGTTCAGGCGCCGCTCGGCGTTGGTGAAGGTGCCGTCCTTCTCGAGGAACGATGCGCCCGGCAGGAAGACGTGAGCGAAGCGGGCCGTCTCGTTGAGGAAGAGGTCATGGACGACCACGAGCTCCATCGCGCGCAGCGCCGCCTCGACGTGCTGGGTGTTGGGGTCGGACTGGGCGATGTCCTCGCCCTGGACGTAGAGGCCGGTGAAGGAGCCTCCGATCGCCGCGTCGAACATGTTGGGGATGCGCAGGCCGGGGTCGGGCTGGATCGTCACGCCCCAGAGCGACTCGTAGATCTCCCGCACCTCGGGCCGCGACACGTGCCGGTACCCGGGGAGCTCGTGCGGGAAGGAGCCCATGTCGCACGAGCCCTGGACGTTGTTCTGGCCGCGCAGCGGGTTGATGCCCACGCCCTCGCGCCCGAGGTTGCCGGTGATCATCGCGAGGTTGGCCATCCCCATGACCATCGTCGATCCCTGGCTGTGCTCGGTGACCCCGAGCCCGTAGTAGATCGCCGAGTTCGGGCCGGCGGCGAACAGCCTTGCGGCAGCACGTAGATCGGCCGCTGGGACGCCGGTCTCGCCCTCGGTGGCCTCGGGGGAGTGCTCGGGCCGGGCGATGAACTCGAGGAAGCCAGCGGCGCCCTCGGTGCGGGTGCGGACGAACTCCTCGTCGACCAGCCCCTCGGTGACGACGACGTGGCACATCGCGTTGACGAATGCGACGTTGGTGCCCGGTCGCACCGGCAGGTGGTGCGCGGCCTCGACGTGCGGGCTGCGGACGAGGTCGATCCGTCGGGGGTCGGCGACGATCGCCTGCGCCCCCTCCCGAAGCCGCCGCTTCATGCGCGAGGCGAAGACCGGGTGCGCGTCCGTCGGGTTGGCGCCGATGACGAGCATGACGTCGGAGTGCTCGACCGACTTGAAGTCCTGGGTCCCGGCGGACGTGCCGAACGCGTGGTTCAGGCCGTACCCGGTGGGAGAGTGGCAGACCCGCGCGCACGTGTCGACGTTGTTGTTGCCGAAGGCCGCGCGCACCATCTTCTGGACGACGTAGACCTCCTCGTTGGTGCACCGCGAGGAGGAGATGCCGCCGATGGCGCCGACTCCGTGCCGCTCCTGGATGCCACGGAAGCCGGTCGCGACCTTCGCGATGGCCTCCTCCCACGACACGACGCGCCACTCGTCATCGATGCTGTCGCGCACCATCGGCTCGAGCTGCCGGTCCTCGTGGTTGGTGTACCCGTAGGCGAAGCGGCCCTTCACGCACGAGTGCCCCTCGTTGGCGCCCCCGTCCTTCCACGGGGTCATCCGCACGACACGCGTGGCGTCGCCGTCGCCCTGGACCTCGGCCTTGAACGAGCAGCCGACACCGCAGTAGGCGCAGGTCGTGAGGACCGAACGCGTCGGCATGCCGAGCTCGACGACCGAGCGCTCGGTGAGGGCGTCGGTGGGGCAGGCCTGGACACAGGCGCCGCACGAGACGCACTCGGAGCTCAGGAAGTCCGAGCCGCCGGTGGTGATGCGAGAGTCGAAGCCGCGACCCTCGACGGTGAGCGCGAACGTGCCCTGGGTCTCCGAGCAGGCCCGCACGCACCGTGAGCAGACGATGCACGCGGCCGGGTCGTAGTCGAAGTACGGGTTCGACCGGTCGGCGGTCTCGTCGAGGTGGTTGGCGCCCGCCAAGCCGTAGCGCACCTCGGCGACCCCGGTCTCGCGTGCCAGCCGCTGCATCTCGCACGAGCCGCGGGCGCAGCCGGCGCAGTCCTCGGGGTGGTCCGAGAGGTAGAGCTCCATGACGCCGCGGCGCAGGTCGCGGACCTGTTCGGTCTGCGTGCTGACGACCATGCCCTCGGAGCACGGCGTCGTGCAGGAGGCGGGTGTGCCCTTGCGGCCCTCGACCTCGACGAGGCAGAGCCGGCACGAGCCGAACGCCGCGAGCGAGTCCGTGGCGCACAGCTTCGGCACCACGATGCCCACCTCGGCGGCCGCACGCATCACCGACGTGCCATCGGGGACCGTGACCTCGCGGCCGTCGATGGTGACAGTGGCGGTCTCGTCGGACTCGACGGCCGGTGTGCCGTAGTCGGTCTCGGGGGTGAGTGTCATGGACGGGCTCCTCCGTGTGTGCTCGAGGCCGCTGCTGGTATGTCGTCGGCGACGGCGCCGGCCGCGTCGGGCGCCACCCCGAAGTCCTCAGGGAAGTGCTCGAGTGCGCTGCGCACCGGCATCGGGGTCAGGCCGCCCATCGCACAGAGCGACCCCTTGGCCATCGTCGTGCAGAGGTCGTCGAGGAGCACGAGGTTCGCGTCGCGCTCGGTGCCGGAGCGGATCCGGTCGATGACCTCCACGCCCCGGATCGAGCCGACCCGGCACGGCGTGCACTTGCCGCACGACTCCTTGGCACAGAACTCCATCGCGAACCGCGCCATCGCGCCGGCGTCCATCGTGTCGTCGAAGACGACGACACCGCCGTGCCCCACCATCGCGCCGGCGTCGGCGAACGCCTCGTAGTCCATCGGCAGGTCGAACCGTGCTGGCGGCAGGTAGGCACCGAGCGGCCCGCCGACCTGCACCGCCTTGACCGGTCGACCGGAGGCAGTGCCGCCGCCGTACCCCTCGACGAGCTCGCCGAGCCCGATGCCGAAGTCCACCTCGACGATTCCGCCGAGGGCGACGTTGCCGGCGAGCTGGAACACCTGGGTGCCGCGGGACCTCCCGGTGCCGAGAGCGGCATAGGCCTCGCCGCCGTCGGCGAGCACCATCGGGACCGCGCTGAGGGTGAGGACGTTGTTGACGACCGTCGGCTTGCCGAACAGCCCCTGCAGGGCGGGGATCGGGGGCTTGGACCGCACCTCTCCCCGCTTGCCCTCGAGCGATTCGAGCATCGAGGTCTCCTCCCCGCAGATGTAGACGCCGGCGCCGACGCGCACGTCGAGGTCGAAACGGCGCCCGCTGCCGAGCAGGGACTCGCCGAGCACCCCGTGGGCGTAGGCGATGTCGATGGCGCGGCGCAGCGTGCGCAGAGCGTGCGGGTACTCGCTGCGGAGGTAGACGTAGCCCTCGGTCGCGCCGACGGCCACGGCAGCGATGGCCATCCCCTCGATGAGGGTGAACGGGTCACCCTCGATGAGCATCCGATCGGCGAAGGTGCCGGAGTCGCCTTCGTCGGCGTTGCAGACGACGAACTTCACGCCAGCTTCGGCGGTGCGGACGGTCTCCCACTTGATGCCGGCGGGGAAGCCCGCCCCGCCACGGCCGCGCAGCCCAGAGGTCTTGACCTCCTCGACCACGGCGGCGGGGTCGAGGGCCAGGGCGCGTTCCAGGCCGGCGAGCCCACCGAGTGCGCGATAAGCGGCGATGTCGGTGGGCTCGATGACGCCGACTCGTGCGAACGACACCCGGTGCTGGCTGGCGAGCCATGGGTGCTCGTCGACCACGCCCAGGGCGCGTTCAGTGCCGTCGAGGTCGCCGGCGAGAAGCGCGTCGACCTCGGCCCCGGTGACGTTGGCGTAGCCGCGGCGGGTGCCGTCCGCGTCCTCGACCTCCACGAGCGGCTCCATCCACAGCATCCCGCGGGAGCCGTTGCGGCGGACGTTCGCGCCGGCGGCCTCGATCGCGGCCGCCACCTCGTCGGCGCCGACCGAGACGGCGGCGGCGTCGCAGGGGACCCAGACCGTGCTCATCGGCCCCACCCGTCGGCGAGGCCGGTGAGCCGCTCGGGGGTGAGACGGCCGTGGAGGGCGCCGTCGACCATCCCGGACGGCCCCAGTGCGCAGTTGCCGAGGCAGAAGACCTCGCCGACCTCGACGTCCACCGAGCCGGACCATCGGTCGGCCGCCGCGGCGTACGTCGTCTCCGCGCCTCGCGCCTGGCAGGCCTCTGCGCGACAGATGCTGACCAGGTGCTCGGCTGGGGGAGTGCGGCGGAAGTCGGGGTAGAAGCTGACGACACCGAGGACGTCAGCGCGGCTGAGGTTGAGTGCGTCGGCGATCACGGGGAGGTCGTCGTCATCGACGTAGCCATGGGTGGCGACGACCTCGTGGAGGACCGGCAGCAGTGGCCCGCGGACCTCAGCGAGCCCCTCGGCGATGGCGCGGACCGATACCGCGCGCGCCGGGTCGGCCGGGGTGGGTGCTGGTGCCGGCCTGGGCGTGCGCTGGGCCATCTCGGGATCCTCTCTGCGATGAGTCGGACCGTTTCGCCGACAGCGTACGCCGCGAGCCTGTGTCGGCTTGTCGCTCCGGACCCGAGGCGCGCATGTCGAGTCGGCGGCCGAGTCCTCAGAAGGAGGACCGGGGTACGCCCATCCCGGGGTCGACCTGCTGGGGGCCCGCGCTCGACGGTCGGATGTCAACGTCGAAGATCGAGGTCGGGAGATAGACCGTCGAGCAGGAGTTCGGGATGTCGACCACGCCGGAGAGCCGTCCCTCGATGGGGGCCGCACCGAGGATCATGTAGGCCTGCTCGGGGGAGTAGCCGAACTTCGTCAGGTAGTCGATCGCGTGAAGGCAGGCCCGCTGGTAGGACAGGTGGGAGTCCAGGTAGCGCTGCTCGCCGTCGAGGGTCACCGACGTGCCGGAGAAGGCGAGCCACTCGCTGAACTGCGGGTCGCTCGTGCCTGGCATGAAGATGGCGTTCTCCGAGACGCCGTAGGTCTCCATCCCGCCCTTGATGAGGTCGACGCGCAGGTCGATGAACCCGCCCATCTCGATGGCACCGCAGAAGGTGATCTCACCGTCGCCCTGGGAGAAGTGCAGGTCGCCCATCGAGAGGTTGGCCCCGTCCACGAAGACGGGGTAGAAGACACGCGAGCCCTTCGTGAAGTTCTTGATGTCCTGGTTCCCACCGTTCTCGCGGGGCGGAGCCGTGCGGGCCGCCTCGCCGGCCACCCGGGCGTACTCCGAGTCGGGGAGGGTGCCGAGGATGGCCGAGTCGGGCTCCGGGGGGAGTGCCAGGGGCGGCACGCGGTTCGGGTCGGTCGCGATCAGGGCGGCCTCTCGGGCGTTCCACCGGGCCAGGAGGTCGGCGGAGGGCGCCGTCCCCATGAGCCCGGGGTGCACGATGCCGGTGAAGGCGACCCCGGGGATGTGGCGGGAGGTGGCCACCCCGCCGGTGAAGTCCCAGATGACCTTGTAGGCGTCGGGGAACTGGTCGGTGAGGAAGCCGCCGCCGTGCTCCTTGGCGAAGATCCCGGTGTAGCCCCACCCCTGACCGGCGAGCGGCCCGCTGTCCTCCTGGGGGATCGGGCCCACGTCGAGGATGTCGACGACGAGCAGGTCGCCGGGCTGGGCGCCCTCGACCGCGACCGGACCCGAGAGGACGTGCACGGTGTTCAGCGGCGCGTTGAGGATGTCGTCGGCCGAGTCGTCGTTGACGATCGCCCCGTCGAACCACTCGCGGCAGTCCATCCGGAAGGTGTCGCCCGGCTTGACGTGGACGTTGGCCGGGACCTCGGGGTGCCACCGGTTGTGGCCGAGGTACTGCTGGTCGGTGAACTTCTTGGTCGAGTCGAGCGGGAAGATGAGCTCTGGCATGGCGATATCTCCTGCGGGGACGGGGCGGCGACGCCGCCGTGGGATCAGGCGGTGGCGGGAGCCGTCGCCGGTGAGAGGGAGCCGAGTCGGGATCTGGCTAGGAGCAGCCCTCCGACGTTGAGGACGAGGACGAGGACGGCCCAGACGGCGTTCGGCAGTGCGTCCCACCATCCGGTGAGGAGGAGGAACGCCGGGACGGCTGCGGTGAACCAGCCCTCCACGGCCGCGACGGCACCGGTCCAGGCCGTCAGGCCCACCTGGTCCCTACCGAGCAGCTGGAAGAAGAGCCACCACAGGTAGGCCCACAGCAGCCAGATGACCATGAACGCGTAGTCCTGGTAGGTGACCAGGTTGACCACCGCGTAGGCGACCGCCGCGATGGCGACGAAGAGGGAGAAGAAGCCGAGACCGGTTCCCTCGAAGCCCCAGATCGTGTTCATGGCGACGTAGAGATAGGTGAAGCCGAAGAGGTAGAGACCGGAGGCGCCGAAGATGACGTCGGTGTCCCCGCCCGAGGAGATGATGAGGTAGGTGGGAGTGAACACCTGGAGCAACCCGACGAAGACGTTCAGCGGGGCGGCTCCGTTGCCACGGACCCAGCCGAGGAGTGCACAGCCGTTGATGAAGAGGACGGCACCGACGTAGAGCAGGCCGACGTTACCCATGTGTCTCCGATCCTCAGGTCATGGCGCAGGAAGACGGGCCGTCCGGGGATCAGCCGTGGGGCGGGTCCCGGTCGGGGTCATGCGGGAGCCGACCGGGGAACTGACGACAGCCGGTTCATGGGCGGACCGAGAGGTCGCCTCGATCAGGCGACGGGCCGCGGCGTCCCCGAGCACGAGTCCGGGCGCCGAGTACAGGCGGCGAGAGGGGCTGCCGCAGAACGGGCAGGGGACGGAGGCGGTGACCTTCGCCATCGGCATCGTGATCGTTGAGACTCCGTGCTCGGCGCAGATGAATTCGTAGACCGCCATGTCGCGTTCCCCCAGCCCGTCCGTCTCAGCACGTTATCCAGACCCCTATCGGATGACAAGACCCCCACGGGGTAGGCGAACCGGGAGGGAGAGCGGCGCTGACCGCTGCCGGCTCGTGTCTCGCTGGGTCTTCTGGCCCCGATGTGCACGGCACCCGGCTGTTCGTGCACGAGACACCCGCGCCGGTGGTGCTGACCGTCCTGTCGCGGTGACGTTGGTGACCCGGTGGCACCCGCCACCGCCTCGATCCGAGAAGAGGACCCATGACCGACATCGTGCCAGTGCTCGAGCCCGCGGCGCGGGAGTTCGTCGAAGCGACGGCCCAGCCTCCGTTCCTGCCCGACCTCCCGGTTGAGGAGGGCCGCCGCACCGTCGACTCCGTGCAGGACGGCGACGTGCCTGCGCCGGACGTCGACGTCAGCGACCTGACGATCACGGGAGGTCCGGCCGGTGAGGTGGCGATCAAGATCTATCGTCCCGCCGGTGTCAGCGGCACCCTGCCTGTCATCGTCTACACCCACGGCGCGGGCTGGGTCTTCGGCGACGCACACACCCACGACCGGCTGGTGCGGGAGCTGACGGTCCGGGCGTCGGCTGCCTGCGTCTTCCCGGAGTACCGACGCGCCCCCGAAGCGCCTTACCCAAGTGCCATCGAGGAGGTGTACGCCGCCCTGGAGTGGGTCGCGGCCAAGGGTGCCGAGCACGACCTCGACGGAACGCGGGTGGCTCTCGCAGGCGACTCGGTGGGCGGCAACATGACCGCAGCGGTCACCTTGATGGCCAAGGATCGTGGCGGCCCGTCCATTGCGGCACAGCTGCTCTACTACCCGGTCACCGACGCGGCGTTCGACACCGACTCCTACCACCAGTTCGCGGAGAACTACTGGCTCAGGCGCGACGCCATGCAGTGGTTCTGGGACCAGTACACGACCGACCCCGCGCAGCGCGCCGAGATCACCGCCTCCCCCCTGCGCGCCTCGGTCGAGGACCTGGCGGGGCTTCCCCCGGCCCTGGTCATCACGGGCGAGGCCGACGTCCTGCGCGACGAGGGAGAGGCCTACGCCGCCAAGCTGCGCAGTGCCGGCGTCCCTGTCACGGCAGTGCGCTACCAGGGGACCATCCACGACTTCGTCATGGTGAACAGCCTCCGAGACACCCACGCTGCGAAGGCAGCCACGGCCCAGGGCGGGCAGTTCCTGTACGCCGCCCTCCACGACTGACCGACCGACTCTCAACCCTCGACAACTCAGGAGAACTCCATGACCACCACCCCCACCGTCGTGCTCGTGCATGGCGCCTTCGCCGACTCGGCCAGCTTCGGGGCCGTCGTCCGCAAGCTTCTCGACGACGACCTCCATGTCGTCGTCCCCGCTGTGCCCAACCGAAGCCTCGCCGACGATGCGGCCTACGTCGCCTCGGTCGTCCGCCAGGTCGAGGGCCCGGTCCTGCTGGTCGGACACTCCTACGGCGGAGCCGTGATCACGGTGGCCGGGACGGAGGAGAACGTTGTCGGTCTCGTCTACCTGGCCGGCTACGCGCTGGAGAAGGGCGAGAGCCTCGGCGAGCTCCAGGGTCGATTCCCAGACTCCGACCTCGCCACGGCCCTGGTCTACCGTCCCTACCCGATCGAGGGGGAACCGGACGGCACCGACGTCTACGTCGACGTCGCAGCCTTTCCCGCGATCTTCGCTGCCGGTGTCGATCCACAGGTTGCCGAAGTGCTTGCCGTCTCACAGCGCCCGCTGGCCGGAGCGGCGTTCGGCGAGCCCGCCTCCGACGCGGCCTGGCGCACCAAGCCCTCCTGGGGACTCGTGGCCACGGCCGACCACACCATCAACCCGGAGGTGGAGAGGTTCGGGTACAGCCGCGCCGGGATGACGGTTCGTGAGGTCGACTCCTCCCACCTCGTCATGCTTGCCCACCCCGACGCCGTGGTCGATCTCATCCGCGAAGCCCTCCAAGCCATCTCCAGCTGAGCGCTGGCCGGCACGGTCCGGGGTCGCAGGCCGAAACGACAGACGACCCGGACAGTGAGGTTGAGCTTCGACACCGCAGGCCTGCCCCAGACGGAGCGCGCCGCATGGGTGACCCAGCACCTGACGGCGGCCTCCGGGCGGTGCCGCGTCACCCACCTGTGCGCGGAGGCCGCGGTCTGGGGACGGTGGTCCTCGCTGGCTCTCTCGACGTCCACCCAGGCGTGCTGCTACAACGGGTCGGCCGTCAGGCTCACCCGACGGGTGGTCGATGTCAGCTCGCACCCCGATCACCGGCTCCTGTTCGCCGCACCGAGCGCCGACGGTGGAAGCCTGTGGCACGCCGAAAGACTGATCCGGCTCGATACGACCGCGCTCGTGCTCGTCGACGTCGGCGCGCCGTACGACTACCGCAGCGACGGCGGCGGCTACGACGCCGTCCAGATCGAAGCGAGCGCCCTCCCGGTCTCGGCCGAGCAGGTCAGACACGCCGGCCAGCAGCTGGTCGCGAGCCCGCTTCACGACCTGGCCCTTGCCCACGTCAGGAGGCTGGGAGGCCTCGCCGGGACCTGGGCCACCGATGGAGTCTCGCTCGGCGACGTCGCGGAGGCCACGACCCGGCTCCTCGCTGCCCTGGTTCTCAGCTGCACCGGCCCCCCGGCGTGAACGGCCCCTGGCCGTGGTCCGGAGGGTGTGGCAGTCTGACCGTGGAGTACGGGGGCGCTGCTGACGCATCCTCCAGGGATCGCCCGGAGCGAGGTGACCGATGGCCGTGGTGCTCGACACCGAGCTGGTCCCGGAGCCGCTGCGCGTGGAGGCCCTGCACGCCGCCTACCAGGGTCAGCACCCTCAGCGCCACGTCATCGTCGAAAGCCCATCGGTACGCCACCGCGTCGAGCGACTGACCCTCGGTCCGCAGGTCCAGCTCTTGCGCACCCATGGCAGTCCCCTGCACATCCTGCGGACCTCTCGCCAGGTCCGGAGCGAGGCACCGGAGCACGTGGCCATCGGGCTACGCCGCCACGGTCGCGGCCTGGTCTCGGTAGGCGGCACCGACGCCGACCTGCCCGCCGGTCACCTGAACTGCGTCGACATGACCCAGCCCTACCGACTCGTCCATCAGACAGCCCACGCGCACGACGTGCTGATCCTCAGCAACGAGGCTGCGGGGGTGAGCGTCGACCTCGTCCGGTCCGCGGCGACCACGCTGCAGCGCAGCCCGGTCTACGCCCTGGTCCGCGGACACATCGCGGGACTGTTCCCCAGTGCTCGTGCCTTGTCACCCGCACTTCAGCAGCTCACCGGCCAGGCCAGCACCGCCCTGGTCCGCGCGCTGCTCACCACCGCCGCGGGCTCCCAGGCTTCCCGGGGGGCGCTCGAGGACGCCCTCGCCACTCGGCTGGAGCTCTACTTCGACGCACACCTGAGCGATCCCGACCTGACCGTTGCGCGGGCAGCGGCCGCCCATCACATCTCCATACGGCATCTCTACAAGGTGTGGGCCGATGCCGGCTACGACTCGACTCCCGCACAGTGGGTCCTCGCGCGCCGCCTCGAGCAGGCTCGCCAGCACCTCGTTGCTGTCGCCCCGAACGCCAGCGTCGCAGCAGTGGCCCACCGTTGGGGGTTCTCCGACCCGAGCCACTTCAGTCGACGCTTCCGCGAAGCCTTCGGCGCCACTCCAAGGGAGTGGCGCGCCGCCCACACAATCCTCGAGGCGTGACGTGCTGCGGGCCGACTGCCGTTTCAGCCCGTGCCTAACGCCTCGTGGTCCAAGGGGCCTCGGACCGAGCGGCACGTGAGGCCGCCACGACCACGGCAAGAAGTACCGCAGTGGCGATCGCCAAGTCGATTGATCCGTGCCCGCGGAGTGTCAGCGTCGCGCCGACCACACCACCCAGGAACATCGTGACGATGGGAACCACACGGCGGCCGAGCTTGCTGTCAGACCCACCTGCAGCCTTCGAGTCAGAGGCGATGCCAGTGATCGTCAGGGTGAGGACGGTGGTGGTCAAGTCGGGTACGGCCAGCGTGCGCGCCGTCGCGTTCTGGAGGCCGAGCGCGATACCGAGGACAGCGACGAAAGCGACGATGGCCCCGACCCCATAGGGGCGGTCGAGCAACGCGCTGAGCGCCAGGCCCGCAGCGACCAGGACCGTCTCCGCGCTCGTGGCCCACAGGAGGTGACGACCGCGGTGACTCCCTCGGGCCAGTCCCAGCCTGCCGCCGATCAGCGCTCCGACGAGAAAGGTGCCGATCGCCAGCAGGGAGGCCCACCACAAGAATCCGGGTGCGTCGGCGAGGGCGAACCCGAGGAACACCACGTTGCCGGTCATGTTGGCCACGAGCACATGTCCGAGAAGCAGGTAGCTGAAGGCGTCGACGAGGCCAGTGATGAAGGTCAGCAGCAGGAGCATGGGCGCCAGGGGACCGTGAGGGTCGTCGGCCGCTGGGACGATGAGTCGCCAGGCCTCCTGCAGGTGGCGCATCATCACACTTTCTGGCTGGTGGATCTGAACGGTGGAGAGCGATCAGATCCTCGGCGCCCCTGTGCGCGCTCCGCCTCAGAACACCCTAGAACGACGGGCGATGCTTCCGCGCAGGCGACATCCCACGAGACAGGAGGCACAAGCGCAAGCGTCGCGGGGGAGGGCTGGGCGACGCTGTGATCAGGGGTGCTCCTAGATCGACACCCGAGGGGGTCCCTGGATGGCGGGCAGCCGCACCGTGACCCGAAGGCCACCCGCAGGGCGCGGCTCAACTGTGAGGCTTCCGTCGTGCGCTTCTGCGATGGACTTGACGATGGCCAGGCCGAGGCCGACACCGGGGTCGTCGGTGCGTGTGCGTGTGGTGCCTCGTTGAAACGGTTCGGTGAGTGTCGAGACCAGCTCTCGAGTGAGCTTCTCGCCGGTGTTCTCGACGGTGAGCACCACCGTTGACGGCTGAACACTGGTCGTGATCCACACGGTGCCCTGGTCAGGCCTTCCTCGGCGATCAACGACAGGTCAACGTGTTCTCGGGTGAAGGAGCGCTGGTTGGCTCGGCTGAGCAGGAGCAGCGCTTCCGTGAGGTCTACCGCTCGGGTGTTGACGAGCTGGAGGCGACCGAGGAGCGCGCCGACATCAGGGTGTGGATCCTTGCCGGCGACCTCGAGCAGCGTCTGTGTGATCGCCAGAAGGTGGGTCGTGGTGTAGGGCGTGGTGTAGGTCCACACCCACCTCACCCCGACCACGACGGCAGTGACGACGAGGACTCGACGAGCGAGATCGGGTGCTCACGTCTCAACGCTCAGGTCGGGACCACACGCGAGGGACGGCCCGAGGAGGTGGTGCGTTCGTGCCGTGCGGGTCAAGATGGGACACATGTTCATCGACACCGTCTCCGAGGAGAACGCTGAAGGCGCGCTCGCAGCCTATTACCAGCAGCAGAGGGGCGCGTGGGGCTTTCTCCCGAACTACGCCGCGGCGTTCTCGACGCGACCAGAGGTCGCAGCGGCCTGGAACCTTTTGAACAAGACGGTCCGCGAGGGAATGGACCGCCGCCGCTTCGAGATCGCAACGATTGGCGCGGCCAGGGCACTGGGGTCGACGTATTGCACGGCCGCCCATTCGAAGTTCCTGCGGGACGTGTGTGACGACGAAACCGCGATGATGGCTATCGCGGCGGATCCGAGTGGCGCGGCCCTCAGCGACCAGGACCGCGCGGTCTACTCGTTCGCGGCGAAGGTTGCTCTGGACGCAACGTCGATCCAGCAGGACGACGTGGACGTACTGCGCGCACACGGACTCACTGATGCCGACGTCGCGGACGTGGTCTTCGCGGCCGCCGCCCGTTCCTTCTTCGCCCGCGTCCTGGATGGCCTCGGGGCGAAGCTCGACGTGCAGACTGCTGAGGCCTTCGCGCCAGACATCCTGGCGTCGATGCTTGTCGGACGTCCCGTGGCGGACGGCTGAGGATCTAGGGCCACTCCAAGCCCCGAGTGACGCATCGACTCGCGGTCATTTATCAATCCTGCGGACGAGGGGCGTGAGCCGCCCCGACGTACGAGTGCGACATGGACTGCTGCATCCTGATCGCCGGACCCCCGACGTGTTCATGTATCCCCGGCGCGCATTCGGACAGCCAGGCGTACGCAACGTCCGCACCGAGTCGCTGGCAGAGAACTACCGGGCCGGCACCAGCCCAGATGATCTCGCAGACCTCTAGGCCCTCACGGCAGGCGATCCGCTTCGAGCTGATCGTTGGTCGGAGCGTGTGGCGCCGTTGAAGGGGCCTCCGGAGGTGTGTTTGCACTGGGCGATACTGGGT
>CAWJLT010000012.1:0-1119942 GCA_963843775.1 uncultured Actinomycetota bacterium
ACGAGCGCCGTGCCGAGAGGGAGCTGGACCGGGAGGAACGCGCCGCGCACCTCGGCCGCGAGCTCTCGATCCGGTTCGACGGCGCCGGGGGTGCCCGGATCAGCGGCCGGTGCGCCTCCGAGGACGCAGCGAGGCTGAAGGCGACCCTGCTGCCCCTGTCCAGACCGGTCCCCACCAACGACCCCGCCAACGGAGGAGTCTGCGACCCCGGCAGCTGTCGGGTCCCGGGGGGTGGTCACGACGGCCGCGACCCCCGTGACCCCCGTGACCATGGGACCCGGATGCTCGACGCCCTGCTCGACCTCTGCGACCGGGCCGCCACCGCCGAGGTCCTGCCTGAGTGCCACGGCGCCACCCCACGGGTGGCGGTCACCATCGACCTGACCGACCTCGAGGACCAGACCGGGTTCGGGACCACCGAGACCGGTGAGGACCTCACCGCCACCACCATCCGCAGGATGTGCTGCGACGCCGACCTCATCCCCATCGTCCTCGGCACCCAGGGCGAGGTCCTCGACGTCGGCCGCCAACAACGCCTGGTGACCACCGCGATGTGGAAAGCACTGGTCGCCCGCGACCACCACTGCCGGTTCCCGCACTGCACCAGACCACCGGTCATGACCCACGCCCACCACATCGTCCACTGGGCCGACGGCGGAGAGACGTCACTGGGCAACATGATCCTGCTCTGCGGCCACCACCACCGACTGATCCACAGCTGGACCCTGGCAGATCCGAGGAGCCGGACCCAACGACTTCACCTTCGACCCACCACCCGGCACCCGACGACGCAGCAGCCGAGAACCACCCGACAGGTAGGCCCCCGGGGTCGGCGCACCGCCCAGGACGAACCAGAGGCAGGTCAGTCGCCGGCGTCCGGACGAAACAGCTTGTCGATCGACACGTCGAACAGGCGGCTGATGCGGAAGGCCAGCGAGAGGCGGGGGTCGAAGTGGCCCTTCTCGATCGAGATCACGGTCTGACGCGTCACCCCGAGGGCTGCGGCGCACTCGGCCTGGGAGAGCCCGGCACCCTCGCGGAGCGTGCGCAGGGAATTCTCCATCAGCTCTCGCGTCGTTGCAGCACCGCGTAGCGCACCGACACATCGACCATGGCGAGGGTCAGGAACACCACGCCCGAGACGGGAGCGATGCCGGCGACGTTCGTGGCGGCAGTGGCCAGTCCCAGGGCGATGACCACATCGAGGAAGGCGGCGCTGGTGGCGCGCTCGACCCATCGCGCCTCCACCGAGTCCTCCTGGTGCTCCGGTGGGGCCTCGTCCGGGCCGGCCAGGAGGATCCGCAGCAACCCGGCCCAGCAGGGCAAGGTGAGCAGCGCGAACACCGCCACCGTGGCGACCTCCCACGACCCCTCTCGCGCGTACGACGCACCGGCGCCTGTGGCCACCGCCAGCGACACCCCTCCGACCGCGACCACCACCCAGCGGAGAACGCTCATCCCGACCCCCTTGTGTCTGATTTACTTGACACCGACGGTAAGGGGGAACCGGCCCGAATGTCAAAGAAACCTGACAACGCCCGGGTTCAGCCCATCGACACGAGGACGGTCGTCGCGTCCCGCTTGCCCTGGGCCTGCCAGCCGGCTTCCGAAGGGCGCCCGGTCTGCCACCTCCGGGCGGCGTAGGTCACCGCCTCGGGCTTGAGGCGCACTCCGTGCGCGACCACGAACTGCGCGACCGACCAGCCCAGCCGCAAGCCCTGCTTCCCGTCCGCGACCGTGATCGCGACGTCCTGACGGGAGCCGGTGCGGGAGATCTGGAGGTCGCCGTAGGCCCGCTCGACCTGGCGCATCATCCGGCTCGCGCTACCGCGCTCGGCGGGCTTGCGAACGACGCAGCTGAAGAGTCCGCCAGGGCTGTAGCCGGTGAGCACCGAGGCGAGCGTGCGGGCGTCGGGGGCGTGGTCCTCGTAGGCCTCGGGGAAGCCGGACCGCTGCACCTCCTGTGCCGCCTCGGTGATCCGCAACGTCTGGTAGTCGGGGATCTTCTCGAGCGCGTCGTAGAAGGCGTTGGTCGCGTAGTACGGGTCCCGCACCTGCTTCTCCGTTCCCCAGCCCTGGGACGGGCGCTGCTGGAACAGCCCCAGCGAGTCGCGGTCGCCGTGGGCGAGGTTCTGGATCTTGCTCTCCTGGTACGCCGTGGCCAGGGCGATCGAGACAGCCCGGGCGGGCAGGCCGCGGCTGACGCCGATGGCCGCGATCAGGGTCGCGTTCTCGGCCTGCTCGGTGGTGAGGTCGACCTGTCGGCCCGAGAGCTTGGCGGTGCAGCCCTCCGGGTCGGGCAGCGGTCCCGACCCTCGCCACAGGGCGACGCCGGCACCCACCACCACGGCGAGCACGACCACGAAGACGGCGTATCTGAACTTCATCGCTCTGGTGGGCCCGTGGTCGGGATCAGTTGGAGTGCAGGGCGGCGTTGAGGCTGATGCCGTCGCCGGTCCACGGGTGTGCCTCGACGGCACCGCTCACCGAGTTGCGGCGGAACAGCACGTTGCTGGCCCCCGAGAGCTCGGAGGCCTTGATCACCTTCGGCTTGGACTCCACGTCCTTGACGGTGACCTTCGTGCCGGCCGTGACGTAGCAACCGGCCTCCACCACGCAGTCGTCGCCCAGCGAGATCCCGATTCCCGAGTTGGCTCCCAGCAGGCAGCGCTCGCCGATGGAGACGACCTCCTTGCCGCCACCGGACAGGGTGCCCATGATCGAGGCGCCGCCACCCACGTCGGAACCGGCACCCACGACCACGCCGGCGCTGATGCGCCCCTCGACCATGGAGCTGCCCAAGGTGCCGGCGTTGTAGTTCACGAAGCCCTCGTGCATCACGGTGGTGCCCTCGGCCAGGTGCGCCCCGAGGCGCACGCGGTCGGCGTCGGCGATGCGCACGCCGGACGGCAGGACGTAGTCGGTCATCCGGGGGAACTTGTCGACCCCGAACACCTGCACCGCGCCCTCGGCGCGCAGTCCGAGGCGCACCTGCTCGAAGTCGGTGACGGCGCAGGGGCCGAGGTTCGTCCAGACCACGTTGGCGAGCTTGCCGAAGACGCCGTCGAGGTTCGCCCCGTGCGGGCGGACCAGGCGGTGGCTCAGCAGGTGCAGTCGCAGGTAGGCGTCGCTGGTGTCCTGCGGCGCCGCGGCCAGCTCGATCTCGACCGTGACCACCTCGGTGCGGACCCGGCGCCCGGGGTGCTCGCCGGCGAGTGCGCGCAGGGCCTCGGGGACGTCGCCCGAGACGTTTCCGAGCGCGGGGGCGGGGAACCAGGTGTCGAGGACGGTGCCGTCGTCGGTCACGGTGGCCAGGCCGTGCCCCCAGGCGTGCTGGTTTTCGGGCAGGCTGGAGTCTGAGGGCTGCGGGGACATGGCCCTGAGGTTACCCGCGGCGGGCACACGCCGAGCCGCGGACACAGGGAGGACGGCAGGCCATGGTGAGGTTCAAGGAGCTGTGCATGGACACGGCCGGATCGGGCGAGGCCTGGGCCGGTTCTGGGCCGCTGTCACCGGGTGCTCGTACGCCGAGCCGACCCCGGCTGGCGACTCGGCCGGCGACCCGGGCGACGTGGTGGGCGACGTGGTGGGCGAGGTCGAGGGGATGGGCATCGCGATCTGCCCGGTCCCCGAGGAGAAGACCGTCAAGAACCGGGTCCACCTCGACGTGCTCACCGACTCCGTCGACTCGTTGCTGGCCCTCGGGGCACGCCGGGCGCCCGGCTACGGGGGAGACCCGTGGACGGTGCTGCTCGACCCGGAGGGGGGCGAGCTCTGTGCCTTCGTCCGCGACGGCGACCTGCCGGCCTACCGGGGCCTCGAGCTGGTCCTCGACAGCGTCGACCCCGAGGCGCAGGCGCGCTGGTGGGGGGCTGTCTTCGGGTCGGTGGCGGAGAACGAGGGTGACCCCTGGTGGTCGATCGGTGGTGTTCCGGGGTTTCCCATGGAGGCGCTCGTCTTCGATCCCGTGCCGGAGCCGAAGACGGTCAAGAACCGGATCCACTGGGACGTCTACGGCGATGTGCGGGAGCTCGCCGCCGCCGGGGCGACCGTGCTGGCCGAGCTGCCCCGATGGACCGTGATGGCCGACCCGGAGGGCAACGAGTTCTGCGTCTTCGCCGAGCCTGCTCCTGGCGAGGCTCGCTGAGACACCTCCTGGGCCGACGAAGGGCACCCTGCCAACCTTTGGCCAACCGGATGGTCCTAGCGTGAGCGGGGTCACACTCATCTGGCACCTATAGGAGTGCGCCCATGGCAAGGATCGAAGTCACCGTCGACGGAGACAAGGTGTCCGACGACGTCGAACCGCGGATGCTGCTCGTGCAGTACCTCCGCGAGAAGCTCGGCAAGACCGGCACGGTGATCGGTTGCGACACCAGCAACTGCGGCGCCTGCACGGTGCACCTCGACGGGCGGAGCGTGAAGTCCTGCAACGTGCTCGCCGTCCAGGCCAACGGCCGTGAGGTGACCACCATCGAGGGCCTCGCCACCGACGGCCAGCTGCACAAGGTCCAGGCGGCCTTCCACGAGTGCCACGCCCTCCAGTGCGGCTTCTGCACGCCGGGCATGATCATGCAGTCGGTCGACCTGCTCAACGACAACCCGAACCCGAGCGAGCAGGAGATCCGCGTCGGTCTCGAGGGCAACCTGTGCCGTTGCACGGGCTACCACAACATCGTGCGCGCGGTGCAGACCGCGGCCGCCGGTGACGTGGACACCTCCGTCCAAGACGGTCTCCGAGACGGGGCTCCGGCGGAGATCGCCGAGACCGAGACAGTGGAGGTCTGAGATGACGACGACCCAGGACGCCCCGGCCGAGGCCGAAGCCCCCAAGGAGATCGGACGCGAGCGTCGCCGCAAGGAGGACCAGCGACTGATCACCGGCCGCACCCGCTGGACCGACAACATCGTGCTGCCGGGGATGCTCCACCTCGCGATGGTGCGCAGCCCCTTCGCCCACGCGAAGATCACCGCGATCAACGTCGACGAGGCCAAGGCCGCCCCCAACGTGGTCACCGTGATCACCGGCAAGGACGTCGCCGAGGAGCAGGGCTCGCTGCCCAACGCCTGGCCGATCACCCCTGACCAGGTCACCCCGGCGCACCCGCCGGTGGCCGTCGACCGCGTCACCTTCGCCGGTGAGATCGTCGCCGTGATCGTGGCCCGTACCGCGGCCGAGGCCCGCGACGCGGCCGAGCTGGTCGACGTCGACTACGAGGAGCTGCCCGCGGCCCTCGACCTGCGGGAGTCCGCCGAGGACAAGATCCTGGCGCACCCCGACCTGGGCACCAACAAGTCCGCGCTGTGGAAGTTCGACTCCGCCGAGGCCGGCACCGGCGGCGACGCCGACGAGGCGATCGCGAAGGCTCGCGAGAGCGGCATCGTGGTCGAGCGCAACTTCCGCCAGCAGCGCCTGATCCCCGCCTTCATGGAGCCCCGCTCGGTGGTCGTCGACCCCACGGGCGAGCAGGTCACCATGTGGTCGGCGACGCAGATCCCGCACGTCCTCCGCTTCCTGCTGGCCGCGGTGCTCGGGATCCCCGAGTCCAAGATCCGGGTGATCGCTCCCGACGTCGGTGGCGGGTTCGGCGGCAAGCTCCAGACCACGCCCGAAGAGTTCATCACCATGGTGCTGGCCCGCCGCCTCGGCAAGCCGCTGAAGTACACCGAGACCCGCTCGGAGTCCTTGATGGCGGCCCACCACGGTCGTGACCAGTGGCAGCACATCACCCTGGCCGCCGAGAAGGACGGCACGGTCACCGGGCTCAAGGTCGAGCTCATCGCCGACCTCGGCTCGCACGTCAGCCTCATCGGCGGCGGCGTCCCGGTGCTCGGTGCCTTCATGTTCAACTCGATCTACAAGTTCCCGGCGTACCACTTCGCGGTGCAGACGGTGCTGACCAACAAGACCTGGACCGACGCCTACCGCGGCGCCGGACGGCCGGAGGCCACCTTCGGGATCGAGCGGATCATGGACGAGCTCGCGACCGAGCTCGGCGTGGACCCCTTCGTGGTCCGGGAGAAGAACTGGATCAAGAACACCGAGTTCCCGTTCACCACGGTGGCGGGCCTGGAGTACGACTCGGGCAACTACGAGAAGGCCACCGAGATGGCCAAGGAGAGCTTCGGCTACGACGCCCTCCGCGCCGAGCAGAAGGAGCGCCGCGAGTCCGGCGACCCGGTCCAGCTCGGCATCGGCGTCTCGACGTTCACCGAGATGTGCGGGCTGGCCCCGAGCCGCGTGCTCGGCAGCCTCGACTACGGCGCCGGTGGCTGGGAGCACGCCAGCGTGCGGATGCTGCCGACCGGCAAGGTCGAGCTGCTCACGGGCGCCAGCGCCCACGGGCAGGGGCACGAGACGGCGTTCAGCCAGATCGTCTCGGACCGCCTCGGGATCCCCTACGAGGACATCGAGGTGCTGCACGGCGACACCGCCATCGCCCACAAGGGGATGGACACCTACGGCTCGCGCTCGCTGGTCGTCGGTGGCGAGGCGATCGTCAAGGCCGTCGAGAAGGTGATCGAGAAGGCCAAGCCGATCGCGGCGCACATGCTGGAGGCCAACGTCGACGACCTCGAGTACAAGGCCGGCCGGTTCGGGGTCAAGGGCACCGACCAGGGGGTCCAGATGACCGAGGTGGCGCTGGCGACGTTCGCGGCGCACGACCTGCCGGAGGGCGTCGAGCCGTCCCTCGACTCCGACGCGACCTACGACCCGATCAACTTCAACTACCCCCACGGCACGCACCTGTGCGCCGTGGAGGTGGACACCGAGACCGGGCGCGTCAAGATGCGCAAGTACACCTGCGTCGACGACATCGGCAACATCATCAACCCGCTGATCGTCGCCGGGCAGGTGCACGGTGGCCTCGTCCAGGGCATCGCCCAGGCCTTGTGGGAGGAGGCGGTGTACGACGACTCCGGCACGCTGGTCTCGGCGTCGTTCGTGGACTACCTGGTGCCCACGGCCGCTGACACGATCAGCTTCGACGTGGGCCACAACACCACGCCGTCGCTGACCAACACGCTCGGGACCAAGGGCGTCGGCGAGGCGGGCACGATCGCCTCGACCCCGGCCGTGGTCAACTCGGTGCTCGACGCCATCCGCCAGTTCGGGGTGGAGGACATCTTGATGCCGTGCACCCCCGAGCGGGTCTGGAAGGCGATCCACGCCAAGGACGCCGGTGGAGCCGACCCCACCACCGGAGCGGCAGCCCCGCACTTCGACGAGTCCACCGGCCAGGAAGGCCAGACCGACCGCATGGATGGCTCCGCTGGACAGAAGGGAGGGGACCAGTGATCCCCGCCAAGTTCGACTACCTCGCGCCCACCTCCGTCGAGGAGGCGCTCGCCGCGCTCGCGGAGCACGGGGACGAGGCCAAGGTCCTCGCCGGGGGGCAGTCCCTCCTGCCCGTCCTGCGGATGCGGTTGAACGCTCCCGAGTGGATCGTCGACATCAACAACATCGACTCGTTGCGGGAGATCCGCGACGAGGGCGACAGCATCGTGATCGGCGCGATGGCGCCGTACTACGAGATCCTCGCCAACGACGCGGTGAGGAACAGCCTCGGCCTGCTGCACAAGGCCATCACCGAGGTCGCCGACCCGCAGATCCGGCACCGCGGCACGCTCGGTGGGGCCCTGGTCCACGCCGACCCCGCGGGTGACTGTGGGGCGCCGACGCTGGCGCTGGACGCAGAGCTCGTCATCAGTGGTCAGGGTGGGGAGCGCACGGTCGCGGCGGCGGACTTCTTCGAGGACCTGTTCCAGACCGCGGTCGGTGAGGACGAGCTGCTCACGGCCATCCGCTTCAAGAAGTACGACGGCTGGGGCTCGCACTACGAGAAGTTCGTGCGGGTCGCCCACCAGTGGCCGATCGTGTCGGTGGCGGCGGCCGTCAAGACCGACGGCGGCACCATCAGCGAGGCTCGCATCGGTCTGGTCAACATGGGCTCCACGGCCCTGCGGGCCACCGCCACCGAGCAGGCACTGGTCGGACAGCCGGCCACGGCGGACGGCATCCGGGAGGCGTGCGACAAGGCGGCCGAGGGCACCTCGCCGCCCTCGGACCTCAACGGTGACTCCGACTACCGCAAGCACCTCGCCACCGTCCTCACCCGCCGGGCCGTGCTGGCCGCGGTGGGTGGCTGACGTGGGCATGGAGCTGCGGCACGAGTTCACCGTGCCGGCCACCCTGCAGGAGACCTGGGACGCCTTCAACGACATCGAGTCGGTCGCGGTGTGCTTTCCCGGCGCCGTGGTCACCTCGGTGGAAGGAGACACCTTCCAGGGAAGCTGCAAGGTGAAGCTGGGTCCGATCGCCCTGGTCTACAACGGCAGTGGCACCTTCGTGGAGAAGGACGAGGCCGGGCACCGCATGGTGATCGACGCCAAGGGCAAGGACAAGCGCGGCAACGGCACCGCCGGGGCACACGTGACGGCGACCATGACGGAGGCGGGCACCTCGACGAGGGTGGAGGTGCTGACCGACCTGAACATCACCGGCAAGCCGGCGCAGTTCGGCCGAGGCGTGATGCAGGACGTCAGCGACAAGCTGCTGGGGCAGTTCACGGCGTGCCTGGAGCAGAAGGTGGGCGACTCCAGCGCGGCGGGGATGGCCGCAGCCGCGGCCGCCGCCGAGGAGGCCGCACCCGCACCCGAGGCGGCGACGACGTCCGGGGACGCGGCCCCGGCATCGGGGGCCTCGAAGGTCAGGGACATCACGCCTCCCCGCAGCTACAACCCCCCCGGCAACGACGAGGCCCTCGACCTGGGGGCCACCGTGCTGCCGGTCCTGGCCAAGGCCTACTGGAAGCAGGCGGTCGGGATCGTGCTCGTGCTTCTCGTGCTGCGCCGCCTGCTGCGCCGCGACTGACCGTCACGGAACCTGGCCGGGGTGCCGTGGGGAGGATCCCTGATGCGCCCCGACCAGGTTGCTGGCACCGTTGGTGCATGACGACGTTCCAGAACGCTCCGGCTCCGGCACCTGACGCACCAGCGGTGGCCGCGAGCGTGGTGGACCTGACGAAGGTCTACGGCACCGGCGACGCCGAGGTGCGCGCGCTCGACGGGGTCACGCTGGACATCGCCGCGGGGCAGTTCACCGCCGTGATGGGGCCCTCGGGCTCCGGCAAGTCGACCCTGATGCACTGCTGCGCGGCCCTGGACACCCCCACCACCGGCCGGGTGCTCATCGGGGACACCGAGATCGGTGGGCTCGACGACAAGCGCCTGACGCGCCTGCGCCGCGAGCGGATCGGCTTCGTGTTCCAGTCCTTCAACCTGATCCCGACGCTGACGGCTGAGGAGAACATCCTGCTGCCGTTGTCCATCGCGGGACGCAAGCCCGACCGCGAGTGGTACGACACCGTCATCGACACCGTCAACCTCCGCGACCGCCTCGGTCACCGGCCCAACCAGCTCTCCGGTGGGCAGCAGCAGCGCGTGGCGGTCGCCCGTGCGCTGGCCAGCCGTCCGGCCATCGTCTTCGCCGACGAGCCCACCGGCAACCTGGACTCCCGTTCGGGCGCCGAGGTGCTCTCGCTGCTGCAGCGCTCGGTCAAGGAGTTCGGCCAGACGATCGTGATGGTGACCCACGACCCCGTCGCCGCCGGCTACACCGACCGCGTCGTGTTCCTGGCGGACGGCCGACTGGCCGGCGAGCTCGAGCACCCCACCCGCGAGGCCGTCCTGGAGCGGATGGCCGACCACGAGGCGCACCTCGGACAGGTGGAGAGCTAGGCGATGCTGCACGCTGCCTGGAAGAGCCTGCTGGGCCGCAAGCTGCGGCTGTTCATGAGCACCTTCGCCATCGTCCTCGGGGTGGCGTTCGTCGGCGGGACGCTGATCTTCACCGACACCCTCAACAAGAGCTTCACCGCGATCTTCGACAACACCGTCGGGGACGTCGTCGTACGCCCCCAGGGGGCCGCCGACGCCGACTCGGCCCCTACGACCCTGACCCTGCCCGGACGCCTGATCGACGTGATGGCCGCGGTGCCGGGGGCGGCGCGCGCCGACGGGAACGTGAACTCCTTCGGGGTCTTCGTGGTCGGTGAGAACAACCGCGTGGTCGGTGGTCAGGGTGCCCCGGGAATCGGGGTCAACACCAGCGACGCGCCCGCCGCCAACGGGGTCGAGGGCCTGCAGGTGGTCCAGGGCCGTGAGCCCGTGGGCAAGGACGAGGTCGCCATCGACGCGGCGACCGTGCGTCGGGCCAACTACGACCTCGGTGAGAAGGTGCGGCTGATCAGCACCGGCAAGAAGGCGCTGCTCGAGCCGACCCTGGTCGGCATCGCCGACTTCCCCGAGGGCGGCTCGCTCAACGGCGCCACGGTGAGCATGTTCGACACCGCCACCGCGCAGGGCCTCTTCCTCGACGGACGGGACGCGTTCAGCGACGCCTGGGTCACTGCCAGGCCGGGGGTCTCCCAGGAGGAGCTGCGTGCCCAGGTCGCGAAGGTGCTGCCGAAGGGCTTCGAGGCCGTCACCGGCGACAAGGCCGCCGACGAGTCGGCCAGCCAGCTCCTCGAGGCGATCTCGTTCCTGACCATCTTCCTGCTCGTCTTCGCCGGGATCGCGCTCGTGGTCGGGTCGTTCCTCATCGTGAACACGTTCTCGATGCTGGTGGCCCAGCGGAGCCGCGAGCTCGCCCTGTTGCGGGCCCTCGGGGCCTCGCGCAAGCAGGTGACCCGGTCGGTGCTCTTCGAGGCATTCGTCGTGGGCCTGGTCGGCAGCGGCGTAGGCCTCGGGCTCGGCGTGCTGCTCGCCCTCGGCATCCGGGCCTTGTTCGCCCGGCTCGGCCTCGACCTGTCGGGGCAGGGGCTGGTCTTCGGCCTGCGCACCCCGGTCGCCGCCTTCGGGGTCGGTCTCGTCGTGACCATGGTGGCGGCGTACCTCCCGGCCAGGCGGTCGAGCCGGATCCCCCCTGTCGCGGCCCTGCGTGACGACGTCGCCATGCCGGAGTCCTCGCTGCGTCGCCGGCTGCTCGTCGGTGGCCTGATGACCCTGACCGGTGTCGTGGCCGGTGCCGTGGGGCTCTTCCTGGACGTGCCCAAGCCGGGCTACTGGGTGGGTGGTGGAGCGCTCCTGGCCATGCTGGGCATGGCTGCGGCGAGCCCCGCCACCTCGAAGCCGTTCATGGTGCTCGCCGCAGGCACCTACCGTCGGCTGTTCGGGAGCATCGGGGTGCTGGCGGGCCAGAACTCGCTGCGCAACCCACGGCGTACGGCGGCCACCGCCTCCGCCCTGATGATCGGCCTCACCCTGGTCACCACGATGTCGATCGCGGGGACCTCGGCCAAGGCGAGCGTCGACCGCACCATCGAGCGCACCTTCCTCGGCGACATCGTGATCAGCAACGCCATCGGGCAGGGCTTCTCGCCCGAGATCGGGACCGAGGCTGCGACCGAGCCCGGCGTCAGGTCGGTGACCCGCTTCCGCTCCGCGCAGGCCAAGCTCGACGGGGACCGCAAGTTCCTGACCGGCGCCGACCCCAGGACGCTCACCCAGGTGATGCGCCTGGACCTGACGGCAGGCTCGCTCGCCGACTTCACGGGCGACACCCTGCTGGTCAGCTCGAAGGTGGCCGGCGACCGGGGCTACAAGGTCGGCCAGGAGCTCACCTTCCGCTTCCCCAAGGGCCCGACGAAGCTGCGCATCGTCGGCATCCACGACGCCGAGTTCGCCAGCTACCTGACCACCCTGGACGCGTTGTCCAAGGGCGGATACGCGCCCGAGGACTCCAGCCTGCTGATCAAGCTGGAACCCGGCGCCCGCGCCACCGACGTGAAGGCAGCACTCGAGAAGGCGACCGCGAAGCTGCCGATCATCACCGTCAAGGACCAGACGGAGTACGCCGCGGAGCAGCGCGCGCCGATCGACCGGCTGATCTTCATCATCTACGCGTTGCTGGGCCTGGCGCTCATCATCGCGGTGCTCGGGGTCGTCAACACGCTGGGGCTCTCGATCATCGAGCGCACCCGCGAGATCGGTCTCCTGCGGGCCATCGGCGTCGACCGGCGCCAGATGCGGCGGATGGTGAGCCTCGAGTCGGTCGCGATCGCGGTCCTCGGTGCCCTGATGGGCATCGGGATGGGCCTGGTCTTCGGCATCGCCCTGATGGCCTCGCTGCGCGACGAGGGCCTCGAGGTCACCCGGATCCCGTGGGGCAACCTGGGGATCTATCTGCTCTCCTCGGTCGCGATCGGGTTGCTCGCCGCGCTCTTCCCGGCACGGCGCGCCGCAAGGCTCGACGTTCTGAAGGCCATCGGAACCGAGTGATGAAGGGCTGAATTCTGCTCCTCAACAGGGGCAACACGTGAAATCTTGACGACATCGGTCCCCAGGGGCGACTCAAGCCCGCTAGGTTTCTGGTCACGACGTGAAGAAGGGAATCACCGGTGGACGAGCACTCCCCGCGGGGCGGCGGTCGGCGCGGGCGCAAGCACGTGCTGGTCAGGGAGTACGTCCGATCGGTGATCGTCAGCGCCGAGCCGGGCACCCCGGCACCCTCTGAACGCGACCTGGCCGAGCAGTTCGGCGTCGCGCGGATGACGGTGCGCCACGCCATCGACGCCCTGGTGGCCCAGGGCCTGCTGGAGCGTGTCGCCGGTCGCGGCACGTTCGTGACCAAGCCGCTGATCGACATGCAGATGCGGCTCTCGGCCTACACCGAGGAGATGGAGCGCCGGGGCAAGAAGCCCGAGTCGAAGACTCTGCTGGCCCGCCGCGAGAGCGCCGGTCCCGGCGTCGCCCGCGCGCTCGAGGTCGAGGAGGGCACAGCCATCGCCCACTGGCAGCGCCTGCGCCTGGCCGACGGCGTGCCGATGGCGATCCAGCACGTGTACCTCTCGCTCGACCTGTTCCCCAACTTCCTCGACGAGGCCCTGCCCGCCAGCCTCTACTTCTGGCTCGCCATGCGCGACCTGATGCCCACCTGGGGCGAGGACTCGGTCCTGGCCGGGATCGCCACCGAGGAGGAGGCCGAGCTGCTCGAGCTCGACCCCGGCTCCCCGGTCCTGCACATCTCCCGGCGGGCGTTCTGCCGCGAGAACGTCGTCGAGGTCACCCGGAGCGTCTACCGCGCCGACCGCTACACCCTCTGGGTGCCGGTGCTGCGGCCCGAGCACCTCCGCTAGGCCCCGGGGAGGGGCCCGTGCTGCTGAAGTCGCCTGGGCTGACGGAGGCACCGATGGCCGGCGCGCCCGACAGGGAGCGTAAAAGCGACGCGTGGCGCGAGATGACCAGCTCGGGCACGGCAGGGAAGTCCGAGCGACACGGGCCGCCAAGCGACTGAGGGGGTGCTGGACGGCGGGGCCGCCGGCAGTCCGGGCCCCTCCGTGGTCGGAAGGCTCCCGAGCCCCACGCTGCGGTGGGCTACAAGCCGCCGACCGGGGCGACTTCGATGCCGGCGTGCTCGCAGACCCAGGTGGGGTCGGGGCCGCCGAGGTCGGGGTGGATGTAGAGGGCGTGCGGCTCCAGGAGGTCGCAGGCGCGGCACAGCGGCCAGCGGCCGTTGGTCTGGAGCAGGGAGTCCTGCACGTCCTGGGCCACCAGCCCGACCACGAAGTCGCGGCCCTCGGCCCACTGCTGCAACCACCAGCCGCGGTCGACCAGCGCGGCTTCGAGAGCGGAGACCGTCGCCGGGTCCGCGCAACCGGTGGTCTCGAGGTCGTGCAACACCAGGGCACGGGCCTTCATGACGACGTCGTGGGATGTCACGATGTCCATTGTGACTGGCGACCAAGGGGTGGACCCCACGAAGAGTGCGCAGCTCGACGTCGTCGTGCTCCACGCACGTGATGCGGAGGCCGCCGCGAAGGGTGGTGCGGACCGTCTGCTGCTGACCGTCGACCCCGAGGACGGCCACTACTCGCCGGAGCCTGCTGCCGTCTCGTCGGTCGTCAAGGAGACCGACGTGCCGGTGTGGGTGGTGCTCCGCACGCGCGAGAACCACTTCGGCCGGTTGGCGACGCTGGGGGAGACCTTCCTGGAGCTGGGCGCCACCGGCCTGGCCTACGGTTTCGTCGACCGCAACCTGGAGATCGACCGCGAGGGTTGCGCCGAGATGTGCGCCGAGACCGGTGGCACCCCGTGGATGTTCCACGGCTTCGACCAGGCCCTGGAGACCGACCGGGCGTGGCGTGACGTGCGCGGTCTCCCCGGCCTCGAGACCGTGGTCTCCGCCGGCTCCACCCGCGGGCTGGCGCACGGCGCCGACGAGCTGATCACCACCGTCAGCCGGGACCCCCGGATCGCGGCCCTGGTCACGGCCGGTGGGGGCCTGACCCCTGACGTGGTGCCGTGGCTGGTGCGGGCCGGGGTGCACCGCTTCGCGATCGGTTCCGCGGCCCGGGCAGGCGGCTCGTGGACCAGGGGCCTGGTGGACGTCGACCGGGTGCGGTCGTGGCGGATGCTCGTCGACGACGCGCTCTCCCGGGCGTTGGGGATCCCGGTCGACGACTGAGCGGCTGGACATATCGGGTGACCGGGAGGATGCTGCTGAGGCGCTGGTGGAGTTGCCCCGGGCGCTCCGCGAAGGGAACCACTTTGCTGCGCAGGTCCGCCCTCACCATCGCTCTGCTCCTGGGCGCGGGTCTTCTCGCCGTGCCCGCCGCCACGGGCGGCACCGCTCCGGTCGCGGCCGCCGCCGCTCCACCGGTCGCCTGGACGGCGTGCGCGGACCCGGAGCTGGCCTACTACCAGCTGCAGTGCGGCACCCTGCAGGTGCCGCTCGACCACGCGAACCCGACCGGTCCCACGATCAGGCTCGCGCTCACCCGCAAGGTGCACACGGCCGCTGCCTACCAGGGCGTCCTGCTGGTCAACCCCGGTGGACCGGGCGGCTCCGGGCTGACGCTCCCGGGGCTGAGCGACTACGTGCCGGGCAACGTGGGGGCGTCGTACGACTGGATCGGCTTCGACCCACGAGGCGTGGGCGCCAGCACGCCCTCGCTGCACTGCACGACCGGCTACTTCGGCTACGACCGGCCCGGCTACGTGCCGAGGAACCCGCGGATCGAGCGCTACTGGCTGAGCAAGAACGCCGGCTATGCCAAGGCCTGCGCGAACACGACGGCCAAGCGCGCCCTGCTGGCCCACCTCACCACGCTCGACACCGTGCAGGACATGGAGTCGATCAGGGTGGCCCTGGGCGTCCAGAAGATCAGCTACTACGGGTTCTCCTACGGGACCTACCTCGGCCAGGTCTACGCCACCCGCTACCCGACGAGGGTCGGCCGGTTCGTCCTCGACGGCGTCGTCAACCCCTCGCGGGTCTGGTACGCCGCCAACCTCGACCAGGACCGCGCCTTCGAGGCCAACATGGGGAAGTACTGGCGCTACCTCGCCGCCCACGCGCGGGTCTTCCACCTGGGCAGGAACTGGAAGGCCGTCAAGAGGGGCTACTTCCGCACGCTGCGCAAGCTCGACCGCAGGGCGGCCGGCGGCGGGCGGCTGGGACCTGACGAGCTGGCCGACACGATGCTCGAGGCCGGCTACTACGTCTACGACTGGGACGGGCTGGGGCACGACTACGCCCGGCTGGTCCGCAAGGGTCGCGGGGCGGGGATCCTCCAGCGCTACCGCGAGTCCCAGACGGGCGATGACAACGGCTTCGCCGTCTACAACGCCGTCCAGTGCACCGACGTGGCCTGGCCCGGCTACACCCGGACCCGGGCCGACTCGTGGGCCGTGCACCGACGGGCGCCGTTCCTGACGTGGGGAAACACCTGGTACAACGCCCCCTGCCTGACCTGGCAGGCGCCGACGCACGCCCGGCTGCGCGTCTCGGGCCAGGCGGTGAGCGCGAAGATGCTGCTCATCAGCGAGACCTCGGACGCGGCGACGCCGTACTCCGGCGCGCTGGCCGTGCGCCACCTGTTCCCGTCCTCCGCGCTCGTCGCGGGCCTGGGCGGCACCACCCACGCGAGCTCGCTGTCGGGAGTGGCGTGCGTCGACAACACGGTCGCGAGCTACCTGCGCACCGGGATCGTCCCGACGCGACTGGCCGGGACGCGGTCGGACCGGAGCTGCCCGCGGGTGCAGCCACCGTCGCCGAGCACGTTCAGCGCCCGCGGGACAGGTGGCCTGACCGAGGACCAGATGCCACCGATGCTGCGGCGCGACCTGGTCGCCGCGCAGCAGACGGGGCGTTGATCGGGGCGTTGAACGGGGCGCTGGTCCGGGCGCCGAACCTCAGTAGGTCCGGAGCCAGATCGTCGGCTCGGCTGCGAGCAGGCCGTCCAGTGCTCCGTCCGGGAGCGCGCTGGCCACGTCGGTGACGACGTACCCCTGCTCACCACGGGTGGAGAGGTACTGCGCGGTGACGTTGGCCCCCTGCTCGGCGAGGACCTGGTTCACCGACGCCAGGACACCGGGGACGTTGTGGTGGAGCAGCGCGATCCGCGCGCCACTCTCCATCGGGGGAGCGGCGACCTCGGGGAGGTTCACCGACAGCTCGGTGCTGCCCGACTGCAGGAACTTGGTGAGCTTGCCGGAGACGAAGAACCCGATCTCCTCCTGGGCCTCCTGGGTGGAGCCGCCGACGTGGGGCGTCAGGATGACGTTGGGCAGGTCGCGCAGCACCGACTCGAAGGGCTCGCCCTGCGCCTTGGGCTCGACCGGGAAGACGTCGAGGGCGGCGCCGGCGATGTGACCGGACAGGATGTGCTCGCGAAGCGCGACGTCGTCGACGACCATGCCCCGCGAGGCGTTGATGAACAGCGAGCGCGGCTTCATCTTGGCGAACTGCTCGGCGCCGAAGAAGCCGGCGTTGCCCGGCCGTCCGTCGACGTGCAACGTCACCACGTCGGACCGCTCCAGCAGCTCGTCGAGGGTGCCCACGCGGCGGGCGTTGCCGTGGGCGAGCCGGTCGGCCTTGTCGAAGAAGATCACCCGGAACCCGAGGGACTCCGCCAGGTTGGAGAGCTGGGTCCCGATGTTGCCGTAGCCGATGATGCCCAGGGTGCGGCCGCGGACCTCGTGGCTGCCTTCGGCTGACTTGTCCCAGATGCCGTCATGCATCCGCTGGGTCTTCTCGGGGAGCCGGCGGGCCAGCGCGATGATCTCGCCGATGACGAGCTCGACCACGCTGCGGGTGTTGGAGTAGGGCGCGTTGAACGCGGCGATGCCCCGGCTGGCGGCGGCAGCGAGGTCGATCTGGTTGGTGCCGATGCAGAACGCGCCCACGCCGAGCAGGTCCGGAGTGCTCGCCAGCACCTTCTCGGTGACCTTGGTGTTGGAGCGGATCCCGACCATCGTGATGCCCTGCAGTGCCTCGATCAGGTCGTCCTCGGAGAGGGAACCGTGGCGGGTGTGGACGACGAAGCCTTCGCGTTCGAAGACCTCCGTGGCCGCGGGGTGGATGTTCTCGAGGAGGAGGACTTCGGGCTTGCTCACCCCAAGAGCCTACGAGGCGGCCCGAGTCACAGATCGCCCGCATCCACGATGCGGTAGGCGTAGCCCTGCTCGGCGAGGAACCGCTGGCGGTTCTGGGCGAAGTCGGCGTCGACCGTGTCGCGGCTGACGATGGTGTAGAACCGGGCCGGCTTCTGGGTGCCGTCGGCCCCCTTCTCCTTGGGGCGCAGCAGCCGGCCGAGTCGCTGTGCCTCCTCCTGGCGCGAGCCGAACGAGCCGCTGACCTGGATCGCGACGGCAGCGCTGGGCAGGTCGATGGAGAAGTTGGCCACCTTGGACACGACGAGCAGATCGATCTCGCCCGAGCGGAAGCCGGCGTAGAGCCGCTCCCGCTCCTTGACGGAGGTCTCGCCCTTGATGACCGGGGCGCCGAGGTGCTCGGCGAGCTCGTCGAGCTGTTCGAGGTACTGGCCGATGACCAGCGTGGGCTCTCCCTGGTGCTGCTTGACCAGCTGCTCGGCGATCAGGGTCTTGGCGTGGGTGCAGCTGGCCAGCCGGTAGCGCTCCTCGGGCTCGGCCGTCGCGTAGGCGATGCGTTCCCCCTCGGGCAGGGTGACGCGCACCTCGACGCAGTCCGCGGGGGCGATCCACCCCTGGCTCTCGATGTCCTTCCACGGAGCGTCGTAGCGCTTGGGCCCGATGAGGCTGAAGACGTCCCCCTCGCGGCCGTCCTCGCGCACGAGGGTCGCGGTCAGGCCGATGCGCCGGCGCGCCTGCAGGTCGGCGGTCATCCGGAAGATCGGGGCGGGGAGGAGGTGGACCTCGTCGTACACGATCAGGCCCCAGTCCTTCGCGTCGAGCAGCTCGAGGTGGGGGTAGAGGCCCTTGCGGCGCAGCGTGAGCACCTGGTAGGTCGCGATGGTGACCGGCCTGATCTCCTTCTTGGCGCCGCTGTACTCGCCGATCTCGTCCTCGGTCAGGCTGGTGCGCCGGAGCAGCTCGGACTTCCACTGGCGGGCGCTGACGGTGTTGGTGACCAGGATCAGCGTGGTGGCCTGGGCCTGGGCCATGGCGGCGGCGCCGACGAGGGTCTTGCCCGCGCCGCAGGGGAGTACGACGACCCCGGAACCGCCGTGCCAGAAGGAGTCGACCGCCTCGCGCTGGTAGGGCCGCAGCGTCCAGTCGCTCTGGTCGAGGGCGATGGCGTGCGCCTCGCCGTCGACGTAGCCGGCGAAGTCCTCGGCCGGCCAGCCGAGCTTCAGCAGGGCCTGCTTGAGGTTGCCGCGCTGGCTCGGGTGGACGACGACGCTGCCCGCTGAATCGGGCAGGTTGTCGATGCGCTCGCCGATCATCCCGGCGACCTTCTTGGCCCGGATGACCTCCTCGAAGACCGCCTTGTCCACGCTGCTGAGCACCAGCCCGTGGACCGGGTGCTTGTCCAGCCGCAGCCGACCGTAGCGGTCCATGGTCTCCGCGACGTCGACCAGCAGCGCGTGCGGCACCGCGTAGCGGCTGAAGGTGAGCAGCACGTTGACGACCTGCTCGGCGTCGTGCCCGGCGGCGCGCGCGTTCCACAGCCCGAGAGGCGTGAGGCGGTAGGTGTGGATGTGCTCGGGGCTGCGCTCGAGCTCGGCGAAGGGTGCGATGGCCTTTCGGCAGGCGTCCGCCTGCTCGTGGTCGACCTCGAGGAGCAGCGTCTTGTCCGACTGGACGATCAGGGGGCCTTCATTCATCAGGCCACGATCCTACGGACCGGGAGTTCGCCGGAGCGCCGCAGCCCGGAACCGGGAGGAACGGCCGGCAGCGCCCCGACGAGCTCACTGGTCGTTCGGAGCCGTCGCGAGCAGCGGATTGGTTCCGGGACGCCTCAGTCGCCGACGGCGCGCAGGCCGCCCTCGGACGTCTGGAGCGTGAGGGCGGACGGGCTGGTGCCGAGAAGGGCGAGGCTGGCGACCATGAGGTCGGCGAGCGCGGCCGCGCCGGTCAGGTCGACGTGCTGGGCGAAGTTCGGGGTCGCCACGGCGTACGCCGCCAAGGTCTCCGTCGGGGTGAGCCAGCCCAGGGACCGAAGCTGCTCGACGGTGGTGTCGGCCATCTCCCAGGTGCCGCCCCGGCCGAGGGCGCCGACGCACTCGGCCGAGAGGACGTCCTCCACACGCAACGCCTGGACGTAGCGACTGGGTGAGGACCCAGGGCCAGGGCCGGCCTGGTGCTTGCGCCCGAACAGCCGGCGGCGGGGGCTACGAGGGGCGAGGGGCTCACCCAGGAGGAGGAACTCGCCGTCGGCGAGCTGCTCGAGGGAACGGGCGAGGTCCCGCCGGACCCCGGGCCAGTCTGCATAAGGCACGCGCTGGACGATATGTCCGGTCCTCCGGTTTCCGCGCCCCTCGGTCCACCGCCTGGGAAGGCGTCGTCTCGCCGAAAGGTTGTCTCAGGCAAGCGCCCGGTCAACGGCGGCCTCGACGTGGATCCGGGTGGTGGGGAAGACGGGGACCGCGACGTCGCCGTCGACGACCAGCAGCTCGATCTCCGTGCAGCCGAGGACCACGCCCTGGGCCCCGCGTGCAGCGAGGCGCGCGATCACCCCGGCGTACGCCTGCCGAGACTCGGTGCGCACCACGCCCCGGCACAGCTCCTCGTAGATGACCCGGTGGACGAGCGCCTGGTCGCCCTCGTCCGGGACCAGCACCGTCAGGCCGTGCGACTCGAGCCGCCCCCGGTAGAAGTCCTGCGACATCGTGAAGGCGGTGCCGAGCAGGCCGACGGTGTCGAGCCCGGCGGAGCCTACGGCGTCCGCGGTCACGTCGCCGAGGTGGAGCAGCGGGATGTCGGTCGCGGCCTCGATGGCCGACGCCACCTTGTGCATGGTGTTGGTGCACAGCACGAGGAAGTCGGCGCCGGCAGCCTCCAGCGTCGTCGCCGCAGCAGCCAGGAGCTCCCCGGCGCGGTCCCACTGGCCGCTGGCCTGCAGCTCCTCGACCTCGGCGAAGTCGACGGAGATCATCACGATGCGAGCAGAGTGCAGCCCGCCCAGGCGGTCACGGACGAGCTCGTTGGCCAGCCGGTAGTAGATGGCCGTCGACTCCCAGCTCATCCCGCCGATCATGCCGATGGTCCGCATCCGGCGCTCAGCCACCGTGCCGGGCGGGGTCACGGCCGGCGGGTGCGAGCACGCGGTGAAGGCGGGGGCGTCGGCAGGCACGGTGACGACCGTACCGAACAAGTACGCCCGGCCCGGCTCACCCGACGCTTCGCGGCCCGCCCATGACGTTCCTATACGCCCTGCCGGGACACCGCGGTGATCCGGTGGATCGCGAACTGCCGGGTCGAGTCGCTGCGTTCGTCGTAGGCCGTGAGCCGGCCGCCCTCGACACGCTCGGGGCTGACCATGCGCTCGGCGACGGTGCCGTCGTTGCCGACGTAGCCGATGACGAGGAGCTCGCTGGCCTCCGCCGCCTGCCGCAGCATGGCGATCACGTCGGTGGGGCTCGAGGCGGTGGTGCCGCGGCTGGGGCGGGACGCCGCGGACCGGTCGCCGGCCCGGATCGCGGTGACCACGGCGGCCGTGCGGGCGATGACCCGGACACCGGAGGCGGCCGTGGGCGCGCGTCGTCGGGAGCGGGCGCGGAAGACGTCGGGTCGCGCCACCCGGACGGTGCCGTCCACGGCCTCCACCACCGGGGCGAGGCCGAGGTCGCGGATGCGGGGGAGCAGCGTGCCGAGGGGTACGTCGGAGATCACCACCGTCGGTGCGATCCGGCGCAGGCGCAGGGCGTCGGCGCCGGGAGCGTGCAGCAGCTCGGTCAGGGCGGTCTCGTCGTCACTTCGCAGGAACGACTCCGCGTGACCGGCCCGCAGGGTCCCGAAGCGGCGCGAGACGTCGTCGACGAGGTAGGTCAGCGACTGCGGCACCGGCGTGCGTGAGGTGGAGGAGACGAAGTCGTGCACCTCGGCGGCGGACCAGCCGGCGTCGAAGGCCCGACGGACCGACGTGGCGGCGAACCGGTAGACCGTCGCCCCGCCGCGCGACTCGACGTCGGCCACCAGGGCGAGCTTCCGGGCCAGCTCCTGCTCGAGCGGACCGGGCGCGATGGCGGTCAGGTCGGCCTGCAGGAGCACGTGGTCGACGGGCCGGGGGAGCAGTTCGTCGAGGGCCTGGGCCGGGTCGTCGCCCGCGATCAGCTGTCGGCCGAAGCTCGAGAGGCCGTTGAGCCCGGTGACCCCGAGGAGCGCCGCCTCGGCGAGCGTGGGGTCGACCTGGTTGAGCCGGAACGCGGGACGACGGGGCCGACGCCAGCGCATCCGCTGGTGCAGCGAGGCCACCCCGGTGCCGGCCGCGAGGGCCTCGTCCTCGGCGAGGTGGGCGAGCTCGGCGAGGATGTCGGTGCGCAGCTCCATCTGCCAGCTGCGCGCGAGGTCGGGGGACAGGGCGTTGACCGGCTTGTCCGCCACGCGTCCTCCGACGGCCGACACCAGCCGCGGGTTGGTCAGCCACGCCCGCGCCAGGGAGGCCCAGCGCTGCGACGTCGAACCGAGCTGCCAGGAGTCGAAGGCCTCGGTCGGCAGCCAGGCGCTGTCGAGCTCGTCGCTCATGCCCTGGTCGAGGAGCCCGGCCGCGGAGGCGGTCTCGATCACCAGGGCGGCGACCCCGATCTCGACGTGCAGCAGGGAGGCCGCGGCGCGGAGGTCGCGTACGCCGAGCCCGCCCGCCTTCAACGCGGCGGGAGGGTGGGTGCCCCACCGGTCGAGGAGGAGCTCGGTGCGTCGTACGAGCTCGAACGCAGCACCGGCGGCGGCCCGGTCGACCAATGACCCGGCGCGCTCGGAGGTCGCGAGGGCGGGTGGCTCGTCGATGCGCCGGCCGCGGTCTGCCGACAGGGCGATCCGGACCGTCCACGGCACGGTGACGTGACGCTCGTCGATCCGCGTCAGCAGACCAGCGGCGACGAGATCGGCGGTGGGACCGGCGCCGCCGCCCCAGCGACCGTCGGCGCCCGTCTCGTCCAGGTGGTCGAGGATCGCCCGAGCCGCGGGGGCGAGGTCGCCCAGCAGCCCGGGCACCTCGTCGGAGGGCGGTCCGGGCGGCAGGCGGAGCAGCTCACCGACGACCAGCACCGGCCGGGTCGGTGACCCCCAGACCAGCGCCAGGGTCTCCAGGCGCTCGAGGGCCCGGGCCACTGCCTCTGGAGTCGCGGCGAGTGAGGCAGGGTCGGTCCCCTGGACCAGCGCCCGCAGGGTGCCGAGCTCCAGCGCGTCGAGGGAGTCCAGCACTCTCAGCACGGAGGCCTTCACCACCACGCGGGCGGCCAGCTGGGAGGAGTCGTGCGGCGCCGGGGCGGCCAGGTCGGGGCGCGCCTCGAGCAGCGCGGAGAGCTGCGGGTCCGGCCAGCTGCGGAACTGGTCGGCGAGGGTGCGCGGGGCGGTGGAGGGCATCCGGAGAATTCTACGCGGCCGCTGGTTCCGCGGCGCTCGATCCGCGACGTTCGTGGGGCAGGATCGCCTCATGGAGGTCACCGCGCAGTTCCTCGAGATGCTGCTCGCCGGTGCCTCCCGGGTGGATCTCGACGTCCTGGTCGCCGAGGCCTGAGGACTACCGGGCCGACCCGCGCTTCGTGCACCGCACCTACATCGACACGGCCGTGGACGGCGAGCAGATCCGCGCGATCCTCGGGTCCCGCTGACCGTCGAGGGCAAGGTCATCGGGGCCCTGCTGGCTGTGCACCGCACCGTCCGGCCGTTCCCGGCGGGTGAGGTCGCCCTGCTCGCCTCCTTCGCGGCGCACGCGGCCGTCGCGCTGGAGAACGCACGTCTCTTCGAGCAGGCGGGCGCCGCAGTCGCTGCGGCCGACGAGGCCAACGCCGAGCTGCGGGGTCGCTCCGAGGCGACCGAACGCGCGGCGCACCTCGGCACCCTGGTCCTCCACACCGCCGAGCCGATGGACCTGCCCGAGCGGCGGACCCTGGAACGCGGGGCCATGGTGACCGCCCTGGTCCTGCTCTTCCGCCGCACCGAGGCCGAGGCCGAGAGCCGGGTCCGGGGCGAGCTGCTCTCCGACCTGGTGAGCGGCCGCGACCTGGACCCGGACCGGTTGCGCGAGCGGGCACGGCAGCAAGGGGCAGACCTGGAGGCCGACCTGGTGGTGGTGGTCGCCGTACCGACCGCGGAGCCCGGCACGGAGCAGCAGGCAGTTCGGACAGCCTCGACCATCGGGCGGGAGGTGGGCGGGCTCGGCGGCGTCCACGAGGGGCTGGTCGTGGTCCTCGCACCCGGGGACCCGATCGCCCTGGGAGAGGCCGTACGCACCCGGCTGGACGGGGCCACCGTCGGCGTCGCCACGGCCACGGGTGGCACCGAGGGCGTGATCTCGGCCTGGCGGGAGGCCAGCCAGACCCTCGCCGCCCTCGGACGCCTCGGTCGGTCGGGGGAGGTCAGCGACCCCGGTGGTCTCGGGATCGCGCGGCTGCTGCTGGGCGGCAACGCTGCGTGAGACCGCCGGGCGGCTGCACATCCATGCCAACACCGTCACCCAGCGGCTCGACCGGGTCGGCCGGCTGCTCGGGGTCGAGTGGCGTGCGCCCGCGCGCAGGCTCGACGTGCAGCTGGCCCTCCAGATGCTCCGTCTCCGCGGAAGTGTGTGACCGAGAGCCATAGGCCTCGCCCGAACGTGGTGTGCAACACATGGCAGGGCGTGACCTGGTGCACGTAGCGTCGCGGCCATGACTTCGCCCCTCGCCCAGAACCTGTCCCAGAACCAGTCCCAGCCCCTGTCCGGTCGTACCGCCCTCGTCACCGGCGCCGCCAGCGGCATCGGCCGCGCGGTCTCCGCCCGGCTGGCATCAGACGGTGCCGACGTGCTGCTGCTCGACCGTGACGAGGCAGGCGTCGAGGAGGCCGCGGCCGAGCTCGGCTGCCGGCACCTGGTCGCCGACCTCTCGGACCAGGCCTCCATCGAGTCCCTCGACCTGGGCTCGCGTGGCGTCGACATCCTCGTCAACAACGCCGGTCTCCAGCACGTTGCGCCCGTCGAGGAGTTCGACCCCGAGCGCTTCGCCCACATCCACCGGGTGATGCTGCACGCCCCGTTCCTGCTCGCCCGCGCCCTGCTGCCCGGGATGTACGCCGCAGGTTGGGGCCGGATCGTGCACCTCTCCTCGGTCCACGGCCACCGGGCCTCGGCGTACAAGTCGGCCTACGTCAGCGCCAAGCACGGCCTCGAGGGGCTCTCGAAGGTGATCGCGCTGGAGGCTGCCGGCAAGGGCGTCACCAGCAACACCGTCAGTCCCGGCTACGTCCGCACGCCGCTCGTCGAGGGGCAGATCGCCGACCAGGCCAGGAGCCACGGGATCGCGGAGAGCGAGGTCCTCGACGACGTCCTCCTGACGCGTACGCCCGTCAAGCGGCTGGTCGAGCCCGACGAGGTCGCCGGCCTGGTCGCGTTCCTCTGCGGCCCCGGCACCGGGTCGATCACCGGCAGCTCCTACCTGATGGACGGCGGCTGGACCGCCAACTGAGCGCCGAGCACACCCCTCCGAACCGAAACGACGAGCACCACAAGGAGAAACACGCATGACGGCAACATCTGCACCCATGACCACGGAGAAGCCGCCGCAGAGCGGCGAGAACGGCATCGTCGAGGTCGTCTTCGCCAGCCTGATCGGCACCGCTGTCGAGTGGTACGACTTCTTCCTCTACGGCTCGGCCGCGGTGGTCCGGGGTGCGCACGACTGAGGCACCGGCCACGTCGGGCCCGTCGCTCCTCGGTAGCGTCGGGCCCGATGACGGACGAACTCGACCCCCAGCCGCTCCCGGACCACGGGCAGGTCTGGTACGTCAGCTACGGGTCCAACCTCTCGGAGGCGAGGCTGGCGGCCTACCTCGAGGGCGGCGTCCCGCCGGGTGGGAACCGGGCCAACCCCGGTGCCCGCGACCGCTCGCTGCCACGTCGCAGCGCCGCGGTCGAGCTTCCCGGAGCCCTCTACTTCTCCGGTGACTCGCCCCAGTGGGGTGGTGGGGTCGCGTTCTACGACCATGCCGCCCGGGGAGTCGGGGAGGGCGGGCCCACGGCGGCTCGCGCCTACCTCGTCACGGCCCAGCAGTTCGCGGACGTAGCGGCGCAGGAGATGTACCGCGTGCCACAGGACGGTGACCCGCTGGAGGAGATCGTGCTCGCCGGGCTCGCCGGTGGTGTGCACACAGCCGGTCCCGGGCACTACGAGACGCTGGTCGAGGTCGGTCGCCTGGAGGGCGCGCCGATGCTCCTGTTCACAGCTCCGCACGGCATCGGCCACGTCGCGCGCACCCAGCCGTCGGCGGCGTACCTCGCGATGCTGGCGCAGGGCCTGCGCGAGTCGCGCAACTGGGGCGAGCACGAGATCTCGGCCTACTTCGCGAGGGTCGGGGTCACCGCTCCGCCGGGATGAGCCTGGTCAGCCGAGGTCGTGCTCCGCGCCGAGGATCCGCTCGGCCGGTGCCGGTCGGGACTGCTCGTCATCGGGCTGCCCTCCCGGGCAAGCACGAACTTCGTGCGCCGAAGCCCGTCGTGTTCTCGACCCTCATGCCCGCCTGGAAGAACACCACGGTCATCGGCCTCGACGAGGTCGCGGCCCTCAAGGGCGGCGAGGGACAAAGCGGACGGGGTTCTCGGTCACTCCCTGACGTTCTCGGGTGTTGCATCGGCCGACAAGGTCCAGAATCCCCGGGTGACCGGGGAAACCTGCAGCCCGGATTGCTCCCCCCGGGGCCGGGGCATAGGTTCGCTCGCATGGAGTCCTATGCAGCGGGTGAGACGACCCCGGCACTGATCGAGGAGACCATCGGGGCCAACTTCGAGAGCACGGTGGCGGCGTACGGCGAGAACGAGGCGCTGGTCGAGTTCGCCTCCGGCCGGCGGTGGACCTACGCCGAGCTCGACCGCGACGTCAACGCCTTCGCGCGTGGCCTGATCGGGGCCGGGATCGCGAAGGGGGACCGGGTCGGGGTGTGGGCCCCGAACTGTGCGGAGTGGACGATCGCGCAGTACGCCAGCGCCAAGGTCGGCGCCATCCTGGTCAACGTCAACCCGTCCTACCGGACCCACGAGTTCTCCTACGCCGTGAACCAGTCCGGGCTGAAGCTGCTCGTCTGCGCCGAGTCGTTCAAGAGCAGCAACTACCGCGAGATGGTCGAGGAGACGGCGCCGCGCAACGAGACCCTCGAGCGCGTCGTCTACATCGGCACCGATGACTGGGAGGGCCTGGTCGCGCAGGGGGAGGGGCTGCCCGAGAACGCGGTGGCGGAGCGGATGGCGACCCTCGCCCCGGGCGACGCGATCAACATCCAGTACACGAGCGGCACCACCGGCTATCCCAAGGGCGCCACCCTGAGCCACCGCAACATCTTGAACAACGGCTTCTTCACCACCGAGCTGATCAACTTCACGCACGAGGACCGGCTCTGCATCCCGGTGCCGTTCTACCACTGCTTCGGGATGGTGATGGGCAACCTCGGCTGCACCACCCACGGCGCCACGATGGTCATCCCGGCGCCCGGATTCGACCCGGAGGTCACCCTGAGGGCGACGGCCGAGGAGCGGTGCACCGGCCTGTACGGCGTGCCGACGATGTTCATCGCGATGCAGAACCACCCGTCCTTCGCCGACCACGACCTCTCGCACCTGCGAACCGGTGTGATGGCCGGGTCGATCTGCCCGGTGGAGGTGATGAAGCGCTGCGTCAACGACATGCACATGGCCGAGGTCTCGATCGCCTACGGGATGACCGAGACCTCCCCGGTCTCCTGCCAGACCCGCGCGGACGACGACCTGGACCGTCGTACGGCCACGATCGGCCGGGTGCACCCACACGTCGAGGTCAAGGTCGTGGACCCGGTGACCGGGGAGACCGTCGAACGGGGGGAGCCGGGCGAGCTCTGCACGCGCGGCTACTCGGTGATGATCGGCTACTGGCAGGACGAGCAGAAGACGGCCGAGGCGATCGATGCCGACGGTTGGATGCACACCGGTGACCTCGCGGAGATGCGCGAGGACGGCTACTGCAACATCGTGGGGCGGATCAAGGACATGGTCATCCGAGGTGGCGAGAACATCTACCCCCGTGAGATCGAGGAGTTCCTCTACGCACACCCCGACATCGAGGACGTCCAGGTGATCGGCGTGCCTGACGAGAGGTACGGCGAGGAGCTGGCCGCCTGGATCAAGATGCGCCCCGGTGCCGACCCTCTCGACGAGGCGAAGGTGCGCGCCTTCGCGGCCGGCAGGCTCGCCCACTACAAGATCCCCCGCTACGTGATGCTGGTCGAGGACTTCCCGATGACCGTCACGGGCAAGATCCGCAAGGTCCAGATGCGCGAGGAGACGGCCGAGCGGCTGGGGTTGACTGATGCCTGAGGAACGAGCGCAGCGACTGTCTCGACACCACGTTGACCCGGAGGCTTGGACATGAGCGACATCGACACCCTGGCCGACGACTACTGGCAGCACCACCTCGCCACCAACCCGACCTCGGCGCACCTGATCGGTGAGTACAGCAGGGCTGGCGAGTTCGAGACGGTGACCCGGGAGGCGGAGGACGGCAACGTGGCCGACCTGCGTGAGTTCGTCCGGCGGGCCGAGGCCATCGACGAGTCGACCCTCGACGCGCAGCAGCAGGTCACGCGCAGGGTGCTGACGACCGATGCCACGAACCGCGTCGACCTCCTGGGGCATCGATTCTCCGAGCTGGCCGCAGACCCCATCTTCGGCCCGCAGGCCGAGCTGCCCGTCGTGATGGGGATGTTGGCCCTTCCCGAGGCGGCCGTGGCCGAGGCGCTGGTCGAGAAGCTCCGGGGCGTCGGCCGCTACTACCGCGAGCTGGCGGCGCGTCAGCTCCAGGGGGTGGCCGCACAGCGACCCCCGGCTGCCTTCGCGGTGAGCGACACCGTGGCCCAGCTCGACCGGCTGCTCTCGACCCCGGTGGCCGACGACCCGTTGCTGGCCACCACCTCGCCGCCCTCGGGCATGGACGTGGACGGCTGGAAGGCGCAGCTCCGCGCCGTGGTCGAGTCCGACGTACGCCCCGGCATGGCGGCCTTCCGCGACGTCCTGCGTGACGAGGTGCTGCCGCACGCGCGACCCGACGACCGGTGCGGACTGAGCTGGCTGCCCGGCGGTGACGAGGCCTACGCCTCCACCCTGCGCTACTTCACGACCACCACGAAGACGGCCCGGGAGATCCACGACATCGGGCTCGCGCAGATCGAGAAGCTGGCCGAGGAGTACCGCGGCCTCGGGCCCGAGGTGGTCGGCACCGACGACCTGCAGCAGATCTTCGAGGCGATGCGCACCGATCCTGCGCTGCACTTCCGCACGGGCGAGGAGATCGTCACGGGGTCCGAGGTCGCGATGCAGCGGGCCTGGGACGCGATGCCCGACTGGTTCGAGGTGCTCCCCGAGGCGCCGTGCGGGGTGCAGTCGACCACGAGCGGAGCGATCGCGTTCTACTTCCCACCCGCCAGCGACGGCAGCCGTGGCGGGAACTTCTTCGTCAACGTCTCCGACCCGACGGCCTGGGGCACCTTCGAGCTGGAGTCGACCGCCTTCCACGAGGGCATCCCCGGCCACCACCTCCAGATCGCGATCGCCAGTGAGCTCGAGGACGTGCCGGAGTTCCGCAAGCACATCAACAACGCGGCGTACGCCGAGGGCTGGGGCCTCTACAGCGAGAGGCTCTCCGATGAGATGGGGCTCTACACCGCCGCCGTGGACCGGATGGGCATGTTCGCCGCCGACTCGATGCGTGCGTGCCGCCTGGTCGTGGACACAGGCCTGCACGCGCTCGGGTGGAGCCGCGAGCAGGCCGTGCAGTACATGGTCGAGAACTCCCCGCTCCACGAGGGGATCGTGCGTCCCGAGATCGACCGCTACCTGGTCTCACCAGGACAGGCGTGCTCCTACATGGTGGGGCGCCTCGAGATCCAGCGGATGCGTGCCGAGGCCGAGCAGAGGCAGGGCAGCGCCTTCTCGGTGAAGAGGTTCCACTCCGCGGTCCTCGACTCGGGCTCTCTGCCCCTGGGGGTGCTCGACGACGTGGTGCGCGCCAGGCTCACCGCCCAGTAGTCGGCACGAGATCCCGGGGATGGTGACCTCCCCGGACGTCATACGAACTGGTTGCCCTGGCAGCCGATCCGGATGACGTCCCGCGGGAGGTCATCCGAACTGGCGCCCAGGGCGACCAAGACGTATGACGCTCGCGGTGGCCGGCCAGCGCCGGACTGACCGGCCTCGGCGCGGACTCACTCGAAGGTGGCGGTGTCGATCACGAACCGGTAGCGGACGTCGCTGGCGATCACGCGGTCCCAGGCCTGGTCGATCTGGTCGCCGGAGATGATCTCGATGTCGGCGCCGAGGTGGTGCTCGGCACAGAACTCGAGCATCTCCTGGGTCTGGGCGATGCCACCGATGGCGGAGCCGGCCCAGCTCCGGCGGGCGCCGATGAGCGCGAACGCCGGGACCTCGAGCGGCTCCGAGGGGGCGCCGACGCTCACGAGAGTGCCGTCGAGCTTGAGCAGCGAGAGGTAGCGACCCATCGGCAGCGTGGCCGACACGGTGTTGATGATCAGGTCGAAGGAGCCGGCGAGCTCGGTGAACGTCTCCTTCTCGCTGGTGGCGAAGTAGTGGTCGGCACCGAACCGCTTGCCGTCCTCCTGCTTCGACAGGCTCTGCGACAGCACCGTCACCTCGGCGCCGAGCGCGTGCGCGATCTTGACGCCCATGTGACCGAGGCCGCCCATGCCGACGATCGCGACCTTCATGCCGGGGCCGGCCTTCCAGTGCTTGAGCGGGGAGTAGAGCGTGATGCCGGCGCACAGGAGGGGGGCGGCCTCGTCGAGGCCGATGCCCTCGGGGATCCCGAGGACGAAGTCCTGGTCGACGACGATGTGGGTGCTGTAGCCACCGTCGGTCGGGCGGCCGTCGGCGCCGATGGAGCCGTAGGTGCCGGTGTTGCCGCGGAGGCAGTACTGCTCCTCACCGGCCTTGCAGTTCTCGCACTCGCGGCAGGAGTCGACCATGCAGCCGACGCCGACCCGGTCGTCCACGGAGTACTTGTCGACCTCGGTGCCGACCTCTTCTACGACGCCGGCGATCTCGTGGCCCGGGACGAAGGGGAAGTTGGCCTCGCCCCACTCGTTGCGTCCGGTGTGGATGTCGGAGTGGCAGATGCCGGCGTAGTGGATCTTGATCAGCACGTCGCGCGGCCCGAGGTCGCGGCGCTGGATGGTGGTCTTCTCGAACGGGGCCTTGGCGGACGGGGTGGCATAGGCAGTGACAGATCGCATAGGGGGAAGAACCTCGTGCGCGCGCTCAGGATTCCCTACCGGGGGGTGCGAAATCGATTCTCGGTGCGTCCACGTCGGAGGACCGTACCGACCGCCGCGACGCCGACGGCGGCGGCGAGTATCTCGCGCGGCATGCGGTGGTGCGCCTCGTTCTGGATCCTCTGGTGGGCGAGGTCGAACCAGGCCGGGTAGGGAGACCCACCGAAGAACAGCCTGCTCGGCTTGTCGGCGTCCGGAGCGCAGGCGCCGAGCATGCCCGCCACGATCGCGACCCGTCGTCCGGGCGGTGACCACCGGGCGAAGGCGGTGAGGGCGGCCAGTCCGACCAGGCCGTCGACGACGGCGACGCGGATGAACACCGCGTAGTCGGGGTGTCCCCAGTGGGGCGTCGCGTCCATCACGGCGTGACTGACGACGCCCAGCGCGAAGGCTGATGCCGGGCCGGGGGCGCACCAGCCGATCACGGCTCCGGCGACGACATGGTTCGTGATGATCACCGCTGCAGCCTAGGTCGCGTCGTGCCCGGCCGCCGGCCGTCCGGCCGTGGGTGTGCCTCCTGATCCCACTTGGCGGTGCGGTGTGACCCTTGACACACTCCTACTAAACCGGTTTAGTGATCGCCATGGCCCGACCGACGATCAACGACGTGGCGACCGCCGCCGGCGTCTCCAAGGGTGCGGTGTCCTTCGCCCTCAACGATCGCCCCGGCATCTCCTCCGAGACCCGCCGCCGCATCCTGGAGGCGGCCGAGACCCTCGGCTGGTCCCCGAGCTCGCGCGGCCGGGCCCTCTCGGTGTCGCGGGCCCTCGCGGTCGGCCTGGTCATCGCCCGTCCTCCGGAGATCCTGCGTGCCGACGCCTTCTTCCCCTCCTTCATCGCCGGCCTGGAGACCGTCCTGTCCACGCGCGGCCATGCGTTGCTGCTGCAGGTCGCCGAGCGTGACGACCACGCCGCCTACCGCCGACTGGCCCAGGAGGGGCGGGTCGACGGCGTCTTCGTCACCGACCTCCAGGACGACGACGGCCGTCCCGCGCTGCTCGAGGAGCTCGGCCTGCCGGCCGTCCTCATCGGCCCGCACCTCGGCGAGCAGTCGGGCAGCCGGCAGTCCGCGCTCGGCGTGGACGACGCCCCCGGCATCCGTGCCGCCGTGCAACACCTCGTCGACCTCGGGCACACCCGGGTCGCCCACGTCTCCGGACCGCAGCACATGATCCACGGCCGCTCACGCCGCGAGGCGTGGAGTCGGACCCTGGCCGAGGCGGGGCTGGCCGAGGGGCCCTGCGTGGAGGCCGACTTCTCCGCCGAGTCGGGGTCTCGCGCCATGGCCACCCTGCTCGACCTGCCCGAACGCCCCACGGCCGTGGTCTTCGCCAACGACCTGATGGCCATGGCGGGCCTCTCGCTCGCCCTGGCACGCGGCGTCGCCGTGCCCGAGGACCTGTCGATCACCGGCTTCGACGACATGGAGATCTCGGCCCACCTCCAGCCCTCGCTCACCTCGGTCCACACCGACGTCGTGGCGTGGGGCCGGGCCGCCGCGACGCGCCTCCTCGAGCTCATCGACGACCACGAACCCACCCCCACCGACCTCCCGGAGGCGCGACTCGTCGTGCGCTCCTCGACCGGCACCGCACCTCACTGAGCACCACCCCTGAATAGGAGCACCGATGAAACGCACCTTCCTGACCACCTCTGTCGCCGTCCTCGCCCTCGGCCTGACCGCCGCCTGTGGCGGCGGCGGTTCCGACTCGAGCGAGGGTGCGTCCTCGACAGGCCCCATCAAGGTGTGGCTCTCCAACAACCCGGAGGAGATCGCCTGGGGCAAGGCGATGGTGAAGGAGTGGAACGACGCGCACGCCGACCAGGTGGTCACCGCCCAGGAGATCCCGGCCGGCAAGACCTCCGAGGAGGTCATCGGTGCCGCCATCACGGCCGGCAACGCTCCGTGCCTGGTCTTCAACACCAGCCCCGCGGCCGTCCCCCAGTTCGAGAAGCAGGGTGGCCTCGTCGCGCTCGACGGCTTCGACGGTGGCAAGAGCTACGTCGAGGAGCGCTCGGGTGACCAGGCCGAGCAGTACCAGTCGCCGGACGGGAAGTACTACCAGATCCCGTGGAAGCAGAACCCGGTGATGATGTTCTACAACAAGGACCTCTTCAAGAAGGCCGGTCTCGATCCCGCCGCTCCGCCGCTGAAGACCTACGACGAGTTCCTCGCCACCAGCAAGAAGATCGTCGACAGCGGCGCCGCCCCGGCCGCGATCGCGCCGGCTCCCTCGAGTGAGTTCTTCCAGTCCTGGTTCGACTTCTACCCGCTCTACGCGGCTGCCTCGAACGGGCAGCAGACGGTCGAGGACGGCAAGGCGACCTTCGACGACGAGGCCGGCAAGGACGTCTGGAACTTCTGGGCCCAGATGTACAAGGACGGCTACACCCCGCAGGAGAAGTACGACGGTGACTCGTTCGCGGACAAGAAGGCCGCCATGGCGATCGTCGGCCCCTGGGCCATCGCGGTCTACAAGGACAAGGTCAACTGGGGCGTGGCTCCGGTGCCGACCAAGGCAGGCACGGACGCCAGTGAGGTGCACACGTTCAGCGACGCCAAGAACATCTCGCTCTACTCCGCCTGCAAGAACCAGAAGACCGCGTGGGACGTGCTGAAGTTCGCGACCAGCGAGGACCAGGACTCCAAGCTGCTGGAGACCACCGGCCAGATGCCGATCCGCAAGGACCTCGCGACCACCTACGCCGACTACTTCGCGGCCAACCCCGACTACAAGACGTTCGCCGACCAGGCCTCGCGCACCGTCGAGGTGCCGAACGTGCCCAACTCGGTGGAGATCTGGCAGGAGATCCGCGACAACTTCTCCTCGTCCGTCATCTTCGGCAAGACCCCGGTCGACGAGGCGATCAAGAAGGCCGCTGACTCGGCGGACGAGCTCGCCGGCCAGTCGTGAGGCCGGTGCTCGGCCGGGTCTTCGGACGCCAGCCGCTGGGGGCGTTGTTCGCGGCGCCGTACGCCGTGTTCCTGGCGCTGGTGTTCGCCTACCCCCTCGGCCTGGCGCTGTGGATCAGCTTCCACGACTACTTCTTCGCGGCGCCGGGGGCGCAGGTCGACCGCCCCTTCGTCGGGCTGGAGAACTACGCGACGGTGCTGGGGGACCCGGACGTACGGCGCGCGTTCTACAACGTCGCGATCTTCCTGGTGATCAACGTGCCGCTGACCGTGGTGCTGTCGCTGGTGCTCGCGTCGGCGCTGAACTCCGTCACCCGGGCTCGCACCTTCCTGCGGGTGGCCTACTACGTGCCCTACGTGACCGCCAGCGTCGCGCTGGTGGCCGTGTGGCTGTTCCTGTTCAGCTCGGGCGGACTGGTGAACGACCTGCTCGGGCCGCTGGCCCCCTCGCCGTCGTGGCTGGTGAACTCGAAGGCCGCGATGCCGTTGATCGCACTGTTCGTCACCTGGAAGCAGATGGGCTTCTTCATCCTGCTCTACCTGGCGGCACTGCAGGGGGTCTCCAAGGATCTCTACGAGTCGGCCGCGATGGATGGCGCGGGACGGGTCCGGTCGTTCATGAACGTGACCGTTCCCGGGGTGCGGGGGGCCACCACCCTCGTGGTGATCCTCGCGACCATCACCGGCGCGAACCTGTTCACCGAGCCCTACCTGCTGACCAACGGCGGCGGCCCTGATGGTGCCTCCGTCTCACCGGTCTTCGTGATGTACCAGAAGGGCATCGAGCAGGGGAACCCGGACACCGCCTCGGCGATCGGTGTCGTGCTCGTGGTGTTCGTGCTGGCGATCTCCCTGGTCAACCGAAGAATTCTGGAGCGTGACTGAGGATGAACCAACGTCGATTCTGGAGCACCTCGGCGCTCGTCCTGGGCGCGCTGCTCTTCCTGTTCCCCTTCTACTACATGGTGATCGGCTCGTTGCAGAAGAAACCGGACACCTCGCTGAAGGGCGCCTTCCCCACGGGTGGGTTCACCCTCCACAACTACACCGAGATCAACGAGCGGGTGCACCTGCTCCAGTCCCTGCTGAACTCCGCGATCTTCACCGGCGGCGTGCTCCTGGGGACGATCGGGTTCGGCGTCCTTGCCGGCTACGCCCTGGCCCGGTTGCACTTCCGCGGGCGCGGCACCCTGTTCGCGGTCATGCTGCTCGTGCAGATCGTCCCGTTCCAGCTGCTGATCATCCCGATCTACGTGATGGTCGTCCGCAACTACGGGTTGGCCGACTCCTACCTCGGCATGATCGCCCCGTTCGCCATCAACTCCACGGCGGTCTTCGTCTTCCGGCAGTTCTTCCTGCAGCTGCCCGAGGACCTCTTCGCGGCGGCCTCGCTCGACGGGGCCGGTGAGTTCCGCACCATGTGGTCCATCGCGCTCCCGCTCGTGCGTCCGGCGGTGCTCACCGCCACGCTGCTGACCTTCATCGGTCCGTGGAACGAGTTCCTGTGGCCGTTCCTGGTCACCAAGGACCAGAGTCGGCAGCCCCTCGCGGTGACGCTGGCCAACTACATCAGCAACATCGCCGGCCGGGCTGACAACCCGTACGGCGCCATCCTCGCCGGGGCGGTGGTGCTGGCTGTTCCTGCCGTCGCGCTGTTCCTGGTGTTCCAGAAGCGATTCACCGGTGCCGAGCTGAGCAGCGGAGTGAAGGGATGACCATGTTCTCGACGACCACGTGGCTTCGGGGCGCGCGCTCCGCGACCACCGGACTGGCAGCGCTGGCCCTGCTGGGCGGGCTCCTCGCGGTGACGCCGCCCTCGGTGGCCGAACCCGCGCCGCGTTCTGCCCGGCTGACCAACCTGGCCCACCTGGACTTCCTCGGTGACCGGGTGGCGCCACCGGAGCAGTCCCGCCACACGACGTACCAGCTGGCCCGGCGACCACGGATCGGCACGCTGTGGACCTACGCCGACCGGCAGCCGGACGGCAGCTTCAACAGGGTCGGCGGTGGCGACTTCGACGCGGCCGAGGACACCTACACCCAAGGGGCGTTCAACGCCGACGACATGGCGCGCGCGGCTGTGGTCTACCTCCGTGACTGGCGACAGACGGGTGCCGCCTCCAGTCGACGTCGGTCCTTCGACATGCTGCGCGGACTCACCTACCTCCAGACGGCCTCGGGCCGCGACGCCGGCAACGTCGTGCTGTGGATGCAGCCCGACGGAACCCTGAACCCCAGCGCCGAACCGGTCGAGCTCCCGGACCCCTCCGACAGCGACGCGTCCTACTGGCTGGCCCGCACGGTCTGGGCCCTGGGGGAGGGGTACGCCGCGTTCAAGCACGTCGACCCGGCCTTCTCGCGGTTCCTGGCGCGCCGGATGGACCTGGCGGTGAAGGCCCTCGACCGCCAGGTGCTCGACGACTACGGGCGCTACCTGAACATCGACGGTCGGCGCACGCCCGCCTGGCTGATCTCCGACGGCGCGGATGCGTCGGCCGAGGCGGTCCTGGGACTGGCCTCCTACGTGCGCGCCGGAGGAGATGCACGCGGAGGTGCCGGGGCTCGGCGGGCCATGGTGCAGCTCAGCAGGGGCATCGCCGAGCTGGGCGGCGGGGACGCCCGCAGCTGGCCGTTCGGGGGCGTCCTCCCGTGGGCCCTCTCACGCTCGGACTGGCACGCCTGGGGATCCCAGATGCCTGCCGCGCTCGCCCGCGCGGCCGACGTCACCGGTGACCGTTCCCTGCGCAGGGTCGCGGCCCTCGACTCGTTCACCTTCGACCCGTGGATGCTGACCTCGGGAGGACCGGACAACGGTCGCCTGCCCGCCCGGGCCGACGCCACCCAGATCGCCTACGGCGCGGACTCGCGCGTCCAGTCCCTGATGGCGACCGGTGGGGGAGGCCGGCTGATGGCGGGCATCGTCGCGGCCTGGTTCTTCGGCGCCAACGCCTCGAAGGCCCCGACGTACGACCCCGCCACCGGGGTGACCCTCGACGGCGTCGCGCCCGACGGCACGGCCAACCAGAACTCCGGCGCCGAGTCCACGATCCACGGACTGCTCACGATGCTCGCCCTCGACGGCGACCCCGTCGCGAAGCGGGTCGCCCTGACCTCCTCGGTCCGGCAGGTCGTGGGCACGCAGTACTTCCAGGCCGAGGACGCCCAGCTGGCCGGAGGAGCGACGGCCGTGCGGCCGGAGTCGACCTGGACCGGGGAGTCGCAGTACGCCGGGACCGGCTACGCCTCGCTCCCCGCCGGGGGGACGATCACCATCGACGTCGGGCGCCACCCCGAGGCGCTGGTGATCCCGGTGCTCGACCTGGAGCGCGGCAGCCCCGCCGTCACCACCTTCACCGACGGCGACCGCACCCTCGGCCGGGTCCGCTCCTCGGCCGTCGGCGCCCAGGGGGCGTCTCCCGCGAAGGGAGCCCTGCTCCCGGTGACGTTGGCCGCTCTGCTGCCCGGGTCGGCACCGAAGGTGTCCGCCAGGACCTCCGGCGGAACCGCACGGCTGGATGCCCTGATGGTCCAGCCGCTCGTCTCCCGCCTGGTGCTCGGCGGTGGCGGCCACGGCACCGCGCTGCTCCGCAGTGCCGCCACGACCACCCAGCGCACCACGGTGTCCGTGCCCGGCTCCGGCCGGGCGCAGGTCTGGCAGTACGACGGCCTGGGCCACCTGCTCCGACGTACGACGAGCACCGCCGGCAACGTGCCGGTGACCCTCGCTCCCGGTGGCGTCACGCTGGTCCGTCGCTGACCTCCATGCCCCTCGACCCTCAGGAGAACAACTCGATGAGCACCACCCCGCACGCAGATTTCCCCCTCGGCCCCTTCACGCCGTACGCCGCCAACCCGATCCTCTCGCCGCAGGGCGAAGGCTGGGAGTCCGGCAGCGTCTACAACCCGGCGGCGGTGGTGAAGGACGGCCAGGTCGTGCTGCTCTACCGGGCGCACGCCGACGACATCATCAGCCATGTCGGCCTGGCCACCAGCGACGACGGCATCCACTTCGAGCGGCACCCCGACCCGGTGCTCTCGCCCAGCGAGCCCTACGAGGAGTTCGGCTGCGAGGACCCGCGGGTGACCGAGATCGACGGCACCTACTACCTGACCTACACCGCCTGGGACCGCACGAACGCGCAGCTCTGCCTGGCCACCTCGACCGATCTGTTCACGTGGGAGAAGCACGGGCCGCTGTTCCCGGGCTTCAACACCTTCGAGCCGCACGCGGAGGAGGTGCCGACGCCGTGGAGCAAGGCGGGGGCGATCCTGGCCACGCCGATCGGCGGTCGCTACCTGATGTACTTCGGTGAGGGCTCGATCTACTACGCGTGGTCCGAGGACCTCCTGCACTGGACGCCGTGTGCGCAGGACGCGCCGCTGATGCTGCCGACACCCCCGGGGACGTTCGGCGAGTTCCTCGTCGAGGTCGGGCCGCAGCCCATCCTCACCGACAACGGGCTGATCCTGCTGCTGCACAACGCGGCGGTGAGGAACGAGGACGGGACCGTCCGCTACACATGTGGTCAGCTGCTCTTCCATCCGGACCGGCCGACCGAGATCATGGCCCAGATGAACTATCCCTGGCTCGAGCCGTCGACCTACGAGGACCAGCACGGACTGGTCTCCAACGTGACGTTCGTGGAAGGCCTCGTGCACTTCAAGGGCACCTGGTTCGCCTACTACGGGCAGAGCGACTCGACCCTGGGCGTGGCGACCTACGAGGTCGGCACGTCATACGCCGGACCAGCCTGATGCCCTGGCTGGACCGGTCGTCCCACCAGCGCTGGCTGGAGAGCGAAGGCGACCGGCTGCTCGACTTCGGCCGGGCCTCGCTGGACCCGGCGGGTGGGTTCGCCTGGCTCGACGACGCGGGTGCGGCCGAGCCGGGCCGGCCCACCGAGCTGTGGATCACCTGCCGGATGACCCACGTCTACGCCCTCGGCCACCTGATGGGCCGACCCGGCTGCGGCGCCCTGGCCGACCACGGGGTGGCGGCGCTGGGCGGCCGGTTCCACGACGACGAGCACGGCGGCTGGTTCGCCCAGGTGGGGCCGGACGGACCGACGGTCACGACCAAGACCGCCTACGAGCACGCCTTCGTCGTCCTGGCCGGGGCCAGCGCGACGGCAGCCGGCCGCCCCGGTGGCCGTGAGCTGCTCGACGACGCCCTGGCGATCCTGCTCGCGCACTTCTGGGACGAGGAGTTCGGGATGGTGCGGGAGGAGTGGGACCGTGACTGGTCCACCCTCGACGGCTACCGCGGGGTCAACGCCAACATGCACACGGTCGAGGCCCTGCTCTCGGCTGCGGACGTGCTCGACGACCCGTCGCTGCGTGTGAAGGCGCAGCGCATCGTCACCCGGGTCGTGCACGACCTCGCGCGCGGCAACCGCTGGCGGATCCCGGAGCACTTCGACGCGACGTGGACGGCCGTCCCGGAGTACAACGCCGACGAGCCGGCGCATCCCTTCCGCCCCTACGGGGCGACCATCGGCCACTGGCTGGAGTGGTCGCGGCTGGTGCTGCACCTGCGGGCCGGGCTCGGTGACGCAGCGCCGGACTGGATGCTCGACGACGCCCGGTCGCTGTTCGAGGCCTCGGTCCGCGAGGGCTGGGCCGCCGACGGCACCGACGGCTTCGTCTACACCGTCGACTGGGAGGGCCACCCGGTCGTGCGCGAGCGGATGCACTGGGTCGCCGCCGAGGGCGTGGCCGCAGCGGCGGCGCTGCACGCGGTGACCGGCGCGACGGCCTACGACGACCTCTACACCGCCTGGTGGGAGCACATCGACGCCCGCTTCATCGACCACGAGCGCGGCTCGTGGCGCCATGAGCTCTCGCCGGACAACCAGCCGAGCAACGTCACGTGGAAGGGGAAGCCCGACACCTACCACGCGTTCCAGGCGACGCTGATCCCTCGACTGCCCCTCGCTCCGACGCTGGCCGCCGCGCTGGCCGCGGGGCTGCTGGACTGAGGCGAGGTCAGCCCCCGCCGAGCACGGCGGAGGCACCGTCGGCGAGGTGCTCCCGGAGGGCCTCCGGTCCCCGCGTGAACAGCGCGCGCGCCAGCTCCTCGTGGTGCGTGACCATGCGGGACAGGGCCCACACCGGCCGTAGCGCGAGCAGGAACAGGCGCAGCTCCGCCGTCAGCCCGGCGTAGGCGGACGCGATCCGGGGCGACCCGGCGCTCTCCACGATCGCGCGGTGGACCGCGGCGTGCGCGTCGGCGACCAGGCTCCAAGGCGGCTCTGCCCGCTCACAGATCTCGCGCAGGGCCGCCACCGCCTCGTCCAGGGCACGGGCCAGCCCGTCGGGATCGCGCGCCAGGGCCAGGCGCGCGGCCTCGACCTCCAGCGCCGTGCGCAGCTCGAGGAGCTCCTCGAGATCGCCTGGTCGGGGGCTGACCACCTGGGCGCCGCGGTTCGGGACCAGCTCGACCAGACCCTCGGTCGACAGCATCCGCAGGGCGGCCCGCAGCGTGTGCCGGGCCACGTCGTACTCACCGACCAGCTCGCGCTCCACCAGCCGCAGCCCGGGGGTGAGGTCGCCGTCCAGGATGCGGTCGCGCAGCTGGCCGGCGAGGGAGTCGACCGTGCTGAGGCGCCCGAGTGTCTCGCTCACGGCTGCACCTCCGCGCGGATCAGCGTCGTACGCCGCCCGCCGGGCACGGCGAGCACGAGCAGGCCCGCCATGACGAGGGCGCCGCCGATGATCGCGCCCTCTCCCGGGCGCTCGCCGAGCACGACCGCCCCCAGGAGCAGGGCGGTCACCGGCTCCGCCAGGACCAGCGTCGCCGTCTCCCCGGCGCCCAGGCTCCTGAGACCGCGGGCGAAGAGCGCGTAGGCCACCGCGGTCGGCACGGCGGCGAGGTAGAGCACCATGCCGAGACCTTCGGGCTCGGCCAGCCACGCCGTCCCGGACACGAGGAGGACCGGGACGAGGACCAGGCCACCGGTGCCGAACGTCGCCGCCATCACCTGCTCAGGGGCATGGCCCTGGTCGAGCAGGCGCTTCGCGATCACCGTGTACGACGCGTAGCCGCCACCCGCCACCACCGCGAGCAGGACACCGGCCGGGTCGACCGACGTGTCCTCGCCGGCGGTGAGAGCCAGCACGGCGACCCCGACCGAGGCCAGGGCGGTGGCGACCGACCAACGCGCCGTGAGCCGCTCCCCGTTGACGAGCCGGCTCAGCAGCCCGGCGATCGCCGGCCCTGACCCGATGGCCACCACCGTCCCGACCGCGACCCCGGTCTGGTCGACGGCCGCGAAGAAGGAGGTCTGGTAGATCGCGACGCCCACCCCGCCGAGCAGCAGGAGTGGCCACGCGGCGCGGATGACGGTGAGGGTGCCACCGCGCGCGAGAGCGACGAGCAGGGCGCCACCGAGGATGATCCGCGCGGCGCCGACGGCCAGGGTGCTGGCCCCGTCGGGCCGCCACAGCTGCTGGGCCGTCCCGGTGGTGCCGAAGCAGACCGCCGCGGCGAGGACCTGCAGGCGCGCCGCCCCGGTGCGGTCGGTGGCAGCGGCGGGGTCGGTCGAGGTGTCCACGTCGCAGATTGTTCCACAATCCGTGCCGACTCCGCCGATGTGATTTCTCCCGGCCCGGCGGCCTAGGCTGAGAAGGTGAGCGAGCAGCTGGTGGTCGGGTTCGACCTCGACATGACGCTGATCGACACCGTCGTCGGCTTCGCGGCCACCCTGGACGCGCTCGGCGCCGAGCTCGGGGTCGAGTTCCCCCTGGACGAGATGACCTCGAAGCTCGGCCCGCCCCTCGAGCAGATCCTCGCGCCCCACCTCGCGGCGGAGCTGATCGCGTCGACCGCCGACCGGTTCCGGGAGATCTACCCCGACTTCGCCGTCGCGCCGACCCCCGCCTTCGCGGGGGTGGCCGACGCCCTGGCCGCCGTACGCCGCCACGGTGGCCGGATCATCGTCGTCACCGGCAAGCACACGCCCAACGCCCAGCTGCACGTCGACCACCTCGGGCTCGACGTCGACGTGGTCGAGGGACGCGTCTGGGGTCCGGGCAAGGGCGAGGTGCTGGTGCGGCACGACGCGCAGGTCTACGTCGGCGACCACGTCCACGACGTCGAAGGGGCCCGGACGGCTGGGATCACCAGCGTCTCGGTGCTCACCGGTGGCTGCACCCGGCAGGAGCTGGTGGCGGCCGGCACCGACGTCGTGCTCACCGACCTGACCGGCTTCCCCGACTGGCTCGACTCTTTCGTCCTCGAGCAGAGGCTGGCCCGGCTGGAGGAACAGCTCCGCGAGCACGAGCGGCTGATGGTCGCGTTCAGCGGAGGAGCGGACAGTGCGTTCCTGCTCGCGGCGGCGGTGCGGGCGCTCGGTGCGGACAACGTCGCCGCTGCCACGGCGTACTCCGACTCGCTCCCGCTCTCCGAACGGGGCCCGGCCATGGACTTCGCGCGCTCCCTGGGGGTCGACGTGCTCACCCCCGAGACGGCGGAGATGGAGCGCGAGGGCTACCGCGCCAACGCCGGTGACCGGTGCGCGTTCTGCAAGGCCGAGCTGCTCGACGTGCTCGGTCCGCTCGCGACCCGGCACGGCTTCGCCGCCGTCGCGACCGGCACCAACGCCGACGACGCCCGCGCCGGTTTCCGCCCCGGGATCGCGGCCGCCTCGGAGCGAGGTGCCGTGACGCCGCTCCTCGACGCCGGCCTCACCAAGGACCAGATCAGGCGGGCCTCGCGCGAGTGGTCGTTGCCGACCTGGGACAAGCCGGCGGCAGCCTGCCTGAGCTCGCGGATCGCCTACGGAATCGAGATCACACCCTCGCGGCTGGCGCGGGTCGAGCAGGCCGAGGCGGCCCTGCGGCGCGCCCTGGTCGAGGCCGGCCACCAGGTGGCCGACGTCCGGGTCCGTGACCTCGGCGAGCGCGCCCGGGTGGAGGTCGACCGTGCCCTCGTCGACGTGGCCGGCGAGCACCTCGCCGTCGTACGCTCCGCCGGGTTCAGCGAGGTCGAGGTCGACCCGCTCGGCTTCCGCTCCGGGTCGATGAACGAGCTCCTCCGCGACCCCGACACCTACCGCTGAGGAACTCGCTGGTCGCCCGGCCGGGCACCCGCGTACGCTGTGCACTCGCTGCGACCGGCACCGGTTCCGCGGCTCGACGATGATCAGAAAGGCAGTGCCGTGCCCACCGGAAAGGTCAAGTGGTACGACGCCGAGAAGGGCTTCGGCTTTCTCTCGCGCGAGGACGGCGAAGACGTCTACGTCCGTTCCTCCTCCCTGCCCGAGGGAGTGCCCACGCTCAAGGCCGGGGCCCGGGTCGAGTTCGGCATCCTGTCCGGCCGCAAGGGCGAGCAGGCCCACCAGGTGAAGGTGCTGGACGCTCCCGCGTCGGTGACCCAGAACCGTCGTGAGGCGCAGCGCAAGAAGCCTGAGGAGATGGTCGGGATCGTCGAGGACCTGATCCGGCTGCTCGAGGGCGTCGAGGAGGGCTACCGCGCTGGTCGCCGGCCGGACGCCAAGATGGCCAAGCCGACCGCCAAGCTGCTGCGAGGCCTGGCCGACGAGCTCGAGCTCTGACCCCATGACCAACGGGGCGCTGAGGCACCGGGACCGGTTGGTCATCGTCGTGTGTGCCTTCGTGTCCGTGGCGAGCGTGGTCGGGATCGCGATGCTGTGGCGAGTGGCCCCGGACACGCTCCTGTCCACCCACTTCGAGCTCTTCCGCTGGGTCAGCCGCGCCGGGGCCGTGGTGCCGCCGTGTGCTGCGCTCGCGGCCGTGGTGCTCACGGGGCGCGCCTTCGTGGGGACGGCGATCGCCGCGGGCAGTGCGGTGCTGGCCACCGCGTTCGGGGCCGCCGCCCTGAGCGGGGGTGGCGCGACCCTGGGTGCGCTCGACTACGTCACGTGGACCGGCTGGTCCCTCGTCGTCGCCGCGGCGCTCCTGGCGGCCGACCTGATGGCGCTGCGCCTGGGGCGCTTCACCCCCGCCTCGGGTGCCGTGGCCGGCCTCCTGGTCGCCGGTGCGACGATCGTGATCCAGCTCGTGCCTCTCATCGTCGGGTCGGGGCTTTCGGTGCTCACCTACTTCGCTGCCGACTTCTGGGTCGGGGAGTACGCCGTGCCGCTCGTCGCCCTCGTCCTCACCGGTCTGGTGGCGGGGGTGGTCGCCGAGCGTGTCGCGGGACCTCAGGTCGTCAGCGGACCCCGCGTCCGGGTCGACTGACCCGGCCTCTTCGCCAGGACGAAGAACGTCCAGGCCACCATCAGCGCGGCCAGCACCCCGAGGCCGAGGCGCGGGATCAGGGGCAGGGCGATGCCCATGAACCCGCCGAGCACCCAGGACAGCTGCAGCAGCGTCTCGGACCGGGCGAACGCCGAGGTGCGCTGGCGCTCGGGCACGTCGCGCTGGACGGTGGCATCGAGCACGAGCTTGCCCATCGCCTGGGCCACGCCCGCGGTCAGGCCCAGTGCGATGGCGGGGATCAGTCCGTAGAAGATCGCGGCCACGATCGCGGCGGCGGCGTCCGCGAGCAGGGCCACCACCACGGTGACCGTGGGTTTGACCTTGCGCAGTGCGGAGCCGAGCCCGATGCCGATCGTGTTGCCCAGCCCCGCGGCGCCGATCACGAGCCCCATCAGGAGGGTCGTCCGTTGCTCCCAGCCGGGGAACGGGTGCTGCCGGAGCAGGAAGGCCATGTACATGGTCAGGAAGCCCGAGAGCATCCGCAGCCCCGCGTTGCAGCGGAGGGCGAAGACGACGTCGACCGGCATCTGGAACTTCTTCGGGTCACCGCCCAGGCTCACCGGGAGCTCACCGGTGTGGGAGTCGGCCTTGGCCGGCAGCAGGATGGAGAGGATCGTGGCACCGGCGAAGACCACGAAGGCGAACCGGAGCGACCACTGCGCGCCGAAGGTCGAGGCCGCAGCCGCCAGCGGCCCGGCCACCGCGGCCCCCACGACACCCGCCAGGGAGATCCGGCTGTTCGCCTTCACCAGGCTCAGCCCGGGGGGCTGGAGCCGCGGCACGGTCGCGGCCCGGGCCACGCCGTAGGCCTTGGAGGAGACGAGGACGCCCAGCGCGGTCGGGAACATCGCGATCGACTGCGAGGCCACGGCGTCGGCCATCAGCCAGCACAGGAACGCGCGCAGTGCCATCGTCCCGCCGATCGCCCACCGGCGGCCGTGGCTGAACCGGTCGAGGAACGGGCCGAGCAGAGGGGCGACCACTGCGAAGGGCAGCATCGTCAGCCCGAGGAAGAGCGCCACCTGCCCGCGGGCCTCGCCGGGCTGGGCGAAGAAGAGGGTGCCGGCCAGGGAGATGGCGACGGCAGCGTCTCCGGCGGCGTTGAAGGCGTGCAGCTCGATCAGGCGGTAGAGACCGGAGTCGCCCGCTCCCTCGGCGTGCGAGGCCCGACGTGCCTGCCGGAAGGTGTAGGTCGCCGCCGACCCCGTCTTGGACCCCGCCTTCTTGATGCCACGGCCCGTGGCACCGGCGACCCGGCGCCCCGTCCCGCGCGAGCGCGGCGGGGTCGGCCCGGACGTGTCAGGGGGTTCGGTCCCTGTCCTCGCCTCGTCCGCCATGTCCACATCTTGTCAAGACAGTGGGGCAGGCAGACAGGGCCCATGCCGATGAGGGACAATCGGCGACGTGATGACCACAGCTGACCCGGTCGCCCCCGAGGCGGTCGCCGCCGCCCGCGCTGCCCTGGTGGAGCAGGTGGGTGCCGACGTCGTCGGTGAGCACCTCGCCGCCAGCTCCGAGGACGAGGGTGTGGTCACGCACCGCTTCTCCAGCAGCGAGCGCGGCTACCCCGGGTGGGTCTGGGCGGTGACCGTGGCGCGTGCGCCCGGCGCCGAGGCCGTGACGATCGACGAGATCGTCCTGCTCCCCGGCGAGGACGCGATCATCGCGCCGGTCTGGGTCCCCTGGCGCGACCGCATCCAGCCCGGTGACCTCTCACCCGGTGACCTGCTCCCCACCGACGAGGACGACCCGCGCCTGGTGCCGACCTACCTCGCCGGCGACACCTACGACGACTGGGAGCGCTCCGTCGTCGACGAGCTCGGCCTCGGTCGGGCCCGGGTGCTCTCGCTCGAGGGCCGCCAGCTCGCGACCCAGCGTTGGTACGACGGTGAGCAGGGCCCCGACTCCCCGCTGGCCCAGAACGCGCCCGGACGCTGCGAAGGCTGTGGCTTCCTGGTCCGGCTCGCCAGCGAGCTCTCCCACACCTTCGGGGTCTGTGCCAACGAGTTCGCGAACGACGACGGTCGGGTCGTGTCGCTCGACCACGGCTGCGGGGCGCACTCCGAGGCCCAGCTGCGCAAGAAGCAGCTCCCGCCGCCGCTGCCGGACCACGTGTTCGACTCGCTCAGCCGCGACGACTACGAAGAGTTCTGAGCGCTCAGTCCGAGCGTGGCCCGACCACGTCGTACGTCGCCACCGCGAAGTCGCCGTTGCGGTCGAGGGCGACGAGCCTCAGGTCGTGCCGGCGCGGGAACAGCGGCCGACCCGCCCCCAGGGTGACGGGCGCGACGGAGAGCACGATCTGGTCCAGGAGCCCGGCGTCGGCGAACTGACCGGCCAGGTCGCCGCCGCCGACGACCCACACGTCGCGGTCGCCCGCCGACGCGACGATCTCCGGGTGGTGCTCGTGGACGTCGCCCGAGACGAACCTGACGCCCTCACCGAGGAGGCTGAGGTCGCGGTGGGTGAAGACCCAGCACGGGAGGTCGTACATCCACTTCTCGCCGGTGGTCCGCAGGTGGTCGCCGAGCCAGGCGTAGGTCGTCGTGCCCATGACCATCGCACCGATGCCCGCGATGAACTCCTCGTAGCCCGCGGGGCCACCCTCCTCGGTCTTCTGCTCGAACAGCCAGGCGAGGGAGTCGTGCTCGTCGGCGATGAAGCCGTCGAGGGTGGTGGCGGTGTAGTAGGTGAAACGGGTCATCGTTCTCCTCTGTCCGACAGCCGACCGCGCTCTCAGTGCTCGGCCCGGGCCTCGCGGTCGTCGGTCGCGGCCCTGACGCAGGTTGCGTCGCCGACGGCAGTGGTCCCAGCCGACGAGCCCGAGCCCGAAGCCGGCCACGCACGTCCACAGCCACCACAGGCGGCCGTCCTCCTGCAACCGGCTGTAGAAGGGGAGCAGCAGCACCAGCACGACCGCCCACAGCGCCGTCCCGACCTGCATCGTGCGGACGCCGTCGAGGTCGAGCGGGTCCACGTCGGCGACGATGTAGGTGCGGTTGCCGATCTCGTGCACCATCGGCTGCTCGTCGTCGGGTTGCATGCCCTCAATCTAACCGCCCGGGAGAGTCATGGCCGGCCTCTGGGCCGAGGCGGGATCGTGGTTGGATTCCGCCTGTGGACAAGTACTTCAAGATCTCCGAGCGTGGATCGACCGTCGGCCGCGAAGTGCGCGGAGGTGTGGTCACGTTCTTCACGATGGCCTACATCATCGTGCTCAACCCCCTGATCCTCGGGTTCGTCGAGGACGGGGACGGCCAGCTCCTCGGTGGCTCTGCCCCCGGCAACCTGGCCGCCATCGCGGCCGGGACGGCGCTGGTCGCCGGCGTGCTGACCATCCTGATGGGCGTGGTCGCCAACTTCCCGCTCGCGCTCGCGACCGGGCTCGGCCTGAACGCCTTCGTCGCCGTCTCCATCGCGACCGACATGACGTGGGCCGACGCCATGGGCCTGGTGGTGATGGAGGGCATCCTGATCCTCGTCCTCGTGCTCACCGGCTTCCGGGAGGCGGTCTTCCACGCGGTCCCGGCCCAGCTCAAGATCGCGATCTCGGTCGGCATCGGGCTCTTCATCGCCCTGATCGGCTTCGTCGACGCGGGGTTCGTGCGCCGCATGCCTGACGCCGCCCAGAGCACCGTCCCCGTCCAGCTCGGCGACGGGGGGAGCCTCCAGGGCTGGCCGGTCGTGGTCTTCGTCATCGGGCTCGTCCTGGTGATCGCCCTGTGGGTGCGCAAGGTCAAGGGCGCCATCCTGATCTCGATCGTGGCCACCACGATCATCGCGATCGTCGTCGAGTCGATCGGCGGCTTCGGTGCCGGGGGTGCCAAGAACCCGACCGGCTGGGGACTCACCGTCCCCTCGCTGCCGGACAAGATCTTCGAGACGCCGAAGTTCGGGACGCTGGGGGAGTTCAACCTGCTGGGCTCCTTCGACCAGGTCGGCGTCGTCGCGGTCGTGCTCCTCGTCTTCACGCTGATGCTCGCCGACTTCTTCGACACCATGGGAACGATGACCGCGATCGGCGCGGAGGCCGGTCTGCTCGACGAGGAGGGCACACCGCCGAACACCCAGCGGATCCTCATCGTCGACTCGCTGGCAGCCGTCGCCGGTGGTGCCGGCGGAGTCTCGTCCAACACCTCCTACATCGAGTCCGCCGCCGGTGTCGGCGAGGGCGCCCGGACCGGACTGGCCTCGGTCGTGACCGGCGTGCTGTTCCTGTTGGCGATCTTCATCTCGCCCCTGGTCAAGATCATCCCGAGCGAGGCCGCCGTACCCGCGCTCGTGCTGGTCGGCTTCTTGATGATGCAGCAGGTCAAGGGCATCGACTGGGACGACCTCGAGATCGCCCTCCCCGCGTTCCTGACGATCGTGCTGATGCCGTTCACCTACTCGATCACGGTCGGCATCGGTGCCGGGTTCCTCAGCTACGTGCTGATCAAGGTGGTCCGTGGCCACGGCCGTGGGGTCCACCCGTTGATGTGGGGGATCAGCGCGATGTTCGTCCTGTACTTCGCGATCCACCCGCTCACCGAGCTGCTGACCTGACCGAGCTCGCTGCCCGGCTGGGCCGCCCGGACGGTCGAGGGAAATAGTTAGCGTGGGTAATGAGTTACGCTAAGTATCATGCCTCCCACGGTCCAGTCCGCCTCGCGCTCCGACACCGGTCTCGCCTCCGAGCTCCGGTTCTCGGTCGCCCGGCTCTCCCGGCGCCTGCGCAACGAGCGTGAGCCGAACAACCCGCTGAGCGTCGCGCAGCTGAGCGCCCTGGGGATCCTGTTCCGTGAGGGCGAGTGCACCGTGGGCGCCCTCGCCGCCTATGAGCGTGTCCAGCCGCCGTCGATGACCCGCACCGTCCACACCCTGGTCGACGAGGGGTACGCCACCCGCCGCCCGCACGAGACCGACGGTCGCCAGGTGCTCGTCGACCTGACCGACCACGGCCGGGAGATCCTGCTCGCCGACCGTCGTCGCCGTGACGCCTGGCTGGCCCAGCGCCTGCGCGAGCTCACCCCCGACGAACGCGCCGTCCTGAGGGACGCCGCCCCCCTGATCCAGAGGTTGGCCACTAGTTGAGTCCCACGTTCCGCTCCCTGCACAACCACAACTACCGCCTGTACGCCACCGGCGGTGTCGTCTCGAACACCGGCACCTGGATGCAGCGCGTCGCCCAGGACTGGCTGGTCGTCGTGCTCGCCGTCAACGACGGCACCGCGCTCGGCATCACCACCGGGCTCCAGTTCCTGCCCGCGCTGCTCCTCTCGCCGTACGCCGGCCTGATCGCGGACCGCTTCCCCAAGCAGCGGCTCCTCCAGGTCACGCAGACGGTGATGGCGCTGACCGCCCTCCTCCTCGGCACGCTGGCCGTCACGGGAACCGTCGAGGTCTGGCACGTCTACGTGCTGGCCTTCGTCTTCGGGGTCGGCTCGGCCTTCGACGCACCCGCCCGGCAGAGCTTCGTCAGCGAGATGGTCGACGCCGAGGACCTGTCCAACGCGGTCGGCCTCAACTCCGCGTCCTTCAACGCCGCCCGGGTCGCCGGACCGGCACTGGCGGGCCTGCTCATCGGCGTCTTCGGCGGTGGCGCCGAGGCCACCGGGTGGGTGATCCTGCTCAACGGCCTCAGCTATGCCGCCGTGGTCCTCGCCCTGCGCCGCATGGTCGTGGCCGACCTGAACATCAGCCCCCCCGAGGCCCGGCACAAGGGGATGATCCGCGACGCCGTGCGCTACCTGAGGGGTCGGCCCGACCTGATGCTGATCCTGAGCATCGTCTTCTTCGCCGGCACGTTCGGTCTGAACTTCCAGATGACCTCGGCCCTGATGGCGACCCAGGTCTTCGACAAGGGCGCCACGGAGTACGGCCTCCTCGGCTCCGCGATGGCGGTCGGATCGCTGACCGGCGCCCTGATGGCGGCCCGCCGGACGCGCGTCCGGCTGCGGCTGGTCGCGGGGAGCGCACTGCTGTTCGGCGTGGTCGAGATCGCGGCAGGACTGGTGCCGACGTACCTCACCTTCATGCTGATCGTGCCGCTGCTCGGCTTCGCCGCGCTCACGATGATCACGGCCGCGAACACCACCATGCAGCTCGCCACGGCCGCCCACCTGCGCGGCCGCGTGATGGCGCTCTACCTGATGGTCTTCATGGGTGGCACCCCGCTCGGGTCGCCGTTCATCGGCTGGATCGGTGAGCAGTTCGGTGCCCGCTGGACCCTGATCGGTGGTGGTGGCCTGACCATCCTCGGGGTGCTGGCCTCCATCGCGGTCTTCTCGCGGGGCAAGGGGATGCTCGACCGCAGGGTCGCGGTCGTCCGGGCACCCGTGGCGGAGCCCCTAGACTCCCCAGCATGAATCCCCGCTACCGCCGACTGGTCATTCCCGTCGCACTCGGTGGGCTCATCCTCATCGTCGTGATCGCCGCTCTGGCGAAGTAGGGCCGGCTGCTGATGGCCGAGGAACTAGGGCGCGCGCTCGCCCAGCTGCGCAGCGCCGTACTCGATGACGAGCACCTGGTCAGGGCGCTGGCCTCCGGTCGACGACGGGGGCAGCCGGAGCCGCGGTGGCGCCGGGTCGAGCTGCGCTACGTCGACCTCAAGGCCGGCCGCCGCCTCCAGGTCACGACGTACGACGGCACCCAGGCGCACGTCACCAACCACGAGGACGCCGGCGCCGCTCTCGACGATCTGCTGGGGGAGCCGTTCGCCAACTGGCACGTGGAGACGACCACACACACCCACCAGCTGCGGGTGACCAAGAAGGGCCAGGCGCTCCTGCACTCCGCAGCGCGGGCCGACGAGGTCATCCCGGAGCGTGGTCACGACCACACCAAGCAGCGGCTGCTGCCCGACGACCACCCCGTGCTGCGCGAGCTCGGCATCTCCGACGCGCAGGGGAGGGTGAAGCCGTCGCGCCAGGCGAAGTACCGCCAGGTGGAGGAGTTCCTCCGGGCGCTCTCGGTGGCCATCGAGGACGCCACCCGATCGGGCCGGCTGCGCACCCCCACGGCCGAGGACCCGCTGCGCGTGGTCGACCTCGGCTGCGGGAACGCCTACCTCACCTTCACCGCTCATGCCTGGCTGCGTGACCAGATGCCGGTGCGACTGGTGGGGGTCGACGTGAAGGAGCAGTCGCGTCGGCACAACGCCGAGGTAGCGGAACGGCTCGGGGTCGCCGACGAGATGAGCTTCCACGCCGCGGGCATCCGCGACGTCGTCCTCGAGGAGCACCCGGACGTCGTACTCGCCCTGCACGCGTGCGACACCGCGACCGACGACGCGCTGTTCCGGGCCGTCGGCTGGGACGCCGAGCTGGTGCTGGCGGCCCCGTGCTGCCATCACGACATCTCTGTCCAGATGCGCAGGAACCCGACTCCCGCGGGCTACGCCAGCCTGACCCGAGACGGGATCCTGCGAGAACGGCTGGCCGACACCTTGACCGATGCCCTCCGCGCAGCCATCCTGCGACAGGTCGGCTACCGCGTCGACGTCGTCGAGTTCGTCGACAGCGTGCACACTCCGCGCAACACCTTGTTGCGAGCGGTGCGCACGGGGACTCCCTCGCCCAGGGAGGCCCAGGACGAGTACGACGCGCTGGTGTCGACCTGGCACCTGCAACCGCAGCTGGCGGAGCTGCTGAACCGGGGGGATCCGCATTGATCTGGCGTGCCGTCATCGCCGCGCTGCTGACCGGCGGGTTCATGGTCCCGGCGACGGCGACGGCGACGGCGACGGCGACGGCGGCGGCGAGGCCGACGGCGACCGGGTCTTCACGTTCCGGGACACGCGGATCACCGAGTCCAGCGGCCTGGTCGACCTCGGTGGGCTGATGGTCACCACCAACGACTCCGGCAACCCCTCGTTGCTCTTCGTCGTCGACCCGAGGACGGGGCGGACCGTCGGGGTGGTGCACGTCGAGGTGGACACCGTCGACGTCGAGGCGCTGGCTCCCGCCGGTCGCCGGGCCGTCTGGACGGGGGACATCGGTGACAACCGCGCCCGGCGCAGGTCGGTCAGCGTCTACCGCGTCCCGGTCAGGACCGGGCGCAGCGAGGTCCGCCCCGCGAAGTACCGCCTGGTCTACCCCCGCGGCTCGCACAACGCCGAGTCGCTCTTCGTCGACGCCCGGGGTCGCCTGCACGTGGTCACCAAGTCGATCCTGGGCGGCACCGTCTACCGCGCGCCCCTGCGGCTGAGCCGCAGCAAGCCCAACCGGCTGGTCCCCGAGGGCCGCGTCATCGAGTACGCCACCGACGCCGCGATGCTGCCCGACGGCCGCCACGTCGTCGTACGCGGTCCGCAGCGCGCCAGCGTCTACACCGTCCCCGGCTTCGAGCGCGTCGGCACCTTCGACCTGCCGCGCCAGCGCCAGGGCGAGGGCATCTCGGTCGGCCCCGGCTCGCGGATCAGGCTCAGCAGCGAGGGCGTCGGCTCGGCGGTCCGGCAGGTCGCCGTACCGGCCGACATCCGCCGGCGGATGCAACCGGCGGCCGCGGCACCCAGCGCGGCACCCAGCGCGCCTCCCGGTGCGTCCGCCAGCTCTTCCCCGGCCCCGTCGCCGGCCCCTGCAGGCAGTACAGGCGCCGCGTCGCCCACCCCGACCTCCGAGAACAACCTCCGCGACATCGAGCCCGCCCAGGACCGGGCCTGGCTGAGGTGGACCCTCCCCGGCGTCATCCTGCTCGGGGCCGCCGGCATCGGCCTCGGCCTGCGGCGCCGCTCCGACTGAGGGCGATCCGGCGGCAGGTTTTCTGGTTAACCAGAAAAACTCGCAGAACCCAACGTTGCAACATGGGGGAAGTGGCGGTTTTTCTGGTTAACCAGAAAAACTTGTGACGACTAGAGCCGCCCCACGACGTACTCCACGCACTCGGTGAGGGCGACGACGTCGGCCGGGTCGACGGCGGGGTACATCGCGATGCGGAGCTGGTTGCGGCCGAGCTTGCGGTAGGGCTCGGTGTCGACGATCCCGTTGGCGCGCAGGGTGGCGGCCACGGCGTCGGCGGAGATCGACTCGTCGAAGTCGATGGTGCCGATGACGAGCGAGCGGTGGGCGGGGTCGGCGACGTAGGGCGTGGTGTACGACGTGCGCTCGGCCCACCCGTAGAGCGCGTCGGAGGAGGCGGTGGTGCGCTTGACCATGGCCTCAAGCCCGCCCTGGCCGTTCATCCAGTCCAGCTGCTCGGCCATCAGGAACAGCGTCGCCACCGACGGGGTGTTGTAGGTCTGGTTCTTGGCGGAGTTCTCGATCGCGGTGGGCAGGTCGAAGAAGGCCGGGATCCACCGGTCGCTCGCACCGATCGAGGCGGCGCGCTCCAGGGCGGCCGGCGACATCAGCGAGACCCACAGTCCGCCGTCGGAGGCGAAGGCCTTCTGGGGGGCGAAGTAGTAGGCGTCGACCTGGCTCAGGTCGACCGGCAGGCCGCCCGCGCCGGAGGTCGCGTCGATCAGCACGAGGGAGTCGTCCTCGGCCCCGGTGCGGTCGGGGCGCTGCACCGGCGCCATCACCGCGGTCGAGGTCTCGTTGTGGGCCCAGGCGTAGGCGTCCACGCCCTCCTCGGGCCGCGGCTCGGGCAGGGAGCCGGGCTCGCTCGTCAGGATCGTCGGGTCGGCGAGGAACGGGGCCTCGGCGGCGGCCTTGGCGAACTTGGAGGAGAACTCCCCGAAGCTCAGGTGCTGGCTCTTCTCGCGGATCAGGCCGAAGGTCGCGATGTCCCAGAAGGCGGTGGCGCCGCCGTTGCCGAGGACGACCTCGTAGCCGTCCGGCAGGGCGAACAGCTCACTGAGCCCCTCGCGGACCCGGCCCACGAGGTCGCGCACCGGCGCCTGGCGGTGGGAGGTGCCCATCAGCGAGGTCCCGGTCGCCGCCAGCGCGTCGAGGGCGCCGGAGGGGATCTTGGAGGGGCCGGCGCCGAAACGTCCGTCGGCAGGCAGGAGGTCGTCGGGGATCACGAGGGTCACGCCCCCTATTCTGTCAGCCCGGCGAACACGGAGACCTTGGAGGGACCACCATGGACAGCACCCCGCTCCTGCGACGGCAGCGGTCGGTCGCTTGCCTGAGGTGAGGGTCGAGCGGCTGCCGATCACGCATCCCGACGCGGCGCTGCTGGTCGAGGAGGTCCAGGAGGAGTACACCCGTCGCTACGGCGGGAGGGACGAGACGCCGATCGACCCGACGTACTTCGAGGAGCCGGCCGGCGCCTTCTTCGTGGGCTACCTCGACGGCGAGCCCGTGGTCACCGGGGCCTGGCGCCGTCGCGCCGACGTGGAGTACGCCGGGACGCGGCTGAGCGCCGAGATCAAGAGGATGTACGTCGCGCCGGGTGCGCGCGGACGGGGTCTGGCCCGCACGATGCTGACCCACCTCGAGGACACCGCCCGCGAGGCGGGGGTCGAGGCGATGGTGCTCGAGACGGGGGTGCGGCAGCCGGAGGCGATCAGCCTCTACGAGTCGGCCGGCTACTCCCCGGTCCCCGGCTTCGGCTTCTACCGGGACTCCCCGATCTCACGCTGCTTCGCGAAGTCCCTGCGTCGGGTGGACGCGCAGCCCGGTGCGTGAGCGAGCCGCCTCAGCGCATCAGGAGACCGGCTCCTCCGCGGCGGTGGTCTCGCCCCACGCCGGGTTCCAGCCCTCGATGTCGCTGGCCGGACGCTCGCTCGGCCCGGTGTAGATCGCGGAGGGACGGATGAGCCGACCGGTCTTCTTCTGCTCCAGGATGTGGGCCGACCAGCCTCCGGTGCGGGCGCAGGTGAACATGGAGGTGAACATGTTGGCCGGCACCTCGGCGTAGTCGAGCACGATCGCGGCCCAGAACTCCACGTTGGTCTCGAGGACACGGTCGGGGCGGCGCTCCCTGAGCTCGGCCAGCGCAGCCTGCTCCAGCTCCTCCGCGACCTGGTAGCGCGGCGCGTCGAGCTCCTTGGCGGTGCGGCGCAGCACGCGGGCCCGTGGGTCCTCGGCGCGGTAGACACGGTGCCCGAAGCCCATCAGACGCTCGCCGTCGTCGAGCAGCTTCTTGACGTAGGCCTTCGCGTCGCCGCTCTTCTCGACGTCCTCGATCATGGTCAGGACCCGGGCGGGTGCCCCACCGTGCAGCGGGCCGCTCATGGCGCCGATGGCGCCGGAGAACGCAGCGGCCACGTCGGCCCCGGTCGAGGTGATCACGCGGGCGGTGAACGTCGAGGCGTTCATCCCGTGCTCGGCCGCCGAGCTCCAGTAGGCGTCGATGGCCTTGACGTGGCGGGGGTCGGCCTCGCCCTTCCAGCGGATCATGAACTTCTCGGCGAGCGTCTCGCCCTGGTCCACCTCGCGCTGCGGGACGATCGGCAGGCCGAGTCCACGCGCCGACTGGGCGGCGTACGACAGCACCATCACGGCCACGCGGCTGAGGTCGGTGCGGGCCTGCTCGTCCGAGATGTCGTAGGTCTGCTTCATCCCGAGCATCGGCGCGAGCATCGCGACACCGGCCTGGACGTCGGCCCGGACGTCACCGGTGTGGATCGGCAGGTTGACCGGCTCCGCGGGCGGCAGGCCCGGGTCGTAGCTGCCGTCGATCAGCAGGCCCCAGACCTTCTCGAACGGGATCCGTCCGACGATCTCCTCGATGTCGACGCCGCGGTAGCGCAGCGCAGACCCTTCCTTGTCGGGTTCCGCGATCTGGGTCTCGAACGCAACGACACCCTCGAGTCCGTGATGTACCTCAGTCATGGAGGGCATTGTGCACGGTCGGGCCCGATAGGGATACAGGGGCGTACCGCCGGGTACGTTCGGAGCATGAGCGACGACAGCACCGCGGAGACCCTGGCCGCCCTTCGGCGGGAGTACGGCGACGCGGGGCTCGACACCCCCGATCTCGCTCCCGACCCGGTGGCGATGTTCCGCCGCTGGCTCGACGACACGATCGACTCCGGTCTGCACGAGCCGAACGCGATGGTGGTCACGACGGTCTCGGCCGAGAGCCGTCCGTCCGCTCGGCTGGTGCTGCTCAAGGGGCTCGACGAGCGCGGCTTCGTCTTCTACACGAACTACGACTCCCGCAAGGGGCACGACATCGAGGCCAACCCGGCGGTGTCCCTGCTCTTCCCGTGGCACGACCTGCAGCGCCAGGTCCGCGTCGACGGTCTCGCGACCCGCGTCTCGCAGGCCGAGAGCGAGGCCTACTTCGCGGCGCGTCCTCGGGGTTCCCAGCTCGGCGCCTGGGCCTCGCCCCAGTCCGAGGAGGTGGCCTCACGTGCGGAGCTCGACCAGCTCTACGACGGGGTGGAGTCGCGCTTCGGCGACGAGGGGGAGGTGTCGCTGCCACCGCAGTGGGGCGGCTTCCGGGTGCGTCCCGAGGTCGTGGAGTTCTGGCAGGGCCGCAAGGGCCGGATGCACGACCGCATGGTCTACCGGCGAGCGGGCGAGGACAGCTGGAGCGTCGTGCGCCTCGCGCCCTGAGAGGAGAAACGCACCGGGCAGGCTTGTGAGTGAGCGCTCACTCACATAACATCGCGGGGTGACCCCCCGAGCGACGGCGATGGCCCCCGACGCGCGACGACAATCCATCGTCGACGTCCTGATCCCCTTGATCCTCGAGCGCGGTGGTGACGTCAGCACCCGTGACATCGCGCAGGCCGCCGGAATCGCGGAGGGCACCATCTTCCGGGTCTTCCCGGACAAGAAGAGCCTGATGCTGGCCGCGGCCGAGGAGGTCATCAACCCCGCCGACGGCCAGGCCGAATTCGAGGCTGCGGTGGCAGGGGTGGGTTCCCTGCGCGAGAAGGTGGTCATCGTCGCCGGACGGGTGCTGGAGCGGATGCAGCTGACGATGTCGGTGATGGTGGCGCTCCGACCGCACCTCGCCGACAGCCAGGAGAAGCACAAGCCGGGACCTCCGCCGCTGTTCCTCAAGGCCCAGAGCGACCTCAACGCCCGGCTGGTCGGTCTCTTCGAGCCGCACGCCGCCGAGCTGGCGGTCGACGCCGAGGTCGCGGCGCTGGCCCTGCGCAGCCTCATCTTCGGTTCCGCCCATCCCGTGCTCGGGACAGGACCGGGGCTCTCGCCCGACGAGATCGCCGACCTGCTCTTCCACGGCATCGCCACCAAGGAGCGTTGAGATGCTGATCCGACTCGTCCGGGAGTACCTCCAGCCCTACCGGAAGTGGCTGGCGATCATCGTGCTGCTCCAGTTCACCGGCACCGTGGCGGCCCTCTATCTCCCCAGCCTCAACGCCGACATCATCGACCGGGGGATCGCCACCGGCGACACGGCGTACATCATCCGCACCGGTGGGGTGATGCTCGGCGTCGCGCTGCTCCAGATCGGCTGCTCGATCGCAGCGGTGTGGTTCTCGGCCCGCACCGCGATGAGCTTCGGGCGTGACGTCCGGTCCTCGATCTTCCACCGCGTCGGCTCGTTCTCGCAGCGGGAGGTGCAGCACTTCGGCGCGCCCTCGCTGATCACCCGCGAGACCAACGACGTCCAGCAGGTCCAGATGCTCGTGCTGCTGAGCTGCACGATGATGGTGGCGGCGCCGATCATGATGGTGGGCGGCGTGGTGATGGCGATGCGCGAGGACTTCGGGCTGTCCTGGCTCCTCGGGATCTGCATCCCGGCGCTGCTGCTCTCGGTCGGCTTCATCGTGTCGCGGATGGTGCCCAGCTTCCGCGTCATGCAGGAGCGCATCGACGAGGTCAACCGGCTGCTGCGCGAGCAGATCACCGGCGTCCGTGTCGTGCGCGCGTTCGTCCGCGAGCCCCACGAGACCGAGCGGTTCGCGCACGCCAACGAGGAGCTGACGGCCGTCGCGGTGCGCGCCGGCCGGTGGCTGGCCACGATGTTCCCGACCGTCATGCTGATCCTCAACGTCTCCTCGGTCGCGGTGCTCTGGTTCGGCGGTCACCGTGTCGAGAACGGCCAGATGGAGGTCGGTGCGCTGACCGCGTTCCTGGCCTACCTGGTGCAGATCCTGATGTCGGTGATGATGGCGACCTTCATGCTGATGATGGTGCCGCGCTCGGCGGTCTGCGCCGACCGGATCACCGAGGTGCTCGACACCCGCTCGTCCGTCGTACCCCCCGAGGCGCCGGTGACCGAGGTCTCCGAGCACGGCTCGCTGGTCTTCGACCGGGTCGAGTTCACCTACCCCGGGGCCGACGTCCCCGTCGTGCGAGACGTGTCCTTCGAGGCCCGGCCCGGCCAGACGGTGGCCGTCATCGGCTCGACGGGCGCCGGCAAGAGCACGATGGTCAACCTGGTGCCCCGTCTCTTCGACGTCACCGGTGGGCGGGTGCTGGTCGACGGCGTCGACGTACGACAGCTGGAGCCGGACCTGCTCTGGGGCACCATCGGGCTGGTGCCGCAGCGGGCCTGGCTCTTCTCGGGAACCGTGCGCTCCAACCTCCAGTACGGCCGCCCCGACGCCACCGACGAGCAGATGTGGCAGGCGCTCGAGGTGGCACAGGGACGCGACTTCGTCGAGGCGATGCCGGAGCAGCTCGACGCCCCGATCGCGCAGGGCGGCACCAACGTCAGCGGCGGCCAGCGTCAGCGCATCGCCATCGCTCGGGCCCTGATCCGCACGCCGGAGATCTACCTGTTCGACGACTCCTTCAGCGCGCTCGACCTCGCGACCGACGCGCGTCTGCGGGCTGCGCTGAAGCCGGTCACCCGCGACGCGACGGTGCTCATCGTCGCCCAGCGGGTCTCCACCATCCGGGACGCCGACCTGATCCTCGTGGTGGAGGACGGCGAGGTGGTGGGACGCGGGACCCACGACGAGCTGCTGGTGAGCTGTGCGACCTACCAGGAGATCGTCGAGTCCCAGCTGAGCGCGGAGGAGGCGGCATGACCCAGCTCAAGGAGACCGAGCGGATCCAGGCCGGTCCCGGTGGCCCGGGTCGCGGCCCGTTCGGCGGCGGCATGGTCGGGCAGAAGGCCTCCAGCTTCGGGCCGTCGGCCAAGCGGCTGGTCGCACGGCTGGCGCCCGACCGGTACCGCGCCATGGCGGTCGTCGTCCTGGCGGTGCTCAGCGTGGTGCTGACCGCGGTCGGCCCCAAGATCCTGGGTCGGGCGACCGACCTGATCTTCTCCGGCCTGATCGGTGGCAACCTCCCGGCAGGCATGACGAAGGCCGAGGCCATCGCCGCCCTGCGCGCCCGTGGCGAGGACCGGTTCGCGGACATGGTCTCGTCGATGGACGTCGTCCCGGGCCAGCACGTCGACTTCACCGCCGTCGGCAACGTGCTGATGCTCGTCCTCGGCGTGTACGTCGCCGCCTCCCTGCTCGCGTGGCTGCAGGGCTACCTGCTCAACGACGTCGTGCAGGGGACCGTGCTGCGGATGCGCGCCGAGGTCGAGGACAAGGTCAACAGGCTGCCGTTGGGCTACTTCGACAAGCAGCCTCGCGGGGAGCTGCTGAGCCGGGTCACCAACGACATCGACAACGTCAGCCAGACCCTGCAGCAGACCATGAGCCAGCTGCTCACCTCACTGCTCACCGTGGTGGCCGTGCTGGGGTTCATGTTCTGGATCTCGCCGCTGCTCGCGCTCGTGGCGCTGTTCTCCGTCCCGATCTCGATGTTCGTCACCAAGGCCGTGATGAAGCGCTCCCAGGGGATGTTCATCGACCAGTGGCGGCGTACGGGCAAGCTGAACGCGCACATCGAGGAGACCTTCTCGGGGCACGCCCTGGTCAAGGTCTTCGGTCGCCAGCGCGAGGTCGAGGAGGTCTTCGCCCGCGAGAACGACGAGCTCTACCAGGCCAGCTTCGGGGCGCAGTTCGTCAGCGGCCTGATCATGCCGGTGATGATGTTCATCGGGAACCTCAACTACGTCGTCATCGCCGTGCTGGGCGGCATCCGGGTGGCGAGCGGGGCCATGTCGCTGGGTGACGTGCAGGCGTTCATCCAGTACTCCCGGCAGTTCACCCAGCCGCTGACCCAGGTCGCGTCGATGGCGAACCTGATGCAGTCCGGGGTCGCCTCGGCCGAGCGGGTCTTCGAGCTGCTCGACGCCGAGGAGGAGGAGCCGGAGCAGGACGGGTCCGCCGCCGCGCTCGACGCCCGGCACGGGCGGGTCCGTTTCGAGGACGTGTCGTTCTCCTACGACCCCGAGACCCCGCTGATCGAGCACCTGTCGCTCGTCGCCGAGCCCGGTCAGACGGTCGCGATCGTCGGACCCACCGGGGCCGGCAAGACGACGCTGGTGAACCTCGTGATGCGGTTCTACGAGGTCGGCGGCGGCCGGATCACCCTCGATGACGTGGACATCGCCTCGATCCCTCGCCACGCCCTGCGCCACCAGATCGGCATGGTGCTCCAGGACACCTGGCTCTTCGAGGGGACCATCCGCGACAACATCGCCTACGGGCGGCCCGAGGCGACGGAGGAGCAGATCCTCGAGGCGGCGCGCGCCACCTTCGTGGACCGCTTCGTGCACTCGCTGCCCGACGGCTACGACACGGTCATCGACGAGGAGGGCTCGAACCTCTCGGCGGGAGAGCGTCAGCTGGTGACGATCGCCCGGGCGTTCCTCTCCGACCCGGCCCTGCTGATCCTCGACGAGGCGACCTCCTCGGTCGACACGCGCACGGAGCTGCTGCTGCAGAACGCGATGACGGCCCTGCGCAGCGACCGTACGTCGTTCGTGATCGCCCACCGGCTCTCCACGATCCGCGACGCCGACCTCATCCTGGTGATGGAGAGCGGCTCGATCGTCGAGCAGGGGAGCCACGAGCAGCTGCTCGTGGCCGACGGTGCCTACGCGCGGCTGTACAACGCGCAGTTCACCGCGGCCGTGGCTCCGAGCTGACCTCTCAGCCCGCGCCGCCGCCGCCGTTGTCGAGGGTGGACGAGCCGTCGTCCTCCTCGGCGTCGGGGGTGTCCTCGACGTCGTTGTCGTCGGGACCGCTGCCGTAGGTGATGTGGGTGGAGGGGTTCTCCGCGTCGCCACCCTCGGTGTCCGCACCGATCCTGTCGGCGTCGTCACCGGTCTGGCCCGGGTGGCGGGCGAGCGGGTTGTCCTCGGTGGGCTGCAGGTCCTCGGGGAGCTGGTCGTCTCCGAGGCCGCCGCGGCCGCTCTCGGGCTGGTCTTCGGTCTGCTGGTCGCTCATGCGCTTCGCTGTACCCGAAAAGGCGTTGAGTCACGCCTGTCGTCGATCTAGGTTGGTGGGACACGGGAAAGGAGGTGGTCCGAGGAATGAGTTCTTCGAGGACGCGTGAGGTGGCTGCCAGCTAGCAGCCCGCCGGCCAGCCGTGCGAGCGCGCTGGTGAATCCAACTGCAGTCACCCGACCCGCAGGTGAGTCCGGGAACGTCCCCCGGACCGGTTCGCAGAACCGCACCTGCGGGTCGCTGCTGCCCGGGGCGCAAAGTCGTCGGCGGCTTTGTAGGCTGGCCCTGTGGCCGACGACGAGACCCTGCGTGCCCTCGAGCACGAGATGAGTGTGCTCGTACGCCGCATCCGGCGCGTGATCGCCGAGCGCGCACGGATGCTGCACGCCGACCTGTCGCCCGTCGCCTACTCGATGCTGATGGCCCTCAACGACTCCGGTCCTCGTCGGGCCAGTGACCTGGTCGAGATCTTCTCCATCGACAAGGGCGCCGTCAGCCGTCAGGTGCAGGCGCTGCTCGAGCTCGACCTGATCGAGCGCACTCCCGACCCGGAGGACCGTCGCGCGATGATCCTGGCGATCAGCGACGAGGGCCATCGTCGCCTCGACGACATCTCCTCCACGCGTCGCCACGAGCTCAGCGAGCGGCTGGGGGACTGGAGCGAGGAGGAGCTCGCGCTCTTCGTCCGCTCGATGGGCCGCTACAACGCAGCCCTGGAGTGAGGCTGCTCAGCCGTTGAAGCTCGCCGGGTCGATGGCGATCCACACGTGCTCGGCGCGGCCGACGATGCGACCGTCCGAGTCGTGCAGCGTGGAGGCGGTGTAGGTCTTCCGCCCCTCGGAGCCCCGGTGCTCGCCGGTGACGACGTGCTGCTCGCCCAGCACCGGGAGGTCGTCGAGGACGGCGGTCATCCGGCCCAGCACCAGGGGGCGCTCGACCAGGTCGCTGGCCCAGCCACCGATGCAGTCCAGGGCTGACCAGGTGACGGCCGGGCCGGCGCGTCGGGCGGGGTCGTCCTGGTCCGGCCGGTCCGGCTGGTCGTCGGCGACCGAGTCGTCGGGGACCCAGGTGGCGGCCACCCGCGTCATCCCCTCGCGGGCGGAGGGCACCGGGCCGGGGAAGATGCGCAGCCCGTCGGGGCGCTCGGTGCCGCAGACGAAGCAGGTGGGGAAGGGGTGCACGAGATGGCCGGGGTACGACGCGCTCGCCGCGACCGCCTCGTCCCACGGCACCGACTCGACCGGCTCGACCGGCGCGTCGGACAGCTCCGCCTGGGCCACGAGGGCGCCGCCGAAGGTCAGCCGCAGCTCCCCGTCGACCGCGTCGACGCTCATGGTGGCCTCCAGCGGAGGGGGCTGGCGCAACGTCACCGTCGCCGCGTGCCCGGACCTGACACCGAGGAGGTGGGCCAGCGCTCCCGCGACGTAGCCGCCGTTGCCGGAGCGGGCCGGTCCGCGGTAGCGGGCGGGGACGTAGAGGGTCGCGGTCACGTGAACACCTTGCCTGCCTGGTCCGGGGTCGGGCAACCGCGGACCCCCGGGACTAGGCGGCGGGCGAGCCGGTCTGCCCCGCCGGAGCAGCCTGGGGGTTGTTCGCCGCCCCGGGACCGGTGCCCGCAGCGTCCCCCTCGAGCCGGGTGACCGGCCGGACGGAGGGGTAGGCGAGTGCGGCCACCACCGAGATGGCCACGCGGCAGATGCCGACGCAGACCAGCCAGCGCAGCAGCGCGTCCTGGGGGGCGATGGTCTGCTGGTGGACCATCCACAGCAGGGGCGAGGCCACGACGGCGCTGGCGACGAGCACGACCCCGGTCGGCGCGCTCATGCCGAGACGGCCACGGCGTCATGCGTCACGACGCCCACCGAGCGGACCTGCCCGCTGCCGATGATCTCGGAGTAGGAGAGCACCGGCAGCGACGGCATGCTCGGGCGCAGCAGGCGACGCAAGGCGGAGCGGACCTGCGGGGCGCAGACGAGCACGGGCTGCTGGTTGTTGTTCTCGGCGGCACGCACGAGGCTGTCCAGCCGGTTCATCATCGACTGGCCGGTCGCCGGGTCCAGGGCGATCATCGTGCCGGCCTCGGTGGGCCGCTGTGACTCGAGCATCTGCTGCTCCAGCCGGGGATCGAGGCTGATCACGTTGATGATGCCGGCGTGGATGTGCGGCGCCACGATCGCCGGGCCCAGGGCGGCGCGGGCGCTGTCCACGAGGACGTCGACGTCCTTGGAGGTCTGGGCCCGCAAGGAGATGGCCTCGAAGATGCGGACGAGGTCGCGGATGGAGACTCCCTCGTCGAGCAGCGACTGCAGCACCCGCTGGACCTCCCCCAGGCTGAGCTGGGCGGGGGTGAGCTCCTCGACCACGACCGGGTGCGTCCGCTTGACCACGTCGGTCAGCAGGCGCACGTCCTCGCGTCCGAGCAGGCGTGCGGCGTGCCGGCCGACCACCTCGGCCAGGTGGGTGGTGATCACCGAGGTGCGGTCCACGACGGTGGCGCCGCTCAGCTCGGCCTGGTTGCGCAGCTCGGTGGCGATCCACTTGGCCTCGAGACCGAAGACGGGCTCCTGGGTCGGCGTACCTGGCAGGGAACCGAGGAAGTCCCCGATTGCCAGCGCCTGTCCGCGGGGCGCCTCTCCGCGGGCCACTTCGACGCCGAAGAGCTTGATCACGTAGGTCTGAGCCGGCAGGTCGAGGCTGTCGCGGGTGCGCAGGGGCGGGATGACGATGCCGATGTCCGCGGCGATCTTGCGACGCAGCGCCTTGACGCGGCTGAGCAGGTCACCGCCCCTGGTGGGGTCGACGAGGTCGATGATGTCCGCGGACAGGTCGAGGGCGAGCGGGTCCACCTGGATCTCGATGGCCAGGTCCTCGGGCGTCTCGTGCTCGTTGCCGAGGGCGAGCACCGGGCCCGTCTCCTCCACGAGGTCCTCGTCGCGGCCGACACGCGAGGAGGCGAGCAGCATCAGGCCGCCCGCGATCATGAACGGGAGCTTCGGCATGCCGGGGATGGCGCACAGGGCGAGCGCCGCGAAGCCCGCGACACGCAGCGGCGTCTGCTGCCGACCGAGCTGGCGGACGATGTCGGAGCCCATGTCGTCCTCGCCGGTGGCGCGGGTGACGATCAGACCGGTCGCGACCGAGAGGAGCAGGGCCGGGATCTGGGAGACCAGGCCGTCACCGATGGAGAGCAGGCTGTAGGTCTGGACGGCATCCGTCATGCTCATGCCGTTCTGGGCGACCCCGACCGCGAAACCGCCGATCAGGTTCACCAGGGTGATCACGATCGCGGCGATCGCGTCGCCCTTCACGAACTTCGAGGCACCGTCCATCGAGCCGTAGAAGTCGGCCTCGGCATGCACCTCGCTGCGGCGGCGCCGCGCCTGCTCCTCGTCGATCAGTCCGGAGTTCAGGTCGGCGTCGATCGCCATCTGCTTGCCGGGCATCGCGTCGAGGGTGAAGCGAGCGCCGACCTCGGCGACGCGTCCGGCGCCGTTGGTGATGACCACGAACTGGATGACGAGCAGGATCGCGAAGACGATCAGGCCGACGATGAGGGAGCCGCCCACGACGAAGTGGCCGAAGGTGTCGATCACCTTGCCGGCGTACCCGTCGAGGAGCACCAACCGGGTCGCGCTCACGTTGAGGGCCAGGCGGAACAGCGTCATCACGAGGATGACGGCCGGGAAGGCGGAGAAGTCCAGCGGGCGGTGCACGAACATCGCGGTCAGCAGGATCAGCAGCGCGCCGGTGATGTTGAGCGCGATCAGCAGGTCGAGGACGATCGCGGGAAGCGGCACGACGAGCATCACGATGATGAAGACGATGCCGAGGGGCACACCGAGCTGTGTCGCACGCTTCATGTGGCGAGGACCTTCCAGGGACGCGAATCAGGGGGCGCCGTCCCTGGCGCTGTGCGTCGACCTTCCTGGCGACGTACGACCTATCGGTCGGTCACGACGTTTCCTGAGTGATTCGTCGACGGCGGCCGATCGCAGGGACGTCGGGCAGGGCCTCCTCGTGGCGGGGGGAGCTGTGCTGCCCGCCGTGCTGGCCCATGGTGCGGCGGCTGATCACGAAGGCGAGGACCGAGGCGACGGCGGCGAACAGCTCGGCCGGGATCGCCTGACCCACCTGGGTGGAGGAGTAGAGCGCCCGCGTGAGGGGGATGTCGCGCACCAGCGGAACCCGCTCCTCGACCGCACGCTCGCGGATCTTCTGCGCGATGGCCCCGGCGCCACGGGCCACCACCCTCGGGGCTCCGGTCTGCGGTTCGTAGCGGAGCGCGACGGCCACGTGCGTGGGGTTCACCAGCACGACGTCGGCCTGCGCGATGTCGGCCATCATCCGGTTGCGGGAGACGGCCAGCTGGCGTGACCGGATGGCACTCTTGAGCATCGGGTCGCCCTCGGTCTGCTTGTACTCCTGCTTGACCTCCTCCTTGGACATCCGGGTCTGTTTGCCGACCCGGCGCCGCTGCATCGCGTAGTCCGCCGCGGCCATGGCGAGGCCTGCGAGCGCGATGTTGCGCATCAGCCCCAGCGCACTGTGGTTGACCGCCTCGATCACCGTGAACATGGGGACCATGCCGCCGACCAGGGGAATCAGCCCGCGGATGGTGCTGTAGACGAGGATGCCCACGAGACTGCTCTTGATCACCATCTTGCCCCCCTCCCAGGCGGCCTGCGGCCCGAAGATCCGCTTGGCGCCCTTGATGGGGTTGAGCTTGGAGAAGTTGGGCTTGACCTGCTTGGTCGCCAGGGCGAAACCGCCCTGCGCCAGGGCGGAGGAGACGCCCACCACCATCACCATGGAACCGAGGATGACCAGGGTGATGAAGGCGTGCGTGGCACCCTCGTGCAGCAGGGTCATCGCTGAGGAGACCGACGGATCCTCGACGATCCGCAGGCCGTGCTCGATCAGCCGCTGGATCGCCCTGAGCTCCTTGCCCAACAGCGCCGGCATCGCGAAACCGAGCAGCAGCACCGAGGCCCAGCCGCCCAGCTCCGGGGTGCGGGCGACCTGACCCTCCTTGCGCGACTGCTTCTTCTTCTTCGGAGTCGGCTTCTCGGTCTTCTCCCCGCTCACCGGCTCACCCCGCTCCCGCGATCGCGGCCATGGCCTGCTGCGCGTAGTCGACGAGGCGCGCCATCGCCTGCGGAAGCACGGGGAAGGAGAGCCCCAGCAGCATCAACGTGAGCCCGATCTTGGCCGGGAACATCACGTTGATCGCGTTCAGCTGGGGCGCCACCTTGGTCAGCAGCGCCAGGCCGACGTCGGCGATGAAGAGCACCGCGATCATCGGCAGGGCGATCTGGACGGCGGTGACGAAGAACATCCTGAAGGCGGTGAGCAGCACGTCCGTGCCCCCGCTCGGGTCCGGGCTCTCGCCGACCGGCAGGAACCTGAACGTGCTGAGCAGGCCGCCGATGATCAGCATGTGCCCGTTGGTGACGAAGAGGATCGCGGTGCCGAGCATCTGGTGGAAGGTGCCGAACACGGTGTTGGAGTTCATCCCGAGGGGGTCGAAGCCCTGGGCCAGCGAGAAGCCGCCGAACACGTCGAGCAGGCTGCCGGCCGCGCCGATGGCGGAGAAGAGCAGGAAGACGACCATCCCCATCGAACCACCCACGGCCACCTGCGTCAGGACGCTGGCGAGCAGACCGTAGTTGCTGGTGGGGATCTCCGTCGCCGCGAGCGCCGGTGCGACCGCGAACGCCAGCCCGAGCGACAAGATGACCTTCGCCGTGGCAGGAACAGCACGCGCCGAGAACGGCGGCACGATCGTCATGAAGGTGACGATGCGGATCGACGCGAGCAGATAGGCGATGAGTGGCTCGCCGGAGATGGTCAGTTCCACCGGTCAGCCCAACATGGCGGGGATGCCCTCGAAGAGATCGACCGTGAAGGCGATCAGCGTGTGCAACATCCAGTTGCCGCAGAGCAGCAGGACGAGGCCGACGCCGATGAGCTTCGGGACGAAGGCGAGCGTGAACTCCTGGATCTGCGTCATCGACTGGAAGAGCGAGACGACGAAGCCGATGACGAGCGAGGTGACCAGGATGGGCGCGGAGAGCTTCAGCGCCACCATCATGGTGCGCATCCCGAGCTCGATGATCGTGGTGTCTGTCATTGGCCTACCTACCCGTAGCTCGCGACGAGTGCCTTGATCAGCAGCCCCCAGCCGTCCACGAGGACGAACAGGAGGAGCTTGAACGGCAGGGAGACCATCACCGGCGGCATCATCATCATGCCCAGCGCCATCAGTGCGCCGCTGACGACGATGTCGATGACGAGGAAGGGGATGAAGACGATGAACCCGATGATGAACGCCTGCTTGAGCTCGCTCAGCACGAAGGCCGGCACCAGGGTGGAGAGATCGACGTCGTCGCGGTTCTTGGGCAGCTCCCGCTTCGCCACGTTGGTGAGCAGCTCGAGCTGCGCGTCCTCGGTGTTGTCGAGCATGAACTCCTTCAGCGGCTTGCTGCCGTCCTCCCAGGCGCGTGCGGAGGTCTTGGTGCCGTCCATGTAGGGCTTGACGCCCTCGGTGTTCATCTGGCTCAGGACCGGGGTCATGATGAACAGGCTCAGGAACAGGGCGAGGCCCGCGAGCACCTGGTTGGGGGGTGTCTGCTGCAGGCCGAGGGCGTTGCGGGTCAGGCCCAGCACGACCAGGATCTTGGTGAAGCTGGTGCAGGTGAGCAGGATCGCCGGAAGCAGCGAGAGCAGCGTGAGCGCGATGATCGTCGTCACCGACGAGCTGGGCTTGTTGGTCAGCCCCTCGAGGTTCACGGTGACCTCGTTGCTGCCCTTCTTCGGGCCCTTGGGCCCCTTGGGGTCCTCGGGGGCCGTGGGGAGCAGCGCGGACACGACCGTCGTGGGTGCGGCGGTGGCCGCCGTGGGGGCTGCGGCGGAGCTCACCGGGGCGGCCGCCGCGGCTCCGGGTGCGCCTGTCACGGTGAGCAGGAAGGCGGCGAGCAGTGCGGCGAGCACCGTCGTGCCACGAACGACCAGTGACATCAGGCGCGGCGCTTCGCGACAGCCAGAGCCTGGCGCCACGTGTGGGCCGAGAGGACTGATCCGGCCAACGGTCCGTTGGCCGCCACCGGGGAGGTCTCGCGGGCGACGGTGGCGGTGATCTCCTCGGGAGTGAAGGCCTGACCTGACTGGCGGGCCGCCTCCATGTCGATGACCTCGCCCTGCCCGGAGTCGTCGGAGAGGTCGTCCTGCTCCGAGTCGCCGGAGAGGTCGCCGGAGAGGTCGCCGGCCCCGAGCTCGGCGAGGATGCTGATCTGGTGCTCGGTGTGGCCGATCACCAGGGTGCGGTTGCCGACCTCGATCACGGCGACCGAGGAGCTCCGGCTGAGGGCCTGGCGGTGCAGGATCCGCAGCGGTGCGCCGGCACGCGGGCGGAACTTGCGCGCCCCGATGCGGACGGTGACCAGCAGCAGGCCCACGACGATCGCGAGCGAGGCAACCAGTCGGACGGTCAGTTCGATCATGTTCAGCTCACGTTGGCTTCGATGATCTGGGTGATCCGCAGGCCGAAGTCCTCGTCGACGACGACGACCTCGCCCCGGGCGATCAGCCGGCCGTTGACCAGCAGGTCCGCGGGGCTGCCCGCCGCCCGGTCGAGCTCGAGCACGTCGCCGGGCGCCAGCGCGAGCAGGTCGCGCACCGCCATCCGGGTGCGGCCCAGCTCGACGGTCAGCTCCATGTCGACCCCGTGCAGCATCTCGATGCCGCGGCGGGCGACGACCGTGGGAGCCACCTGGGAGGCCGGGGCACCGACCGGGTCCTGGACGGCGGTGGGGGCGTGGGTGACCAGCTCGGGCGGCACCTGCGGCATCACGGCGAAGGTCGGGCCGTCGTCGGCTGCGGCGGTCATGGCCGGCGTGAGCGCGTCGTCGGTGAGGAGGAAGGCGGCAGCGAAGCCGGGCCCCACCAGGGGTACGACGGTGAACGGGGTGCCCAGCCTGGCGAGCAGCTCGGCGGGGTCGATCTGGACAGCGGCCTCGGCGGTGGTGCCCAGGATGCGGGCAGCGGCGTCGATGGCCGGCTGCACCGTCGCGGCGAGCATCAGGCCGGGGGTCGGGCTGGACTCCAGCACGTCCACGAGCTCGTCACCGACCAGGATCCCGACCATCGCGGTCGCGCTGCCGGTGACCCGGGAGACGACCGCGGCCCGGTACACGGAGGCGACGCTCGGGCTGCCGGGCTGGGCCGCCGACACCGTGAGCGGGTGGACGGAGGGAAGCACCGCGGCGGCGGCGCCGGCCGCCTCGGTGGCCAGTGAGGTGTCGCGAGCGGCGAGCGGGGCGGCGGTCATCGGTTCTCCTTGGGTGCGCCGACGATCAGCGCGGCGAGGTGGGGGCCCTTGGCGCCCGGGGTGGCGTGGGCGAAGGTGGTGTCGTCGGTGCACACCTCGAGCGGGGCGGCAGCCGGGTGGCTCAGCCGGATGACGTCCCCGATCTCCAGGTCGCCCAGCGAGTCGGGGGAGACCCGGGTTGACCGGAACCGGACGGTGACGTCGACGGGCACGGACTCGAACTGGGCCCGGAGCAGGTCGGCCGAGCGGTTGCGCTTGGCGCGCTCGCGCTCCGAGACGGGGGCGGGAGCGGCTGCGTTGACCAGGTGCGGAAGCAGGCCGGAGAACGGGAGGCAGATGGTGACGCGGTTCGGGGTCTCGTTGATCCGCAGGTCGAAGGTGGCGACCGCGACGACGTCGGAGGCGGCCGCGAGCTGGGCGAACAGCGGGCTGTACTCGACGCCGACGATCGCCGGCTCGAAGTCGAGGACGTGGCTCAGCGAGTAGCGCATCTCACCGAGCAGGCGCTCGGTGAAGCCCTGGATGACGCTGCTCTCGATGTCGCTGAGGTTGCGCAGGGGCTGGTTCGGGGAGCCGGGGCCGCCGAGGATGTGGTCGATGCAGGACATCACCGCGCGGACGGGCATCTCGAGCACGGCCCGTCCCGGGATCGGGTCGACGGTGAAGATCGTCATGTACGTCGGGGCCAGCAGGCTGTCGACGTACTCGGCGTAGTTGCACTGCTCCACCGAGAGCAGCGAGACCTGGCACACCGTGCGCAGGGCGGAGGTGAACACCGTGGTGGCCTGGCGCGCGAACCCGTCGAAGCCGACCTGCAGGATCCGGGCGTGCTCGCGCGAGAGCTGGATCGGCCGACGGAAGTCGTAGGCCACAGCCGAGCCGGCGCCCTTCCGCTCAGAGCGCGCGCTCGCACCACCCAGATGGGTGCGGGGCAGCGATGCGGAGGGGTTCACACCCCCACGAATCGACCCCTTGACCCCAAACCTGAGGTAAATGAGAGAAATCAGGTCATTGAGTCACGAATTCCGTGAAGAAGACCTTCATCACCTCGTGCTCGTAGAGCTCGTCCAGCCGGTGCTCGAGCGCCTTCTTCATCGCCCCCCGCTTCTTCGGGTCCGTCACGTCGGTCATCGCCTTGCCGCTGAACTCCTCGATCGTCGCGTCGAGAGCCTTGCTTCCGTCGGCCTCCTTCGCCTTGTCGGTCAGCTGCAGCGCGATGCCCACGCGGAGGTAGTGCTCGCCGGCCAGGTTGATCTGGATCGGGTCCAGCGCGACCACGTCGCCCGCCTTCGGCGGGGCCGGCGGCTTGGGGCGGAACATCATGTAGCCGCCACCACCGAGGAGGAGCAGCACCACCAGGATGATGACCAGCTTCTTCTTGCTCTTTCCACCGCCTTCCTCCGGTGCCTCGGCGTCGGCCGTCGTGGTGGTCTTGGGCATTGCCGTGACGCTCATGATGCGTTACCTCCTTGCTTCTCGCGTTCGATGATGACCTGTGTGATGAGTGCTCTGGTGTCGGCAGGCAGGGCGGACTCCACGACGATGTCGACGCGTTTGTTGATCTCCTGCGAGCCGGGCTTGGCGGGGTCGACGGCTGGACGGGTGTGTCCGAAGGCGCTGGCGGTCATCCGGGCGTTCGCGACGCCGCCGACCTCGTTGAGGTAGCGCAGGACGCGGACCGCGCGGGCGGCGGACAGCTCCCAGTCGGTGGGGAAGTACTTCGGCTTCACCTTGACCTGGTTGGTGTGACCGTCGATGGCGAGCGGCTCCGTGAGGGACTTCAGCACCGGAGCCAGCGCGTCGACCACCATCCGGCCGCGTGGCGTCAGCTCGGCGACGTTGGCCTCGAAGACCACGTGCCGCGAGACGAGGCTGACCGTCAGTCCTCGCTCGTCGATGTGGGTGCGTACGTCGTCCTTCAGGCCCTTGGCGGCCAGGGCGGCGAGCAGCTTCTTGCGGATCGACACGAGGCGGTCGACCTCGAGCTCGGCACTGGCCACCTTGCGCTGCTGGCGCAGCGTGTCGTAGCGGGCCACCGCAGTGGCCACCGCGGCCTGCTCCTTCGGCGGCAGGTCTGCGGAGACCTCTGACGGGGCGATCGGTGCCGCGATCGCGGTGCCCGGCTGCTCCAGGATCTGGCTCGAGCCGTCGAGGAGGGACGTCGACTGGCCGAAGCCGGCCGCCAGGCCCACCTTGAGCGCGTTGAACTTCTTCTCGTCGACCTGGCTCATGGCGAACATCACGATGAAGAGCACCATCAGCAGGGTGACCATGTCGGCGTACGTCACCAGCCAGCGTTCGTGGTTCTCGTGCTCCTCCTCGTGGCCGCCGCGGCGGCCACCCTTGCGTGACATGTCAGGCCGCCTCTGCCCCGGCGCTACCGGCCATCAGCGAGCGCAGCTTCTGCGCGACCACCCGCGGGTTGGAACCGTTCTGGATGGCGGCGATGCCCTCGATGGTGACCTCCATGCGGGTGGACTCGAGCTCGCCGAGACGCTTGAGCCGGTTGCCCAGGGGCAGGAAGATCACGTTGGCCGAGGTGACGCCCCACAGCGTGGCCACGAAGGCGGCCGCGATCAGGTGCCCGAGCTCCTCGGGCTGCGCCAGGTTCTCGAGGACGTGCACCAGACCCATGACGGTGCCGATGATGCCGACCGTCGGCGCGTAGGCGCCGGCGTCGGCCCAGAACTTCGCCGCCTGCTTGTCGGCGGCACGCTTGGAGTAGACCTCCGACTCGAGGATGTCGCGCAGCTCCTCGGGGTCGGTGCCGTCGATCGCCATGGTGACACCGCGCTTGAGGAAGTCGTCGTCGACCTCCTTGAGGGCGTCCTCCAGGGCCAGCAGTCCCTCGCGGCGGGCACGCTCGGCGAGCGCGACCACCTGGGGCACGAGGGTCTCCGTCGGCTCCACGTGGCCGGTGAACGCCCTCGTGAACGACTTCGCCGCCGTCTTCGCATCCTCCATGGTCCCTCCGGCCATGGTGATGAGCAGGGTGGTGCCGAAGACGAGCAGCATGGGGGGCAGCAACAGCAGGCTCATGGGGTTGCCGCCCTCCATGACGTTCACCCCGACGACGACGGCGAAGCCGAGGCCGATCCCGATGGCCGGTGCCGGATCCATCAGCCCTCCCGGTGGATCAGCGCGACGTGGGACGGCACGGGGCGCGGCGCTGGCGGCTCGAGGTCCTCGACCTGCATGAAGTTGCTGAGCGCGATGATCTCGCTGCGGTGCTGCCGGATGGCCACGACCACCTCGGCGGGCGAGTCCCGAACGACGTACTTCTTGCCGTCGACGAGGGAGACCACGGTGTCCGGGGTGGAGTCGATGCGTTCGATCAGGTCGCAGTTCAAGACGAACGACGTCCCTGAGATTCGCGTGAGCATGATCACGTCGCACCTTCCTTAGTGCTTCACCTGTGAGTGGCCGTCCATGGCCAGGTACCACACCCATCGGCATCGAGCCGGGTGACCTGAGCAGACTGGCATCGCAATGGGCAAGAAACAGCGGGAGGCCGGGGGCTCTCGGCCCCCGGCCTCCCGCAGCAGCGCGCAGGGGTCAGCGCTTGATGTTGACCAGGTCCTCCAGGACCTGGTCAGAGGTGGTGATCACCCTGGAGCTGGCCTGGAATCCCCGTTGGGCCAGGATCAGGTTCGTGAACTCGGAGGCGAGGTCCACGTTGGACATCTCGACCGCACCACCCATGAGGTTGCCGCGACGTCCCTCGCCGGACACGCCGAGCTGCGCCGGGCCGGAGTTGGCGGACTCGCGGTAGGACGTCTCGCCGACCTTCTCCAGACCCATCGGGTTGTTGAAGTCGGCCACCGCCACCTGCGCCATCTCACGCGGGACCTGGTCGGAGAAGATGCCACGGAGCTTGCCGTCGCTGCCGATGTTGAACGACGTCATCTCCACCCCGTTCGGCACGGGCGGGGTGAGCCCCGCGCTGTCCAGCGTGATGTTGATCAGGCCACCGGTCGGCGCCCCGGAAGCGTCCAGGGCGTAGCCCTGGACGCGACCACCCGTGGGGGTGGTCAGCGTGCCGGAGTTGTCGAACGTGAACGATCCGGCGCGGGTGTAGAACTGCTCGTTGTTCTTGCGTACGACGAACATGCCGTCGCCCTGGATCATCAGGTCCGTGCTCCGCCCCGTCGTCTGGGTCGAGCCCTGGTTGAAGTTGGTGCTGGTGCCGGCGACCTGCACGCCGAGGCCGATCTGGATCGGGTTCGTGCCGCCACGTGCGGCGCTCTGCGTCGACGCACCGGTGAGCATCTGGCTCAGGGTGTCCTGGAAGACGGTGGTGCTGGACTTGAAGCCGACGGTGTTGGCGTTGGCGATGTTGTTGCCGGTGACGTCGAGCATGGCCTGGTTGACACGAAGGCCGCTGATGCCGGCGAAGAGTGAGCGAAGCATGGTGGTTCCTCTCGGATGGATGGGTGGCCCGGAGGCCGGAAGGTGACTGCTGAGCGCGACGGTCAGGCGCTCGGGGACGTACCGCTGCCCGTGCTGGAGCCGGTGCTGGACCCGCCGCTGGTGCCGGCTCCGCCGTTGGTGACCGACTGGACCTGTCCGAGGGTGATGGACGTCCCCCCGACCTCCAGCATCGGACCCTGCGTGCCGAACTGCACCCCGCTGACGGAGCCGCTCTGAGCGACGCCGTCCTCCGAGGTCCAGCTGACGGTGCGGCCCACCAGGTTGCTGGCACCGAACGCCATCTGACTGGCCACGAGCTGCGCGGTCTGGTCAGCGACGGCCTGCATCTTCTCCAGCGCGGTGAACTGGGCGGACTGGGAGAGGAACTCGCCCGAGTCGGTCGGGTTCATCGGGTCCTGGTACTTCATCTGGGCCACCAGCAGCTGCAGGAACATGTCCTTGTCGGCCGACTTGCTGGTGCTGGTCGTCGCCCCCGTGCTGGCCGCCGGAGTCGTTCCGAACATGCCGGTGTAGGTCAACGGCTCGGTCGCGGGAATGGACATCTGTTCTCCTCACATCCTCAGGTCGACAGCACCCGCGGCGCGGGTGAGGGAGACCGTCTGGGTCCGTCCGGTCGCGAGGTCGCGAGCCGGTGGCGTGCTGGTGTTGGAGCCGTCCGTGGCAGTGCGTTCATCACCCATCCGTGAGTGGTGACTGTTCTGGTCGTTCGTCTGGGACTCGAAGCCTCCTGGTTGGTGGGCGTGCTGACGGGGGTCTGTGGGGTGGTCGGAGGTGCTGCCGGAGCGGGTCGCGGCGGCACCCTGCAGGTCGATCAGGGTGATCCGGTGCTCGTCGAGGCCGATCTGGTGCAGCGCCCGGGAGAGCTCGCTGGACGACGAGGCCAGGGCGTTGCGGGCCTCCTCGCCCGCGGCCAGGCGGACGTGGACCTCGCCCTGCCGGATCGTGAGCACGACCCGCACCTCGCCCAGGGCTCGGGGGTTGAGCTGCAGGGTGACCCGGTGCACGCCTTCCCCGTCCGAGACGAGGCGGGTGATCTCAGGGATGACCTGGGAGACGACGGAGTGGGGCGCGCTGGAACCGCCGACCGGGACGGGCCCGGTGACGGTCATCGGCCCGGAGGCCACGACCGTGACCGAGTCGGGCTCGACGGTGGCCGGTGCGACCGTCTGCTCCGGTGTGGTCGAGGACGTCTCCGCGGCACGGCCGGTCTGTGAGGGCGCGGCCGGTGCGGCCTGCGGTGCGACGGGCTGGAACGCGGTCAGGTCGAGGACCTTCTCCGTGGTCGCGGGCCGGGTGTCGGCGGGCCCGGTGTCCCCGGGCACTGCCGGCGGCGTACCGGATCCGGGAACGGCTGCTGCCTCGTCGGTGTCGGAGGTCGCGGCGGTCGTGGGCTGTGCTGCGGTCGCTGCAACCGGCCTCGCGGAGGCGAGCATCGCGGCCAGCAGGATGGCCAGAGCGCCCTCGACGACGGTCGCGCCGGTGGCGACCTCAGCCTTGTCCTCAGTCGTTCCCTCAGCCGTTGCCTGGGTCGTTTCCTTGGTCGATTCCTTGTATTTGTGTCGTTCCCTGGGTCGGGTCGCGGCGTCGTCGTCGTGCTCGGCGTCCTGCGCGTCCTTCGCGCCGGCCGGAACAACCGCGACAGAGCCTCGGGCGGACAGCGCCTGGTCGACCAGGGCGGCGAAGGTCAGTGCGGCGGCACCGGCGGCGGAGGTCCCGCCGCTCTCACCCGGCCCGGTCGGAGCGACGACGATCGGGGCGATGGTCAGCTCGATGGGTGCGCTCGTCATCGGGCAGCACCCACCATCGCCATGACGTTCTTCACGTAGTTCTGGGTCTCCGGGTACGGCGGGATGCCGTTGTACTTCAGCACCGCGCCGGGGCCGGCGTTGTAGCCCGCGAGGGCGAGGTCGGTGCGCCCGAACCGGTTGGTCAGGTCGCGCAGCATCCGGGCTGCCCCGTCGACGGCCTGGGCCGGGTCGAAGGAGTTGGACACGCCGAGCCCGCGCGCGGTGCCGGGCATCAGCTGCATCAGGCCCTGTGCGCCGGCGCCGCTGGTGGCCCGCGGGTTGTAGCCGGACTCCTGCTTGGCCACGGCGGACAGGAGCGCCGGGCTGACGCCGTACTTCGCCCCGGCCTGGTTGAACAGGTCGGCGTAGGGGACTCCGCTCACGCTCCGGGTCTCGCCGGCGATCGCGCGGCCGGAGACCTGGGAGACCTGGGAGACCTGGGCGTTGTCGGGGATGATCCGCCGGATCACGTCGGGGGTGGACGGGACGTCGACGAGTCGGACGTCGAGCCCCGTGCGCGGGGCCTCGATCATCTTGCCGTTGCCCGCGTAGATCGCGATGTGGTCGACGCCGTTGTTCCGGCTGGAGTTGTCCCACGCGATGATGTCGCCGGGCTTGGCGTCGGCCATGCTCGCGACCGGTTGGCCGGAGCGCGCCTGGTCAGCGGAGAGGCGCGGCAGGTCGTAGCCGAACTTCTTGAAGACGAGCTGGACCAGCCCGGAGCAGTCCACCCCCTTCTCCTTGGAGGTCCCGCCCCACACGTAGGGGAGGCCGAGGAACTCCTTGGCCTCGGAGACGACGGCATCGCCGCTCGTCCCCCCAGCGGTGGTGCCGGAGGCGCTGCTCAGCGCGGAGGCGAAGTTGGCGGAGCCCACGTTGGTCGGCGTGAGCAGCGCGAGCTGGGACTGGAGCTCCTGGATCCGTCCGGCGATGGCGCTGACCGTCATGCCACCACCTCGCGGACGTGTCGGCGCTGCCACAGCTGCGTGGCGATGTCGTCGAGCTCCTTGGCCTCGGCCCTCGCGGCCTCGGCGCGGGCCTCCTCGAGGCGTCGCTCCTGCAGCATCTCGATGGCCCGGAGTCGGCTCTTGTCGCTCTGCCAGTGGGCGAGCGCCGAGTGGGCGAGGTTCTGCGTGGACTCCAGGACGAGCTGGGCAGCCGTGGTGGCCTGCTCCACCGCGAGCAGCGTCGTGCGGGCGGCGACGAAGCTGCCGACGGGCCCCATCGTCGCGATCGGGCGGTCGCGCTGCGCCTCGAGGCTGGTGACCCGGTCCTGCGCGTCCGCGACCTCGCGGACGGCGAACTGGAGACCGGTCAGGCTGTCGCGCTCACGGACGCGTCGGACCCGTGCCACGGCGTCGAGCGACTCGGCCTTGGGCCTGCTCATCGGTTCACCAATCGGTTCAGGAGGTTCCAGGTCTGCGCGGTGTCCGTGGGGTCGTCCATCGACTGGCGCAGGAACTGCTCGATCTCGGGCATCAGGGCGAGTGCGGCGTCGGCGTCGGCGTCCGCGCCGTAGGAGTAGGCGCCGATCTCGACGAGCTCGCGCACGTTGCGATGGGCGGCGAGCATCCGGCGCAACCGGATGGCGTCGGCCTGCTGGCTGCGGTCGGTCACGGCGTTGGTCACCCGGGAGATGGACTCCAGCACGTCGATGGCGGGGAAGTGGCCCGAGGTGGCGAGCCGGCGGGACAGCACGATGTGGCCGTCCAGGATCGAGCGGGCGGTGTCCCCGATCGGGTCCTGCATGTCGTCACCCTCGACGAGCACGGTGTAGAGCCCGGTGATGCTGCCGGACGCGCTGGTGCCGGCCCGCTCGAGCAGCTGAGGCATCAGGGTGAAGACGCTGGGCGGGTAGCCGCGCGTGGCGGGCGGCTCGCCCGCGGAGAGACCGATCTCGCGCTGGGCCATCGCGACGCGGGTCAGGCTGTCCATCATCAGCACGACGTGACGTCCGCTGTCGCGGAAGAACTCGGCGATCCGGGTGGCGACGAAGGCGGACCGGAGGCGTTCGACCGGCGGTGCGTCCGAGGTGGCCACCACGACGACGGAGCGGGCGAGACCCTCGGGGCCGAGGTCGTTCTCGATGAACTCCCGCACCTCACGACCACGCTCGCCCACCAGGGCGATCACCGAGATCTCGGCGTCGGTGCCACGCGCGATCATGGACAGCAGGCTCGACTTGCCGACACCGGAGCCGGCCATGATGCCGAGGCGCTGGCCGCGACCGCAGGGGGTGAGGGAGTCGAGGGCGCGGACGCCGAGTCCGAGCTGCTGGTTGATGCGGGGGCGGGTCAGGGGGCCCGGGGCCGCGTACTCCACCGCGACCTGGGGCAGACCGGCGAGAGAGGGACCACCGTCGATCGGACGACCGAGACCGTCGAGCACCCGGCCGCGCAGCTCCTCACCGACGTGGACCTTCAGCGGGCCCCCGGCAGTCCGAACGGCAGCCCCCGCGGTCAGTCCGGTCGTCGAGGCGAGCGGCAGGCAGACCAGCCCCGCGGGACCGCTCGCGACGACCTCTGCCAGGACGGGGCGGGCGCCCTCCACCTCGAGCAGGTCGCCGACGGCGGCCTCGAGCCCGGTGACGCGCAGCTGCAGGCCGAGCAGCTCCGCCACGCGGCCGAGGCGGGCCGGACGCGCGGCCACGAGGGCCCGCTCCAGCGACGTGGTGTCGAGCGAGCTCGTCGCGGCACGCATGAGGGCGTTCACGCCAGTGCCTCACGGACGCGGGCGAGGGCCTGCTCGATGCGCAGGTCGAGCACGTGGTCGTCGAGCTCGACGAGGGCGTCGGCGGGGTTCATGGCTGCGTCGGCGGTGACGCTGACTCCGGTGGGAAGCTCGGCGACGGCGGCGCTGCGGGCGACGCTGGGGTGCAGACGCACCACGGCGACGGGGCCTTCGGGCAGCACGTCCAGCACGCGGCGTACGACGTCCTCGGGGGTCTGGCTCGCTGCCTGGTGGCCGACGATCTCGGCGGTGACCGCCCAGGCGAGCTCGATCGCCTGGTCCTGCAGGCGCTCGCACACCGTGGAGGTGAGCGACTCGAGGGTGCGGGCGGCCTGGTGCAGGGCCGTCACGGCCGCCGCGTGCTCGGCTTCGCGGCGGGCCTCGTTGCGGGCCTGGGTCTCCCCGGCCTCGGTGCGGGTCCGGGCCGCGGCGGCCTCGGCCTCCCGGACCCCCTTCACCCAGCCCAGGGCGTACCCCTGCGCCTGCGCAGCGGCACGGGTCCGGTCGGCCAACGTGTCCAGGATGTCCTCGGTCACGCCGTCGCCCATGACGCCGCTGGCGCCCAGCCGGGTCCAGACGCCCGAGCGCAGGTCGGGGGTCAGCAGGGGAGTGGCCAGCCCGGCGTGCTCGCCGCGGATGACGAGGTCCTCAGACAACGAAGTCATCGTCGTTCCCCCGTCGCACCATGATCTGGCCCTGTTCCTCGAGCTCGCGGATCGAGCGGATGATGGACTGCTGGGCCTCCTCGACCTGGACCGTGCGGACCGCGCCAAGGATCTCGACCTCCTCGAGGAGGTTCTCGGCGGCCCGCTCGGACAGGTTCGAGGTGATCTTCTGCCGGACGGACTCGGCCACGCCCTTCAGGGCGAGGGCGAGCTCGTTGGTGTCGATCTGGCGCAGGACCAGCTGCACCGAGCGGTCCTCGAGGTTGACGATGTCCTCGAACATGAACATCCGGCTCCGGACCTCCTCGGCCAGGGCGGAGTCGAGGGCCTCGAGCCCCTCGATGATCTGGCGCTCGGTCGACCGGTCGGAGCGGTTGATGATGTTGACCAACGGGTCGACGCCACCGACCCGCGACAGCTCGGTCGGCTGCAGCATCGTGGACAGCTTGCGCTCGAGGGTGCTCTCGACGGCCTTCACGATCTCGGGGGAGGTGCGGTCCATCACCGCGATCCGGTGGGCGACCTGCGCCTGCTGCTCCGGAGGCAGGCCGGAGAGCAGCATCGAGGCCTTGTCGGCGTTCATGTGGGCCAGCACCAGCGCGATCACCTGGGGGTGCTCGTCGGCGATGAAGGACCGCAGCTGGGCGGGGTCGGCACGGTCCAGGAACTGGAACGGGAGCTGGACCGCGGCCGCGTTGAGACGGCCCACGATCTCCGCGGCCCGATCGCTGCCGAGCGACTGCTCGAGCAGCTGCTGGGCGAAGCTGAGGCCGCCGCGGGCGATGTGTGAGCGGGCCGTCATCAGCTCACGGAACTCGAGCAGCACCTGCTCGCCCTCGGCCGCGCTGACCGAGTCGAGCCGGGCGATCTCGGTGGAGATCGCCTCCACCTCGCCCGGGTCCAGGTTGCTCAGCACTGCGGCTGCCCGCTCGCGGCCGAGCTGGATGAGCAGGATCGCGGCCTTGCGGGCGCCGAGGGTGGCGACGGTCGAGGTGCCCATCAGCGCTCCACCAGCCATCCACGCAGCAGGGCGGCAACGTCCTCGGGCTGGCTCTCCACCAGGGCGAAGAGCTCCTCACGCATCTCGTCCTCAGGGGTGCGCGGCAGGCTCTCGAGGCTGAGCATCCCGGCGGCCGAGGTCTCCAGCGCCCGCTCCTCCTCCCGGCTGTTGCGCAGCTGCTCCACGACGTACGACGTGGCCTCCTCGCGCTTCTTGTTGCGCTTGCGGCCCCGCAGCCAGGCCAGCCCGAGGGCCAGCAGCACCATCACGGCGATCGACAGGTTGCGGAACATGTCGCCCCGCTGGGCCTTCGCCGCGAGCACGTCCTGGGCCTTGAGCTCGGCGGCCGCTTCCTTCTCGGTGGTCCGGTTGAACGGCAGCACCGAGACCCGCACCGTGTCGCCACGCTTGGTCTTGATGCCGACGGCCGAGCGGATCATCTGGTCGATCTCGTTCGGGTCGCTGGAGGCCGCGGCGGTCTGGTCGAGCACCACGCCGATGTGCAGTGACTCGACGGCGCCGGGGGCACTCTCGCGGTGCTCCACCGTGGTGTCGAGGGCGTTGTCGTTGGTCTTGGACTCCTTGGTGTACGTCGACGCGTCGGTGCCGGTGCCGGTGCCGGTGAACGTGGAGTCCATCTGCCCGTCCGGGCCCACGACGCCCGTCGCGCCTGCTCCGCTGGCCGGGCCCTGGTACTTCTCGGTGTTGCTGCTGGCGGACAGCTCGAGGCCCTTGGGGTCGGCCAGCTTGTAGAACTTCGACTCCGTCACGGCCTTGTCGAAGTTGAGGTTCGCGGTGACCTGGGTGCTCGAGTTGCCCGGACCGAGGACGCGGTCGAGCATGTTCTGCACCTTGGTGCTCATCTCGTCCTGGTAGTCGGTGACGTACTGGTTGCGGGAGCTGGCGCCGGCGCCGCCCACCCCGTCGCTGGTGGAGAGCAGCTTGCCGGTGGAGTCGGCGACGGTGACCTTGTCCGGGTCCATGCCGTCGATGCTGGCGGCGACGAGGTGGACCACGGCCTGCACCTGCTCGGGGTTCAGCGTGCTGCCCGGCTTGCCGCCGACGAGGACCGACGCGGTGGGCGGGTCCTGCTTGTCGGCGAAGATCTGCTTGGCCGGCAGGGCCAGGTGGACGACGGCGCTCTGTACTCCGTCCATCGCCTCGATGGTCTTGGAGAGCTCGCCCTCCATGGCCCGCTTGAAGTCCGTCTGCTCCTTGAACTGCGAGGTGGACAGGTCCTGGTTGTCCAGCAGCGAGTAGCCGCCGTCCGCGCCGCTCGGCAGGCCGTCGCCGCTGAGGCTGATCCGGGTCTTGTAGACGTCGTTCTTGGGGACCATGACGGTCGCGCCCCCGTTGGTGATCTTGTACTGCACTCCCTGGGTGTCGAGCTGCTCGATGACGGCCGAGGCGTCGGAGGAGGAGAGGTTGCTGAACAGGGGGGAGTACTCCGGCTGGGAGACCCAGCGGAAGACCAGGACGCCGGCGAGCAGCAGGGCGCCGGTGCCGAGGATGGCAACGACCTTCTGGCCAGGAGTGAAGGCGCTGAAGTTGCGCTGGTAGCGCTCGAAGCCCCGGAGGAGGTTGTCCTTCATCAGACCGGCATCCGCATGATCTCGTTGAACGCCTCGACGGCCTTGTTGCGCACGGCGACCGTGAGCTGGGTGGTCACGGCGGCCTCGGAGGCCGCGATCGTGTACTGGTGGATCGCGGTCAGGTCACCGGTGGCGGCCTGGACGGCGAGCGAGTCGCTCTTGCCCTGGACCGACTCGAGCCGGTCGATGCCGTCGAGGACCATGCTGCCGAACTCCTGCGAGGACGCCGCCTGGGGAGCCGCGGCGCCCTTGACGCTGGTCGCGCTGTCCAGCTTCGGGGTGAGCAGCGGCGTGAAGCCGATCGACTCGATTCCGGAGACGCTCATGCGGGGCCACCGAACGGGGAGCCGGCGAGCAGTTTCGTGGGGGGCAACATGTCATCGTCCGATCTGGAGTGCGGAGGCGTAGGTCTCCTGCGCGTCCTTGGTGACCTGCACCGAGGCCTGGAAACCGCGCTGGGCCATCACGAGCTGGGTCATCTGGCTGGACAGGTCGATGTCCGGCGCCCGGACGTAGCCCTCGGCGTCGGCCAGCGGGTGGTCGGGGGAGTACTCCATCCGGCCGACCGGGTCGCCCTCGACGATCCCGGAGACCCGGACACCACCGTCGGGTCGTGCGTCGGCGACGACCATCTGGGCCTGGAAGGCCTGCTGGTTGGTCGGCTTGACCGTGTTCACGTTGGAGATGTTGTTGGCCAGCGTGTCCAGCCAGGCCTGGTGCATGCCCAGGCTCGAGCCGGCGATGCGCAGCATGTCGAAGGCGCCCATCAGGAGCCGCTCAGCGAGTCGCGCATGATGTTGAAGCGGTCGGTCACCGCACGGGTCAGGATCTGGTACTGGTACTGCGACTGCACCGCGGCGAGCGTCTCCTTGCGCAGGTCGACGTTGTTGCCGTTCGCCCCCACGGGGGTGTTGGTGGGGGAGGTCTCGGCGCGCACGCCGTTGGTGGAGGCGTCGGTGATCTCGCCGTTCTCGACGGCGCGTCGCAAGGAGGTCTCGAAGTCGACGTTGGTCGCCCGGAACCCTGGGGTGTCGACGTTGGCGATGTTGTCGGCGATGGTGCGCTGACGTAGCGACACTCCGTCGAGCGCGAGTCCGAGGACTCGGCTGACGGCGTCGGAAACGACCATGGACACGGCAGTGCCTCCACAGATGACTGAGGGATGCGCCGGTCCATCGGCGAGGGTGAGCATTCCGTGCTCATCAGGCCATTCGACCCGAGAAGGAAGAGCCTGAGGGAAATTGCGAAGTTCGGGACATATGTCCCGATAACGTCGGCCGAAAGGTCAGGCGCTGATGTCGACGTAGAGGGGCACGAGCTGTTCCTCGGACACGGTGCGCTCGACGTAGCGGCGCTGACGCTGTGCGCCACGCAGGGCGCGCAGGATCTGGGCCAGGGCCTTGGTCTGGCGCTCCTGGATGTCCAGGGCTCGGGGGAGCAGGTGCTCGGGCAGTGGCCCGTCGAGCGTCGGGGGGACCCAGTCGGGGGACTCGAGCGGCTTCATCGCCTTGATCAGGCGTTCGACCCGCATGATCTCGAGGTCGAGCCGGTCCAGCTCCACCTCCCACGCGAGGTCGTCGTTCGAGGTGCGCATCAGGGTCACGCCGTCCGTGCCGTCGGCTGGGCCAGCAGCAGGGCGGCCTCGCGCCAGGTCTCGGCGATCTGTCGGACCAGGGACAGGCAGTGCTGGGTGGTCTCCGGGTCCTGGCGGACGTTGGCGAGCACCAGCTGCTGGAGGAGGTGGTCGTAGATGGCGCCGAGCTGCTCGCCGCCGTCGAAGCCCTCGGTCCTCAGGCTGCCGCGCAGCTCCGAGACGATCGCCTGGGCGTGGATCAGCTGGTCGTGCGTCTCCTGGCGGTTGCCCGCCTCCATGGCGCTCAGCCCCCGCTGCACGTCGAGGACCAGTCGGTCACAGAGCATCACCAGGAGCCGGGTCGGGTCGGCCGTGGCCACCGAGGCCTCCATGTAGGCGGTGCGTGCGTTCGTCATCATGTGGGTGCCTTCCTTAGCTTCCCGATGAGCCGGATAGTGAGCTGATCTGTCCTGCGAGCCAGTTGGACTGGCTGTTCATCTGGTTCAACGCCGTCTCGAGGGCGCTGAACTGGCGGGTGAGCGTGTTGCGCCGCAGCTCGAGGCGCAGGTCCCACTGGTCGATGCTGTCCTTGAGCCGGTCGATCCCCGTGGTGCGGCCCGTGATGGAGCCGGTGATCGAGCCGGTGTACTTGTCGCTGGCCTTGGTCGCGATGTCCCCGAACCGGCTGGCGAGCCCGGTCGTCCCGCTGAGCTTGCCGGTGACGGCCGAGGCGTCCGCGGCGTACGCCGTCGCGAACGTGGTCTCGTCGAAGACGAGTCGGCCGTAGCGGTCGGTCTGGATGCCGATGTCGGCGAGCGTGGTTCCGTCGCCGGGGTTGATCGAGCTGAGGAACGAGGTGCGCAGGTCCCGGACGGTCGAGTCGCCGGCCAGGGCGGCCGCGGTCTTGGTGGTGGCGTTGTACTTCGTCTGGGTGTCGATGTCGCTGAGGATCGAGTTCACCGCGTCGACCAGGGCCTTGGCCTGGGTGACGGCTGCCTTGGAGTCGCGGGCCACCTCGACCGCGACCGTCGAGCCGACGGCGGCGGTGCTGACCGTCACCTGGACGCCTGGCAGGACGTCGGTGAAGGTGTTGGTGGCCGAGTGCAGGGTGTCGGACCCGACGGTGATGGCGGCGTCACGGCCGGCGACCACGGCGGCCCCGCCGAGGAGGTCGCTGCCGTCAGCAGCGGTGAGAGTGAGGGTCGAGGCGGCACCGCTCTTGGTGGACTGCGCCACGAGACGGAAGGTCCCGTCGTCCAGCTTCAGGGTCGCGGCGGAGACGCCGGTGCCACCACCGTTCAGGGCGCCGACGAGGGAGCCCAAGGTGCCGTCGCCGGTGTCGATGGTCTGCGCCACGCCGGCGACGGTGAGCGTGATGGTGTGCTTGCCGTCCGCGTCGGTGGGGACCACGACGTCGGTCAGGGCGGCCGGCGCGGAGAAGGTCAGGCGGTGCGCGAGCGCCGTCTGGTCGACGGTGAACGAGAGGCTCCCGACCGAGGTGCCGGACGTCGAGGTCACGGTGACCTTGTCGCTGGAGCTGGTGGCGGTGATCGGCGACCAGGCGGTCGACTTGCTGAGGTCGGCGGCCCGGGTGGCCAGGGCCGCGATCTTGGCGTTCAGGCTCTGGAGGACCTTGACGGTCGACTCCTCGGTCGAGACGCGAGTCTTGAGCCGGTTCTGCGAGCCGGCCTCCAGCTGCATGAGCTGGTCGATGATCGTGGCGGTGTCGAGCCCGCTGGCGAGTCCGCTGATGTTGGCGGTGGCCATGGGGATCCCTCCTGGGTGTCGAGCTGGCGCGAAGAGCTCCGGCGAGGGGTGAGTCGAGACTCACCCCTCGCCGGAGCGCCGCCTGGTTTCAGCTACCGCGGATCAGGTGGTGATCAGCGGAGCAGCTGCAGGACACCCTGGGGGGCCTGGTTGGCCTGCGCGAGCATGGCCGTGCCGGCCTGCGACAGGATGTTGGAGCGGGTGAAGTTGACCATCTCGGAGGCCATGTCGGTGTCCCGGATGCGGGACTCCGATGCGGACAGGTTCTCGATCGCCACGTTGGTGGAGGCGATCGTGTGCTCGAACCGGTTCTGCACCGCACCGAGCTCGGCGCGCTGCGTCGAGATCGTGGTGATGGCGGCCTGGACCGTGTTGCTGTCCGCGATCACTGCGGAAGAGGTGTCGACGGCCGCGAGAGCGGTCGCGGAGACGTCGATCGTGTCACCGTTGTCCGAGCCCACCTGGAAGGTCAGCGCAGCGCCACCGAACAGGGCGACACCGTTGAACTTGGTGTTGTCGGTGATCCGGGTGACCTCGGTCTGCAGCTGGTCGAACTCGGCGCCGAGAGCGGCCTGCGAGTCGGTGCTCTGGGTGCCGTTGTTGTACTGCACGGAGAGGTCGTTCATGCGCTGCAGCATGCTGTGGACCTCGGTCAGGGCGCCTTCAGCGGTCTGTGCGACCGAGATGCCGTCCTGAGCGTTGCGGACGCCGACCTTGAGACCGCCGACCTGCGAGCGCAGGCCCTCGGAGATCGCCAGACCGGCAGCGTCGTCAGCGGCACGGTTGATGCGGAAACCGCTGGAGAGCTTCTCCAGCGACTTGGACATCTGCCCCTGCGTGACTGACAGGTTGCGGTAGGAGTTGACAGCGTCGATGTTCTGGTTGATGCGGAGACTCATGATGGTGTTCCTTCCTGGAATGTTGAGTCGTGATGCGGGAGCCCGTCCTTGGGCTCCGTGCCCATCCCATCGGCCTGGCCGTGGGAGGCCTGAGGAGTTTCCTCAGAAAATCAGGCGGTCTCGTCCAGAACCCGCACGGAGCGGGGACGGTCGAGCGCGGCAGCGGTGTGCCGGGCGGCCACGGCGGCGTAGTACGCCTCGCGACGGCGGGTGACGCAGCCGTCGTTGCGCTCCGCCCTCGGGGCCGGCTCGGGCTCGAGCTCGCGGTGCAGGGCGCCACGCATGAGGACGAGGGCCTCGGCACGGATCTGGGACACGCGGGACTCGCTGACCCCGAGCTCGGCGGCGATCTCGGCCATCGGGCGCTCGGCGAGGAAGTACTGCTCGACGACGGTGCGCAGCCGCTCGGGCAGCTCGGCGACGGCCGACACCATGTAGGAGAGGCTCTCGCGGTGCACCAGCACCTGCTCGGGCGTGGGGCCGCCGTTCGGCAGCAGCTCGTCGAGATCGCTCTGGTCGGCACCCTGGAGGGAGAGGACCTGCGCGCGGGCGACGTCGTCCTCGTTGCGGGAGATGTCCTCCACCGGTACGCCGAGGGCGCTGGCCACCTCGGCGTCGTTGGGCACCCGGCCGAGGGCGTTGGCGAGCTTGGAGCGGGTCTCGTCGAGGTCACGGGCTCGGCGGCGGACCGAGCGGGAGGCCCAGTCGACCGAACGCAGCTCGTCGAGGATGGCGCCGCGGATGCGGGTCTTGGCGTAGCTGGCGAAGGGAACTCCGCGGGTGGTGTCGAACGCCCGGCCCGCCTGAACCAGGGCCAGCAGGCCGGCCGAGGTGAGGTCGTCGCGGTTCACGTGCGCCGGGACCCGCACCAGGGTCTCGCGGACGATGTGAGAGACCAGCGGCATGTGCTGAGTGATCAGCTGGTCCGCGGTGGAGGAGGCGGCGGGGGCGTAGGCGTTCGTCACGCAGTAGAGAATCCGGGCTAAATGTCCGGTTTGGGAGGTGAATGGGGAGATAAGTACTAGCAGTGGGACAAGTGGGGACATCTGTCCCTCACTGATCTAGTGCGAACGCACTATTGCGGTTCCTAATTTTCCTGCTTTTGCTCAACATCAGCCAGATCGGGCCGATGGGTTCAGTCGAGGACACCGATGGGGTGTACCGAGAACCGAGAGGCGTGCCGTGGACAGGCTGTCGCAGATCTTGTGGCGCGAGCGTGACTTGCTCGACTCGCTGCTCTTCAAGCTCGAGATGGAGCAGCTGGTGCTCGGGAGCGGTCGTACCCGCTGGCTGGCACGTGCCGCCAAGGAGGTCGAGCTGGTGCTCGAGCTGCTGCGCGAGACCGAGATGCTGCGTGCCGTCGCCGCCGACGCGGCTGCTGCCTCGATCGGCCTCACCAGCAACCCGAGCCTGCGGGCGTTCGCCGAGGCGGTCGAGGAGCCCTGGCGCTCGATCATGCTGGAGCACCGCGAGGCCTTCGAGTCCGTGAGTCGCGAGATCGGCTCGCTCGCCGAGGAGAACCGGGAGCTGTTGACCACGGGCCTGCGTTCGGCCCGCGAGACGCTGCTCAGCCTCGAGCACGAGGCCGAGGGCTATCGCCCCGACGGCGGCGCCGTGATCACCAAGCCCTCGCCGCGCCTGGTCGACAGGAGCCTGTGAACCGTGTCCAGCTTCGCGTCCCTCAACACGGCCCTCTCGGCGCTGCGGTACAACCGTGTCGCCATGGACGTCGCCGGCTCGAACATCGCCAACGTGGCGACGGACGGCTACGCGCGTCGTCGGGTCGAGGGTGCCGCGGTGGCGGGCCCGGCGCAGCCGGCCATGTGGTCGCGCTACACCGGGGCCGGTGACGGTGTCTCTGTCTCCGGCGTGAACCGGATGACCGACGAGCTGCTGAACGTCCGCGGTCGTCGTGAGCACGCGAACCAGAGCTACCTCGACGTCCGCCAGGCCTCCCTGGAGCGGGTCGAGAACGGCCTCGGAGAGCCGGGGGACGCCGGCCTGGCCTCGGCCATGTCCGACCTCCGCTCGGCCTGGCACGATCTCGCGGCGAACCCGTCCAGCGCCTCGGCGCGGGCGCAGGTGATCTCCAGTGGCCGCAGCGTGGTCGACGCGATCAAATCCCAGGCCCGCAACGTGGAGTCCGAGGCCGGCGACCAGCGCGTGCACCTGCTCGGCGACGTCAGTGAGATCAACACGCTCGCCAAGGACCTGGCGGACGTCAACCAGGCCATCACCGCCGGGACCCTCAACGGGTCGGACGTGGGCGTGCTCCTGGACACCCGCGACCAGCTGACGCTGCGCCTCTCGGAGCAGACCGGCGCCAAGGCGACCGTCCGCCCCGACGGTGCGGCCGACGTCACGATCAACGGGGTCGCCCTGGTGACCGGCAACCAGGCGGGCACGCTGAGGATCACCGGTGGGGTGACACCCACGGGTGACGCCGACGGCAACCCGGTGTCCTTCGCGGTCGTCGACAGTGCCGGCACCACCGCGGTCCCGGCGGGCATGGGAGGCGAGATGGGCGGCATCACCGACCTGCTCACGACCACCCTGCCGGCGTACCTCACCGGGCTGTCGGCCGTGGCCAAGGACCTGGCCGACGGTGCCAACGCCCAGCACCAGGCGGGGTACGACGCCGCAGGTCAGCCGGGCACCGCATTCTTCGCCTACGACCCGGGCGACGTGCTCGGGACCCTGGACGTCGCGTTCAGCGACCCGGCCCTGGTGGCGGCCTCGTCGGTGCCCGGTGGCGGGCTCGACGTCGGCAACGCCGGCAAGCTGGCCACGGCCACCGGGGTCGAGGGTGCCTACCAGCGCCTCGTCACCGGCCTCGGCACCGAGGTGCTCGAGTCGCGCAGACGAGCCGCCAACCAGCAGGTGATCACCGGGCAGGTCGACAACGCCAAGGACCAGCTCTCCGGGGTCGACCTCGATGAGGAGATGGTCAACTTGATGACGTCCCAACGGGCCTACGAAGCGGCGTCGCGCGTGATGACGACCGTGGACTCGATGCTCGACACCCTGATCAACCGGACCGGGCTGGTGCGCTGATGGCCATCACCCGCATCACCCAGAACATGATGACCCGGCAGTCGCTGGGCTCGCTGCAGACCAACCTGGGCCGGATGGCCCGGTTGCAGGAGCAGCTCTCGACCGGGCGGGTGCTCAACCGTCCCTCGGACTCACCGACGGGCACCACCTCGGCGATGCGTCTGCGCGACAGCCTGGCCACCTCGCGCCAGTACCAGCGCAACGCCCAGGACGGTGCTGCCTGGCTGGGCACGATCGACAACACGGTCACCTCGCTCACCGACCAGACGCGCGAGGCGCGCGACCTGGCCATCCAGGGCGCCAGCAGCGGGTCTACGGGACAGGCGGTGCGCAACAACCTGGCCGCCAGCGTGGACCAGCTCAGGGGCGGGCTCCTCGCCACCGCCAACACCACCTACCTCGGTAGGCCGGTCTTCGGTGGCATCACGGCCGGGACCAAGGCCTACGACCTGGCCGCGGACGGGGTCACCGTCGGGTACGTCGGGGACGGCTCGCGCCCGGTCGAACGCACCGTCGCCGACGGTGTCAGCCTGCGGGTCGACGGTGACGCCCAGGCCACGCTCGGCCCGGCCGGGGACGACGTGTTCGCCCACCTGGAGACGCTCTCGACCGCACTGCGCGCCGGTGACGACGCCGGCATCCGCGTCGCGCTCACGGCCCTGAACAAGGATCTGGACCGGCTCGCTTCGTCGCACGCCGAGGTCGGCACCCGGGCCAAGCGGGTCGACGGCGCCAACCAGACGGCCATCGACACCGAGCTGAGGATGAAGGCGTCCCTCTCGGACGTGGAGGATGCCGATCTCCCGGCGGTGATCGTCGACCTGAAGATGCAGGAGACGGCCTACCAGGCATCCCTGGCCGCGACCGCCCGTGTCATGCAGCCCAGCCTGCTGGACTTCTTGCGATGATCCTCCAGGAAGCCCCGGTCCGCACGAGACCGCAACTCGACACAAGTGGGAGCGACATGCCAACGATGCCGGTGATCGAACTGGTGGAGCCCCTGCCGGGCTTCCCCGGGCTCACCCGATTTGCGCTGGTGCAGCTCGACGACGACGGCCTGCTGTGCGCCCTGCGGTCGCTGGAGGACCCCGAGCTGCGGTTCCTGGTGGTCCCGCCGGCGGCCTTCTTCCCCGACTACGCGCCCGAGGTCGGCGACGACGCCGTCCGGTCGCTCGGCATCGACGCGGTCGAGGACGTCCTGCTCCTCGTCGTGGTCAACGCCGGTACGTCGCTGATGACGAGCACCGCGAACCTGATCGCACCCGTCCTGGTGAACACCGTCACCAGGCGCGCCCAGCAGGTCATCCTCGACGATCCGGCGCTCTCGGTCGCGGCGCCACTCGCCGCTGCCTGAGCCTCACTGCAGGTATCGGTGGGTTCGCCCGGTAGCGTGGTCCCATGCTGGTCCTGAGCCGCCGCGTGGGTGAGAGCATCACGATCGGTGACAATGTCGTCGTCACCGTCCTCGAAGTGCGCGGTGACGTCGTCCGCGTCGGGATCGACGCACCTCGTTCGCTGCCGGTGCACCGCTCCGAGCTGCTGGCCGAGCTGGAGAGCAGCAACAAGGACGCCGCGTCGCCCAGCGACGATGCCGTGCGCTCGCTGTCGCAGGCGCTGAGGAACCGCAAGAAGGACTGACCGCAGGTCAGTCGCGGTCTGGGCGGAGCCCGTCGAGCCGCGCCGCGACCAGGGCCGCCTGCGTGCGCCGCTCCACACCGAGCTTCGAGAACAACCGGGTGACATGGTTGCGCACGGTCTTCTCGACGAGGAACAGGCGCTCGGCGATCTGACGGTTGGAGAGACCCTCGGCGATCAGGGCGAGGATCTTGCGCTCCTGGCTGGTCAGGTGGGCCAGCGGGTCACTGGGGACGGGCTCGGGCACCCGGTGGCGTCGTACCAGGCTCTTGGCTCGTTCAGGGTCGATCACGTCGTGGCCCCGGACCACCGACTGGACGGCGGTCACGAGCTGCACGGCGGAGACCTCCTTGCTCAGGTAGCCGTTGGCACCCACGCGCATCGCGGCGGACAGCGTCTCGTCGTCGTCGGTCCGGGTCAGCACGATCAGGCGTACCTCGGGGTGGGACACCCTCAGCGGGCCCAGCGCCTCGAGGCGGTCGCGCTCCTTCTCGCGGATGCCGACCACGGCGACGTCGGGATCGACGAGGGCGATCTCGCGGACGCCTTCGGCGATGGAGCTGCTCTCGCCGACGACCTCGACGTCGGGGTGGTCGTCGAGCACGTAGCGCACTCCCTTGCGGAAGATCTCGTGGCTGTCCAGCAAGAAGACGCGGCTCGGACGAGAGGCTTGCACGTCAACGTTCTATCCCGTCGAGTGCCCCCATGGTGCAGAACGCGCAAATCGCCGCTGGTCCGGGCGGGCTCGGGGAGCGGGTCGTTCGCGTGGCGGCATGGGGCAGAATGACGGCGTGAGCGACCTGATCGACACCACCGAGATGTACCTCCGCACCATCTACGAGCTCGTGGAAGAGGGAATCGTCCCCCTGCGTGCGCGCATCGCCGAGCGCCTGCACCAGAGCGGGCCGACCGTGAGCCAGACCGTGGCCAGGATGGAACGCGACGGCCTGCTGACCGTCGAGGGTGACCGGCACCTCCAGCTCACCGAGGAGGGGAACGGCCTGGCCACGCGGGTGATGCGCAAGCACCGACTCGCCGAGCGCCTCCTGACCGACGTGATCGGCCTCGACTGGGAGCTCGTGCACGAGGAGGCCTGCCGCTGGGAGCACGTGATGAGCGAGACCGTCGAGAGGCGCCTCCTCGAGCTGCTCGACCACCCCACGGAGTCGCCCTACGGCAACCCGATCCCCGGACTCGCCGAGCTCGGCGAGGTCAACGCCCCCCAGCTGTTCCGCGGCGACGGGGTGGACACCCTCAGCACCGCGGTCGGCGTCGAGTCGCGCCGCGTGCGCGTGCGCCGCATCAGCGAGGAGATGCAGAAGGACGAGGTCCTCATGGGGGCGCTGCGACGGGCCGGCGCCATCCCGGGCGCTGTGATCGCCGTGGTCTCCACCCCCGAGGGTGTGCTTCTCGGCAGCTCAGGCGAGACGGCCGAGATCGTGACCGAGGCCGCTGAGCACATCTTCGTCACGCCCGCCTGACCGACTCTTCGAGCCCTTCGAGCCCTTCGAGCCCTTCGAGGCGGCCTCGGACCAGGCCACGAGCCACTCGCTGCAGCCGGTGTCGATCTTGACGGTGGCGAGCGGGTCACCCCGGGTGGCGCCACGGTTGACGATGACCACGGGCAGGCCCGCCTTCGCGGCGTACCTCACGAAGCGAAGTCCCGACATCACCGTCAGCGAGGAGCCGGCGACGAGCAGGGCGTCGGCGTCGTCGAGCGCCGCGTAGCAGCGCTCCACGCGCTGCTTGGGGACGTTCTCCCCGAAGAAGACCACGTGGGGCTTGAGCCGTCCGCCGCAGCCGTCACAGCCGGGTACGACGAAACCGACGGTCTCGTCGAGGTCGACGTCACCGTCCGGTCGGGAGGCGACGTCCGCGTGCTCCTGCACCCAGCCGGGGTTGGCGTCGCTGAGGAGCTGTTGCATCGCCGTGCGGTGGGTCCAGCCCCCGCAGTCGAGGCAGACGACCTCGCTGATCCGGCCGTGCAGGGCGACCATCCGCTGGTGCCCGGCGCGCTCATGGAGTCCGTCGACGTTCTGGGTGATCAGGAACCGGACCCGGCCCGTGGCCTCGAGCCGGGCGAGGGCGTGGTGACCGTCGTTGGGCTCGGCGGAACCCATCCGCGACCACCCGACGTGGGCGCGGGCCCAGTAGCGACGCTGGCTGTCCGGGGTGGCGACGAACTCCTGGAAGGTCATCGGCATCCGCACCGGCGCACCCGGTCCGCGGTAGTCGGGGATGCCGGAGTCGGTGCTGAGGCCGGCACCGGTCAGGGCGACGACGCGCCCGCCCAGGAGTCCGCCCGGGAGGTCGCCCAGCAGTCCGCCCAGGAGGCCGTCCAGCAGCTCGTCCTGCTCCTCGTCGAGCAGGTCAGCCACGGGCGTAGCGCAGCTCGGCCCGGGCGCGTGCCTTGGCGGCCTCCTCCTCGCGGTTCTTGGGCGGGGCGCTGGTGCTGAGGCCCTCCAGCAGCCGGCGCGTGGTCGCCTCGACCTCGGCGACGGCCTGGTCGAAGGCGTCCTGGTTGGCCAGCGAGGGCTTGGTCGCCCCACTGACCTTGCGGACGTACTGGACGGCGGCGGCGTGCACCTCGTCCCGCGTGGCGGGAGGCTCGAAGTTGTGCAGGGTGCGGATGTTTCGGCACATGGTTCGAGAATACGCCGCGCCCGTCAACCGTCGAGGTCGATGATCCTCACCGTCGAGCCGACCAGCGCCACCCGGCCGTCGGGCAGCGGCAGTGCCCGGGGCTGCCAACCTCCGGGGGAGGGCAGGTCCTCGGTGGAGATCGCGCCGGACGGCGCCACCCGGAGCAGGACCAGGCCGGTACCGTCGGTCGCATCGCCCCAACGCTCCAGGGTGGTGATCGCCGCGTTGTCCTGGGGCAGCCAGGTGAAGGCGTGCGGGTCGCCGCTCGCGGTGAGGAAGCTGTCGCGACCGAAGGTCACCTTGCCGGTCTGCCTGGTGCGGGCCGGGTCGCGGAGGTCGAAGACGCCGGCCTGGGCGCCCAGGGAGCGTCCCGTCGAGGTGGCGTCGGTGCCGAGACCCAGCAGCCGGTCGCCACCGATCGGATGCAGGTAGGAGGAGAAGCCGGGAATCTTCAGTGCCCCCAGCTCACGCGGGCGCGTCGGGTCGCTGAGGTCGAGGGTGTAGAGCGGGTCGGTCTGGCGGAAGGTCACCAGCACCGCCAGGGCGTCGAACCACCGCACGGACTGGATCTGCTCGCCGACCCCGAGGCCGCGCAGCTGCCCGACCCGCTCCAGGTTCCCACCCTTCTCCTCGAGCACGACGATGCCGTTGTCCCGGGTGTCGCCGCGTCGGTCACGCCACGAGACCGCTACGCGCAGCCGACCGTCGTACTCATCGAGGGACCAGCGGTCCCGGATCGTGCCGTCGATGACACCGGAGGCGACGTAGCGCGTCGTGCCACCGTCGAGGGCGAAGGCGTGGAGGTGGGTGCGAGCGGGGTTCAGCGGCTGGACGGGCGAGATCGGTCCGGGTCCTGTCATCGGCCGGTAGAGGACCCGGCCTCCCCAGTCCGTGGAGGTGACGTAGAGCCGGTTCGCCGAGGAGTACACCTCGTCGCCTGCTCCGGTGACGGCCACGGCGGTGGCCGAGCCGACGGCACCGGGGCGGAAGGTCGCCACGGCCACGGTCTCCGCACCCGACCACGTCGTCGGGTGGTAGACCTCGTCGCACCCGACGAGCCGTCCGGGCCCGGACTCCGAGGTCATCCCCGGCACCCAGTCCTCGACGCTCGAGGAGCGCACGATCGCACGGTTGCGCTCCTTCGCCTCGTCCTCGGTGAGCCGACCGGGACGGGGCTGCACGAACGGCAGCGACGGCAGGCCGGTCGAGGTGACCAGGCGGACGGTCTCGCCGTACTGCCTCAGGGAGAGCTGACGTCCCGACCAGCTCGTGCGGCTCGCCACCAGCGGTCTGGTCGGGTCGGAGAGATCGAGGTCGACCAGCTCCGTGCCGAAGGCCGCGGCCACCGTGCTGCGCCTGTCCTGCGCCTGGTCGATCACCGTGGGGCCGCCGCCCGAGAGGAGCACGTGGTCACCCACCAGGAGCAGGCCGTCGAGATGGCTGTTCCGTGGAGCGGTCCAGGAGCCCACGTCTCGCGGTGCGGGTCCGCGCAGGTCGGTGACCACCAGACGCCGGCCGTCCTCGAGGCGTACGACGACCCGTCCGTCGGTCTTCGCGACGTCGGGCTCGTCGATCCCCGCCTCCTGGGTGTTCGTCCCGGTGGGGCTGCTGCTGACCGCGTCCTCGGCGGAGCCGGCCGTGCTCGCCGGCGGGCCGGTGGAGGTGGCGGCGTCGAACGTGACGTCGTCCGTCGCCCGCATCGGCATCGGCCATCCCCGACCGCCCCACCCGTAGGGGCCGACCTGGTCGAGCGTGTGGTCGACGTACCAGGCCTTCAGCGCTCCACAGTCCTCGAAGCCGACCAGCCCCGTCGCCGCCCCGGCGGGCCGGGCGGCCGGATCGGCGACCACCCCCGCAGTGACGCCGACGACGAGCATGCCGCCGATCGCGAGAGCAGAGATGAGGCCGCCGCCCAGAGCCGTCTTCGCCGGAGATTCCATGGTGCTGTGACGCAGCCCGGGACCACCCGGTTCCCGGGGACGTGGGATGAGCGAGGATGAGCCCGCCCCACCGACGTGACCAGGAGAGAACCTTGCCCGCTGAGAATGCCCCCCGCGACCACGACGTCGTCGTCCTCGGAGCCACTGGCTTCACCGGTGGGCTCACGGCGGCCTACCTCGCCGAGCACGCCCCAGAAGGGCTGCGGTGGGCCCTGGCCGGTCGCAACCAGGAGAAGCTGCGGGCGGTCCGCGACCGGCTGGCCGCGATCGACCCGGCCCTGAGCGAGCTGCCGCTGCTGCAGGCTGACAGCTCCGACGAAGCCTCCCTGCTTGCTTTGGCCCGGTCGACCCGGGTCGTCATCACCACGGTGGGTCCCTACCTCGAGCACGGCGAGCCGCTGGTGGGTGCGTGCGCCGCTGCGGGGACCGACTACGTCGACCTCACGGGCGAGCCGGAGTTCGTCGACCGGATGTACCTCGAGCACCACGACGCCGCGGTCGCCTCCGGAGCCCGGATCGTGCACGCCTGTGGTTTCGACTCGATCCCGCACGACCTCGGCGCCTGGTTCACGGTCCAGCAGCTCGGGGCCGGTGACCCGATCACGCTGCGAGGCGTCGTACGCGCCGGGGGGAAGGCGTCCGGTGGCACCCTCCACTCCGCGCTGGGGGCGATGAGCCGGGCCAGGCAGATGCGCGAGGCGATGGTTGCCCGGCGTCAGAAGGAGGGCCGCCCCGAGGGTGGCCGCACGTCCCGAGCTGTGGCGGGCAAGCCGCACCGCGACGGAACGCTCGGCCTGTGGCTGCTGCCGATGCCGACCCTCGACCCGTTTGTGGTGGCACGCTCCGGCGCCGCCCTGGAGTCCTACGGCCCTGACTTCCGCTACAGCCACTACGCCGGTCTGAAGACGCTGCGCTACACCGTGGGGGGCGCGGTCGCGGTCTCCGGGCTGCTGCTCGCCGCCCAGGTCAAGCCGCTGCGCAACCTGCTCAAGAGCAGGTTGCCGCAGGGCGAGGGGCCCTCCGAGCAGCAGCGCGCCAAGTCCTGGTTCACCGTCGACTTCGTCGGCGAGAGCGCCGGGAAGACGGTCCACACCCGTGTCTCGGGCGGCGACCCGGGCTACGGCGAGACCGCGAAGATGCTCGCCGAGTCAGCGCTGTGCCTGGCCCTGGACGACAACCCGACGACGGCGGGCCAGGTCACCACGGCCACGGCGATGGCGGAGAACCTCCTGGCACGGCTGCAGAAGGCCGGCATGAAGTTCGAGACGCGTCCCTAGTCCCGGCTAGGCGAGGAGTCCCTCGCCGATGTAGCCGTCCTTCGTCCTCACGCCGGGGGGGACGGCGAACAGGCCCGAGCCGGTGTGCTGGAGGTACTCCATCAGCGCGTCCCTCGAGGAGAGCTGCGTCTGCATGGGGATGTAGTGCACGTCGGGGTCACGGACGAAGGCGATGAAGAACAAGCCGGCGTCGAGCCGGCCGAGCGAGTTGCTGCCGTCGGTGAAGTTGTAGCCGCGGCGCAGCATCTTGACGCCCTTGTTCTGCGTCGGGTGGGCCAGTCGCACGTGGGCGTCGGTGGCGATGAGCGGTCCCTCACGACCCTGGACGGCGAAGTCGGGCTCGGTGAACTCGGTGCCGCCGGAGAGCGGAGCCCCCTCGCCGCGGTCGCGGCCGACGAGCGTCTCCTGCTCGCGCAGGCTGGTGCGGTCCCACGGCTCGATCTGCATGTTGATGCGGCGCGCGACGAGGTAGGAGCCGCCGACGAGCCAGGCCGCCCGGTCGTCGTCGTCCTCGTGCACCCAGACGAACTCCTCGACGTTCTTCGGGTCCTCGGCCTTGAGGTTGGCGGTGCCGTCCTTGAAGCCGAAGAGGTTGCGGGCGGTCGCCTGGCGCGTCGAGGTGGACGACGTCCGGCCGAAGCCGAGCTGGGTCCAGCGCATCGCCACGGTTCCGAACCCCAGCCGGGACAGGTTGCGGATCGCGTGCACGGCGACCTGGGGGTCGTGGGCGCAGGCCTGGACGCACAGGTCGCCGCCGCTGCGGTCGGGGTCGAGGTTGTCGGCCGGGAAGTGCGGCAGCTCACGCAGGGCGGCGGGCTGCTTCGCCTTCAGCCCGAAGCGGTCCTTGCCGTCCTTCTCGAAGAGCGAGGGACCGAAGCCGAAGGTCAGCGTGAGCCCGGAGGCGCTCAGGCCGAGGGCCTCGCCGGTGTCGGTCGGAGGGGCGTCGTAGGAGGTGGGTGCGCCGTCCCCCACCTGGGTGCCCTGGGTCATCTCGCGCGCGGCCGCGGTCCACGTCTGGAGCAGGGCCACGAGCTCCGCGCGCGACTCGGTGGTGACGTCGAAGGTGGCGAAGTGGAGGCGGTCCTGGGCCGGGGTGGTGATCCCGGACTGATGCTCGCCCTGGAAGGGGTACGTCGACTCGTCCACTCCCTGGGGAGCGTCGTCGGTCTCGTTGCCGTAGGCGAACCCACCGACGCCGGCGGCGCCGACCGCGAGCGCCCCCGCGCCGGCAGCTCCGAGGAGCCGGCGTCGGGAGAGCGCGCCCTTGGCCGTGGTGCGTGGGAGCTCAGGCGTCACAGGGTGATGGCTCCGGTCATCTTCGAGAGCGGCTCGGCCAGCGCGTTGACCGCGTCGGAGAGCTCCTTGCGCTGGGGCTCGGTGACGGTGTCGTAGAAGACGAAGCCGTCCTCGCCCTGCTTGTACTGGTCGAGCAGCGACTGCAGGTGGTCGAACGCTGTCTCGACCCGCTTGGCGAGGGCGGGGTCCTTGACCTCCAGGAGCGGCCTGAGGCCCTCGAAGCCCACCCGGGCGCCGTCGACGTTGCCCTGGAAGTCGTAGAGGTCGGTGTGCGACCAGATGTCCTCCTCGCCGGTGATCTTGCCGCTCGCGACCTCGTCGAGCAGACCCTTGGACCCGTTGCCGATCTGGTCGACGGTGTACTTCAGGTCCTCCACGCGGGTGTCGAGGACCGTGGTGTTGGCCAGCAGGTCATCGGCGTACGTCGTCCGCTCGGCCGGGGTCAGCTGCTGGTACCCCGACGCCGGCGGCCAGAGGTCCTTCTCGATCCGGTGCCAGCCGGTCCACTTCTGACCGTCCTCGAGATCGGCCTCACGCAGGTCCATCTTCGGGTCGAGGTCACCGAAGGACTCTGCGACCGTCTCGATGCGCTCCCAGAAGACGCGTGCCCGCGGGAAGAGGGTGCGCGCCTGGTCGTCGTCGCCGGCCGTGTAGGCGTCGGCGAACCTGGTGGTCGCGGCCACCAGCTGCTGCGACTGGTCCCGCACGTAGGCGGCGTACTGCGTCGTCGCCGCGTCGATGGCGGCCTGGTCGACGCCCTTGATCGCGGTGCTCGCGCCGGAGTCGGTGACCGTGAAGTCGGAGCGGATGCCCTGACCGGCCATGCCGGGCTTGCAGACGGCGATGTAGGTGCCGGGGGCGGCGCGTACGACGAGGTCGCGCGAGAGGCCGGGACCGATGTTCTCGATCTCGCCGACGATGCGCAGGCCGTCCTCGGCGTAGAAGTAGAACTCGGTCACCTCGGTGCCGGTGTTCTTGATCTTGAACACGACGTTGCCCGAGGGGGCCTTCGACGAGGTCAGGTCACAGGCCTTGGCGGAGGACTCCACGTTGATCGTGCCGTCGTTCGTGCTCGACGAGGCGTCGTTCGACTCGGTCAGGCTGCAGGCCGAGGAGGTGGCCAGTGCAGTGACCGCGCAGGCGGCAGCGAGCAGTCGGTTCACGGGGGTGGGGCCTCTCGTCAGGCAGCGTCGACGCGCTGGGTGGAGGACACCGCGGCTGCGGGTCGCGGAGGAGTGTGGGTCTTGCGGAGGAACACGGTCATGGTCGGGATGACGTAGAGGACCCAGACGACGGCCTGGAGGACCGTGGTGGAGGGGGAGAAGTTCAGGGTGCCCTTGAGGACGGTGCCGAGCACGGACGCCGGGGGAAGGGTGCTGCTGATGTCGAAGGCGAGCGTGTTCAGGCCCGGGAGGATCCCGGCCTCCTGCAGGTCGTGCACGCCGTAGGCCAGCACGCCGGCGGCGACGATGATCAGGATCGCCCCGGTCCACTTGAAGAACTTCGACAGGTTGATCTTGAGCACGCCCTTGTAGAAGGCGAAGCCCATCACCATCGCGGTCAGGAGCCCGAGGAGGGCGCCGACGAGCTGGATCGTCTGGGACCCGTCGGAGCCGGCGGCCTGGGTGGCCGACCAGATGAACAGCGCCGTCTCCAGGCCCTCGCGGCCCACGGCGAGGAACGCGACGAGGACGAGGCTGGCCGTGCCGGCCTCCGCCGCGACGTCGATCCGGCCGCGCAGCTCACCGGAGAGGCCGCGGGCGTGGCGGGCCATCCAGAAGACCATCCAGGTCACGAAGCCCACGGCGACGATCGAGAGGATGCCGCCCAGAGCCTCCTGCGCCTGGAAGGTCAGGCGCTGGGGCCCGTAGGTCAGGAGCGCCCCGAAAGCGAGGGAGATCAGCACGGCGACCACGACACCGGCCCAGATGCGCGGCAGGAGGGTGCGTCGTTCGGTCTTGACGAGGTAGGCGATGAGGATCACCACGACCAGGCTGGCCTCCAGCCCCTCGCGCAACCCGATCAGGTAGTTTCCCAGTGGGAATGAGGTCATCAGCGTCTCCGGATGTAAGTAAGGCTTACCTACGTAAGGTAACCCTCACCTGCTGGTGACGCAAAGCAGGGGGGCGAAGTTCCTCAGACCGCCTTCACCGCGGCAGCCGCCTGCTCGGCGGCGATCGCGATGCCGGCCGCCCGGGCGCTGGTCTCGGCGGCCACGCGCCTGGCCGTCTGCGTGGTGAGCTCCTCGAGGGCGTCGGCAGCCGTGGTGACCTCGTTCTCGAAGGCCAGGTCCGCTGCCACGACCATGCGAGCCACGCGGGCGGCCGCGGCATCGACGGCATCGGCCACCGCCGCGGCCGCCAGGGAGGTCTTCCTCGCCGTCGCGTCGGCTGCGGCGTCGACGGCTCGGGCCAGGTCGGAGGCGGTGCGGGCCACATCGGTCGGACTTGCCAGGGTGCCCGGAGTGCCCGAGATCACCGAGATCGCGTGAGCCGCCGCCTCGGCCACCGTGGTCGCGGCGGCGTCGGCGCGACGCTGGATGATCGCAGCCGACACGACCGCGTGGTGGGAGACCGTGCGGGCGGCCTGCTCGGCGGCGAACGCGCGCGCGCCGCGGGCCCTGGACGCCGCCTCGGCCGCCGTCGCCGCGGCCGCCCTGACTGCGGCTGCCGTCACGAGGACGGCCTCCGCTGCCGCTTCGGCCTCGGCCTCGAGGGCGATCGCGACCGCTTCCGCTACGACGGCGGCGGCGGCAGCAGCCTCGTCGTGCTCGACCTCGGTCGCCCCTGGCTCACTCTGCGCCTGTCGGGGAACGGCGTGCCCGGCGTAGTGGGCGTGGTGGACGCCGTCCATGATGGCGAGGACGTCGGTCCTCAGGTAGCGGCGGTGACCCCCGGGAGTCAGGATGGCGTCGAGCTTGCCCGCCCTGGCCCATCGGGTCACGGTCTTGGGGTCGACGAAGAGCATCGCTGCCACCCCGGCGGGGGTGAGGAGCTCGTCGTTGGGCGGCTTCTTCTTGGTCACGGTGCCCCGTTTCCTGAGGAGATGACTGCACCCTAGGCCGTGCCCCTCCTCAAGCCGAGGAACCGGCTTCCTGTCGCGTCCCGGTCAGCCTCGGCCGAAGAGCTTGCCGAGGAAGCCGCCGCTGCTGCTGCTCGCGCTGGCGGCCGCGGTCTTCTCGGCCTTGCTGTGTCCCCCGGGGCACCATTGTCCGGCCGGGACTCCGGCCTTGACGTTCGCGATGTGCTGGCCGCAGCCGGCCCAGGTGGTCTTGTGGCAGGTCTTGCACTTCACGGGACGACACATGGTGGTTCTCCTTCGGTGGGTGGGGGTGGGTCAGCTGTGGGAGAAGCGGATGGTGGGCAGGACTCGGGTGAGCCAGGTGGGGCTCCACCAGGCGGCCTTGCCGGTGAGACGCAGGAGGACCGGCAGCAGGACGAGCCGCACGAGGAAGGCGTCGAGGAGCACGGCGACGCCCAGGACGATGCCCATCTCCTTGGGCGGCAGCGGGCCGGACAGCGCGAAGGTGAAGAACACGGCCACCATGACCGCCCCGGCGGCGAAGATCACCCGCCCGGAGTGGGCCAGTGCGCCGACCATGGCCTCCTTGGGGTCACCGGAGTGCTCGTAGTGCTCCTTGGCGGAGGCGAGCAGGAAGACGGTGTAGTCCATGGCGATGGCGAAGATCATCGCGAAGAAGAACACCGGGGCCCAGGCGTCGAGGAATCCCTGGGGCTCGAATCCCAGCGCCGCGGCGCCCCAGCCGTCCTGGAACACCAGGCGGGCCACGCCGAAGGCGGCGCCGGTGGAGAGCAGGCTGGCGAGGGTTCCGAGCAGGGCGATCAGTGGTGCCTGCAGGGCCACCAGGAGCAGCAGGAACCCCAGGGCCAGGATGACGCCGATGACCAGGGGAGTGGAGTCGTCGAGCTGGGTCTTGAGGTCGAGGTTCTCCACGGCGGCGCCGCCGAGGCGGGCCGAGGCGGGCAGGTCGCCACGCAGACGATCCACGGTGGTGCTCAGGGACGGGTCGGAGGGGTCGACCGTGGGCACGGCCTGGATCAGGGCGAGGTCACTGTCGTCGGTCGCGGCCACGGCTGGCATCGCGCCGGTGATTCCCGGGTCGTCGGCCAGCACGCCGCTGGCGGCCTCGGCGTCGGCGCGGGCGACCACGATCTGCAGGGTGCCGGGCGCTCCGTCGCCGAAGGCGTCCTTGACGAGGTCGTAGCCGACTCGGGCGGAGGCGGTCTCGGGCAGCACCTTGATCGAGGGCATGGCGGTCTTGAGACCGAGCACGGGGGCGGCCAGGACGAGCAGCACGACCAGGGCGGCGAGGCCGAAGGCGACCGGGCGTTTCCACAGGCGTTCGCCCCAGGCGGCGAACTTCGCCGAGCGGTGCTCCCCGGTGTGTGACCAGGGCAGCGAGAGCTTGTTGATGCGTGCGTCGAGCTTGGCGAGCACGAGCGGGAGCAGGGTGAGGGTGGCGGCCAGGACGAAGAGGACCGCGAGCATGATGCCGCCGGCCATCGACCGGAACGAGGGGGAGGGCACCAGCATGACCGCCGAGAGGGAGATCAGGACGGTCGCCCCGGAGAGAAGGACGGCCTTGCCGGCGGTGTCCATGGTCTCCGCGACGGCCTGGGCCACCGGGAGTCGGCTGCCCCAGCGGGCAGCTCGGTAGCGCACGACGAGGAACAGGGCGTAGTCGATGCCCAGGGCGAGGGCGAACATCATCGCGAAGTTCATCGCCCAGATCGAGACCGGTACGAACTGGTTGATCAGGACCAGGGAGCCCGCCGAGGCCACCAGCCCGGCCAGGGTGAGGATCAACGGCAGCCCGGCCGCGACCAGGGCCCCGAAGGCCAGCACCAGGATCGCGAGGGTCACCGGCCAGGAGAAGAGCTCGGACTTGAGCATCGCGTCGAGGTTGGCGGCGTTGAAGTCCGACCACAGCAGGCTGGCGCCGGTCGGGTTGACCTGCACGCCGTCGGTCGACAGGGCCTGGAGCGGACCCTTGAGGTCGTCGGCGACGCGGACCATCTCGTTGGTGTCGGCGCCGGCGCCGCCGAGGATGACCGCGGTCGTGCCGTCAGGGCTGAGGGTGGCACCGGGCTGGGGTGCGATCACCTCGGCGATGCGGGGCTCCTGGGTGAGGATCGTGGTGGCCCTGGCCAGCACCCGCGCGCCGGCCCCGCTGGTCAGCGGTCCGTCGGTGGAGTGCACGACCACCTGGATCGCCGAGCTGGCGTTGCCACCGAAGTGCTCCTGGGCGAGCTGGCGCACCGCCACCGACTCCGAGCCGTCGGCCTGCCAGCCGGCACCGGAGAGCTCGGACTCCACCCGGGGGGCGAAGGCGCCGAGGCCGACGATGACCAGGAGCCAGACCACCGAGGTCAGGCGGGCGTGCGCGGTGACCCAGACGCCGAGGCGTCCCAGGGGGCCGGGGCGGTACCCCAGCTCGGGGTCGATGTCAGGAAGGCGGACGTGGCGGCCAGGTGCCGTCATGGTCATGGCAGAGCTCGTTTCAGGTTGGTCGGGCGGGCGGGTCAGAAAGTGCGGGTCAGAAAAGGGCGGGGAGGGCGCGCGCTGCGGTGTAGACCGCGACCCCGAGCACCAGGACGGTGAAGGCGGCGGAGAGTCGGCGCGTGTCGACCCGGCATGCGAGGCGGGCCCCGAAGAGTCCGCCCAGGGCGGAGGCGGCGGTCAGGGTGAGGACGAGTCCCCAGTCGGGATGCACCACCACGCCGGCCCGAGCAACGAGTGCCGTGAAGGACGTCAGGGTGATGACGACCAGGGAGGTGCCGGCGGCGAGCTCCATGGGCAGGCCGAGCGCCAGGATCAGGGCTGGTACGACGAGGAACCCGCCGCCGACGCCGAGGAAACCTGTCAGCAGGCCCACGGCCGTGGCGGTGACGAGCACCTTGAGGGCGCGGGGGCACTGGCAGGCGAACGACGGGCTGAAGGTGATGATCGGGTCGTCCAGGAGCGCCCGTGTCGGTCCGGCCCCGTCGGGCCCGTCCCGCGCGGCTCGACGGCCACGAACCTGACGGAAGGCCATCAGGGCCCCGACGAGCAGCATCAGCACCGAGAACGACGCCAGGAGCAGAGGCTCGGAGACGTGTCCGGACAGCTTGGCGCCGGCCACGGCGCCGCCGATGGCCACCGTCCCGAACACCACGCCCCGGCCCAGCATCGTGTTGCCCGCGCGGTGCGCCGTCACCGCGCCGACCAGCGACGTCACGCCGACCACGACCAGGGACCCCGTGGTCGCCTGGGCGGGGGACTGACCCAGGGCGTAGACGAGGACCGGGACGGCCAGGATCGAGCCGCCGCCCCCCAGGGCGCCCAGGCTGAGTCCGATCAGGGCGCCGGCGACGACGGCGACGACCAGGGTCACGCCTCGGGGCCGACCAGGTGCAGACCCACCTTCTCGGCGTTCTCGAAGGAGTCGTCGACCGCGACGAGATCGATCCCTGCGGCGTCCAGGATGGAGGCGGCGACGGAGGCGCGGTAGCCGCCGGCGCAGTGCACCCACACCTCTCCGGCCGGCACCTCGTCCAGTCGCCCGGTGAGCTCGTGGAGCGGGACGTTGACCGCGCCGTCGATCCGGGCCGCGGCGTGCTCGTCGGCGCGGCGTACGTCGAGAACGACGACCTCACGGTGGTGGCGCACCAGGGCGAGGTCGGCGAACGTCGCCCGGGGGAAGGTGGCGAGCGGACGGTCGGTCCACGTCTCCGGCGAGCCGGTGGCGGCGGCGGCCGGACGGTCGATGCCGATGCGGACCAGCTCGCGCTGCGCGGTGGCCACGTCGTCCGCGGTCCGGCCGAGCAGGGTGACCGGTGTACCCCACGGAATGAGCCAGCCCAGGTAGGTCGCGAACCCGCCGTCGAGACCGAAGTTGAACGTCCCGGGGGCGTGGCCGGTGGCGAACGCGGTGCGGTCGCGGAGGTCGACCACCCACTCGCCGGCCTCGATGCGCTCTCGGAGCTCGGCGACGTCCGCCCGGGAGGGAGTGGACAGGTCTGCCTCCGAGGGCCCGTCGGCGTTGGCCGGAGCCATGTGGGCGTAGTAGGCCGGGTAGGCGCCGAGACCGTCGAGGAGCTCGCGGACGTAGGTCTCCTCGTCCTGGGTCAGGGCCGGGTTGGAGGTCCGCTCCGCTCCGATGGTCGAGGAGGTGGCCTCGGACTGGGTGGCCGAGCAGAACGACCCGAACCCGTGGGTGGGGAACACCTGCGCCGAGTCGGGCAGTGCGTGGGCGAGCTTGTGCGCCGACGCGTGCTGGAGACGTACGAGCTCCTGGGTGTGGCTCTCGCCGAGCAGGTCCGGCCGGCCGGTCGCCCCGAAGAGCAGCGACCCCCCGGAGAACACCGCCACCTGCTCGCCGGTCCTGGGCGTCGGAGAGGACGTAGGACAGGTGGGTGAAGGTGTGGCCCGGGGTGGCCAGGACGGTCAGGCGCATCCGGTCGCCGACCTCGATGACCTGCCCGTCCTTGACCGGGGTGCGCTCGAAGGCGACGTCGTCGTCCCCGTTGACGAGGTAGGCGGCGCCGGTCTTCTGGGCGAGCGCGTAGCCACCGGTCACGTAGTCGTTGTGGAGGTGGCTCTCCCCGACGACCCGGAGCTCGAGGGCGTGCTCGGTGAGCAGCGCCTCGACACGGTCCAGGTCGCGCTGGGGATCGATGACCAGGGCGACCCGGCCGTCGTGGGCGAGGTAGGAACGGTCGCCGAGCGTGGGGGTCTCGATCGCGATGACACTGATGTCGGAGGTGCTCATGCTGTCGGAGGTGCTCATGCGGGCTCACGCATCCCTTCCGGTGGACACAGGACGCCCCGAGCGGATCCAGGCGCTGGTCCCGCCGGCGACGGAGTAGGCCTCGATCCCGGCGCTGGTGAGGAGGTCGGACATGGCGGAGCTGCGGTTGCCCGAGGCGCAGATGACGTAGACGGGCTCGCCGCGGGGCAGGTCGTGCACCCGGGCCGACAGCTGGCCCATCGGGATCAGCTGGGCTCCGGGGACGTGGGCCTCGACGTACTCCGCGGGCTCGCGTACGTCGATCAAGGTGGTGGCGTCGGTCGACAGGGCCTCCGCGAGGTCATCCACGGTGGCTTCGGTTCCGGTCGGTCGGGGAGTGGTCGTCATGGGTCTTGGGGCGTCCCGTCTCTTAGTCAAATATACCCTAGGGGGTATGCGTTCGACTCGACGATAACACCTCCAGGGGTATCGCGCGACTCGAGCAGAGCGGTCGCCTGAATACCCATAGGGGTATACACTGAACCCGAGTGATCGAGCCCCACGTGGGACCACTGACCGAGACTCTGGAGAGCATGAGATGAGCACCCCTGCCGCCTACACCCTCAGCGCCACGCTGCCCGTGGCCTACGACGAGGCCGTCTCGGCGGTCCGGGAGGCCCTGACCGAGCAGGGCTTCGGCATCCTCACGGAGATCGACCTCGCGGCCACCATGAAGGCCAAGCTCGACCAGGACATCGCCCCTCAGGTCATCCTGGGGGCCTGCCGCCCGCAGCTGGCCTACCAGGCGATCCAGGCGGACCCGTCCGTGGCAGCGATGCTGCCCTGCAACGTCGTGGTCCGGGCGCTGGGGGACGACACCTCGCGGGTGGAGGCCTTCGACCCCGACGCGATGATGTCCTTCTCGACCGGGGAGGCCATCGCCGAGGTCGCGGCCGACGCCAAGAAGCGCCTGTCCGCGGCCCTCGACCGTCTCACCACCACATACCCCGCCACCGCCGACCAGGAGTCCTGACGTGCCCGAGCTGAAGCCCGAAGACATGAGGCCCGTCATCAACCGGATCAAGCGGGCCCAGGGCCAGCTGGCCGGTGTCCTGCGCATGCTCGAGGAGGGGCGCGAGTGCGAGGACGTGGTCACCCAGCTGGCGGCTGTCTCCAAGGCGCTGGACCGGGCCGGCTTCGCCATCGTCGCGACCGGGCTCCAGCAGTGCCTCACCGAGGGTGACGGTGTCGACGGTCTCGACGCCAAGAAGATGGAGAAGCTCTTCCTCTCCCTGGCCTAGGGGCGGACCCCGGCAGCGGAGGGTGAATCGTGGTGCCCCAGGCCAGAGTCGAACTGGCGACCTTTCGCTTAGGAGGCGGCTGCTCTATCCACTGAGCTACTGGGGCGGGCCGGGCGCAGATCCGTGACGAGAACCTGCACCTGAGCGCGCCCATCTTGTCAGGAGTCCAGCAGCGACGACCAAACAGCCCCCGAGCGTGTCGTCGGGCGCGCCACGGGTGAGGCGTTCCGACCGGTCGAGACCGTCGTGCTCCCTGCTTGCTGCGGGACCGGTCGGTGGCCGTCCCCCTAGAATCGGTCCATGGGTCTCTACGGTTCGTCCAAGCTGACGTCACACGCGGACGCCCAGGTCGCGGCGCGTGACGGGGTGGCGATCTACTGGCGGCCCGGCTGCACCTTCTGCCTGGCGCTGCGCGCCCGGATCGGCAAGTACGCCGACCGCGCCGCGTGGGTGAACATCCACGAGGACCCCGAGGCCGCGGCGTACGTCCGAGGGGTCAACCACGGCAACGAGACCGTGCCGACCGTCGTGATCAACGGGGAGGCGCACACCAACCCGCGGCCCGGCACGGTGCGCAGGGTGCTCGCCGCGGGCTGAGACGCTGCCTTCAGGGCTGCGGCATCCGACGGCGCTGGGACCGCGAAGCGCCGGTGGCGCCACCAGTGGCATGCCATGATGTGGGCGACCCACGGTCACATGGTCACAATGGGGGGTCACAGTCGAGATCGAGGGTCACATTGTCCGAGGATGAGCCGCGCGCCGAGGAGCCGCGCCAGAAGGACAACCACTCGCGACGCAGGCGCATCATCAAGCGGGTGGTCATCGGCGTCAGCGTCCTGGTGCTCGTGCTGTCCTCGGCCCTGGTGGTGGTCTACAAGAAGCTCGAGGGCAACATCAACGTGATGCAGATCGACCTCGGGCAGGACCGGCCGAAGAAGGTCGACGTCGCCGGACCCCAGGAGCCGCTCAACGTGCTCGTGCTCGGCTCGGACAACCGTGACGGCACCAACATCGGCGGCGACACCCCCGGCCTCTCGGACACCACCATCTTGTTGCACCTCTCCGCGGATCGGAGCCGGGCCTACGGCGTGAGCATCCCGCGCGACGCCATGGTCGACCGCCCGGAGTGCAGGACGAAGAACGGCAAGAGCACGGTCCCGGGAGGCCTGACCCAGTTCAACGCGGCGTACGCCGTCGGCGGACCCGCCTGCACCATCAAGACGGTCGAGAAGATCACCAACGTCAAGATCGACCACTTCGTCGTCATCAACTTCGCGGGTTTCAAGGACATGGTCAACGCCATCAACGGAGTGACCGTGTGCCTGCCCGAGGAGGTCAACGACGACATCGGGCACATCAGCCTGCCGAAGGGCACCTACAAGGTGAACGGCAACCAGGCGCTGGACTACGTGCGCGTCCGCCACGACATCGGCGCCCCCAACGGGGACATCGGCCGGATGAAGCGCCAGCAGTCGTTCATCGCCGCCATGATCGCGAAGGTCGTCTCGAAGGGCACGCTGGCCAACCCGGTGCGGCTCTACAAGTTCCTCGACGCGGCCACGGGCTCGCTGACCACCGACGAGGGTTTCGCCAACCTCAAGGAGCTGGCCTCGCTGGGGTCGTCCCTGAAGAACATCGGGCTGGACAACGTGCAGTTCATCACCGTGCCGAACGAGCCCTACGCGCCCGACCCCAACCGGCTCCAGCTCGCGCCGGAGGCGGCCGACGTCTGGCGCAAGATCCGCTTCGACAATCCCCTCGGCAAGTTCGGCGCCGACGCGGTCTCGCCCGGCAAGGACGGCAGCAGCACCCCCTCTGCCTCGGCCTCACCGAGCGCCTCACCGACGGGCACCCCCACGCAGGACGAGGCCTCCGCCGAGGAGAAGCGCAAGCAGGCAGCCCAGGAGGCCGGTCTGTGCGCCTGACCTCTTCGGCGCGCCTGACTTGCTGTTACCGGTTCGTTATCGGAGTATGGCGGGCGTGAGGACTGTCCTGACAGGTGGCACCGGCGTGATCGGGCGTGCTGCCGTGACCTCGCTCCTCGACGCCGGGCACGACGTCGTCGTGGTCACCCGCACCCACTCCGGCTCCGCCCTCGTCGAGAGTCTCGGTGCCACGTCGTTGCGCGGGGACGTGCTCGACCTCGAGAGCCTGAGCGCCGCCTACGAGGGCGCGGAGGCGGTCATCAACCTCGCCACCCAGATGCCGGTCGGCCACGGCGCGCTGCGCCCCGGCGCCCGACGACGCCAGGACCGCCTGCGCACCACCGGGGTGGCCAACGTCGTGAAGGCCGCCCGCGTCGCCGGCGTACGACGGGTGGTGCAGGAGAGTCTCAGCGTGCTGTACGCCGACCAGGGCGACCGGTGGATCACCGAGCAGAGCCCCCTCGACATCACCCGGACGACCGAGCCGGTGGCCGTGGGGGAGTCGTTCGTCCAGGACTACTCCTGCGGCTCACGCGTCGGGGTGGTGCTCCGCTTCGCCACGATCGTGGGTGACGACCGGCAGACGCGCTACTGGCTGCGGGCGACCGCGAGCGGGCGACGGGTCGGAATCGGCCACCCGACCGACTGGGCCCACGTCATCCACACCGACGACCTCGGCGGAGCCGTGCTCGCCTCGTTGCACGCCCCCAGCGGGGTCTACAACGTCGGCGCCGCGCCGGTGCAGCGCCACGCCCTCGTGCAGGGGTACGCCGACGCGGCCAAGGTGGCGTCCGGAGCGTTCATGGGCGCCTGGGGACGCTGGTTGAACGGCGAGCGCCTCGAGCCGCAGGCCCGGTCGTTGCGGGTGAGCGCGGACCACTTCGCCGCCCAGACCGGGTGGCGGGCCACCCGGCCGTCCTTCGACGTCGGCTGGCTCGACGCCGCGACGCAGCTGCACGACCTCCACCGATGACGCTGACGCCCGAGGAGCGCGAGGCCAGACGACGTCGACTCGCCGAGGTGTTCGGTGACGTGCTTCCCGATCAGACGAGCGACGACGCCGCCGAGCCGGACACGAGGACCGACACCAGCGAGGAGTGGTTGCGGCGGCAGGTGCCGCCCCACCACGGGGGCTGAGCCGGGTCAGGAGCGCCCGGGACGTCATACGACCTGGCTGCTCGGGCGACCACCTCGGATGACGTCCGGCGGGAGGTCATCCGAGATGGCGGCAAGGGCGACCAGTGCGTATGACGTCCGGGTGGCCTCCGCACCCGCCCCACCACGGGGGCTGGTGCGGCAGCAGGGTCAGACCTGGCCGGGGCGTGAGGCCAGCAGGTCGCGGATCTCCTCGAGCAGCGCGACGTCAGCGGGGACGCCGACCTCCTCCGCCGGGAAGAACTTGTCCTTGGCGACCGTGTAGGGCTTGACGATCAGGAAGTAGACGACCGCCGCCAGGATCACGAACGAGATCACCGCGGTGACCCACATCCCGAACGGCAGACCGCCCGGCTTCCAGAGGTTGAAGTCGGGCTGGCCACCGATCTTGCCGACGACACCCATGATCAGGTTGACGGTCGCGGTCACCACCGTGGCGAAGGCACCGCCCATGATGAAGGCCACGGCCAGCTCGACGAGGCTGCCGCGGAGGATGAAGTTCTTGAAGCCGGTCATGGAGGTTCTTTCTGTCCGAGACGTGAGCTGGTCGACGCCTCCTGAGATGGGTGTCGAGGTTATCGGTTCCAGACCGGAATGAGAATCGAGGCGGCAGCGGTGGCGGCGACCTCGCTCGCCGACCCCGACGGCACGGCGGCGATCACGAGGCGCCCCGGTGTGCCGCTGTCGAGGGCGCTGTCGCCGACCCGTGGGATGGCGACGACCGGGACGTCCTCGAGCAGGAGCTGCGGGCTGGCTCGCCCGTCCGGGTCGGCGACCACGAAGCTGACCCGGTCACCGACCTGCAGCAGGTCGACGACGGCCGCGTCGGTGACGCGCAACGGCACCGCCGTCGCCCCGGGGTAGCCGCGGAGGAGCCCGCTGCTCACGGTCCGGAGGGTGGTGACCACCTCTCCCCGCGACATCGGGCTCGCGAGGGTGTGGCCCACCACCTCGTCGGCCTCTGAGATGGCATGGTCCGGCACCGTCTCGGGGGAGAGGTGGGCGGCCGCGAGGTCGGACCTCTCGAGAACCATGCCGCCGGGCAGGTCACGGCCGGCCGTCCAGACGACGACGGTGCGAGGTGGCGGGGGCGAGGTCGCCTGGAGAGCGGCGAGGACAGCGCCCGCGGCCGTGAGGGCGGCCAGGGAACGGCGGTGCAGCAGCACTCGACGCCGTAGACGCAGCAGGGGCCTCAGGTGCGAGCGCAACGGTCTCATGCGCTCAGACCGTAGGCGGATCTGGTCCGGTGCCGTGCCGGCAATCCACAGGGTCGCTTCCGGGGCCGCTTCCGGGCCTCTTCTGGGGCCCTTCTGGGGTCGCGTCCGGTCCCCACCAGGAGGCCGGGGTCAGGCTGGGGCGGAGCTGGAGCTCTCGGACTTGGCCGCCGGCTTGGACTCGGTCGACGACTTCTTCTCCGACCTCTTCTCCGGCCCCTTCTCCGAGGAGCCGTTGGACCCGGACTCCGAGCCGCTGCCCGAGGAGCCGTTGCCCGACGCGCCGTTGCCCGACGAACCGGGCTCGGAGCTGGACTGGGTGCCGCGGCTGTCGTTGCGGTAGAAGCCCGAACCCTTGAACACCACGCCGACCGCGTTGAAGACCTTGCGGAGCTTGCCCTCGCAGTTGGGGCAGACGCTCAGGGAGTCCTCGGAGAAGCTCTGGTGGATCTCGAAGAAGTGGCCGCAGTCGGTGCAGGAGTACTGGTACGTGGGCACTTGCTTGGTCCTCCGGAGGTCACGCGGACGAGGGATTGGCACTCGTGGTCGTCGACTGCCAATGCTACGGCACAATGCCTGACGTGAGTTCCCGACCCCTGAGCGAGTGGCCCGGCTGGGCCCGGATGACGGCGTACGTCGGCGTGGTGGTCGTTCTCGCGCTCGTCGCCTCCGTCGTCGCGGGCGTCGTCGTGGCCCGTCGACCCCTCCCGCAGGTGTCGGGGACGCTGCGTCTCGACGGGCTCTCGGGCCAGGTCGAGGTGCTGCGCGACGCGCAGGGGATCCCGCAGGTGTACGCCGACACCCCGGCCGACCTCTTCCGCGCCCAGGGCTTCGTCCAGGCGCAGGACCGCTTCTTCGAGATGGACTTCCGTCGGCACGTGACGGCCGGCCGGATCAGCGAGCTGCTGGGCGAGAGCACCGTCGAGACCGACATGTACATCCGCACCATGGGCTGGCGCCGCGTGGCCGCGCAGGAGCTCGACCGGCTGGCGCCGGACACCAAGGCCTACCTGCAGGCCTACAGCGACGGTGTGAACGCCTACATCAACGGCAAGTCGGCCACCGAACTGTCGCTGGAGTACACCGCCCTGGCGCTCACCGGGCTGGACTACCACCCCGAGAAGTGGACGCCGGTCGACTCGCTGGCCTGGCTCAAGGCGATGGCGTGGGACCTGCGGGGCAACATGACGGAGGAGATCGACCGCACCCGGCTCTCGGTCGACCGCACCCCGGAGCAGGTCGACGAGCTCTATCCCCGCTACCCCTACGACAAGTCCGCACCGATCCTCACCAGCCCGGGACCGGGGCCGGCCCGGGTGAGCCCGCGCACTGCTCCGGGACCGGCGGCCCCGGAGGTGCTCGACGCGCTGCAGCGCGGTGTCGACGCCATCCCCGACCTGATGGGCCAGGGCGGTGGCATCGGGTCCAACAGCTGGGTGGTGTCCGGTGACCACACCGTGTCCGGCAAGCCGCTGCTCGCCAACGACCCCCACCTGAGCACCTCGATCCCGGGAATCTGGTACCAGATGGGCCTGCACTGCAGGACCGTCGACAGTGCCTGTCCCTTCGACGTCAGCGGGTTCACCTTCGCCGGCATGCCGGGCGTGGTGATCGGGCACAACCGCGACATCGCCTGGGGGATGACCAACCTCGACCCCGACGTCACGGACCTCTACCTGGAGAAGGTGACGGGCAAGACCTACCTCTACGACGGCAAGCAGGTTCCGCTGACCGAGCGCGACGAGGTGATCCGCATCGCTGGGCGGTCCTCGCGGTTGATCACGGTCCGGTCCACCCGGCACGGGCCGCTGCTCTCGGACGTGTCGGCGGAGCTCTCCAGCGTCGGGGCCAACGCCGAGGTCGGCGCGGAGGCACCCGCGCGTGACAACGGGTACGCCGTGGCGCTGAGCTGGACCGCCCTGACCCCGCGCCCGACGGCGGACGCGATCTTCCTCTTCGACAAGGCGACGAGCTGGACCCAGTTCCGCCAGGCGGCCAGCCGGTTCGCCGTACCCAGCCAGAACCTCGTGTACGCCGACCGGGCCGGCAACATCGGCTACCAGGCGCCGGGTGCGATCCCGATCCGCCGGGGCAACCGCAGTGGCGACTACCCGGCCGAGGGCTGGCTCTCGAAGAACGACTGGAGCGGCCGCTACGTGCCGTTCGACGAGCTGCCCAACGTGCTGAACCCGCCCGAGGGCTTCATCGTCACCGCCAACCAGGCCGTCACCGGCCCCGGCTACCGCTACCACCTCAGCGACTCACCGGACCACGGCTACCGCAGCCAACGCATCCGCACCCTGCTGACCCAGCAGTTCCAGGACGGTTCGCGTGTCGACGTCGACGACATGACCAGGATGCAGCTCGACGACCGCAACCCGATGGGCCCGGTCCTCGTGCCCTACCTGATGCGCCAGCTGCTGACCTCGTCGTACTACTCCGACGGGCAGCGGCTGCTGCTCGACTGGGACTTCACCCAGCCGGCCGACTCGGCAGCGGCCGCCTACTTCAACGTGGTGTGGAGCAACCTGCTGCGCCTGACCTTCCACGACCAGCTGCCCGAGAGCCTGTGGCCCGACGGAGGTCAGCGCTGGATGGCGGTGGTGACCAACCTGCTGCGTCAGCCGGACAGCCAGTGGTGGGACGACGCGGAGACCGAGGGCGTGGTCGAGGACCGCGACATGATCCTGAGCAAGGCCATGCTCGAGGCCAGGGACGAGCTCACCCGCAAGGTCGCGCTCAGCCCCCAGCAGTGGCAGTGGGGCCGGCTCCACCAGCTCCACCTCGAGAACCAGTCGCTGGGGCAGAGCGGCATCGGGGTGGTCGAGGCGATCTTCAACCGCGGTCCGTTCGCGGTGGGCGGCGGTGGCGCCAGTGTCGACGCGACCAGCTGGGACGCGGCCGCGGGCTACGGCGTCACCTCGGCGCCCTCGATGCGGATGGTCGTCGACCTCGACGACCTCGACCGTTCCCGCTGGATCAACCTGACCGGGGCCTCGGGCCACCCCGCCTCCGGGCACTACCGGGACCAGACACCGCTGTGGGTGGAGGGGCGCACCCTGCCCTGGTCGTTCGACCCGGACGTGGTGCGAGAGGCGACCGAGGATCGACTGGTCCTGGAGCCCTGAGGCCCGCAGGAGCTAGCCCGGCAGCCGCAGGACCTCGAGCTCGGTGGCAGCAGCGACCACCGACCGGTCGTGGGTGTCGCGGGGGACGGCGTCGAGCACCTCCTCGGAGTTGAGCAGGACGCAGACGAACGTCCCGACCGGGACGCGAGCCAGGGCACGGTCGTAGGAGCCGCCGCCGCGACCGAGGCGCGACCCGTCCCGGCCGACCGCAAGCCCCGGCACCAGCACGACGTCGGCGGTGGCCAGGGCATCTCGACCGAGCGGGCGGCCGGCCGGTTCGAGGAGTCCGCGGCGGGCGGTGTGCAGGTCGCGCGGTCCGTCGTACGCCGCCCAGTCGAGGTCGTTGTCGGGCTGCAGCAGCGGCAGGATCACGCGCTTCCCGGCCTCGCGGAGTCGCTCCAGCAGGGGACCCGTGCCCGGCTCGCTGGACACCGAGACGTAGGCCGCCACCGTGGCCGCCCGCCGGACCTCGGGGGTGTCCATCAGGAGGTCGGCGAGGGCGCGGGCCCGCTCGCCGAGAACACTCAGTGGCAGGTGTCTGCGAGCCGCCAGGAGCTGGTCACGAAGAGCGAGCTTGGTGGTCCCTATGAACTCCTGCACCAGACAAGCCTACGATCGTATGCATGACATCGAAGGGACTGCGGCAGGCCAGCGAGAAGATGCAGGCCGCGGGCGTCGACGACCTGGCCATCCAGGTCTTCGCCCACTACTACCGACAGATCGAGCACGGCGAGACGGGCATGATCGCCGAGGACACGATCGAGCCCCTCGACATGGAGTCGATCGACGACGTCGAGGTCAGCGACCAGGCCGCCGCCGACGCGATCGGGGAGACGGTCGTGATCAAGCTCAACGGCGGCCTCGGCACCTCGATGGGCATGGCCCGCGCGAAGTCGCTGCTCTGCGTGCGCCGCGGCCTGTCCTTCCTCGACGTGATCGCACGCCAGGTCCTGCACCAGCGCCGGGAGTACGGCGCGACCCTGCCGCTGATCTTCATGAACAGCTTTCGCACCTCGGCCGACACCCTGGCCGCGCTCGCACGCTACGACGACCTCGCCGTCGACGGGCTGCCCCTGGAGTTCCTGCAGAACAAGGAGCCCAAGCTGCGCGTCGACGACCTCAAGCCGGTCAGCTGGCCGCGCGACCCGTCGATGGAGTGGTGCCCGCCCGGGCACGGCGACCTCTACACCGCCCTGGTGAGCACCGGCCTGCTCGACCAGCTCATCGACGCCGGCTACCGCTACGCCTTCGTCTCGAACTCCGACAACCTCGGTGCGGTGGCCGATGCGCGGGTGGCCGGCTGGTTCGCGGAGTCGGGTGCCCCGTTCGCGATCGAGGCGGTCCGCCGCACCAAGGCCGACCGCAAGGGCGGACACTTCGCGCGTCGCAAGGCCGACGGTCGCATCGTGCTGCGGGAGACGGCGCAGACCGCCAAGCGTGACCTGGAGGCGCTCGGCGACCTCGACCGTCACCGGTTCTGCTCCACGAACAACCTGTGGTTCGACCTCGAGCGGATGCGCAGCGAGATCAAGCGCCGCGACGGCGTCCTCGGCCTTCCGCTCATCCGCAACCAGAAGCACGTGGACCCCGGTGACTCCTCGAGTCCCGAGGTGATCCAGATCGAGACCGCCATGGGGGCGGCCATCGAGATCTTCGCCGACTCGCGGACCATCGAGGTCGGCCGCGACCGGTTCGTCCCGGTCAAGACGACCAACGACCTGCTGGTGCTCCGCTCGGACGCCTACGAGCTCGGCGCCGACTTCGTGCTCGACCAGGTGGCGGCGACCCTCCCGTTCATCGACCTCGACGCGCACTACAAGGTGGTCGCGGACTTCGACAAGCGTTTCCCGACCGGTGTCCCCTCGCTGAAGAACGCCGAGTCCCTGGTGGTCTCGGGCGACTGGACCTTCGGCAAGGACGTCCGCGTCCACGGTTCGGCCAAGCTCGAGGGTGACCGAGGTCGGGTCGAGGCGGGCACCGTCCTCGGGGAGGACCCAGCAGCGGAATAGGGTCACAGCATGCCCGTCGAATCCTCACCCCCACCCCTGCCGGTCGAGGACTATCTCGAGAAGGTGCTGAGCCGCATCGAGCCGATGCCGCCCTTCGAGCATCCGCTGATGGACGCCATCGGCCTGCCGGTCGGCGAGGACGTGCACGCCCCGGTCTCACTGCCGGTCTTCGACAACTCCGGGATGGACGGCTACGCGGTCGCCTTCCGTGACGTCGCCGACGCCACCGAGGATCGCCCCGTGCACCTGCCGGTGGTCGGTGAGATCGCCGCCGGCCAGACGACGATCTTCACGCTGACGCCGGGGACCGCCGTACGCATCATGACCGGCGCGCCGGTGCCCGAGGGCTGCAGCGCGGTGGTGCCCTTCGAGTGGGCCGAGGAGGAGGGCCGCGAGGTGCTCGTACGCCGTGCCCCGGAGGAGGGCCAGCACATCCGCTTCGCCGGCGAGGAGGTGCAGAAGGGTGACCTCCTGATGCGTCGCGGCGAGGTCATCGGGACGAGGCAGGTCGGACTGCTCGCCGCCCTCGGCCTGGGTCGGGTGCCGACCTCGCCGCGACCGCGCGTCGTCGTGATGTCGACGGGCTCCGAGCTGGTCGAGCCCGGGAAGCCCCTGGGCCGGGACAGCATCTACGACTCCAACAGCTATCTCCTCGCTGCCGCGGTGCGGGCCCACGGGGGCATCGCCTACCGCGTGGTCGCCAGCTCCGACGAGCCGGCCGCGTTCTCGGAGGCCCTGAGCGACCAGCTCGTGCGCGCCGACCTGGTGGTCACCAGCGGCGGCGTCAGCAAGGGCACCCACGACGTGGTCAAGGAGGTCCTCCAGGGCCTGGGCACCGTGGACTTCCTCGAGGTGGCCATGCAGCCGGGCAAGCCGCAGGGGTTCGGGGTCGTCGGCGAGGACGCCACCCCGATCTTCACCTTGCCGGGCAACCCGGTGTCGGCCTACGTCTCCTTCGAGATGTTCGTCGTGCCCGCGCTGAACAAGCTGACCGGTCGGGACCCTGTCAACCGGGCGCTGACCACGGCCGTCGTCACCACCCCGCTGCGGTCGATGCGCGGCAAGCAGCAGCTGGTCCGCGCGCGCGTCGACCTCAGTGCCGGCGGGGTCCGCGTGACCCCCGTCGGCGGGGCGGGCTCGCACCTGATCGCCGGGCTCGCGCAGGCGGACGCACTCATCGTGCTGGCCGAGGGAGTGACCCGGGTCGACCAGGGTGACCAGGTGCCCGTGCTGCTGCTCGACCGGCCGGTCGGCTGAGGAACGGAGATCCCATGGAGCGCTTCACCCACCTCGACGAGTCGGGGGCGGCCCGGATGGTCGACGTGTCCGGCAAGGACGTGACGTCACGCACCGCCACCGCCACCGGGCGGGTGCTGGTCTCGCCCGCCGTGGTCGAGGCCCTGCGCAACGACGGGGTGCCGAAGGGCGACGCGCTCGGCGTGGCCCGTGTGGCCGGGATCATGGCGGCCAAGCGGACCCCCGACCTCGTCCCGCTGTGCCACCCGCTGTCGATCTCCGGCGTCACGCTGGACCTCGAGGTGCACGACAACGGGGTCGCCATCCGAGCGACGGTGAGGACGAATGATCGCACCGGGGTGGAGATGGAGGCCCTGACCGCGGTCTCGGTCGCTGCGCTGACGGTGATCGACATGGTCAAGGCCATCGACAAGGACGCGACGATCACCGACGTGCGGGTGGAGGAGAAGACCGGCGGCAAGAGCGGAACCTACCGGCGAGCGGTGCGATGAGCACGTTCGTCGCCGCGGTCGTCGTCGCCTCCAACCGTGCGGCGGCCGGCGTCTACGAGGACACGACCGGCCCTCTCATCGTCGAGGCCCTGCGCGCCGACGGCTGGGAGGTCGGCGACCCGGCCGTCGTACCGGACGGGGAGCCGGTGGGGGAGGCCATCGCCGCCGCCGTACGAGCCGGGGCGCGGGCAGTGCTCACGACCGGTGGCACCGGACTGACCCCGACCGACCTGACGCCCGAGGTCACGCGCGCGCTCCTGGAGCGCGAGGTGCCGGGCATCGCCGAGGCGATCCGTGCCCACGGGGTGAGCAAGGGCGTGGCCACCGCCGCCCTCTCGCGTGGCGTGGCCGGCACCATCGGCCAAGCGCTGGTGGTGAACCTGCCGGGGTCGCGCGGGGGAGTGAAGGACGGGCTGGTGGTCGTCGTACCACTGCTGCGGCACGCCGTCGAGCAGATCGTGGGAAGCGACCATTGAGCCCGGGGTGGCCGGTGGTCCTCGAGTCGGTCCTCGATCCTGGGTCTGGTTCTGGGCCTGATTCTGGGCTGATTCGGGAAGGTGCGGCTGCGGCCGATCAGCCAGAAGGACCGTGACGTGTGGCGCCGCACGCGCCAGGGCAACGCGGCGTGGCTCGGCCGCTGGGACGCCACCGCCCCCTCGAGGTCCCACGTCCAGCCGCGCAACTTCTCCTCGATGGTGCGCCAGATGCGTTCCGAGGCTCGCGCCGGTCGACAGCTGCCCTTCGTCGTGGAGTACGACGGCCATTTCGTGGGTCAGGTCACGGTCAGCAACATCGTTCGGGGGTCGGCACAGTTCGCCTCGATCGGCTACTGGATCGACGAGGCGTACGCCGGCCGCGGCATCACGCCACTGGCCGTGGCCCTGCTGATCGACCACTGCTTCGGGCCGGTCGGCCTGCACCGCATCGAGGTCGCCATCCGCCCGGAGAACGCGTCCTCCCTGCGGGTGGTGGCCAAGCTCGGGATCAAGGAGGTCGGCTACGCCCCGCGGTTCCTGCACATCGACGGTGACTGGCGCGACCATCGCATCTTCGCCATCACGCGCGAGGAGGCCCCGCTCGGCCTGGTCCGAAGGCTCGAATCCGCTGCTACGGAAGCGGATTCACACCAGTCACAGGAGTGATCTCCCGACACACCGCGATGCCTGCGGGCCAGGGCGGGAATGCGCTCGTATCGTCAAGGTCGTGTCGGCAATCATCTTCGTGGTACTCGCCCTTGCGTGGGCCGTCTACCTGCTTCCCAAGGCGCTCAAGCACCACGACGAGCTGGCGAGCGACCGCTTGGTCGAGGGCCACTCGGACCGGGTGCGCATCCTCTCCCGCAGGGGACAGGCCGGCCAGCCCGAGGTCGTGGAGGTGGAGATCGAGCACGTCGACTCCGTCGACCGGTTCTCCGACCTCGAGCGTGAGCTCGCCCCGAAGCCCAGGCAGCCAGTCGTCCGGCAGCCGGTGGCTCGTCGTCCGGTCACGCGCGCGGCGGCCCGCAAGGCCGCGCGTCGTCGTCGCCGTGTGCTCGGCGTGCTCGTGCTGTCGCTTCTCGCGGTCTGGGCACTGACGTGGCTGGCCTACCTGCCGATCTGGGCGCCCGCTGTCCCCGGCGCCCTGGTGGTCGGCTGGCTGGCGCTCGCCCGGCTCTCGGTCAGGAAGGTCAACTCTGGACGAGGCACGCGCGAGGCGGTGGCCACCACCTCGGAGGTGGACGACTTCGACGAGGTGGACACCGAGGTCGAGATCCAGGCTCCGGAGAGGTCCTACGACCTGGTCGGGCTCCTCGACGAGGACACCGTCGGCCCGCGGCGCCAGGAGCTCGAGACCGCCATCGCCGAGGAGGGGTCACTCTGGGACCCGTTGCCGGTGACGCTGCCGACCTACGTCAACAAGGCCAGGGCTCGTCGTACGGTCCGGACGATCGAGCTCACGGGCATCAACAGCTCCGGCCACGACCAGGCCGACACCACCCTGGCCCGCGAGGCCGAGGAGCAGACCAAGGCCACCGCGGACGCCGACGCCGAGGCCGCCCAGCGCAAGGCCGCGGGCGCCTGATCCGTCCCGCCGCCGACGGGCCGATTCGGGTCCGGGCTCGTCTCGGTGGTAACTTTTCCCTCGCGCTCACGGGCGCATGGGGCTGTGGCGCAGTTGGTAGCGCGTCTCGTTCGCAATGAGAAGGTCAGGGGTTCGAATCCCCTCAGCTCCACCACTCGAGAACCCCGGCTCACCTGCAGGAACGGCGCAGTGGGTGCGGGGTTCTCTCGTTGTCATTCCCCGCTCTCCCCCCCGCGATCACCCCCGCGACCCCAAGGACTATCAGTTCGCGTTCGTCCCCGCTGCGGTCCCGCCTGTGGCCCACCCTCGCTGTCCGAACTGATAGTCCTGCCGCACAGCAGACCTCGGCTCCGTTCTGCGTGAAGACCCAGTCGGTGGCGGTGGGCGACCGTGGTGATGAGCGATGACTCGTCGCACCGCGAGGTGCGTGAGCCCGATGGCGACGAGCTCGGCCTCAGACGGCCTCGAGAACGAAGAAGAGGAAGCACATGAAGGACCGGCCCTCGAAGTCGGGCGGCAGCAGCTCTGGTGGAGTGTCCGGCGCAGGGGGTGGTTCGCTGACGGTGGCGATACGGAACCCCGCGGCGGCAAAGGCATCCGTCATGGCGTGCAGCGGCCGGTGCCAGAAGGTCAGGATCGCGCTCTGCCCGTCGAAGGTGTAGTCCTCGGAGTACTGGGTCAGGGCGAAGTAGTCGGCCTTGGGATAGACGATCGGGTAGGCGCTGGGGTGGTTCACCGAGAGCATCATGCGACCGCCTGGCTTCAGCACCCGCCGCAGCTCCGAGAGCGGACCGGTCCAGTCCTCCAGGTAGTGGAGGACGAGGGAGGCGACGACGTCATGGAAGGCGGCGTCGGCGAACGGCAGTGGCGCGGCGAGGTCCGCCACGTGCAGGTCGGCGTCCTCGCCCAGCCTCTGGCGGGCCAGGTCGACCATGGCGCTACTCACGTCGAAGCCGGTGACCAGGGCACCCTTGGCGCGCAAAGCTGCCGTGAGCGGCCCCGAGCCGCAGCCCGCGTCGAGGATCCGGTGGCCGGAGACGTCGCCAGCGAGTCGGAGCATCGTGGGTCTCTCGTAGTAGGCGTTGAAGAGGCTGGACTCGTTCTCCGCCGAGTAGGCGTCGGCGAAGCTGTCATAGTCGCTGGCTGTCACCGTGACCCCGTTCTCGAAGAAAGCACCAGGTGCATGCCTAGCCGGTCCCTCGGGGCCCGAGAACCCGACACGCCAGATGCCGGTCGAGGTGAGCGCCTGTTTCTCGGATCGCGGTCAGACCGCACTGCGGGAGCGAACACCCGCGCATGCCGAAGTCGCATCGTCACGCCAGGGCGCGCGGCGGGTCACGAACGCCGCTAGCATCCCCAGGTGCCTGTTCATCACACCCAGCTGTTCGCACTCGGCTCGGAACGCGAGGCTCTTGCGATGAATCTCGACGCACAACGCGAGGCGCTGATCAGGAAGATCGAGGGACTCGACGATGTGGCGGCGCGCCAGGCGCCGACCGCAAGCTCGTTGTCGCTGCTGGGGCTGGTCAAACATGCCGTCACCTGGGAGCGACGCTGGTTCCAGGTCGTCATGGCCGGCCGCGAGATCCCCGACGGGTGGCCCGAGGTGCTACCCGAGCCCCGAGACGCCGACCTGACGGTGGAAGAGGGCGACACCGTGGACCGGTGGGTCGGGTCCTACCGGGAGCAGATCGAGCAGTCCCGTGCCGTCGTGGCATCCATGGACCTGGACAGTCCGTGCGCGCGGAAGGACATCATCGAGTGCAACGTCCGGTACGTCATGTTCCACATGATCCAGGAGACCGCGCGCCATGCGGGCCATGCCGACATCATCCGGGAGACCCTCGACGGAGCAACAGGGATCTGAGCCCTGCCGCATGCGGCCCGGGTCACCGCCCGCTGCGTTCGGCCAGAGCGGCCTCCTGCGCGTCATGGTCGATCGTGGGCCACTTCTTCTCGATCTCGGCGTTGAGCTCAGCGCCGAGCAGCACCGCCACCGAGGAGACATAGAGCCAGAGCACGACAGCGATCGGGGTGCCGAGCTGCCGGTAGACCGCGTTGCCCGCTTCGGCACCTCCGAGCGCGCTGAGGGCGACGTAGGCACGCAGGGCGGCCGCGGCGATGAACCACAGTGCCATGGCGAGCACCGCGCCCGGCAGGTCCCGTAGCCACGGCGTACGCCACGGGACGCCCACGTGGTAGAGCGTGGTGAGCCCGACCATGACGAGCAGCCCGAGCGCCGGCCAGTACACGAGGTTCAGGGCGGTCAGCGTCGCCGACGCGACGCCGTCCGGCGCGACGTACTTCAGCAGCCGTGGCCCGAGCACGAGGAGGGGCAGGATCGCGACCGCACCCAGCAGGGCTCCGACCGTCAGCCCAAGGGCCAGCAGCCGCCGACGCCAGCCCGACCGGGGCGACTCGATGCCGTAGGCGATGACCAGCGTCTCCAGCACCCTGCTGGTGGCTCGCGACCCGGTCCACAACGCCAGCAACGCACCGATCCCGACCACGTCGGCACGACCGGTGTCGAGGACCTGCTGGGCAAGGGACTCATAGGAGGCATAGGTGGAGCTCGACATGAAGGTGCGGGGAACCTCGAACACCAGCCGGTCGAGCTCGTCGTTCCCCGCCGGCCCGAGGCTTCCCGCGACGAATCCCAGTGATCCGAGCACCACGAGCAGCAGCGCGGGCAAGGAGATCAAGATGAAGAGCGTGGCCTCCGCTGCGAGCCCCGGCACGCGGTCCGACACCGAGTCGCGCACGGTGCGTTCGGCCAGGTCAACGCCCGCTCGCACCGGGCCCGGCAACCGGTCGAGGAGAGCGTTCGCGCGCTGGATCCCATGTCTGCGGCGCGACTGCACTTCCACTTGGACACGAGAGGCGAAAGCGGCCGCGCGAGCACGCAGTCCTCGGGGCTGCTCGTCGAACCTCACCCGCCCATTCTCCCGCGAGCCGCGGGCACTCGGGGTTCAGGGCGGGAGGCAAGGTGTTTCGGCCGCACGGGTGCGCGACGAGAGTGCGGACCTTGCGGCCAGCATCGAACGCGATCTGGGGAGTCCGCCGCTTGTCTACGGGGACACCCCGGCGGCGGGGATCACCCCGAACACGAGCTGGGTCTCGGTGTGCCGCACGACCGGGTTCACGGTCACGTGCTCGAGGATCAGGTCACGTAGTGCCTGAGAGGACTCGACCGCGACGTGCAGCAGGTAGTCGTCCTCCCCGGCCACGTGGAAGATCGTCAGGACTCCCGGGATCGCCGAGAGGGTGGCGTGGAAGCGGTTGACCTCGTCGCGGTTGTGGGTGCCGAGACGCACCTTGACCACTGCCTGCATCGGAAGGCCCAACGCGCCGAGGTCGATCTCCGCGTGGAAGCCCCTGATCACCCCGGAGTCGCGCAGGGCCCGGACCCGGTGGATGCAGGTCGACTCCGCGATCCCGGTCCGCGAGGCAAGCGCCGCGTTGGTGAGCCGGCCGTTGTCCAGCAGCTCGGAGAGGATCCGGCGGTCCGTATCGTCGAGGGTGCGCGGCGGACCGGTCGACGTCTTCTTCGGCTTGGACACCTGCGGCACGGCTCGGCCTCCATGAAATTTCATAGATCGGGTTTCTTGCATCAGGTTCTGCAACAGAACGTCTCCATCTTCGCAGAAAACGGGATGCTGGGCAGATGGACTCCGCCACCTTTGCCATCGACTCGCTCGCCGTGCACGCTGGTCGCGACGACCTCGCTGAGCTGGGCGTGCACGCACTCCCGCTCGACCTGTCCTCCACGAGCCCGCTGCCGAACCTCGAGCACGGCGGGGCGTCGTACGAGGCGATGGCGACAGGGGGCCATCCCACCGCCGAGGGCGGGAACGTCTACGCCCGGCTGTGGAACCCCACCGTCGCGCGCTTCGAGTCCGCGCTGGCCACGCTGGAGCAGACTGCCGAGAGTGTCGCCTTCTCCTCGGGCATGGCCGCGATGAGTGCGTCCATCCTCGCGGTGAAGGCCGAGACCGGCGGCACCCACGTGGTCGCAGTGCGCCCGCTGTACGGCGGCACCGACCACCTGCTCGCCTCGGGGCTGCTCGGGGTCGAGGTGACGTACTGCGCGCCCGACGAGGTCGCCGCCTCCGTGAGGGAGGACACCTGCCTGATCGTCCTGGAGACCCCGGCCAACCCGACGCTCGAGCTGGTCGACATCCGCGCCGTCGTCGCTGCCGCGGGAGGTCGACCGGTGCTCGTCGACAACACCTTCGCCACCCCGGTGCTGCAGAACCCCGCGCTCGATGGCGCCACCCTGGTGCTGCACAGCGCCACGAAGTACCTCGGCGGGCACGGAGACACGGTCGGTGGTGTGGTCGCCTGCAACGCCGAATGGGCAGCTGCCCTGCGCCGGGTCCGCGCGGTCACGGGCGCGCTGATGCATCCTCTGGGCGCCTACCTGCTGCATCGTGGCCTCAGCACCCTGCCCCTGCGGGTGCGGGCCCAGCAGGAGTCGGCGCAGAAGACCGCCGTCTGGCTGTCCGCCCACCCCGCCGTGGTCCGGGTGTTCTACCCGCAGATCCCGGAGTGCGACCCGCTCGGTCTGGTCGGCCGCCAGATGCGCGGCCCGGGGGCGATGCTCGCGCTCCAGCTCGCCGGCGGCTACGACCACGCCGCTCGGGTCACCAGCAAGGTGCGGTTGTTCACACACGCGGTGTCGCTCGGAGGCGTGGACTCGTTGATCCAGCACCCGGCCGCGCTGACTCACCGTCCGGTGGCGCCGGATGCTCGCCCGTCCGCCGACATCGTCCGGCTCTCGATCGGTCTCGAAGACGTCGCCGACCTTCACCGGGACCTGGACCAGGCGCTGGCCTGGAGCTGAGCACGACCGAGGTGTCGGTCGTGAGCCCATGGCAGGCATCCTCGCGTGCACGGCCCCGATATCCTCGCCAGCGTGCCCGGGCGTCAGCGCATCCTCGTGGTCAGCACCACGGCCGGTGAGGCCGAGCTGCTGCGCGTCCGGGACGACCTGGGGCGCGACCCCGTGGTCCTCACCGCTCCGACGTCAGAAGCCAAGCGGGTGGTGCGCCTCCTCGAGGTCGAGCCACACGTGGAGATGTTGCTGGCGCCGGTGAGCTTTCCCGGTGCCGACCGCGGTCACCGCCTGGACTCGCTGGTCCGGCGCTTCGCCCTGCACGACCGGTTCCGCGATGTCGTGGTGGTCGGGGACCTGGCGACCTCGACGCTGTTGCTGCGGGCCCTTGCCCCCGACCAGATCGCCAGCGGGGGTGCGGTGACGGTGGTGGGACTCCCCCGAGGGGATCGCCCGATCGCCGTCGGACGTGCGATCGTCTCGGGGCTCGTGCTGGGTGTCGCAGCGGGTGCGACGGAGCCGCTGGCACCGATCCTGACGCTACCGGGTGCGGCGGTGCTGGTCGGGCTCACCCTGCTGCTCGTCCCGGCCTGGCGGCACCTCGGCCGGGAGCTGCTGCTCGCGGCGGCCATCGCCGTAGCGGTCATGTTCGTGGTCGTTGCCGGTTCGGCACGCTTCCCCGGCGGCTGGTGAGACCGATCGGTACTGGACGGGGTCGCCCTGGCCTCACGTGCGCGCACAGCGTCCGGAACCACTGACCACCTCGGCGCCCGTGGCGGGTGGCTCCAGGTCGACCAGCTGGGCCGGGAAGCCAGGTGCCCGTACGTCGAGGCCGGTCACGTCCTCCAGGCCCCGAATCAGGTTCGGCGACCATTCGCGCGGGCCGTAGCGGTCCAGCGCCCCAGCCACCAGGTCTCGCAGCAGCGGCGACAGCTTGAGCGGCACCCCCGCACGGTCGGCCACGGACTGGAACAGGCCGAGGTCCTTGGCCACGAGGTCGAGGGTGAACCCGATGTCGCGGCTGCCGTTGAGAATGACCTGTCCCTCGGTCTCGTGCACGAACGAGTTTCCCGAGGAGATCCGGATCGCGTCATAGGTCGTGGCCGGATCCATGCCGGCTGCGGTCGCGGTGACCAGGGCCTCGGTGAGTGCTGCCAGGTGGGCGGTCGCCAGGTAGTTGGTGACCACCTTGAGGACTGAGGCGGTGCCGAGAGGTCCGGTGTGCAGGACGTGGCGACCCATGGTGGTGAGCACCGGGAGCAGCCGTTCGAACATCGCGCGGTCGCAGCCGGCGAAGATCGAGATGTTCCCGGTGGCGGCGCGGTGGCAGCCGCCCGAGACGGGACAGTCCGCCGCCGCTGCGCCCACCTCGGCGAGCCGACCAGCGAGGCGACGCACCTCGGCCTCGTCGGTCGTGCTCATCTCCACCCACGACGAGCCGGCACTCATGGCGGTGAGCAACCCGTCCGTGCCCTCGACCACCTCGGCGCTCGCCGCCGGGCTGGGCAGGCAGGTGATGACGACCGTGCAGCGCCTCGCCACCTCGGCGGGAGAGGCCGCCCACGTGGCACCTTCCTCGAGGAGCGGCACGGCGGCTGTGGGGTCCAGGTCGCACACCACCAGGTCGTAGCCATCGCGCAGCAGCGAGCCGGCCAGCTTCGCACCCACGTTGCCCAGGCCGACGAAGCCCACACGCCGGATCACGAGGCCGGGATCTTCCATCTGCACCGCCCCCCTCTAGCTGAACGCGGCACGGTTGGCCTCGCCCAGGATGCGTCGAACCATCGGCTCGAAGTGGCTCAGTGGTTCCGAGTCGTAGGCCGGGTCGAATGAGTTCTGGTCGTACCTCGCGCAGAAGTCGACCGTGGCCTGGTAGTACGGGTGCTCGCGCCAGCGGTCCCGCGCGTGGGGGTCCTCGCCGAGGTGGTGGAAGTAGTAGAAGCCCTGGAAGAGACCGTGATGCTTCACGATCCAGTAGTTCTTCTCGCTGACGTAGGGGCGAAGAACCGCAGCGGCCACCTCTGAGTGGTTCGCTGGCGCGAGGTGGTCGCCGATGTCGTGCAGGAGGGCGCACACGACGGTCTCTTCGTCCTCACCGGCTCGCTCAGCCCTGGTCGCGGCCTGCAGACAGTGGTCGAGGCGGCTGATCGGGTAGCCCGCGGAGTCCTTCATGGTGTCCAGCCAACCGAGGACGCGATCGGCGAAGCCCTGCATCTCCTCGGTCTCGATACGAGCGAGGAGCGCGTAGTCCTCGGCCGTGCCGTCCTCCATCCGGGTGAAGCTGACGATGTCGCTCACCGCGCACCTGCCTGGGCCGAGACCGGCTTGTGCTGCCCCAGCAGGACTCGTCGGCGCGCCATCAGGTCGTCGTAGTCCATGTAGACGTCCTGCAGGTGCCGTCCCCCGCTGGCAGGGTCGAAGGGCAGGCGTCCGTGCAGGACCCGGTGGCCATGCACCGTGATCAGGTCGCCGCTCGAGGTCTTGAAGGCCACCTTGTAGCGGTCGCTGTCGATGAGTCGCCCGAGCTTGCGGTAGGCACGGTAGAACTCCTCCATCACCTCGAACGAGGTGTCGACCGGCTGGGCGAGCTGGTTGGAGAACCGGAACGTGGCGACCTCTCCCTGCGCGTCGAGCTGGATCATCGGCGCTCGGGCATAGGTGTCCTCGGTGTCGCTGAACAGCTGGAAGGCGACCGGCACCCGGGTGAGTGTCTCGAAGGCGGCCGGGTCGCCGTGACGCAGGTCCGCCAAGATCCGCCACCCGTCGGTGACGGTGCTCTCTCCACCGGCGGCGTCGTTGCGCAGGAAGTGCAGGAGCTGGACGCTCGGTGGCCAGTGGTAGCTGGGCAGATCGGTGTGCGGTTTGAGCTCCATCGCGGTGTGGGCCACGTTGTAGCCGGTCGGGTCGTGACGAACGTTGTGGATCCGCTCGAAGGCCGTCTCCCGGACGTGTCCGATGGTCTCGGCGAAACGGGCGACCTCGCCGTCGCGCTGCGGTGTGCCTCGTACGAGCGCCACACCGTAGTCACGCACTGCTTCGAGGTAGGCCAGCTGCCCCGCTGCGTTGCCCACCACGTCGGCGTGCTCGAACGCGGGCACGTTGCTCAAGGTCGCGTCCCACAATCTCGGCTCGTGCGCCGGTCCCACGCGCCCGCGGTGGGAGTAGTCATGGGTGGCCAGCCAACCCGCTGCGTAGGTCGAGCAGTGCCCGTCGTTCCACGAGACCTTCAGGGCCTCTCCCTCGAGCTCGGCTGCTGCCGGAGCGATGTCGTCACTGATGTCGGCGGTGAACAGTCGACGCTCACCGGACTGCACGACGCGACATTCTGCGCACCAGCAGTTGTCTCGGAGCCAGACGTAGTGGAAGGTCGCCGGCCCCGTCTCCAGGGGCAACGTCAGGTGATGATCGGCCAGCACCACGCGGGCGGGCGCGGAACCTTCGGGGTGATCGGTGGTCGGGATGCTCATGGTGCCTGACACGGGGTCCTCCAAGCCGACGGTGTGATGACTGGATCCAGTCTTGACCTGATGTCTGGCCTGCGTCAAAGCACATTTTTGCGCCCTATGGGGTGCAGAATGTGTGGCATGAAGCTTGCTCATGCCCCCGCTGGCGGCATCCCCCCGCTCCTGGGTCTGCACGCCTACGAGGCCAGCGCCCGCCATCTCAGCTTCGTGTCCGCAGCCGCGGAGCTGCACCTGTCGCCATCGGCCATCAGCCAGCGGGTGCGCAACCTCGAGGCGCACCTCGGCGTCGACCTTTTCGAGAGACGACCGCGCAGCCTGCGGCTGACCGAGGCGGGACAGGCCTACCTGCCCGCGGTCCGCGACATCTTCGAGGACCTCGCCGCTGCCACGAACGGCCTGTTCGGCACCGCGGCACACTCCAGCCTGACGATCCGGGTCCAGGTCTCCTACGCGCAGACCTGGCTGGCCAGCCGGCTGGCCGCGTTCGTAGAGGCGTTCCCACACATCGAGCTCCAGGTGATCACGACCATCTGGGCCGACACGCTCCTGTCGAGCGAGGTCGACCTCGAGATCCGACAAGGCAACGGGTCCTGGCCCGGCTACCGGTCCTCGAAGCTGCACGACGACCATGCGATCGCGGTCTACGGACCCGGCTACCTCGACCAGTACGGCCCGAGCATCGAGCGGGCCTCGTTCATGGACAAGCCACGTGTGCAGGTGTTGGGCTTCGACGACCTGTGGCGTCGCTTCTTCGGGCACGACGACGCCGAGGGCGAAGGCGCAGCAACCACCTCACAGGCGTCCGTCACCGTCGACACCTCGGTCGCCGCCATCGAGATCGTTGCCACGAGCAGCATGTGGTCGATCCTCCCCGAGCGCTTCGTACGACAGAGCGTGAGAGACAACCGGATCTTCCAGGCCCCGGGCGGGCCGATCCTGATGAGACAAGCCCACTACCTGCTGCGACCCGACAACGCGGAACCGCTCAGCGGTCAGGCCGTCGCCTTCTCCCGCTGGCTGCACGACCAGGTCGCCACCGACCCGGGCCTCGTCTGACCACTGCTCGTGCGCTGCGTGGGCCATGCTTGCGAGCGCGGCAGCGTGGTTCAGCTCCAGCGCTGGATGAACTCGACCGCCGCCTGGTTGACGATGTCGGGGTGGGAGGCGCTCATGAAGTGCTGACCGCCGTCGACGACGCGCAGCTCGGCGTTGCTCGAGCCTGTGAACAGGGCGATCTCCTCCTCGGCGTTAGCGACGGAGTACACCTGGTCGGCGGTGCCCTGGAGCCAGAGCACCGGGCAGCTCACGGAGCCGAGTCGGGCGTGCAGCCCGTCGCGGTCGCGCAGGTTGATGGAGCAGACGCGCAGCCGGTGTCGTCCACCGTCGCCGACGTAGTTGTCCTGGTACACCGAGTGCCAGAAGGATCGCTCCTCCGGTGAGACGTCCTCTCCCAGGCCGGCGCCGAGGACGGCGTCGACGAAGTCACCGGGCACCACCCAGTCCTCGCCCACCGGCTCAGCCAGGCTGTCGATGGCGGGGGTGCAGAACTCGATGCCGTCCCAGCAGCCCAGCTCGCGGCTGCGTGGAGACTCGAAATCCATGGACGTGCCCAGCGGCATGATGCCCTTCACCTGTGCAGGCGCCAGCATCGCCATCCGCGTCGCGATCCAGCCACCCTGCGAGGTGCCGAGCACGAATGACTCATCGATGCCCAGCGCTTCGAGGACCTGCAGGTTGGCCACGGCGCTGTCCCAGTAGGTGAACTGCTCGTAGGTGGCCCGCGTCGCCCCATGTCCGTACGGCTCGATGGCGAGCAGGTTCGCCGTCCGGTTCAGCTCCTCGTGCGCGAACTGCGGGCGGTAGAGCTCCACCGAGGTGGTGAAGGAGTTCACCAGCACCAGGGTCGGCTTCGACGCGTCGTACTCCTGGGCGAAGCAGTAGCCGATGGTCGAACCACCCAGGTGGGACACCTCGAGGGTCTGGACGTCGTTGCTCATGGTGCTCCTGAGGGATGCCTGTCGATCAGCACGAGGTCTGCCGACTCGGTGGTGGGAGACGTGGGCCGACGCGGTCCACGGCCAGGACGTCCTCATCATTGGAGCCGCACTGATGAGTGTCAATGGGCTGAGGGCGCGAAGGACGAGCAGCCACCGACGGCGACCGCCAAGTGCCCGCTCGGCGGCGTACGGCGTGACGCGAGTGCCCGCTCGGCGGCGTACGGCGTGACGCGAGTGCCCGCTCGGCGTCCGGTCAGCAGCAGCCGGGTTCCGGGCCATCGCCCGCGGAGAGCCGGGTCACCTCGGCCCCGGCCGGCACGTGGGTGGGGCGGGTGTAGTCCCACTGGCCCGAGAGACGCCAGGTGCCGACACCGTCGGACACACCGGCCCAGGGAGTGCTCCTGACCGTCAGCGATCCGCCTTCGCCGCCACCCCCGACCGTGCCCGGGTAGGCGGCATGAAGCTTCTTCCAGCTGTCGCCGAGGTGGATCCCGCTGCCCGCCAGCCGCACGTCGGGCGCGAGGCGGTCCTTCACCTCCGCGGAGTCCGCCCATCGGCGGGCTTCAGCCAGCTCCCAGCCTCTGAGCCGCAACGTGTCGGTGCTGTCTCCGCCGAAGATCAGGCACAGGGGGCCCCAGCAGCTGACGGAGGCGTACTCGTACTGCCAGCTGGGGGAGAGCGGGTCCTGGGCATCCTCGCTCCAGGTGTCGCTACCCGGCGCGTGGAAGTAGCGCTGTGGCCCGCCGTCGAGGTCCGGCTCCCCGAGGCGCGCGTCGACGGCGGTGAGGACCTGCTCCGCGTCGGAGCCGAAGGGTTGACCTTCCACGCCGGAGCCGGACACGGTCAGAGTGCCCTGTGCGGGGGTGGCCGACGACCTGGGGGAGGCGCCGGCGGCGGGCCCCGAGGACGTTGCGCCGGTGTCCGCGAGCAGCTGGTTCGCCCCGAGCACACAGCCGGCGACCACCACGACAGAAGCGGCCACCGCGACCCGACCGCGGGTCCTCAGGGTTCCGCGCCGGCGCCGGGCATCCGCCAGGATCGCCTCCATCGGTGGTGGCGGGACGTCGATCCGGTCGGCCTCGTCCCGAAGCAGGTGCCGCAGCCTCTCGCTCATGACGGAATTCCTTCGATGCTGTGGACCACGTCGTCCCCGAGCAGGAGCCGCAGCTTTCCCAGCGCCGCGGAGGTCTGGCTCTTGACGGTTCCCTCGCTGCACCCCATGACCTGGGCGACCTGGGCGACGCTGAGGTCTTCGTAGAACCGCAGCACCACCACGGCGCGTTGGCGCGACGGCAGCTGCCGGAGCGCGTCCATCAGCGCCGGTCGGTCCGAGGGATCGGGGGAGTACGCCCTCTCGGGGAGATCGTCGGTGGGCTGCTCACGCAGACGCACCCGCGATCGGAACCACGACGCGACCGAGCGCACCACCGCGGTCCGGGCGTAGGCGTGGGCGGCTCCCGGCTCGCGCACCTCGCGCCAGGAGGCGAAGGTGTTGGTCAGCGCCGTCTGCACCAGGTCCTCGGCGAGCGCTCGGTTGCCGACCATGAGGTAGGCCGTGCGGTACAGCGGTCCCCAGGCGGCCGCGACGAACTCCGAGTACTCCGCGTCCGTGGGCGGTCTGCTCATCCCGTCCTCCTTGGCCTCTACCAACTAAGACGGCGCAGCGGCCCGTCTGGTTGGTTCCCTGCGCCAAGAAGTTCTCCGGCACCGAACCGGGGGGCCGTCCGAGAGCAGAGACCGCACGGTCCCATGGTTCTCCCCGCCGCGCCGGCCGGCAAGGTGCCGCCCAGCGCGGCGGGTCAGCACCCGCCCACAGGTGAGTCAGTCGGTGAGGGCCACCGCTCGGGTGGGCCCACCGTGGGCGCCCTGCAGCTTGAGCGGGAAACCGACGAAGGTGAACCGGGTGTTGACGACCTGGTCGAGGTTCGCGAGGTTCTCGTAGTGGGTGATGTGCTCGCGCCGGCACATCATGTGGCAGGGGTAGCTCGTGCTGGTGGGGTTGTCGGGAGTGGGGCTGTCCACCCCGAAGGTCTTGACGCCCCGCTTGACGATCCACTCGCTGGCGGACTCCCCGAGCCCGGCGAACTCCGTGAGGTAGCGCTTGTCCCCGGCGAAGCGGTTCCAGGTCGCGGTGTGGAAGAGCACGATGTCGCCCCGGCGTACGTCGACCGGCGAAGCCGCCTCGATCCGGTCCAGGTCCTCGTCGGTGATGTCGGTGCCCGGCGCGAAGTCGGAGATGTCGAGGCACACGGCGGTCCCGTAGAAGAGGTCCAGGGACATCTTCTCGATCGTCTCGGCCTCGGGGTCGGGGTCGAGGTGGGAGAAGGAGTCGACGTGGGTCGGGCCGTTGTCGTTCAACATGAAGCCGCTGGTCTGGAAGGAGAAGCCGCTGTCGAAACGGGGAGCCGTCTCCTCGTGGGTCGCGTGCTCGAACTGGACGGTCTTGAGGTGACCGGGGTAGACCTTCATGCCCTCGTAGATGTCTTGCGAGAGATCGATCAGTGCCATGGGGATTCCTTCTCGTAGGTGGTGCGGTGCGGTGCGGTGCGGGGGAGAGGAGCGAGGTCAGTACATGACCGCGCCGGCGGAGACATTGAGGTCCTCGCCGGTGACCCCGGTGGAGGCGTCGGAGGCGAGGAAGGCGCAGGTGGCAGCCACCTCGTCGGCGCTCACCAGGCGGTCCATCGGTGAGGCCGCGGTGAACAGGGCGCGAGCCTCGGACTCGTCCATGCCCCGGCTGGTCGCCTGCCCGGCGATCACGGCATCGATCCGGGGTCCGGCGATGGCGCCGGGGCACACCGAGTTGACGCGTACGTCGTACGGGCCGAGCTCGGTGGCGAGGGAGCGCACCAGGCCCAGCACGCCCATCTTCGCGCTGGCGTACGGCGTACGCCCGTGCAGTGGCCGTTTGCCGGTCATGGAGGAGATGGCGATCAACGAGCCCGCACGGGACTCGATCAGCGTCGGGATGAAGGCGCGGAACGTGAGGAAGACCCCGTCCAGATCCGTGGCCAGGCAGGAGCGCCAGTCGGCCAGGCTCATCTCGTGCATCAGAGCCGTCGGACCGGCGACGCCGGCGTTGGCCACCACCGTGTGCAGGGTGGCGCCGTGCTCGGCCACTCGCTCGCCCACGTCGGCGGCGAGCGCCGCGACCGAGTCCTCGGCGGCGACGTCGCACCGCATCGCCCAGCACTCGCCGCCTGTGGACTCGATCTCCTCGACGGTGTCCGTCAACGAGTCAGGATCGCGCGCAGTGGCCGCCACCCTCATTCCGCTGCGCGCCAGGGCCACGGCGATCGCCCGCCCGAGGCCACGGTTGGCGCCGGTCACCACAGCGACACGATCACCCACTCAGCTCTCCTCCTGAGCTGCGCGGACGGCCGCCAGGATGCGGTCAGGCGACATCGGCAGCTCGGTCAACCGGACCCCGAGCGGTGCCAGGGCGTCGTTGACGGCCACGTTGATGGCAGCGGGCGCCATCATCCGTCCACCCTCCCCGCCACCCTTGATCCCGTGGGGGGTGTAGGGCGAGGGCGTCTCGACGTGCCCGATCTTCATCGGCGGCATCTCCATCGAGGTGGGCATCAGGTAGTCCAGCAGGCTGCCGCTCACGAGCTGCCCGTCGGGACCGTAGACGAACTCCTCGTGCAGGGCGGTACCGATCCCTTGCGCCGTTCCTCCCAGGATGTGCCCGGCGAGCGAGCGAGGGTTGACCAGGGTTCCGCAGTCGTGGACCGCCGCGTAGTCGAGGAAGGTGACGTTGCCGGTCAGGGGATCCACCTCCACGATCGGGATGTGGCAGGCGTGGCCCATGAACGGGTAGAAGACCCCGAGGTCCTTGCGGTCCGCTGACGGCATCGTGGTGTAGGGGTGGTCGAAGACCTTGGACTCCTCCAACCCCGACTCCAGCTCGTCGGGGAAGGAGTGCTTGAACAGGTGCAGCGCGATGGCGACCTCGGCCAGCGTCTTGCGCTGTCCGGCGACGCCCTTGACCGAGAAGCCACCGTCGACCCATTCCAGGTCGTCGGGGTTGGCCTCCAGCATGTGGGCGGCCGCTGCGCGGACCTTGTCCTTGATCTTCTTGGTGGCGCCCTCCACCGCACCGGCGAGCATCACGGTCGTCCGCGACCCACCAGGCCCGGTGGCCGGCAGGCCGTTGCGGCTCCCCTGGTAGGTGATGGAGACGTCGTGCGGGTCGCAGTCGAACTCCTCGGCCACCAGCTGCGCGACCATCGTCTCGGGCGAGTTGCCCCAGAAGGCCTGGGAGTAGAGCGTCGCGGCGATCCCACCGGTGGCGTCGACCTTGAGGCTGACGCTCTCCGGCATGGAGGTGACCGGTGCGGCCGGCTCGTCGAACCAGAACCAGAACTCGGTGGCGGAGAACACCGAACGCTCCTGGGCGGCGATCAGCCCGATCCCGATGTAACGACCCTGGGCCAGCGCCTCTGCCTGGACGGCCCGCCAGTGGTCGTAGTCGATCAGCTCGAGCGCGGTGTCCATCACCTTGTTGTAGTTGCCGGAGTCGTAGACGTTGCCGGTGGGGATGAAGTGGGGGAACTCGGTGATGAAGTTGTCACGGCGCATCTGCACCGGGTCGAGCTCCAGCTCGCGCGCGGCCTTGTCGACCATCTGCTCCAGCATCCAGTTGTTGACCTCTGAGCCGAAGCCGCGATAGGCGCCCTGCTGGTTCTTGTTGGTGAGCACCGCCTGGACGTGGTAGCGGACGCTGCCGATCATGTAGGGACCCACGACCTGCGCCAGGGCGTTGCCGTGGTGCCCGACCCCGAACTGGATGTAGGCCCCGTAGTCGTCGATGACGTCGATCTTGAGGCCCTTCATCGTGCCGTCGCGCATGACCGCCAGCTCGACGTCGTAGACCCGGTCCGAACCGTGGTGGTCGCAGTTGGACATGTTCTCGAAGCGGTCCTCGAGGTAGCGGACCGGACGCCCGACGACCTTGGAGGCCATGCCCGCGATGATGGCGACCTTGGTGGCGAACAGCTTCGAGCCGAAGCTGCCCCCGGCCGGCACCGGACGCATGTCCAGCTTGTTGACCGGGACCTTCAGCGACCCCGCCACCATGAACAGGTAGCTGGTGAAGCTCAGCGAGTTGGTGTGGATGGTCATGTCGCCGTTGCCCATGTCGAAGTCGGCGATCGCGCCGACGGTCTCCAGGGGCTGGCCACCGGAGCGGTGCCAGCGCAGCCGGTCCTTGATGATCACGTCGGCCCCGGCGAAGTCGCCGTCCACGTCCCCGAAGTCGAAGGACCGCTCGTAGGCGAGGTTGGACCCCAGCGCCTCGTGGACCAGACCCGCGTCGGCGTCCAGCGCCCGCTCGGGGTCGACCACCGGGGGGAGCGTCTCGTACTCGATGTCGATGAGCTGGAGGGCGTCCTCGGCGAGGTAGCGGTCGTCGGCCACCACGACAGCGACCCCCTCCCCGACGTAGCGGACCTTGTCCACCGCGAGACACCGCCAGGTGTGCAGGGCGGGGTTGGGACCGAAGTCGGGCAACGGCTCGGTGAGCTCGGCGGCCTCGGCGCCGGTGATCACCGCGTGCACGCCGGGTGCCGACCTGGCGGCCGAGACGTCCAGGTGAGCGATCCGGGCGTGCGCCTGGGTGCTCTGCAGCACCGCGACGTGCAGCATCCCGGGCAGGCTGAGGTCCCCGACGTACCCGCCGCGTCCGCGCAGGAACTTCGGGTCCTCGACCCGACGGATGGACTTCCCCACCCACGTGCGCTCGGCCTTGTGCTCGCGAACCGGCGGGGCGGCCGCCTCCCGGTCGGTGGTGGTCATGCGGGTGTCCCTTCAGTGTCGGTGGCGCGCATGCGTACGGCGGCTGCACCCACCGCCTCGACGATGTACTGGTATCCCGTGCACCGGCACAGGTTGCCGGAGATGCCTTCCCTGATCTCCTCCGGACTGGGATCGGGGTTGTCCTCGAGAAGCTCGACGGCGCGCATCAGCATCCCCGGTGTGCAGTAGCCGCACTGCAGACCCTGCTTCTCCCAGAACTCGTCCTGCAGCGGGTGCAGCGTCTGACCGTCCGCGAGGTCCTCGACCGTCCTGATCTCGGCTCCGTCGGCCTGTACGGCGAAGCTGATGCACGACCGCACGCTGCGCCCGTTGAGCAGCACGGTGCAGGTGCCGCAGACTCCGTGCTCGCACCCGACGTGGGTGCCGACCAGCCCCAGGTCCTCGCGGATCGCGTCGACCAGCAGCTTGCGGGAGTCGACCTCGATCGTCTTCTCGTGCCCGTTGACCTTCAGGGTGACGCTGTGACGACTCATGCCTGGCCTTCCGTTTCTGAACACGCCTGAAGTGCGGCCTCGAGGCCGCGCCGTACGTAGGTCTGGGTGATCTCGCGACGTGCCTGGGGGGAGCCGTGCACGTCAGGGGCCGGCTGGATCTCCTCGCTGGCCGCCTGCGCGGCCCGTCCGAGCATCTCCTCGTCGGGCAGGGCGCCCTGCAGGACCTGCTCCGCGGCCCGTGCTCGCACCGGGGTGCTGCCGACGCCGCTCAGCGCGATGGAGACGCGTTCCACGCGCCCTGCCGCGAGGGAGAGGGCCACGCCGACGCCGACGAGCGCGAAGCTGCCGTGGGTCCGCGCGAACTCGGCGAAGCTCTGTCCGCCCGGTCGGCGGGTGATGCGGACGCCCGTGAGGATCTCGTCGGCGGAGAGCCCGGTCGTGAACGGGCCCACGAAGAAGTCGTCGGCTGCGATGACGCGTTCGCCGCCCGGGCCGGCGACCAGGATCTCTGCCTCGAGGGCGACCATGACGGTCGGAAGCTCTGCGGCCGGGTCGGCGTGGGCGACGCTGCCGCCGACCGTGGCGCTGTTGCGGATCGTCTGGTGGGCGACGTGCCGCAACGCCTGCCGCATCATCGGCGCCAGCCGAACCACGTCGTCCGAGGCCTCGGCCTCCGACATGCGGACCATGGCGCCGATGGTCACCGACTCGCCCTCGACGGTGATGCGCCCGAGCTCGGCGACACGACGCAGGTCGATGACGAAGTCGGGCTGGGAGAGCCGGAAGTTCATCAACGGCACCAGACTCTGTCCTCCCGCGAGGAGGCGAGTGTCGTCGTCGGGGTGCTCGGCCAGCAGATCGAGCGCCTCGCCCAGGGTGCTGGGCGCGGCGTAGGAGAAGGCGGCGGGTTTCACGGGGCGGTTCCGATCATGCGGTTCTCCAGGTGTTCTCGGTTCCGGGAAGCCGTCCGAGACGTCGACTTGGCGGTGGGGCTTGCGTGTGGGGTCGATCACATCGAGACTCGACCGCATACGTATGCATGTCAAGGGGTCGGAGGAGGAAATCGATGGGGGCCACCAGTCATGACGTGGCGCGGCTGGCCGGGGTCTCGCAACCCACGGTGTCGCGGGCGCTCCGCGACCAGCCCGGGGTCTCCGCCGCCACCCGGGCCAAGGTGCGCCGGGCCGCAGAGACGTTGGGATACGTCACCAGTCAGACCGGACGCGCCCTGGCGACACGCCGGACCAGCAAGATCGGCATCGTGAGCGCAGAGCTCACGAACCCGTTCTACGCCGCTCTGCCGGGCCTGCTCAACGAGGCCTTCGCGAAGCGTGGGTACCGCACCGTGTTCATCACCGACCGTGAGGACCGGCCGTTGGCGATCGAACCGCTGCTCGACGGATCGGTGGACGGGGTGGCCCTCACCACGTCGGCGGTGAACAGCCCGCTGCCCGCAGAGCTTCGCCATCGAGGGATGCCGTGCGTCCTGATCAACCGCACCGTGGACGACGCCGAGTGCGACGTGTGCGCGGTCGACACGATCGGGGTCGGCACCGGGGCCGCCGACCTCCTGATCTCGCTGGGACACCGACGCCTGGGCACCATCCTCGGCCCTGAGGAGACGAGCACCGGAAGGGACCTCGGTCTCGGTTTCGGTGACCGGCTCAGCACCGCGGGCCTCACGGTGGACCCGGCCCTGCAGCACCGCGGCGACTTCTCCACCGAGACGGGCCTCGTGGGACTGGAGCGACTGATGGGGGCGCACCGGCCGCCTACCGCCATCTTCTGCGGCAACGACGTGATCGCGCTCGGCGCGCTCAACGCTGCCCACGTCCTCGGCATCCGGGTGCCTGAGGACCTCACCCTGGTCGGCTTCGGAGACATTCCGATGTCGTCGTGGCCGATGCTGGAGCTGACCACGATGCGGGTCGACCTGGGCGAGATGGCCGACGCGGCGGCGACACTGCTGGTCTCCCAGATCGCCGACCCGGGCCGCCCGGGCCAGAAGGTCGTTCTTCCGGTCTCGATGGTGCTGCGAGGCACCCATGGCGCACCGGGCCGCGCTTCGCCGGCCGGTTGAGGGGTCAAGCCGCCACAGATGTTGGAAGTCACGCGCCAGGAACGGATCGACGAGAGGAATGCACGTGGAGACCGATACCCCCGTCCCGACCATGCTCGAGGCGTGGCGGGGCACCTGTGAGCGCACCCCCGACGCGCCGGCGGTGCTGTACTTCGACCGGTCGATCACCTTCGGTGAGATCGACCGGGCCAGTGACGCGCTGGGACACGCCTTCGCGGCAGGCGGTCTGCGGGCCGCAGACCGTGTGGCCGTCTACCTGCAGAACGATCCCCAGTGGCTCGTCTGTCTCATCGCTGCCTGGAAGTGCGGCGCCTCGGTCGCCTGCGTGAACCCGATGCTGCGCGGCCGGGAGCTGCGGCACCACCTCAGCGACGCCGACCCCGCGGTGCTCGTGTGTCTCGACACGCTGTACGCCGAGGTGGTCGCGGACGTGCGGGCCGAGCTGTCCGTGCCGGTCGTCATCACCACCTCGCCGTGGGACATGGCCGACGGAGCGACTGTCCCGGAGTCCATCTCTGAGGCCTGGGGGCAGCGACTTCGCTTCGAGGACACCCTCGACTGGCGCCTGCTCCTGGCCGAGCACGACGGCATGGCCCCGGTGCCGGCGCAGGTCACGGCGACCGACGTGGCGCTCCTGACCTACACCTCCGGCACCACCGGACGGGCCAAGGGAGCGATGAACCTGCACGGGGCGATGGTGCACAACGCGAGGGTCTACGCCTCGCTCTACGACATCGACGCCGAGCGCGACGTGCTGCTCGGGATCGCCCCGCTGTTCCACATCACCGGCAGCGTCGCGGGGCTGGCCCTGACCGCCCTCACCGGCGCGCCGCTCGTGCTGCTGCACCGGTTCGATGCCGCGGCCACCCTGGAGGCGATCGAGCGGCACCGGGCGACGTTCGCGGTGGCCGCCAGCACGGCGTACAACGCCCTGGCCAGCCATCCCGACGCTCCGCGCCGCGACCTGAGCTCGATGTCCAAGACCCTGTCGGGGGGCGCCCCCATCAGCACCGCACTCCTCGAACGCGTCCGTGGGAGCACCGGCTGGACGGTGCGCCCGGTCTACGGCCTGACCGAGACCACGTCACAGGCCACGGCCTGCCCCCTCGACGTCGAGCCCCCCGTCGACCCGGAGAGCGGCGTGCCCTCGGTCGGGATGCCGGTGCCCGGCGCGCGCGTCAGCATCGTGGACGCCGACAGCGGGGCTCCGGTGGACGCGGGGGAGCTGGGCGAGATCGTGGTGGCCGGCCCGATGGTCGTCCCGGGTTACTGGCGCGCGCCGGAGGAGTCCCGGCAGGCGATCCGCGACGGCCACCTCCACACCGGGGACATCGGTCGCCTGGACGCCGACGGCTGGCTCTACGTGCTCGACCGCAAGAAGGACCTGATCAACGCCGGGGGCTACAAGGTCTGGCCGCGCGAGGTCGAGGAGGTGCTCGCCATGCATCCTGCGGTCAGGGAGGCGGCCGTGGTCGGGGTGCCGGACGAGTACCGCGGCGAGACGGTCAAGGCCATGGTCAGCCTGCACGCGGGCTCGCTCGTCGAACCGGAGGAGCTCATCGCCTTCTGCCGCGAGAACCTCGCTGCCTACAAGTACCCGCGCATCGTCGAGGTCGTGGCCGAGCTCCCGAAGAACGCCGCGGGCAAGATCCTGCGTCGCGAGCTGCGCCGCACCGTCGAGGAAGGCAAGGACTGAGCGCCCACCGGCTCGGCGGCCGGCCGGCCCGCGTGAGCTTCAGGACAGCGGGGTCGTTCGTGGTGTCGGCACGGTGCGAGACTCGGCGACATGAGCGAGCAGCAGCGGATCCCCGCCGGATCATGGCCCACCCCGATCACCGCGAACCTGGTGGTGCAGCAGGCCGGCAAGGTCGGCGCTGTGGCGCTCGATGGTGACGTCGTGCTCTGGTCGGAGATGCGACCCCACGAAGGCGGACGCACCCAGATCGTCCGTCTGGAGCCCGGCGGGGAGCCGACCGACGTCCTGCCCGCGGGCGCGAACGCCCGCACCCAGGTCCACGAGTACGGCGGTGGCGCGTGGTGGGTCGACGCCGGCACGGTCTGGTACGTCGACTGGGCCGACCAGCGACTGCGCCGGATCGACCCCGGCGGTGAGCCGGTCGAGGTGACTCCGGTGCCACCGTCGGGCGAGTCGGTGCGGTGGGCCGACGGTGACGTGCACCCGCTCGACGGGCGGATCGCCCTGGTCCGCGAGACCCACCCGGCCGGGTCCCGGGGAGCGGTCGACGTGGTCAACGAGGTCGTCGTCCTCGACTCGGCGGGGCAGCAGGACACCGTCGTGTCGGGGCCCGACTTCGTCTCCGACCCACGGTGGTCACCGGACGGCTCCTCGTTGGCCTGGCTGGAGTGGGACCACCCCGCGATGCCCTGGGACGACTCGACGCTCAAGGTGCAGACCGGGATGGGCGTGGTCACGGTCGCCGGGGGCGTGGACGAGGCTCCCGAGGGCATCTGCCAGCCGACCTGGGCGCCCGACGGGGCCTTGTGGTTCTGTTCGGACCGCGAGGACTGGTGGTCGCTCTACCGGTGGACGCCCGTTGAGTGGCGTCGAGAAGATGTTCGGTGAGCCCGGTGACGTGGGGGCGCCGAAGTGGGTCTTCGGCCCACGTCGCTACGCCTTCCTCGAGGACGGCCGCGTCGTGCTCGCCGTCCTGCACGAGGGCGCCGACACCGTGTGCCTGCTCGACCATGACGGCGGCGTTCGCCCGTTGGACATCGGCAGCACCTGCGTCACCGACATGGCGGCCTCGGGTTCGACCGTGGTGCTCGTGGGCTCCTCACCGGTCCAGGAGGCAGCCGTGCGGCGCTTCGTCCTCGGCGAGAGCGTGGAGACCCTCAGCCCGGTGCGCGACCTGGGCCTGGGCAACGAGTGGTTCTCCCAGCCGGAGCACATCGAGTTCCCGGGCAGTGGGGGGCTGCCGACGTACGCGAACTTCTACCGACCGACCAACCCCCACGCCCGGCTCCTCGAGGGGGAGCTCCCGCCGCTGATCGTGGTCATCCATGGCGGCCCGACGTCCAACGCGGTGCCCACCTTGTCCCTGGCACAGCAGTTCTGGACCAGCCGAGGCTTCGCGGTGGCCGACGTCGACTACGGCGGGTCGACCGGCTACGGCCGTGCCTACCGCAACCGGCTCCAGGGCGAGTGGGGCCTCGTCGACGTGGACGACTGCGTGGCCGTCGTGCGCTGGCTGGGGGAGCAGGGCTGGATCGACCCGGCCCGGGCGGTGATCCGCGGTGGGTCGGCCGGTGGGTTCACGGTGCTGATGGCGCTGGCGGTCTCGGACGTCTTCGCGGCCGGGGCCGACTACTTCGGCGTGGCCGACGTCGAGGCCCTCGCCCTGGAGACCCACAAGTTCGAGTCCCGCTACCTCGACGGCCTGATCGCGCCGTACCCCGAGGGGCGCGCGACCTACACGGAGCGGTCGCCCCTCACCCACTTGGACTCGTTGTCCTCACCGCTGGTCGTGCTCCAGGGAGCAGAGGACCGGGTGGTTCCGCCGGCGCAGTCCGAGATGATCGTGGGTGCGCTGCGCGAGAAGGGACTCCCCGTCGCCTATCGCCTCTACGACGGGGAGCAGCACGGCTTCCGGCAGGCGGAGAACATCAAGGACTCGCTCGAGGCCGAGCTCTCCTTCTACGCCCAGGTGCTCGGGTTCGAGCTCCCGGCCGAGGAGGAGATCCCGGTCCTCGAGGTGGAGAACCTCAGACGTTGATCAGCTCCACGGCGTCCGCACGGTGGCGGCCCGGCTCCTGACGCAGGTGCGGGCGCTCGAGCTTCTCACCCTCGACGTCGACGTCGGGCAGGATGCGGTCGAGCCACGCGGGCAGGTACCACGCCTTCTCGCCGAGCAGGTACATCAGGGCCGGGATCAGCGCCATCCGCACCACGAAGGCGTCGAAGAAGACGGCGATCGCGAGGGCGAAGCCCATGGACTTGATGATCGGCTCGTCGATGAGGATGAACGCGGCGAACACCGAGATCATGATGACCGCGGCGGCAGCGACCACCCGGGCGCTGTTGCGGAAGCCGTCGACGACCGCCTCGCGGGTCGACGAGCCGTGCACGTGCGCCTCGCGCATCCGGGTCACCAGGAAGACCTGGTAGTCCATGGCGAGGCCGAAGACCAGGCCGATCAGGAAGATCGGCATGAAGCTCACGATCGGCTGGCCCTCCATCAGCCCGAAGGCGCCCTCCTGGAAGACGGCCACCGTGGCGCCCAGGGTGGCGAGCACCGAGAGCAGGAAGCCGAAGGTCGCGGTCAGCGGGACGAGCAGGGAGCGGAAGACCAGCATCAGCAGCAGGAACGCGAGCCCGATGACCACCATCAGGTAGATCGGCAGGGCGCCGCTGAGACGCTCGGAGACGTCGGTGGTGATGGCCGTCAGGCCGGTGACGCCGGTCGTCGTGCCGGTCTTGGCCTCGATGCCGGACTGTCCGTCACGCAGTGCGGACAGCAGGTCCTCGGTGCGGGTGTCGTCGGCGCCGTACTTCGGCGTGACCAGGATCTGTGCCCCGGTGCCCTCCTGGTTCTGCATCACGATCTGGGCGTTCTTCACACCCGTCTGGCCGGCAGCCCAGTCGACGACCTCGCCGTAGGCCGTGTTGCGCTGCTCGGGCGTGGACAGCGTGCGACCGTCGACCACGACGAGCAGGGGTGCGTCCCGACCCGGACCGAACGCCTCGGCGCCCAGGTCGGAGGCCTTGCGCTGGGTGGTGTCCGTCGACGCGGTGCTGTCTGACGGGAAGGCCAGGTGGAGGTCCTTGAGCGGGATCGCCAGCGAGCCCAGGGCGACCACGACGAGGATCACGACCGCGACCGGGTGTCGGCCCACGATCCGGGCCCAGCGCACACCGTTGTTGAGCAGCTTGCCGCTCTGGTCGCGCTTGGGGTGGGCACGGCGTACGCGGCCACCGAAGGCCTTGGACTTCAGCAGCCCGAGGATCGCGGGCAGCAGGGTGAGGGCGACCAGCACGGCGATGAAGACCGTTCCGGCCGCGGCGATGCCCATCGTGGTGAGGAACGGGATGCGCACGACCGACAGGGCGGAGAGCGCGATCAGCACGGTGAGACCGGCGAAGACGACGGCGGAGCCGGCGGTTCCGACGGCGATGCCGGCGGCCTCCTCCCGGTCATCGGTGTGCTCGAGCTCGCTTCGGTAGCGCGCCAGGATGAACAAGGCGTAGTCGATGCCCACCGCCAGGCCGATCATCGTGGCCAGGGTCGGGGTGGTGGAGCCGATGTCCATGAACGCGGTCAGGGCGGTGATGCCGGTCAGGCCCAGCCCGATGCCGAAGAGCGCGGTCAGCACGGGCAGGCCCGCGGCGACCAGTGACCCGAAGGTGAGGATCAGCACGAGGACGGCGACGGCGATGCCGATCAGCTCGGACTTGCCGCCGAGCTCGGGCTGGCTGGTGGTGCCGGAGCCGTTGGCCTCGACGACCAGGCCCTGGGTGCGCGCCTGGGCCATCGTGTCGTTCAAGGCCTGGATCGTGGCCGGCTTGACGTCGGCGACGGTCTTCACGTCGAAGTCCCAGGTGATGGTGCCGACGCGACCGTCGGCGGACAGGGGAGAGAGCTCCTTGGCGTTCGCCTCGGCCGCGGCGACGTCGCCGCCGGCTTTCTTCGCGGCGCTGGTGAACGCGTCGAGCTGTGCCGGCGCGGTGTCCACCGGGTTGGCCGGGGCCGGCTTGGTCTGGTCGCTGCCGTCTGGCATCTGGGGGAGCGCGGCCAGGTCGGTGACGAGCGCGTCGACGGCCGCCTTGTTCTGCGGGTCGGCCAGGTTCTCGCCCTTCGGGGCGGCGACGATGACCTTCACCGAGGCCTGGTCGAAGGCGTCGGTGGCGCCCGGGAAGAGCTCGGACTGGAGGTCCGCCGCCTTCTCCGACGGGATCCCCGGGATGGAGAAGGAGTCGCTCATGGGCTTGGAGAAGGCGCTGGCCACCGAGACGACCGTGATCAACGTGATGAGCCAGGCGGCGACGAAGAACGGCCACTTGCGGTAGGCGGTCTTGCCGAGTCGGTAGAGCAGCGTGGCCATGTTGTTTCTCCTGGAAGGTGTGGCGCCGGGTGTCAGAGGTGAAGAACGCGGGAGGCAGGGATGGGGGAGAGGTCAGACGAGGAGCTGACGGGCGGCGCGCAGCACGTCGTCGTACGCCGTGGCGATCGGTCGCTCCTCCGGGTCGTCGAGGAAGATCTCGAAGGCCGAGTCGAACAGGGCGCACAGGAGCCGGATGGCCACCTGGGCGCGGTGGGCGTCGAACGCCGCTCCCTCGCGGATGCGGATCTGCTCGACGATGTGGCCCGTCAGCACGACGAACCGGTCGTGCGCAACGGGCAGGAGGCGCGGGTTGGCGTGCAGCACCCGCCGGAAGCGCAGGACGTCCTCGCGGCGAAGCTCCGGGCCCTTGAGGAGATCGTTGGCCAGGTCCCGCAGGTCGACCACGAGGTTGCTGCCGGCGCCGCGCGCGTGGAACTGGGCGAGCGCCTCCTCGGAGAGCTCGCGGAAGTCGCCGAGGACCGCGTCCAGCTTGCCCGGGAAGTAGTTGAACAGCGTCCGGCGCGAGACGCCGGCGGACTCGGCCAGCTCCTCCATCGTGAAGCCGTCGAGCCCGCGTTCGTCGGCGAGCACCTGGGCGCACACCGAGATCCGGTAGGACGTCGCCAGACGTCTCCCGACCCTCGTTGTTGCACTCTCGCTCATGTAGTGCAGTTTTGCACTTCGTGCCAAAGAGTGCACAATTTTGGGCCTGTGATCCTGCCCACGAGCCCTCAGTGGGGCAGTCGGCGGGACAGGTCAGGCCTCGGCGTGAGCGCGCTTGCGGGAGCTGATCACGGTCAGGTACACGCTGACCACGAAGTAGTAGGCCACGTAGGCCAGTGAGAGGCCGACCACGAACAGGCTCGGGTCAGGCATGGTCGCGAGGATGACGGCGTACAGCACCAGCCACAGTCCGGCGAGGCTGAGGTTGAGCGCCCACAGCGCGTTGGTCCGCGAGGGGTAGACGTACTTGATCGGCACGAACACCAGGGCCGCGCAGACCAGCAGGATCGCGGCCGTCACGCCCGGGGTGAGCCCGAGGACGACGACGTAGAACGCGACGACGTTCCAGTAGCTGGGGAAGCCGAGGAAGAAGTGGTCGTCGGTCTTCGCGTCCGAGCGGCAGAACTGGTAGCTCGAGGCGATCAGGGGGATCGAGGCCAGCACCAGGCCCCAGGTCCCGTCAGGCAGGAAGTCGCCGGTCCACAGCAGCACCATCGGCACGAAGGCGTAGGTGATGTAGTCGACGATGTCGTCGAGCCGGGCACCGTCGAAGTAGGGGATGGTCTCCTTCACCCGCAGTGCGCGGGCCAGCATCCCGTCCGTGCCGTCGACCACCAGCGCGGCGAGCAGGATCCAGAGCGCGCGCACCTCGTCACCGTCGGTGGCGGCGACCACGGCGAGCAGGGCGAGGACAGTGCCGCTCGCGGTGTAGAGATGCAGCAGCCATCCGGCGGCGCGGAGGCCGACCGAAGCCGTGGGCGGCCGGTCGTGTGCGGTGTTGCTCGTCAAGGAGCTCCCCCAGAGGGTGCTGGTCAGCCGTCGGGAACGCTGAGAAGTCTCGCACGGCTCGGCCCCCGCGGGTCGCAGGCCCGACCGGGTAGCTTCCGCAGGCCCGGCCTGACGGGGCCGAGCGGGGATCACCCCTCGTCGAGCACCAGGCAGAAGGGATGGCCCGCGGGGTCGAGCAGGACCCTGACGTTCTGCTGCGGCTGGTCGGTCGCCAGCGTGGCTCCGAGAGCGACCGCGTCCTCGACCGCGGAGTCGAGGTGACCGACCTGGAAGTCGAAGTGCATCATCGGCCGCTGAGCCCCGTCGACAGGCGGCCACACCGGTCGCTCGTAGCCGGCTGCCTCCTGGAACACGATGTAGATCGACCCCTCGGGGGCGGCCAGGATCGCTGTTCCCGGCTCCTCGTGCCCGATCGGCCAGTCGAGGAGCTGGGAGTAGAACCGAGCCAGGGCAGAGGGGTCGGGGGCCTCGATCGCCGTACCCCACCACATGCCGTTCATCCGGGAGCGCATGCCGTCATCCTGGACGAGGCGCCGGCCCTGGTCCAGGGTGTCGGACCGCGCTCTCCGGGTACGACGGGGTGACCGTCGCCACACACCCGGAGGTCCGATGAGCCAGACGACGCACGAGGGCACCGGCCCGAAGACCCTCAACGGCCTGATGCTGATGGTGGCGGTCGTCTCGGCGGTGAGTGGTCTGCTCTACGGCTACGACACCGGCATCATCTCCGGAGCGCTGCTGCAGATCTCCCAGGAGTTCGACACGGGCAACGGCATGGAGCAGGCGATCGCGGCCGGCATCCTCCTCGGCGCCGTGATCGGGGCACTGACGTGCAGCTTCCTCTCCGAGCGCGTCGGTCGGCACCGGACGATCCTGCTGATCTGCGTGGTCTTCATCGTGGGCAGCCTGTGCTGCTCGCTCGCACCGACCGCCCCGACCCTGGCCCTGGCACGGGTGCTGCTCGGCTTCGCGGTGGGCGGGGCCACCCAGACCGTGCCGATGTACGTCGCCGAGATGGCCCCGGCCGGGATCCGGGGCCGGCTCGTCCTCTGCTTCCAGCTGGCCATCGGGGTCGGCATCGTCGTCTCGACGCTGGTCGGGGCGACCGAGGCCGTGGACTGGCGGATCTCCATCGGTGCGGCCGCCGTACCCGCCCTGGTGATGCTGGTCCTCCAGCTCCGACTGCCCGAGAGTCCACGGTGGCTGGTCAAGAAGGACCGGCGGGACGAGGCCGAGGAGGTGCTCGAACGTGTTCGTCCGGAGTCCTACGACATCTCGCGGGAGCTCGGGGAGATCCTCGAGGTCGAGGAGCGCAAGCAGGAGACGAAGCGCAGCCACCGCGGGTGGAGCGGGCTGCGCCAGCCGTGGGTCCGTCCGGCCCTGGTCGTGGGCTGCGGCATCGCTGCCTTCACGCAGCTCTCCGGCATCGAGATGATCATCTACTACGCCCCGACGATCCTCACCGACAACGGGTTCTCCACCACGGCTGCCCTGCGGGTGAGCGTGGCGCTGGGGGTGACCTACCTGGTGATGATGATCGTCGGCCTGGTCATCGTGGACAAGGTCGGCCGTCGTCGGCTGACGCTGGTCATGGTGCCGGGGGCCGCGATCAGCCTGTTCGTGCTCGGAGCCTTCTTCGTCACCGACAACGCCGGCACGCAGAGCGTCCCGTTCATCGTCACGTGCCTGATCGTGTTCATGTTCTTCAACGCCGGCGGCCTGCAGCTGATGGGCTGGCTGACCGGTTCGGAGATCTACCCGCTCGCGGTCCGAGGCGCCGGCACCAGTGTCCAGTCGGCCACCCTGTGGGGCACCAACCTGCTGATCACGCTGACCCTGCTCACGATGATCGACCTGTTCGGGGTCGGTCAGGTCTTCTGGATCTACGGCCTGTTCAACGTGGCCGCATGGGTCTTCGTGTGGCGCCTCCTGCCGGAGCTCACCGGGCACAGCCTCGAGGACATCGAGCAGCACCTGCAGGACGGTGAGTTCGCCCCGAAGGACTTCGCGACCCGGGTGTGACCCGGGGCTGCTGCCTTCTCCGGCCCTGCCCGCGGCCGACCGCGGGTCGACGGCACGAAACTGGATGCCCGTTGTTCACCTCATTCTCCCTCGTTGACGGGGCAAGGGCGCCTAGTGTCGCCCCATGGGCGAGGGAGGCATCCTCACGACGCCGGGCAGAGGCGTGCCCGCGCAAGATGTCGCGCCCGTTCTTGCGCCGGTTCCCCGTGGTGTCCTCGCCGCCCTTCCGGGGGTCTCGCTCGGAATCGCCGGCATCTTCCACCCGGAGCACCTGAACCACGCGACCTCGGGCACCTGGTGGGGGCTGCACGTGGCCGGGATCTTCGCCTTCCCGCTGGTGGGCGTCGCCCTGATCGCACTCTTCCGGGGGCGGCGCGACCCCGTCGCCGCCGTGGCGGTGGTGGCCGCGTTCGTCTACGCCACGGCGTACACCGCACTCGACGTCATCAACGGCATCGGCGCCGGCTTCGTGACCTCGCGTCTCGGTCCGTCGGCGCCCCGGCCCGACGAGGTGCGCTCACTGTTCGCGATCGGCGGGCCGATCGGAGAGGTCGGCTCCTACGCCCTGGTCGTGGCCGTCCTCGTGGTGGCGCTCGACGCCCTGCGACGGCAGCAGGCGCAGGCCCTGCCCGGCCTGCTGCTGCTCCCCGGGGCGCTGCTCGTGCACCTGGACCACATCTTCTTTCCCTGGGGCGCCCTCGGGATCACCCTGGTCGGGCTCGGCACAGGGTGGCTGGAGGCGAGGCGTCCACCGCTGGAAGTTACTTAAAGATAGGTATGTCCGGTTTGTAGTTTTTACTGTATGTTGACGGTCTAGTCCAGATTTGAAGTCAGAAAGGGACGCCATGTTGTCAGTCGCACCCGCATCCGTGATGCTGATGGGCGTGCTGGGCATGTTCATCATCGCCTTCGCCGTGACTCGCATGACCTTGCTCGAGCGCAGGGTCCAGCGCCCCGCCTTCCGCGAAACCGTCTCGCTTCCCACCGTCGGCTCGGGAGTCTGAGCCCGGCCCCACGTTCCAGCTGCCGGGTCTCAGATCCAGCGCTTGAACCACATGCGTGACAACCACTCCCGGTTGGTCACCAGCTGGTCGGTCCAGATCGGCCAGAACCACGCGAACGCCACCATGGTCAGCACCAGGACCGTCCCCACGGCCGTGGCGCCCACGGCCCGGCGACGAGAACTCGCGTCCGGTCGCCCCAGCACCTCTCCCAGCACCAGCGTCGTGCCCAGGACCAGGAAGGGCAGGATCGCCACGGCGTAGTAGCTGAAGATCGGCCGGTCGTCGTACCGCAGCCAGGGCAGCCACGTGACCGCGATCCCCACCACGACGAGCCCGTAGCGCCAGTCCCGGCGGCCGATCCAGGCCACTACGGCGAACAGCGCCGCGAGGGTCCCGAGCCACCAGACGACGGGGTTTCCCAGCAGCAGCACCTGTCGCAGGCAGGTCGAGCCCGCGAGGGCGCCACACCCCTCCTGCCCCGGCTGGATGTCGAGCTGCGCGTCGACCCCCACCGGACGGTTCAGGACCAGCCAGCCCCAGGGGTTGGACTGGTAGACGTGCGTGCTGTCGTTGAGGAAGCCGGTGTGGAACGCGTAGACGTCGTGGTGGTAGTGCCACAGCGACCTCAGCGACTGCCACAGCTCGGGGAAGAAGCCCCGGGCGTCCTGCTTGAGGTAGCTCCCCCAGTAGGGGCCGTACTGCGTGTCGGAGAGCGTGCGCTCGTAGACGTCGGCGTGCAGCAGCCAGCCCGTCCAGCTCACGACATAGATGATCAACGGCACCACCACGACATAGCCCAGCGCAGGCAGGGCGTCGATGACGGCCGACTTGACCAGTGCACGTCGTACGCCGAACGACCGTCGTGCTCCCGAGTCCCAGACCCACATCAGCAGCCCGAAGGCGGCGAGCGGGAACAGTGCCGACCACTTGGTGCCGACGGCCAGCCCCCAGCAGACACCGGTCGCGAGGCGCCACGGACGCCACAGGATCAGTGGACCCCACGACTCCGGCGCCAGTCGTGAGCCCGGTGGCACGAACCGGGCCATCCGGGCTCGCACCCAGTCACGGTCGGCCACCATGCAGCTGACGGCACACAGGATGAAGAACGCGACGTAGAGGTCGAGCAGCGCCAGCCGCGAGAGCACCAGCTGGAGGCCGTCGAAGCACATCAACAGGCCCGCCACCAGCCCGAGCAGGGTGGAGCGGGTGACCCGCCTGGTGAGGCGGATCATCACCAGCACCATCAGCGCTCCCACGATGGCCGAGGAGACCCGCCAACCGAACGGGGTCATCCCGAAGACGGCCTCGCCCAGGCCGATGATCCACTTGCCGACCTCCGGGTGGACCACCATGTTCGGTGTCCCGGTCCACAGGCCCGTCGTGTGGCCGGCGAGGATCTCCTCGTTGGCCTTCTCGACGTAGTTCAGCGCGAAGCCGTGGTGGATCAGCGACCACGCGTCCTTGGCGTAGTAGGTCTCGTCGAACAGGAAGGCCCGCGGTCTCCCGAGGTCCCACAGGCGCAGGAACGCCGCCAGCGCCGTCACGGCGAGCGTCCCGACCCAGGCGAGCACCGGGTCCTTGTCACGGGTGCGCACCCGAGCCCGTGCTGCGGCGCTGGGGACGACGCCCCCCTCGGCCGTGCGCGAGAGTCCGACGGTGCGCCCGAGGCGCTCGGCGATGCTCACCTCGCGAATGCTACGGCGGTCCTGATGAGGACCCGGACCGGTGCCCGAGGGTCCGGGAACGACCGTGCGAATCGTGATCGGGACCTGTAACGAATGGGTCACGCACTGACCTGGCTTCTGGTATACCGCGCCCCGGATGTCCAGAATGCGTCGAGGGTGCCTCTCGGGCCCCCCGACCTGCCCCCTCGGGGGCCCGGCATCGGGGTCACATCTCTTCTCGGAAAGGCTTTTGCGTGCAGCAATCCACTTCGGGCAGACGGTTCGCCGTCGCCCTGACAGCAGTTGGCATCGCGATCAGCGGCGCCATGGGCGTCGCCCCGGCGTACGCCGGCCCCACCCAACCGGGTGAGCCCGGCGACACGGGCACCCCCAAGGAGACCGCCGCAGAGGTGCTGGGCTCCCACGACCTCGACCTGCTCGCCGAGGCGGAGTCCGCCGGCAAGCGGCGGGTCACCCTCCTGGTCGCCACCGACCGTGGCGCGGCCTCGAACGTGGTCTCGCGGCTCGACGGGCTCGGAGGCACGGTCACGCGCCGTTTCGACAAGCTCGGATACCTCCTGGCCTCGGTTCCGACCGGCAAGGTGCTGGGGGCGGCGAAGCTGCCCAACGTCACCGCCATCGACGTGGACGAGAAGCTCGTGCTGCCCGACCCGCGGACCGAGACGTCCCGCCAGGGGGCACGAGCCCAGGCGGCGACGCTGCCCGGGCCGGGCCGGAAGACCCCCGACGCGAACCCCTACATGCCCACCAACGAGACGGGCGCCACGACGTTCAAGAAGAAGCACCCGACCTGGGACGGCCGCGGCGTCACCATCGGCATCCTCGACTCGGGGGTCGACCTCGACCACCCGGCCCTGGCCACGACGACGACCGGGGAGCGCAAGATCGTCGACTGGGTGACAGCCACCGACCCGGTCCTCGACGGTGACGGCACCTGGCGTCGGATGGACACCTCGGTCTCCGGTCCGGCGTTCAGCATCGCCGGCGCCACCTGGAAGGCGCCGACCGGCGACTTCACGTTCAACCTGTTCCGCGAGAACATCACGGCCGGCAGCGAGCCCGCCGGTGACGTCAACCGCGACGGGGACACCACGGACGCCTGGGGGGTGCTCTACCGCTCCTCCGACCACGCGATCTGGGTCGACACGGACCAGGACAACGACTTCACCGACGAGACGCTGATGCGGCCCTACGGCGCCGACCACCAGGTCGGGCACTTCGGCACGGACAAGCCGGGCACCGACGTCGTCGAGTCGTCCCCGTTCGTGGTCGAGTTCCGCGAGGACGTGGATCTCTCCCCCTACGGCGGCGACTACGTCGGCAAGGTCGCGGACTACGTCAACATCGGCCTCGTCGAGGACGCACACGGCTCCCACGTCGCCGGCATCACCGCCGCCAACAGCATGTTCGGTGGCCAGATGGACGGTGCGGCCCCAGGAGCCAAGCTGGTCTCCTCCCGCGCCTGTACGTGGGGTGGCGGCTGCACCTCGGCCGCGTTGACGACCGGCATGGCCGACCTCGTCGTGAACCGCAAGGTCGACGTCGTCAACATGTCCATCGGTGGGCTCCCCGCGCTCAACGACGCCAACAACGCGCGTTCCGAGCTCTACGACCGGCTCATCTCCGACTACGGCGTGCAGCTGTTCATCTCCGCCGGCAACAGCGGCCCCGGGCTCAACACCGTCGGTGACCCGTCCGTGTCGACCGACGTGGTCAGCGTGGCCGCCTCGGTGAGCAAGGAGACCTGGCTGGCCAACTACGGCTCGACCGTGAAGGAGAAGCAGGGCCTGTTCACCTTCTCCTCGCGGGGACCCCGTGAGGACGGCGGGTTCAAGCCGAACATCACCGCTCCCGGTTCCGCCATCTCGACGACGCCGCGCTGGCTCAAGCAGCCCGACGTCGCCGACGCCGGCTACACCCTCCCGGTGGGCTACGCGATGTTCAACGGCACCTCGATGGCCTCGCCGCAGGAGGCAGGAGTCGCGGCGCTGCTCTACTCCGCCGCGTTCGCCAACGACCGGGCCGTCACGCCGGCCCAGCTGCGCCGTGCGCTGTACAGCACGGCCGACTTCCGCTCCGGCATCCCGGCCTACGGGCAGGGCAACGGCTTCACCGACGTCAACGCCGCGTGGTCGATGCTCAGCCACGGCGATGTCGCCACCCGTGACTACACCGTCCAGGCACGGGTCTGCACGCCGCTGTCGGGCTACCTCGCCACCCCCGACCGTGGTGTCGGGATCTACAACCGGTGTGCGGTCGGGGACGGCGGTCACCGGCCGGGCCAGGCGAAGACCTACTTCGTGAAGGTGAAGCGCACCAGTGGACCGGCCGGCAACGTGCGGCACAAGATCTCCTGGGTCGGCAACGACGGCACCTGGAGCTCGCCCAGATCGGTGAGCCTGCCGCTGAACCGGACCACCGTCATCCCGGTGGAGGCGCGTCCCACCGAAGGGGCGCACGGCGCGATCATGCGGCTCGACGATCCCCGCACCAGGGGCATCGACACCGAGGTGCTGAACACCGTGGTGGCCGGTGTGACGCCGAGGAAGCCGGCCTACGGCGCCTCGTGGTCGGGCAAGGTCGACCGCAACGCCTCGAACAGCTACTTCGTCGAGGTCCCCGAGGGCACGAAGGCCCTCCAGCTCAACCTGACCGGGATCGCGACCGGCAGCCAGACCCGGATGCTCGCGATCGATCCCTACGGCGTCCCGGTGGGGACCACAGCCACCACGGTCTGCTACACCAACTTCTCCGACGTCAAGGCCTGCAACCCGGTCTCTCGCGCGGTCGAGGACCCACTGCCCGGTGTGTGGGAGATCGAGGTCGAGGCCCGGCGTACGTCGCGGACCCTGGACAACCCCTACCGCCTCTCTGCGGCAGTGCAGTCCGTCGCCGTCACGCCGGCCACGGTCGAGCTGCCGACCGTCGCTGCCGGCGAGCCGACCGACGTGACGTGGACGCTGGAGAACGAGCTGGCTCCGGTCACGGTCACCGGGAAGGGCGGTCCCCTCGGCAGTGCCATCGAGGAACGTCCGACGATCGCCGACGGTGAGTCGCAGGAGTACGAGGTGGTCGTTCCCGAAGGTGCGAGCAAGCTCGACGTCGCCATCGGGAGCACCAGCGACCTGGGCGCCGACCTCGACCTCTACGTCGAGCTCGACGGGACCGAGGTGGCCTCCTCGGCCGACGGTGACTCCGAGGAGTCGGTCAGCATCGAGGCCCCCGAGCCGGGCACCTACACGGTGATCGTCGACGGGTACTCCGTGCCGGCAGGCACGACGGAGTTCGACTACCGAGACGTCTTCTACTCGGCCGCACTCGGAGCGGTGACCGTTCCGGCAACCGCGCTCGAGCTGGCCAACGGGGACACGGCCACCGTCACGGGGTCCGTCGTGGCCCGGTCGACTCCTGCAGCGGGACGTCAGCTCTTCGGTGAGATGCAGGTGGTCACCGACGAGGGGGCCGTCGTGGGTCGGGGCAACGTCTCGATCGGCACCGTCACGCCGTAGGTCATCACTCGAACGGAAGGATCCGGGTCACCCGGAACGGCACGCCCTGCTGACAGGTCGTCGCCGTTCCGGGTGACCTGCTTCCTGTCACCCTGACCTGCGTTCCCCCGCGTGCGTCCGCCGGGCTCACCCCGAGCAGCAGCAGGGTCTCGCTGCCGGTGTCGAGGAGCAGGCAGCCGGCCTCGACGCCGGCAGTCACCACCCCGGTCACGGTGGTGGTCGCTGCTCGCTTGTCGGTGGGGGAGGGGACCGGGTCGGTCAAGGGGTCCTCGCTGTCTGAGGGCGGGATGGGGGAGCGCTGGGCCTGCGGGGACCGGGTCTCCGAGGGACGGGTGGTCGCGGACCGGGTGGTGCCCGGCGTACCCCTGGGTTCCTCGCCGCACGAGACGGCGCCCAGCGCCAGCACGAGCATGATCGTCATCGACAAGGTACGCATGCCCGGTTGGACGCGGGCCGAGCCGCGAAGGTTCCCCATGGCTGCCATGATCGTGCACATGACACAACCGCCGACCGGCGTGCTGGTGCTGGCTGCGACGCCCATCGGCCGCACCGACGACGCCTCGCCGCGGCTCGCGGACGAGCTGCGGGGTGCCGACGTGGTCGCGGCGGAGGACACGCGCCGGCTGCGGCGGCTGACGAGCGACCTCGGGGTGGAGATCCCGGGGCGGGTGGTCTCCTACTTCGAGGGCAACGAGCACCTCCGGACCGACTCGCTCCTGGAGTCGCTCCTCAACGGCGACCGGGTCGTGCTCGTCACGGACGCCGGCATGCCGAGCGTCTCCGACCCTGGCTACCGCCTGGTCGCGGCGGCGGTGGAGCGCGGCGTCACGGTCACGAGTGTTCCCGGCCCCTCGGCGGTGCTGACGGCGCTGGCTGTCTCCGGCCTGCCCGTCGACCGCTTCTGCTTCGAGGGGTTCCTCCCGCGCAAGCCGGGGGAGCGCACCCGACGGCTCTCCGACCTCGCGCTCGAACAGCGCACGCTGGTCTTCTTCGAGGCCCCGCACCGCACGCACGCAACCCTGCAGACGATGGCCGAGGTGTTCGGCGACGACCGTCGAGGGGCTGTCTGCCGCGAGCTGACCAAGACCCACGAGGAGGTACGCCGCGGCGCGCTGTCCGATCTCGTGGCCTGGGCCGAGCCGGGTGTCCGCGGCGAGGTGACCATCGTGCTGGAGGGCGCGGCGGTGCCCGAGCCGGTGACCGACCCCACGACGCTCGCGGCCCTGGTCGCCGAGGAGGAGGCCACCGGGGCCACCCGCAAGGAGGCGATCCTCGACGTGGCTCGACGCTCGGGCGTGCCGAAGAGAGTCGTCTACGACGCTGTGCACCGCTCGTGACCCGAGACCTGCCGGGACTGCCCGAGCCGCTGCCCCACCCGGTCGTGGACAACCACTGCCACCTCGACATCACCCGGGGTGAGGAACCCGCCCTGCCCGTCGAGGAGGCGCTGGCCCTGGCTGCCTCGGTCGGGGTCACCCGCGTCGTCCAGGTCGGTTGCGATCTCCCCGGCGCCCGCTGGGCGGTCGAGACGGCCGAGTCGCACCCGCAGGTCGTCGCCGGGGTGGCCCTGCACCCCAACGAGGCTCCGCGCCTTGCGGCCGAGGGACGGCTCGACGACGCGCTCGCGGAGATCGAGCGGCTGGTGAGGAGCAGCGACCGGGTACGCGCCGTCGGAGAGACCGGCCTCGACTACTTCCGCACGGGTCGTGAGGGGCAGCAGGCGCAGCACCACAGCTTCCGCGCGCACATCGAGATGGCCAGGCGGCTCGACCGGACGCTCGTGATCCACGACCGGGACGCCCACGCGGACGTCCTGCGCCTGATCGACGAGGTGGGTGCGCCCGACCGCTGGGTGATGCACTGCTTCTCCGGCGACGCCGACTTCGCCCGCGAGTGCCTCGATCGCGGTGCCCATCTCTCCTTCGCGGGCACGGTCACGTTCAAGAACGCGGAGCCACTGCGGGAGGCGTTGCGGGTCACCCCGCTGAGTCGGATCCTGGTCGAGACGGACGCGCCCTACCTCACCCCGATGCCGCACCGCGGACGCACCAACGGCTCCTTCCTGGTCCCGCTCACGGTGCGTTCGATGGCCGCCACCCGGGGTGTGGGGCTGGGCGAGCTGTGCCGGGCGATCGAGGCCAACACCGACACCGCGTTCGGCGGATCCTGGGCCCAGCCACTGTTGTGAGTCTGGCCACACGTTTTGCTAGCAGTTTGCTAACTCAGAGCTACTTACCTAGGGTCGAGGGCTGTTGGCCGGGAGCGGGAAGCTCGAACCCGGTGTGCGCCCTGGGGGGCCGTAGGCGACCAGAACGGTTCGTCGCGGCAGGCGCCATCACCCGCGGCCCGGAATCCTCGATCATGGGAGATCCGTGCGCGCCACGTTCACGCACCTCAGCCGCAACAAGACCTTGTTCATCGGACTGGTCACCGCCATCGTCCTGGCCCTGGTCGGCACCGCCACCGCCTACGCCAGCTACAGCAAGACCGTCACCGTCTCGGTCGACGGCAAGGAGTCACAGGTCCGGACCTTCGCCAGCAGCGTCGGCGACGTCCTGGCGGGCGAGGGCATCAAGCCCTCCACCCACGACTCCGTGGTCCCGGCCGTGGACTCGCAGGTCAACGACGGCTCCCGGATCGCCGTACGCCTGGCCCGGCCGCTGGCCCTGGACGTCGACGGTGAGAAGCAGACCGTCTGGACGACCGCGACCCAGGTGTCCGCCGCGCTCGACGAGCTCGGCCTGCGCTTCGGGGGCGCAGCGCTCTCGGTGAGCCGCAGCGCCTCGATCGACCGCTCAGGCATGGCCCTCGAGGTCACGACGCCCAAGCAGGTCTCTCTCAAGATCGCCGACCACAAGGTCAAGAAGCACAACATCCCCGCGTCCACCGTCGGCGAGCTGCTCGCGGAGGTGGGTGGAGTCGACCGCAACGACGTCGTACGCCCCTCCCGCAGCGCGGAGCTGACCGACGGCACCCGGATCGTGGTCACCAAGATCGGGGTCCGCACCAAGCGCGTCCCGAACCAGGCCATCCCGGCCCCCGTGCGGGAGCAGAAGGACAGCTCGATGATGTCGGGCGAGTCCAAGACCGTGCAGGCGGGCAAGGACGGCGCGCGCGACGTGACCTACCGGCTGAACTTCCGCAACGGCAAGGTCGTCAAGCGGACGATCGTCAAGCAGCGCACGCTCAGCCAACCGGTCGCCCGGATCGTGAAGATCGGCACCAAGACGGTCGAGGCCAGCGCCCCGAGTGTCGGCACCGGCATCTGGGACCGGATCGCCTCGTGCGAGTCGGGCGGCAACTGGGCCGCGAACACCGGCAACGGCTACTACGGCGGCCTGCAGTTCAACCTCGGCACCTGGGCCGCCTACGGCGGCTCCGGTCGTCCGGACCAGCAGAGCCGTGAGGCGCAGATCGCCGTGGCCCAGCGGGTCGCGGCAGCCGAGGGCGGCTACGGAGCATGGCCCGTGTGCGGCTCGTAGAGCCTGGACAACTAGCCTCGACTGCGTGACTGACCCAACTCCTGCCGGACCGAGGCTTCTCGGTCCGGCAGAAGTGCGTTCACTGGCAGCCGCGCTCGACCTGCGGCCGACCAAGCAGCGCGGCCAGAACTTCGTCATCGACCCGAACACCGTGCGCCGGATCGTGCGCGACTCCGGGATCGGTGCCTCCGACGTCGTCCTCGAGGTGGGCCCGGGTCTCGGTTCCCTCACGCTCGCCCTTCTCGACGTCGCTGCACGCGTCGTGGCCATCGAGATCGACCCCGGGCTGGCGGGGTCCCTGCCCGCCACGATCGCGGACCGAGCCCCGGCCCACGTCGATCGCTTCGAGGTCGTCCTCGCCGACGCCCTGAAGGTCACGTCGGTCCCGGGGGCCGCCCCCACCGCACTGGTGGCGAACCTGCCCTACAACGTCTCGGTCCCGGTCCTGCTGCACCTGCTCGAGCTGCTGCCCTCGCTGGAGCGTGGGCTGGTGATGGTGCAGGCCGAGGTCGCCGACCGGTTGGCCGCCGAGCCCGGGTCGAAGGTCTACGGCATCCCGTCGGTCAAGGCCTCCTGGTTCGCCTCCGTACGCCGGGCCGGGTCGGTCGGGCGCAACGTGTTCTGGCCGGCGCCCAACGTCGACTCCGGGCTGGTCGCCTGGACCCGGCGCGAGCCACCGGCCACGAAGGCGACGCGCGCCGAGGTCTTCGCCGTCATCGACGCCTCCTTCGCGCACCGGCGCAAGGCGCTGCGTCCCTCGCTGCGGGAGCTGGCCGGCTCGGCCGAGGCCTCGGCACGTGCCCTGGAGCTCGCCGGCATCGACCCGATGAGGCGGGGTGAGGAGCTCCGGCTGCCGGAGTTCGTCACGATCGCCGAGGCCCTGGCCGTCGTCAAGGAAGGTCGTCCATGACCCTGCCCGAGACCCTGAGCGTCACCGTCCGTGCCGCGGCCAAGGTCAACCTGCACCTGGGCGTCGGACGGGTCCGTGCCGACGGCTTCCACCCGCTGGCCACCGTCTACCAGACCCTGAGCCTGCACGACGACGTCACCGCCAGCACCCGGGCGCGCTGGTCGGTGAACCTGGTCTGCGAGGACGACATCGACCGTGACGCGTTCCCCACGGGCGAGGACAACATCGTGGTCCGCGCGGGACGGCTGCTCGCCGCGCACCACGGCATCGACCACGCCGCCGAGCTCACCGTCCGCAAGTCCATCCCGATCGCCGGCGGGCTGGCGGGTGGCAGCGCGGACGCCGCCGCGACGCTCGTGGCGCTGGACCGGCTCTGGGACCTGCAGACCAGCGACGAGGACCTCCTCGCGCTGGCCGGCCGGCTGGGCAGCGACGTCCCCTTCGCGCTCGTCGGTGGGACCGCCCTGGGTGCGGGACGCGGTGAGCTGGTCACTCCGGTGCTGGACGAGGCGACCCGTTGGTGGGTGGTGGTCCCGGCGCTCACCGGCCTGTCGACCCCGGCGGTCTATCGCCACTTCGACGAGCTCTGTCCTGCGGCGCCGGAGTCCGTGTCGGTCCCCGAGGACCTGCTCGCTGCCCTGGCCGACCCGGACAACCGCGTGCTGGCTGCTGCTCTGGCCAACGACCTCGAGCCGGTCGCCATCGACCTCCGGCCCGAGCTGGGTGAGCTGATCGAGGCCGGCGAGCGTGCGGGTGCCTTGCGTGGGATCGTGTCCGGCTCGGGGCCGACCTGCCTGTTCCTGTGCTCCGACCGCGGGTCGGCCGACCGGGTCCGCACCGCGTTGCTCGACGCCGGGCATCCGCGCGTGCTCGTCGCCCTCGGTCCGGTCTCCGGCACGCACGTGGTGGAGTACTCCTGATGGCCAACCTCCTGAACCTCGAAAAAGTCACGAAGTCCTACGGCGTCCGGATCCTGCTCGACGAGGTCAGCCTCGGCGTGGCCGAGGGGGAGCGGATCGGCATCGTGGGCCGCAACGGCGACGGCAAGACCACCCTCCTCAACCTGATGGCCGGTCGCGAGACCCCCGACTCCGGCCGGGTCTCGCTCACCCGGGGCCTGCACATCGGCTACCTCGACCAGCGCGACCTGCTCGACGACACCCACACCGTCCGCGAGGTGGTGCTCGCAGGCAAGGAGGACCACGAGTGGGCCGGCGACAGCCGCACCCGTGAGGTGGTCGAGGTGCTGCTGGCCGACATCGCCCTTGACCGTTCGGTGCACGGGCTCTCCGGCGGCGAGCGCCGTCGCTGCTCGCTGGCGCGGCTGCTCCTGGACGACGTCGACCTGGTGATCCTCGACGAGCCGACCAACCACCTCGACGTCGAGGCGGTCGCCTGGCTCGCGGATCACCTGGTCCGTCGTACGTCAGCGCTGGTGGTGGTCACCCACGACCGCTGGTTCCTCGACGCGGTCTGTGAACGCACCTGGGAGGTCCACCCCGGGCCCCAGGGTGCCGGGGTCGTCGACTCCTACGACGGTGGGTACGCCGCGTTCGTGCTCGCCCGCGCCGAGCGGCACCGTCAGGCCTCGGCCTCGGAGTCGCGGCGGCAGAACCTGCTGCGCAAGGAGCTGGCCTGGCTCCGTCGCGGAGCCCCGGCCCGCACCGCCAAGCCGAAGTTCCGCATCGACGCCGCCAACGAGCTGATCGAGGACGTGCCTCCGCCGCGCGACCGCATCGAGCTGCAGCGCTTCGCCACCCAGCGGCTCGGCAAGCAGGTCGTCGACCTCGAGGACGTCGACCTGACCCGCGGGGACAAGAAGCTGCTCCAGCACGCGACCTGGCGGCTCGGCCCGGGCGACCGGGTGGGCATCGTCGGCGTCAACGGTGCCGGCAAGAGCTCCGTCCTGCAGCTGGTGGGCGGTTCCCTGGAGCCCGACACGGGTCGGGTCAGGCACGGCAAGACCATCGCGCTGGCACACCTGTTCCAGCAGGTCCCCGACGAGGACCCGGACGCTCGCGTGCTCCCGAGCATCGAGGACATCCGTCGTGTGACCCGCACCGCCACCGGCCAGGAGGTGTCGGCCAGCTCGATGCTGGAGCGCTTCGGCTTCACCGGCGACAAGCTCACCGCCCGCATCGGCGACCTCTCGGGTGGCGAGCGGCGTCGCTTCCAGCTGCTCAAGCTGCTGCTGGCCGAGCCCAACGTGCTGCTGCTCGACGAGCCCACCAACGACCTCGACATCGACACCCTCAACGTGCTCGAGGACTTCCTCGACGGCTGGCCCGGCACGCTGATCGTGGTCTCGCACGACCGCTACTTCCTCGAGCGCGTCACCGACTCCGTCTGGGCGCTGATGGGGGACGGCCAGATCTCGATGCTTCCCAACGGGGTGGACCAGTACCTCGCGGCGCGCAAGAAGGGTGAGGCCCGCGTCAAGCCGGCGGGGGTGACCGACCTCTCGAACGAGAAGAAGGACAGCCGCAAGGCCACCGCGTCGAGCGGTCAGGAGGAGCGCAGCGGCGGAGCCCGGTCAGCACCTCGACGAGACGTGAGCCACGAGGCGGGGCAGGGGGTCCCGCCGAGACCCGCCAAGGCCAAGGTGGGGGGCGCGGACGAACGCGCTGCCCGCAAGACCGTCGCCCGCCTCGACAAGCAGCTGGCGCGGATCAACGCCAGGGAGGCCGCCATCACCGCCGAGATGTCCGCCAACGCCTCGGACCCCGAGAAGCTCAAGGCCCTCTCCGGCGAGGCGAAGACACTCGCTGCCCAGAAGGCGGACCTCGAGCTGGAGTGGCTGGGGGCAGTCGCCCTGCTGGAGTGAGTCGGCGTCGGCAAGAATGCGCCCATGCCTCTCTCCTTCTTCACCCGTAGTGGCGACGACCTGCTCCCCGCCGACCTCGCCTGCAGCCTGTGGAGCAAGAACCAGATGCACGGGGTCGCCCTCAGCGGTGCCCTGGCCCGGGCTCTCGAGAGCCAGGTCGCCGAGCTGGGTCGCGGTGACCTGCGACCGGCCCGCTACACCGTCGACCTGTTCCGGCCGGCCGCCATGGAGCTGTGCCACCTCACCACCCACGTCGTCCGCGAGGGGCGGCGACTGTGCCTCGTGGACGCCACCCTGGAGCAGAACGGTGAGCCGGTGGCCCGGGCGAGCGCGCTGTTCCTCAAGGTGACGGAGCCGGTGACGGGAGAGGTCTGGGAGCCCACTGGCGCCCCGTCGGCGCCCCCGCTCGAGCTGGCCCCGCCGACGGAGGAGATCCGGGTGCCGCTGTTCGCGAGCGACGGGGTCTGGGACGAGTCGTTCGGGGCGCACCAGAACGGCGGGCACAAGATGACCTGGCAGGTCGGCCTACCGGTCGTGCCGGACGAGGCTCCGTCTCCCTTCGTCGTAGCGGCCAGCGTCGCGGACGCCACGAGCATGGTGACCAACTGGGGCAGCAACGGCGTCGAGCACATCAACACCGACATCACGATGGTGCTGGCGCGGCTGCCGGTCGGGCGCGAGATCGGGCTCTCCGCCACCGACCGCATCAGCCACGACGGCATCGCGGTCGGCACGGCCGTGGTCTTCGACCGGGAGGGCCGGATCGGGACGACGGTCGTCAGCTCGATAGCCAACGCCAAGCGCACCGTCGACTTCGAGGCGCACGACTTCAGGGAAGACCCGCGCCACCCGCGCCACCGGACCAACTCGGGAGCGTGAGCCTCAGCGCAGCGGGACCATCAGCTGCTTGAGCAAGGCCGCCAGCCGGGTGCGATCGGCCGCGGGCAGGTCGCTGAGCAGCTCACGCTCGCTCGTGAGGAGCGACTCGAAGGCGCCGTCGACCGCCTCCTTGCCGTTCGGCGTCAGGCGCACCAGTACCCCTCGTCGGTCCCTCGGGTCGGGGAACCGCTCGACGAGCTGGCGCAGGGTGAGTCGGTCCACCCGGTTGGTCATGGTGCCGCTGGTGACCATCGTCTGGCGGAGCAGCGCCCCCGGGGTGAGCTGGTAGGGCGCTCCGGCCCGCCGCAGTGCTGACAGCACGTCGAACTCCCAGGTCTCGATGTGGTGGGCGGTGAACGCCTCGCGTCGCGCCTTGTCGAGCAGTCGCGCCAGCCGGCTGATCCGGCTGAACACCTCGACGGGGGCGAGATCGAGATCAGCTCGCTCACGGGTCCAGGCCTCCACCAGCTCGTCCACCTCGTCGCGATCCACCCCGGGATTGTAGCCCGACAAGATTCTTGACATCGAGATAGTCTGCCTCGATGAGCGCACGCTTCACCTGGGACGCCGATCGCTACCTCGCCTTCGCCGACGAGCGGGGGCGGCCCTTCGTCGACCTGGTCGGCCGCGTCCGCGCGGAGGCGCCGCGCACCGTGGTCGACCTCGGTTGCGGTGCAGGAAACCTCACGGTCCTCCTCGCCGAGCGCTGGCCGGACGCTCAGGTCATCGGCGTCGACTCGAGCCCCGACATGGTGAACGCGGCTCCTGCTCGTGCGGGCGTCGAATTCACGGTCGGGGACGTGAACGACTGGCGTGCCCCTTCCGGCTCCGTGGACGTGATCGTCTCCAACGCCGTCCTGCAGTGGGTCCCGGGACACCTCGACCTCCTCCCCGGGCTCCTTGAGTCGCTCACCCCTGGCGGCTGGTTGGCCTTCCAGGTGCCCGGCAACTTCCACGAGCCCAGCCACACCCTCCGTCTCGAGCTGGCCGCCGAGGCGCCGTACGCCGAGCACACCGCCGACGTGGCCGACCACGGTGCCCACGACGCCGCCACCTACCTCCAGGCCTTGCGCCACCTGGGCTGCGAGGTCGATGCGTGGGAGACCACCTACCTGCACGTGCTCCGCGGGCAAGACCCGGTCTTCACCTGGGTCAGCGGCACCGGCGCCCGTCCGACGCTGCAGGCGCTCCCCGAGGATCTGCGGCCGCCGTTCGAGGACGAGTTCAAGAAACGGCTGCGCGAGGCCTACCCGGAGCGCACCGGCGCCGTGGTGATGCCGTTCCGTCGTGTGTTCGTCGTCGCGCGCGCTCCTGCCTAGACACTCGCGCCCTGGGGACGGTGCCTCAACCGCCGGGTGGCTCTCGTCGGGTGCTGGATCTGCGTCGGGTGCCGGGTGGTGGGTCGAAGGCGAACGTGTTGGGTCCGGTTCTTCGGATCTGCCAGGGTCCGGCGTGGATCAGCCGGTGGTGGTGGCCGCAGAGCAGGATCAGGTTGGTCAGTGACGTCTCTCCGCCGTCGGCCCAGTGGACGATGTGGTGGGCGTGGGTCATGACCGGTGGTCTGGTGCAGTGCGGGAACCGGCAGTGGTGGTCGCGGGCGACGAGGGCTTTCCACATCGCGGTGGTGACGAGACGCTGTTGGCGGCCGACGTCGAGGACCTCGCCCTGGGTGCCGAGGACGATGGGGATGAGGTCGGCGTCGCAGCACATCCTGCGGATGGTGGTGGCGGTGAGGTCCTCACCGGTCTCGGTGGTGCCGAACCCGGTCTGGTTCTTGAGGTCGGTCAGGTCGATGGTGACCGCGACCCGTGGGGTGGCGCCGTGGCACTCGGGCAGGACCTCGGCGGTGGCGGCGCGGTCGCAGAGGTCGAGCAGGGCGTCGAGCATCCGGGTCCCATGGTCACGGGGGTCGCGGCCGTCGTGACCACACCCCGGGACCACGCAGCTGCCGGGGTCGCAGACCCCTCCGTTGGTGGGGACCGGTCTGGACAGGGGCAGCAGGGTCGCCTTCAGCCTCGCTGCGTCCTCAGAGGCGCACCGGCCGCTGATCCGGGCACCCCCGGCGCCGTCGAACCGGATCGAGAGCTCGCGGCCGAGGTGGGCGGCGCGTTCCTCCCGGTCCAGCTCCCTCTCGGCACGGCGCTCGTCGCCTCCGGGGTCGATCCGGGACACCAGGTATCTGGCGACCTTGCGCAGCTCGGTCGCATCCAGCGCCTTGGCCTCGGTCAACATCGCCTCGACGCCGCGTTGTCGGACCATGACGTTGCCGGGGAGGTCGTCGATCGCGTGCCGGACGACGTGGGCCTTCGCGGTCGAGAGCCACCCGTCGGCCAGCGCTTCTGCGACCGGGGTCAGTAGTGGTTCGTCAACGGCGGTCGCCAACCGGACCATCGCCTGCCCACAGCCTTTGTGACCCCCGGCGACGGCGGTGAGGAAGTCCGCGGTGGAGGCCCACCCGACCTCCTTGACCGCCTGCGTGGCCTCGAGCTCACGGACCACACCGAGCTCCAGGGCGTCGAGGGTGGACTTCAGGGACTCGATCTCCACGACGGTGTCCATGACCTCGGCTCGGTCGCGGGCCGCCCACATGGTGTGAGCGAGCTCGTGGACCTGCTGGCGCATCATCGCCAGCTCGGCCGGGACACCACCAGCACACGCGGTGCTGGGTGGGTCGATCGGCTGGTTGGTCATGACTCAATCCAAGCACCGAGCACTGACAACCGAGGCCGGAGATTCCCCTTGCTGCACAGGGGATTCAACACTTTCCTCAGCGGCTCTGAACCCCACTCGTCGTCGAGCATCCGAGCCGGACCACCGTGGCCGTACCAGGTGGCGAGGCGTTCACACTCAACGGACAAAAGGGTCTGGGTTCTCGGCCGATCCCTGACGTTCTGGGGTGAAGCATCGGCCGAGAACGTCAGGATTCCCCGGGTGCCCGGGGACTCCTGCAGCCCCCGCCCCCTGCTGCGGCACACCGACTACAGCGGAGGCAGCGTCGGCAGGTTCGTCGTCCCCGGTGGGTCCGGCACGACGGTCTCGCCCGTCCAGATGGCGATCTGGCGCCGGTAGACCAGGGTGTGCTGGTAGCCGCTGTGGCCCATCACCTGTGGTCCGGGATCTCCCAGGTCGTGGCGCGGGACCTCGGGCACGGGAAGGTCCAGGGCGCTGTCGACGTCGGAGAAGACCCGCCAGCCCAGGGGGTCCGTACGCCGGAAGAGGTTGACCCACTCGCCTCCCGCGAGACGCAGCCGGTGGCGGAAGGTGTCGGCCGGTGGGTCGGGCGGACCGGACCCGGCCCCGCCAGCAGCAGCGCCAGGACCGGCCGCCGGCTCGGGGACGTCGGGGAAGGCGTCGGTCAACGACGGCTGGCCGGTCGTGGGCCGGTAGCCGATCTCGTCGGGGCCGAAGACCCGCGGGAAGACGCGACCGTAGAGGGCGCGGATCTGGCTGCCGTAGGTGATGATCCGGACCCGGCCGAGGTGCACGGAGTTGAGCCGGCTGACCATGGCCAGCACGATCAGGGACCCCTGGCTGTGCCCGGAGACGATCACCCGGTTGGGAACGGCATGCGCCTGGTCGAGGGCCCATCGGGTGCGGATCTGGAGCTCGGGCACGACCCGCTCGGCGTAGCAGGGAGGGGCGAGCGGATGGGCCGCCCTCGGCCAGAACGTGGTCAGGTCCCAGATCACTCCGACGGCCTTGCGGGTCTTCTCCGAACGGCGGATCTGCGAACCGAGCAGGACCAGGCCGGCGGACATGGCGACCACGAGATACATCGACGCCGTGGCGACCTCGCGCGTCCAGCCCACCCAGGGCAGGTCGAGCTCCCACGGCGGCACCCCCGACATGGAGGCGATCACGATCACCAGCGCGACGGGGGAGGTGATCGCGCCGACGACGTCGAGCAGCGTCTCGGCCCGGTGGGCCAGGGCGGCGCTGCGTCGGGCCTTCAGCGCCTTCGCCCGGTCCCGAAGAGGCACCTCGTCGTCGGGGGCGCCCCCGGACGCGAACGGCTCTCCGAGCCTGGGGGCCACGAAGCGCCCGAACACGAGCAGGCAGCCCAGCACCGCGACGGCTACCAGGACCAGCCACAGCAGCTGGCCGATCGGCGTCCAGATCAGCACCTGGGGGACGGCCAGCGGCACCTCCGGGGCATCGACGGGATCCAGGGCCACGCCCTTCTCGACGATCAGCGTGGCGGGGGCAGCCGGGTCGTCGGTCCCGGGCAGGGTCAGCACTCCGGCCGAGTGGAACTGGGACTCCTCGGCGGTGCACCGGCTCGTGGCCGCCCGCAGACAGCTGTCGGCGAGCAGCACCGTCCGCGACGGCACGGTCAGCGTCGACGGCTCGTCGACGATGGTGCGTCCACGTCCCTCGGTGAAGGAGTCCGCGCGCGCCCGGTCGGGGTCCACGGCCAACGACAGGCCCTTCATCTCGATGGTGCCGGCCGAGATCCGGGTCTGGCCCGACTGCACGCTCACGCGGGCGTCCTTCAGCGTGACCTCGCCGGTGGCCACGAACCGGTGCCGGCCCTCGTCGCTGGCGAGATCGAGGGTCGTGGGTGCGACCTTGCGGCCCTCGACCCGGCTGACGAGGTCACCGACGCCGTGCGAGGGACCGTTGAGGTAGTTCGCGGAGGCGATCACCGTGCCTGAGGTGAAGAGCAGTGCGATCCAGGCCGCGGCCGCCAGCAGCACCGAGGCGCCGGCGCCCCGCCACGCCTTGTCGTGGTTGGTCGCGGGGGACCGACGGTACTGCCAGTGCGCCAGCAGCAACCAGAACCCGACGGCGACCACGGCGGCCCCGACGACCGACCAGGCCGTGTCCGCGTCGTACAGCCCGAGGGCACGGAGTACGACGACGGCGACCAACGCGCCCAGTGTTCCGAACACGATGAGCAGGGCCGACCGCGGCTTCATCCGTCCCCCGGTGAACACGCTGAGGTGCAGGACGGTGAGCCCCACGAACACAGCGATGATCCAGACGTTGCGACCGGTGAAGTCGAGCGACTCGTCCACCGAGGACCCGCGCGGGCTCCCGTGGCCCACCGTGGACAGGGCGAGCAGGTGCAGCAGGTAGGTCATCGCCGCGAGGCCCAGCACAGCGGTGTCGAACTGCGGAGTGAGTGCCCGGGCCCGGTGGAGCAGGCCGGGCGGTCCACCGCCACAGGTGGTCACCGTGAGGGGCTCGACGTCGTCCGGGTGGGTGACGCACACCAGGGCGGCGGCAAGGAGCAGGAGGAGAGCGCTCATCGCGACCGTGGCCCACAGCAGCAGGGACCAGCCCCAGGGTGCCGGGAAGCCGGTGGCCCGCAGGAGATGGATCCCCGAGAACGCCACGACGGTGGCGATCCCGGCGGTGAGGTGGAGTCGCTGGAGTCTCAGCGTGCGCGTCGTACCGTTCCACAGCTGGGGGTGCAGGAGGACGTGCTGGGTGGACAGCACCGGTGGAGAGTCCAGGGCGTCGGAGACGCTCTCGTAGCGCGCCATCGAGGTCTTCGAGAGTAACCACAGCATCGCGACCGCGGCCATCGGCAGCAGGGTGGCCAGCGCCAGGCGCTGGCCCGGCTCCCACCCGCCGAGGAAGTCCAGCTGGTCAGGGATCCGGCTGCACCCGGGAACGCCGTAGCGGTAGCACTGCCACGCGCCGAGGTCGATGGCCAGGACGCACGGGGTGAGGATGAAGAAGACGGTGAGCAGCAGCCCCGACACCCGCACCGCTCGGGCGCCCCAGCGTGCCTGGCCGCTGTCGCGCCCGAGCTCGAGGCGGGCCCAGTAGGCGAGGTTGACCAACGCGAACGGCAGCAGCAGGAGCCACAGGGCCCGCTTGACCCAGCCGAGAAAACCCTGGACTCCCGAGGTGAGCGCACCCCACGAGTAGGCCTCCACGCTGACGCCCGTGCCGTCGAGGCTGCGGTGGGGCAGCGCTCCCGTGGCGCGGTAGATCCCCGTGAGACCGTCGCCGGCCACCTGTCCGACGTCGCCGCCGTCGACGCCCAGCATCGCGGCGGGCGACGTGCCGTGGACTCCGTGCACCCGCAGTTCGACGGTTTCCATAGGAGCTCCCAACGCCGCTTCTTGCTCATGATGCAGGAGTGGCGCGGGTACTGCCCTGATACGCAGGGGGTGGTGCAGTCCGGGCGTTCCGGGGGGTCAGGCGGCCGTGCGCCCGCCTCGTCGCCAGTCGTTGCGGGCGGAGACGGCGACGTCCGGGTTGTCGCTGAAGAGCCCGTCGACACCGGCGTCGAGGAACGCGCGCACCTCGGCGGCGAGGTCACCGACGGTGTTGGGGTCCGTCCCGATGCGAAAGTCCCGGGCCATGAACTGGTTCTCCCGGCGCAGCGTGAACACGTGCACGACGAGCCCGGAGCGATGGGCGTCGCGGACCAGGTGGCTCGGGGCGGTGGCGTCCCCGGCGGCATCGCGGGGGATGACCAGGTCCTTGTTGGGGCCGACGCCGTCGGCGTACCTCGAGATCGCGCGCAGGCCCGACGGGGTCACCAGGTCACGGTAGGTGCGCGGGTCCCCGGCAGCCTTGAGGTCGTACGGCGCACCGGACGAGTCGACCAGCTGGATGATCGGCAGCCGGGTCATCCGGTCCAGACGACGCAGGTTCCCCGTCTCGAAGCTCTGCAGGAAGACCCGTGAGCCCGGGCGGTCCATCCGGTGGCGGTGCAGGGCAGCGAGCAGAGGCCTCTCGAGCGACAGCCCGATCGAGGTGAAGTACGTCGGGTGCTTGGTCTCGGGGTAGACCCCGATCCGGCGGTGCGTACGGCGCTGCTCCCGTTGGACGAGGTCCAGCACCTCGTCCAGGGTCGGCACCTCGAACCTGCCGTCGTAGGCCGCGTTGGCGGGCCTGACCAGGGGGAGTCGCTCCTTGGCGCGGAGCGTCTTGAGCTCGGCGAGGGTGAAGTCCTCGGTGAACCAGCCGGTGACCGACGTGCCGTCGATCGTCTTGGTGGTCCGGCGGCCGGAGAACTCAGGGTGGGTGGTGACGTCGGTCGTGTCGGTGATCAGGTTCTCGTGGCGGGCGACGAGAACGCCGTCCTTGGTGGAGACCAGGTCGGGCTCCACGTAGTCGGCACCCATCCGGATGGCGAGGCGGTAGGACTCGAGCGTGTGCTCGGGCCGGTAGCCCGCCGCTCCGCGGTGCCCGATCACCAGGGCTCCGCCGTACCCCTTCCCGGGGGAGTGCCCGGACGAGTCGGCCGCGGCGGGGCCGATGGTGGTGGTCGTGGCGAGCAGTGCCAGCAGGATGGCACCGGAGATCTTCCCGAGAGTCGTCATGCCCGTGACCGAACCCGTTCCGGATGACGCGCAGCCCATTGCCAGGTGAAGAGCAGGTGTCCGACCGGTCACCGGTAGCCTCGTGCCGAATGTCTTTCCCCGGTTGGTCTGCCGGCAGGGCCCGCCTGACTTTGAATCAGGACTAGCGACGTAGGTTCGACTCCTACCCGGGGAGCGAGTTCCCGCAGGTCAGCGCCGTGTGCGCTGACCTGGCGGGTGAGAGAACCCGTCTTCCTGCTAACACCGGGTGCTAACACGGTCGCTCCTCCGCACGCGGTGTCTCGCCCATGATCCGCGCGAACCGGGCCGCCGAACTTGCTCGCTGGCTCCTGATCACGTGGGCATAGACACGCAACGTCATGGACGGATCCGCGTGGCCGAGGCGCTCAGCCACCACGTGGACCGGTTCGCCGTCCTGGAGCAGCAGCGTGGCGTGCACGTGCCGCAGGTCGTGGAACCGGATCGGCGTCAGGACCTGTCGCTCGCGATTCACCCGACGGAACGTGGCCCGCATCAGCTCGCCCGGGAGGTCGGTGCGCAGGGGCGTCCCCATCTCCATCCTGAACACCCAGTCGCCGGTGGGCCACGAAGCCCCCACGAGCTCGCGCTCCTTCGCCTGGCGCTCGGCGTGCTCGCGCAGGACCTCCACGGTGCCCGGATCGAGGCTCACCCGACGTACTCGACCCGTCTTGGTCGTGCCCTCGACCCGCCGGCCGCGGACGATCACCGTCGCGCCCCTGATCCAGATGTGGGGGTCGACGTCATCGAGGACCACGCTCGACCACCGCAGGAACAGCAGCTCCCCGCGCCTGGCACCGGTGTACGCCGCCAGCCGGTAGTAGGGGTAGAGCCGATCAGCTTTGATCTCGTCGAGGAACCGAGCGAGCTGGCTCGCGTCCCAGACCTCGTGCACCTGACTGACTGCCTCGACCGGTGGACGCTTCGCACGGGTCGCCGGGTTCACGACGATCACCTGGTCGATGTTCACCGCATCGTTGAAAGCCTTTCGCAGCACCGAGTGCACGTAGTTCACCGTCCGGGGCGAGAGTCCCTGCCCAGACGCTCCGCCCTCACGCCGCAAGGTCGCGTAGAACATGCTCAGGGTCGCGGGCTTCACGGACTGCAGTCGCATCCGCCCGATCCGCGGCACGACGTAGCGCTCGATCAGGGAGCGGTAGTCCTCATGGGTCTTCGGCTTGACCTCCAGCGCATGCCCCTCCAACCAACCGCGGAGGTATGCCTCGACGGTCAGCTGGTTGCGGTGCACGAACTGCCCCCGCCGAGCCAGCGCGGCTTGCTCACTCCCCGTGCGTCCGTCACCCGGATGACGTAGGACCAGGTCTTGCCACGATGGATCACGCCGTCGCGCAGCTTGTTCATCACGCCGCCCTCAGACTCTCGACATAGGCGATCACATCGACCCCTCGAACGCGCCGTACACCGTCGATCCGCACCGACGGGATGTGTCCCGCGCGAACCAGCTCGTAGGTCTTCGAACGGCCCAAGCTCAGGTAGTGCGCCACCTCGTCGATCCGATACAGCAACTTCTCATCCATCACCTTTCCCCTTTTCCTGATGTGTGTTGATGCCCCTGCTCAGCCCGCCACTGGGCGTACTCGCGGGCTCGTGCGGCTGCGGCGATGGCGAGGACGCGTTCTGCTTCGGTGTCCCATCCGGAGCCGACGTAGTGCCAGCTGCCGATGACCAGGGTGGTGTCGGTGTCGTCGTCGGCGAGGAGGTCGGCCTCGAGGGCGGCCAGGTCCAGGGGGCGGCCCTCGGCTCGTGACTGGCTGATGAGGGCCTGGGCGCGTCGACGAGCTCGCCGCAGCGCACCGAGGGTGATCGAGTAGCGGCGTGACTTGGAGGCGAAGTGGCCGCGGAAGCCGAGCATGTGGGTCCACTTGTCGAGCAGCTCGTAGGAGTCTTCCCCGGCGGCGTCGGCACGGGCTGCGAGGGCGCGTGTGGTGGTCCGGAGCCTGCGGTGGTGGGCGGTGTTGCTGGCGCCGGTGTCGGTGGCCGACTTGGTGGCGTACTTCGCCAGGTAGCCGGCGACCTGCCCGGGGGACAGGGCGCGGTCGGGGTCGTCGGTGCGTCGGTTGGGTCGGACCGGGCGGGCGTCGAGCTGGCGACCGAAGACCAGGACCCGTGGCGGGTCGGCTGCGTCGACACCGGGGACCCTCAACCGCACCGAGGCCGCGGCGGCGGTGACGAGCTGGGCGAGCTGCGTGGCGTCGATCCCGGTGGGGGCGGGGGCGAACCCGTCGGGAGTGCGGGGTCCGTCGAGACGCACCAGGGCGTGGAAGTGGACCACGCCGCGCAGCTGGTACTCAGCGACCTTGGCGTACTGCACCGTGGCCACCTCGGCCAACCGGGTCGCCGGCACCAGCAGTGCTCTTGCGAGCAGCCGGTGCAGGGTGATGGTGAACCGGCGCCACAGGTCCGGTGCCCACCACTGCCACACCAGGTGGGAGCAGTAGTCGTAGCAGTCGCCGCACAGTGGCTGCCCGAGCCCGGGGTCGTCCTCGCCGTGGTGGGCCCCACAGGTCCGGGGCCGGCCGTGGGCGCAGGCCGGCTCGTTGGCTGGGTGCGGGTGGCAGCGGCGGCCACCGTCGCGCCGACCGTGCACGGGCCCGAAGGAGGGGGCGGTGAGGGTGGCGAAGACCAGTGGGTTCTCCGCGACCGAGGTGGGCACGGTCTTGCCGCCGGAGACTCCGGCCCGGATCAGCTGGAACATGTCCGCGGCGTAGAGGCGTGAGCAGGACGGGCACTCGCTCGCGCGACGGTTGCCGCAGCGGATGTGGGTGACTCCGAGGGGTTCCTGCTCGCTGCTGTAGGTCGACACGATCTCCCCGGTCGTCAGGTCGACTCTTTGGGAGCGGCCACGGAGCCGGATCGGTTGGGCGCAGTTCCCGACCCGGACCAGGGCCTCGGTCCAGGCGTCGTAGGTCGGGGAGACGATCAGGTCGCTGACCTGCTGCCGGGTCCGGGCGGTGACCGGCGGGAGGTCCTCGGCTGCCGCCGCGGTGAGCCCGGGGAACACCTCGGGGAACACGTAGGGCAGCGTCGAGGCGACAGCTGACCGGGTCCGTGTGCTCATCGGCCCCACCACCCCAAAGGGTGTGCCACGCGGCTAAGTGCGATCCCGCCACGTGACACACCCGGCTCGGGAGGTCCGCAGTCACCAACTGCAGCGACGATGTCTCGACGCGGGATCGCCTGCAGCCGGGACACAACGAATCAGAGGTTCGAGGACGAAAGTTCGTGTCGTGTGTGCGGCGCTGCGTGTCTGGCCTCTGGGCCATGGTGGGGAGCCGACCCCCGGGGAAATGCCCCATCGGTTCAAGTCAGTTGAGGTCTGGTCTGGTCTGGAGTTGTCCTCGCTTACGAGCATGACACCGCCCACCGACAACCCCTCCCGGAAGGCGCGCCGACACACCTGTGGAACGTCCGTATCTGCCGATGAGCGGACGTCTGGCTTTGGAGGTCTCCACCAGCCACCGTTTGTAGCTCAGTGCTGACACCACCCGGACCAGGACGGCACCCTAGTGTTGGTGGGAGTTGACACCACCCTGGCGGGCGCGCAAGCGGAGCGAGTCCGAGCAAATTGAGCGGAGGTGGGCGCATGTCGGCGACGAAGCTCCTGGCACTCGGTATCGTGCACCTCTCCGGCGGCGCGCATGGCTACCAGGTGCGGTCCGAGCTGCAGAGCTGGCGTGCGGAGATCTGGGCCAAGATCAAGCCCGGCTCGATTTATCACGCGCTGAAGAAGGCTGCGGCTGATGGCTTCCTCACCGAACACGCCGAGCCGGGCAACTCCGGGCCGGAGCGCGTTCTGTACCGCGTGACAGCTCGGGGACGTGACGAGATAGTCGAACTGGTCCGCGACGGTCTGCGGCGCACCCATGACCCCACCATGCTCAACGCGTCGATCGCCATGTTGCCCATGCTGACCAGGTCAGATGCCATCGGGCACGTCAACGAGCGGGTCGCGCGCCTGGAAGCGGAGCTCGTAGAGCAGGCCAAGTGGCGGGAGCACCCGAACCCCGACATTCCCGAACACGTCCGCGATCAGGCCGAACTGTGGGCGGGACATGCACGCACCGAACTGGAGTGGGCGAAGAGCCTGAGCAAACGACTGGCTGAGGGCGCCTACACCATGGCCGATGATCCGGGTTCGTGGCGAACGTCCCCTAATCAATCTTGACTAGACGCTCCTCCTTGCGTAACTTCGGCCGAGTAACCAAACTTGACTAGTCGGCCAGGCGCGGACACGGCAAGGAGAGCCGAATGAGCACCATCCTCAGGAACAACTCGGGAACCGTTGCGCACACGCCCGGGCGGGCGAGCGGCATCGGGGTCTGGATTCTGCAAGTCGTGCTGGCGGCGATCATCGCCGGCGGCGGAATCTCGAAGCTCGCCGGCGACCCGGTCATGGTGGACATGTTCGCCGACATCGGGGCTGGCCAGTGGCTCCGGTACCTGGTCGGAGCGCTGGAGGTCGCGGGAGGGGTTGGACTTCTGATCCCGGCTCTGGGGGGCCTGGCCAGTCTGGGGTTGGCGGCATTGCTGACCGGTGCTGTCATCACCGATCAGTTCGTGCTCGAGCAGAGCCCTTGGCTGCCGCTCGCCCTTCTCGTCGTGGCGGCCGTGATCGCAAGGGCGCGGCGGTCGCGCATCGAGGCCGTCGTCGGCACGCTGCTCAGGCGCTGAGACAAACCTCTCGAACGGAGATGTGAGATGAACGAGATGGCCTTTCGCGTGACATCAAACGATGGCACCACCATCGCCTACGACCGGAAGGGAAGTGGCCCGGCTGTCGTCCTGGTAGGCGGCGCACAGGACGACGGAGCCGAGAACGCTCCCTTGATACCTGCTCTCGCCGAGCACTTCACGGTTTACAACTATGCCCGTCGGGGACGCGGCGCGAGCGGCTTCACCGAGCCCTACGCCGTGGAAAGGGAGATCGAGGACCTGGATGCGTTGATCGCGGAGGCGGGCGGCTCGGCACACCTGTTCGGGGCGTCCTCTGGTGGCGCTCTGGCGCTGGAAGCCGCCGCGGCCGGGTCAGCCATCGACACGATCGCCGTGTGGGAGGTGCCCTACGCGGTCGGGGACGACATACGCCCGCGATTCGAGGAGTACGTCGCGGACACCCGACGCGCCTTCGACGGCGGGCGAGACGAGGAGGTTCTCGAACTGTTCATGCGCATGACCGGTGCCTCCGACGACAACATCGCGGCCAGGAAAGCGGCAGGCAAGCAGACGGCGCATTGGGCGGATTCGGTCGCCCTCGCGCCCACGCTGGTCCACGACAGCCTCTTCCTCAACCGCTACCAGTTGCCGGCCGATCGACTGGCAACAGTCACCCAACCGGTCCTGGTCACCACCGGAGGACCGGTCACGGTCCCCTACATGGCAGGCCTGCCCTCGGACTTCTTCGACCGCGCAGCCGACGAGCTTGCAGACCTCCTACCCCACGCTCAACGGGAGACCCTCGAGGGGTCGGATCACGTCGTCGACCCACAGATCGTCGGCCCGCTGTTGCGAGGGTTCTTCAGCAGCGAACACTGAGGGGCCAGCGAGGTGTTGCGGGAAGACCGAATAGGCACCGCGCAAGCAGATCTTCGTCGCGCCAGGGACACGGGGCGGACAGGTGGTGTCGAGGTTTGATGTCGGCGGCGGCATCGCTGAAAGCTGGGGACATCCGGATCTGCCGCTGTCGGTGCGTAGCGTCCGACCATGCCGCTGATCGGGGCGCGCTCGTGCCGATGAGCGGATGCGCGGCCAAGGGCTCAGGCTCGCTCCGGCCGTGGCCAGTCCACCGTCATGGACGCTCCGACCTCGCAGGCCCGCCACTGCGCCGACAACGCGTCGAGCCTGCGGTGTGTCCGGTCGAGCTCGGCACTACTGAGGTCGGTGGGCGGGGGCTCCTCACCCACGTAGTGGCTCCCGGGCAGATGGCCACTACGCCTCAGCCAACGCGGATAGACCTGAGCGACCAGGGCCTCCGATCTCGCCATGTCCCGGCCCGTTGCCCTGTTGCGTCGCTCGACCCTGCGCGCCCACGCCTTGGTTCGCGGCTCTTCGGTCGGCACGAAGGTTCCAGCGTTGCCACCGGCGGCGAGCTGACCAAAGATTCCTTCCTTCAACCCGAACTCGTCCTCGACGACCAGATGCACCAGATCGTGAGGGATCAGGTCGGAGAACCCCGGCGCCGGATCCATCCGTAGGTCGCCGTGCAGGCTACGAAGCACAGCCACCGCGTATCGACGTTCGCCCGTGCGCTCAAACCTCACCCTCATGGCGGCGAAGGTAACAAGCCGATCCTGTCGGTATCGACAGGTTTCCGTGCACACCGTGCCTGCACTGCGGCCGCCCGCTCAAGCCGCGAAGTGCGCGATCGTGCCGTCGGACCGGCGTTGCCCGAAGCGCCGTTGCGCGCCCCTCGGTGACAAGTTACCTTTGACGAGTGTCGGGTGACCCCCTCATCGCTCCGTCGGCTACCAAGCACGGAGTGGGTGAGGAGGACATCCTCCACGCGTACCGCAACCCAATCCGGGTCTGGGATCTCGGTGAGGGGTTCACCACGATGGTCGGCGCCAACAGGGCAGCGATCATCCACGAGATCGGTGACGTCCAGGGCGTCGAGGCGGTAGTCATCGTTCACGCCATGCCAGCCCGCGAGAAGTTCCTCAGGTGATCGAATGCCCCGCTCTGTAGACGACATCCTCAAGCATGCCGACGAGCTCGCTGCTCGCTTCGAGGGTTACGAACCAGAACTCTCCGACGAACTGGACCGCGACGCGGTCGCTCTACTCCGCGTAGCCGTGCAGGAGCGCTCGGATGCGGAACGTCATGTTCTCGCAGCGATCCAGAAAGCACGCGAGGCCGGCATGTCCTGGTCGCTCATCGGCACCTTTGTCGGGACATCCGGCGAGGCTGTCCGCCAGAGGTACGGCGACAAGGTCGCCTGAACTTCTCGCGCCGCAAGTCCCGCCCGGTGCCTGCGCCGTGCGTGACGAGCCATGGAGCCGGGAATCGGTTGCGACTTTCTTTACTGGTTCAAGCGCGCCTCCGGCGCGAGGGCGCGCTGCGGGCGGCGCTGGCGCGCCGTCCTCGCGCACCTCAGGCGGCGCAAGGACAGGCACGTCGAAAGACGCCCGCCCCGAGCCTCCGGCCACCCTGGACCCCGGCATCGCCGAACAAGAGAGCTGGTTATCGGGTCGGTGGCACTCCCACGCCTGCCAACGCCCAGTGCTGACCAGGGCCGACACGGAAGCGGACCGAACCATCTCCTGACCCCCGTGGACGCGGGGGATAGCCTCTCCAGATCCCCGCTGCGGACAGTGGCCCGAGTGCTGTGAATCAGGACTGGCGACCTACGTTCGACTCCTACCCGGGGAGCAGGTTCCAGAAGGTCAGTGCGACATGCGCCGATCTGGCGGGAGAGTGTCCCGCCGCCGCCGCCGCCGCCGTCCGATATCCGCTACTGCCGCTGTCAGGGTCGCTCGTGCCGAGCTGAGGGCGCTGGTCACGGGAGCCGCTTACCGATCCAGCGCAACGGCCGGCCGAAGATGCGATTGCGATGCCATCCACGATCGACGACACCTCGGCGGATGGCGCGGAACTGGTCACGAGCCCGCACCACCGGACCGGACCGGCTCTGGTCCTCGATCGCCCGGGCCTCCTTGGCCGCCCAACGCGCACACCCCAGGCACAGCGCGACCTCAGGGTGTTTGCCCAGTCGCACCATGCGCTCGGGAGCGTCGACCGCCCCGCAGCAGCAGCACGCAGACGGTTCTGGCTCCACCTCGTCAACGGCAGCGAACGTCGGCATCGGGTCCGCCTCCTTCGTCTGCATCGGCGGGCACACGACGGTTCCGTAGGAGCAGAACACGCAGCAGTCACCGGCTCGCGGCTTGACCCGCGCACCACAGCCGGTGCACTCGTAGAAGTACTGGCAAGCGTCCTCAGGCATCGACTCCATCGCCTTCACCCCGCACGAGGGACACGTGAGGACCGATTCGAGAACGACCACAACTCGAGGATAGGCCGCACTCGGCTGCCGCTGACGGCGCAGACCGACCGACGCCGCGAGCAGGGGTCCCGCGGTCGTGAAAGCGCGTCTGGAGGATGGCCAGAGCGTGCTCGGACAGCACCTCGGTCCGAGGTGCGGAGTGGCGACTAGGCAGCGTCGAGGTACAGGGCCGACGCCCGCCAAAGCTCTGGCTAGGGCCCTGCCCCGTGCTGTCACTCCCATGCCTGCCCACGCCCGGTGCTGACCAAGGCCGCCACGGAAGCGGACCGAACCATCTCCTGACCCAGGTCGACGCGGGGGATAGCCTCTCCAGATCCCCGCTGCGGACAGTGGCCCGAGTGCTTCGAGTCAGCACTGGCGACGTAGGTTCGACTCCTACCCGGGGAGCGTGAGCACCACGAGCAAGCCAGCCACCCGTAGTGGGACCGTGACCGTGATCGTCCTCGCCGCAGGCGGCGGCACCAGGATGAGGTCCAAGACCATGAAGGTGCTGCACCCCCTTTCGGGCCGCAGCATGATCGGCCACGTCCTCGATGCCGTGGCGGCTCTCGAGCCCCACCGCGTCGTCGCCGTCGTGGGCAACCAGCGTGAGCAGGTCGGTCCGCACATCCTCGGGCTCCTGCCCGGGGCGGTGCTCGCGGTCCAGGAGACCCAGGACGGCACCGGGCACGCCGTCCGCGTCGCCTGGGAGGCCCTCGACCCGGCCGACCGCACCGGCACGGTCCTGGTGGCGTACGGCGACACCCCCCTCCTCGAGGGCGAGAGCCTGTGCGCCTTCGCCGAGGACCACGTAGCCGCCCGTCGAGGGGTCAGCATCCTCTCGGGCGTGGTGGGCGACCCGCACGGCTACGGTCGCGTCCTGCGGGACGCCGCTGGTGAGGTCACGGGCATCGTGGAGCAGAAGGACGCCACCGCGGATCAGCGGGCGGTCTCGGAGATCAACAGCGGGATCATGGCCTTCGACGCCGGTTTCCTCGACAGCGCCCTGCCGCGGCTCACGAACGACAACGCCAACGACGAGTACTACCTCACCGAGCTGGTTCAGATCGCGCGCGAGGACGGCCTCCGGGTCGGCGCCTTCGCGATCGACGACGTGCTCCAGACCGAGGGGGCCAACGACCGGGCGCAGCTCGCGGCGCTGGCCAAGGAGAAGAACCGCCGCATCCTCGAGGGCTGGATGAGGGCCGGTGTCACGATCATCGACCCCGACACGACGTGGATCGACGTCGACGTCCGCCTCGAGCAGGACGTGACGATCCTGCCCGGCGTCCAGCTGCTCGGCGCGACGGTCGTGGCCGAGGACGCCGTCGTCGGACCGGACTGCACGCTCAAGGACGTCGAGGTCGGGGTCGGCGCACGCGTCGTACGCACCCACGGGGAGCTCGCGGTCATCGGCGCCGCAGCCAACGTGGGGCCCTTCACCTACCTGCGGCCGGGCACCGAGCTCGGCGCGGGCGGGAAGATCGGCGGTTTCGTCGAGACCAAGAACGCCCGGATCGGTGACGGGGCCAAGGTCCCGCACCTGTCCTACGTCGGCGACGCCGAGATCGGTGAGGGCACCAACATCGGTGCCGGCACGATCTTCGCCAACTACGACGGCGTGGCCAAGCACCGCACCGTCGTGGGCCGCCACGCCCGCACCGCGAGCAACAACACCTTCGTCGCTCCGGTGCACATCGGGGACGGCGCCGCCACCGGTGCGGGCAGCGTGATCCGGGAGGACGTGCCGCCCGGCGCGCTGGCGGTGAGCGCCGGTCCCCAGCGCATCATCGAGGGCTGGGCGGTCCGCCGCCGACCTGGCACGGCCCAGGCTGAGGCAGCCGAGGCGGCCCAGGAATCGGTGCGGGCGGCCGCCCCGGAGGCCCCGGACGAGACCGCAGACTGACCGGAGTTCGCCACCACGACGCCGGTGGGTGACAATCAAGTCACCTGGTGAGACCCGCACGACCGAGGAGCTGCACAGCGTGAGCGGATTGAAGAAGACCACCGAGAAGAACCTGATGGTCTTCAGCGGCAGGGCACACCCAGAGCTCGCCGCGGAGGTCGTCAAGGAGCTCGGCACCGAGCTGGTCCCGACCTCGGCCTACGAGTTCGCCAACTCCGAGATCTACGTGCGCTACGAGGAGTCCGTACGCGGCTCCGACGCCTTCGTGATCCAGAGCCACACGGCGCCGGTGAACGAGTGGATCATGGAGCACCTGATCATGGTCGACGCGCTCAAGCGTGCGTCCGCGAAGCGGATCACCGTGGTGCTGCCGTTCTACGGCTACGCCCGCCAGGACAAGAAGCACCGTGGGCGGGAGCCGATCTCCGCCCGGCTGATGGCTGACCTGTTCAAGACCGCGGGCGCCGACCGGCTGATCGCCGTCGACCTGCACGCCGATCAGATCCAGGGCTTCTTCGACGGCCCCGTGGACCACCTGATGGCGCTGCCGATCCTCGCCGACTACGTCAAGAAGCAGTACGCCGGGCAGAAGCTGGCCGTGGTCTCCCCGGACGCCGGCCGGATCAAGGTCGCCGAGCGCTGGTCGGCCCGACTGGGTGGGGCCCCCCTGGCGTTCATCCACAAGTCCCGGCGGATCGACCGGCCGAACGAGACCGTCGCCAACCGGGTGGTCGGTGACGTCCACGGTCGCATGTGCGTGCTGGTCGACGACATGATCGACACGGGCGGCACGATCGTGAACGCGGCGGAGGCCCTGATGAACGACGGCGCTGCGGGCGTGATCATCGCCGCCACCCACGCGATCCTCTCCGAGCCGGCCATCGACCGTCTGAAGAACTCCTCGGCCGCCGAGGTCATCGTCACCAACACCCTGCCGCTGCCCCCTGGGAGCGAGTTCGACAAGCTGACGTGCCTCTCGATCGCCCCGCTCATCTCGCGGGCGATCAAGGAGGTCTTCGAGGACGGCTCGGTCACCTCCATGTTCGACGGGCACGCGTGAGGCTGTCCGATTGGCCTGCCGGCTCACCAGTCGCGTAAGATCTCCAAGTTGCCTCGGCGAGGGAGTGAATGCTCCGTGATCGGCGCGGTCGGTTCGTGATGATCACCATGCACCGCGCCCGTCGGCCTGCGGTGCATGTGCTGTCTCCGGCCGTGCAAGTCATCCAGGCAACCACCTGACTTATTCACCCGTACGACGTTCCGAGGAGCACTCACACCATGGCTGAGAAGACCGAAGAGAAGATCAAGGCCGAGACCCGCACGGAGTTCGGCAAGGGCGCGGCCCGCCGCATCCGCCGCGACGACAAGGTGCCCGCGGTCATCTACGGCCACGGCAACGCCCCGCAGCACGTCACCCTTCCCGGCCACGACACGATGATGGCGCTCAAGCGCGGCGGCTCCAACGCGCTGCTCTACATCGACGTCGAGGGCACCGAGGTCCTGGCTCTGACCAAGCAGATCCAGTCCGACCCGATCAAGGGCTTCCTGGAGCACCTCGACTTCGTCGAGGTCAAGAAGGGCGAGAAGGTCACCGTCGACATCCCGATCCACGTCACCGGTGAGGCCAGGTCCGACGCCATGGTCGTCTCCGACCTGAACGTCGTGAGCGTCGAGGCCGAGGCCACCAACATCCCCGACTTCATCGAGATCTCCGTCGAGGGTGCTGTGGCCGGCTTCCACGTCCTGGCCAAGGACCTCGACCTGCCCACGGGCTCGCTGCTGCTCACCGACGACGACGCGCTGGTCATCAACGTCGTGCACGCGCCGACCGCCGAAGAGGTGGAGGCCGAGCTCGAGGAGGCCGAGGCCGAGGTCGGCATCGAGCGCGACGAGTCCGACGAGGAGTCCGCAGAGTCCGCGGAGGCCGAGGGTGACTCCGAGACCGCCGAGGGCGACTCCGAGTCCGACAGCTGACCCGCCCCTTTGTGAGCGAGCCTGCTGTGACCGGGTCCGTCCCGGAGTCGGAGGTGTGGCTGGTCGTCGGGCTGGGCAACCCCGGCCCGACGTACGCCGGCAACCGGCACAACATCGGCTACATGGTCAACGACGAGCTGGCGCGCCGGCTCGGGAGCGGCTGGCGCTCGCACAAGTCGGGCCGCGCCGACGTCGTCGAAGGGCGACTCGGTGCTCCCGGCTCGGCTGCGCCCCGGCTGGTCCTGGGTCGGCCACGCTGCTTCATGAACGAGTCCGGCGGCCCGGTCAAGGCCCTGGCCACCTTCTACAAGGTGCCGGTGGGTCGGATCATCGCGATCCACGACGAGCTCGACATCGACTTCGCGACGTTGCGGACCAAGCTCGGCGGGGGAGACAACGGCCACAACGGGCTCAAGTCCATGCGCGCCTCACTCGGCAGTGGCGAGTTCTACCGCGTGCGCGCCGGGATCGGCCGCCCTCCGGGACGACAGAGCCCCGCGGACTTCGTGCTGGCGAACTACGGCTCGACCGAGCGCAAGGAGCTGCCGTTCCAGATCGACAGCGCCGCCGACGCGGTCGAATCGCTGATCGCTGACGGCCTCGAGCTCACCCAGCAGCGCTTCAACAGCTGACCGTCGTCGGTCAGGCCAGCCAGTCAGGTGCGACGTCGTGGCCCTCGAGCGTGGTCCGCAGCAACGGAGCGTCTTCGGCGTAGTACTCCTCCAACCGTCGCCTGACCGGCTCGGACAGGGTCGCCGGGTGCCCGGGGTCGAACCGGCTCAGCAGCGCGCGGTCGAGGGCGACAACGCCCGCGTTGTAGAGCCAACCGGGGGCGGACGGCCGCCGTGGTTCCCTGCGGCTGAGGTCCGGGGCGTAGCGGTAGACCCGGCGGTTCTTGGTCCGCAGGATGCGCAGTCGCAGCGGTGAGTAGACCCCCTTGTTGGAGACGCGGTCGGGTCGGGTCGGGGTGAAGGTGGGGTCGACGCCCACGTGCTCGAAGGCCTGCGTGAGGAAGGGGCCGGGGTCCTTGGTGAGAGGACGCTGATCGAAGATCGCGATCCGCTCGGGGTCGAAGTGGTCCTGGAACCTGTGCAGGTGGCGTCCGTACAAGCCGTACTCCAGGATCTCCATGGCACGGGGGTGGCCCTTGGCCATGCTCCGGTCGAGCAGGCTGTCGAAGGCGTCGTTGATGTCCATGAGCGGAGCGAAGCCATGTCGCACGTAGTGGTAGTAGGAGGAGATGGCGCGAGCCACGGGTTCGCGCAGCACGACGAGCAGTCGGGCCTCGGGCAGGTGCCGGGCGAGGCGCTCGGTGATCTCGGGCCGACCCAGGTAGTCCGGGCGCTTGATGCCGCGCACCTTCGTCGGTGGCCCCTTGAAGAGGTCGGGCAGAGAGTCCGCGGCTCCCTGCGAGTAGAACGGCTCCTCGAAGACCCGGACCTCGCCCGGGACGATCTCGATGCCCGGGTGCTGTGCCATCTGGTCCTGCAGGAAGGTGGACGCGGACTTCTGGGCGCCGATCACCACGAAGTGGGGGAGGCCGCCCGGCTTCCCTAGCGGGTCTTTGCTCATGCTCATGTGTCCTTGACGTTCGTGGCCAGTGGATCAAGGTTCGTTGGTTCTGGTGGGCGGTGCGACCCGCCCCTCGTGGTGCGGTCCCGGGACTCTGGACCCTTCAGATTCCTCGTCCGAACTTGTGCAGCGTCCGCATCACGCGTGGTGGGCTGACCACGCCACCGGCGACGGCCAGCGCGAGGTAGGCGCGTGGCTCGCGCCACCGGCGGCGAAGCGCGGAGCCGGCGGTGCGTGCGGCCTCGCGGCGTTTGCCCTGGGCGGCCTGGGCAAAGGCGATCTGCCCTCGGATGCGGGCGGACCCGCGAGGGGTGGTCTCGAATTGTGGATAGCGGTGGAGGAGCCAGGAGAGTCCCTCTGCCATCGTCTGCCACCGCTGGAAGAAGAAGGACTGATCTCCCCAGCGCACGAGCACGCGCGCCCGTCGCAGATTGAGGACGTCGTGACGCATCGCCGCTCGGAGCAGGAGGTCGTAGTCCTCCCCGAAGCCTCCGGGCACGGCCTCGTCGACCATGCCGATCTCGATGAGCGCGTCCCTGCGGAACACGAAGGTCGAGGGGTGCAGCTCCGTGTGCCGGTCGACCAGCAGGTCCGCGAAGGTCACCACGTCGCGCTCGAGCACCCGAGGGTGGTCCTCCCCGCGGAAACGGACCGTGATGCCGGTCGTGCAGAGCACGGCCTCCGGTGTCGTCATGAGGAGCTCGAGTTGCTCACGCAGTTTCGTCGGTTCCCAGACGTCGTCGTCGTCGCAGAACGCGACGAACGTGCCCTGGGCCGCCTCGATGCCGGAGTTGCGCGCACCCGCGAGGCCGGTGGAGTGCTGGTTCGTGATCACGGAGACAGGTCGACTCACGGAGTCGACGTGCAGCGAGAGGTCAGGATCTGACTGGTCGAAGACGACCACGACCTCGACCGAGCCCTGGTAGTCCTGCCCGCGCACGGCCTCGATGGCTTCCCGCACCATCTCGGGGCGGTCGCGGGTGGCAATGACGACGCTGACCGTTGTCTGGGTCATCGGGCGACATCTCCTTGGTCGCGGAGGCCTATCGCCGCGGCGATGAGCATCAGCGGTAGGCCGTTGGGCACGACACCGTAGTACGCCAGCTCCATGGTCCCGACCAGCAAGACGGTGGCGCAGGCGATCCCCGTCGGGTCCTGCCGTTTGCGGATGCGCCAGAAGCAGAGGAGGAAGAAGCCGACGAACAGGGACGCGGCGATCGGGCCGTGGGAGACCAGAATCTGCCAGAACTGTCCCTGGGTGCCGACAGGCGCGTCCTCGCTGAACGACGGCTGTGGTCCGCCGAACCCGAAGACGGGCGACTTCGGAACCAGCTGGAGGGCCTGGACGTACAGCGAGGATCGGGCCGTGTTGCTGTTGCCGTCGCCGCTGAGCCGGCTGTCCAGCCCCGCTTGCACGGGGAGGAGCTGGAATGCCACGACGCCGACCACACCCAGAAGGGCGAGTGCGGCGATGCCGCGAGGGTCGCGCCGGAGCGTGAGACGCAGGGCGACGTAGACGGCGGCCACCCCGATGCCGAGGAACATTCCCCGGTTCAACGTCAGCGCCGCGGGAACCGCGGAGGCCATCAGGGCGAGCACGAGCAACCGGAAGCGCACCTGCCCCCGGACGTGGAACATGTAGACGATGACGAACGGGAGCAGCAGCGAGAAGACGTTGCCCCAGTTGTTGGTGTACAGGAAGGGCGCGCTGGGCCGGGGGCCGTTGGCGAAGAAGGAGTCGGGGTTGTACTGCGCGAAGCGACGGATGACCATGTGGTTCACCAGCTCGTTGGCGCGCAGGTCCGAGGAGATGAGGTAGCTCGCCGGGGTGCGGATCACCACGGTGGGGAGCAGGAGGCCGAGGTAGCCACCCGCCACGGTGGTCAGCCACCAGCACGTGAGAACACCTGAGACGAAGCGTGAAGTGAGGGTCCGGCGGGCGTTGTAGACGTAGATGAACAGCACCGTGCAGGACAGGTAGATCGCGTAGCGGTAGAGGAAGCCGATCATGTCCCCCGTGTTCGTGATCATGATCACGGACCCGCCGGAGAAGACCAGGAAGAGCAGCCAGACGCCGAACTTCCTGGGTGCTTGGACGGCACGTGAGCGCTGCAGGTAGAGCGCCATCACGGCCGCAACCGGCATCCACATCACGTCGACGAGCCCGAGGACCCACCAGAGCGGGAAGAAACCGAACATGACCACGACGGGCCACACCGGGAGTCGGCTTGCAGCGGTGGCGCGAATGCGCGGGGAGAGGCCGCCACTGGGCAGCGAGGGTGCGAGAGTCAAGTCGGTAGTTCCCCCTCTGTGCCTGTTGACCATCTGTAGTCTAAGGCCCATGACTCAGGACCCGGACGAGAATCCCTCCCTTGAGCTCGGCCGGTTCGTCGCCGTGCTGAAGCGGCGGTGGTTGGCGGTAGCCGTGGGCCTGATGATCGGGGTCCTGGGGGCAGCCGCGCTGCTGGCGTTCATGCCTCGCACGTCGAAGGCCTCGACGTTGGTCAACATCAATGTGATCTCGACCGAGCCGTTCAAGCAGGACCGCCCCGCATCGGACCTCGTCGACGCCCAGACCGAGACTCAGCTGGCGAGGTCCACCGAGGTGGTGACCGCGGTGAGCAAGGGCATGGGTGGCGCAATGACCCCGCAGGAGGTGCGTCGCGCCTCCGACGTGGTGCTGCTCGCCGACGGAACGGTCCTGCGGGTCTCCTTCTCGGCGGCCAAGCCGGAGCAAGCCCGTCAGGGAGCGAACGACATCGCGCAGGCCTACCTCCAGTACCGGTCGAAGATCGCCCAGGACAAGGTCGACGCCGTCGTCGACCAGCTGACGGCTCGACGAACCGAGCTCACCACCGAGCTGGCATCGATCCAGCTCCTCCTCACCCCCAAGTCCACCGGCGCGGCGCGGGCCCGTCTCCAGGCGCAGTCCCAGGTGACGAACCAGGCGCTGAGCTCGCTGACATCGCAGCTGACCAGCATCCAGTCACTCGATACCGGTGGTGGCACGGTGCTGACCTCGGCCGACCGTGGCACGACCTCGATCTCGCCGCGGAAGGGCCTGGTCGTTGCCAGTGGTGTGCTCGGTGGCCTCGGTCTCGGTCTCGTCCTGGCCTTCATGGTCAACCTCGCCGACCGTCGCGTCCGGGACGCACACGACGTCGAGGCTGCCGGTGGCGGCGCCATCCTGGCGAGGATCCAGCGCAGTGGCGGTCCGGTCCACCCGACCGACGAGGAGGCAGACGCGATGCGCAGCCTCCGTGAGCGGCTGCTCGCGATCGTGCCCGAACGGCGACCGGTGGTGGCCGTCGCCGACGTGAGTCGCGAGGGCGTGCCGACCAACATCGCGATCAACCTGGCCCTGGTGTCCGCGCAGGTCGGGCTCAAGGTGCACCTCGTCCTGTTGGAGTACTCCGCTCCTTTCGTCAAGAACCTGGTCGAGCTCCTCGAGTTGACGCCTGTCGCTTCGAACAACCGCCTGCCCCTGACCGTCAGCCGCCGCTACCCGCTGGTGAGCGTCACGCTGCCCCTGCAGGACCCCCAGGGGGATGACAACTCCGCAGACCAGGTCGTCGACCTGCTCCGGGACAACGACGAGCAGGGCTTCGACCTCACCCTGATCGGTCTGCCGAAGAACTCGAGCCGGTCCCTGCGCCTCGCGGTCGGCCGCACCGGCCACGCGTTCGTGCTCGTCGTGACCGAACGGGACACCCGGATCGACCAGATCGCGGAGATGTCGGCCGAGCTGGCGGCGGTCCGTGCGGTGATCCACGGCAGCGTGATGGTGCCCAAGGACTCCCGGATGGCGCACAGGCGGGCCAAGAAGGAGTCGTCGAAGCGCCCCCCGACCGTCCCCCGGGCCGCCAAGCGAGAAGGATTCGGCCGCTGGAAAGTCGGCACCGCCTGAGGAGGGCAAGGAGCGTCGCGAGATGCCCGCTGGGCGGTCCTGACCAGCAGCGTTCAGCAGTCCGGGTTGTCCGGGAAGGACTGCCCGGCCACGAGCCACTCGCCGTCGCGCTGAACCAGCTCCAGGGTGTTGCGCGAGCGCGCGCTGCTGGTGGATGGCTGCTGCTTCCCGGCGTTGTCGACCAGCTTCACGGCCGAGTTGTCCAGGCACACCGAGACCGTGAGAGTCCGCGGGTTGGTCGTGCGACGTGTGATCGCCGAGCTGACGATGCGAGGTGTTCCCTCGAGGTGGAGACCGTTCTCGGCCAGCTCGTAAGCCTGGCTCTTCAGCTGGGCCAGGGCGGTTCCGGTGACACCTCGGGCCGACCCTGCTCGGGACCCCTGGTCGGTCGCGGACTTCGGTGCGGACAAGACGTTGGCCAGCGCCTCGACATACCCGCGCGTGCTCGTCCTGGCGCTGGCCAGCTCTGCAGGGGGAACCGTGACGGAGCGGATCCGGGGAGGCTTGGGCTGCGGTGTCGGGGCGCCCGAGGTGAGGTCGCCGGGAGTCGGGCCGGCCGAAGCGCTCGGTGAGGCCGCGATGGTCCGGGACCCGGCTCCTGGGCGAGCATCCTCACCGCCACAGCCCGTGAGGGTGGTGGTAAGCAGTCCCACCGAGACGCCCACCAAGAGTCCGCGGGAGGCCGTGGCCAGCGGACCGGGACCCCGTTCACGGGTGCTGAGCATCGGCAGGACCACGAGAAACCCCCTTGGATCGGATGATCGGGAAGGATGCCCGCACCGAGTCAACGCCCGAGCATCGTAGCGACTGCCGTACCAGCGACGTCGGCGTTCCGGGATCCGAAGACGGCACGATGCCGACCTCGCTGCAGCCAACGGATAGGCTGGTGAGATGCCCGATCTCGGCACCTTGAAGGACCGCTCGCCCCGATGGGCCAAGACTGTCGCGGACCGTACGACGCGTGGCTTCGGCCTCGCCACGTCGGCCACGCGGCCGGCGCCGGACTTCCTGGTGATCGGCTCCAAGCGTGGTGGCACCACCTCGATGTTCAACTACCTGCTCATGCACCCCGGGGTGCTCGGGCTCTACCCCCAGTCCCGCGGCAAGAAGAGCACCGACTACTTCTTCAAGGAGCAGCACCGCGGTGAGCGGTGGTATCGCTCGCACTTCCACAGCAGCGCCTACCGCCGTGTCCTCGAGCGTCGGCTCGGCCATCCACCCATCGGCGGCGAGGCCTCGCCGTACTACATGTACGACCCCCGCATCGCCCGCCTCGCTGCCCGGCTGAACCCGGACATCCGAGCCGTCGCCCTGCTCAGGAACCCGGTCGAGCGCGCCTGGTCCCATCACCAGGAGCGGGTGGTCGAGGGGGTGGAGCCGCTGTCGTTCGCCGAGGCGCTGGACGCGGAAGGGGACCGCACGTCCGGCGAGCTCGAGCGCATGATGGCCGATCCCTCCTACTACAGCTCAGCCCACGACTGGTACTCCTACCGTGACCGCGGGCTCTACCTGCCGCAGCTCCAGAACTGGACGGCCTCCTTCGGGGCGGACCAGCTGCTGGTGCTCTCCAGCGAGGAGATGTACGCCGACGTCCAAGGGACATTCGCCCGCGTCTGCGACTTCCTGGGGGTCCCGTCCGTGGAGCTCCCTTCCACGCGCACGTTCAACAAGCGGACCAAGGACGCGATGCCGGACCGCCTCAGGGATGAGCTCGCCGAGTTCTACGCCCCTGCCAACCGGGAGCTCGAGACCTATCTAGGGCGCTCCCTCGGCTGGTGAGCAGGGCGGGCAGCGGACCCGGCTCTCGGGCGACAGCCCGTTTTAACCCTTTGCAAGGGGTTTCCGCCATCCGGACGCAACTTCCGGAAGTGGACTAGAACGGGAAATCGAGGGGTGCCCCCTGGCCCTACTATTTGCTCATTCCACAAGGGGTAGCCCTGAGAAGGGCGATACGTTCGTGCAGTCGGGGGATCAGGGAATCATGAAGCTGTTGCTGCGCTCGGTCGTCTCTGTCGTGATGGTCACCGGAGGGCTCGTCGCAGCCCCGCTGGCCCCGGCGTCGGCCGCTGGTGAGATTCCGGCCTCCATCGTGCAGGCGAGCCTGGGAAGCACGGCCGACAACGCCGCCGGTTCCTGCTGGGAGATCAAGCGGCTCCGTCCCACAGCGCCCGACGGCAGCTACTGGCTCCTGACCCCCAAGCTGGTCCAGCCGCAGGAGTTCTACTGCGACATGACCACCGACGGCGGCGGATGGGTCCTCGTGGGCAAGGGGCGCGAGTCCTGGGTCACCGACTACGTCGGGCAGGGCGCGGCCTCCTCGCTGCTCACCCCGGGCCCGACGACCACCCCCTCCAACACCATCCAGCTGCCCTCCCGGACGGTCGACGCCCTGCTGAACGGTGCGCGCGTGGACACGCTCACCGACGGTGTGCGCCTGCGCCGAGCACGCGACAGCGCCGGCTCCGCATGGCAAGAGACGCGGATGAAGTTCAACGGCAAGAAGGACCGCTGGAACTGGGTCTTCGGCACCGAGAACCCGTTGTCGAGCTTCAGCTTCGACGGAGTCACCACCTCGAACACGAACACCTCGGCCACCTTCGGCACCGACAACGTCTTCAACCGGGTGATCAACAACACCGACGCCGCGCACGGCTACAAGCAGGCCTTCTTCTACGGCGCGGGTGTCACGGGGAGCACGAGCGCGACCAGCTACCTGTGGGCCAAGACCGACGGCGGCGCAGGTGCGGCCCCGTTCACGGACGTCTACCTGCGTCCTCGCGTCACGACCTACGACGCCGGCTTCACAGCGATCCCCGACGCCGGCTCTGCTGCCGTCGCCCAGCAGAAGACCCTGCGCAACGACGCTCTGCTGACCCCGTGGGGGCTGGCCAACCGCACCGGCTCCATCGCCATCGAGTCGAGCGTCGAGGCCCAGGCCTTCACCCAGTCCGGCAACACGATGTTCGTCGGCGGCAACTTCTCCTACGTCCAGAAGGACGCCGCAGGCACCGGCCGGGTCACGCAGCCCTACCTCGCTGCCTTCGACATCACGACCGGTGAGCTGGTGACCTCGTTCAAGCCCGTGCTCAACGAGCAGGTGCGCGCCCTGGCGACGTTGCCCGACGGAACCGTCGTCGCCGGCGGCGACTTCACCTCCGCCAACGGGGCTGCGGCCACGAGCATCGTCGGTCTGGACCCCGTCACCGGTGCCACACGCTCCGGCTTCAAGGTCTCCCTCGAGAACAGGATCACCGGTGACCCCCTGCGGGTGCGCAGTCTCGACGTGGTGGGTCCCTGGCTGTACGTCGGCGGCGCCGTCACCCACTTCGCCGGCGGCACCCGACCGACCACGTTCTCCTACATGCGCAGCCTCGGCCGCGTGTCTGTGGTCGACGGCACTCCGGCCACGGACTGGAACCCCAACTTCAACGGCACCGTCGTCAAGACCGCCGGTTCCGCGGACGGTTCGCGGATCTACGCGGCCGGCTACTTCACCACCGAGAACGGAGCGGCCGCCCCCAACGCCGCTGCCGTGCTCACCTCGCCCGGCGCAGCCCTGGCAGCGCCCGCCTGGGCGCCTACCTGGAGCGCCGCCAAGACCTATCAGCAAGCGATCCACGAGGTCGGAAACCGGGTCTGGGTGGGTGGCTCTGAGCACAGCCTCTTCAGCTACGACACCTCCACGTTCGCCCGGCTCAGCGGCAACATCGCCAAGCCGAACGGCGACACCCAGGCCATCACCAGCAGCGACGGGATCCTCTACGCCGGCTGTCACTGCGCCGGCTTCGAGTACGAGAACGCCTACAAGTGGTCGGCCCTGAACACCGACTGGTCGCGTGCCGACTCCCTGAAGTACTTCGGCCAGTGGGACACGACGACGGGCGCGCGAATCCCGGACTTCACCCCCAACTGGGAAATGATCTACGGCAAGGGCATCTGGGCCCTGACGACCGACACCCTGGGCAACGTCTGGGCCGGTGGTGACGTGAGCATCGTCAAGACTCCGAGCGGCAACAAGTTCTCCGGCGGGTTCGCGCGCTTCACGATGGCCGACTCCACCCCGCCGCCGACGCCCACCGACGTCAAGATGACCAGCCAGACCGCCACCTCCGCGTCCTTCTCCTGGAGCACCGTCAACGACGCCGGTGGTGGGGTTCGCTACCAGGTCCTGCGCGACGACCGCCCGATCGGTTTCACCACCGCCAACACCGGGTCGATCACCGTGCCCAAGGGGGGATCCAACCGGTTCTTCGTCCGGGCCGTCGACGGGGCGATGAACGCCTCGGCCAGCTCTGCGGTCCTGGCTCTCGGCTCGTCCGACGTGCTGCCGAAGGCCGCCTTCACCAGCACGGTCAAGCGCTCGGTGGTGAGCTTCGACGCCACGGGTTCCACGTCAACCGCGGGCACCGTGACGGGCTACAGCTGGGCCTTCGGTGACGGAACCACCGGCACCGGCGCGGCTCCCAGCCACACCTACGCGACCGCCGGCGACTACCCGGTGTGGCTGACCGTCACCACCTCCGGCGGTGCTACCGAGTCGTTGTCCGCCATCGTCACGGCCACCGCCCCCGGACAGGCCGCTCCGACCGACTCCTACGGCAAGGTCGTCTACGACCAGGATCCCTACGTCTACTACCGCCTCAACGAGGCGACGGGGACCGTGGCCAAGGACTACGGTCCGGACGCCCGCACGGGTTCCTACGGGGGAACGATGACCCGCAGCGTGACCGGCGCGCTGGCGAACAACACCGACAAGGCCGTGTCCCTGAACGGAACCACCGCGGGCTACGTCGTCTCGCCCAAGCTCACCGCAGCGCCGGGTGCGTTCAGCATCGGGGTCTGGTTCAGGTCGACGAGCACCACAGGAGGCCGACTGATCGGTTACTCCTCCGCCGCCAGCGGCAACTCGACGAGCTATGACCGGATGCTGTTCCTGCAGAACGACGGAAAACTGGTCTTCGGCACCAAGAACACCGTGGAGCAGCGGGCCACGTCGACGGCCGCCTACAACAACGGCGCCTGGCACTACGCGGTCGGGACCATGAGCCCCACGGAGGGCATGAAGCTGTACGTCGACGGAGCGTCCGTGGCCACCAACGCGGCCGCGACGACGGCCGGCAACTACCTCGGCTACTGGCGGGTGGGCAACGACCTGGTGTGGTCCGGAGCCACCTCGGCGACGCTGAACGGCTCTCTCGACGAAGCCGTGGTGTTCACGCAGACCCTGACGGCGGCCCAGGTGGGGAGCCAGTACTCAGCCGCTGCCGGGACCAACGCGCTGCCCACCGCGAGCTTCACCTCAACCCCGACCGGTCTGTCGGCCTCGTTCGACGCCAGCGCCTCCAGTGACCCGGAGGGCCCGGTGAGCTCCTACGCCTGGACGTTCGGCGACAGCACCACGGGCACCGGCCGGATCGTCTCGCACACCTACGCCGCGGCAGGAACGTTCCCGGTCACGCTGACGGTCACGGACGCCGCGGGTGGCACGGCATCGGTCACCAACAGCGTCAGCGTGGTGGCCTCGGTCGCCGATCACGTCGTGGTCGCCAACGGCTCGAGCTGGAGCTGGCGGTACGCCGCGGGCGCGCCTGCAGTGGACTGGAACACGGCCGGCTTCGACGCCTCCACATGGAGCTCCGGAAACGGGGTGCTCGGTTTTGGGGCGCCGACGGTGACCACCAACATCAACACCTTCGCCACGACCGCTGAGCGTCCGATCACCGCGTACTACACCAAGAAGTTCCAGGTCGACGACGCGTCGCAGGTGGTGAAGATGACGATCAACTCGGTGGCCGACGACGGCGCCGTGTTCTACGTCAACGGCACCGAGGTCGCCCGGGTGAACATGCCCGCCAGCGCGATCACCCCCACGACGTATGCCTCCTCCGCCCGCAACTACGCCACCGCCAACAACAGCCCGGTGGTCATCTCGGTGCCGCTCTCCTTGCTGACCACCGGCACCAACGTGGTGTCGGCGGAGACGCACCTCAACTATCGCGGGACCGCGGACTCGACCTTCGATCTTCAGGCGTCCCTGACCTACTGACAGGGTGCGGCCTCGTGGCACAGCCACGAGGCCGCCCCCTGGGGCGTCCGGCCGGCATCACCGCCCGTACCGGAGATGCCGGACCGGGTCAGCCCGCGGTCTCCTGCAACCTGCGGGCTGCCACCAGCATGTCGAGCAGTCCCTCGGGCGGCAGCCAGCCCGATTCCCAGCCGCCGGCCCCCGCGGCGAGCGTGCAGGCGCGCTCGGCGATCGTCGCCGCGTAGAGCGCCGCGATCCCGGCCCCGGCCGCGCGTGGGGTGCCGGCCGCCGTGATGAGGGGACGTGCCAGCTCGAGGGCCTCGACCAGGGCCGCACCGTTCCACGGTCGTCCGGTCTCTGTTCTCGTGGACATGTGCCAGTGGATGGCGTCCAACCCCGCGACCGCGTCGGTCTCGCTCGACTCCCAGTCCCACAGCCACAGGACCCCGTCCGCGGAGCGAGCCGTGTTCCAGGCAGCCAGGTCGCCGTGCCAGCGCTGCTGGACCACGGCCTCGACCTGATCCTCGGCGAGGGTGTCGAGCACAGCTCGGGCCTCGGCGACCACCCGGTCCATGTCCTGTCCCAGAGGGGTGAGGGTGTGCAGGCGGTCGCGGACGGCGGCGTACTGACCGGTGGCTGCCAGTCGGTCGCGGCGAGCGAGCGGCAGCAGGGAATAGAGCTCGCGCGCGGTGGGCGGGGAGACGCCGGCACGGACTCCCAGGCTGTCCAGCGGCAACGGAGCACTGATCATGAACGGCCGTCCGTAGTAGTCGCCGACGGCCAGCAGAGCCGGTGCTCGCGCTACTTGGTCACCACCGCCGAGCTCGCGCAGGGCCGCCGCCTCCCACCGGACCGATGCCGTGCTGACGGGGTCCCAGGCGAACTTGGCAAACCCGACCGGCGTGCCCGTGGAGGAGATGACGTGCAGGGTCGCCTTGCGGTTCGCGCCGGTGTTGATGCCGATCGAGGCGGCCAGGTCCTGGCGCCCCAGCGCCACGGCCACCGCAGCCAGGGGGGTGGCAGGACAGGGCTGACCGGCTCGCACGCGCAGCCGGACGATGGGGAAGGGCAGCTGTCCGGTCCGGGCGGCGGCACCCAGGAGGCTGCGCTGGACGTTGGGCACGCGGCGCCGTAGCCCACGAAAGTTGAGCAGGGCGCCCACGGTCGCCTCACGTGGCCCCGTGGGGATGAGCATCCCGGCCCGTCCCACGGACGGGAGCACGCGGTAGCGCTCGACGTCGAGGTAGTCGTCCTCGTCACTGCCGGTGCTCCGGCCGAGGTCGACGCGTGCCCTCCCCGTGTCAATGGCGGGCTGCCACAGCTGTTCGACAACGTGGGCCAGGGGACTGGCGGCCACAGCAGGGGACACCCCTTCACGATGTGTTGCCTCGGGTCTCAGCTGTCTCTCCTCTGCAACATGGCGCAAGCACCCTGGGGAACCGGAGCTCGTGGTGCCTCACGGTATCGTCGCCGCCACGCCATGGGGTGTTCGGTACCGACACGGGTGGCAAGACGGTCACGAACGACGACGGAGGCTTCATGACCCAGCGCAGCGGTGAGGAGGCTCACAGCGAGGCGGTGGTCGACGCCGAGCTGAGGTCCACGGCCCGTGGCGGCGCCATCACCCTCGTGGGAGCGATGTTCAGCACCGCGATGGGCTTCGTCCTCGCGGTCGTCCTCGCGCGTCAGCTGGGCGCGGCAGGATCCGGAGTGGTGCTGCAGACCATCGCGGCCTTCATGATCGCCCTGTCCGTCGGGCGGCTGGGGATGGACACGACTGCGGTGTGGATCGTGCCGAGGCTCGTGGTCGAGGAACCCGACCAGGTGGCACGTGCCTGCACCGGGATGCTGCTGGCCGCGGCCGCCGCCTCGACGATGGTGACGCTGGCGTGGCTGGCCGTGGTGAAGCTGTTCGACGGTGGGCCGTTCGCCGGCGGACCGGTGGTCGAGACCCTGACGGCTGTGTGCGGGTTCCTCCCGCTGGCCGCGGTGATGATCGTGGGGTTGGCGGTCACCCGAGGCTTCGGTGGTGTCGGGCCTTTCAACCTGATCGGCAACATCGGGGTCCCGCTGGCTCGTCCGGTCGCGGTCCTGGTCGTGACGGCGCTCGGCGGGTCGCTCGTCGCGGCCTCGCTGGCCTGGGCGGCGCCGTTGGTCGCCGGGGCGCTGGCGACGGTCATCGTTCTCTTCGTGCAGGTACGCCGCCATGCCCGGCGCCTCGGGAGCATCTCCCTGTCCTGGCGGCCGGTGGGCGCGATCAACCGGCGGTTGCTCGCGTTCGGACTCCCACGCACGCTCTCCTCCGCTCTGGAGCAGAGCATCATCTGGTTCGACGTCGTGCTGGTCGGTGTCATTGCCGGGTCCGCGGCTGCCGGGGTCTACGGAGCGACGTCGCGATTCGTGGGGGCGGGAGTGGTCGTGCTCACCGCGCTGCGCGTGGTCGTGGCACCACGCTTCAGCGCGCTCCTGGCCGAGGGACGCACCGGCGAGCTGCGGGAGCTCTACCAGGTGACTGCCGGGTGGATCGTGCTCTTCGGCGCTCCCGTCTACATGATCCTCGCCGTCTTTGCCCCGACGGTGCTCGGCTGGTTGGGGCCCGCCTTCGTGGACGGTTCCGCGGCGATGGTGGTGCTCAGCTTCGGAGCCCTGTGCCTGTTGGCGGGAGGCAACGTGCAGTCCCTGCTGCTGATGTCGGGGCACAGCGGAGTCAGTGCCATGAACCGGCTCGTGGTCTTCGCGGTCAACGTCGCCGGCAACATCGTCTTGATCCCGCGGTTCGGTGTGCTGGGCGCCGCGTGTGCCTGGGCCCTGTGCATGGCGCTGGACACCACGCTGGCCGTGTTCCAGGTCAATCGCTTCACCGAGGTTCGACCCTCGTTCCTGCGTCTCCTCAGGGTGCTCGGCGCGACCGTCTGTGCCAGCCTGCTGCCGGCGCTGGCTGTGGTCGCGCTCCTGGGCCAGAACGCGGTCGCGCTGCTGGTCTCGCTGCTGGTGGGGGCGGTCGGAGTCCTCGGCTACGCCTACCTGGACAGGAGGCGGCTGCGGTTGGATCAGCTCGCTGCACTGCTTCCCGGCCGCGGGAGCAAGCAAGCAGCCGGTGCCTGAGTCCTCGAACGGCTGCAGGGCCGATCGCCGGTGATGTCCGGCGATCGGCCCTGCAGCCGTTGTTCGTGTGCGGGTGACGCTAGTTGTTGAGGGTCCACATCTTCAGGGAGCGCACTCCCATGTCGGCCCGGAGGAACCCGGAGGCGGGGTCAGGGACGACCTTGGTCGCAGAGCCCGCTCCGACCTGCATCGTGATGCGCGGGTACCAGGTGCGGTCCGGCACCTCCATGATGCGGTTCCACCAGGTCTTGGTGCTCGCTGAGAAGGTGCTGATCTTGCGACCGTCGACCCACACCGTGATCGAGCCCGGGACCTTCTCCACCGTGTAGGTGTGCTCGGCCTCGGCGGCGAACCAGGTGTTCGACTTCAGCAGCAGCGGTGCCTTGGCGGAGTCCTGGGTGGAGCCGTACTCGTTGTGCATGGTGATCGCGACACGCTTCTGGTCTCCGGACCACATGCCGCCCATCCACTCCATGACGTCGATCTCGCCGTCGCTGGCGTTGTTGGGGCGGAACCACAGCAGGCAGGGCCAGATGCCCGACTCGTCGTCGAACGTGCCGACCACCTCGGCGCGGAAGTAGTTGGGCACGACCTGGGCCCCCTTGCCGACGATCTCGCCGGAGGTGAAGGGACGCGAGGCCCCAGACTCACGCTTGGCGGCGATGGTGAGGCCGTCAGGACCAGTCGTGACGTTCCTGGCCACGTTCACCGAGTTGTCGTTGTTCTGGGTCTGGTTGTCGTAGACCGTCCACCCCGTCAGGTTCGAGAACGAGGTCGAGTAGGACTCGGTCCAACCGTTCGGTGCAGGCGTGGGTGTCGGGGTGGGGACCGGGGTCGGGGTCGGGGTCGGGGTCGGCGTGGGGACCGGGACCGGGATGGGGACCGGGGTCGGGGTCGGCGTGGGGACCGGGACCGGGATGGGGACCGGGGCCGGTGTCGGCGTGGGGACCGGGGCCGGTGTCGGCGTGGGCGTGGGTGTCGGCGTGGGCGTGGGTGTCGGCTTGGGGGCCGGTGTCGGTGTCGGTGTCGGCTTGGGGGTCGGCTTGGGCGCCGGCTTGGGCGCCGGCTTGGGCGCCGGCTTGGGGTGGTGCGGGGCGACCACGACCGAGGCGACGCGCGTGACACTGACGCTGTTCACCCGGACGGCCTTGCGGCCCTTCGTGGTCCGCTTGACCCAGACCTGGACGCTGCTCGCTTGGGTGGCGGACGGGATCGTCAGGTTGACCTGGCGCCATGAACGAGGCGTGGCCCTCAGGGACGTCGAACGGGTCGCGGTCACCTGGCCCTGCACCACTTGGTTGACACGGACCTGCATGCCGGTGGGGCGCTTCTTGGAGCGGACCAGGGCTGAGGCCCGGTAGGTCGTCCCGACGGGCGCGGCGGCCTGCGAGCGGTTGTACATCAGGGCCCAGCCCTTCTTGCGAACGCTCTGCCGGGCGTGGTCCAGGTTCGCGAGGCCGGGGGACCCAGCTGCGGTGAAGGCGGTGGCAGTCGAGGGCGCCATGGCGGCCGCGGTCGAGGGCTGCGTGTTGAGGCCGGCCAGGACCAGGGAGAACAAGGCGGTGGCCGCCAAGCCGGCATGTGCTCGAGTGTGCATGATCGTGGACATGTGGGGGACCTCGTTGAGCATCAGGGGGGGGTTCGAGAGGTTCAAGTGAAACACGAAGAATAGTATGAAATGTCCGAATTGAGAAGATTTGAGGAATTGGCCTCGTCAGCACTCCGCCCCAGCACGACCACACCCCCCGAGCGGCTGCTCGAGGGGTGTGGGGTGCGCGGGGCGCCGCGGTTCGGGGTGGGGGCCAGGTCAGTTGGGGACCCAGGTCCTGATGTAGTCGACCTGCATGGCGCTCTTGTCGCCGGACCAGTCGGTGCTCGCGTTGGGCAGGCCGCCCCAGGTGCCACCGATCTGCATGTTCACTCGCAGGTTCCAGCGTCGGCCGGCGACCTCGTAGTACTTGTTGTACCAAGACGGGTTGCGGGGGGTGAACTCCGAGGTCTTGATGCCGTCGACCCACATCGTGATCCGGCCGGCAACCTTCTCCATGGTGTAGGTGTGCCAGCCGCTGGCCGCCACTGACTTGCTGATGGAGCTGAAGGGTTCGGCGAAGGCGAGCTGCTTGTGTGTCGAGCCGTACTCGGTGTGGATGGTCTGGTGGACCAGGGGCTTCCCCTGCTCCTTGCCGTAGGTCTCGACCATGTCGATCTCGCCGTCGCTGCCGTTCTCTGGGCGGAACCACAGTGGCGCGGCCCACATCCCCTGCTCGAAGGGCACCTTCGCGCGGACTTCGGCTCGGAAGTAGTTGGGCACGGAGTACTTGCGGTTGCTCTGGATGTAGCCCGAGGTGTACTTGCGGCCACCGGCGGACTGGAGCTTTCCCTGGATGCGGAGCACACCGCTGCCGACTGAGGTGTTCGCGGCGAGCAGGTAGCTGTTCTCGTTCGATGCCGACGTGTTGTTCTTCACCGTCCAGCGGTTGGTGCTCAGTGAGTCGAAGCCCTCAGACATGTCCAGGGCCCAGCCGGTCGGGTTGGCAGGGGCGGGTGACGGAGTGACGACGACGGCCGACCCACGAACGACCCGAGTGACGCTGAGGCCGCTGAAGCGCACAGGCTTGCGGCGCTTCGTCCACACCTGGACGCTTCCGGCCTGCCTGCTGGCCGGAATGACGACCGAGATCTTGCGCCAGGAGCGGTTCGCCTTCACCGAGGCGGTACGAGCCGAGATGACGTGGCCGTTGGCCATCTGGGTGACGCGGAACTTGGTGCGGGCGACGCGCTTCTTGGAGCGGATCGAGGAGGTGGCGCGGTAGACGCTGCTGGCCGGGGCGGCCTGCTGCGCGCGGTTGTAGAGCAGCACCCACTTGCGCTTCCTGGCGGCTGTGTTCTTCGCTGTGCGAGCGAAGCCGCTGCCCGCGAACGTCGCAGTGCGGGCCAACGAGACGGACGGGACGGCACCGGCCCGCATGGGGGTCGAGGCGCTGGCCGTGCCGGTCTCGAGACCGGTGAGGACCAGGGCGGCCACCGCCGTGGCAGCAAGACCGGCGCGGATGCGGGAATGGGTGTGCTGGGACATCGCTTGGTACCTCGTGTCACATCGGGGGGGAGGACAGATGTAGTCAAACACGAAGAATATGGGTATATGTCCGTTTCCTTGAATCGGGTGAAAGCGGAAGTCTGCGGACATGCCCCCGCCACCTCGGATAGCGTCGATGCGTGAGTGAGATGAGTCAGCCCTCCACACCCGACCGCGTCCCCGTGGGTCCCTTCGACGTGGCAGACCTGACCAAGCATCAGGTCGTGGAGATGGTGGCGAGGCTTGCCGTCGGTCCGTGCTCGAGTCCCGCCACCGCGTTCGCGCTGCATGTCGGGGGTCTGGTCGCCCGACGTGACCCGGAATTCGTTCAGGCCATGAGAGCTTCGAACATCGTCTACGCCGACGGCGCCTCGGTGGTCCTGGCGGCCAAGGCGGCCGGGGCGGTGCGCATCCAGCGGGCCCCGACCACGGACATCGGCTGGGAGGTCCTGCGGAGGGTCACCTCCGAGCGGGGCGTCCCCCCTGTCGTCTCGGTCATCGGGGGGGCTCCCGGCGTGGCGGCTCAGGCGCTCGACGTACTGGTCGCAGCGGGCGTGGCGCGCCCCGGAGTCGTCGCTCACGGCTACCACGACGACTGGGAGGGCACGCTGGGGATGCTTCAGCAGCACCCGAGCGACGTGCTCATCGTCGGACTCGGTGCCCCGCTCGAGATGGTCTGGGTGGACGAGCATCTCGAGCGGCTCGCGACCGGGCTCGTCCTCACGTGCGGTGGTTGGCTCGGCTTCCTGGTGGGCAACGAGTCTCGGGCACCGCAGTGGGTGCAGCGCGCCTCCCTGGAATGGGCCTACCGGCTCGCGCACAGTCCTCGCCGCCTGGTCGGGCGTTACGCGCGCGGTGCTTTCACCACGGCCGTTCTGGTGCTCGGGTCGTTGGTCCGCCGCATCACCGGGCGGCGCCGCGCGACGGGCGGCCCCGGCCGCTAAGGTCACTCCGTGAGCGACCTGAGCCCCGCACCTGCCCATGATCTTCCCGAGGGTGCGGACGATCACGCACTCGCGGCCTGGACCGCAGGCCAGGCCGGACGCCTGCTGCTGGAGGTCCGCCAGCGTGGCCTCGAGGGGCGAGCCCTCAAGGACGCGGGTGACCAGGCCGCCCACGACCTGCTGGTGGAGCTCCTGGGCGAGCATCGACCGGCCGACGTCGTGCTCAGCGAGGAGGGCAAGGACGACAAGGCCCGACTCACGGCCGACCGGGTGTGGATCGTGGATCCGCTCGACGGCACCCGCGAGTTCTCCGAACCGCCGCGCGAGGACTGGGCCGTGCACGTGGCCCTCTGGGAGCGCACGTCCTCCGGGGAGGGCGAGCTGACGGCAGGAGCGGTGGCTCTGCCCGCGTTCGACATGACCTACGACACCGGCCGACCACCCGTCGTGGCTCCTTCGACGGCGTCCCGGCCGCGGTTGGTCGTCTCGCGCACCCGTCCTCCGGAGTTCGTCAAGGCGCTGGCCCGTGAGATCGATGCCGAGCTGGTGCCGATGGGCTCAGCCGGTGCCAAGGCGATGTCGGTCATCCGCGACGTCAGCGACGCCTACGTGCACGCAGGCGGGCAGTACGAGTGGGACTCCGCTGCGCCGGTCGCCGTCGCCCGCGCCGCCGGGCTGTTCACCAGCCGCGTCGACGGCAGCCCGCTCGTCTACAACCAGGACGACGTGTCACTGCCGGACCTCGTCATCTGCCGTCCCGAGCTGTCCGAGGTGATCCTCGCCTTCATCCGCGAGCACGGCACTGACTAGAGGCCGCCATGCCGACGCCCGCCACGGAGATAGAGGTCGACGACCGGGTCGTCCGCGTCTCCAACCCCGATCGCGTCTACTTCCCGGAGCGCGGTGAGACCAAGCTCGACCTGGTGCACTACTACCTCGCGGTCGGCGACGGGATCCTCAACGCTCTGCGGGAGCGACCGTGCATGCTGCACCGCTTTCCCACCGGGGTGACGGGGGAGAAGATCCACCAGAAACGGCTGCCGAAGGGGGCGCCGCCGTGGATGGAGACCGTGCGGGTGCACTTCCCGCGGTGGAACCGGACCGCCGACGAGCTGTGCGTCACCGAGCTGGCCCAGGTCGTCTGGGCCGTGCAGATGAGCACGGTGGAGTTCCACCCCTGGAACAGCCGACGCGCCGACACCGAGAAGCCCGACGAGTGGCGCATCGACCTCGACCCCGGCCCGGAGTGCACGTGGGAGACCGTTCAACGGGTCGCTCACGTGGCCCACGAGGTCCTTGATGAGCTCGGGGCCACGGGCTTCCCCAAGACCAGTGGCGGCTCCGGGATGCACATCTACGTGCGGATCGCGCCCGACCACGGCTTCAAGGACGTACGCCGGGCCGCGCTGGCCTTCGCCCGCGAGGTGGAGCGACGCACCGACGAGGTGACCACGACCTGGTGGCGCAAGGATCGCGATCCGGCCCAGCTCTTCGTGGACTACAACCAGAACGCCCGCGACCACACGATCGCCGCGGCCTACTCCGTGCGGGGGAATCCGATCGGCACCGTGTCCACCCCGATCCGGTGGGACGAGATCGACGGCTGTCATCCCGACGACTTCACGATCGCCACCGTGCCGGCGAGGTTCGCGGAGATCGGCGACCTGCACGCCGGGATCGATGACGCCGTCTTCGACCTCACTTCTCTGCTGGACTGGGCCGAGCGTGACGAGGAGGCGGGAGCGGAGCCGCCGGTGGAGCCTGACGAGGCCTGACCGACGCGTGGCGCGTTGTACAAGCCGCGCCATTGTGTCAAGTTACTGGCGAGTCTAGGCTGCCTCCATGTCTGTGCAGCCCGACCCCTCCCCGTCCAGCGAGCAGGTCGGGCCCTCCGATCCGGAGCACGATCCCACGGCCACCTACGCCCTCGATCCCGCCTACGGGCGGGCGCTGACCAACCGGGTGGTGTCCTCGTCCGGGCACACGGTGGCGGCGTACTCACCGATCACCGGGCAACCACTCGCGATGATCCCGCAGTCAGGCGAGGCCGACGTCCGCGAGGCCTTCGCCCGTGCCCGGCACGCGCAGCAGTCCTGGGCGCAGACCTCCTTGGGGCAGCGCTCCGAGCTCATGCTGCGGCTGCACGACCTCGTGATCGAGCGGCAGGACGAGATCATCGACCTGATCTGCTGGGAGTCGGGCAAGGCCCGCAAGCACGCCTTCGACGAGCCGCTGCACATCGCGCTCACCGCCCGCTACTACGCACGCACGGCCCATGACCACCTCGATCCCGAGCGCAAGCTGGGCGTCGTGCCCGGTCTGACCCGGGTCGAGGTCAACCACGTCCCGAAGGGCGTCGTCGGGATCATCTCGCCGTGGAACTACCCGTTCACGATGGCCCTGTGCGACGGGCTGCCGGCCCTGATGGCGGGCAACGCCGTGGTGACCAAGCCCGACGCCCAGACCATGCTCTCCGCGCTCCTCGGCGCCCAGCTGCTCGAGGAGGCGGGCTTCCCCGCGGGCCTGTGGAACGTCGTCGCCGGCCCAGGACCCGAGATCGGCCCCCCGATCATCGACCGGGCCGACTACGTCTGCTTCACCGGTTCCACCGCCACCGGCAGGCTCATCGCGCGGCAGTGTGCCGAGCGGCTGATCGGCTGTTCGCTGGAGCTCGGCGGCAAGAACCCGATCATGGTCCTGCGCGACGCCGACCTCGACCGAGCCGCCGAGGGCGCCGTCCGAGCCAGCTTCTCCAACGCCGGTCAGCTGTGCGTCTCGATGGAGCGGATGTTCGTCGCCGACCAGGTCTACGACCGGTTCCGTCAGAAGTTCGTCGAGCGGGTGCGGGCCATGGCGCTCCGCCCAGGCATCGAGTGGGGCTCCGACATGGGCTCGCTGATCAGCCAGGACCAGCTCGACACCGTCAGGGCCCACGTCGAGGACGCAGTGGCCAGGGGCGCCACCGTGCTCGTCGGTGGCAACGCCCGCCCCGACCTCGGACCGTTCTTCTACGAGCCGACGGTCCTCGAGGGTGTGACCCCGGAGATGACCTGCTTCGGCCAGGAGACCTTCGGACCGGTGGTCTCGCTCTACCGGTTCCACGACGAGGCGGACGCCGTCTCGCGCGCCAACGAGGGGGAGTACGGCCTGAACGCCTCGATCTACAGCCGTGACACCAGGCGGGCGCGGGTGCTCGCCCGGCAGGTGAGGTGCGGCACCGTCAACATCAACGAGGCGTTCGGCGCCACCTTCGCCAGCATCGACTCACCGATGGGCGGCATGCGCGAGTCGGGCATGGGACGCCGGCAGGGCAGCGAGGGCATCCTGCGCTACACCGAGTCGCAGAGCGTGGCGGTGCAGAGGCTGATCCGCTTCGCGCCGATGTTCGGCATGTCGGACAAGACCTACGCGAAGGTGATGACCGCCAACCTCCGCCTGATGAAGAAGCTGGGACGCGCATGAGCAACGAGAGCCATGACTACGACGTAGTCATCATCGGATCCGGGTTCGGGGGATCGGTCAGTGCCCTGCGCCTGGTCGAGAAGGGCTACCGCGTTGCGGTGATCGAGGCCGGTGCCCGCTTCGAGGACGACGACTTCGCCAAGACCTCGATGGACCTCAAGCGGTTCCTGTTCCGCCCGGAGCTCGGCCTGTACGGCATCCAGCGGATCGAGGCGGTGCGCGACTCCCTGATCATGGCCGGCGCCGGTGTCGGCGGTGGGTCACTGGTCTACGCGAACACGCTCTACGAACCGCTCGACGCCTTCTACCAGGACCCCCAGTGGCGCGACATCACCGACTGGAAGACCGAGCTCGCGCCGTACTACGACCAGGCCAAGCGGATGCTCGGGGTGGTCGAGAACCCGCTCCGCACCCCGGCCGACGACGTCATGGAGAAGGTCGCCACGGATCTCGGGGTCGCTGACACCTTCCACCCGACGCCGGTGGGTGTGTTCTTCGGCGAGCCTGGCGCCCGTCGCGGCGAGCGCGCGGTGGACCCGTACTTCGGCGGGGTCGGCCCCGACCGCAACGCCTGCGTCGCCTGCGGTGACTGCATGGTGGGGTGCAAGTACAACGCCAAGAACACGCTGGTCAAGAACTACCTCTACCTCGCCGAGCAGCGTGGCGCGAAGGTGATGCCGCTGACCACCGTCACCCGGGTCTCCCCGCGCGCCGAAGGGGGATACGAGGTCGCGCTGAAGTTCACCAAGGCGACGCGGTCGACACCGGGATCGACCCGGACCATCACCGCCGAGCAGGTCATCTTCGCCGCGGCCGCGATCGGCACCCAGAAGCTGCTGCACAAGATGAAGGCCGACGACCACCTGCCGAGGCTCTCGGACCGCCTCGGCTTCCTCTCCCGTACCAACTCCGAGTCGATCCTCGGCGCGATCGCTCCTGACCGGAAGATCGACTACAGCTACGGCGTGGCCATCACCTCGTCCTTCCACCCCGACGCGGACACGCACGTCGAGCCCGTGCGCTACGGCAAGGGCAGCAACCTGATGGCCCTGATGCAGACCGTGCTCACCGACGGCGACGGCCCCGGCCCGCGCTGGCAGACCTGGCTCAAGGAGATGTGGCGCGAGCGGAGGAACGTCGCCGGCCTCTATGACGTCAAGCACTGGTCGGAGCGCACGGTCATCGCGCTGGTGATGCAGACGCTGGACAACTCGATCACCACCTACCCGGTGCGCATCCCCGGCACCAAGAAGTGGCGGATCACCTCCCGCCAGGGCCACGGCCAGCCGAACCCGACGTGGATCCCGGTGGCCAACAAGGTCGTGCGCAAGATGGCCACCCTGATGGGCGGCACGGCCGGAGGCTCCTTCGGCGAGCCCTTCAACATGCCGATGACGGCCCACTTCATCGGTGGCTGTGCGATCGGCGAGAGCCCCGAGACCGGTGTGGTGGACCCCTACCAGCGCGTCTACGGGTACGCCGGCCTGCACGTCGCCGACGGCTCCGCCATCTCCGCCAACCTGGGCGTGAACCCCTCCCTGACCATCACCGCCCAGGCCGAGCGGGCGATGTCGTTCTGGCCCAACAAGGGGGACCAGGACCCCCGTCCGAGCATGGGGTCGGCCTACGAGCAGCTGTCTCCGGTGGCGCCGAACCACCCGGTGGTCCCCGAGTCGGCCCCCGGGGCGCTGCGGCTTCGGATCGTCAGTGTGAGCTGAGGGGCTGCGGGATTCCCCGGGCACCCGGGGCATCCTGACGTCAAGGGGCGTTGCAACACCCAGGAACGTCAGGGAGTGGCCGTTGACCCCGCCCGGTTTGTCGCGTTCCGTTGGCGTGCCCCCTCCGGCGTTCCGTCCGGTGACGGGGTGCGACCCGGGAAGCTGCCCAGGGCCCGGCCGGGGAGGGAGGGTGGCCGGGCCCTGGGAGTCCGCTTCCGCGAACCGGTTCAGATCCGGCCTGGGAGGGAGCGAAGCACCGGATCCGAACCGACCAACGAGGCCCTCAGGACCGGGTTATGCGCACCCGGTCAGAATCTCAAGTATTTCTCTGACAGACTCGACACCCCGTTGAAGCCGCGCCGAGAGGGCCCATCTTGACCGACCACGACCTCGTTCTCGTCGTCGACTTCGGAGCCCAGTACGCCCAGCTGATCGCCCGCCGGGTGCGCGAGGCCAAGGTCTACTCCGAGATCGTCCCGCACACCATGCCGATCGCCGAGATGCTGGCCCGCAAGCCGGCGGCGATCATCCTCTCCGGTGGGCCGTCCTCGGTCTACGCACCCGGAGCCCCGGCGGTCGACGCCGACCTGTTCGAGGCCGGCGTCCCCGTCTTCGGCATGTGCTACGGCTTCCAGGCGATGGCGCAGGTGCTCGGCGGCGAGGTGGCTCGCACCGGCGTCTCGGAGTACGGCCGCACCCCCGTGCGCGTCACCAGCCCGGGCACGCTCCTGGCCGACATCCCGGCCGAGCACCGGGTCTGGATGTCCCACGGTGACTCCGTACGACGCGCACCGGACGGCTTCGACGTGCTCGCCGAGACGACCACGACCCCGGTGGCGGCCTTCGAGAACACCGAGCGTCGCCTCGCAGGCGTGCAGTGGCACCCCGAGGTCCTGCACACCGAGCACGGCCAGGCGGTGCTCGAGCACTTCCTGATCGAGATCGCCGGCTGCCGCCCCACCTGGACGATGGTCAACATCGTCGAGGAGCAGGTCGAGCGCATCCGCGAGCAGATGGGTCCCGACAGCCTCGCGATCTGTGCGCTCTCCGGCGGGGTCGACAGCGCGGTCGCGGCGGCCGTCGTGCAGCGCGCGATCGGCGACCGCCTGACCTGCGTGTACGTCGACCACGGCCTCATGCGCGAGGGCGAGACCGAGCAGATCGAGCGGGACTTCGTGGCCGCGACCGGGGCGGACCTGGTCGTCGTGGACGCGGAGAAGCGGTTCCTCGACGCGCTCGAGGGCGTGAGCGACCCCGAGGAGAAGCGCAAGATCATCGGTCGCGAGTTCATCCGGGTCTTCGAGGCTGCCGAGGCCGACGTGCTCGGCCCGGCGCTGGCGCGTGGGGCAGCCGAGGGCACCAAGGTCGCCTTCCTCGTCCAGGGCACGCTCTACCCCGACGTGGTCGAGTCCGGCGGGGGAGCCGGCACCTCCAACATCAAGTCGCACCACAACGTCGGCGGACTGCCCGACGACATCGAGTTCGAGCTGATCGAGCCCCTGCGCACGCTGTTCAAGGACGAGGTCCGCCTCGTGGGCGAGCAGCTCGGCCTGCCGGCGGCGATGGTCTGGCGGCACCCGTTCCCAGGCCCCGGCCTGGCCATCCGCATCGTCGGGGCAGTCAACCGGGAGCGGCTCGACATCCTCCGGGCCGCCGACGCGATCGCCCGCGAGGAGCTGACCCGCTCGGGGCTCGACCGCGACATCTGGCAGTTCCCGGTCGTGCTGCTGGCCGACGTACGCTCCGTCGGCGTCCAGGGCGACGGCCGCACCTACGGCCACCCCATCGTGCTGCGACCGGTGACCTCCGAGGACGCCATGACCGCCGACTGGGCGCGGGTGCCCTACGACGTGCTGGAGACCATCTCGACCCGGATCACCAACGAGGTCCCCGAGATCAACCGCGTCACCCTCGACATCACCAGCAAGCCGCCGGGCACCATCGAGTGGGAATGACGGGCCTGCACGTCGTGGTCGGTCGCGATCCCGGGGGAGTGGACCAGACCGCTCAGGGGTGTCCCTGATGCCGATCGGTCCGTGGACTTCGTAGACTCTGCACCGTTGTCGACTAGCGAAGGGGGTGCGCGATGAGCCTGGTCACGTCGGTGAAGAAGGCAGTGCGTACCCGCCTGATCGCCCGAGCGGGTGGGATCGACCTCTCGCGCCTCGACAAGGTGCCCGACAACCTGTCGTGGCCGCTGAAGCGGGACGTCATGGCGCCCAGCCCCCGGCTGTCGGCCCTGCGTGACGAGGACCCGGTCCAGAAGCTCGCCTCGTTGCTGGGCCTGGACGTCTGGCTGGTCACCGGTGACGCCGAGTCACGACAGGTGCTGAACGACGCCACGTCGTACTCCACCGACATCCGGCCCTACATGGGCAAGAGCGGCTCGACCACCGAGGGGGACTTCGGCGGTCTCGGCTTCACCGACCCGCCGGACCACACCCGGTTCCGGCGGTTGCTGACACCCGAGTTCACGATGCGCCGCCTGGAGCGGATCCGCCCCGGCATCGCCTCGATCGTGGACAAGCAGATCGCCGAGATCGAGCAGGCGGGGGAGCAGTCCGAGACCGTCGACCTGGTTCCGAGCTTCGCCTTCCCGATCCCGTTCCTCGTGATCTGCGACCTGCTCGGCCTCCCCGACGAGAAGCGCGAGACGTTCAGCACGCTCGCGACCGCCCGGTTCGACATCTCCAAGGGCGCGCAGAGCTCCATCGGTGCGATCGGCGGCTCACGCGAGTTCCTGCTGGCCGAGACCGCACGACAGCGCGTCAACCCCGGGCCTGGCCTGATCGGCCAGATCATCCGGGAGCACGGCGACGAGATCAACGACTTCGACCTGGGCGGCCTCGCCGACGGCGTGTTCACCGGTGGGTTGGAGACCAGCGCCTCCATGCTGGCGCTGGGCACCGCCGTGCTGCTCGAGAACCGCGAGCTCTGGAACCGACTGATCGAGGACCCCGACAGCGCGGGTCCGATCGTGGACGAGCTGCTGCGGCTGCTCTCCGTGGTGCAGGTGGCGTTCCCCCGCTTCGTGACGCGCGACGTGGTCGTCGGCGGCAAGGAGATCGCCGCCGGGTCGGTCATCGTCTGCTCCCTCCCGGCCGCCAACCGCGACCCGCGAGCCACTCCCGGTGACGGCGTCGACGTCCACCGCTCCACCACCTCCCACCTGGCCTTCGGCTACGGCTTCCACCGCTGTGTGGGCGCCGAGCTGGCCCGGATGGAGCTGAAGATGGCCTTCCCGGCCCTGGCCAGGTCCTTCCCGGACATGCACCTCGCGGTCCCCTCGGAGGACCTGGACTACCGGATGCTGAGCATCGTCTACGGCGTCGAGTCCGTCCCGGTCCGCCTCCGCCCCTGAGCCGACTCCTCACAGGTCACGATTCGGTGACGGCTCGGCCTCTGAGGAGGCGAGGACGACGGACTTGTCTAGACCGCAACCGCGACACGGGGGATTTGTTGTCCGCAACCACTAGCCATGGAATGTGACGACCATTACGTTGGGCCAACCAACTAATGACCTCTCCGACACTTCGGTTCAGCCGGCGGCGGGGCGGTGCCCTCACAAGAAGGAGTGATCTGCGTGAAGCGGATGCCCGTACTACTGGTCGCCGGCGCGCTGGGGCTCACCCTCGGCCTCTCGGCCTGCGGCAGCGACAGCAACAGCGGCGGTAGCGATGGTGGCAGCAAGACCGCCGCCAAGATCGGCGTGATCCTCCCTGACACCGAGTCCTCGGTGCGCTGGGAGACGGCGGACCGACCTGCTCTCGCCGCGGCGTTCAAGGACGCCGGCGTGAAGTACGACATCCAGAACGCGCAGGGTGACGCCACCCAGATGGCGAAGATCGCCGACTCGATGATCGCCAACGGGGTGACCGTCCTGGCCATCGTCAACCTCGACAACGCCTCTGGTGCCGCGATCGAGGAGAAGGCCAAGAACCAGGGCATCGCCACCATCGACTACGACCGCCTCACCCTGGGCGGCTCCGCGTCGTACTACGTCTCCTACGACAACGAGAAGGTCGGGGAGCTCCAGGGCGAGGGCCTGCAGAACTGCATCGGCAAGGACAAGAAGGCGAACATCGTCTTCCTCAACGGCTCGCCCGACGACTCCAACGCCACCTCGTTCTCCAAGGGTGCGCACACGGTCCTGGACGCCAACAGCAACTACACCAAGGTGGCCGAGCAGGCTGTCCCGAAGTGGGACAACACCGTGGCGACGACGATCTTCGAGCAGATGTTCACCCAGAACAAGGGCAAGATCGACGGCGTGCTCGCGGCGAACGACGGCCTCGGCGGCTCGGCGATCTCCATCCTGGACAAGAACGGCCTGGCCGGGAAGGTTCCCGTCACCGGTCAGGACGCGACCGTGCAGGGGCTGCAGGACATCCTCAACGGCACCCAGTGCATGTCGGTCTACAAGTCCGCCACGCAGGAGGCCGGCGCACTCGCCGACCTGGCGATCGGCCTCACCAAGGGCGACAAGGGCAAGACCAACGGCACCGCCAACGATCCCGAGGGCAAGCGCGACGTCCCGTCGATCCTGCTCGACCCGGTGGCCGTGACCAAGGAGAACGTCAAGGCCGTGATCGATGACGGCGGCCAGAAGGCTGCTGACGTCTGCAAGGGCTTCGAGAAGCAGTGCGCGGCGGCCGGGATCTCCTGACCACGTAGCACACCGAGGCGGGTCCGGTTTCCCTCACCGGCGCCGGGCCCGCCTCCCTCCACCCTCCCGTCCCATCCCATCGCGGTCACACCTTCGGAGGCGTCATGACCGAACCCCTGCTCGAACTGCGCGGAGTCAACAAGAGCTTCGGCGCCGTTCAGGTGCTGCACGACGTGAACTTCAAGGTCTACCCCGGGCAGGTGACGGCCCTCGTCGGTGACAACGGCGCCGGCAAGTCCACCCTGGTGAAGACGATCGCGGGCATCTACCGCGCCGAATCGGGAGAGTTCTCCTTCGAGGGGAAGCGCGTCAACATCCACGGCCCCAAGGACGCCGGCGCCCTCGGCATCGAGGTCGTCTACCAGGACCTCGCGCTGTGCGACAACCTCGACATCGTCCAGAACATGTTCCTGGGCCGCGAGGCTCACACCGCGGGCTTCCTGCTCGACGAGCTCACCATGGAGGACCGCGCCCGCAAGACCCTGGCGTCGCTCTCGGTGCGCACCGTGAAGTCCGTGCGACAGAGTGTCTCCTCGCTCTCCGGTGGGCAGCGCCAGACGGTGGCCATCGCCAAGGCGGTGCTGTGGAACTCCCGCGTGGTGCTCCTCGACGAGCCCACCGCGGCCCTGGGGGTCGCGCAGACGCGCCAGGTGCTGGACCTCGTACGCCGCCTCGCCGACAACGGCCTCGGCGTCGTCCTGATCTCCCACAACATGGTCGACGTCCTCGAGGTCTCCGACCGCATCACCGCCCTGTTCCTCGGCCGCGTGGCGGCCGACATCAGTGCGAGCGAGACCAACCACAGCCAGATCGTCGAGCTGATCACAGCCGGCCGTTCCGGCGACATCGGCATCTCCGCGGCCACCGCGGACCAGTCCGCCTGAGGAGCGACACGTGACCACCGAACCCACCACGGCCCCCGACCAGCAGAGCCTGGCCACCGCCGACTTCGCCAACGACGCGGCGAGCCTCTCGCTCGGCGAGTCGTTCCGCGCCTACCGCGACCGCCTGCGGGGCGGCGACATGGGCGCACTGCCGGCCGCCCTCGGCCTCATCGTGCTCTTCATCGTCTTCTCGGCCCTGCGCCCCGACTCCTTCACCAGCCCGCTCAACCTCGCCAACCTGATGACCCAGGCCTCGGCGATCTCGGTGCTCGCCATGGGCCTGGTCCCGGTGCTGCTGCTCGGTGAGATCGACCTCTCGGCCGGCGTCGCCGGTGGCGTGGCGGCCGGCTTCACGGCCGTGCAGATCGACCGGCACGGCTCCCACTGGACGCTGGCCGTCCTGATCGGGCTCTTCGTCGGCGCCGTGGTCGGGTTCGTCATCGGCGTGCTCGTCGCCAAGCTCGGCATCCCGTCCTTCGTGGTGACGCTCGCGTTCTTCCTCGGTCTCCAGGGCGTGACGCTCAAGCTGATCGGCCTCGGCGGCACGATCCCGGTGCGTGACTCGGTCCTGCGGGGCATCACGATCAAGTCGATGCCCGTCACCATGGGCTGGATCGTCGTCATCGTGCTGCTGGCGGCGTACGCCGGTCTGCTGTTCTGGCGCCAGTCGCGCCTGGCGGCCAAGAACCTGCAGCGTCCGCCGACGTCCCTGCTCATCTTCAAGTTCGCGGCCCTGGCCGTCATCCTGCTCATCGCCACGGCGGTCCTGAGCCAGAACCGCAGCCGGGTGCCGACGTTCGTGATCGCGGGCATCCCCTACGCGGTCTTCGTGGTGGGCGCGCTGCTCATCTTCTGGACGTTCATCTTCGGGCGCACGGGCTACGGCCGGCACATCTACGCGGTCGGCGGCAACACCGAGGCCGCCCGCCGGGCCGGCATCAACGTCGACCGGCTCAAGGTCAGCGCCTTCGTCATCTGCTCCTCGATGGCGGCGATCAGCGGCATCATCACCGCCTCCTACGACGGAAAGGTCTCACCGGGCTCGGGGGGCGGCAACGTGCTGCTCTACGCCGTCGGCGCGGCCGTCATCGGTGGCACCAGCCTCTTCGGCGGCAAGGGCCTGATCCGTGACGCCGTCATCGGTGGTCTCGTGATCGCCACGATCGACAACGGGCTGGGGCTGCTCAACCAGGCGGCCTACATCAACTACATCATCACCGGCAGCGTCCTGCTTCTCGCCGCCTCGGTCGACGCCATCTCGCGTCGTCGCCGGTCCGCCACGGGTACCTGACCATGGCCGACCGGGGTCGGCGGGGCACCGGCACCAACCAGGAAGCCGTACGCCGCCACAACCTCGCGACGCTGCTCGGTCACGTGCACCGCTCCGGGGGGGTCTCGCGTGCGCAGCTCACCGAGCGCATGGCGCTCAACCGCTCGACCATCGCCGACCTGGTGCGCGAGCTGGAGGACCTGTCGGCCGTGAAGCAGTCCACGCCGGAGGCGGGGGCGAGCCCGCGGTCCGGCGCCGGCCGGCCCTCGATCGACGTGACCCCGGACTCGGAGGCGGTCTTCGTGATCGCCGCCGAGCTCGGCGTGGACACCATGGACGTCGCCCGGGTGGGTCTCGGCGGCCTGCCGCTCGACCGGATGTCGACCTCGACCCCGAGTGACCCCGACCCGGAGCTCCTGCTGGACAACCTGATGGAGCTCGTGCGCTCGATGCTGAAGACCGCGGACGAGCACGCTCGTCTGGTCGGGATCGGCATCGCGGTGCCGGGTGTGGTGACCGACGGTGCCGGGCTGGTGCGCTTCGCCCCCAACCTGGGCTGGACCGATGTGTCGCTGAGCTCGATGCTCTCCGCGCGGGTCGGCCGCCGGGTGCCGGTGCACCTGGGCAACGACGCCGAGCTGGGTGCTCTCTCCGAGCACACGCGTGGAGCCGGGAGGCACAAGTCCGACCTGATCTACATCTCGTGCGACGTCGGCGTCGGCGGCGGGGTGATCGTCGGCGGGGTGCCGATGATGGGCGCGAGCGGCTACGCCGGCGAGATCGGGCACCAGCCGTTCAACCCGCGCGGGCACACCTGCCGTTGCGGCAACGTCGGCTGCTGGGAGGTCGAGATCGGCTCCCACGCCGTGGCCGCTGCCGTCGGCTGCCCCCCGGACCAGATCCACCGCCTGGTCGACTACCTGCAGCCGGGGCCGGGTGTCCCGGCCGAGCTGCGGCGGCTGGGCCGTTCGCTGGGGCTGGGGCTCGGGGGCCTGGTCAACGTGTTCAACCCGGAGATGGTGATCCTCGGTGGGGTGCTGCGCTGGGTGTTCCCGCTCGTGCGCGACGACGTCCTCGAGGCCCTCGACGAGTGGGCCCTGAAGGCCCCGGCCGAACAGGCCCAGATCGTGCTGCCCTGGCTGGGCGGCGACTCGGTGATCATCGGCGCCGCCGAGCTCGCCTTCAGCGACCTGCTGCAGAACCCTGTCGACTGCCTGACCCGAGCCGACGGAGCCGTGGCCGCGATCCTGGGCTGAGGACGCTCAGCCGGGCAGTGCGCGCCGCCCCGCGTAGACCTCGTCGAGCGCGTCGACTGCCGCCCCCACCGAGGCGGCGTGCAGCCCCAGGGTGCTCAGGGCGACCGTGCAGCCGTTGCCCGTGAAGGTCCCGTCGAGTGCCCTCTCCACCTCCGGGACGAGCATCGGACCCAGCGGTACGAACGCACCTCCGAGCACGACCATGCGCGGGTCGAGCGTCACGGCCAGCTGCGCCACCCCCCGGCCGAGCGCCTGGCCGATCCTCGTGAGACCGGCCCGCGCCTCGGGCAGCCCGGCGAGGCGCTCGGCGTACGACACCGGGTCCTCGCCGGGGGTCACGGCCACGGCCGTCGCCTGCTGGAGCGCCCGCAGTCCGGCCAACGCCTCCCAGCAGCCGGTGCGCCCGCAGGCGCAGAGGTGCCGGTCATCGCCGATCCGGAGGTGGCCGACCTCACCTGCGAGCCCGCGCGAACCACGCAGGACCTGTCCTCCGGAGACGATCCCGGCGCCGAGACCCACGGTGCCGGTCAGGTAGACGAAGTCGTCCACGCCCACCGCGACGCCGAACATGCTCTCGGCCCGGGCCGCGCAGTTCGCGTCGTTGTCCACCGCCACGGGAAGGTCGGTGCCCAGCTCGCTCCTGAGCGCACGACCCAGGGCCACCTCGGACCACCCCAGGTTGGGGGCGTCGACGACCACGCCACGCACCCGGTCGATGAGGCCGGGGACGGCCACGGTCAGACCCAGGAGCTCGACCCCGCCGGCGGCCAGGCGCTCGACCTCGCCGTGCACCAGGTCGACGACCTCCTCCAGCCGGCGCGCGCCCCGATCGAGGCTGCGCTCCTCGAAGAACAGCTCGCGCCCGGCGAGGTCGACGGCGGTGACGGCCGTGTAGTCGACGTTGATCTCGATCCCCAGGCCGGCCAGTGACCGGCCGGCCAGGACCAGGGGCGTGCTGGGACGCCCCCGGCCACTGGACTCGGTCCGGCCGGCGCTCACGGCCCCAGCCCGTTCCAGCTGGTTCACGATCGTGCCGATCGTGGCTTTCGCCAGCCCCGACCGGCGCGCGAGGTCGGCCCTGCTGAGAGCGCCGGAGTCACGCAGGAGCCGCATCACCAGGGCGGTGTTGCGGCGACGGACCTCGTCGGTGGCTGCTGGTCCGGCATCGACCGGCACGGTCAGGAGCGCACGCCGTAGAGGTGCTCGAGCGCGAGCTGGTCGAGACGCTCGAAGGCCATCCCCTGGGCGCCGATGGCCTCGACGTCGGGCACCTCGGCCGCCTCGATGTCGCTCCAGGTCTCACCCTCCGAGAGGGTCGGCGTGGCCAGCTCGGGCAGCTGGGCGTCGGCGAGCGCGCTCTGCACCTCGGGGTCCGCCCGGAAGGCGAGCGCCTTCTCGCGCAGGATGAGGTAGTTGGTCATGCACGCCTCGGCGGCCACCCAGACACCGTTGTCGTCCTCGGTGCGCGGGGTCTTGAAGTCGAAGTGCACGGGCCCGTCGTACCCACCGGCCAGCAGGGTGTCGACCACCCAGAAGGCGCCTCGGACGTTTCCGGCGCCGAAGCGCAGGTCCTGGTCGTACTTCGGTCCGTGCTGGCCGTTGAGGTCGATGTGGAAGAGCTTGCCCTGCCACATCGCCTGCGCGTAGCCGGCCGCCGCGTTCAGTCCGGCCATCTCCTCGTGCCCGATCTCGGGGTTCACGCCGACGAGCTCGGGGCGGTCGAGGGTGGAGATGAAGGCCATGGCGTGACCGACGGTGGGCAGCAGGATGTCGCCACGGGGCTCGTTGGGCTTGGGCTCGATCGCGAACCGGATGTCGTAGCCGCGCTCGGTGACGAACTCGCCGAGCAGGTTGTAGGCCTCACGGTTGCGCTCCAGCGCCTCCATGATGTTCTTGGCGCCGCCGGACTCCGCACCGTCACGACCACCCCACGCCACGTAGACCTTGGCGCCGAGCTCGGCCGCCAGGTCGATGTTGCGCATGACCTTCTTCAGCGCGTAGCGACGTACCTCCCGGTTGTTGGAGGTGAACCCGCCGTCCTTGAAGACCGGGTGGGAGAAGAGGTTGGTGGTGGCCGTGGTGACCGCCATGCCGGTGTCGGCCAGCGCCTTGCGCAGACCGTCGAGGATGCGGTCACGCTCCGCGTCGTCGGTGCCGAAGGGCACCACGTCGTCGTCGTGGAAGTTGATGCCGTAGGCACCGATCTCGGCCAGCTTCTCCACGGCACGGACGGCGTCCATCGGCGGACGGGTCGGGTCGCCGAAGGGGTCGCGGCCGGGGTACTGCACGGTCCAGAGACCGAAGGAGAACTTGTCCTCCGGGGTGGGCTTGAGGGCTGAGAGATCAGTCATGACGTTGCCTTTCGTGTGGTCCAGCTGGCGGTGAGATCACGCAGGACCGAGTAGTCCTGGCGCAGGTCGGTGACGGTGTCGCCCGTGGGCAGGTCGGTGGTTCGGACCGGCCAGACCGGGGGAGCGGCTTCCCCGGAGAGCACCCAGGCGGCCTGGCGGGCGGCGCCGAGGGCGACGTACTCCGCAGGCTCGGGGAGCACGACGGGGATGTCGAAGACGAGGGGGGCGAGGGCCAGGACGGCGGCGCTGCGGGCCGCCCCGCCGATGAGCAGCAGTCGCTGGGGCTTGCTCCCGGTGACCTGTGCGAGCGCGTCGACGGCGTCGGCGAGGCTGAACAGGAGCCCCTCGACGTGGGCCCGGGCGAGGTCTGCGCGCGTGGTGGCGGTGGTCAGCCCGTGCAGCGTGCCGGCCGCGTCCGGCCGGTTGGGGGTGCGCTCACCGTCCAGGTAGGGCAGCAGGGTGAGGCCGCATGCTCCCGGCTCCGACTCCAGGGCCAGCTCGGCCAGCCCGGCGTGGTCGACCCCGAGGAGGCGCGCCCCGAGCTCGAGGATGCGGGCGGCGTTGATGGTGCAGGCCAGGGGCAGGAACCGGCCCGTCGCGTCGGCGAAGCCGGAGATGGCCCCAGTGCCGTCGGCGATGGGCGCGGAGGTCACGGTCGAGGCGACGCCGGAGGTGCCGATGGAGACGGCGACGTCCCCGTCCTCGAGGCCGAGCCCCAGGGCAGCCGCCATGTTGTCGCCGGTGCCGGGGGCGATGACGGCCCGGCCGCGCCGGGCGACGACCTCGGCCGGCTCGGCCACGCGGGGCAGCACGGCAGCGCGCCCGAGCGCCTGCTCGAGGACGTCCGGCAGCCAGCGGTCCTCACGGGTGGAGAAGTAGCCGGTGCCGGAGGCGTCGCCGCGGTCGGTGGTGGGCTCACCGGCGCGCCCGCCCAGGTGCCAGGTGAGGTAGTCGTGGGGAAGGAGGACACGGTGCACCTTCGCGGCGGTCTCCGGTTCGTGGTCGCGGATCCAGCGCAGCTTGGTGACCGTGTAGGAGCCGCTGAGCACGCTCCCGGTCAGGTCGGCGGCGGCCTGCGGCCCGCCCATCTCCTCGTTGAGGGCGTCGGCCGACCCCGCGCTGCGGAGGTCGTTCCACAGCAGCGCCTCGCGAACCGGCTCACCCGCTTCGTCGAGGACCACCGCGCCGTGCTGCTGGCCGCCCACCGCGATCGCGTCCGCCCGGTCCAGCAGCGGTCCCGCAGCTTCCTCGAGAGCGGCCAGCCAGGCGCGCGGGTCCACCGAGGTGCCGGGGGGATGGGCTGCGGTCCGCATCTCGACGAGGGTGCCGTCGCGGGCGTCGACGAGCACTGCCTTGGTCGACTGGGTGGAGGAGTCGATGCCCAGGACGAGGGGTGAGTCAGCCATCCCCCCAATTTATACGACACTTGAACTAAGTCAAGGTCTAGCGGGCACACCGGCGTACGTCGTACCGCGTTGGACGACCGGTCGGCCGATCCCGGCGCCGATCTCGACGAGCTCGGCGACGGTCTTCGCGGACCCGTGCTCGGAGCCGGCCATCCGGGAGATGGTCTCCTCCATCAGGGTGCCGCCGACGTCGTTGGCGCCGGACTCGAGCATGGCGCGGGTGCCCTCGACGCCGAGCTTGACCCAGCTGGTCTGGATGTTGTCGATGCGCCCGTGCAGCAGGATCCGGGCCATCGCGTGGACGGCGAGGTTGTCGCGGTCGGTCGGCCCCGGGCGGGCGACACCGGCGAGGTAGATGGGCGAGGAGTTGTGCACGAACGGCAGCGGCACGAACTCGGTGAAGCCACCGACCCCAGCCTCCAGCGCGGCGTCCTGGATGCGCGAGAGCACGCGCAGGTGCTGCACCCAGTGGCGCGGGTTGTCGACGTGGCCGTACATCATCGTCGAGCTCGAGCGGATGCCGACCTTGTGCGCCGTGGTGACGATCTCGATCCAGGTGCTCGTGGGCAGCTTGCCCTTGGTCAGCACCCACCGGACCTCGTCGTCGAGGATCTCCGCGGCGGTGCCGGGGATGGTGTCGAGGCCGGACTCGCGAGCCTTGATCAGGAAGTCCTCGAAGGACAGGCCGGTGCGGGAGGAGCCGTTGACGATCTCCATGGGGGAGAAGGCGTGGACGTGCATCTCCGGGACGCGGGTCTTCACCGCCGCGGCCAGGTCGAAGTACGCCGTGCCGGGCAGCTCGGGGTCGATCCCACCCTGCATGCAGACCTCGGTGGCGCCGAGGTTCCAGGCCTCCTCGGCCCGGTCGGCGACCTGGCTCATCGACAGCGAGTAGGCGTCCGCGTCCGTACGTCGCTGGGCGAACGCGCAGAACCGGCAGCCGACGTAGCAGATGTTGGTGAAGTTGATGTTGCGGTTGACCACGTAGGTGACGTCGTCCCCGACCGTCTCGCGACGCAGGTCGTCGGCCAGCCGACGGACCTGGTCGAGCAGGTCGCCCTCCGCGGTCATCAGGGTCAGGGCGTGCTCGTCGCTCAGGTTGCCCGGGTCCTTCTCGGCAGCCTTCAGGGCGGCCGTTCCCGATAGTCCGAGACGCTTCCGTTGTTCTTTGGTCGTCGGGACGACGGAATCGTCTCGGACTATCCCCTCCTTGAGGGCGTCCCAGTCGCCGTAGACGTTGGCGAAGTCGGAGCGGCGGTCCTCGGTGCGGCCCTCGGTGTCGACGGCGGTGTGGAGGTCGGTACGGCCGACCCCGGTGCCGGCCACGGCGAAACCGCCGTCGGGCTCCTGCCAGGGCAGGCCGACCGGCCGGGCGTTCTCGCGCAGGAAGCCGTCGTCGTCGGCGAGGGCCGAGACGTGGGCCGAGACCCGGGGGTCGATCCAGGCCTCGCCGGCCAGGACGTACTCCGGGTGGACGGTCAGTCGCGCCCGGAGCTCGAAGCCGGCCGTGGAGGTGAGGTCGCGGAGCCGGTCCAGGGAGGGCCAGGGGCGCTCGGGGTTCACGTGGTCGGGGGTGAGCGGGGAGACGCCACCCCAGTCGTCGACCCCGGCTCCGAGGAGGGCCTGGCACTCGGAGAGATCGACCAGGTTGGGCGGTGCCTGGAGACGGGCCTTGGGCCCCAGGACGATGCGGGAGACCGCGATCGCGGCGAGGTACTCCTCGAGGCCGAGGTCGTCGGTGTGGCGCATCGCCGTGTCGGGCTTGGCCCGGAAGTTCTGGATGATGACTTCCTGGACGTGGCCGTACTGCCGCGCCACCCGGCGCAGCTCGAAGATCGACTCGGCGCGCTCGGTGAGGTTCTCGCCGATCCCCACGAGCAGGCCGGTGGTGAACGGGACCGAGAGGCGACCGGCGTCCTCGAGCACCCGCGTGCGTACGGCGGGGTCCTTGTCGGGGGAGCCGTAGTGGGCCTCGCCCTTGGTCTCGAAGAGGCGACGCGAGGTGGTCTCGAGCATCATCCCCATCGACGGCGAGACGGGCTTGAGGCGGTTCATCTCCTCCCACGACATGACGCCGGGGTTGAGGTGGGGCAACAACCCGGTCTCCTCGAGCACCCGGATGGCCATCGCGCGGACGTAGGCCAGCGTGGAGTCGTAGCCCGACTCGTCCAGCCACGCCTTCGCCTCGGGCCAGCGGTCCTCGGGCCGGTCCCCCAGGGTGAACAGCGCCTCGGCACACCCCAGGGCGGCGCCCTCGCGGGCGAGGTCGAGGATCTCGTCGGGGGAGAGGAACATGGCGTGCCCGGCCCGGCTCAGCTGACTCGGTGACTCGACGAACGTGCAGTAGTGGCAGCGGTCACGGCACAGCTTGGTGACCGGGATGAAGACCTTGGGCGAGTAGGTCACCGTGCCCGGGCGGCCGGCAGCCTCCAGGCCGGCGTCACGGACACGGGCCGCGACCGTGGTCACGCGTTCCAGGTCCGCGCCGCGCGCGGCCAGGAGCACGGTCGCCTCGCTGACGTCGAGGGCCGCGCCCCGCTCGGCACGAGCGATCGCGCGACGCATCTGCTGCGGTGTCGGCCCGGGAACAGAGGAGCTGGGCTGGTCGGTCATCGTGACTCAGGCTAACCCTGAGGCGGGTGCGGTCGCGGCGCGAGGGGCAGCCCGACGCTCAGCTGACCCATTCCTTGAGCTGCCGCACGGTCGCGGCCGGGTCCTCGCTGGCCGGGGCGACCTGGAGGTTCGTGACGCCGGACTCCTGGAAGGCGGCGATGCGCTCCTTGATGTAGCCCTCGGGGCCGACCAGGTTGGCCCGCTCCAGGAGCTCGACGGGCACGGCTGCCTCGGCCTCCTTCTTCTTGCCGTCGAGGTAGAGGTCCTGGATCTCCTTGGCCTCCGCCTCGTAGCCGTACTGGCAGGCGAGGTCGTTGTAGAAGTTCTTGCCCCGCGCGCCCATGCCGCCGATGTAGAGCGCGGCCATCGGGCGGGCGAGGTCGAGGAGCCCCTTGACGTCTTCGCCGATCGCGACCATCCCGCCGGCCGAGATCTCGAGCGGCCCGAGCTCGTCGCTGCGCTTGGCCGTGCCGGCGGCGAGGGCGTCGCCCCAGACCCTCGAGGCGCCTTCGGGGCTGTACATGAAGGGGAGCCAGCCGTCGGCGTACTCCGCAGTGCCCTCGACGGACTTCTGTCCCAGGGCGGCGATGTAGATGGGGATGACGCTGCGTTCGGGGCGGGTGAGCATCTTCAGCGGCTTGCCCAGACCCGTGCCCTGCCCTTCGGGCAGTGGGAGGTCGAAGCTCTTGCCGTGGTACTCCAGCTTCTCGCGGCGCAGGGCGGCGCGGATGATCTCGATGGCCTCCTTGGTGCGACCCAGTGGCTTGCTGTACGGCATGCCGTGCCAGCCCTCGATCACCTGCGGGCCGGAGGCGCCGAGGCCGAGGATGGCGCGACCCCCCGAGACGTTGTCCAGCCCGGCGGCGGTCTGCGCCAGCAGCGCCGGGGTGCGCGAGAAGACGTTGAGGATGGCGGCACCGATCTCGACCGTCTCGGTCACGGCCGCGAGGTAGCCCATCAGGGTGGGGGAGTCGAAGCCGTAGGCCTCGGCCACCCAGACGGTGTCGATCCCCGCCTTCTCGAGCTCGACGACCTGGTCGGCGGCCGAGCGGGGGTTGCCGTCGTACATCAACATGGTGGAGAGCTTCATGACGCTGACAGTATTGGTGTCAGCATCATCACGCCACCCGGGGTCGGTCGCGTGGCGCCGGGTCAGGCGTCGACGCGTTCGTCCGCGCGGTGCTGCGGTGACTCGTGCTCGACCGGCAGGGTGGCGCCGGCCCCGTCGTGGTCCTGGCCGCGGTCGAGCTTGCTGGGCCACCAGATCACGCCGCCCAGGTCGAGGTTGATGGCTGTGACCAGCACCGAACGGACGATGATCGTGTCGAGGATGACGCCCAGGGCGACGGTGAAGCCGAGCTCGACCAGGAACACCAGCGGCAGCGAGGCCAGGATCCCGAAGGTGGCCGCCAGCACCAGACCCGCCGACGTGATCACCCCACCGGTCGCCGACAACGCCACGAGCGAGCCCTGGCGGGTTCCGCGGGTGGCCGTCTCCTCCCGGACGCGCGTCATCAAGAAGATGTTGTAGTCGATCCCGAGGGAGACCAGGAAGACGAACACGAAGAGCGGGAAGCTCGGATCGGCGCCCGGGTAGTCGAAGACGTACTTGAAGGCGAGGCTGCCGAGTCCCAGCGCGGCGCCGAAGGAGAGCACCACGGTCCCGATCAGGATCAGGGGAGCGGTCACGGCCCGGAGCAGCAGCATCAGGATCAGCAGCACCACCACCAGGGTCACCGGGATGATCACCCGGGCGTCCCGGGTGTTGGCCCCGAGCATGTCGTCGAGGATCGCGGAGGTGCCGCTGACCAGGGCGTTGCCGCCTGCTACGGCGTGCACCTTCGTCCGCACCTGGTCGACGGTGTCGAACGCGGCGGTCGTGGTCGGGTCGACGGTCAGGTTGGCGGTGAGGAACGCGACGCCGTCCTTGACGAGGGGCTGGCTCGGCTGCTCGAGGTTGTCGATGCCGGTCATCGCCGTGGCCACCTCGTCGGCCTGGTCGGCGTTGGCCACCACCATGACGGGCGTCGAGTTGTCGGCCAACCCGTGGGCGGTGAGCGCACGCTGCCCGATCACGGAGTCGAAGTCCTTGGTGTAGGAGTCCTCGGTGGACAGGCCGTTGGTGTTCAGCGTCAGCACGCCGAAGGCGCAGGCGCCCAGCGCCAGGGCGGTGACGACCCAGACCTTGCGCGGTCGCGGGCTGATGAACGCGCCGACCCTGGCCCAGAGGCCGGTCGAGGTGGGCTCCTTGGACCCGAAGGTCGGGCGCATCGGCCAGAACATCCAGCGGCCGAAGATCACGAGCAGGGCCGGTAGCAGGGTGATCATCGCCAGCAGGGTCACGGCCACCCCGATGGCGCACACCGGCCCCAGCCCGGCCGTGGAGTTCATCTGGGCCAGGGTGAGGCACAGCATGCCGACGATCACGGTGCCGCCACTGGCGATGATGGCCGGAGTGGCGCGGTGCAGCGCGAAGGCCATCGCCTCGTGCCGGTCCTCGTGACGACGGAGCTCTTCTCGATAGCGCGCGACGAGCAGGAGGGCGTAGTCGGTCCCGGCACCGATGACGAGGATGGAGACGATCGCCTGACTCTGGCCGTTGACGGTCAGGTCGGCGTACTTGGCCAGGAAGTAGATCAGGCCCAGTGAGCAGCCGAGCGACACGACCACGGAGAAGATCGGCAGGATCCACAGCACCGGGCTGCGGTAGGTCAGGAGCAGCAGGAGGATGACGACGCCGAGGGCGGCCAGCAGGAGCGTGCTGTCCAGGCCCGCGAACGCCTCCGCGGAGTCGACCGCCTGGCCGCCCGAGCCGGCGATGTAGACCGTGCCGCCGGCGACCGAGGCGATCCCATGGATCTTGTCGGCGATGTCGGGCATCTTGTTCCAGCCGTCGGCACCGAGGTTGTACGTGACGACGGTCTGGGCCGCCTGGCCGTCCTGGGAGGGGATCGGGCCGATGACCTTGCCGGTGACGTCGTCCATCTGTTGCAGCTCAGCCGCCTGCTGCTTCAGCGCGGTGAGGTCCTCGGGCGTGAACCCGGACTTCTTCTCATAGACCACGGTCGTCGGGATGGCGTTGGGGTCCTGGAACGGCTTCAGCTTCTCCAGGGCGCGCGTGGACTCGGCGTTGCCCGGGAGCCAGGAGGACGCCTCGTTGTTCTGGACCTCGGTCAGCTTGCCGGCGAAGCTGCCGAGCCCCATCACGGCGATGATCCAGAAGGCGAGGACGAACCACTTGGTCACGCGACCGGTGAGCTTGCCGGCGATTTGACGATGCATGGGTCAACTCCATCAGCGTGCGCCCGGGGGCGCTATCGGGTCATTCCCTGAGAGAGACCCTGAGATCCACCTGGATTCATCGTCTTCTCTCAGGTTCTCGACCGTAGACCCGACGTGTGACAGCCCTGTGACACCTTTTCGGACTGGTCTAGGCAGGTGCGGCCCGCGCGAGGTCCACGACGACCTGGGCACCGGGGAGCAGGCCCAGCAGGCGGCCCGGCACGAACAGCTTCGAGCCACGGATGCCGCTGCCGAGGACGGCGAGCTCGATCTCGGTGGCGGCCGCGTCGACGAGGAGGCGCCATCCGTCGGGGAGGCCGACAGGGGTGATCCCGCCGTACTCCATGCCGGTCTCGGCCACGGCGCGGTCGTGGTGGAGGAACGAGGCCTTGCGGACGTCGAGGGTCCGCTTGACCACGTTGTTCACGTCGGCCCGGGTGTCGGCGCGTACGACGCACGCGGCAGTGCGTTCCTCACCGTCTCGCCGACCCATCACGACCACGCAGTTGGCGCCCGCCGACATCGGGACCTCGTAGGCCTCGCTCATGGCCGCGGTGTCGGCGAGGGCCGGGTCGATCGCGGCGACCAGCACCTCGCCGGCGTGCTCCCAGGCCGAGAGTGCCTCCCGGACGGGGATGCCGAGAAGCTCGGGGTGCTCGAGGGCGGGACGGAGCTCCAGCGTGCCGAACGTCTGCATGCCGACCACCGTAGGTGGTGCGTTCCACCGAGCGTCACCTGCTGGTCACCCGCGGCGCGCACGCTGGCATCGTGAGTGGACCACTCGTCATCGGACACCGGGGCGCAAGCGGGCACCGGCCGGAGCACACCTCCCTGGCCTACCGGCTCGCCTGGCGTGGGGGTGCCGACTCCGTCGAGCCCGACGTGCTCAGCACCCGCGACGGCGTGCTGGTGTGCCGGCACGACCTCAACCTCGCCCGGACCACCGACGTCGCTGATCGGCGCGAGTTCGCGAGCCGGCGCCGTCGTCTGGTGCTCGACGGACGCGAGCAGGACGGGTGGTTCGTCCAGGACTTCGACCTCGCCGAGATCCGACAGCTGCGGGCCCGGGAGCGCTGGCCCCTGGGTCGCCCCGGCAGCGCGCGCTTCGACGGGATGCTGGGCGTCCTGACCCTCGAGGAGCTGCTCGACCTGCGTGAGGCCGAGTCCCGCCGTTCCGGCCGTCGGCTCGGCGTCCACATCGAGCTGAAGCACCCTCGGCTCTTCGCCGACCTCGGGACGCCGCTGGACGAGCCCCTCGTCGACCTGCTTCGCCGTCGGCGGCTGACCTCCGCCCTGTCGGGGGCGGCCGTCATGTCCTTCGACGCCGAGGTGCTGCGCCGGCTGCGTCGCGAGATCGACACCGAGCTGGTACAGCTCGTCGACAAGTCGGAGCCGGTCAAGCGCCGCAGGCTGCAGCGGGTGGCGACCTACGCCACCGCGGTCGGCCTGCACAAGGACCACGCCCGCGAACGCCCGATCGGCAAGGCGTTCGGGTGCGGTCTCGACGTGCTCGTCTGGACGTTGCGCGAGGAGACGCCCGCGGAGGTCGGTCGACTCTTCGACCTCGGGGTCGACGGCGTGCTCACCGACTTCCCCGAGATCGCCGTCGCGGTCAGGGACGAGCGGATCGGTGCCGCGGCGACGGCTTAGGCCAGGGGGACCTCGCCCACGCCGTTGCGCAGCTGGCCGAGGATCCGGGTCAGCAACCGCGAGACCTGCATCTGGGTGACTCCGATGCGAGCGGCGATCTCGCGCTGGGTGAGGCCCTCGTAGAAGCGCATGCTGAGGATCTGGCGGTCGCGCTCGGCCAGGGTACGGAGCACCGGGCTCAGCACCAGCCGCGCCTCGGAGGCACCCTGCGACGTGTCGTCGAAGGGCAGCAGCTCGCCCAGCGTGGTGGAGCCGTCACCGCCGGCGGGGTGGTCGAGCGAGGCCGGGACGAAGCAACCGTCGCTGGCGAGCGCCTCGATCACCGACTCGACGCCCTCACCCAGGTGTCGCGCGATCTCGACCGGCTGAGGGGACCGTCCGAGCTTGTAGGACAGCTCTGCCTCGGCGGTGTTGATGCGGGCCTGCAGCTCCTGGATCCTTCGCGGCGGACGGATCATCCAGCCGTGGTCGCGGAAGTGCTTGCGGAGCTCGCCGCGGATGGTCGGCACGGCGTAGGAGAGGAAGTCGTGCCCGGTGGTCACGTCGTAGCCCCGCGTCGCCTTCGTCAGGGCCAGGGCGGCCACCTGCCGCAGGTCGTCGAGGGGAATGCCTCGCGAGCGGTACCGCGAGGCCTCCGCGTGCGCGAGATCGAGGTGCATCTCGATCACGGTGGCCATCAGCTGCTGACGCTCGTCGTCAGTGTCGCTGGACTGCGCGAGGAGGAACAGCTCGCGTGTCCGGCTCGACCGTTCCTCGGAGGCGCTCTGTCGTCTGGACGTTCTTGCATGGGCTACTGCGGTCATCGCTCACCGACCTGTGAGGTCTCCCGAGGGAGAACTGAATGGTGCGTGAGCGCCGGTACCCCTACAGCGCCCAGGCATCAGGTCGTTGGCTTCAACGAGATACCCATCGTCATCGACGATGCGTTTCAGCCACCATAGCCCAGGATCGCGTGTGCACAAGACAATCTTCTGCGGACACGCAGCCGGCCACGGCGTCAGGCGTAGAGCTCCTCCAGGGCCTCGGCGTAGTTGGCGTGCACGACGCGCCGCTTGAGCTTCAGCGTGGGCGTCAGCTCGGCCGACTCCGCCGTCCACTCGACCGGCAGCAGCTTCCACCGCTTGACCTGCTCGGGCCGCGACAACCGCTCGTTCGCCTGGTCGACCGCCTGCCCGACGATGCCGAGGATCTCCGGCCTCCGGGCGAGCTCGGCCAGGTCGGCGTACTCCAGGCCGAGCCGGGCGGCGACGACCGGGGCCACGTCGGGGTCGAGGGTCAGGATCGCCACCACGTAGGGCCTGCCCTCGCCGTAGGCGAGCGCGTGGCCCACGAGGGGGCTCTCCTTGAGGAGGTTCTCGATGTTGGACGGCGCGATGTTCTTGCCCTGCGAGGTGATGATCATCTCCTTCTTGCGGTCCACCACCTTCAGGAACCCGTCGTCGTCGATCTCGCCGATGTCGCCGGTGTGGATCCAGCCCTGGTCGTCGACCAGCTCGGCGCTGGCCTCGGGGTTCTGGTGGTAGCCGCTGGTGTTCACCGGGCTGCGCGTCAGGATCTCGCCGTCCTCGGCGATCGCCATCTCGATGCCGGGCTGGGCGCGGCCGACGGTGCCGAGACGGAACTGCCCCGGCCCGCAGGCCGTCACCGACCCGGTGGTCTCGGTCATGCCGTAGATGTCGAAGATCGCGAACCCCAGGCCGGCGAAGAACCGGGCCGTCTCCAGGGGCATCGGGGCCGAGGCGCTGCCGGCCCAGGTGACGCGGTCGAGCCCGAGCAGCGACTTGATGGGGGTGAGCACGGCCTCGTCGGCCGCCTCGAACCGCGCCTTCAGCTCGGGGCTCGTCTCGTGTCCCAGCTGGAGCGACTCGACGTACTCCAGGCCGACCGCCATGGCGTCCGCGACGGCCAGCCTCTTGGTCTCGTCGGTCTCCATGGCGATCAGGCCGCCGATGCCGGTCTGGATCTTCTCCCAGACGCGGGGTACGCCGAAGAACCGTGTGGGCCTGACCTCACCGAGCGCGCCGACCAGCAGCGACGGGTCGCCGACGAGGTGGACGTGGCCGGCAGTGACCAGCGGGATGTAGATGCCGAGCACCCGTTCGGCGATGTGCGCGTAGGGGAGGTAGGAGACGCCGATGCTGTCGCCCTCGAGTCCCGCTGTCCGGTTGCCGCTCTCGACCTCGAACAGCACGTTGCGGTGGGTGATGACGACACCCTTGGGGTTCCCGGTGGTGCCGGAGGTGTAGAGGATCGTCGCGGGCTGCTCCGGGTCGATGGCCTGCCAGCGCTGCTCGACCTCGGCCTGGTGCTTCCCGCGGGTGGCCCGGCCGCGTTCGAGCAGCTCGTCCCACGTGATCGCGCCGGCGGGGGCGGACGCGGGGTCGAGCATGACGATCTGCGGAGCGGCGCCGGCGGCGAGGGCCTGGGACCAGCGGGCCACGTGGTCGGCGTTCTCGAGCACCACGACTGAGGGCTCGGAGTGTCCGGCGACGTAGGCGACCTGGTTGGGGGAGAGCGTGTTGTAGATCGACATCGGGGTGGCGCCGGCGTGCAGGGCGCCCAGGTCCGCGAGCACGTGCTCGATGCGGTTGGAGGCCATGATCGCGACCCGGTCGCCCGGCAGCACACCGAGGTCGACCAGCGCGGCGGCGACGTCGAGGGCGGTCTCGCGCAGCTCGGTCCAGGACAGCGTGCGCCATCCGGGACCCTCGATCCCGATCTTGTCGGAGTACGCCGGGGCGTCACCCTGCGCGGCGACCGTCTCGGCGAACGCGTGCGGGATGCTCGGGGCGATCATCGCGTCGATCTCGGTGCGGGCTGCCATGACGTCGGTCAACGGTTTCTCCTGGGTGAGGGTGGTGTCGAGACGGTCACTGCTGGACCACCGGGTGGCCGGTGGTCAGTAGCTCTTGGGCAACTGCAGCATGGAAGTCCCGATGTGGGCCAGCACCATCTGCTCGGAGACCGGGATGTTCTTGCCGATGCGCGCGTCCCGGAACATCCGCTCGACGGGGTACTCCTTGGAGTAGGCCATCCCTCCCAGCGTCTGGAACGCCTGGTCCGCGGCCTCCCAGGTGGCCTGCGCCGCGGTCAGCTTGGCGACGTCGGCCTCGTTGCCGCAGGGTCGGCCCTGGTCGAAGAGCCAGGCCGCCTTGTAGGTCATCAACCGGGCCAGCTCGGTCTTCGCCTTGATCTGGGCGAGCGGGAACTGGATCGACTGGTTGGCGCCGATGGGGCGTCCGAAGACGACCCGCTCACGGGCGTAGTCCGAGGCGACCTGGAGCGCGGCGTCGGCCCCGCCGACCGCGCCCGCGGCGGCGATGATGCGCTCGGGGTTGAGCACGTCCCACAGCACCCGGAAGCCCTCGTCGACCTCACCGAGGACCCGGTGGGCGGGGACGCGGACGTCGTCGAGGAAGACCTGGCTGGAGCAGAGGATGTTGGACCCCATCTTCGGGATGGGCGTGTAGCTCAACGTGCCGGCGGCGAGGGCCTCCTTGACGTCGACGAGGAACAGCGTGAAGCCCGAGGTGCGGGGCTTCGCGTCCTGGGCCGGGATCGTGCGGGTGACCGCGACCATCCAGTCGGCGCGCTCGACGTTGGAGATCCAGACCTTCTGCCCCTTGATCAGGAAGTCCCCTGCGGAACCGTCGCGCCGGGCACTGGTGCTGATCTCGATCGCGTTCGAGCCGGCGTCGGGCTCGGTGAGGCCGAAGCTGAACTGGACCTCGCCGGAGGCGAGCCCGGGCAGGATCTCCTGCTTCTGCTCCGCGGTGCCGTGCCGGACGAGGGTCGTCACGCCGAAGCCCGGGTTGAGCACGTAGATGAACGAGCCGGCGGTGCCGCCGGACGCGCACAGGGTCTCGCAGGCGACGGCGGTCTCGAGCAGACCCTGCCCACCTCCGCCGTACTCCTCGGGGACGCTGAGCCCGAGCCAGCCACCCTCGGCGAGGTCGCCGTAGAGCTCGGTGGGGTAGCGCTTCTCGTCCTCGCAGCGGGACCAGTACGCGTGGTCGTACTTCGCGGCGACGGCGGCGACACCCTCGCGGACGGCGAGCGCGCTCTCGGGGAGGTCGAAGTCCATGACCTAGAGCCCCAGGCTCCGGCCGATGATCTCTTTCTGGATCTCGGTCGTCCCGCCGTAGATCGTGGAGATGCGACTGTCCAGGTAGGCCTTGGCGATGGGGAACTCCATCATGTACCCGTAGCCGCCATGGAGCTGGACGCCCTGGTTGACGAGCTTGTTCTGCAGCTCGGTGCACCACCACTTGGCCATCGCGGCGTCGACGGCCGTGAGGCTGCCCTCGAGGTGCTTGCGCACGCAGTCGTCGATGAACGTCCGGGCGATGGTGACCTCGGTGGCCATCTCGGCGACGAGGAACCGGTTGTGCTGGAACTTGCCGATGGGCTTGCCGAACGCCTCGCGGGTCCTGGCGTAGTCCAGGCACATCTGCAGGATCGCCTCGGCCGCCGCGACGGCCTGCGCGGCGATGATCAGGCGCTCCTGGGGGAGGTTCATCATCAGGTAGATGAAGCCCTCGCCCTCCTGGCCCAGGAGGTTCTCCTTGGGCACGACCACGTCGGTGAACGAGAGCTCGGCGGTGTCCTGGGCGTGCAGGCCGATCTTGTCGAGGTTGCGGCCACGCTCGAAGCCCTCCATCCCGCGCTCCACGACCAGCAGGCTGATGCCCTTGTGGCCGGCGTCGGGGTCGGTCTTCACGACCACGATGACGAGGTCGGCGTTGATGCCGTTGCTGATGAAGGTCTTGGAGCCGTTGAGCAGGTAGTGGTCACCCTTGTCGACGGCGGTCGTGCGCACGCCCTGCAGGTCGCTGCCCGCACCCGGCTCGGTCATCGCGATGGCGGTGATGATCTCGCCCGAGACCGTGCCGGGGAGCCACCGCCTCTTCTGCTCGTCGTTCCCCAGGGTGATGAGGTAGGGCACGATGATGTCGGTGTGCACCGAGAAGCCCGGCCCGCTCACGTTGGCGCGGGTCTGCTCCTCGGAGACGATGACGTTGTAGCGGAAGTCGGAGACCCCCGCCCCGTCGTACTCCTCTGGGACGTCGAAGCAGAGCAGTCCCGCCCGGCCCGCCTTGAGCCAGAGGTCGCGGGGAACGATCCCGTCCTTCTCCCACTGGTCGTGGAAGGGCACGACCTCACGCTCGTAGAACGTCCGGGCGGTCTTGCGGAAGTCTTCGTGCTCGGAGGTGTAGACGTCGGGCATGGGGGCCCTTCCCGGGGAGACGGAGCGAGACGGAGGGTGATGGAGGATGACGGGGCAACTGTTACAGCATTACTGTCACGACTCAAGGTCCCTCGCGCCCCAGGTGGCCGCAACGTCGATGTGCCAGTCCCTGATGTGCCAGTCTCTGATGTGCCAGTGGAACTGTTACGGTCTGACTCGGTTGGAGAGGCGGGACCCACGTGAGCGCACAGGACGACACGGACTCCGGCGAGGAGCTCTACACCGTCGACGAGCTCGCCGCGGTGACGGGCATGACCGTGCGGACCACGCGGTACTACGCCGGCCTGGGCCTGCTCCCGCCGCCCAGCAGACGGGGCCGGATGGCCTACTACACGCCGGGCCACCGGGCCCGCCTCGACCTGATCCGCGCGTTGCAGGACCACGGCTTCACGCTGTCCGCGATCGAGAAGTACCTCGCCCGCGTGCCGGGTGACGCCTCGGTCGAGGACCTGACCCTGCAACGTGCCCTGCTGACCTCCTGGGGCGCTGGGCCCCGGGAGTCGGTGACGCGTCGCCAGCTCGAGGTGCGGGCGGGGCGGACGCTCAGCGAGGAGGACCTCGAGCGGCTGGTCAAGATCTACGCGGTGCGCGTCGAGGAGCGAGTGGAGGGGCGCGGCGACGGAGACCGCTACGAGCCGTTGCCGTCCTTCGAGGCGGCGCTGAAGCTGATGGCGCTCGACCTCCCGGTCGACTCGATCGAGGAGGCCGCGGAGGCCATCACCCGGCACATGGATGCGCTGGCCGACGACCTGACCCGGATCCTGCGCACCAAGGTGCTCACCCCCTTCCGCGGCAAGGAGCACAGCGAGGCCGACAAGGCCGCCTTCGAGAAGACGATGTCGCGACTGCGACAGCTCACCCTCGAGGCGGTCGTCGCCGGCTTCCAGCGGGCGGCCAACCAGGTGATCACCCGGTCGCTGTCGGACTCCACCCGTCGCTGATCGGACGGGTCACTGCTCCCGGGGGATCACGGCCCACATCACGACGTAGGCGATCAGGGCGGCCGGGAAGGTGACGACGGCGGCGATGACCGCGACCACGCGGACCAGGGTCGGGTCCACCCCGAGGTAGCGCGCGATGCCGCCGCAGACCCCGCTGACGGGTGCGTCCCACGAGGTGCGGGTCAGGCGACGGTAGGAGGCCTCGCCCGGCGGCGGGGGCGGGGGCGCCTGGTACGGCGGCTGCTCGGTCATCGGATCTCCTGGGTCTGGTCGTCGAGCTCGTGCTTGTCGGCCTCGTCCTGCCGGCTGGTGCGCGCCTTGCGGTTGCGCGTGCTCGCCAGGCTGGCGGCGAGCCCGATCACCCCGGCGACGATGAGCACGGCGGGCGCCAGGACCGGTAGGCGGTCCTCGGTGATCACGTCGGTGACCACCAGGGCCCAGATCCCGGCGATGCCGAGGAAGAGCAGCCCGAAGACGAGATGGGGGATCTTGACGCTGCGGTCTGCGGCGGGTGGGGGAGTGAGGTCTGACATGGGAAGGCTCCTTGGTTGGCCCAGGTGCGGGGTGGCCTGGATTCAGGTGGGTGGTGCGCGGGTGGTCGAGCGGCCTACTGCTGCTCGACGGTGATCTGACCGAAGCGGATGTTGGCGGCGAGCTCGAGAGTGGGGGCCGTCGGCGAGGTGGAGGTGGTGAGTGTCGTGTCGAGGTTCTGGCCCAGGCCGTCGCGCATCTGGTCACCGACGTTGATCTGCCCGGCGTAGCGGACGTCGGCCACGACGTGCACGTTGAGCCCGCTGGGCACGGTCACCGTGATGTCGCCGGCGTTGGTCCCGACGTTGACCGTGCGGCCGTCCAGGGCAGCGAGGTCGGCGACCTGGGTGAGGTCGAGCCGGATGGTCCCCGTCGGGGTGAAGTAGTCGGAGCGCACCGTCGCGGAGGTGGACGGGGTGAAGCTCAGGTCCTGGTTGTCGAACCCGTTGGTGCCGTTGGCGACCCCGACGATGCTGGTGACGAGCAGGCCGATGCAGGAGGCCAGTCCCAGGGCGATCAGCCCACCGGGCCGGCCGACGAAGGCACCCACCAGGAGAGCCAGGCCGGTGATGCCGACCGCCAGGGCGCCGTACGCCGAGATCGTGATCGTGCTGGAGGTGTCGAAGATCCCCAGTGTCCCGAGGGCGATGGCGATGAGCGCCAGCGTGGGCCAGAACAGGACGACGCCAGTGCGTCGGGGACGTGGCGGCAGCAGGTACGTCGGCGCGGGAGGCGGCATCCAGGCGGGCGGCTGGTGACCCTGCTCGACACGGGTGTCGGTGCTGGTGGACATGGGGGTTCCTTCCGGGGCGTACGGCGCGGCGCCGTACTGGGTGGGCGCGGGGACCGATCCCCACGGTGGAGGCGGCTGGTTCTGGTTGCGGGACTGGCGACGCTGCTCACGGGTGGCGAACAGCGCCACGATGACGAACCCGATGACGAGCACGGGGATCGGGAAGCCGTTGCCCCAGCTGTTGCCGAAGAAGGGGGTGCCGAAGACGACCGAGACGGCGATGACCCCGGCGAGGATGAGGATGATCCGACGGACGTCCGTGCTGACCTCGATCGGAGCGTCGGCCTGACCGTCCTCGGGCACGAACAGCCAGATCACGGCGTAGAGCAGGACGCCGGCTCCGCCGAAGAGGCTGAGCACGACGAGCAGGACGCGGATGATCGTGGGGTCGATGTCGAAGTGCCGCCCCAGGCCACCGGCGACACCGGCGACGTAGCGGTCGGTGCTGCTACGGCGCAGCCGGTCGACGTCACGCATCTGGTCGCCGGTGGCGCGTGGCCCACCGGTGTGGGGAGGTGGCGTCGTACTCGCTGGGGGTGCACTCGGCTCGTTCATGTCACCCATCGTGTCCGGGTGCGGGCTTCCGCGGTATCGGGGACGTCCCTGATTCTTCGCACCCCAGATGTCAGGGCAGCGGTCAGGGGCAGGACCTGATGTGTGTCCGGCCTCGCGGTGACACGATGTGCGGGACATGAAGCCCCTTCCCGCCCCCGCCACGCCCGCGGGACGCCCGCCGTTCCCCGCGGACGCGCCACGCCGCGCCTACCGGTCGACCGACGAGCGCTGGATCGGCGGGGTGGCCTCGGGGGTGGCCCAGCACCTCGGCCTGCCGGTGCTGTGGGTGCGGATGGGCTTCCTGGTCCTGGTGGCCTTCAGCGGCTTCGGCGCGGTGCTGTACGCCGGTCTGTGGCTGTTCATGCCGGCCCAGCGCCACACCGAGACGCTTTCGCCCGGGCTCGACGCGGCCACCCGGCAGGGCAAGCGGGGCGCGCGGCCGGAGCGGCGGTTCGCCGACTACGGGCCTCTGGTCGCCGTGGGCACGATCGCCATCGGTGTGCTCCTCGCCCTCACGATGGCCACGGGGAGCACCCTCGGCGTCGTACCCCTCCTGCTGGCGGGTGTCGGCGTCGCGGTGCTGTGGTGGCAGGCCGACGAGGCCCAGCGCGAGCGGTGGCGCAACCCCTCGATGCGGATGGGGCCGGTCCGGGCCCTGGTGGGCGGCGGCGGCTGGCGGGCCTACCTGCGCATCGGAGCGGGTCTGCTGCTGCTGATCTCGGCCATCACCCTGTTCTCGCTGCGATCGGGCAGCCTCACGGTCGCGCTGAACGTCGGGCTGGCGGCCGCCTTCGGCATCCTCGGCATCGGCTTCATGGCCGGACCCTGGCTGCTGCGACTCTCCTCCGACCTCAGTGAGGAACGGGAGGCGCGGGTGCGCTCCGAGGAGCGGGCCGACGTCGCGGCCCACCTCCACGACTCGGTGCTGCAGACCCTCGCCCTGATCCAGCGCTCGGCCGGTGATCCCGCGACGGTCTCGCGGCTGGCCCGTGCGCAGGAGCGCGACCTGAGGTCCTGGCTCTTCGACAGCGCCGGTCAGGGGCCGGACACGCTCGCGGCGGCGCTGCGCGCGGTGGCGGCGGAGGTGGAGGACGCGCACGGCGTACCGGTCGAGGTGGTCTGCGTGGGCGACGCCCCGGTCACCGACGAGGACCGTCCGCTGGTGCTGGCCACCCGCGAGGCCATCACCAACGCCGCCAAGCACTCGGGGGCCGGCACGGTCGACGTGTACGCCGAGGCCACCTCCGCGGGTGTCGAGATCTTCGTCCGCGACCGCGGCGCCGGCTTCGACCCGGCTCGGGTCGCGGAGGACCGGCAGGGGGTCCGCAGCAGCATCGTCGGCCGCATGGAACGTCACGGTGGCACCGCCACGGTGCGCAGCGTCCCGGGTGAGGGCACCGAGGTCCGGCTGTCCCTGCCCACTCACGAACGTCGACCGAAGGAGAGCTCATGACCCTGCGCACCGTCGTCATCGTCGATGACCACGCCATGTTCCGCACGGGCGTCCGATCCGAGCTCGGAACCTCGGTGGACGTCGTCGCCGAGGCAGCCGACGTCGACCAGGCCGTCGCGGCCGTCGTCGCTCACCGCCCCGAGGTGGTGCTGCTCGACGTCCACCTTCCCGGGGGCGGGGGCGCCGAGGTGATGCGACGTTTCGCGCTGGCCCAGCGGTCGGCGAACGCCACTACTCCCACCCGGTTCCTGGCCCTCTCGGTGTCCGACGCGGCCGAGGACGTCATCGGCACCATCCGGGCCGGTGCCCGTGGCTACGTGACCAAGACGATCACCGGCCCCGAGCTCGTGGCGGCGATCGAGCGGGTCGCCTCGGGTGACGCCGTGTTCTCGCCCCGGTTGGCGGGTTTCGTGCTCGACGCCTTCGCCGGCACCATCGAGGTCGCCGCCGTCGACGAGGACCTCGACCGGCTCACCGAGCGGGAGCGCGAGGTGATGCGACTGATCGCCCGCGGCTACTCCTACAAGGAGGTGGGTTCGGAGCTGTTCATCTCGATCAAGACCGTCGAGACGCACATGTCCTCGGTGCTGCGGAAGCTGCAGCTGTCCTCGCGCCACGAGCTGACCCGGTGGGCCTCGGACCGACGACTCCTCTGAGCGCCGGTCAGGAGAGCGGCAGCAGGCTCGCCCACGCGGGCCGCCACCGAGGGGTGCGCTGGGTCATCTCCCACGCCAGGTCCTCGAGTGACGGACCGTCGCCGGCGTGCCGCACCTGGTACCACGGCGGCCAGCTGTCGAAGGTCCGGTCGAAGTGCACCAGGAAGCCGTCCGAGGTCACTCGCGCGAACAACCACGCGCCCGACTCCTCACCCGCCTCCTCCCGGTGGAGGGTGGCGAGCACGTTGCTCAGGGTGCGCACGATCGCGGACGGCAGCCTGGTGTTGGTGCGTGCCGGGCTCAGCCGGTCGCGCCGCACCATCACGGCGTACTCGAAGGGGGTGACCGGCCCGTTGACCCGCGACCAGTGCACCAGCGCGGGCGGCCGCTGCAACAGCATCCGGTCGCTCTCGGTGGCGTCCCGCATCTGGCCGTGGATCTGGTCGCGCAGGCGGACACCGACCGATCCACGTGACCGGACGGGAGGGTCCTCTCCGGCCAGCCGGATCAGCTCGACGGCCTCCTCGAGGTCACCTCCGTGGGCGTACGCCGCAAGCGTGTCCGGGGTCGCCCGGCCCGACCGGACGAGCTCCACGACCCGTGGGTCGACGGTCAGCAGTGGTCGCAGCAGATGGAGGGCGCCCTCGTCGTGGCACGGGGCGCTGGTGTCCCACTCGTCGTGAGCGTGCCAGGCCAGGAAGGTCGGACGGCGTTCCTCGGTGGCCTCCGAGAGCGCCCAGTCGGGTGCCCCACGGCGGGCGTCAGGGGGACTCGCCGGAGCCAGGGCCGACCGGCCCCACAGAGCTGCCCGACGGCCGTGGGAGCGTTGCATGCGCAGCCAGGAACCGTCGGCCGCGTCGAGGGCCAGGACGAGCTCGTCCGGATCGAACCGGCAGGACTCGTCGCCCTCCGTCCGGTGCAGCGTGGCCAGGACCACCCAGGACCACCAGAGATCCTCGACGTCAGGGAGTTCGTCCGGCTCCACGGAGGCCATTGTGCGGCCCGCGGGCCACGGACGCCATGGCAGTGCCACGGCAGAGCCCGCTTCCGGCGTGCTGGGACCGACTGGACTACTGGACCCCCTGGGCCTACTGGGCCACCTCGGCCAGGGACGCGTCGACCAGCCACTCGACGGGTGCGCGGTCGTCGGTGTAGACGTTGCCGCCGGTGAGGCCGGTTGCGAGCCGGTCGGCGGTCTGGTCGGAGACCGTGCGCACCTCACCGGGCACGTCGGCGGCGCGGAGCTGGTCGGCCGGGTCGGCGTCCGAGGTGGTGCCCAGCAGCATCGTGTTGGTGTCGTCGACCGGGTCGCGGAACACCCGGTCGGCCCCGAAGGACTCGCGCAGCGTGGCCGACAGCACCTTCTCGAGCTTGTCGGACTGGGGCGGGTGGCCGACGTTCATCGCGATCGTGCCGCCGGGGGTGAGGTGTTCCTTGACCACGTCGAAGAACTCCTCCGTGGCCAGGTAGAAGGGGATGTAGGGCTGCCGGTAGGCGTCGACGAGGATCGCGTCGTACGTCGTCTCCTGGGCCTGGAGCCAGGGTCGCGCGTCGGCGGCGTGGGTCGTGATGTTCTTGCCGGTGAGGTCGAAGAGCTCGCGGCCGACCTCGGTGACGTCGGGGTCGATCTCCACCGCGTCGATGACCATGTCGGGAAAGTAGTGCGCGAGCGCCCGGGCCGTCGTACCTGCTGCGCTGCCGAGGATGGCCACCCGCTCGGGGGCGTTCTCGCCGCTGAACGGGAGGACGAGCATCTCGTCCCAGTAGCCGCCGGTGAGCCACCTGCCCTCCCGGTAGACCGAGTGCACGGCCTGGCCCTCGTTGAGCTCGAGGAACCGCGCACCGTCGGTGCGCTGGATGACACGGGCGTACTGGTACTCGGTCTCGCGCTCCCAGATCACCTTGCCGTTGGCGGTGGTGGTCTTGGTGGAGCCGACCGGGAGCGCGACGAGGACGGCGATCACGGCTCCGACGACGGCGGCGACGAACCAGGTGCGACCGAGCGCGGGGATGGCGACCAGGGCGAGGGTGAGGGCGAAGAGGAGGAACGTGCGCTGGGTGCCGACGAGCGGGATCAGCAGCAGCGAGGCGAGGAAGGTGCCGGTGAGCGACCCGATCGTGCCGATCGCGTAGAGGCGCCCGGAGACCCGGCCGGCGTCTGACACCTGGTCCATCTTCAGGCGCACGGCGTACGGCGAGACCATGCCGAGCAGCAGGACCGGGACCGCGATCAGCACTCCGACGCCCAGCAGCGAACCGACGAACAGGCCACCGGACAGCTCGGCGAAGGCCTTGGTGGACTGGCGGAGGAACGGTCCGCTCACGAACGGGACCAGCGCCAGCAACGCAGCGGCCACCACGACGCAGCGCGCCAGCCCGCTCATCGTGGGGTTCCGGTCGGCCAGTCGGCCGCCGATGGCGTAGCCGATCGACAGCGCGACCAGCACCGTCGCGATCGTGTTGGCCCACACGATCGTGCTGGCGCCGAACCACGGGGCCATCAGCCGGGCGGCAGCGATCTCCGCCCCCAGGCTGGCCATGCCGACGCAGAACACGACGACCTCGAGCAGGAAGCGGGGGCGGGCCCGAGCATCGACAGTCACGTCGGGAAACCTATCGGGACCGCGGTGAGAGCCGGCCCGGCACTGGCGCCACGGCCTGGCTGGGCCGGTGGGCGTGCCGAGCTCCCCGTCGGGTGGTGCTGTGGCGGGGGGTCGGGGCGGTGGGGTCAGGCGTCGGGTGGGTGGAGGTTGCGGGGGCGTTTGTCGGGGGAGACGTCGAGGGTGCCGGTGTGGTCGCGGAGGAACTGGTAGCCGTGGGGGCTGGTCCACAGGAACGTGCCGGGTTCCAGGACGGTGTAGAGCCAGGTCGTATGGGTCTTCAGTCGGTGGTGTCGTCGGCAGAGCGGGGTGATGTTGCAGGAGCAGGTGGTGCCGCCCTGGTCGTAGGGGACGCAGTGCTCGTTGTCGCACCTGCTGGCCAGCCGGTTGCACCAGGGGAAGACGCAGGTGTGGTTGATCAGCCTGGCCTGTTCCTCGAGCCGGTCGGGGACTTCGTAGGCGTTGGTGGCGATGTGGTCGGCCAGGTCGATCACCGGTTTGACGGTGATCTGGGTGTCGGTGTTGCCGCACCACGTCTTGATCTGGTCGGCGGTGACCCCGGTGCGGGTGTTCTCCACCCGGCCCAGGTGGAGGTCGTCCCCGGTGCCGGTGATCGCGGCTCGGAGAGGTGGACGTGCAGGACCACCTGACGCGCCTTGACGGTCTTGTCCTGCCCGGGGCGTGGCGCCTGTTCGGCACCTGTGCCCGAGCCGGTGGTGAGGTGCAGGGCGAGCTGGTGGCGGGCGATCTCGCCGGCGGCGATGGCCCGGCGGACGTCCAACGACTTCTCCGACCCACAGAGTCGGAGCTGCTCGGCTGTCTGGGTCAGGGCGGCGTCGAGGTCCAGGGCGTCGGCGAGGTCGAGCTCGCCCTCGATGCGGGTGGTGCCGTTGAAGGAGACCTGGTCGTGGTGGAAACCCACGTGGCGACCATCGGCGGCCTTGGTGGCGTCGGCGGTTGCCTTCTCGGGCATGAACCGGTTGGTGGCCTCGGTGACGAGGCGTTCGAGGGCGGCGTACCCGATCTTGTGGGCGAACCCGGCGACCTGGGCATCGACGAACCCGACGGCTTCGGGGGACAGCAGCAGGGTGTGCTCGGCGACCCGGCGGGCGCGCCAGGCTGGAGGTCACCGGTCATCACCCGGGCCCACACCTTGGGCAGGCGGTGCTTGAGCTCGACCGCGTGGGCGATCAGGGTGCGGCCGGCGTCGGTGGAGAGCCCGACCGCGAGGGCGAGCTCGGCGATGCAGAACTCCGCGACCAGGGGTGCCCCCGGCCCGGCCAGGAGCAGACCGGTGTCGCCACCGGCGGTGATCCAGGTCGCGGCGTGGTGGATCGACTCGGGTGGGTGCTGCTCGGCCCAGGTCGCCGCAGCGGCCAGCACCTTCGCCTCCGCACGGTCGGCCTCGCGACGCGACGAGCGGGCGAACGACAGCAGGTCCGAGGAGCTGTCGAGCTCCTCGAGAACCCCTGCTGTCGTGGTTGTCATGGAACCAATTCAAGCACCGAGCACCGACAACCAGACCCGGGATTCGCCTTGTATGGAAGGGGATCCGAAACCTTCTTGAACAATTCTCAGCGGCCCGACCCGCTCGGCTGCCCGCGCGGCTGGCGGTCGGGTTGGTCGGCCCGCCTCCGTGGGTCCCAGCCGGTCGCTCCACCAACGAGTGGTCCGCTTCGAAGCTCAGCCGAGCCGGGGTTGACAGGTGGGGCACCAGTAGGTGGGGCGTTCCTGGCCGGCGGGACCCTGGTCGGCCTTGGCGATCCGGGTGCCGCACCGGAGACAGGGGCCGCGGCGGCCGTAGACCCAGAGCTGGTAGCCGCGTCTCGTGTCCGCGGTCGTGATGCGGGTGGGGCGGTTCTTGTTGACCTCGAGGAGCTGCTTGGCCTTGCCGACCATGGCGGGGAGATCGGGTACGGCGCCCACCGGAGTGAGCGGGTCGACGCGGCCGATGAAGCAGAGCTCTGACTTGAAGACGTTGCCGACGCCGGCGAGGTTGCGTTGCTCGAGGAGGGCGTCGCCGATCGGGGCGGTGGGGTCGGCGCTGAGGCGAGCGAGTGCGACCGCTGCGTCCCAGCCGGGGCCGAGGAGGTCTGGACCGAGGTGACCGACGAGGTCCTCCTCCTGGTCGCTGCGGACGAGGTCGAGGATCACCTGGAAACCGACGGCCTCGTGGGTGGCCGTGCGCAGGATGACGCGGGCGGTGTGGGCGGGTCGTCGCCAGCGCATGCCGACCCGATCCACCTGCCAGGTGCCTTCCATCTTCAGGTGGGTGCGCAGGGTGAGGCTGTTGTCGAAACGCGTGAGGAGGTGCTTGCCACGCGAGATCGTCCCGGTCACCGTGGCTCCCGAGATGTCGCTGGTCGCGAGCGAGGGGATGCGGAAGTCGCTGGTGGTCAGGACCTGCCCCGTGAGTGCCTGGTCGAGCCTGCGGGCCGCTCGGTAGACGGTGTCACCCTCAGGCACTCGCCGCCCCCGTGCGAAGCCGCAGCCCACGCGGGGTGGCGATGAAGCCGGCCGACTCCATCGCGCGGCGCAGGACCTCGGAGTCCTGACCCAGGATGCTGGCGCCGTCGGCCTTCTCGACGATCAGGCGCCCCAGCGCCCCGTCACGTACGACGCGCCCCAGCGCCTCGATGCCATGGGCGAGAAGCTCCTCGTCATCGGTGAAGGTGAGCAGCGTCTTGCCGCCTCGCTCGACGTAGAGGGTGAGCTCGCCCTCGACCAGCGCCACGATCGCCCCTGCCTTGCGGCCGGGACGGTGGCCCGACTCCTGCGGTGGCCACGGGAGCGCCGCGCCGAAGGGGTTGGCCGGGTCGGTGGCGGCCAGAGCGAGCGCGGTCCGCTTCTCGGGTGTGTCGGCCCGCTCGTTCGGCAGGGTGCGGAGGTGGGAGCGCAGCCGGTCGATGGCGCCCGACGTTCCGAACTGGGCGGCCCCCAGTCCTTCCACGAAATAGCCCCGGCGGCAGCGGCCCGTCTCCTCGAACGCGGCGAGCACGCGGTAGGTCGCGGCGAAACCGCCCGGGGTGCGCTCGCTCATCACGGCGCCCCGCGTGACGACGCCGTGACGTTCGAGCAGGCTCTCCGCGATGGCGTGCGCGCGTTTGGTCGGGTCGGTCTCGCGGTCGGGCAGCAGGGACCAGCGTCCGGCGACCTGGGGCGGCGCCGTGCGCAGGGCTGCTCCGGAGAGTCGTGGGCGTCGGCCTCGCACGCGGGCGGGTCCTCGCTTGACCCGGTGGGCGCTGCGCCCGCCCTGGGTGAGCGCGCGAAGGGGAGCCAGGGTGTCGTTGCCGACGCGGCCGGACCAGGCGAGGTCCCACAGCGCGGCCGAGAGGGCCTTGTCGTCGGTGCTGCCGACGGTGGTGGAGAGCTGCCGGAAGAAGTAGGCGCCCCCACCGGAGAGAGCCTCGAGGATGGCGTCGTGGTCGGCCGACATCTCGACGTCGCCGTGGTCGGGCAGGGTCAGCGGAGCAGTGTCGGCGAGGTGCAGCGAGACCCAGCCGTCGGAGCCGGGGAGGCCGCCGTGTCCGGCCCACAGCACCTCGCCACTCGCGGTCAGCTCGTCGAGCATCGAGGGCTGGTAGTCGGCGACCCGCGACGGCAGCACCAAGGACTCCAGGGCAGAGGCAGGCACGGCACATCCGGCGAGCTGTTCCACCACGGTGACCACCCCGTCGATGCCGCGCAGCTTGCGGCCGACGTGCTGCCAGGCGGGAAGGAAGCGCGCCAGGGCGACCGGTTCGACCGGCTCGACCTCGTGGCGCAGCCGTGCCAGCGACCGGCGACGCAGCGACCGCAGCACCTCGGCGTCGCACCACTCGGCGCCCGCACCCTGGGGCCGGAACTCACCCTCGAGCACCCGGCCCTGCGCGCCGAGGCGGGCCAGCGTCTGCTGGACGACGGCGACACCCAGCCCCAGCCGAACGCCGACCTCGGCCGGCAGGAACGGTCCGTGCGTGCGGGCGTAGCGGCCGACCAGGTCACCGAGCGGATCCTCGACGGGCTCGGTGAACACGTCGGGAACACCGGGAGGGGACGGGACCCCGAGCCCGTCGCGCAGACGGGCGATGTCCTCCACGACCGCCCATCGCGCGTGCCCCGACATCAGCACCGGGAACACCCGTCGAGACTCGACCAGCATCTCGATCCAGTCGGTGACCCGTTCCGGCGTGAGGCAGCGGGCCTGGATCTCCTCGGTCGAGAGGGGGCCCAGCAGCCGGAGCAGGTCGGCGATGCCCTCGTTGTCGCGCACCCGGCGGTCCGCTGCCAGGCGCTGCAGCTCCGACTCGACCTCCTCGAGCACCTCGGGGTCGAGCAGCTCACGGAGCTCGGCGCGGCCGAGCAGCTCGGCGAGCAGTCCCTGGTCGAGGGTCAGGGCGGCGGCCCGACGTTCGGCGATCGGGGAGTCGCCCTCGTACATGAACGCGGCGACGTAGCCGAACAGCAGCGACTGGGCGAACGGCGACGGGCGTGGGGTGTTCACGTCGAGCAGGCGCAGCCTCCGGTCGGAGATCCGGCGGTGCAGGTCGATCAGTGAAGGCAGGTCGTAGACGTCCTGCAGCACCTCGCGGACCGTCTCGAGGATGATCGGGAACGACGGGTAGCGGGCCGCCACCTCGAGCAGCTGGGCCGATCGCTGGCGCTGCTGCCACAGCGGGGCCCGTCGACCGGGATCGCGGCGGGGGAGCAGCAGCGCGCGGGCCGCGCACTCGCGGAAGCGTGACGCGAACAGCGCGGAGCCGCCGACCTCGGTGGTGACGATCTGCTCGAGCTCGTCTGGCTCGAAGGCGATCAGCTCGGCGCCGGGCGGGTCCTGGTCGGTCTCGGGGATGCGCAGCACGATGCCGTCGTCGGTGGCCATCGCCTGGGCGTCGACGCCGTAGCGCTCGCGCAGCCGGGCGTTGATCGCCAGCGCCCAGGGAGCGTGGACAGGGGTGCCGTAGGGCGAGTGCACGACGAGACGCCAGTCGCCGAGCTCGTCGCGAAAGCGTTCGACCACGAGCTGCTGGTCGTGGGGGACGACCTGGGTGGCCTCCTTCTGCTCGGTGATCAACGAGACCAGGTTGTCGGCCGCCCACTCGTCGAGACCAGCCGCGGTGGCACGCGCGATGCCTTCCTCACGGGTCATCGCGGAGACCTCGCGGGTGAAGGCGCCGATCGCCGCACCGAGCTCGGCGGGCCGGCCCAGGGTGTCGCCGGTCCAGAAAGGGAGTCGTCCCGGCTGGCCCGGGGCGGGGGAGACGAGCACACGGTCGTGGGTGATGTCCTCGATGCGCCAGCTGGTGGTGCCGAGCGTGAACACGTCACCGACGCGCGACTCGTAGACCATCTCCTCGTCGAGCTCGCCGACCCGCGAGGACTTCTCACCACCGACCAGGAACACCCCGAACAGCCCGCGGTCGGGGATGGTGCCGCCACTGGTCACGGCCAGCCGCTGCGCGCCGGGCCGTCCCGTGAGCTCGCCGGAGACCCGGTCCCAGACCAGCCGCGGGCGCAGCTCGGCGAACTCGTCGCTGGGGTAGCGGCCGGAGAGCAGGTCGAGCGTCGCGTCGTACGCGCTGCGCGGCAGGGTGGCGAAAGGGGCCGATCGGCGTACGACGTCGAAGAGCGCGTCGGCCTCCCAGGTGTCCATCGAGGTGGCGGCGACGACGTGCTGGGCGAGTACGTCGAGAGGGCTGGCCGGCACGTGCAGCGCCTCGATGCCGCCTGTGCGCATGCGCTCCACGGTGACCGCCGAGGGGACGAGATCGCCGCGGTGCTTGGGGAAGAGCACGCCGCGCGAGATCTCGCCGACCTGGTGTCCCGCTCGACCCACCCGTTGCAGGGCGCTGGCCACCGACGGCGGTGACTCGATCTGGACGACCAGGTCGACCGCGCCCATGTCGATGCCGAGCTCGAGACTGCTGGTCGCGACGACACAGGGCAGGCGACCACGCTTGAGGTCGTCCTCGATGATCGCGCGCTGCTCCTTGGAGACCGAACCGTGGTGGGCCCTCGCGACGAGGGGCGCGGCGCCCTCGGTCTGGCCGGACTGGGCCATCACCTCGGCCGGGCTCCGGTCGGGAGGTGGTCTCGAGACGGCTCCCTGCTCCGCGTCGACCCGCGACCCGGCTTCGAGCGACCCGGCCTCGAGCGACCCGGCCTCGAGCGACCCGGCCTCGAGACGTTCGGCCGCCAGCTCGTTGAGCCTTGCGGTGAGTCGCTCGGCGAGACGCCGTGAGTTGGCGAAGACGATGGTCGACCGGTGCTGCTCGATCAGGTCGAGGACCCGACTCTCGACGTGGGGCCACAGCGAGCCGGCTCGGGGACCGTCGTCCCCCTCCTCGCCGAGCTCGGTCATGTCCTCGACGGGCACGACGACCTTGAGGTCCCACTCCTTCTCCGACGGCGGCGCGACCACCTCGACCACGGCAGAGCCGCCGAGGAAGCGGGCGACCTCGTCGACGGGACGGACCGTGGCCGAGAGCCCGATGCGCTGGGCCGGCTTGTCGAGGAGCTCGTCGAGCCGCTCGAGGGAGAGCGCGAGGTGGGCGCCGCGCTTGGTGCCGGCGACGGCGTGGACCTCGTCGATGATCACGGTCTCGACGCCCCGCAGGGACTCCCGGGCCTGCGAGGTCAGCATCAGGAACAGCGACTCGGGCGTGGTGATCAGGATGTCGGGCGGCGTCGTCTGGATCCTGCGCCGCTCCTGGGGGGTGGTGTCCCCCGAGCGGACGCCCACCCGGATCTCGGGGACCTCGGTGCCGAGACGGTCCGCGGTGTGGCGGATGCCGACGAGGGGCGCCCGCAGGTTGCGCTCGACGTCGACCGCCAGCGCCTTGAGCGGAGAGATGTAGAGCACCCGGCAGCGCAGCTTCTTCTCGGGCACCGGCTGGGTGGCCAGCCGGTCGATCGACCAGAGGAAGGCCGAGAGGGTCTTCCCGGACCCGGTGGGGGCGACCACGAGGGCGTGCCGCCCCGCCGCGATCGCCTCCCAGGCGCCCGTCTGCGCGGCGGTCGGCTCCGCGAAGGCCGCGGCGAACCACTGCCGCGTCGCCTCGCTGAACTGGTGCACGCCTTCATCCTGCCCGACGGCACCGACAGGGCTTCCGGGAGATACTGGTCCGCGGGAGGACCACATGGCCGAGAGGGTGAGGTACCGGCTCTGCTCGGTCCTGGCCGTCGAGATCGACGGGCGCACGCTCACCGGTCATCAGCTGGGCAGTCGCAAGGCGCGCACGCTGCTGGCCCTCCTCGCCTCCGAGCGCGGCGGACTGGTCCCGCTCGACCGCATCACCGAGGCGCTCTGGCCGACGACTCCGCCCGCCGACCCGGCCGCCAACGTCGCCACCCTCGTCAGCCGTGCACGCCGGCTGCTCGGCGCCAGTGCCCTCACCGGCAACGGAGCGGCGTACGGGCTCACAGCAGCCGGCTGCACCACCGACGTCGACGAAGCGGATGCACTCGGCACCGAGGCCGCCGCGCGGCTGGCGGCGGGAGAGCCCGCTCTCGCGGCCGCCGCCGCGAGACGGGCCCTGCGGCTGCTGGGCTCCCCTCCGGCTCTGCCCGACGAGCCTGACGCCGACTGGGTCGTCCGCCTCCGCCGGAACACCGACGAGCTGCGCCGCGAGACCCGGCACGTCCTGGCGCTGAGCTCCTCGGACCCCCGCGAGGCGGTGGCGGTGGGATCGGAGGCCGTCGCGCTCGACCCCTACGACGAGCGAGCGGTCCGCGACCTGATGCGCGCCCAGGTGGACCAGGGGACGGTGGCGGCCGCCCTGGCGACGTACGACGGCCTCGCCACCCGTCTGCGGGCCGACCTGGGGATCGACCCGGCCGCACCCACCTCCGACCTGCACCTCGCGCTGCTCCGCGAGGAGAGGCTCCCCCTCGAGGTGGCGGAGAGGGCAGCTCCTCGATCGAGCACGCACGCCTCCGTCCTCGGTCGGGAGTCCGAGCTGGCCGTGATCGACCGGGCGTGGCTGACCGCGTGCGCCGGCGGCGGAGGACTCGTGCTCCTCGAGGGGGTGGGCGGGGTCGGGAAGACGTGCCTGCTCGGGGCCGCTGCCGACCTGGCCGGGTCGACGGGCGGGCTGGCGCTCCGGAGCCGCTGCCACCCGGCCGAGCGGTCGCTGTTCCTCCAGCCCTACGTCGACGCGCTGCGCCCGGTCCTGCTCGGCCTTGGGAGCGCGGAGCTGGTGGACCTGCTGCACGAGCACACCGGCCCCTGGGCCACGCTCCTGCCCGAGCTGGGCGCGCTCGTCGACGTGCTTCCCGATCTGCCGGCCGCACCGGCGATCGAGCGACGCCGGGTCTATGACGCCGTCGCGGCCGTGCTCAGCCGCCTGGCCCGGGTCCGTCCGGTGCTGCTGGGCGTGGACGACCTGCAGGACGGTGGTGCCGCGACCATCGACCTGCTGGGGTATCTCGCGGGGCGGCTGGCGGGTGAGCCCGTGCTCCTCGTGGGCGCGGTGCGCCAGGAGGACCAGCGAACCGTGGACCGGCTCTCCGACCGGGCGACGCACGTGCGCGTCGGCGGGCTGCCCGACCACGCGGTGCGGGCCCTGGCCTCGGCGGCCGGGGTGGCCGACCACGCCGAGGAGGTGATGGCACGCACGTCGGGACACTCGTTGAGCGTGGTGGAGTGCCTACGGGCCCTCAGGTCCGGTGACCCCGGGGTCCCGGAGTCCCTCGCCACGGCCGTGCTGGCCCGGGTCGACCGGCTGGACCCGCTGTCGCGGGAGGTCGTGCAGGGGGCCTCGGTGCTTCGTGGGCGGCTCGACCCGTGTCTGCTCGCCTCTCTGGTCGGCCTGGACGAGCTGGCTGCGGTGCGTCAGTGCGAGTCCCTCGCCCTGGCCGGCCTGCTGCAGCGGGTCGGACCCCACTACGAGTTCGCCAACGACCTGGCCCAGGAGTGCGTGCTCGCCTCGCTCGCGCCGGCCCTGGCCGCGGCTCTCCACCGCCGGGCCGCCGACCTGCTGAGTGACCAGCCGGAGTCGATGGCCGCGCACGCGTTCGCGGCCGGGGAGCACGGTCGCGCCGCCCAGGGCTGGCTGCTCGCCGGCCAGGCGGCGATGGCCCGCTCGGCGGCCGAGGACGCGACGGGCCTCTACGACCGTGCCCTGTCGGCGGCGCAGGACCCGGCGCTGCGTGCCCGGGTGCTGCTCGCCCGGGCCGTGGCCCACGAGGCCTCCACGGCCTACGACGCCGGGCTGGTCGACATCGAGAGCGCGCTCGGGCTGGCCCGCGAGGCCGGGGACCGGCGGCTGGAGATGTCGGCCCTGCGGGCGCTGGGGGGCGACGTCCCCGTGGCCCTGCACGTCTCGATGGCCGACGTGGGTGGCCATCTCGAGGCAGGACTCCACCTCGCCTCCGGCCTGGGCGACCGCCGTGCCGAGGCAGACTTCACCACCCGGCTCATCGTCCTGGAATCGAGCCGCCTGCGCCTGTCCGGCGCCCTCGACAGGGCGGAGGCGAGCCTGGCACGGGCGCGGGTCTCGGCCTCCCAGGAGGCCGTTCCCCTGGCCCTGGACGGGGTGAAGACCGTGCTCGGCTACCTCGGGGACACCGAGCGGCTGCCCGTGATCCTGGCGGAGCTCGTGCCCGTGCTGCGCCAGCATCGCTCCCTGTGGTTGCTGCAGTGGGCGGTCTTCGAGTCCTCCTTCGTGGCCGCGGGCCACGGTCGCTGGGACGAGGCGAGGGAGATCGTCGGTGAGGCCCTCGAGCTCAACCGGCGTTCGGCCTTCACCGCCTACGGCGGCTACTTCCGTGCCCACCTCGGCTGGTTCGAGCGACTCGCCGGCAACCTCGACGCTGCGGTCGCACACGGCCGGACCGCGGTCGCCGAGACCTCACCGGTCGACCACCCGTGGTGGTACGCCACGGCCGCCGGCCTGCTGGCCGCCACGACACTCGAGCTCGGTGACCGGGACGAGGCAGCGGACCTCGCCGGCCGCGGGCTGGCCGCCGCAGGCAGCGGCGCGCCCGAGGCCTGGCGGCTGCGGTGCCTGGCCCCCTTGGCCGCGGCTCTCGACGGCCCGGCGGGCGACGAGGCGTACGCGGAGGCAGGTCGTCTGCTCGACGCCGTCGCATGCCCGCCCGGACGGGCCTGGGTCGTGGGCGCGGACTGCTACGTGCTGCTCTCCCGTGCGGCGCGGGGGCGTGAGGACACCCAGCGGGCTGCACGCGTGCTCGCTCCCCTCCACGAGGCCGTGACCGGCAGCTGGGCGTCGGTGCGCTCCGTCGTCGACACCGAGCTCGCTCAGATCAGCTCGGCCACCAGCTGAGCCGCCCGGGTGGCGCCGCCGGTCGGCACCTCCACGTAGGACACGGTGCGCTGCAGCTCCTCGACGAGCGCGTCGGCGATCCGGGAGGGCTCGGCGTCGCGGTAGTCCATGTAGCGGCCGGCGCCGTGCCGGTCGAGCCGGTGGCGGACGTGCACCTGCTGCTCGAAGTGGTGGCCCAGCGGGAAGTAGAGGAACGGACGCTGGTGGGCAGTGAGCTCCATCGTCGTGCTCAGACCCCCTTGCACGACGGCGATGTCGCACGCCGCGTGGTGCAGGTCGAGGTCGGGCAGGAAACCGTGGACCTCCACGCCGGCGGGCGCCTTCACCGACGCCGGGTCGATGCGCGGACCGGTGACCAGCACCATCCGCAGCCGTGGCACGCGCCGCCGTGCCTCGTCGTACGACGCGGCGACCCGCTGGAGCAGGTGCGCCCCCACCCCCGACCCGCCGACGCTGACGACACAGACCACGTCGTCGTCGGCATAGCCGAGACGGTGGCGCAGCGTCGCGCGGTCGGCTGCGGCGACCCGCTCGCCCATGACGTAGCCGCTGAACTCGAAGTGGTCCAGCGTCCACTCCCGCACGCTCGGCAGGTCTGGTCCGAGAGGGAGGTCGACCACGTCTGCCGGGTCGCCGACGAACACCGAACGGTCGCGGAGCGTCGGGAAGCGCGCGACGTGCTCGACCATCTCGGCGTTCAGGTCGGCGGCCAGGAAAGCCTCGCGCTCACCGCCGTCTGCCATCGGCACCCAGCCGACGAAGTCGGTCATCCAGACGAACGGTGCCCGCTTCAGCTCGGGGTTCTCGTGCAGGAAGTGGTCGACGTCCCAGGCCTCGTCACCGACCCACAGGTCGAAGCTCTCGCGCGAGACGAGGTCGTCGAAGACCATGAAGTTGTTGACCAGCACCTCGTCCATCCGCCGGATCGCCTGGAAGGCGTGCAGGTCGTGCTCGCCGGACTCGGACTCGAAGTGGGTGGACTCGCTGACGAGGTGGGCCGAGGCCGGGTGCACCTTCTCGCCGCGCTGCTCGAGGAACTGGAGCACAGGCGCCTGGGTGAGCCACTCGACCTCGACGTCGGGACGCCGTGCGCGCAGGGCGTCGGCGATCGCCAGGTCGCGGCGCACGTGGCCCAGTCCGATGGGGGAGCTCAGGTAGAGAATGCGCGGACGCCGACGCGAGCCACGGGACCAGGTGCGAGGCGGTGGCACGGTGCCGGTCGCCCGATCGGTGAAGTCCTTGATGGCATGGTTGAGCACCACCGGGTCGCGACCCATGGGCAGATGGCCAGATCCCTCCAGGACGAGCCGTTCGGCGTTCGTCAGCCTGGCCACGGTCTCGAACCGGCCCTGGGGCTGGCAGCGGTCCTCGGTGCCCGAGACCACCAGGACCGGGCAGGTGACGCTGCGCAGCATCTCCTCCGCCTCCGCGACCGTGCCGGGGTACTGCGGCGCGTCCGCCACCGCCAGCATCACCTCGGCGGTCGTCTGGTCGGCGTAGCCCACGACGTCCTCGAAGACCTTGCTGGAGTGCGGTTCACAGCACATCTGGTCGAAGAAGAACCGAGCGAAGTCCGGCCAGTCCGCCTGCCAGTAGTGCCGGTTGAACCTGAACCAGCCGTCGTAGGCGGCCAGCTCCTCGCCGAACCTCGCCGCCGACTCCGCCCGGGGCGCCAGAGGTGGGGTCCGGTCCTTCGTCCAGGGCGCGACGGCGACGACTCCCTGGACGCGCTCGGGATGTCGGGACGCGCAGACCAGCGCCTGCGAGGCACTCGTGCAGATTCCCACCAGCACGGCGCGACCGACGCCGAGCCGGTCCATCACCGCGATGGTGTCGGCGACGAAGTCGAGATCGCCCATGAGCGCCGGATCGCTGACCCGGTCCGAGGCGCCGTTGCCACGCGGGTCGATCGTCACCACCCGGTGGTGCCGGGACAGGTAGGGGACCTGTCCCTTCCACACGCGGCTCTCGACGATCGTGTCGATGGGCACGAACACGATGGTGCTCTCGCCAGTTCCGAACGACTCGAAGGCCACCCGGACGCCCTCGCGCTCGACGTACCCCTGCTCGTCAGGTTCCCGTGCCCGCATGTGCTCCGCCCTCTCGTCGACGGCTCCACTCTCGTCGCGGCGGTTGCAGGTTCGTTGCAACGCACTGCAACCGGGCTGCAACCCGCCTGACCAGAGTTCGAGGTCCCAGCATCCACCCGGATGCACCGATCCAGGGAGACCCAGATGTCCACCGACCAGATCAACGAGCAGCAGCACACGCAGGAGACGGCCGCCCCCATCGACATGGACGTGCTGATGGCGTTCGTCGGACAGGTCGTCGGCGACCTCGGCGCCACCATCTCCGCCGGCAACGTCCTGCTGGGCGAGGAGCTCGGGCTCTACCGTGCGCTCGCCGGCCATCCGACCGACGCAGCCGGACTGGCGAGCGCCACCGGCACCGACGAGAGGTACGTCGAGGAGTGGCTGCGCGGCCAGGCGGCCGGCGGCTACGTGGAGTACGACGCGCCGTCCTCGACGTACTCCATGACACCGGAGAAGGCCTTCGCCCTGACCGACCCCGACGGACCCGTGTTCCTCCCGGGCGCCTTCGAGCTCGCCCTCGGGGCGCTCAAGGCGCGCCCGCAGATCGAGGAGGCCTTCCGCACGGGAACCGGCTACGGGTGGCACCAGCACGACACCGAGGTGTTCAGCGGGTGTGAGCGCTTCTTCCGGCCGGGATACCTGATGTCACTCCTGCCCGAGTGGATCCCGGCGCTCGAGGGGGTGCAGGACAAGCTCGAGCGTGGCGCGCAGGTGCTCGACCTCGGGTGTGGCCACGGCGCCTCGACGCTGCTGATGGCCGGCGCCTTCCCGAACAGCCGGTTCACCGGCATGGACTACCACCAGGGATCCGTGGAGGCGGCGCGCGAGCGTGCCTCGCAAGCAGGACTGGAGGGACGGGCCTCCTTCGAGGTGACCGGCGCGGACTCGGTCGAGGCGCGCGGCCTCGACCTCGTGACCACGTTCGACTGCCTGCACGACATGGGTGACCCCGTGGGTGCGGCGAGTCGGATCCGCAGCAGCCTGGCCACCGACGGCACCTGGATGATCGTGGAGCCGGCCGCCGGCGACACCGTCGAGTCGAACCTGAACCCCGTGGGACGGGTCTACTACAACTTCTCCACGTTCCTGTGCGTGCCGAACGCGCTGTCCCAGACCGGGGGATACGCCCTGGGCGCACAGGCGGGGGAGGCCGCCATCCGCCAGGTCGTCACGGACGCCGGCTTCACCCGTTTCCGTCGAGTGGCGCAGACTCCCTTCAACCTCGTCTTCGAGGCCCGTCCCTGACGGCGGCCGTCAGTCCGCGAACCGCGTCTCCAGGGCCTGCACCTCGGGCAGCCCGATCAGGTCGGTGAACTCCTCGAAGGTCGGCATCGTGTCCATCGCCCTGATCGGGGTCCCGTCGGTGCGGATCGTCTGCAGCACGCCGCGGATGGCCGAGGTCGCCGCCAGGAGGGTCGCGATCGGGTAGAGCACGAGCGAGAAGCCGAGCTCGGAGATCCGCTCGAGCGAGAGCGGGGGCGTGCGGCCGCCCTCGGCCCAGTTGAAGACGAGCGGGGCCACGTCGCGCAGCTCCTCGGCCACCCGCGCGATGTCGGCCTCACTGGTCGGTGCCTCCACGAAGAGGACGTCGGCCCCGGCGTCGGCGAAGGCACGGGCGCGGGCGATGGCGGCGTCGAGGCCGTGCACGGCGGCTGCGTCGGTCCGGGCGATCAGCACGAGGTCGGGGTCGCGACGGGCCTCGACGGCGGCACGGATCTTGCCCACCATCTCCTCGACGGGTACGACGGCCTTGCCGCTCATGTGGCCACACTTCTTGGGCGCCACCTGGTCCTCGAGGTGCAGGCCGGCCACCCCGGCCTGCTCGTAGGCGCGGATCGTGCGGATGACGTTGATCGGGTTGCCGTAGCCGGTGTCGGCGTCGGCGATGACCGGTCGCTCCACGGCGTCGACGAGGCGACGCACCTGGTCGACCATCTCCGCCCCGGTGAGCAGACCGACGTCGGGGCGGCCGAGCAGCGAGGCACTGGTCCCGAACCCGGTCATGTACACCGCGTCGAACCCCGCCTGCTCCACCAGCCGCGCGGAGAGTGCGTCGTAGGCGCCGGGCGCGATCAGGGGCGTGGGTCCCGCGAGCAGCTCGCGCAGTCGGGCGCGGGCCTGGCTGGGACCGGTGAGCATGTCTCCCATCGGGATCACCTCCTGTGAATGTATGCAGTCTTGCGGAATGTACGCCGGAACCTCTTGTACATGCCAGTGCCGCGGTCCTAGATTGCACACAACCAACCGGTGGGATCGCCAGCGAGGGTCGAGCGGAGGAGTCCGATGACACCCAGCATCACCTCGAGCGAACGGGTGGTCGCCAGCGTCCGCGAGATGATCCTCGATGGCCGGCTGACCGCCGGATCCCGGCTCGGCGAGGTGGAGCTGGCGGTGCGCCTGGGAGTCAGCCGGACCCCGGTGCGAGAGGCGCTGACCCGACTCGGGGCAGAAGGGCTGGTGGAGCTCTCGCCCAACCGGGGAGCCCGCGTCGCGACCTGGACGCGTGCGGAGATCGAGGCCATCTTCGACCTGCGTTCCGCGCTGGAGCCACGACTGACGGCCCTGGCGGTGGGCAACGCGACCGCCGAGGACATCGAGGAGCTCGACGACCTCGCACGAGCGATGCTCGAGGTGGGCCTGCCCGGTCGCACCCAGGACCTCGACGCCCTCGTCCCCCTCAACCGCTCCTTCCACGGACGGCTGGTCGAGCTGGCCGGACACTCGGCCCTGGCCAACGCGCTGGCCGCCGCGGTCAAGACGCCGCTGCAGCTGCGCAACTTCCACACCTACGACGAGCGCTCGATGCGTCGCAGCCTCGCCCACCACGTGGAGATCGTCGACGCCCTCCGGGCCGGCGACCCCGTCTGGGCGACGTCCGTCATGACCGCCCACATCCACAGTGCTCGCGCCGTCATGGTGCGGGCCACGCTCGACGAGACCGCCCCAACCAGCACCGACCACGAGGAGACCCCATGACGTATCGGCTCGGAGTGGACGTGGGGGGCACCTTCACCGATGTCCTCCTCGTCGAGGAGACCAGCGGCGAGACGTGGCGGGCCAAGACCGCCTCGACCCCGGCGGACCAGGCGATCGGGGTGCTGAACGGCATCAACCAGGTGTGCCAGGCCGCGGACATCTCGCTGGCCGAGGTCGCGCAGGTGCTGCACGGCACGACGGTGGCCACCAACGCCATCCTCGAGGGCAAGGGTGCGACCGTCGGCCTGGTGACCACCAAGGGGTTCCGCCAGGTCCTCCAGATCGCGCGGTCCTTCGTCCCCGGCGGGCTGGCGGGCTGGATCATCTGGCCCAAGCCGGAGCCGCTCGCCGCCCTGGAGAACACCGTCGAGGTCGACGAGCGCATCGGCAGCGACGGCACGGTGATCCGCGAGCTCGACGAGGACGACGTGCGTGCCCAGCTGGCCAGGCTGGAGGGCGTCGAGGCCCTCGCGGTCTCACTGATCAACTCGTTCTCCGACGGCACCCACGAGCGCCGGATCGCCGAGATCGCGGCCGAGGTGCTCCCCGGCGTTCCCGTCTCGCTCTCGTCCGACGTGCTCCCGGAGATGCGCGAGTACGAACGCACCGTGACCACTGTCGCCAACGGCTACGTGCAGCCCCAGGTGAAGCGCTACATCTCCACCCTGCGCGACCAGCTCCGCGAGGGCGGCATCACCGGTGAGCTCTCGATCCTGCGCAGCGACGGTGGCCTCTCCGCCGCCGAGGCGGCCACCACCAACCCCGTCACCATGCTGCTCTCCGGACCGGCCGGCGGCGTCACCGGTGCCGTCTGGACCGCCGAGCAGTGCGGCTACAAGGACCTGATCACCTTCGACATGGGGGGCACCTCCACCGACATCGCGCTCGTGCAGGACCTCAACCCCCGCATCGGGCGGGAGACCAAGGTCGGCGACCTGACGGTCCGCGCCTCGAGCGTGGACGTCCGGACGGTGGGCGCGGGAGGCGGTTCGATCGCCCACGTGCCCGAGCTGACCCGGGCGCTGCGGGTCGGCCCCCAGTCGGCAGGAGCGGACCCGGGACCGGCGGCGTACGGCAAGGGCGGCACGGAGCCGACCGTGACCGACGCCAACGTGGTGCTGGGCTACCTGCCTGCCGAGCTGGCCGGCGGGGAGATCACCCTCGACGTCGCGGCGGCGCGCACCGCGGTCGCCACCGTGGCCGAGGGCATGGGCCTGGACTCGCCCGAGGCCGCAGCCGCAGGGATCGTCGACATCGTCAACGAGAACATGCTCGGCGGGATCCGGCTGGTCTCGGTGCAGCAGGGCTTCGACCCTCGCGACTTCGCCCTGATCGCCTTCGGGGGTGCAGGTCCGCTGCACGCCAACGCACTGGGGAAGCTGACCGGGGCCTGGCCGGTGATCGTGCCACCCTCGCCGGGTGTCCTGTGCGCGCTCGGCGACGCCACCACCAGCCTGCGCGACGAGTCGGCCCGCACGGTCCTGCGCCGCTTCGCCGAGATGTCGGGGGCCGAGCTCGTCGAGCTGCTGGGCGAGCTGGGGCAGGACGCCGCGGTCAACCTGACCGAGCAGGGGCTCGACGCCTCCGAGCAGACCGTCGGCTACCAGGTCGACGTGCGCTACCACGGCCAGGGCTTCGAGATCCCGATCGAGGTCGACGCCTCATGGCTCGAGGACCCGGACACCGCACTGACCCGGCTCTCCGAGAGCTTCGACGCGGAGCACCAACGGCTTGTTCTCCTTCCTGCTCACCGTGGACCACGAGCTGGTCAACGCCCGGGCCACCGTGACGGGCCCGCGACCCGAGGTGGCCTCGATCCCGCTGCAGCAGGGGAGCGGCGGCCCTCCCGAGCGCGCCTCCACCCAGCAGATCTACGTGGCCGGGGGCATGGTCGACGCCGGCATCTACGACCGGGCGACGCTGCGCGCCGGTGACGTCGTCGTCGGGCCCGCGGTGGTCACGGAGATGGACTCGACCACGCTGATCCTGCCCGACCACGAGGCGACGGTGCACCCCTCCGGCAGCCTGCTCATCAACCCCGTTTCCACCGACAGCACGGAGGCCTGAGCCATGGCACAGATCATCGAGACCGCGGAGGGCCAGATCGAGCCCGTCGCCGTCGACCCGGTGACCCTCGACCTGATCGAGAACTCCCTGCGCAACGCGCGCTACGAGATGGACGAGGTGCTGTTCCGCACCGCGCTGTCGCCGGGCATCCGTGAGCAGCACGACGAGTTCCCGCTGATCGCCGACCGCAACGGGAAGATGGTCGTCGGCCAGTTCGGGCTCTCCATCCCCGACTTCCTCGACGGGTTCCACGGCACGATCGAGGAGGGCGACGTGCTCCTCACCTCCGACCCCTACGCGTGCGGGGCGGCCATCAGCCACGCCAACGACTGGCTGATCGTGGTGCCGATCTTCCACGAGGGTCGCATCGTCGGCTGGTCCTCGATGTTCGGCCACATGTCCGACGTGGGCGGCAAGACGCCGTCGTCGATGCCGACCGACGCCACCACGATCTACGAGGAGGGCGTCGTCATCCCGCCCTTCAAGCTCTACAAGCAGGGTGTGGTCAACGAGGACGCGCTGCGGATCATCCTCAACCAGGTGCGGGTCCCCGACTGGAACCGGGCCGACCTCAACGGGCTGGTCGCCGCGTGCCGTACGGCGAGCCGCCGGGTCGTCGAGATGTGCGAGCGGTTCGGCACGGCGACGTACCTCTCGGCGCTGGACGCCTTGCTGGAGCGCAACTACGTCGCCATGAAGGCCCTGCTGAGCATGGTCTTCGAGGACGGCAAGACCCTCTCGTTCACCGACTACATCTGCGACGACGGCGTCGGGTTCGGTCCCTACGAGCTCAAGCTCTCGCTCACCCGCACCGGGGACAAGGTCCACCTCGACTTCACCGGCTCGAGCCCGCAGGCCGTCGGGCCGATCAACTACTACATCAACGAGAACCTGACCCGGATGTTCTTCGGCATCTACATGATCACGGTCGCCGACCCCCAGATCCTGTGGAACGACGGGTTCTACCCGCTCGTCGACGTCACCATCCCCGACGGCTCCTACTGGAAGCCTCATCACCCCGCCGCGCTGTCGGGTCGCAACCACGGCATCGGGCGGGTCTTCGACCTGTTCGGAGGGCTGCTCGGGCAGACCAACCCGGCCCTGCTGAACGCGGCCGGGTTCTCCTCCAGCCCGCACTTCATGTACTCCGGCCACTACTCCGAGGGCGAGCGCGCAGGGGAGTGGTTCCAGCTCTACTCGATCGGCTTCGGCGGGATCCCGGGCCGGCCGCTCGGCGACGGGCCCGACGGGCACTCGCTGTGGCCGAGCTTCGTCAACATCCCGTGCGAGTACCTCGAGTCCTACTACCCGTTGCGCATCGAGAAGTGGGAGACGATCGCCGACACCGGTGGTGCCGGCGTGCACCGTGGTGGGAACGGCGTCGACGTCGCCTACTACTTCGAGGAGCCGGGCATGATCGCCATCCATGACGACCGCTGGCTCACCTATCCGTGGGGAGTCAACGGTGGCCACCCCGGTGCCCGCGGCACGAAGTGGCTGGAACGGGCCGACGGCACCCGTCAGGTGCTGCCCTCGAAGTGTCACGACGTCCCGGTCCTGCGCGGTGACGTCCTGCACTTCGTCACCTGGGGCGGCGGCGGGTGGGGCGACCCGCTCGAGCGCGACCCCGAGCTCGTGGCCCTCGAGGTCCGACGCGGGCTGGTCTCGGCCGAGGGAGCGGCTCGCTACGGCGTGGTCGTCACCGACGCTCACGACGTCGACTCGGAGGCGACGTCGACCCTGCGCGGCCAGATGCGGGAGGGCCGTCCCGACGTGCTGCCGGTCTTCGACATGGGTCCGCCGATCGAGGAGCTGCTCGAGCGCTGTGAGGAGGAGACCGGGTTGCCGGCTCCGACGCGCCCGGTGTGGTCGTCCTGAGGCCCGCGTGAGCAGTCCGCACGGGACCTCGTTCTCGGGGCGGGTCGGCTGGGGCCGGTCCCCGGCCCTGGTGGTGGTCGACCTCTGCCGCGCCTACACCGACCCCGACGGACCGTTCGCGCTGCCCGACGTCGCGCCGGTGGTGGACGCGGTGGAGCAGCTCGTCGCGGCGGCCCGAGCGGCAGGTCGTCCGGTCGTGTGGACGTCGGTCCGCTACCGGGCCGACCTCTCCGACGGCGGCTGGTTCGTGCACAAGGTGCCGGCGCTCCGAGCCTTCGCCGACGGCAGCGAGGGGGGCTGGGGCGAGCTCACGTTGCAGCCGCTGCCCGGTGAGCCGGTGGTGGAGAAGCAGTACGCCTCCGGCTTCACCGGCACCACCCTGACCGGGCTGCTGCACGTCCTCGGCGCCGACACCGCGGTGGTGGTCGGGGTCTCGACCTCCGGCTGCGTGCGTGCCACGGCCACCGACGCGCTGAGCGAGGGGTTCCGCCCGATCGTGGTCGCCGAGGCGTGCGGTGACCGCACGGTCGACCTGCACCGGAACAACCTGGCCGACCTCGATGCGAAGTACGCCGACGTGACCAGCCTCGAGGACGCGCTGGTGCGACTGGGATAACCCGTCGCGACCTGTCACCGGGGCGGTCTAGGGTCGTTGTCCGTGACCACTGCCGCCCCCGAGTCGATGATCCGGGCCGTCGACCTGCGCAAGTCCTTCAGCGACAAGTCCGGTGGCACGGTCGAGGCCGTCTCCGGCATCGACGTGGACGTACGCCGCGGCGAGTCCTTCGGCTTCCTGGGCCCCAACGGGGCCGGCAAGTCCAGCACCATGCGGATGATCGCAGCGGTCTCGCCGGTGACCTCCGGGGAGCTGCGCATCCTCGGGATGGACCCCGCCGTCGACGGGCCGGCCATCCGCGGTCGCATCGGCGTCTGTCCGCAGGAGGACACCCTCGACACCGAGCTCAACGTCCGCGACAACCTCTACATCTACGGCCGCTACTTCGGCATCCCGCGGGCGGAGGTCCGTTCGCGGTGCGACGAGCTCCTGGAGTTCGTGCAGCTGACCGAGAAGGCAAGGGCCAAGGTCGAGGACCTCTCCGGCGGCATGAAGCGTCGTCTCACGATCGCCCGCTCGCTGATCAACCGGCCCGACGTGCTCCTCCTCGACGAGCCCACCACCGGCCTCGACCCGCAGGCCCGCCACGTGGTCTGGGACCGGCTGTTCCGGCTCAAGCAGCAGGGCGTGACGATCGTGCTGACGACCCACTACATGGACGAGGCCGAACAGCTCTGCGACCGGCTGGTCGTGATGGACAAGGGCCTGATCGTCGCCGAGGGATCGCCGACCGAGCTGATCCGCGCCCACTCCACCCGGGAGGTGGCCGAGCTGCGGTTCCGCATCGGGGAGCACGAGGCGGTCGCGCCAGGGCTCGAGGACCTCGCCGAGCGGCTCGAGGTGCTGCCCGACCGCATCCTGCTCTACACCCAGGACGGCGAGGAGGCCATCGCCAAGGTCCACGAGCGGGGTCTGGACCCGGTGATGTCGCTGGTGCGCCGATCCTCGCTGGAGGACGTCTTCCTGCGGCTCACCGGCCGGACGCTGGTCGACTGATGTCGGCGTCGGTCTCCGCGCGCACCGGCCCGTTCAACGGGGCCGGCCGGCTCGTCGACTACTGGGCCACGGTCTACCTCCGGACCTGGAAGGCGAGCGTCGTCAGCTCGTTCCTGGTGCCGCTGCTCTACATCGTGGCGCTGGGTGTCCTGCTCGGCGGCTTCATCAAGGGTGACCCGAGCAAGCTCGAGGGGGCGACGTCCTACCTCGCGTTCGTGGCGCCCGGCATGGTGGCCGCCCAGACGATGACGACGGTCTTCGGCGAGGTCACCTATCCCGTGATGGGCATGATCAAGTGGCAGCGCATCTACTACTCGATGATCGCGACCCCGCTCACCGTCGGGGACATCGTCTTCGCCCAGCTGGGGTTCGTGATGTTCCGGGTGGCGACGGTCAGCGCCGTCTTCCTCGCGGTGATGTCGCTGTTCGGGGTGTTCGCCTCGGTCTCCGGCGTGCTCGTGGCGTTCTTCGTGCAGCTGCTCATCGGGCTGGCCTTCGCGACCCCGGTGTTCGCCCTCTCCGCGGCCATGAAGGACGAGAGCGCCTTCTCGCTGGTCTTCCGGCTGGGGATGATCCCGCTCTTCCTGTTCTCGGGTGCGTTCTTCCCGATCACCAACCTCAGCGTGGTGATGGAGTGGTTCGCCCGGGTGACTCCGCTGTGGCACGGCGTCGACCTGACCCGGATGCTCGTGCTCGGCCACCTCGACGTCTCGACGGCACTGGTGCACGTCGCCTACCTCGCAGCGCTGGCCGCCGCCGGCTGGTGGCTCACCGTGCGCAACCTGCAGAAGCGGCTGGTGAGCTGAGATGAGCGTCCTCAACCGCGCGATCGGGCAGCAGGTGGGCTCCCAGCTCGGGCTGGGGGAGTCCACCGGGTTGCTGCTCCTGCGCAACTACATCGCCTATCGCGGCGCCTGGTGGATCTTCGTGAGCGGCTTCCTCGAGCCGGTCTTCTACCTGTTCTCGATCGGGGTCGGCGTCGGCCGGCTCGTGACCGGGTTCGAGTTCAACGGGGAGATGATCCCCTACGCCGAGTTCGTGGCTCCCGGGATGCTCGCCGCCTCCGCCATGAACGGCTCGGTGCTCGACTCGACGTTCAACTTCTTCTTCAAGCTGAAGTACAACAAGCTGTTCGACCAGATGCTGGCCACGCCGCTGACCACGACCGACGTGGCCCGCGGCGAGCTCTCCTGGTCGCTGCTGCGCGGCGGCGTCTACTCGCTGGCGTTCCTGCTGGTGATGGTGGCGATGGGTCTGGTGCACTCGTGGTGGGCCGTCCTGGCGGCTCCCGCGGCGCTGCTGATCGGGTTCGCCTTCGGCGGGGCGGCCATGGCGCTGACGACCTACATGCGCTCCTGGCAGGACTTCGACTACATCACCCTCGGCACCCTGCCGCTGTTCCTGTTCTCCGCCACCTTCTTCCCGGTCACCGCCTTCCCGACCTGGCTGCAGTGGGTGCTCGAGCTCACCCCGCTCTACCGCGGCGTGGTCCTGGTGCGTGAGCTCACCACCGGGGCACTGACCTGGGGTGCCGGGTTCTCGGTGGTCTACCTGGTCGCCATGGGGCTCGGTGGGCTCGTGCTGGTCGGCAAGCGCCTCGACAGGCTGTTGCTGACCTGATGGGCCTCGCCGACCGGGTCCGCTACTGGAACGCCACCGCGGGCGAGCGGGCCGACACCCATCCCGCCGACCGGCACGTGGGCGCCGGCGGACACCACCTGCTTCGGGCGGTGGACGTCGACGCGGACCAGGACACCGTCTACCGCTGGCTGTGCCAGATCGCGGTGGCGCCCTACAGCTACGACCTGATCGACAACCTCGGACGCCGCAGCCCGACCACCCTGACCCCCGGGGCCGAGGACGTCCGCCTCGGCCAACGGTTCCAGATCGGTCCGGTCGTCGAGATCGAGCCGGGCCGGCACATCACCGTCGCCACCGCTGGAAGGGCGGCCCGTCTCTTCGGGGACCTGGCCATCACCTGGGCGGTCGTCCCCGGAGTGGCCACGCGGTCACGCATCCTGGGCTGCGTGGCGCTTGCTCCACCTCGGAACCCGGCCGACCGGACGTGGCAGGCGCTCCTCGGGGCCGGTGACCTCGTGATGATGCGGCGTCAGCTGCTCAACCTGAAGGAGCGGGCGGAGGCCGTGCAGCAGGAGTGAGGAGGTCCGCTGGCAGACTGCCACCCATGCCAGAGCCTGCCACCCCCCAGCACCCTCGTGTCGCCGTCATCGGCGGCAGCGGCTTCTACGAGTTCCTCGACCACCCGACCCCCGTCACCGTGACGACGCCGTACGGCGACCCGTCGGCCCCCATCGCCGTCGGTGACGTCGGCGGGACCCCGGTGGCGTTCCTGCCGCGGCACGGGAAGGGCCACGAGTTCCCGCCGCACAGGATCAACTACCGCGCGAACATGTGGGCCCTGCGCAGCCTCGGCGTCCAGCAGGTGCTCGCCCCCTGCGCCGTCGGAGGGCTGCAGCCGCAGACCCGGCCCGGGACCCTCGTCGTGCCGGACCAGCTGGTCGACCGCACCACGACCCGCATCCAGACCTACATCGACACCGGCGCCGCACACGCACCGTTCGCGGACCCCTACTGCCCCGACCTCCGCGCCGCGCTCGTCGGAGCAGCCGGGGACGGCGTCATCGAGGAGGGCACGATGGTGGTGATCGAGGGTCCGCGGTTCTCGACGAGGGCCGAGTCGCAGAGCTATGCGAAGGCCGGCTGGACCGTGGTCAACATGACCGGCCACCCCGAGGCCGTGCTCGCCCGCGAGCTCGGCGTCTGCTACGCCACGATCGCCCTGGTCACCGACATGGACGCCGGCGTGAGCGCCGAGGAGTCCGTCGACCAGGCCACCGTCTTCGCCCTGTTCGAGAAGCACATCGGTCGGCTCAAGGAGCTGCTCGGCGAGGTGGTGGCCGGGCTGCCGGAGACCTCGGACTGCGGCTGCGCCGACTGGCTCGACGACGTCACGCTCCCCTTCGAGCTTCCCGGGCCGACGTCGTGAAGGTCCTGCTGACCGGGTCGAGCGGGTTCATCGGCGCCCAGATCGACGAGCAGCTGACCGCCCGGGGCGATGAGGTGGTGCGCGTCGACGCGCTGATCCCCGAGGCGCACGGCGTCGACGTCGCCGTCCCCGCCGGGGTGCACCGGCTCGACGTACGGGACGCGACCGAGTGGGCCGACCTCCTCGACGGGGTCGACGTGGTGTGCCACCAGGCGGCCATGGTCGGGGCCGGGGTCACGGTCGCCGACCTCCCGTCGTACGCCGGGCACAACGACCTCGGCACCGCGGTGCTGCTCGCCGCCATGCACACCCGTGGCGTGGACGCGCTCGTGCTGGCCAGCTCGATGGTGGTGTACGGCGAGGGCCGCTACGCCTGCGCGGAGCACGGCGAGCAGCAGCCACCCGCCCGCAGCCGGGACGCGCTCGAGGGGGGCGACTTCGAGAACCACTGCGTCCACTGCGGACGCACGCTGACCTGGGAGCTCGTTCCCGAGGACGCCCGGCTGGACCCGCGGAGCAGCTATGCGGCGAGCAAGCTGGCCCAGGAGCACTACACCCTGGCCTGGGCACGGCAGGCACGGGCGAGGGCGATCGGGCTCCGGTACCACAACGTCTACGGCCCGGGCATGCCCCGCGACACCCCCTACTCGGGGGTGGCAGCGATCTTCCGCTCCTCGCTGGAGGCCGGTCGGGCGCCGCGCGTCTTCGAGGACGGCGGCCAGATGCGCGACTTCGTGCACGTGCACGACGTCGCCCGGGCCAACGTGCTCTCCATCGACGCCGTCACCGAGCGGCCCGCCGAGTCCTGGGCGACCTACAACGTCTGCTCGGGAACGCCGGTCCCGATCATCCGCGTCGCCGAGCTCCTCGCCGAGGCCTCCGGCGGCCCGCAGCCCCAGGTGACCGGGGACTACCGGCCGGGCGACGTGCGCCACGTCGTCGCCTCACCGGAGCTCGCCACCACCGAGCTGGGCTTCACCGCGGCGATCACGCCCGAGGAGGGCGTCGCGGAGTTCGCCACGGCTCCGCTGCGCCCCTCGGTCAGCTGAGCGGTCCGGCGGTCACCAGCCGGTGAAGAGCAGGTGCTGCACCACCAGTGCCGTGACGACCTGGAGACCCAGCCCGACCCGCCGCCACCGTTCGGGCAGGAGGGCGCAGGAGATCAGCAGCCACGGCACGAACGGCAGCCAGATCCGCTCGACCTCCGCCTTGCTCATCTGCGAGAGGTCGGCCGCGAGGACCATGGCCACGGTGGCGAGCACGAGCCACCTCGCCACCCTCACGGCATCGGGTCCGAGGTCCAGGTCGCGTGCTCGCCGACCGAGCACGGCCAGGCCGGCGCCGAGCAGCGGGCCGGCGCTGAAGACGAGGGCGGCGATGTTGCCCCACATCCAGTACTCCTTGGGCCGGTTCCTGGCCACCCCGGCCCAGTAGCGGTCGTGCAGCACCGGAAGCGCCTCGAGGTAGTTGAACCCGAGGGCGGCGTAGGTCAGCACCACGGCCAGGGCCCCGACCACGGCCCACGGCAGCGGGCGCCAGCTGCGCGCCACGAGCAGCACCGCCAGGGCGAGCAGGCCGAGGAGAGGGAGGCCGTAGGAGAGCATCACGGCGTACCCGAGCAGCAGGCCGGCGACGAGGGCCCAGGCCCGACTGTGTCGGACCGCGGCGGCGGCGAGCGCGGCCAGGCCCCAGGCAGCGACCGCGGCGAACATCGCGTCGGCACTGACCGCCTGCCAGATCGCGGCGGGCCCGAAGACCAGGAAGGGTGCAGCCCGGCGGGCCACCACCTCCGCGCCGAGCAGGCGCAGGGTGACCATCACTGCCACCGCGGTCGTGGCGGCGACCAGCGTCACGACGATGCCCGCCTGGAGGCCACCGCTGAGGCCGACACGGTCCAGGAGCACGAAGAAGCTCAGGGCGCCCGGTGGGTGCCCCGCGATGTGCACCGGCCAGTTGGCGTTCGGGATGTTGTCCGGCAGGCCGTCGTAGGGAATCCGGGAGACGTACTCCCGCAGCGTGGCCGGGAGGTCGGTCGTGACCCGGGCGGTCCGGAGGTACTCGTACTCGTCGCCCAGGATCGTGCCGATGCCCTTCTCCGCACCGTCGACGAGCGCCAGGCTGAACAGCCACGCGACCCCTCCGGCGTACGCCGCCAGCAGCAGTCCGCGCCACGGCAACCGCTGGGCCAGGCCGATCGAGAACCACAGAGCCAGCCCTCCGACGAGCAGGGAGGGCAGCGTCCCGACTCCGACCCGGGGGTCCCACGTCGCGTGCAACGGTGGAAAGTACCGGACGTGGACGTCCCAACCCGTGATGGCCGGCAGCGCCATGGCCAATCCGGCGAGCCCCAGGGCTACGAATACCCCTACAAGAGGTGCCACGTGAGGCCTACCGGGAGTGCTCATGGGCCCCAAGAGTAGGAGTTCGCATCAGTTTCCCAAGCGAGGCGTCCCCGCAGCAGCCACAGTGCTCCTACGGTGAGGCCATGACGACGACCGCAGCGACCTGCGACGTGGTGATCCCCTGCCGCGACGAAGCGCCGGCGCTGCCGGACCTGCTCGCCCGGATTCCCGAGGGCTTCCATCCCATCGTGGTCGACAACGGCTCGCGTGACGACACCGCCGCGGTCGCCCGCCGCCTCGGCGCCACGGTGGTCGTCGAGCCCCGGCCGGGCTACGGGGCCGCCGTGCACGCCGGCCTCGAGGCCGCCACCGCGGACTTCGTCGCCGTGATGGACGGCGACGGCTCCATGGACCCCGCCGAGCTGGTCGTCCTGCTCGAGGACGTCACCACCGGCCGCGCGGACATGGCCGTGGGCCGTCGTCGTCCCAGCGCCCGCGGGGTGTGGCCCTGGCACGCGCGGGCGGGCAACGCGGTCGTGCTCTGGTGGCTGCGCCGCCGCATCGGCATGCCTCTCCACGACATCGCCCCGATGCGGGTCGCCCGTCGTGAGGGTCTGCTCGACCTCGCCGTCGAGGACCGCCGCTTCGGCTACCCCGTCGAGCTCCTGCAACGGGCGACGGCGGCCGACTGGCGCTTCGTCGAGCGCGACATCAGCTACTACCCACGGGCAGCCGGGACGAAGTCCAAGGTCTCCGGCTCCGTCATCGGCACCGTCCGTGCGGCCCGTGACTTCGCGCGGGTGCTCCGATGAGGCCGTCCGTCGCCCTCGTCGTCGCCAAGTCGCCGGTGGCCGGGAAGGTCAAGACCCGGCTCGGCCGCGAGATCGGCATGGAGCGCGCGGCCGACCTCGCCGCTGCGGCCCTGCTCGACACCGTCGCTGCGTGCCGGGCCGCCTTCGGCCCGGCCCGCTGCCACCTCGCCCTCGACGGCGTCCTGGCCCACGGACAGCGGGGCGAGGAGCTGCTCGAGGCCACTCTCGACTGGACCGTCCACCCGCAGCGCGGGGAGAGCTTCGCCGAGCGACTCCTGCACGCCCACGAGGACTCCGCCGCCTTCTCCGGCGCCCCGGTGGTGCAGGTCGGCATGGACACCCCGCAGCTGACGGTCGACCACCTGGTCCAGGCCGGTTCGCTCCTCACCAGCCCCTCCACCGCTGTCCTGGGCCCCGCCGAGGACGGCGGCTGGTGGCTCCTCGGAGTCGGGGGACCCCACCTGCTGCGCTACCTGCACGAGGTGCCGATGTCGACGTCGGAGACCGGTGAGCAGACCCGCGAGGCGCTGGTCCGCGCCGGCGCGCAGGTCATCGACATCGTGACGATGCGCGACGTCGACGAGGTCGTCGACGCGGAGCACGTCGCGGCCTCCGCCCCGCACACGCGCTTCGCCAGGAGCTGGAAATGAGCACGGCCGAGTCGGTCGAGAGCCGGTGCTCTACCCGGTGGCGGACCCCGGGCCGGACCTAGGGCCGGACCTCGGGCCGCTGGACCTCGACGAACGACACCACTCCTTCAGCGAGGTCTTCAGCGACGCCCTGCGCGGCATCCCGTGCACCGTCCACGGCATCACCCCCGAGCACCAGGTCGTGCCGGTGCACGACTGGCTCCGTCCGGCGAGCCGAGCGGATCGGATGCTGCTGGACCACTGCCGTGGCGCGACCCTCGACATCGGCTGCGGCCCGGGTCGGATGTGCGCCCACCTCGCGCTGCGAGGGCACTACGTGCTCGGTGTCGACATCGTGCAGGAGGCGGTCGAGCAGTCACGCCGGCGAGGTGTCCCCGCCCTGCGCCGCAACATCTTCGACCCGATGCCGGGGGAGGGCGACTGGGACACCGTGCTGCTCGCCGACGGAAACATCGGCATCGGCGGTGCGCCGCTCGCCCTGCTCCGCCGGGCCGTCGAGCTTCTCCACGGGAGCGGCAGGGTGGTCTGCGACCTCGCCGATCCCGGCACCGGACTGCGGGTGCACGCGGCCCGGCTGGTCACGCACCAGCGCAGGACCGCCACGTTCCCGTGGGCCGAGGTCGGCCCCGACGCGATCGAGTCCCTGGCCGACGACGCCGGGCTCGACGTGGAGCGCGTGGACGAGCGCCACGGCCGCTGGTTCGCGGTGCTGACCCGATGAACCGGCCACCGGTCCCCACGGAGGCGATGTTCACCTCGTCCCTGAGGGACGAACGCCTCACCGCCCGCATCGGCACCTGGCTCGGGGTCGCCTTCGGGCTGTGCTTCGCCACGGGCCTGATCAGCCACTGGTACTACCTCAACGACGCCCCCTTCTTCCCACCGGTCCGACCGGTCTGGGGCTACCGCGTCACCCAGGGCCTGCACATCCTGTCCGGCATCGCTGCCATCCCGCTGCTGCTGGTCAAGCTCTGGAGCGTCTATCCCAAGCTCTTCGGCGAGGTGCCCGTGGGCAGGCTGCGCCCGTTGCTGGTCAACCTGGCGGAGAAGGCCTCGATCGCCGTCCTCGTCGCAGCCTCGATCTTCCAGCTCGACGGTCGGGCTGGCCAACCAGGCCCAGTGGTACCCGTGGTCGTTCTCCTTCCGCTCCACGCACTACGCGGTCGCCTGGATCGCGATCGGTGCCCTGGTCGTGCACATCGCGGTCAAGCTGCCGATCATCCGAGGGGCGTACGCCGCTCCGCTGCCCGAGCCCCCGGACGAGAACGCCTCCGGGCTCCGGCTGGAGCCACGGGTCGAGACCGACGGCTCAGAGGTCTCCAACCCCCTGCAGGGCGCGGAGGCGACCGTCCACGCTCGTTCGGGGCACGGACCCAGCCGTCGCACGATCCTGCGCACCGCGCTCCTCGCCTCGGGCGTGGCCGTGGTCGCGGCCGCCGGGAACACGGTGCCGTTCCTGCGCAAGATCTCGGTGTTCGCCGTACGCACCGGCGAAGGTCCTCAGGGCGTGCCCGTCAACCGCTCCGCGCAGGCCGCGGGCGTGGTCTCCTCGGTGACCGGCCCCGCCTTCCGGGTCACGCTGGCCCACGGCGACCGTGAGGTCGAGCTCAGCCGCGACCAGCTGGTCGCCATGACCCAGCGCACCCACGAGCTCCCCATCGCCTGCGTGGAGGGGTGGAGCGCCTCGGCCAGCTGGACCGGGGTGCGCTTCTCCGAGCTGCTCGACCTCGTCGACGCCCCGAAGGACGCGAGCCTCCGGATCCGTTCGCTCCAGCAGCGGGGCGCCTTCGGCGTGACCCAGATCCCCGCCTCGTTCGCCCGGGACCCGCTCACCCTGCTCGCACTCCAGGTCAACGGTGAGGACCTCTCGATGGACCACGGCTTCCCGTGCCGGCTGATCGCACCCAACCGGCCCGGTGTGCTCCAGACGAAGTGGGTCACCCGGATCGAGGTGGTGGCATGAGGACCCGGCTGCTGCTGGGCGTCGTGGGCGTCGCGATGGGCGCCTTCGGGGCCCTCCGCTTCCTGCAGCTCGACTTCCCCGACATCGTCGACGCGGTGCTGTGGCTGGCCGGTGGAGTGGTGCTCCACGACGCGATCCTGGCCCCGTTGACGATCGGGCTCACGGTGCTGCTCACCCGGGTGGTTCCCCCGAGCGCCCGCGCGCGCGTCACGGTCGGTCTCGTGGTGCTCGTGACGGTCACGATCACGGCGATCCCGGTGCTCGGCCGGTTCGGGGAGAGGCCTGACAACGCCACGATCCTCGACCGCAACTACACGGTCGGCTGGCTGGTGTTCGCGGTCCTGGTGCTCGTCGGCACCCTGGTGACCGGCCCGCTCGCCCGGAGGATCCGCCCCGACCGGGAGACGTCGGTCAGCTCGTCAGCCGATTGAGGAGCAGCCCGATCGCACCCAGGGCGATGCCGCCCGCGGAGAGCAGGACCGGGGTGCGTGAGGCAGGGCCCTCGCGCGACCGACCCGGGAGCAGCGCCAGGATCGCTGCGACGACGCTGAGGAAACCGGCGACCGAGCCCATGATGATCGCGATGTTGGGACCGGTGGCCCCACGCTCGGAGTCGCCACCGACGGTGAAGCAGATCGCGGAGGCCAGGGCGGCCACCACCATGGCCGGCCACGGGAGCCGGCTGCTGGAGCGCACGAAGTGGGCCGCGGCGGCGAGAAGAGCCAGCGCGAGCAGCACGAGCACGGCGCCCGTCACTGACACCATCTCGTTGCCTCCTCGTCGAGCACCTGCTCTCGGACGGCGAGCCTACGGGCACCATGATCGCGCGCGACGGCGTCCCGGGGTTCACGGGCGTGGGGCGACCGGCTCGCGTCTGTCGGGGAGCTGTGGGCACAATCTCCTGCGTGAGCATCGAGCCGGACACCAAGGACTGGACGTGGGTCGTCGACCGCCCCTGCCGCGACTGCGGGTTCGACCCGGCAGACGTCGAGCCCGGGGGACTGGTCGACCTGCTGCACGAGAACACGCGCGGCTGGTACGACAAGCTGGCCGACGCTGACGTCGCCGTACGCCCGGCGCCGCACGTGTGGTCCCGCCTGGAGTACGCCTGCCACGTGCGTGACGTGCACCGGCTCTTCGCCGAGCGTGTGCGCCTGATGCTCGACCAGGACGCTCCGACCTTCGCCAGCTGGGACCAGGACGCGACGGCGCGGGAGGAGGTCTACGGCGAGCAGGACCCCGGCACGGTCGGTGCCGAGCTCGTCGAGCGGGCCGCGGAGGCCGCGGCTGTCTACTCCTCGGTCGAGGGTGAGCAGTGGCAGCGGACCGGCCACAGGAGCAACGGCTCGGCGTTCACGGTGGCCTCGATCGGCCGCTACCACCTGCACGACGTCGTCCACCATCTGTGGGACGTCGAGATCACGCCGTCCGACGCGGAGCCCGAGGCATGAGGCACACCGAGTTCTGGGTCCGGATGGAGCAGGCGCTCAACCCGGCCTACGCCCGGTCCTGGGCCGAGCAGCACGTCCTCGGCGACCTCGGCGAGCGGACCGTCGTGGAGGCGCTCGAGGCGGGGGAGGCACCGAAGAACGTGTGGCGTGCCGTCTGGGCCGAGCTGGGCCTCCCGGCCCACGAACGCTGACCGGCACCGGCTGTACGCCTGCCCGTCACGCAAACGTGACGTCTCGGGGGTGTCACGGAACCAGGTGCCGTACTAGCCTCACGGGGTCCGACTCGGAGGATCTGGAGCTCTCATGCACACGAACAAGCGACGCCTCACCGGTGCCCTGGCGGCTTCGGCCTGCGCACTCGTCCTGGTCACCACCACCACGACCGCGACCGCCGCGACCGACAGCTCCCATCGCGCCACCGCTGGCACGCACCAGCACCCGAAGAAGCACCACAAGAGCCGGTTGATGCCGATCCAGCTGCTCTCCTTCAACGACTTCCACGGCAACCTCGAACCACCCTCGGGCTCCTCCGGGCGCAACGTGGTCGACCACCAGATCGACCCCGACACCGGGTTGCCGGTCGACGTGACCAGTGACGCCGGCGGCGCCGCCTACCTCGCGACCCACCTGAAGCAGGCACGCAAGGGCCACCGCAACAGCCTCACCGTGGCCGCGGGTGACCTGATCGGGGCCTCCCCGCTGCTCTCGGCCGCCTTCCACGACGAGCCGACCATCGAGTCGATGAACAAGCTGGGCCTCGACGTCACGGCGGTGGGCAACCACGAGTTCGACGAGGGCTACAAGGAGCTCCAGCGGATGGCCCACGGCGGCTGCATCGCCGACGGCGCGGGCGCCGACAACCAGAACTCCTGTGCCGACCACCCGTTCCGGGGAGCGAAGTTCGACTACCTCGCCGCCAACGTGAAGTACGCCGGCACCAACCAGTCGATCCTGCCGTCGTACTCCATCGAGAAGGTGCACGGCGCGAAGATCGGCTTCATCGGCATGACCCTCAAGGACACCCCCAGCATCGTCACCGCCAGCGGTGTCGCCGGCCTCGAGTTCACCGACGAGGTGCAGACGGCCAACGCACTCGTGCCAGTGCTCCGACGCAAGGGCGTCAACGCCATCGTCGTCCTCATCCACCAGGGCGGTGTCCCCGACAAGCAGCAGTGGAAGGACCCGGCCACGGGGACGTCCTACGCCGTGAACCCGGCCTACGACTACACCTGCGGCGGCGGGGGCAGCCTCATCCCGGCCAGCTCGCCGATCCTGCCGATCGCGGCCAACCTCGACCCGGCCATCGACATGGTGGTCTCGGGGCACACGCACCAGCCCTACGTCTGCAAGGTCAAGGACCCCGCCGGGCGCTCGCGACTGCTCACCTCGGCGTCGTCCTTCGGCCGGCTGTTCACCGAGACGAACCTGACCTACGACAAGCGCACGCGCGACATCGTGCGCAGCTCGGTCAAGGGCTCGAACGTGCAGGTGACCCGCACCGTCTCCGAAGACCCGGCGCAGACCGCTCTGATCAACCTCTACAAGGAGCTCGTCAAGCCGATCGCGAGCAAGGTCGTCGGGCAGGTCGCCACCGATGTCACCCGCGAGCCCAACACGTCGGGGGAGACCCCGCTCGGGGACCTGATCGCCGACGCGCAGCTCGCCGACCCGTCGGTCGTCACCGGCGGTCAGACCCCGGTGATCGCCTTCATGAACCCGGGTGGCATCCGCGCCGACCTCACCTACGCCAACTCGCCCCACGGCGAGGCTCCCGGTGACATCACCTACGAGGAGGCGTTCACGGTCCAGCCGTTCAACAACTACCTCGTCTCGATGAACCTCACCGGCCAGCAGGTCTACGACGTGCTCACCCAGCAGGTGACCGGCCCCAACGCCGCCTCGGCCAAGGTGCTGCAGGTCTCGGACGGGTTCAGCTACCGGCTGGGAGCCACCGGCCCGGTGGAGGGCAGCGTGACGCTGAACGGCACGCCCATCGACAAGGCGGCCTCCTACCGGATCGTCACCAACAACTTCCTCTCCGACGGTGGCGACAGCTTCCCGGCCTTCAAGGACGGGTCGGCGAAGTACTTCGGCGGCCTCGACATCGACGCCTTCGCCGCCTACCTGACCACCGCCTCGCCGTACACCCCCGGGCCGCTGGACCGCATCACTCCGTAGGGCCGCACGACCTGCTGGCGACCACGGGCGTGTCGGGTTGGATCGAACACCTGTTCGTACTACGGTTCTGTCCACAGGCAGGGGTCGACACCGGGTTCTCCACACGTGGAGGACGCAGCCGAGCAGGTTGTCAGTGGTGGCTCCTAACGTCTGGCAGGACAACGCACACGAGACGTGAGGGACACACACCATGGCATCTGCCGAGAACAACCGGGACAAGGCGCTGGACGTAGCGCTCGCCAACATCGACAAGCAGTTCGGCAAGGGCTCGGTGATGCGTCTCGGTGACGAGGTCCGCGTCCCGCTCGAGGTCATCCCGACCGGCGCCATCTCGCTCGACATCGCGCTCGGCCTCGGCGGCCTGCCGCGCGGTCGTGTCGTGGAGATCTACGGTCCGGAGTCCTCGGGCAAGACGACGGTCGCGCTGCACGCCGTGGCCAACGCCCAGGCGGCCGGCGGCATCGTCGCCTTCATCGACGCCGAGCACGCGCTCGACCCCGACTACGCCCAGCGTCTCGGGGTCGACACCGACGCGCTGCTGGTCTCCCAGCCCGACTCGGGTGAGCAGGCCCTGGAGATCGCCGACATGCTGATCCGTTCCGGTGCGCTGGACCTGATCGTCATCGACTCGGTCGCCGCGCTCGTGCCCCGCGCCGAGATCGAGGGCGAGATGGGTGACAGCCACGTCGGCCTGCAGGCCCGGCTGATGAGCCAGGCGCTGCGCAAGATGACCGGAGCGCTGAGCAACTCCAAGACGACCGCGATCTTCATCAACCAGCTGCGCGAGAAGATCGGTGTCATGTTCGGCTCGCCCGAGACCACCACCGGTGGCAAGGCGCTGAAGTTCTACTCCTCGGTCCGCCTCGACGTGCGTCGCATCGAGACGCTCAAGGACGGCACCGAGATGGTCGGCAACCGGACCCGCGTCAAGGTCGTCAAGAACAAGGTCGCGCCGCCGTTCAAGCAGGCTGAGTTCGACATCATGTACGGCCTCGGCATCAGCCGTGAGGGTGGCCTGATCGACGTCGGTGTCGAGGCGGGGCTCGTCCGCAAGGCCGGTGCCTGGTACACCTACGAGGGCGACCAGCTCGGCCAGGGCAAGGAGAACGCGCGCACCTTCCTGCGCGACAACCCGGACCTCGCCAACGAGCTCGAGAAGCGCATCCTGGAGAAGCTCGGCATCGGCCCGGCCGTCGACGCCCCCGCGGACCCCGCGACCCCGGGCTTCGCCTCCGATGCTCCGGGGATCGACCCCGACGGCATCGACTTCTGAGCGGTGACGCGACCCGGGAGCGGGCCGTGAACGGCGCCCGCAGTCGATGGCCCTCGCCGAAGGCTGCCGAGCCGAGTGGGGATCTCGACACCGGTCCGGAGGCCGACCCGGAGTCGGTGGCCCGCAAGATCCTGCTCGACCAGCTCACCGGGCGGGCTCGGACCCGCTCCGAGCTGGCCGACAAGCTGGCCGGCCGCCACGTGCCCGACGACGTCGCGACCCGCCTCCTCGACCGGTTCGAGGAGGTCGGCCTGATCGACGACGCCGGCTTCGCCCGCGAGTGGGTGGAGCAGCGCCAGTCCGGTCGTGGCCTGGCCCGTCGGGCTCTGGCCCAGGAGCTCAAGCGCAAGGGCATCGAGGACGACCTGGCCCGCGAGGTGCTCGACGAGATCGACCCCGACGACGAGGTCGAGGCGGCCCGGAGGCTGGTGCAGGCCAAGCTCCGCTCGATGCGCAACCTGGACCACGACAAGGCTGTGCGACGCCTGGTCGGCATGCTCGCGCGCAAGGGGCACTCGAGCTCGGTGGCCTTCCGCGTGGTCAAGGAGGAGCTGCAGGCAGATCTCGGGGACCCAGATCCGGCATCTCGGGGACCCGGACCTCCCGTAACCGTCGAGCCTCGCCGCGTGGGCCCGAGGGTCAGTCCCGTCGTCGACCGAGGACGAACCCGGCCAGGATCGTGACGCCGAGGGCGAGGACGACCCCGCCGCCCGCCAGCACCCAGCCCGGGACCGTCAGCGTCGAGCTCTGCTGGTCGTCCTCAGCAGCCGCACCGACCTGTGCCGGTGACGGCGCCGCCGTCGGGGAGGTCTCGCCCGCCACCGCGCCGGCGTACTCGGGCCCCCCGGTCTCCTCGCCCTCCACCGCCACCGCGAGTCGCACGGGCGCGGCGAACTGCTCCGCGGCGAGGTCGGAGTCACCGCCCATCTCGAGGGTGAAGTAGTAGTAGCCGTCGAGGGAGCTGTCGTTGATCCTCGAGCTGGGGGACTCGACGTTGCGGAAGCGCACCGGTGGCTGTGCCTGCGTCAGGGTCACCGGGTCATCGCCGTTGTAGCGGCCCGTCGGCCGCACCCCCTTGGCCGAGTTGCTCGTGGTCGCGAGCTCCTTGCCGAGGGCGTTGAACGCCGTGGCCCGGGCCTGCACCCCGAGGGTGCCCTGCAACCGCGCCGCCTGGGGATCGCTCTCCACTCGGGCGGTCATCCGGGGGCTCTGCCCGTAGCCGACCCTCACCTTGTAGATCAGCTGCTCGCGCGGTCGCAGCGTGTCGGCGTACGTCGTCCCCGGCTCGATCTCGGGTGCGGCCTCGAAGCTCGCCCCGCCGACCAGAGGGGTCCCGGCGCCCTCCAGCGGCACCGGAAGCTCCCAGCTGTCGCGGTCGGCGAAGTCGACCTGCTCCGGCAGGGACTCCACGTCGGTCACCTCGGGGTAGGCCCGGATGCGCAGCCCGAACGGGGTGACCGGCCCGTTGAAGTCGACCTGCACCAGCAGCTGCGTGGCCTTCTCGCAGGCCTCGTTCGTCCTGGTCCCCAGTGGGTTGTAGTACGCCGCCGACCCGACGATCGAGGTCAGCATCAGCGCGTTGAGCCCCGTGCTGAGGTCGTTGTCGCACCGGGTCCCCTCGGGCGTGAGGAGGGTGACCCCCACCGCGTCGAGGAGCTCGTCGGAGCCGCGACCGGGCCGCATCACCGCCGCCGCACTGACCGATCCGCCCTCCGGCACGCCGACGAGGTAGAACCGCGGTGCCCGGTCGGGAAGCGTCTCGTCCACGTAGTCGCCCGGCTCCAGCTCGGTCGGGTCCGCCGTCGAGGTGCCTCCCTGCACGGGGTCGCCCGCCAGGCTGAAGAGCCGCAGGGCGCGCACGCTGACCTGGACCAGGCTGTCGCTCAGCTCCGCTGAGCTGGAGGCGTCGAAGTAGCGTCCGCCACCCGCCTTGGCCACGCACTGCAGGGCACTGCGGGCCTTCCCGGAGACATCGAGCCCGACGACGTTGATCCGCAGGTCGATGGCACGCTGCCGCAGCCGGCGCGCCACCTGGCACGGGTCGGGTGCGCACGTCGGCTCGCCGTCGGAGAGCAGCACGATGGTCCGCCTCTCACCGGCCCTGGCCGCTCCGAGGTCTCGCGCCGCCCCTTTCAGGGCGTTGCCGATCGGTGTCTCCCCGTAGGGCTCGTAGCCCGCCACCGCCGACCGCAGCCTGGACCGGTCGAGTGGCCCGACAGGGACGACGTTCTGGGTGTCGGTGCAGGCCCCTGGGTCCTGCCGCGAGAACACCTTCGCCCCGAAGACGCGGACCCCGACCTGCGCCGAGGCGGGGAGCTGGTCGACCACGTCGCCCAGGGCCGACCTCGCTGCGTCGATCTTCGAGCCGCCTCCGGACGTCGGCTCCCTCATGGAGCCCGACGAGTCGAGCAGCAGCACCAGACGCCCGGTCTCCTCACCGTCGGCAGTGCGGGGTTGCGCCGCGGCCGGACCCGCAGGCGCGAGACAGGCCAGCAGCACCACGAACAGCACCCCCGACAAGGAGGGCCAGGAACGCGCCCGAGATCGCATGGCGAGCATCCTTCCCCATTCCGCAGGGCCTAACCTGCCGAGGTGGGCCGGACACGGGTGGGCATCTCGGGGTGGACCTATCCCGGCTGGCGCGGCGACTTCTATCCCCCGGGGCTTCCGCACCGCCGCGAGCTGGAGTACGCCGCCGGGCAGCTGACCTCGATCGAGGTCAACGGCTCCTTCTACTCCCTGCAGCGACCCGCGAGCTATGCCAGGTGGCGCGCCGAGGTGCCCGACGATTTCGTCTTCTCGGTCAAGGGTGGTCGCTTCATCACGCATCTGAAGAAGCTGCGCGACGTCGAGACCCCGCTGGCCAACTTCTTCGCCTCCGGGGTGCTGAACCTGGGGAGCGCTCTCGGCCCGCTGCTGTGGCAGCTGCCCGCGACGTCGAGCTTCGACGCGGGCGTGCTCCGCGACTTCCTGGCCCAGCTGCCACGCACCACCACCGAAGCCGCTCGCCTGGCCCTGGGGCACGACGACAGGCTCTCCGGCGAGCGGCTCTGGGCCGGCGAGGTCGAGGAGCGTCCGCTCCGCCACGCGCTCGAGCCGCGCCACCCCAGCTTCGGCAGCGAGGAGGCCACCGAGGTCCTCCGCGAGCATGACGTCGCCCTGGTGGTGGCCGACTCGGCCGGGAAGTGGCCGCGCTTCGACCAGGCCCCCGGTCCGGTCGTCTACGTCCGGCTGCACGGAGACACCGAGCTCTACACCAGCGGCTACAGCGACGAGGCGCTCGACGGCTGGGCCGGGCGGATCGCCGGCTGGACCGAGAGCGGCCGTGACGCCTTCGTGTACTTCGACAACGATGCCAAGGGGTTCGCCCCGCACGACGCCCGGAGGCTGATCGCGCGCCTCGCCGCCAGTTCGTGAGCCGCACCGTCGCCTTCTAGTTACTGATCAGTAAGGTCTGGTCCATGAGCAGACTCATCGACCTCTACGAGAAGAGCCACGCCATCCCTCTGGTCGGGGACCGGCTCTTCTCCTTCGCGTTCTCCCAGATGGCGCCCTACTTCTGGACCATCCGACCGCGCTTCACCGTCATCGAGCCGAACCACGCCGAGGTGGTGATCCGCAAACGTCGTGGGGTGCAGAACCACATCGGCACCGTGCACGCCATCGCGTTGTGCAACGGTCTCGAGGCGGCGATGGGTGCGCTGGCCGAGGCGTCGATCCCGGACCACAAGCGCTGGATCCCCAAGGGGATGGAGGTCAGCTACACCGCCAAGGCAAGCAGCGACGTCACCTGCATCGCCGAGACCGACGCCGCCCAGTGGGCCGGTGACGACCCCGAGGTTCCCGTCCGGGTGAAGGGTGTCCGGCAGGACGGCACCGTCGTCATCGAGGGCACCATCAGGCTCTGGGTGACCCCGAAGAGGGTCTAGGAGGTCGTGAGGACGACGAGCTGCTGCGTGGCCCGGGTCATCGCGACGTAGCGGTCGACCGCTCCCTCGATGCCCTCGCCGAACGCCGCGGGGTCGATGAGGACCACGAGGTCGAACTCGAGGCCCTTCGACAGCTCGGGGCTCAGCAACCGGACTCGCGTCGTCTCGCGGAAAGTGGCCGGATCGAGGGCCTGGGTGGCGATGACGCAGGCGACTCCCTCGGCGTGGTCGGCGGTCCAGGCCTCGAGGATCGAGCCCAGCTCCGCGGTCGACCCGTGCCTGACGGGCACGCCGCTGCTACGGATGGAGGTCGGCACGTTGGCGTCCGGCAGCACGGCCCGGATGACCGGCTCCGCCTCCGTCATGACCTCCTCGGGCGTGCGGTAGTTGATGCTCAGGGTGGCCAGGTCGATCCGGTCGAGGCCGACACGTCCGAGCCTCTCCTCCCAGGACTCGGTGAAGCCGTGCCTCGCCTGGGCCCGGTCCCCGACGATCGTGAAGCTGCGCGACGGGCAGCGCTGCAGCAGCATCTGCCACTCCGCGTCGGTCAGCTCCTGGGCCTCGTCCACCACGACGTGCGCGAACGGGCCGGCGAGCAGGTCGGCTCCGGTCCCGGGCAGGGCGGCCTCGTCGACGAGCACGTCGCGGATGCCGTCCTGCCGGAGCTGGGCGATCATGCCCTCGTCGTCGTCGAGCTGCAGGAGCTCCTCGACGACCCGGTCCATCTGGCGACGTTCGGCCGCCACGGCCGCCTCGTGGCGCCGCCGGCGGCGTGAGGACTCAGGGTCGCCGAGGCGTTGTCGGGCGGCGTCGAGGAGCGGCAGGTCCTCCAGGGTCCACGCGCGGGACTCGTCCCGCTGGAGCCTCGTGACCTCCTCGGGGCCGAGCCACGGGGCGCACAGGCGCAGGTAGGCAGGCACCTCCCAGAGGTCGCCGACGAGGTCGGTCGCCTCGAGCAGGGGCCACGCCCGGTTGAAGGCCTCGGCCAGCTCGCGGTTGCGGGCGATCGAGGCGCGGACCAGGCCCGCCGGGTCCCCGTTCTCAGGGCCGCCCTCGGTGCTGTCCTCGCCCCCCACGTCCTCGGGCTCGCACTTGCTGGCCAGGATCGTCAGCAGCTCCTCCCACACCTGGTCGCGCGCCTCGTTGTGCGGCGAGCCGGGAGGCGCCGCGTCGAAGGCGTCGGCCCAGTCGGCCGTGCTGACCCAGAGGTCGGCGTACGGCGTCTCGATCTCCATGCCCCGGGTCGGCGGCGTCTCGTAGAACCTGACGGCCGGCTCGATCGCCTTGACCATGGCGGCCGACGACTTCAGCCGGGCCGCCTCGGGGTCGGTCTCGTTCGCGGCCGCCGCCCCCTCGGGGACCAGGTCCCGCAGGGTGCACGTCTGCACCCCCTCCTCGCCGAGGCTGGGCAGGACGTCGGCGACGTAGGCCAGGTAGGGCTGGTGCGGGCCCACGAACAGCACACCACCCCGACGGTGCCCGAGGCGAGGGTCGGCGTAGAGCAGGTAGGCGGTGCGGTGCAGGGCGACGACGGTCTTGCCGGTGCCCGGCCCGCCGTCGACGACGAGGGCACCGCGGGAACCCGCCCGGATGATGGCGTCCTGGTCGGCCTGGATGGTGCCGAGCACGTCACGCATCCGGGAGGAGCGCTCGCTGCCCAGGCTGGCGATGAAGGCCGACTGGTCGTCGAGGGCGGCGTGGCCCTCGAACCCGTCCGAGGTGAACACCTCGTCCCAGTAGTCACTGATCCGGCCGAGGGCCCAGCGATACCTGCGGCGGCTCGCCAGACCCATCGGGTGGGCGTGGGTGGCTCCGAAGAACGGCTCGGCCGCGGGGGAGCGCCAGTCGAGCAGCAGCCGACGCCCGTCGGTGTCGGTCAGCCCGAGTCGTCCGACGTACACCGGCTCCGAGCGGTCCACGCCGACCATGCGTCCCAGGCACAGGTCGAGACCGAAGCGACGCATGGTGCGTAGGCGGGCAGTCAGCCGGTGGACCTCCAGGTCCCGGTCCATCGCCTCCTGGCCGGTGCCGCCGGGCGCCGTGCGGGCCACGTCGAGACGCTCGGAGAGGTCGGCGACCGACTCCTCGAGGCTCTCGGCGATCGCCGCGAAGTGCCGCTCGTCGCCGGTGATGAGCCTCGGGTCGGCCTTGGCGGCCAGGCGGTCGGGAAGGGCGAACGCGCTGGTGCTCAGGTCGCGGCTCCCCCAACGTCGACTGCGACGGCGCTCGTTCCCGATCCGGCCCGTCCCACGCGCCGCTCCACGTAGACGGCGAGCCGGGAGAGCGAGTAGTTGATCAGGATGAAGATCAGGCCGACGACGAAGAGCGACTGGATCGGGTTGCCGAGGTTGCTCGCGATCAGGTTCCCGCGTCGGAGCAGCTCGATGTAGAGGGCCAGGATCGCTGCCAGCGAGGTGTCCTTGAGGATCACGACGAGCTGGCTGATCAGCGCCGGCAGCATCGTGCGGAACGCCTGGGGCAGCTGCACCGTCGTCATCGCCTGCGTAGGAGTCATCCCGACGGCCAGGGCGGCTTCGCGCTGGCCGCTGGGCAGCGAGTTCACACCGGCCCGAAGGATCTCGGCGATGATCACGCAGTTGTAGAGCGTCAGCCCGATCACGAGGTACCACAGGCCGTTCGGCCCGGGAAGGGGCGAGATGTCGACGTTGAGCTGGAGGGTGACCCGCCACACGAAGAAGATCGTGACGATGACAGGCAACCCCCGGAACAGCTCGATGAAGACCACGAGCGGGACGCGGAACGCAGGCCGGACCAGGAGCCGGAAGCTGCCCAGCACGGTGCCGATCATCAGCGACAAGACGATGGCCAGGACGGCCGCGACGAGAGTGGCCCTCAGCCCGCTGAAGAGCAGGTTCCAGACCAGGGAGAAGTTCTCGTTGCTGGGGTCGATGAAGGGGCCCCACAGCTCCATGGAGAACTGTCCCTGGTCGGTGAGGCGCTTGAGCACGAGTCCGACCAGGGCCAGGATGGCCACCGAGGCGAGGATGGTGCCGATGAGGGCCCGGCGGCGGGCAAGGGGGCCGGGGACGTCGTAGAGGACGGTGTCAGCAGCGCTCATCGGACGATCGCCACCTTGCGTTCGAGACCGAGCAGCAGTGCGCCGGAGGGCAGGGTGATCAAGAGGTATCCGATCGCCACACCGGTGAGGACAGGCAGGGCGGCGTACCCCTGAGCGCTGGTGAGGTTGTTGCCCACGCTGAACAGGTCGCCACCCACGCCGAAGGCGCCCACGACCGCGGAGTTCTTGAACATCGCGATGATGACGCTGCCCAACGGTGGGATCGACGTCCGGAAGGCCTGCGGCAGGATCACCTGGCTCAGCGACTGCCCGAAGGTGAGCCCGATCGCGCGGGAAGCCTCGGCCTGGCCGGCTGGCACGGCGTTGATGCCGGACCGCAGCGCCTCACACACGAACGCCGAGGTGTAGATCACCAGCGCTGAGACGCCGAAGAAGTAGAAGGACCGGTTGATGCCGATCTCGGGGAGGCCGAAGGCGAAGAAGAACAGCACCACGGTCAGCGGGCAGTTGCGGATCACGGTGACCCAGGCCGTGCCGAACCACCTCAGGGAGGGAATGGGGGAGACCCGGAAGGAGGCGATCACGGTGCCGACGACCAGGGCACCGACCATGCCCCACAGGCAGATGCCCAGCGAGCGGAGGAACCCCGACCAGAACAGGTCGAGGTTGCTGGTGACTCCCTCCACGAGGGGCCTCCTTGCGATAGGTGGGTGGTGAGGTGTGGTGCGGACCCTGTGGTGCCGCACCACACCTCAGCGGAGGATCAGGAACAGGTGTCCGCGGTGGGCAGGGTCGGGGTCTCGGAGCCCTCGACCTCGCCCGCAGTGTCCTTCCACGCCTTGGTGTAGGCCGCCTCGTTGTCCTTCAGCGTCTTGTTGATGAACTCGCAGAAGGCGACGTCGCCCTTCTTGATGCCGATGCCGTAGGGCTCCTCGGTGAACTGCTCGCCCACCAGCTTGAAGTCGTCCTTCGACTCGGAGACGAACCCGAGCAGGATCACGTTGTCGGTCGTCACGACGTCGACCTGTCCGGTGCGCAGGGCGTCCGCACACTTGTCGTAGACGTCGAAGAGCACCAGCTGCTTCGCGTCGGCGAGGTAGGGCTTGATCTGCTCCGACGGGGTCGAGCCGGTGACCGAGCACACCTTCGCGTCGGGGTTCGTCTTGAGGTCGTCGGGACCCGTGATGGTGTCGTTGTCGGTCTTCACCATCAGCTGCTGGCCGGCCTGGTAGTACGGCCCGGCGAAGGTGATCCGCTGCTTGCGCTCGTCGTTGATGGTGTACGTCGCGACCACGAAGTCGACGTCGCCGTCCTCGATCACCTGCTCACGAATGGCGGAAGGGCTCTCCTTCCAGGTGATGTCGTCCGGCTTGACCCCCATCGCGCCGGCGATGATCTTGGCGATCTCGACGTCGAAGCCCTTGGGCTTGTCGTCGAGTCCCAACAGACCGAAGCCGGGCTGGTCGAACTTCGTGCCCACGGTCACCTTGCCGGCGTCGGATATCTTGGCCATCGTCGTGCCCGAGTCGAACTTGGGGGCGTCGACGACCTTCGGCTCGGAGCCGCTGTCGCTGTCACTGCCGCAGGCCGCGGCGAACAACAGCGCACCGCCCACGATCATTGCCTTGGTCCTGGTCAGTCTCATCGTCGTTCTCCTCTTTGCAGGGGTGGGTGAGGCGGTCAGTGCTTCAGGATCTTGCCGAGGAAGTCCTTGGCCCGATCGGACTGGGGATTGGTGAAGAACTCCTCCGGGGTGTTCTCCTCGACGATCGCGCCGTCGGCCATGAAGACGACGCGGTCGCCCGCCGTGCGCGCGAAGCCCATCTCGTGGGTGACGACGATCATCGTCATGCCGCCCTCGGCGAGGTCGACCATGACGTCGAGGACCTCCTTGATCATCTCGGGGTCCAGCGCCGAGGTGGGCTCGTCGAAGAGCATCGCCTTGGGGTCCATCGCCAGGGCGCGGGCGATCGCCACGCGCTGCTGCTGCCCACCGGAGAGCTGGGCGGGGTACTTCTCAGCCTGGTGCCCGACGCCGACCCGGTCGAGCAGCTCACGGCCACGCTTGTCGGCGTCGTCCTTCTTCTTGCCCCGGACCTTGATCGGCCCGAGGGTGACGTTCTCGAGGATCGTCTTGTGGGCGAAGAGGTTGAAGCTCTGGAAGACCATGCCGACCTCGGCGCGCAGGGCGGCGAGCGCCTTGCCCTCCTTGGGCAGCGCCTCGCCGTCGAGGGTGATCGTGCCCTTGTCGATGGTCTCGAGACGGTTCACGGCACGGCACAGTGTGGACTTCCCCGAGCCGGAGGGCCCGATGACGACGACCACCTCGCCCTTGCCGACGGTCAGGTTGATGTCCTGGAGGACGTGCAGCTCACCGAACCACTTGTCGACACTGTCGAGGACGATGAGAGGCTCGAGGGTCGCCGTGGCGGACGCCCCGCCCTCCTGCTCAGGCTGGGTCATTCCGTGACTCTAGGGATCCGCGGGGCGAGAGTCGAGCGGCGCGCGACTTCGTTGCACACTGGTGACCCGGCCGTTCCACGTGATGTTCATGACCGTTTGTCGCCGATCGGCGCGGGCACTTGTCGGGGACAACCTTCCGTCACGAGAGGAAACCCCATGGCCCTGAAGAACATGGTCGGCACCATCGCCCACGAGGCCGTCACCACGGCCGCCTCCGTCGTACGCCACCCGTTCGGCACGGCCGCCAAGGCCAGGGAGCTGATCACAGAGACCGCCGGAGCAGGCATCGGCCTGGTCCGTGGCCGCCTCGGTGGCGCCCCGCAGCCGCCCGCACCGCGAGCGGAGGCCGACCCCACGGTTCAGGAGGCTGCACCCGCCGTGCCGGCACCCGTCGACAAGCCGGTGGCCGAGGGCGAGAAGCCGGTGGCCGAGGTCGAGAAGCCGGTGGCGAAGAAGGCACCCGCCGAGAAGCCCGCCGCCAAGAAGGCGCCCGCCGAGAAGTCCACGGCCACGAAGCCCGCCGCGAAGAAGGCGCCCGCCGAGAAGTCCGCGGCCACGAAGCCCGCCGCGAAGAAGGCGCCCGCGAAGAAGGTGGCCGCGAAGAAGGTGGCCGAGGACCCCCGCGACCACATCCCGGGACCCGACCTGGCCACGTTCGCACCGCCGGCCCCCGAGGACCTGCCCGAGCCGATCGTGATCGAGGCCGAGTAGTCGACGTACTCTGGTGCGGCCATGACTGACGCCTCTCCTGCCCCCACCGTCTCGCTCGGCCGCACCTACGAGGTCCGCACCCACGGGTGCCAGATGAACGTCCACGACTCCGAGCGACTGACCGGTCTGCTGGAGAACGCGGGCTACGTCGCCGCGCCCGGAGGTGAGGCTGCCGACGTCGTCGTGTTCAACACGTGTGCGGTGCGGGAGAACGCCGACAACAAGCTCTACGGCAACCTCGGCCAGCTCGCCTCGGTCAAGAGGAAGCGGCCGGGCATGCAGATCGCCGTCGGCGGCTGCCTGGCGCAGAAGGACCGCTCGACGATCACCGAGAAGGCGCCGTGGGTCGACGTCGTCTTCGGGACCCACAACATCGGCTCGCTGCCGGTCCTGCTCGAGCGCGCCCGCGTGCAGGAGGAGGCGCAGGTCGAGATCCTCGAGTCGCTCGAGGTCTTCCCCTCGACGCTGCCCACCAAGCGTGAGTCGGCGTACGCCGCGTGGGTGTCGATCTCGGTCGGGTGCAACAACACCTGCACCTTCTGCATCGTGCCGGCGCTGCGTGGCAAGGAGAAGGACCGCCGACCGGGCGAGATCCTGGCCGAGGTCGAGGCGCTCGTCGCGGAGGGCGTCACGGAGGTGACGCTGCTCGGCCAGAACGTGAACGCCTACGGCGTGGAGTTCGGCGACCGGCAGGCGTTCTCCAAGCTGCTGCGGGCCTGCGGTGGGATCGAGGGGCTCGAGCGCGTGCGCTTCACCTCGCCGCACCCGGCCGAGTTCACCGACGACGTCATCGAGGCCATGGCCGAGACCCCCAGCGTGATGCCGTCGCTGCACATGCCGCTGCAGTCCGGGTCGGACCGCGTGCTGAAGGACATGCGCCGTTCCTACCGACGCTCGAAGTTCCTCGGCATCATCGAGCGGGTCCGGGCCGCCATGCCCGACGCGGCGATCACGACCGACATCATCGTGGGCTTCCCCGGCGAGACCGAGGAGGACTTCCAGGCCACGCTGGACGTCGTGCGGGAGGCGCGGTTCAGCGGGGCGTTCACCTTCCAGTACTCCAAGCGCCCCGGCACCCCGGCCGCCACCCTCGACGACCAGATCCCGAAGGCTGTCGTGCAGGAGCGCTACGAGCGGCTCGTCGCGGTCGCCGACGAGGTCGCCTGGGCCGAGAACCGTGCGCTCGAGGGTCGCGTCGTCGAGCTGATGGTGGCCGAGGGCGAGGGCCGCAAGGACGCCGCCACCCTCCGGCTCTCCGGCCGCGCCCGCGACAACCGGCTGGTGCACTTCACGCCCGTGCTCGACGACGGCACGCCCGTCGAGGTGCGTCCCGGTGACATGGTCGAGTGCGTCGTCACCTACGGCGCCCCGCACCACCTGGTCGCGGACGGTCCCGTGCGCTCGGTCCGGCGTACTCGGGCAGGCGACGCGTGGGAGAGCCGCACCTCTCCCGCACCTGCCCTGGTCGGGGTCTCGCTGGGCCTCCCGACCGTCGGCGTCCCGGCGCCCCTGCCGTCCCAGGACGCCTGCTCACGCTGAGTGTGTGGAGTTCGGGTCACCAGGTGACTCGACGTCCACACCATCGTGTGGTGGGCACGACGGGCATCGGCGGATCGCCCCGTCCCAGCCTCGCTTCTGGAGCAGTCGTCCGAGCTTCTCGGCGGTCACACAGGGCCTGTCCACGGCCTGGCCCCACCCGAGGCGGACCGTGAGCAGCTCGTCGAGCGCTGCATCGAGGTCCCTGTCCAGGTCGCGGTCCCGGTCCCGGACGCGTGTGTGGTCGAGTCGGCCGTCCAGCTCGACCGCGATGGCCAGCCCCGGGTAGACGACGTCGCGGTAGATGGGCCCTCGGCTGGAGGCCCGGACCTGGCGCTGCGCCACGGGGAGCCCGTGAGGTCGCTCGACGCGCATCAGGAAGGCCTGCTCCAGGGCTGAGCACGCTCCCGCCGCGACGTCATGGAGCACGCTCTCGAGCAGCCTCCGCCGTGCGATCCGCCTGCGGGAGCGCAACGTCTCGAGCAGCCGTCCAGCGGTTGTGCGTCGCGACTGCACGGCCTCGGCGAGGACGGCGATCGAGGTGTGGTCGTCGGCGGCTGCGGCCGCCACGTCGAGCACGGCCTCCTCGACGCGTAGGCGTGGGGGCGAGAGGTTCCACAGGGCGCGGTCGTCGAGGTCGACCAGGCGATGGAGCCTCACCCCGTCCGGGGTGATGACGGTGCGCGCACGTTCGACCGCGACGTGGATCGGCCCGGCGTCGTCGTGGTCCCGGTGCCCCGGGCCGTTCGCCGCGCGGAGGGCGGAGCCGGCGCAGAGAGCAGCCGGGGCCGCGTGGAGGACGGCGGCCCACGCTCGTTGCTGCCAGGTGAGGGCGCCGGTGTGGTCGACGTACACGCCTGGATGGACGCGGGCCCACTCCCGTCGGCGCACGAGTCGACGAAGGTCCGCCGGGGTGGCGCCGAGGTCCTGCGCCTGACGCCGGCTGATCAGCCCCTCCTGGGTGGCCATCAGCCTGTCGATCGCCCCTCGATCCATCGAAGGAGCCTGCAGGACTGCCAGGTCTGGTGCCAGCGGGACCTCAGCCCCTGTGGAGAACGCGATGGTGTGGACTTCGGGTCACCAGCTGACCCGAGGTCCACACCGTCACCACCCGTGGGTCAGGCCGGTTCCTCGGCGCCCGGGTCGACGTCCTTCTCCTCGGCGTCGATCTCCTCGGGCTCCTCGAGCTCGTCCGGGACGCTCTCCTGCTCGACCTGCGCCGACCGCGGCTGGTCGGGGGTCGCGGGCGGGAAGTCGTCGTGGTCGCGTTCGACCATGTCGGCGGGGCCGCCGGGACCCTCGTCGGGCTGGGCGTCCATGTGGGGCTCGGGCTTCGCGCCCGGATTCTGGCTGCTGCTCACTTGTCACCACCGGAGGGGACCGGACGGGTGCCGTCGGCGATGTCCTCGTTGGGGTCGGCTCCGGGCGCGGGCGGCACGGGGGAGGGGTCGGTCGGCACCGGGTTCGGGTCGCCCGTCGCGGTCGCCCGGTGGGTGGTTCCGGAGGGCAGGTCGTCGCGCTTGCCGTCGAGGTCGTCCAGCGCACCCTTGGCCTTGCTGAGACCGGTGCGGATCTTGTCCGTGTGCTTGCCGCCGGTCTTCTTGTCGATCGCGTCCCCGGCCTTGTCCAGACCTTCGCTGATCCTGTCGCCGTGCTTGTCCACGGCCTCGCCGAGCTTCTTCTTCGCGTCGTCCAGGAAACCCACTGTGTCTCTCCTCGTGTCTTCGACCTCGTGCCAGTCGGCGTACCCGACGACACCTTTGCCAAACTAGCCGCCGTGTCCATCCCCGTGAGCCAGCCGTCGACCGCATCGGGGGCCACTCAGCCGAGCGGGGAGCCGACCGGGGTGCGAGTCGTGGCGGTCGTCGGCGCGACCGCGTCGGGGAAGAGCGCGCTGGCCCTCGACCTGGCCGAGCGCCTCGGTGGGGAGATCGTCAACACCGACTCGATGCAGGTCTACCGCGGCATGGACATCGGCACGGCGAAGCTGCCCGTGCACGCCCGCCGCGGGATCACCCACCACCTGCTCGACCTGCTGGAGGTGACCGAGCCGGCCACGGTGGCGCAGTTCCAGGGCTGGGCGCGCGAGGTGGTCGAGGACTGCCGCCGCCGGGGGGTGACCCCGGTCCTGGTCGGAGGCTCTGCCCTCTACACACGGGCGATCATCGACGAGTTCGAGTTCCCGGGCACCGATCCCGACGTCCGGGCCCGGCTCGAGGAGGAGCTCGCGCAGGTCGGTGCCGCGGCGATGTACGCCCGCCTCGTCGAGGTCGACCCCGCCGCCGCGAGCCGGATGCTGCCGCAGAACGGCCGCCGCGTCGTACGAGCCCTGGAGGTCATCGAGATCACCGGTGAGCCGTGGACACCGTCGCTGCCGGAGCCGCGCTACCACTACGACGATGCCGTGCAGATCGGGGTGGACATCGACCGACCCACCCTGGACCGCCGCATCGAGCAGCGGGTCCAGGAGATGTGGGACAGCGGCTTCGTCGAGGAGGTGCGCGGGCTGGAGGCGCGCGGACTCCGCGAGGGGCGTACGGCGTACCGGGCGCTGGGCTACCAGCAGGTCATGGCCTTCCTCGACGGGGAGATCACCCTGGAGACGGCGAGGGAGCAGACGGTGAACCGGACCCGGAGGTTCGCCCGGCGCCAGGACGGGTGGTTCCGCAAGGACGCGCGCGTCGCCTGGGTCTCCCACGACGACCCGGAGCGCGTGGCGAGGGCGCTGGCCGCGATCAGCTGAGCCGGTCGAGCTCACGGGGCAGGTCGCGCATGCCGAGAAGGGGTGAGACGACGACGGGCAGCACCGCGAGGATGGCGCCGCCGACCCCGATCCAGAGGACGGCGCGTACGCCGAGCGTCTGACCCAGGACGCCACCGACCAGGCTGCCGATCGGCATCACGCCCCAGACCAGGAACCGGATCGAGGCGTTCATCCGGCCGAGGAGCGGTCGTGGGCAGAGCCGCTGGCGGAAGCTGACCTGGGTGACGTTGTAGAGCACCACGGAGAACGACTGCAGGAGCATGTAGCCGATGAGCGCGACCATCGGCGCGATCACGATGCCGGCCAGGGGCAGCAGCAGGTCCGCCGGCCACATCAGCAGCGCGGAGAGTGGGATCACCCGCCCCTCGCCGACCCAGCGCGTGACCCGGGGTGCGACCAGGGCTCCCACCAGGCCTCCGGCGGCGCCCAGGCCGAAGGCGATGCCGAGGTGCCCGGCGTCGAGGTCGAGGGTGCGCAGGGCGTAGAGCACGAGCAGGGCGCCGGTCATCGAGGAGAAGAAGTTGGCGATCGAGGTGGTGGCGGTGATGCGCCACAGCAACGGGTGCCTGAGCACGAACGCGAGGCCCTCGCGGACCTCGAGGTGCATCGGTCGTCGGTCCGCACGCGGGGGAGGCGTCTCGACGTGCTGGATGCGCCGGATCCAGAACGCCGACCACACGAAGCTCAGGGCGTCCCCGGCGATCGTCAGGGGGGCGCCGACCAGCTTGATCAGTCCGCCCGCGATCGCGGGACCCCCGATCATCGCGACCGACTGGCTGGCCTGCAGCTTGGCGTTGCCCTCGCTGATGTGCTCGGGCTCCACGATCTCGGGGAGATAGCTCTGGTAGGCCACGTCGAAGAACACCGTGCAGCAGCCGACGACCAGGGCCACCACGAGCAGCTGCGAGAAGGTCAGGACGTCCAGGCCCCAGGCCAGCGGGAGTGATCCCAGGGCGAGGGCGCGCACCAGGTCGCCTGCGACGAGCACCCGCTGCTTGCGCCAGCGGTCGACCCACGCGCCCGCGGGAAGCCCGACGACCAGGAAGGCGAGGAACTCGCAGAACCCGAGCAGGCCCATCTGGAGCTCGTCGGCGCCCAGCTGCCTCACCGCCAGCACCGGCAGCGCCAGCACCGTCAGCTGGGTGCCGAACTGGCTGATCGTGTCGCCGAGGAAGAGCTGGCGGAAGTCGTGGTGGTGCAGGAGTCCGCCTCGCCTGAGCGGGGGCGTGGCGGTCGTCATGGGGATCATCCTCGCTCACTGATTGGGAAATCTCAATCACTCGGTTAGGGTGAGGCATGGACGCTGAGCTCGAGCCGCCGCCGTACGGTCGGCTGCCGGTCGGCTCGGGACGCCGGGTGTGGGCGCGGCGTACGGCGGACGAGGCGGAGGCCAAGGCGATCGCCTCCTCGCTGCGCCTGCGGATCCTGCGGATCACGCTGCACGAGCCGCGCACCAACCAGGAGATCGCCGAGGCCCTGGGGCGCAACCCGGCCTCGGTGCTCCACCACGTGCGCACGCTGGTCGACACCGGCTTCCTCATCGAGCAGGAGCGACGTCGGGGGCAGCGGGGTTCACGCGAACTGCCCTACCTGGCCTCGGGGAAGTCGTTCTACCTCGTGACGGGCGATCCGCAGGTCGCCCCCGACCAGGACCTGCTGCTGACGACGTTCCTCGAGGAGATCCGCGAGCTCCCGCCCGGTGTGCTGGACAGCAACCGGCTCGGGTTCCGCCTCAGCGCAGCTGACCGTGAGCGGCTGCTGGACCGGTTCCAGGAGCTCCTCAAGGAGGTGGCCGCGCTCCCGAGCGACCCCGAAGGGGAGCCGTGGAGCATCTACCTCGGCATCCACCCGGAGCGCGGCGTAGGTTCACCGCATGAGCCAGAGCACGATGACCAGCGACCGCTGGACCGAGGTCACTGATCTCGAGAGCCTGACCGGCCTGCTGGGGGAACCCTCGGCGCTGGTGCGCGACAAGGCCCGGAGCGCGCTGACCGACGTCGACGTCGCCTGGATCGAGGCCTCGCCCTTCTGCGTGGTCGGGACCGCTTCCGCCTCCGGTCACGCGGACGTCTCACCCAAGGGCGACCCGGCCGGCCAGCTGGTCCACGTCATCGACGACCGCACGATCGCGATCGCCGAGCGGCCCGGGAACCGGCGCGCGGACGGCTACCGCAACATCCTGGAGAACCCGCACGTCGGGCTGCTGTTCCTGATCCCCGGCCGCGGCGACACCCTGCGCATCAACGGCCGCGCGCGGCTGGTCTCCGACGCCCCCTTCTTCGACGACCTGGTGGTCAAGGGCCACCGGCCGCTGCTGGCCGTCGTCATCGAGATCGACGAGCTCTTCCACCACTGCGCCAAGGCGTTCCTGCGCTCGTCGCTGTGGCAGCCCGAGACCTGGGACCCCGAGGCGGTGGTGGCGCGGCGCGCCGTACTCGCCCAACGGCTCGAGCGTCCCGACGCGACGGTCGACGAGCTCGACGCGTACTACGGCCCGTCGTACGCCGACAACCTCTACCGAGACCCGGAGGCCTGAGCACGTGGCTGGATGGCAGTGGGCCCGACGACTGATCGGGCTCGACAAGGACGCGGCGCGGGTGCCGAGCGACAAATCGGATGGGGTTGTCGGGCAACCCCTGACGTTGTCGGGTGAGGCAACGCCCGTGAACGTCAAGAATCCCCGGGTGACCGGGGAAACCGACGCCCCGGCCGAACGTGACAGGATCCACCCCGTGATCGAGTACTCCTACGTCAAGGGCCACGGCACCGAGAACGACTTCGTGCTCGTGCCCGACGCCAACGGGCGCAACGAGCTGACGGCCGGCCAGGCCGCGCTGCTGTGCGACCGGCGCTCGGGGATCGGTGGCGACGGAGTGATCAGGGTCGTCCGGACCGACGCGACCGACGACCCCGCTGCCGTCGCGGCGCGGGGCGAGGCGATGTGGTTCATGGACTACCGCAACGCCGACGGGTCGCTGAGCGAGATGTGCGGCAACGGGATCCGCGTGCTCGGCCACTTCCTGGCCACCCATGCCGACGTCGACCCGCGCAACCCGCTGCCGATCGCCACTCGCGCCGGCGTCCGGACGCTGACCTTCCAGCGCGACCTGATCACCGTCGACATGGGTGCCCCCCAGGTCCACGGCGACACCTCCGTCACGGTGGGGGAGCGCACCTTCGCGGCGCGCCACATCAACATGGGCAACCCGCACGCCGTCGCGTTCGTCGACGACCTGTCGGAGGCGGGCAAGCTCCTCGAGGCTCCCGGCCATGACGAAGCGGCCTACCCCGAGGGCGTGAACGTGGAGTTCGTCGTACGCCGCGGCGAGCACCATGTCGCCATGCGCGTGCACGAGCGCGGCTCGGGTGAGACCCGGTCCTGCGGCACCGGGGCCTGTGCGGTGATGGTGGCTGCCGCGTTGGCCGACGAGGCGCCACGCGGCACGGCGTACACCGTGGACCTTCCGGGCGGCACCCTCAGCATCGTCTGGACCGAGGACGACCGGATCCTGATGACCGGCCCTGCCGTCCTCACCGCCGAGGGCGTCACCCGCCTCTGAGCCCCGGAGCGGACGTCATACGATCTGGTCGCCCGGGCGACCGGCCCGGATGACCTCCCGCGGGACGTCATCCATGTCGGTCGCCATGACCGCCAGGTCGTATGACGCAGCGCCCGCCGGGCACCGGCCGCCGCGTCCACCCCGCCACGCCCGCCCCCGGCCAGCCCTCCCGAGGCCGGCCCCGCCCCGCACATCGACACTCAACCCGACCTAGGATCACGCGCATGGACATCAACGGAGCCAGTGCAATCGTCACCGGCGGCGCCTCCGGCATCGGGGCAGCCGTCGCTCGTCAGCTCGCTGCGAAGGGCGCGAAGGTGGTGGTCGCGGACCTGAACGCCGAGAAGGGGGTGGCCCTCGCCGACGAGATCGGCGGTGTCTTCGCCCCGGTCGACGTGACCAGGACCGAGCAGATCGAGGCCGCCATCGCGCAGGCCGAGGAGCTCGGCCCGATCCGCGTGCTGGTCAACTCCGCCGGCATCGGCTGGGCCCAGCGCACGGTCGGTCGCGACGGCGAGTTCAGCTCCGCAGCCGACCTCGGCGCCTTCTCGAAGGTCATCGCCATCAACCTGGTCGGCACCTTCGACGCCATCCGGCTCGTCGGCACGGCGATCTCCCGCACCGAGCCCACCGAGACCGGGGAGCGCGGCGCCATCGTCAACATGGCCAGCGTCGCCGCCTTCGACGGCCAGATCGGCCAGGCCGCCTACTCCGCGTCCAAGGGGGGTGTCGTCGGCATGACCCTGCCGGTGGCTCGTGACCTCGCCGCCGTCGGCATCCGCGTCAACACCGTGGCCCCCGGTCTGATCGACACCCCGATCTACGGTGAGGGAGAGGACGCCGACGCGTTCAAGGCCAAGCTCGGCGAGAGCGTGCTCTACCCCAAGCGACTGGGGCTCCCCGACGAGCTGGCCAGCATGGTCGTCGAGTGCGTCACGAACTCCTACATGAACGCCGAGACGGTCCGCGTCGACGGCGGCATCCGGATGCCACCCAGGTAGCGGCAACGAAGCGTTCACCTGGCTGACCTCCTCCGGTCACCCACGGCGAGTTCGCTGGGGCCATGACCTCTCGGGAACTGCCAGCCGTCAACCGTCGTCACCTCCTCACCGGCTCGGCCGGTGCCCTGGTCCTGGGAGCGGCCGCCTCGGCGCCCGCTTCGGCCGGGAGCGCACCGGCCCATACGCGCCATCGCCTCACGATGCCCTCCGGCGTCCAGACCGGCGACGTCACCACCGGGTCGGGCGTGCTCTGGGCCCGGGCCTCGGGTGAGGGCCGGTTGATGGCGCGGCTCCACTCGGGGCGCAGCCGCGGCGTCGTACGTGGCCCCTGGGCCACTCCTGGCACGGACTTCACCGCCCGGATCGACCTCGACGGGCTGGCGCCCGGCCGGGAGTACGACGCGGAGCTCTGGTTCGAGTCGCCGAACGGGACCGTCGGTGAAGTGCGCCACGCCCGCTTCTCGACCGCGAGCGTGCACCCGGCCGCCACATCGTTCGTCTGGACCGGGGACACCGCCGGTCAGGGCTGGGGGATCAACCCCGACCTGGGTGGCATGACGACCTACGCGACGATGCACGCCACCCGGCCCGACTTCTTCATCCACTCCGGCGACACGATCTACGCCGACGGCCCGCTCGCGGAGACCGTGACGGAGACCGACGGGCAGGTGTGGCGCAACCTCGTGACCCCGGCGGTCTCCAAGGTCGCGGAGTCGCTGGAGGAGTTCCGCGGCCGGCACCGCTACAACCTGATGGACCACAACGTGCGGTCCTTCTACGCCGACGTGCCGGTCATCTCCCAGTGGGACGACCACGAGACGCACAACAACTGGTTCCCCGGGCAGGTGATCGACGACGCGCGCTACACCGAGCGCCGGGTGGACGTGCTCGCCAGCCGGGCGCGGAGGGCCTGGCAGGAGTTCCAGCCGATCAGCACCGCCGACGTGCGCCACCGGGGTCGTAGCGGTTTCGCCGAGGCGCGCATCTACCGCAAGATCCACCGTGGCCCGCACCTGGACGTGTTCTGCCTCGACATGCGCACGTGGAAGAGCCCCAACACGGCCGGGACCGAGAAGAGCCTGACCCCGATCCTCGGCCGGGAGCAGGCCGAGTGGCTGGTCCGTGAGGTACGCCGGTCGAGGGCGACGTGGAAGGTGATCTCGGCCGACCTCCCGCTGGGCGTGGTGGTCCCGGACGGCGAGCACCAGGAGTCGGTCTCCAACCGCGACGGTGGAAGGCCGTTGGGCCGTGAGCTCGAGCTCGCCCGCGTGCTGCGTGGGCTCAAGGGCGTCCCCAACATCCTCTGGATCACCGCCGACGTGCACTACTGCGCGGCCCACCACTACAGTCCCGAGCGCGCCAGCTTCACCGACTTCGACCCCTTCTGGGAGATCGTCGCCGGCCCCGTGAACGCGGGCACGTTCGGACCCAACGAGATGGACGCCACGTTCGGACCGAAGGTGGTCTTCAGCAAGGTCGCGGACTACCCGAACCAGTCACCGCGCGGTGGGAACCAGTTCTTCGGTCACGTGGAGATCGACCGTCCCGGTGAGCTCACCGTGAGCCTGCGCAACACCGCCGGAGCCGTGCTGTGGCGCAAGAGCCTGGAGCCGCAGGGTCGCTAGACCCCGTGCCGGGGGTTCGAGGCCGGGTCGGACTCGTGCGCGCCCGGTGACTCGGGGTTGGCGTCGGGCCGGCCGTCGTGGGCCGACTGCTCGGGCGGTGCCTCACCGTCGGCCGGAGCGTCGTCGAGGTGCGTCGGGGCAGCCGCGTAGGTGACCTCCTCGTCCTGCCCGCGCACGGGCCCCTTGCGTTCGCTGCTGACGCCCATGCCGCCGGCCAGGCCCTCGGCGCTGTCGGCGTTGGGGTCGGACTCGGCGACCTCGGTGAACGGGGTCTCGCCGTCCGCAGACGGGTTCTTCTCAGTCATGGTTCATCCCTCCGAGGGCTGGTCGAGCGACGTCTCTGCATTCTCCTCCTCGACATCGTCCTCCTCGCGGGTCGGATGCGAGTCGGGCTGCTCGTCCTCGATCGGGATCGTGCCGCCACCGGACTCCGAGGCGTGCGTGTCGTTCGTGCTGCTCGCTGAGGCCTCGTCGTCGTGACCGCCGCTGAGACCTCCCTCGCCGGTGCCGTCCTGGCGCAGCGGCCCGCCCGGAGGTGAGGGGGCGTCCACACCGTCCGCGTGGGGGTTGGGCGGACCCTGCTTGCTCTCGAGGTTCTGGTCGTCGGCCATGGCATCGGCGTACCCGACACGCGGGTGGGCAAACTCCGTGACCCTTGCGGTCCACCGGCCACGTGACTTCAATAGGTGCCACGCGCCAACGTCTCGGGAGGACGCATGTCACACGCACGTCGCAGGTTCGTCGCCACCGGAGCAGCCCTCGCGACCGGCCTCGCCGGCCTCGCCCTGGCCCCCTCCGCGGCCGAGGGCGCACCGGCCCCGGCCGCTGCCCTCCAGGCCAGGGAGGGCAGCCAGGCGGCAGCGGCGCGAACCGCGTCCGGGCGCGGTCGCTACAACGTCAAGACCCCGACCAGCAAGGGATTCGGGGGTGCGGTGACCTCCGTTGACCCCGAGGCCTCCCGCATCGGCATCCGGGTCCTGCGGCGCGGCGGCAACGCCGTCGACGCGGCCATCGCCACCGCCGCCGCGCTCGGCGTGACCGAGCCCTACAGCTCCGGCATCGGCGGGGGTGGCTACCTCGTCCACTACGACGCACGCACGGGCCGGGTCAGCACGCTCGACGGCCGCGAGACCGCACCTCGCTCGATCCCGAACGACGCCTTCGTCGACCCCGCGACCGGCAAGCCCTACAACTTCACCCCCGAGCTGGTCACCAGCGGCGTCTCCGTCGGTACGCCGGGCACCCTCGCCACCTGGCAGGCCGCCCTCCGCAGGTGGGGCACGACGAGCCTGGGCAAGGCCCTGCGCCCCGCCACCAGGCTGGCGCGGCGCGGCTTCGTCGTGGACTCGACCTTCAACGAGCAGACGTCCGACAACGCGGAGCGCTTCGCCACCTTCCCGGCCACGAGCAGGCTCTTCCTGCCGGGAGGCAAGCCGCCGGCCGTGGGGTCGGTCTTCCGCAACCGCGACCTGGCGAGGACCTACCAGCTGATCGCCCGGAAGGGCACCAAGGTCTTCTACCGGGGTGAGCTCGCGCGCCAGGTCGCGCGCACGGCGCAGCGTCCTCCTGCACGTGCTGGTGCCGACCTTCCCGTCCCACCCGGCTACCTCACCGTTCGCGACCTGAAGCGCTACCAGGTGCGCAAGCAGGCCCCCACGCGCATCGGCTACCGCGGCTACGAGGTCTTCGGCATGGCGCCGTCCTCGAGTGGTGGGACGACCGTGGGGGAGGCGCTGAACATCCTCGAGCGCTTCGGGATCAGGTCGATGAGCACCGGGGCGGCGCTGCACCACTACCTCGAGGCGAGCGCGCTGGCCTTCGCCGACCGGGCGAAGTACCTCGGCGACCCGGCCTTCGTGAGGGTCCCGACCCGTGACCTGCTCTCGGACAGGTTCGCCGCCGAGCGGGCCTGCGGCATCAGCCCCACCCAGGCGGCGACCAAGCCGGTGGCTGCCGGGAACGCCGCGAGCTACGACGGCCGCTGCGGCACCGCCAGGACCGGCAGGACCGCCGCTGACACCGAGAACGTCAACACCACCAACCTCACCGCGACCGACCGCTGGGGCAACGTCGTGGAGTACACCCTGACCATCGAGCAGACCGGCGGGTCCGGCATCACCGTGCCGGGTCGAGGCTTCCTCCTCAACAACGAGCTGACCGACTTCTCCACGACCTATGACGCCAAGGACCCCAACCGGATCCAGGGCGGGAAGCGCCCGCGCTCCTCGATGTCGCCGACGATCGTGCTCAAGAACGGCAAGCCGTTCGTGGCGCTGGGGTCGCCGGGAGGGTCGACGATCATCACCACGGTCCTGCAGACACTCGTCAACCGCATCGACCGGGGGATGACCATCGAGCAGGCGCTCGCCGCGCCGCGGGCGCAGCAGTCCAACAACCCGACCGTGACCGCGGAGCCGGAGTTCATCACGGCCTACGGGGCCCTGCTCGAGCCCTACGGCCACGTGCTGAAGGCGGCGGGTGACGCGTTCACGAGCAAGGCTCAGATCGGTGCGGCGACGGCCATCGAGTTCGGACGACGTGGACGGCTCACCGCCGTCTCGGAGCCCGTACGCCGCGGCGGTGGCTCGGCCCTCGTGGTCAGACCGTCGCGGTAGCGGGCGCCGGCTCGTCCTGGGCCACCTCGCCGGGGAGGGGGACCGGGGCCAGTGGCAGCGTGAAGATCATCGTGGTCCCCTGGCCCTCGGCCCCCTTCTGCGCCGAGATGCGGCCGCCGTGACGCTCGACGGTCCGCGCGCAGATCGCCAGCCCGAGTCCGGTGCCGGGGTAGCTGCTCGTGCTGGAGGCCCGGAAGAAGCTGTCGAACACCCGCCCCAGATCCTGGTCGGCGATGCCCACACCGTTGTCGCTGACCCAGATCTCGAGCATGTCGTCGGTCGGGGCCGAGCCGATCACGAGGTGGGGGATGACTCCGGGGGCGACGTACTTCACGGCGTTGCCCATCAGGTTGGTCAGGAGCTGCCGGACCAGGGTGCGGTCGGCGAGCACGCGGCCCAGTGGGAGGTGCTCGACGATCGGGAGCTCGAGGTGGTGGGTCTCGCGGAGCTCGTGCGCGACCTGGTCCACCAGCTCGTCGAGGTCGACCGACTGCCTCGACAGCTCCGCATGCTGGGCCTGGGTGTAGGTCAGCAGGTCGGAGATCAGGTGGGCCATCCGGTCCGCCGAGCTCCGGATCCGTTGCACGCTCGAGAGCAGCTCGTGATCGCCCCGGCGCTCGGTGTCGGCGAGCTGCTCCTCCAGGATCTCTGCCCAGGAGATGACCCCGGTGAGCGGCGACTTGAGGTCGTGCGCGACCACGCCGGCGAAGTTCTGGAGCTCGCGGTGCTGGGCGCGGACCTGGGTCACGTCACGCATGCCGAGGACGGCGAACGGCTTGCCGGTCTCCGGGTGCAGAGGCACGGCACTGACGGAGAGGATGGTCTGCTCCCCGGTCTGGGGATGGACGCGCAGCAGGTCGACCGGTGCCACGTGCTCACCTCGCAGCGCACGAGCGCGAGGCAGGTTCTCGACGTCGACAGGAGCTCCGTCGCCCAGGAACAGCCCGTGCTCGCTCGCCGTGCCCAGGTGGGAGTCGGCCGGGCCCACTCCGGCCATCTGCTCGGCGGCCGGATTGCTCAGCAGCACCCGGTTGTCGGCGCCGACGACGACGAGGCCGTCGATCATCACCGTGGTGACGGCGTCCAGGAGATCCGCGCGTGAGGTGGCCCTGGCCTCCGACTCACCCGCCCGGGCCAGCAGCGCGGCGCGCTCGGAGGCCCCCAAGGAGAGGACCAGCACGATGACCGTGGTCGTGAGGGCGTAGAACTGGATGATGAGGGCCCGGGTGGTGAGGTCCTCGATGGGACCGAAGGGGCCGAGTCCGGCCTCGGTGCACAGCGCGGCCACCGCCGAGAGGGCCAGCGTGTAGACCCCGCCCACCGCCGGGGAGAAGCGCGAGCCGACCCAGGTCGAGGCGACGATCATCAGGAAGGCGATCGGCAGGGCGCCGCTCGAGCCGAAGATGACGCCGGCCGACGTCAGGGAGAGGCAGGTCAGGACCGTGAGCTCCAGCACCCAGTAGCGCCGTGGCGAGGCGGTGAAGATCGCGCCCCCGCCCCGCTTGGCGTGGGCGCGGAACACCGCGGTCAGCAGGCCCAGGACGGCGGCCACGACGACGAACGTGCTGCACCCAGCGCGTACCACCCAGAGGAGCGCGACGCCCCAGGTGAGGTCACCGGTCTCGGCCTGCACCCCCAGCAGTCCCGGAAGGGCGCTGGCCAGGCCGGCCGCCGCGGCTGCGATGCCGACGCCCCAGACGTCACGCGCTCCGGCGAGCCGCCGTGGCAGCTTGCCCCACAGGGACCGCTTCTCGATCCGCGCGCTGGTGAGCCGGACGGTGAGGGCACCGACCAGCTGGGCGAGGCCGAGGAGCACCGCAGGCACCATGCCCCGGCCCAGCACCATCTCGAGCAGCGTGGTGCTGCCGAGGACCAGGGTGCCGTCGACCAGCACTCGTCGACGGGTGCTGCCGCTGAGGATCCACAGGGCGGCGACGCCCGCGGCGGGCCAGAAGAACGCCAGACCGGGCTCGTCCGGCAGTACCAGGCGCTCCAGCCCCAGGGCCACGAGGTAGGTGGCTAGATATCCATATACGGGTGATATACGGACGAATCGCATGGCTCCAGTCTCACTGATCGGTGCAGCACGCATGGCCAGTTTGCCGAAATGGGTTGCGGCCCGGCATAACCTTGGGGGCGTATGACTAACGCACCGAAAGAATTCGACCTCGCCCAGGAGCTTGCCGAGACGGCCGACTGGGAGGACGCCCCCACCGGCGTCGCTGATCCGACGGCTCCAGAGGCCGGTCCTGACTGGCCCGACGAGGCCGACCGGCCCGACCAGTCCGAACGGGCCGACGAGACCACCGGTGAGATGGACCTCGCAGCGCGACACTCGCTGCGTCGCGTCGCCGGTCTGTCCACCGAGCTCGAGGACATCTCCGAGGTCGAGTACCGCCAGCTCCGGCTCGAGCGCGTCATCCTCGTCGGCGTGTGGACCAGCGGGACGGTGCAGGACGCCGAGAACTCCATGACCGAGCTCGCACTGCTCGCCGAGACCGCCGGCTCCGAGGTCCTCGACGCCCTCTACCAGCGACGCGACAGCCCCGACCCCGCCACCTACATCGGTCGCGGCAAGGTCGAGGGCCTGGCGGAGATCGTGCGCGCCACGGGCGCCGACACCGTGATCCTCGACGGTGAGCTCGCGCCCAGCCAGCTGCGCAACCTCGAGGACAAGGTCAAGGTCAAGGTCGTCGACCGCACCGCCCTGATCCTCGACATCTTCGCCCAGCACGCGAAGAGCAAGGAGGGGCAGGCGCAGGTCGAGCTGGCCCAGCTCAGCTACATGAAGCAGCGTCTCCGCGGCTGGGGTGGCAACCTCTCCCGCCAGGCCGGTGGCCGGGTCGCCGGGGGTGCCGGCATCGGCGGTCGTGGACCCGGTGAGACCAAGATCGAGACCGACCGCCGGCGCATCAACACCAAGATCGCCAAGCTCCGCCAGGAGCTCAAGCACATGAAGACCACCCGCGACACCAAGCGAGCGGGGCGTCGTCGTCACGAGATCCCCAGCGTGGCGATCGCCGGTTACACCAACGCCGGCAAGTCCTCGCTGCTCAACCGGCTGACCGATGCCGGGGTCCTCGTCGAGGACTCCCTGTTCGCGACGCTCGACCCCACCACCCGTAGGACCACCACCAGCGACGGTCGCATCTACACCATGAGCGACACCGTCGGCTTCGTCCGGCACCTGCCCCACCAGCTGATCGAGGCGTTCCGCTCGACCCTGGAGGAGGTGGCCGACTCCGACCTGATCCTGCACGTCGTCGACGGCTCACACCCCGACCCCGAGGGCCAGCTGGCCGCGGTGCGTGAGGTGCTGGCCGAGATCGGGGCCGACAAGGTGCCCGAGCTCGTGGTGATCAACAAGGCCGACATCGCCGACCCCCTCGTGCTCGCGCGGCTGCGTCAGCGCGAGCCCCACTCCGTCGTGGTCTCCGCCCACACCGGTGAGGGGATCGCCGAGGCGCTGGCCGCGGTCGAGGCCGACCTCCCGCACCCGCAGATCGAGATCACGGCACTGCTGCCCTACGACCGTGGCGACCTGCTCAGCCGGGTGCACGAGAACGGCGAGGTGCTCTCGCTGGAGCACACCGGTGCCGGGACGCTCCTCAAGGCACGCGTGAACGAGTCGCTCTCCGGCGAGCTCGCGGCATACGCCCACAGCGCCTGACCCTTTCGTAGGCTTCGCCGCATGCGGAGGATCCTCGGGCTGCTCACTGCCCTCGTGCTCACGGGCCTGGTCGTGCTGACGGCCGTCCGGTTCCTGCACACCGGCTTCGGTCCCGCGGTCCAGCTGGCCTCGTTCTCGTCGTACGCCGTGGTGGGGTTCGTGGTCGTCCTCCTCGGCTGCGCGCTGGCCCTGCTGGCCGTGCACACCTCCCAGCCGGTGGTGGCGCCGCGACCCTGGCTGGCGGACATGGACCGCGTGCGCGAGCGTGCGGCCCTGGCGGTCGCGCAGGGGCCGACGCTCGTGCTGGGTGACTTCAACGCCACCCGTGACCACGAGCCGTTGCGTGCCGTGCTCCGCGCCGGGTTGCGCGACGCGGCCGAGGCCGCCGGGTCCGGCTGGCAGCCCACGTGGCCGACGCGCTACCGCGAGAGCTGGCTGCGACCCCTGGTGGCGATCGACCACGTGCTGATCAGCGCTGAGTACGACGCCATCCGGACCCACACCGTCGAGGTGTCGGACACCGACCATCTAGCGGTCGTGGCGACCCTGCGGCTCCGAAACGGTGATTGAGGCCCACCGGCCGCCGCCGATCGATACTGTGCGCACATGAAGCGCTGGGTGGCACGACTGCTCGGCCTGCTGATCCTGGTCCTGATGGTGTTCTTCCCCGCGGTGCGTTGGGGGAGCGGCGGCGATCCCGAGCCTGACACCGCGACGATCACCGACTACGACGCCGACTTCATCGTCTCCAGGGACGGACGGCTGACTGCCACCGAGACGCTGCGCGTGAACCTGCCCAGCGGCAAGCACGGCATCTTCCGGTTCTTCGACCTCCAGGACCCCGGCGACTCGCACGTGCGGCTGCGTCCGACGAACCTCTCGGTGCTTCGTGACGGGCAGGTCGAGCCGTACGAGGTCCTGAACGAGGGGCGCGGCCGCTACCGCAACCTCAAGATCGGCTCGGCGTCCAGGACGCTCAGCGGCGCGCACACCTACGTCATCCGCTACACGATCGACGGCGCGCTCTCGCCCGACGGGCAGAAGGCGCAGCTCTACTGGAACATCGTCCCGGGCGGCTGGCGGATGGTGATCGCCCGGTCCACGCTGACGGTGCATCTCCCGGCCCCGCCCGGCCAGGTGCAGTGCGCGATCGGGAACGGGTCCTCGTCGGGCTGCGAGGCCGTGCCCGACGGTGAGAACAGCTTCGTGGTGACCACCGAGGGACTCTCGCCCAACACCCCGGTGACGGTCAGGACGACGATCGACCAGCCGGCCCCGGTCCGCGTCCACTCACCGTGGCCGCTGCGCTTCGACCCGGTCCTCGGCCCCCACGTGATCGTGCTCGTCGTGCTGCTGTTCCTGGCGGCCCTCGCGGCCGGGCTGGGAGAGCTCGACGGCGGCCCGGACCCGGGAGCCCAAGCCGCAGTACCCGTTGATGTACGCACCCCCGGCCGGGCTCGGCCCTGCCCAGGCGAACTACCTGTTCACCGAGCGGGTGGGCAGGGACGACTTCGTCGCCTCGATCATGCAGACCGCTGAGCTGGGCGCGACGACCCTCCAGCGCGAGGGTGGGTGGACCATCAGCGACACCGGCCAGTCAGCCAGCTGGCAGAGTCTCGACCCCGTCTCGGCGTACGCCGCCCAGACACTGGGCGTCCAGGGCGGGTCGTTCACCGCCGACGCCAGTGTCTCGGCCGGCAAGCTGCTGAAGTCGTCGCTCTCGGACTTCAGCTCCACCACCAAGAGCTGGGCCCGTCAGAACGGCCTGATGGCGACCGCGGGCATCGGCAGCGCCGGCGGCCTCCTGGTCATCGCGTGCGGTGTGGTGGCGGTGCTGCTGGCGCTGGTCAACCCCTTCAACATCTCGCTGCTGGCCCTGGTCCCTGGGCTGTTCGCGCTGATGGCGGCCGAGCTGCTCGCGCCCGGAGCAGGCACCAAGCGCACCACCGCTGGACGCGAGCTCTGGTCACGCATCGGCGGCTTCCGACGGGTGCTGGCGACACCGTCGAGCGAGCAGCGCTTCGACTTCTCCGGCCGCAAGGACCTCTACACGGCCTACATCCCCTGGGCGGTGGCCTTCGGTGTCGCGAACGAGTGGGCCGAGAAGTACCGCCTCGAGACGGGGGAGGAGCCGCCGATGCCGTTCTACGCGACGTCCGGGTTCCACTACGGTGCTGGAGGTTTCGCGGCCTCCATGGCCGCCGACTTCTCCACCACGGTCGACTCCGCCATCTCGGCCTACGAAGCCACCCAGACCTCGTCGTCGAGCAGCGGTGGCGGAGGTGGCTTCTCCGGCGGAGGCGGCGGAGGCGGCGGCGGGGGTGGTTCCTGGTGAGCCGGGGGAACCGCCGGGTGGACCATTGCGCCAGCACCAGTGTCGAAACCACACCATCGAGAGAAGGATCGTCCACATGATCGCCCTGATAGTCATCGTCGTGATCGTGGTGGGCCTCGTCGGCTTCGCGATCATCGGCTTCAACAAGCTGCGCACGACCGACATCGGCGCGCAGGAGGCGCTCGGCGGGATCGACGTACAGCTGACCCGGCGGGCCGACCTGATCCCGAACCTGGTCGAGACCGTGAAGGGGTACGCCACGCACGAGAAGGGCGTCTTCGAGGCGGTCACCAACGCGCGGGCCAAGGTCCAGACCGCGGCCGCAGGCGACGACGTGCCTGCCAAGGCCGCGGCCGACGCCGAGCTGTCCCAGTCACTGGTGAACCTGAACGCGGTGGCGGAGAACTACCCCGACCTGAAGGCGAACACGAACTTCCTCGAGCTGCAGACCCAGCTCGCGGAGACCGAGAACCAGATCTCGTTCGCACGCCAGTACTACAACGACGCCGTGGCCACGCTCAACAAGCTGACCCAGACGATCCCGTGGATGTTCTTCACCGGCATCGCCAAGGTGACCAAGCGTGAGTTCTACCGGGCCCCCGAGGGCCAGCAGGCCGCCCCGACCGTCAGCTTCTGAGGCACCCGCTCCGCGGGCTCTCCGTCAGGGCGTCCCGGCGTGGGGTACCGCGACCCGCACGGCCCGCAGCTCCGCCTCGCGGGCGGCGCTGCGGGCGTGCTCGTCGAAGTCGGGGGCGCAGCACAAGAAGAGCGTGCGGCCGTCGGAACCGCCCAGCATGCAGGCGAAGACGCCCGTGCCGGTGGAGATCTCCCCGACGATCTCTCCCCCCTCGCGCACCCGGAGGACGCGCCCGTTGACCGCGTCGGCCAGCCACAGGCAGCCCTCGGCGTCGAGGCCGCAGCCGTCCGGCGCGACCGCCAGGCCCGGGACCACCTCACCCAGCACGGTCGAGGTCGGCAGCTCACCGAACTTCGCCCACGTCCTGCGGTTCGACAGCGAGCCGTCCGGCTCGATGTCGAAGGCCGTGACGCGGTTGCCGAAGGTCTCGTCGACGATCAGGACACCGTCCGCGGTGATCACGCTGCCGTTGGGGAACCACAGGTCGTCGGCCACCTCGGTGACCGTGCCGTCGGGGTCGACGCGCAGCAGCACGGTCGGGGTCACGTCGGCGCCGGCCATCAGGTCGAAGCCGAAGTTGCCCACGAAGGCACGACCCTGGTCGTCGACCACCATGTCGTTGGGATGACCGGTGACGTGGGCCGAGAGGTCCGCGTGCACCACGAGCTCGCCGTCCTGCTCGCGCCGGAGGATCGTGGCGTCGCGCATGGAGACCACGAGCAGCCGACCGTCCGGCAGCCAGCCGAGCCCCGAGGGTTGCTGGGGAACGTGGGCCTCGACGCGGAGGTCCGACCCGTCCTCGGCCAACGACAGCACCCGGTAGGTGTAGAAGTCGACGACCCAGAGCCGTCCGTCGTGCCACCGTGGGCACTCGAGGTAGGAAAGCTCGGACAGGACCGTGGTGATCTCAGGTGCGGGTTCGCTCGTCATGGGCGCGACTGTAACGCCCGTCACACAAGGGCGTCAGCCCTCGGAGACCTCGGACTTCTGCACCGAGATGACGAAGTCGTCCCCGTGCCGGGTGACGCCCTCGACGACCGCCTGCTCGATCGCCACGACGGCGTACTCCCGGCGGACCATCAACGGGTCGGAACGCAGGTCCTTCACCAGCGCCACGCACAGTGCGATCATCACGAGCGCGAACGGCAGGGCGGCGACGATGGTGATGTTCTGCAGGCCGGTGAGCGCCGTGTCACCGCCGATCAGCAGCATCACCGCGGCGACGCCACCGGTGGCGACACCCCAGAACACGACGGTCCACCGGCTCGGCTCGAGGGTGCCGCGCTCGGACAGGGTGCCCATCACGATCGAGGCGGCATCGGCACCGGACACGAAGAAGATCGCCACGAGCGCCATCACCAGGACCGAGGTCACGGTGGCCAGCGGGTACTGCTCGAGCATGCCGAACAGCTGGCCCTCCGGGCTGGAGGTGCCACCGAGGTCGACCCCGCCCTGCTGCAGGTGGATCGCCGCGCCACCGAAGACTGCGAACCAGACCAGGCTGACCAGGCTGGGCACGAGAAGCACCCCGGTGACGAACTGGCGGATGGTCCGGCCACGGGAGATACGTGCGATGAACATGCCGACGAACGGCGTCCACGACATCCACCAGGCCCAGTAGAAGACGGTCCAGCCGGCGAGCCAGTCAGCCATGCCGTCGCCACCTGCGGCCTCGGTGCGGGCGGACATCTGGGCGAGGTCCTGGAAGTAGGAGCCCACGGCGGTGGGGATCAGGTCGAGCATGAAGACCGTCGGGCCGACGACGAACACGAAGACCGCGAGCGTCAGGGCCAGCACCATGTTGATGTTGGACAGCCACTGGATGCCCTTGTCGATGCCGGAGATCGCCGAGGCGATGAAGGCCGCGGTGAGCACGGCGATGATGCCGACCAGGACGCCGTTGCCGACCTTGCCGATGCCACCGACGATCTCGAGGCCACTGCCGATCTGCAGGGCGCCGAGGCCCAGGGAGGCGGCGGAGCCGAAGAGGGTGGCGAAGATGGCCAGGATGTCGATCACGCGTCCGGCGGGGCCCTCCGCCCGGCGCTTGCCGATCAGTGAGGTGAAGGCCGAGCTGATCAGCTGGGGGCGGCCCTTGCGGTAGACGCCGTAGGCGATGGCGATGCCGACCACGGCGTAGATCGCCCACGGGTGCAGGGTCCAGTGGAACAGGGTCGTGGCCATCGCGGTCTGCACGGCCTCGGGGTTGTTCTCCCCGCCGGTTCCGGGAGGAGGCGTGACGAAGTGGGAGAGCGGCTCGCTCACGCCGTAGAACATCAGGCCGATGCCCATGCCTGCGCTGAACATCATCGCGATCCAGGACACCGTCGAGAACTCCGGCTTCTCACCGTCGTTGCCCAGGGGGATGTCACCGAAGCGACCGGCCGCGAGCCAGATGACGAAGACGACGAAGGACGAGGCGGTCAGCACGAACAGCCACCCCATCGAGGTCACGGTCCAGCCGAGGGCCGCGTCGGAGGCGCTGCCCAGGGAGCCGGTGTCGACGAAGCCCCAGACCAGGAAGCCGATGGCGAGCGCGGCGGTGACGCCGAAGACGACGCGGTCCAGGCCGCCGGCGATCTTCTGCTCCTCGACCGGACTCTCCAGTGCGGGGTGGTCGAGGTCGCTCGAACCGGCTCCGGGGGCCCCGGGGAGGGGCCCGGACCCGGACTCCGGGGACGGTCCGTTCGTGAGTCGCGACGTGTCTTCGGTGGTGGCCATGGGTCGTCCCTATCCCAACGGGGGCGGGGAATGCCAGTCCGCAGAGGGATCCCCCGCCTGCCCTGTGTGCTCCCTCACGGTCTCGGACGCGACAGGACATAGGGTGCTCGGGTGTCGAAGAAGGCCGGGGTCGAGCAGCAGGGCGTGCGTGAGGTGCTGCACGCGGCCGTCGCCGCCCTGGGTGGCCAGGAGCGACCTGGGCAGGTCGCGATGGCCGAGTCCGTGGCGAGAGCCATGGAGGACGGGCAGCACCTCCTCGTGCAGGCCGGCACCGGCACCGGCAAGTCCCTCGGTTACCTCGTGCCCGCCCTGCTGCACCAGCACCGCGTCGTGGTCGCCACCGCGACCCTCGCCCTCCAGCACCAGCTGGTCGAGCGGGACATCCCGGCCCTGTTCGAGGCGGCCAGCGAGGAGCTCGGCGAGGTCGGGACCTACGCCGTCCTCAAGGGCCGCTCCAACTACGCCTGCCTGCACCGCGTCCGCGAGGGGGTGCCCAACGACCAGGGCGTCCTCGTCGACCTGCCCGAGGGTTCGGTCGGCGCCGAGGTGGTCGCCCTGCGCGAGTGGGTCGAGGCGGAGGCGCAGGAGAGCGGCACCGGCGAGCGCGACCACGCCCCTCGACATACCGACCGGATCTGGCGCCAGGTCAGCGTCAGCCACCGTGAGTGCCTCGGTGCGGCCAGGTGCCCCTACGGCACCGAGTGCTTCGCCGAGCGAGCCAAGGAGCGGGCCTCCCGGTCCCAGCTGATCGTCACCAACCACTCACTGCTCGCGATCGACGCCATCGAGGGTGTCCCGATGATCCCGGAGTACGACGTCGCGGTGATCGACGAGGCCCACGAGCTCGTCTCCCGGGTGACCCAGGCCGCCACCGACGAGCTGTCCCTGCCGGAGATCGACCGCACCTCACGCCGGGCCGAGCGCCACATCGAGGGCTCGGAGGCCGACGACCTCGGCGACGCGGGGGAGGCCCTGCGGAACGCGATCGCGGCCACCCAGCCCGGCCGGATCGACCACCTCTCCGAGCAGCTCGGCGACGCGCTCGTGCTGGTGCGCGACGCCGCGCGGGCCCTGGTCTCGGCCTTCCCCAAGGAGGCGCCGGCGGCCGCGGGAAGCGGCGACGCCGCCAGCACCCAGGCCAAGGGGTGGGCGCAGGAGCTCTTCAAGACCGCCGAGCGGATGGCGGCCGGCTCGGAGAAGGACGTGCTCTGGGTCAGCGAGCGCGACGCCAACCGGGGTGGCAACCACCTGTGCGTCGCACCCCTCGAGGTCGCCGGCCCGATGCGCGAGAAGCTGCTGGCCGACAAGACCGCGATCTTCACCTCTGCGACCCTCAAGCTCGGGGGTGACTTCGACACGGTGGCGACCTCGTTGGGGCTGCGGGCCGCCGACCGAGGGGACACCTGGGAGGGGCTCGACGTCGGGTCGCCCTTCGACTACGGCCAGCAGGCGATCCTCTACGTCGCCCGCCACCTGCCCCCGCCGGGCCGCGACGGTCTCACCCAGGCCCACCTCGACGAGATCACCGAGCTCGTGGACGCCGCTGACGGCCGCACGCTCGGGCTGTTCTCGAGCCGTCGGGCGGCCGAGGCGGCGGCCGAGCACGTCCGTGAGGCGCTTCCCCACCTGACCACGCTGGCCCAGGGCGACGCCCAGCTGCCCGAGCTCGCCCGCCAGTTCGTCGGCGACCCGCACACCAACCTCTTCGGCACCCTGTCGTTGTGGCAGGGCCTCGACGTCCCCGGCGAGACCTGCCAGCTGGTGATCATCGACCGCATCCCCTTCCCGCGGCCCGACGACCCGTTGATGTCGGCCCGCCAGCGTGCCGCCGACAAGGCCGGGGTCAACGGGTTCATGAGCGTGGCCGCGACCCACGCGGCGCTGCTGCTGGCCCAGGGCTCGGGTCGACTCATCCGCACCACCACCGACCGTGGGGTGGTGGCCTGCCTGGACCCTCGGCTGGTCACCGCGCGCTACGGCAGCTTCCTGCGGGCCAGCCTGCCGCCGATGTGGCAGACCGACGACCCGACCGTCGTACGCCGGGCCCTGAAGCGGCTGGCCGGGAACTAGCGGTCAACGCGCCCTCACGGCGCTGGCTCGCGAGGGCGCCGACCCGGTTGAAGGCCGTCACCGAGGACGGGTGGCGGCCTGGCGCAGGGCGTGTCTCACATGCGACGCAGGACCGCGGTGACCTTGCCCAGGATGGTGGCGTAGGTGCCGTCGATCGGGTCGTAGGCGTCGTTGTGCGGCAGCAGCCAGATCTTCCCGTCCTTCTTCTGGAAGGTCTTGACGGTGGCCTCGCCGTCGAGCATCGCGGCGACGACCTCGCCGTTCTCGGCGGTGGGCTGCTGGCGGATCACGACGTAGTCGCCGTGGCAGATGGCCGCGCCGACCATCGAGTCGCCGGAGACCTCGAGCAGGAACAGGGTGCCGTCGCCGACCAGGCTCTTGGGGAGCGGGAAGATCTCCTCCACGCGCTCCTCGGCCAGGATCGGGCCACCGGCCGCGATGCGACCGACCATCGGCACCATGGTGGGCGTGGGGATGGCGTCCCCGAGCCCCGTCTGGTCGTAGCCGGCTCCCAGCCCGGCCTCGTCGGCGGAGGCGATCGCACGACGGGCGGCCATCAGCTCGGGGATGAACACCTCGAGCGCGCGCGGACGGTTGGGGTCGCGCTTGATGAAGCCCTTGCCCTCGAGCACGCGCAGCTGGTGGGCCACGCTGGAGGAGCTGGTCAGCCCGACGAGCTCCCCGATCTCGCGGATGCTGGGCGGGTAGCCGCGCTTCTCGATCGACTCGCGGAGCACGTTGAGGATCCGCTGCTGCCTCGGGGTCAGCCCGGTGGCGTCCGGCGCGGCGTCCGGCATCTCCGAGATGTTGTTGCGTCCGCGCCCGGCCCCGCCGTCCGAGACGGGGAGAGGGGTGGTGCCGGCCTTGGTGGCACCGGTGCTGTCCGTGGGGTCCTGTTCGCGAGTCGCCATGAGGGCAACGTAGTCCAGTCACAGGGGTCACTTCAAACACATGTTCGAACCGCGTGTCGCGGGATTCGCGCCGCCACCCCTTGACCGGAGACGTGGCCGCCGTACGAACAAACGTTCGACTAGAGCCTTGCGTTGTTCGAACACCTGCTCTAACGTCGTACACGTGTTCGATCGAACATACGCTCGATCGGCCGCTGAGCTCGTCTTGTCAGTGGCTGCCGATAGAAATCGATCCACACACAGCAGGGGTCGCCAACCGACCGCTCGGCCACCTGGGCCGGGCACTTCCCCGAAAGAGGTTGACCGATGAGCACACTCAGCATTCACACTCCGCGCTTTCACACTCCGCGCATTCACACTTCGCGGCTCCCGTCCGAGTCCGACGTCGACGCCCGTTTCGACGCCCTCGTCCGCACTGCGGTCCCGGCCCAGCGCAGTGCCGAGCCGGCCGTGGCCTTCGACACCGTCTTCGACCTCGACTACGGCCAGCCCGTGGTCGACCCGGTGGTCGCCCCGGTGGCCGTCCGTGTATCCCCGGCCGCCCGCCGGATCCGCGTCGCCCCGAAGCCTCGGCCCGTTGCCCGCCGCGCGGTCCGGATGACCCACCGTGGCCGCGTCGTTGCCGTGGTGGTCTTCGTCGGCGTCGCCCTCGCGGTGATGACGGCCATGGGCGGCTGGGCCACCGCCACGCTCGACGGTGGCTCCCCGACCCCGGTCCGCGTGGTCGAGGTCGGCGCCGGTGACACCCTCTACGACATCGCAGCAGACGTCGCCAAGCCCGGCGAGATCCGCTCGATGGTGCTCCGCATCCAGGAGCTCAACTCGCTGCCCGGTGCCCAGATCACCGAGGGGCAGAAGCTCGCCGTTCCCCGCGGCTGAGCCACGTCCGGCCCGCCGACAGCCCTCGGCGGACCGACCAGACGTGCCGACGATCCCCTTCGACCCGGGTCGATCGGTACGGGGGAAGAGGTGGGGCGGGACCGGCACACGGTCCCGCCCCACTCGCCTGTCCCGGGGTGTTTGCTCGCCGATGGCCCCGCCCGCCCCGGGACGTCATACGTTCTGGCGGCCCGGGCACCCACTTCGCATGACCTCCCGCAGAAGGTCATACGAGCCGGTGGCCGGGGCGACCAAGGTGCATGACGCCACAGTGGTCGTGGCCAGGCTCAGGCGCGGGCGGCACCCTCACTGAGCAGGAACTGGGCCGCGGTGTACGTCGCCATCACGGCGCTCTCCCACGCAGGGGTCGGATCCGCCAGCACGAACTTCCGCAGCCCCAGCAGGCTGTCGGAGAGCATGAACATCCCGGCACCGGCGGCGGTGAACCGTCTCGATGCGGGGGAGAGAGCCGGGTCCAGGTGCGTCGCCCGGGCGACCACCGTTGCGAGCACCGTCGCGTAGGCGAAGACGGGCCTCCCGAGCCCGGGATGTGACCGTCCGGCCATGAACGCCAGAGCCGGAGCGGTGATCGCCCACGATCCGGCCACCACCCGGGCGGACAGGGTCGGGGACAGTGGAGCCGGACTGCGATGCCGGACGAAGCCGCTCAGGTAGGCGGCGTGGCCGACGGCGAACGAACCCGCTCCCACCAGGAACGGGCGGGTGCCGTGCCCGAGGAGCGCGACGTCTCCACCCCAGCCGCCGACCTGGGCGATCAAGGTGCTCGTGCGCAGCGACGAGTCCGCGGCCCGGGGGTTCAGGGCCAGGGACCCGGCCAGCGCGGGCATCAGCAAGGGCTTGGTCACGAAGCGAGCGCGGTGGGCCCAGCGGCTGGACCGGCCGGCGAGCCAGGCGTCGGTCACCGCGAGCCCGACGTAGGCGAGCTTGAGCGTGGTGGAGGTTCGCAGGCGGGGCACGCTGGTGAACCTAGCCCTCCGGAGCGGGTCCAGTCGGCCGAACTCAGTGACCGCTGCCGCTGAGCGCGGGACTGGCCTCGGCGATGCGCAGGGGCGTGGCGGGCCCGGTGGTCGTCACGGTCCCGTTCACCGGCTGCAACGGCCCGCCGTTGAGCGACCACTGCGCGCTCCAGGTCACCACGACCCGGTGGGCCACCGTCGTGTGGGCATCGGCGTAGCGATACACGATCTCCTTCGCCGGGTACGGCGCCCCCGGGTTCGCCGTGGTCGCGGTCGTCCCGTCGCCGTGCACCCACTCGAACCGCCCCGGCTTGATCTCGAGGCGCACGCTCTGTCCCAGCAGGGTCAGCCGACGGGTCAGGGGCTCGGCGTCGGTGAAGAAGATCGTGTCGAAGTTGATCAGCGTCTTGTTCGCCGGCTGGGAGTGGGAGCGGAGCGAGGGGAGCGGGATCCGCCGGAACGCCGCCAGCACCATCGCGTCTGTGACCTGGGGGATCACGGCCGCTATCGGCGGCGGGCCGTTTCCCGAGCAGACGAGACCCATGGGGCGGGCGGGTGGCGGTGCGACTTTCCAGAGTCGGTACTGATCTTCACCGGGGGCGCAGTTGTTGGCCGGGCACACCGCTGCGCCGGTAGCCGCGTTGCCGATTCCTCGGTCGCATGCGACTGCGCCAGGCGTAGCGGACGGCTCGTTGCTGCCTGGACGCCTGCTGTGTTGTCTTGCCGGTGCGCCGTTGGGCTCGATCGGATCGACCTGCTGCTGTCCGCATGAATTGCGCCGACTTCGTCATCTGCTTGGCGCAGGGCGGACGTCTTGTGCCGCGGCAGACTGCGCCGATGAGCCAGAGCCACGATCAATGTAGCCGCGAAATGCTTCATTGCTGCGGGATCCAACTCGGCGACCCGCCACCCACCGATCTCGTGCCATTCTGAGATGAAAGCTTGCAAGTCGTTTCGCTAGGCCGGGGAAGCGCTGTGGGTTCGCTCCGGCAGTTCTTGATCCATTTTGCGGCGTCGTAGTCGATATTCGCGTCCAGGATGTGCGACGTCGTCGTCAATCTCGTAGAAGCCTATCGACCGACGTGGTCCACGCGCCGCCTTCGAACTGGCCGCCTCTGGCAGTAGATGTCGTCGATGCGTCGAGCATGCGCCTGCACATCAGTGCACTGCTCTACATAGACGCGCGCGAAGACGCTCGTATCGCCGGTAAGCCCGCGTAGTTGAGTGCCACCGACGTAGTGACGCACGAACGCCTCCGCCCCAGCCTTCGTCTTCGCCCCGGCAGCCTCAGGCATCACCGGCGGCGCCGGGGTAGCCGATGCAGAGGCAGGAGGCGAGGGCGACGTACTCGCGGTCGGTCTCGGGAGTGGCTGGGGCTGCGGGGCGCCGCCACAACCTGCGAGCAGCGCAGCAACGGTGATCGACCCGGCCGCGAGCCAGGAGTCAACCCTGCGCATCCGACACCCCTTGTCGTCCGACTCGGAGCTCCGGAAGACTCCGAGATGGGGAGTTAACTACCCCGCAGGCGTGGTGGCTACACCCACTTGCGGCCCTGTGGACAACGAGGACCGAGGAACCGACGGACCGGAGGCCCTGTCATGGTCGCCTACTCAGGCACCCCGCTGGAGCGCAAGCTCGGCGTCAAGCCGGGACAGGTGGTGTTCCTCGACGGCGCCCCGAGGGATTTCGACCTCGACGCCCCGACGACGCGGAGGCTGTCCAGAGAGCTCCACCTGAGCCTCACCTTCCACACCGCCTCGAGCACGCTGACCAGACGGATGCCGCAGCTGATCGAGCGGACGTCGACCGCCGGGATGATCTGGGTGTGCTGGCCCAAGAAGTCGGCCGGCGTGCCGACGGACCTCGACGGGAACGTCGTACGCGAGATCGGCCTGGCAGCGGGTTTCGTCGACGTGAAGGTGTGCGCGGTCGACGACGTGTGGTCCGGCCTGAAGTTCGTCCGCCGAGTGGCGGACCGTGGCTGAGGCCGACTCAGGTGTAGCGGTGGCTCTTCTCGGAGTGGCCCGCCTCGCGGGTGCAGGCCCGACCGTTCATCGACTTGTGTCCGCAGCGCTCCCCGTCGGGGACGGCGGCCGGGCCGGACTTGGCCGAACGAGCGGGCTTGCTGCTCGTGGGGCGGGCGGCCGGGGCCACCGGCGCTCCGCCGGCTGCTGCAGCCGCCGCCTCGCGGCGGGTGGGGCCGCTGGCACTGTCTCGGGCGTACTTCGCTTCACGCATCGCCCTCTGGGCATCGAGCTTGCTCATCGTCGACTCACGTCAGGGAGCCTACGACGCCCCACCGACAGTCCTTCGGTTGACACTCCCGCGACGACCTGCCGCGACCGGCGAGGGAGGTCCTAGCGCGCGGCCCGTCGTCCACCCACGGGCCGTGGCGGAGGCTGCTCCCGCCCCTGGAGCAGCGTCAGGAGCCGGGCGCCGAGAAGCAGCGTCACGAACAGGCAGGCCGCGGCGCCGATGGTCGCGAGGGCCAGGAACAGCCACGCTGTGCTCTCGCCGCCGGAGCGCGCCTCGCCTCCGAAGTCGATGGCGGACGAAGACCAGCACACCCCAGGCGACGAGCGTCACGGTGAGGCCCAGGGCGAGGAGCAGGATGGTCCTGCGAGGCGGCCCGGGAGCGGCGTACGACGGGGCCGGCGAGTTCGGGGTGGCCGCCGCGTCCGCGCGTCCCCCTGCATGCCTGCCCACGGGCCTCATTGTGGACCACGACAGATTTAGTGCGGGTGAGGGCTTGGGCCACGGCACGAGTGGGTAGGAAGCGGACATGTCCAGCAGCGTCAGCATCGACATCGCGTCCCTCGAGGGCGCGATCTCCGCACTCACCGGTCTTGCGTCCCGGATCGAGAGCCAGCGGATGAGCGTGCTCAACGGCACGCCCTGCTCGGTTCCCTCGCTCAGCGACGGCACGGTCGCTGCCGTCTCCGCCTGGCTCACCGAGCAGGAGCCCGAGCTCTCCACCCGCCTCGACCTGGCCAAGCTGCTGGCGGGCAAGGGCGGCACCTCCGCGACGTACACCTCCGATGCCGACACCCTGACCAATGTCCAGGCGATGCTCGGCAAGGAGCTCGCCGACCGGGTCAACGACATCAGCTATGACACCGACCCCGAGGACCTCGAGTGGCTCAACGAGATGCTGAGCGCTCGGGCCGACGACCCCGACGTGATGTCGGAGATGTACCAGGACCTCGAGCCGCAGGGCGTCGCCCGTGCCATCACGATGCTCGAGTCCAACGCCCAGTACGGCGGCGGCGGCGAGACTCCCGAGCAGCTGGCGGAGACCCTGCGCAAGGGCCTGGCCACTGCGAGCACCGACCCGAGCTTCCCGGCCGAGACCTACGGCAAGGAGATGGTGCGCTGGTTCGTCGCCCCGATGCTCACCGACGACGAGCAGCGCTGGATGAGCGAGAACGACATGATGTCGATGAACGGCGCCTCGCTGCTGTCGTTCATGATGCGCGACGTCGACTACAGCGCCGAGTTCCTCACCGGTGCCGCTGACACGCTCGACGAGTTCGAGCACCTGTCCAAGGACGGCCCCTTCGGTGACGCCGCGGTGTGGTACAGCCACAACGGCTACAGCTTCTTCAACGACGACGACCAGGGCAGCTACGCCGACCCGATGGCAGAGATGATGCGCGCGATGAGCCGCCAGCCCGAGGTCGGCTACGACTTCATCACCGAGGGCGACCGCGCCGACTTCTACTTCGACAAGCGCGACTGGAGCAACGACGGGTACGACGGCATCGCCGCGCTCGCGGACCGGGTGAGCACCGACCCCGACGTCTACGCAGCGCACCCGGAGGGGGCCGCGATGGTGGCCTCGCAGTTCGTCGACTGGACCGCCGACTCCGAGGGCTTCAACCCGAAGGACGCCCGAGCGGCCGGCGACAGCATCGGCCACCTCCTCAAGACCTACATGCCCTCGATGGCCGCGGCCATGGACGGTGGACCGGAGGACCTCGACCCCGCGCTGCTGGCGGTCAACCCCAAGCTGCCGGGATTCGGGGAGCTGGAGAACATGCCGGCCTTCTACCGCGAGGACCTGGAGAAGATGACGGGGGTGGCGATGGCCGACCAGGACGGGATGACGAGCATCGCCGAGGGCATGGCCGACTACCGTCAGACGCAGCTGCTCGCCGTCGCCGACCAGCTCAAGGACGACCCCGACAACGCCAAGCTGATCAACCAGCTGAACGCGGTCGCGCTCGACGACTCCGAGCTGCGCGGCTTCACCACCAAGATCGCCGGCCAGACGCAGATCGACGACGCCCACAGCACCGACGAGCAGCGGCAGTTCTTCGTGAACCTGTTGAGCGAGAGCGCCAAGGCGGTGCCGATTCCCGTGCCGGGCGCCAACTTCGTGGTCGGGCAGGGCATCGACCTCGGCACCGATGCGATCAACAGCTCCTGGGGCAACACCGCCAACGCCGTGACGGACAACGCCGAGGACCAGGCCCAGGGCGGCGTGGCCCAGATGAACTACGAGGCCTACACCAGCCTGATCGACGCCGGGGTGATCCCCGAGGACCAGGTGCCCGAGGAGTTCTTCGGCGACGACGGCCAGCTGCGGACCTGGTCCGACGTGCATGCGGGGGACGGCGCCAGCTCCTACGCCGCGCGCGCCTCGCAGGAGATCCGGCCCTGGATCGCCGACGAGGACCTGGAGAACACCTACTCTCGGACCTTCCAGACGTACTACGACAACCCGGGTGGAGGCGACTGATGCGGCGTACGACGGGCCTGGTGCTCTCGGCCTCGGTCCTGCTGGGCGTTCTCGCCGGGTGTGGCTCCGACGCCCCGGCGGGCACCCTCACCCAGGATCAGGTCAAGGGAGCCCAGGGTGCCGAGAAGCGCGACGGCATCTCCAACCAGGTCATCTGCCAGGCCATCGACGACGCCGAGGACCGACTGGTCGCCGTCCAGCCCTCGACGAAGGACCTGGAGCGGGCCTCGGTCTCCTTCGACCTGACCGGGGACAGCAAGGACCACGAGTTCGTGGACAGCTCCGTGTGGCCGGTCAGCGACCCGCAGCGCGAGGTGGACAACATCTCCGACGGCATCGACGCCTGCATCACGCAGTACCCCGGGAGCTACGAGCGGATCGACTCCGTCAAGGGCTTCCCGAAGGCGGTCGGCTACGTCCAGAAGGGCGGCACGCCGCCGGTCTTCACCCGCCGGATCCTCGTGCCCCTCGAGGACCGGGTCGTCATCGTGGGCGTGCTCCTCGAGGGCAGCGACGACTTCACCGTGACCCCCGAGGACCTGCTCGACGACGCGGTCAAGGCCGCCGCGGACGCCAAGACCTCCTGATCCACAGGCCGTGATGCCCGGCTGGGCCTCTGCGAGGCCTGTGCGGGGTCCGGGACACACCACCCGATATGACTATTTTCTGAGCCCTGTCGCGCCCTGACCTGCACAGATGCGGGCATACCGGAGGTATGCCGGATCTGGTTCGCCGGAGCGGTTGCACGCCCTGTGGTGCAGGCGTACGGTTACCACTACATCTAGTAGTTACACCGTTGTAGTTATCCACATCTAGTCCCACAGGACTGGTGGGGTTTCCCACAGGAACCCGGGTTATCCACTGCGGAATCCACAGGTGAACGCACAGGTTGAACGTAGTACGCGCCTGTGACACCGCACGAGAGCCCCCGAGAGGAGTCCCCGAGATGCACTGTCCCTTCTGCCGCAACGCAGACACCCGGGTGCTCGACTCGAGGGTCGCCGACGACGGCTCCTCCATCCGTCGTCGGCGCTCGTGCCCCACGTGCGAGAAGCGGTTCACGACGGTGGAGCAGATGCAGCTGAGCGTGATCAAGCGCAGTGGCACCTCCGAGCCGTTCACCCGTGAGAAGGCCGTCGCCGGCGTCCGCAAGGCGTGCAAGGGCAGGCCCGTCTCCGAGGACGACCTGGCCCGCCTGGGCCAGACCGTCGAGGACCACCTGCGCGGCGTCGGCTTCGCCGAGGTTCCGGCCAACGAGATCGGCCTGGCCATCCTCGGTCCGCTCCGCGAGCTCGACGAGGTCGCCTACCTCCGCTTCGCCAGCGTCTACCGCGCCTTCGAGTCCGCCGAGGACTTCGAGACCGAGATCGCGATGCTCCGCCTCGACCGTCCGGCGGTCGGTGAGCGGGCACCACAACCTCAGCCCACGGGCTGACACAGACCGCCCGGTGCGTGGTGGGGAAGCCGCGCGCCGGGCACCAGCAACCGCTGAGTTCGAGACAACGGACCAGCGATGAGCGACCAGCAGCACGACGAGCACGACCAGCACGACGCAGACAACCAACAGGGAGACAGGAAACATGACGGAAACGGTGAGCGGGACCGGCGCCAAGAGGCGCACCAGCAAGGGTCTGAAGATGGAGCGGGTCTTCTCGACCGAAGGTGTGCACCCCTACGACGAGCTCACCTGGGAGCGTCGTGACGTCGTCCAGCAGAACTGGAAGACCGGAGCCGTCGTCTTCGAGCAGCGCGGCGTCGAGTTCCCCGACACCTGGAGCGTCAACGCCTCCACCATCGTCACCACCAAGTACTTCCGCGGCGCCGTCGGCACCGACGTGCGTGAGTGGAGCCTCAAGCAGCTCATCGACCGGGTCGTGAAGACCTACACCAAGGCCGGCGCCGAGAACGGCTACTTCGCCGGTGAGGGCGACGCCGAGCTCTTCGAGCACGAGCTGACCTGGCTGCTCGTCAACCAGTACTTCTCCTTCAACTCCCCGGTCTGGTTCAACGTCGGGACACCGTCGCCCCAGCAGGTCTCTGCGTGCTTCATCCTCTCCGTCGACGACTCGATGGACTCGATCCTGAACTGGTACAAGGAAGAGGGCTTCATCTTCAAGGGCGGCTCCGGCGCCGGTCTCAACCTCTCCCGCATCCGCTCCTCCAAGGAGCTGCTCTCCTCCGGTGGCACCGCCTCCGGCCCGGTCTCCTTCATGCGCGGCGCCGATGCCTCCGCAGGCACCATCAAGTCGGGCGGCGCCACGCGTCGTGCGGCCAAGATGGTCGTCCTCGACGTCGACCACCCCGACATCGTCGAGTTCGTGGAGACCAAGGCCAAGGAGGAGGACAAGATCCGCGCCCTGCGTGACGCCGGGTTCGACATGGACCTCGGCGGCGCGGACATCACCTCGGTGCAGTACCAGAACGCCAACAACTCGGTCCGGGTCTCGGACGAGTTCATGCGTGCGGTCGAGGAGGGCACCGACTTCGGGCTGCGTTCGCGCGGCACCGGCGAGGTCATCGACACCATCGACGCCCGCGAGCTGTTCACCAAGATCAGCCAGGCCGCGTGGGCCTGCGCCGACCCGGGCCTGCAGTACGACGACACCATCAACGACTGGCACACCAACCCCGAGACGGGCCGGATCACGGCGTCCAACCCGTGCTCGGAGTACATGTCGCTCGACAACTCCTCGTGCAACCTCGCGTCGCTGAACCTGTTGAAGTTCCTGCGCGACGACGACACCTTCGACGCGCCGCTGTTCGCCAAGGCCGTGGACTTCATCATCACCGCGATGGACATCTCCATCTGCTTCGCGGACTTCCCGACCGAGCCGATCGGCGACACCACCCGCGACTACCGCCAGCTCGGCATCGGCTACGCCAACCTCGGCGCGCTGCTGATGGCGATGGGTCTGGGCTACGACTCCGACGGTGGTCGTGCGATGGCTGCGACCATCACCTCGCTGCTGACCGGCCAGTCCTACAAGCGATCGGCCGAGCTCGCTGCCGTCGTCGGTCCCTACGCCGGCTACGCCCGCAACGCCGACGCGCACAAGCGGGTGATGCGCAAGCACCAGGCCGCCAACGACGTCGTCCGCACGCTCGGCGTGCACGACGCCGGCGTGCACAAGCTCGCGACGTCCGCCTGGGCCGAGGTCCAGAAGCTGGGCGAGAAGAACGGCTTCCGCAACGCGCAGGCCTCCGTGCTCGCGCCCACCGGCACCATCGGCTTCATGATGGACTGCGACACCACCGGCATCGAGCCGGACTTCTCGCTCGTCAAGTTCAAGAAGCTCGTCGGCGGCGGCTCCATGCAGATCGTGAACCAGACGATCCCGCGGGCGCTGAAGAAGATGGGCTACGCCCAGGAGACCATCGAGGCGATCGTCGAGTTCATCGCCGAGAAGGGTCACGTCATCGACGCACCCGGCCTCAAGCAGGAGCACTACGAGGTCTTCGACTGCGCGATGGGCGCCCGGGCCCTCAAGCCCATGGGCCACGTGCGGATGATGGCGGCCTGCCAGCCGTTCCTCTCCGGTGCGATCTCCAAGACGGTGAACCTGCCGGAGACCGCCACGGTCGAGGAGATCGAGGACATCTACCTGCAGTCCTGGAAGCTCGGCCTCAAGGCCACCGCCGTCTACCGCGACAACTGCAAGGTCGGCCAGCCGCTCTCCGACGGCAAGTCCGACTCGGCCAAGAAGGATCAGGGCCAGTCTGTCGACGAGCCCGTCGTGGCCGAGAAGATCGTCGAGATCCACAAGCCGTTCCGCAAGCGTCTCCCCAAGAGCCGCGCGTCGCGGACGACGAGCTTCACCGTGGGTGGCGCCGAGGGCTACATGACCTCGGGTGCGCACGACGACGGCGAGCTGGGCGAGGTCTTCCTCAAGCTCGGCAAGCAGGGCTCGACCCTGGCCGGCGTGATGGATGCCTTCTCGATCGCCGTCAGCATCGGCCTGCAGTACGGCGTCCCGCTCGAGACCTACGTCTCGAAGTTCACCAACCTGCGCTTCGAGCCCTCGGGCATGACCGACGACCCGGACATCCGGATGTCGCAGTCGCTGATGGACTACGTCTTCCGCCGCCTGGCGCTGGACTACCTGTCGTTCGATGACCGCTCGATGCTCGGCATCCACTCCGCCGAGGAGCGCCAGCGTCACCTCGAGACGGGTTCCTACGAGCCCCTCGAGGAGACCGGGGGAGCCGGCGAGCTCATGCGGGTGGAGCTCACCGACGACACGACCGTGGCGGAGCGAGCGTCCCGGAACCTCCCGACCACCGGCGGTGACGTCGACAACCGCGCCGACGTGATCGAGACCAAGGACACCCACGGCGCCGAGGCCCGCGAGGTCCCGGCCAAGGCCGGCGTCGGCGAGGCCCACACCTCCGCCGAGCTCTTCGAGAAGCTCACCGGCGTGGCCGTCGACTCCCCGCTGTGCATGACGTGCGGGACGAAGATGCGGCCGGCGGGAAGCTGCTTCGTGTGTGAGGGCTGCGGGAGCACCAGCGGCTGCAGCTGATGACGAGTGGCTCGGAGAGAGATCGCCCGACATGTCAGGGAGCCGGATGACTGACGAGCAGTGTCCTCACCGGAACCCTCGTCACAACGAGCGATAGCACCCGACAGAGCCCGGCCCGGCGCCTTCCACATCGAAGGCCCCGGGCCGGAGCTGTTCGCCTGACGATCCGAAGGGTTCGTGTCGGTGGTGGCTGATCCCTCGAGGGATGCGTCGTGGTCGGGGTAAGCGCCGATCGGTACCTGTGAGGTGGTCGACGGCCCAGGAGGTCTTGTGCACGGACAGACCCGTTCACCTCCGACCCCGGTCCTCGTCGGGTCATCGTGGGATCACGGCAAGGCCGGTCCGGTAGGCGTACGCGACGAGTTGCGCGCGGTCACGCAGCCCAGTCTTGGCGAAGATGTGGTTGATGTGGGTCTTGACCGTGGCGGTCGAGACGTACAGGGCGGCCGCGATCTCGCTGTTGCTGTGACCAGCGGCGACCAGCTGGACGACCTCGGCCTCGCGGGCGGTGAGCTCGTCGTGCGGAGTCCTTGGTAGCCGGGCAGGTCCGGGGACGCCGAAAGCTGCACCGGAGCGAAGCGCGTCAAGCAGCCGACGTTGCACGTCGGGGTCGAGCGAGGCCTGCCCGCGAGCTGCGGAGAGGATCGCTGACTCGATCTCCGCGGCGCCGGCGTCCTTGGTCAGGAACCCGCGGGCGCCTGACTGCAGGGCCGCGAAGACTCGCTCGTCGTCGGTGAAGGTGGTGAGTACGACGACCGGCACATGCGGGTGTGAGGCGCTGAGTCGCCGAGTCGTCTCGATGCCGTCGAGTCGGGGCATGTTCAGGTCCATCAGCACGACGTCGGGTGGGTCCGCGGTGATCAGGTCGATCGCCTCGAGGCCGTCCGCAGCCGCCCCCACCACCGTCACCGTGTCGAGGAGACCGAGAAGCATCAGCAGACCCTCGCGCACGACGCGGAGGTCGTCGACGACCAGGACGCGAACGGGCGCCTGGCTGTCGCCGCTTCCAGGAACCGGGTCGGGCGCAGGTGCAGATCCGTGGTCGGTCATGTCGGGGCCGCCTCGTGGTCGTAGGGCAAGGTCAGTCGTAGCTCGAACCCTGTGGTCGTCGGTCCGGCCCGCAAGGTGCCGCCCGCGAGCTCGGCGCGCTCACGCAGTCCGGTGAGCCCGTATCCGCTGTCGGGGAGCTCCGGGGGTGGCGCTGCACCCTGTCGGGTGTCGGTGACCACCAAGGTGACCTCGTCGGTGCCCCAGGTCAGGGCGAGCTCACTGGCTGCACCGCGACCGGCGTGCTTGGCGGTGTTGGTGAGCGCCTCCTGCGCGGTTCGGTAGACGGTGAGCCCCGCGTCTGCGGCCAACGGCCGGGCCGAGCCGTCGACGACGAGCGTCGCTCGCACGCCATGGCCGGCGCGGGCGTCGACGACGAGGGTGGGCAGCAGGTCGGGTCCGGGTAGCGCGTCCCCCCGAAGCGCCCCGATGGCGCCGCGGGTGTCGGCCAGGCCGCTGCGTGCCAGTCGGTGCGCGCGGTCGATCTCAGTCACGACCCGCGGGTCGGCGCCCGTGCGCTCGGCCAGCATCCGCGCAGCCTCCAACGACATCACCTGCCCGGACAGGGCGTGCGCCAAGATGTCGTGGATCTCGCGGGCCAGCCGGGCTCGTTCGGCGAGGGCTGCCGCTTCGGTCTGGGCTGCGCGAGACGCGTCCAGCTCGGCGACGAGCTCCTCGGACCGGGCGTGTGCGAGGCGGGCGTTGCGGGTCGCCGACGCGACGGCAAACGCGAACGCGACCCCCAGCAGACTGGTGGTCAGCGAGGTGGTGGTGTGCTCCCTGTCGCCGGCCACGATGCCGCCGCCGAGCACGAGCAGCACCACGGCCATCGCCGGTGCCGCAGCGCGCGCCGGCTGCCGCAACCCCAGCCCGGCGGCCGCGAAGTAGGTGAACAGGAAACCCGCCGAGCTCGGCGCGACCTCGTTCAGCACGCCACCAGAGCAACCGATCGCGGTCAACAGGGTCGCTTCGAGCAACGGGTGGGACGGGGTGGCGAGCAGCTCGACCAGCCACAGAGCGAGGCCGCTGAGCAGCAACGCGGTCGCGAGCGGCCCGTCGAGGTCCGAGACCGTTCCCGCGACCAGGACCGCTGCGGCAACCAGTCCGAGCGTGCGCACGCCGCGACGCCACTGCCGTGCGTCGGTCAGTGGCACCGCGGTCGTGGGCACACTCGTCATCGACGCAAATCTAGTTGGCCCCACGCAGGCACGGGAGCCAGCGCGCGACCCAGGAAGGCGAGCAGCTGGCGGTGGACCGGCGCGCCGTCCACTGCAGCGACTTCGGGACCGAAGATGCCCGGCACCCGAAACGCCTCCGTGCCCATCTCACGCATCATGGCGAGCAGCGCGGCAGAACCGTCGCCGTCGACGAGGTGCTCCTGACCGGTGGCCACCGCTAGGTCGAGTCCGTGGACGATGACCTCGGTGAGGTGGACGACCAGTGCCATCTCGGCTGACACCTGGCCGAACGCGAGGTCGAACACCACACCAGCTGCGTTGTCGCGCCGCCACGCGACAGCATCGGCAACCGCGGCGTCGGCGTACGAGCGGCTCGGGTCGGCGCCCAGCCAGTCATGGCCGTCGTGGTCGTCAGCGACGGTCTCACCGGTGAGCTGTGCGGTGAGGATCCGCAACCCACCTACCAGGTGGTTGGCCTCGGTCCGCACGTCCCAACCTGCGCAGAGTGAGGGCAGGCTCCACTGCTCGGCGGTGATGCCGGAGACAATCGTGCCGGTGTTCTGCAGTGCTCGGTCCAGCTGGTCGTTCATCGTGCCCATCGCGGGCTCCATTCCTTCGGTCGTGGCGTCCCAGCCGAGTCGGGACATGGTGGGCGGGTGCTGGTCGCGGGCAAGCAGTACCAGCCCCAGTGCCAGGAGTACGACGTCCTCAGCGACCAGCATCGGGATCTTCGGCAGCGCGCCGACGGCGGCGGCCAGGTCTGTGACGGCGTGCAACACCATCAGCGGGACGATCGTGCGGGTCCGGTGCCGAAGCGCACCGTAGGCAACTCCGAAGCAGAACGCACCCCACGCCTGAGCCACCACCAGGGCGACACTGTCGCGGAAGACGACGTTGGCGAGGTGCGCTGCTCCGAAGAAGGCAGCCCCGACCAGTACGGCTCGCGTGCTGCCGAGCGGCGCCAGGAGCCGCTGCGCGAAACCGCGCCAGACAAGCTCCTCGGTGAAGCCCGTGAGCGAGTAGCCCACCACGAGCACCAGGAGGACGTCGGCGGGCACCGACCGTACGCCGAGTGCGAGCGGGCTGACCGCGAGCACGAGCGGCAGAATCAGCAGGGATCGGCTGCTCCACTCGCGGGGCCGGTTGACGCCCAGCTCGGACCAGCTGCCGAACCAGGGTGCGGCCGCCAGAGTGAGGCCGAACAGGACCTCGACCACCAGGAGCGCTCGGACCATCCCGTCTACGCCGGGCAGGTAGGCGCGGGTGAGCAGCCCCCCGCCGACGGTCACGACCATGACGACCACCCACAGGGCGAATGCCCTTGCGAGAGGGGGGCGCGGCGTCATGCCGGCACCGCTACGCGCGCCGCGCGGCGCTGCGCCACCAGCGTCATCGCCCACGTCACGACGACCCGGGTGAGCACCATCGCCAGCGCCATCATCACGAACGCTGCCGTCCAGGCGTCGGCACCGGTGATCTGGTGCTCGTAGGAGAACAGGGCGATCCGCTGGCTGAACCAGTGCTCGGCGCCGTAGGCGAACAGCATCCGGCCGCCGATGACCGCCACCCACAAGGCCGCGTAGGCCGAACCGGCGGTCATCAGGACCCGACCTCCTTCGGGGCGGACCCGGACCCGGACCAGGAGGCCGGCCACCAGCCCGAGGACGACCCCGGTGGCGGCGCCGACGAGCTCGATGCTCGTGTCGTTGCCGAGTGTGGGCACATCGTTGAGGAACACCGCACCGGCGATTGCGACGAGCACGACCGGTAGGAGCAGTCGATGCCGGGTGACGATGTGGGTGCCGAGGTTCGAGATCAGGATGTAGGCGAGCAACCCGAGGTTGAGGGCGTACTGGGCGGCAGACATTTCTTCCTCTCCGAGCGACCCGTCGGTGGTCGCTGCTGACAGGGAAGACGTTAGGAATCAGGGTGGTTCCGGCGCGTCGGCTCTCGGGTGGATCCCCAGATCTCCACCCCAGGGTGGAGAGGGTCGACCGCCAGTGGCCTCCTCGGTCGGGCCACGACGGTTCACACGGCCGGCATGGTGCACGACCCAGCTCCTCGAACGTCTCCAGAAGCGCCAACTGCGTCTGGTAGCGCACGTACGTCGCCCTCGACGGGGGATGAGGCGCGTCATACGGTGACCCGGTGAACGACGAGCTTCCCGAACTGGGCCACGAGCTGGAACGTGCCGTGATGGACGTGCTGTCGACCCGGGGGCCGCTCGGGCTCCAAGAGCTGCGGGCGGAGCTGGCCAAGGAGCACCGCATCGTCAGCGTCGACGAGCTGCAGCCGATGCGCTGGCACCCCGATGTCTTCGACTTCGCCGACGAGACCTACGGCCACGTGCCGACCCTGGCGGAGGGTCTGGTCCTCACCCACGAGCTCAGCGAGGTGGAGCTGGAGCTGGGCTTGCTGGATCCCGGCGTCGACCTGGCGCTGTGGGACCGGCTGGCGGACGAGGGGGTGAGGCTGGCCGCCGGTGGAGTCATGAGGGCGGAGTACGCCGTACGTGGCACGGAGATGCCAGGTGACAGCGGAGTGGCGCTGGCCGGGCCGGACGGGTGGCTCGACGGCTGGGTCGCCGGTGACGTGATCGCGTTGCGCTACCTCGGCGGTGAGGCGGTCCTGGAGCAGACGGACTACCCCGACGACTACGAGGCCCACGCCCACGAGCTCGCGGCGCTGTCTGCGGCCACGCGCCGGGCCGTCGAGGAGGACATCCAGTTCGGCGACCCGACGTACCCCGGTGCCTCGGCCGCGGAGATCGTCATGCGGCTGAGGCAGCTGGAGCCGCACGCGCTGCGGCGGTCCCTCCCACCTCTGAGCGGCCTGGTCGAGGCCCTCGGCTTCGAGTCCTACCGTGGGTACGTCGGACCCCCCGGCACCCCCTGGGAAGGCTCGCCGGAGCTGCTCGACGAGCACCAGACCTTGGCGTGGCGGGCGTGGCGGGCCAGCCTCGCGCTGGCGCGTGACGAGGAGTCGCCGGGCGACGAGGAGCTCGCCGCGCTGGCGCGTCGCCTGACGGGGCTGGTCTTCGACTACGCCGCCCAGGACATGGACGAGCCCGAGGCCCAGTGGCTCGCCGAGGCGATGTTGCGCGCGGTCGAGGCGCCGCTGTCCGCCGTACCCCTGCTGCTGCTCGCCTGCGCCGCCGAGGATCGTGGGGACGGACCTGCCTGGCTCTCCCTCATCGAGCGGGTCGTGGCCGCGAACCCCCAGGATGCCGAGGCCCTGGCGACCCTGGCCGACCTGAGGTCGGTATCCGGGGACGCCCGGGAGGCGAAGCGCCTCTACACGCTCGCCGGGGTGGACCCCCAGGCCGACGAGTTCCGCATGCTGCGCACCTTCCTCGAGCCGCCGGCCGGGGGACCGGGGCGCAACAAGCCCTGCCCGTGCGGGTCGGGGAAGAAGTACAAGGTGTGCCACGGCCGCACCACGACCCACCCGCTGCCCAACCGAGCGGCCTGGCTCTTCCACAAGGTCGTGCTGTTCCTCCAGCGTCCACCACAGCGCGACGAGCTGCTGGAGTGGGGCGCGCTTCTCTCGGGCACCGATCCCGACCACGAAGCAGCGTCGGACCTTGTGCAGAACGACCAGACCACGTGGGACTTCGCCGCTTTCGAGGGTGGCTTGCTGGCCGAGTTCGTCAGCGTGCTCGGTCCTCTGCTGCCCGACGACGAGCGGGCGCTGGCCGAGTCCTGGTCGGTCGCTCCGCGCCGCCTGATGGAGGTGCTCGAGGTGGTCCCGATGCGTGGCCTGAAGGTGCGTGACCTGCTCCTCTCCGAGGAGCTGGAGATCCGTGACCGCACCATGACGCGCACCGTCCAGGTGGGAGACCTGCTGTTCGGCGTACCCCTCGACGACGGCGACGGTGTGCTGAGGTTCCAGCTCAACGGCCTCTCCCTGCCACGCCTCATGCGGGCCCCGTTGTTGGAGATGCTGCGCGCGGACGCGAGCGGTGAGGAGATCGCGGCCTTCCTCGCCCCCAAGTCGCCCCAGCTGCAGACGACGACGGGTGAGGAGCTCGTGATGTGCACCGCGCGCTACGCGGGCGCCGACCTGGAGGCGGTCTGGGAGGCCCTCGCCGAGGAGCTCGGTCAGACAGGTGACGACCAGCTGCGCCTGCTCGGCCAGGACGAGGTCATCCTCGGAACCTTCGACCGCGAGGGCGAGCATCTCGTCGTACGCACCAACGCGATCGAGCGCCTGCGTGTCCTGCAGGAGATGGTGAGCAGGGCGGGGTCCGTCCGCCTGATCGACGAGTCGACGCGGCCGTGGGAGAGCCTGGCGGACGAAGCGGCGAGGAGTACGACGGAGCCTGTCGAGCTCGACGCGGCCGACGTGGAAGGCATCCGGCGTCAGCTGGAGGATCGCTGGCTGGCCGACAGGATCCCGGCACTCGGTGGGCTCACCCCACGCGAGGCGGCTGCCTCCGAGGAGGCGCGCGGTGACCTGGTCGCCCTGCTCGACGACGTGGAGTGGACCCAGCGTCGCGCGCCCCAACAGCTCGGGTACGACGTCGGGCGGCTGCGCCGGGAGCTCGGCCTCTGACCGAGGGCCCGGAGGTCCCCGGGGGTCCCCGGAGGTCCCCGGAGGTCGGGGGCCACGGAGGTCCCCGGGGGTCGAGGTCGGCGCGGGCCGAGGAGCGTCGCTCAGCCGATCGTGAACAGGTCGCCCACGCTGCAGTCGAGGGCGTCGCAGACCGCTGTCAGCGTGGAGAACCGGACCGCCTTCGCGCGCTGGTTCTTGAGGATGCTGAGATTCACGATCGACACCCCGATGGTCTCGGCCAGTGCGGTGAGAGTGAGGCCGCGGGCCACGAGCAGCTGATCCAGGTGGCACACGACGCGGTGGGGGTCCTCGACTGGCATCAGACGAGGCCGTCGACGTCGTCCTGGAGACGAACGCCCTGGGCGAACGCCTCGGCGAGGGCGAGCAGCAGCAGGGCACTGATGACGGCCACGAAGGGCACGTCGAAGCCGAACGTGTCAGCGACCCCGTCGAACGCGCGCTGGGTGACCACGGTGTCGGCCAACCCGACCCCGAGGCTGACGGCGACGCTGCCCAGCAGGACGGTAGCCCCGACCAGTCGCAGGGACGTGGCGCTGGTGGCCACGAACGGCTGCCCCAGCTCGATGCGGCGCACGAGTCGCAGCAGCAGCCAGGCGACGAGACCGACAGCGAACGAGAGGATGAGGCCGGGCAGCAGGGTGGCCAGCCAGGCACCCGCTCCGGCGTGGTCGATGCGCACCACCACTGTCTCGGCACCGCGCAGCATGACGCCGTCCTGGGGGACGAGTCGATCGGGGGCGGTGGTGGGCCCGAAACCCTCGAGGTCCCAGCGCAGGGGCTGGTCCCGCAGCCAGCTCGACAGGGGCCGGCCGACCGAGAACACCGGCACAGCCACGCCCACCAGGGCGAGCAGCAGCTTGGTCATCCAGAAGTCAGCGCGGTCGAACGGTGGGAGGTGCATCTCGTCTCCTGGGTTGCCTCAGCGGGTGGGCTTATCGAAAAACAATAATAACGAGAAACGATAAGTCAAGAGCCAGGCGATGCCGAGGAGCCAGCGACCGGCGAGATCTCGTCAACGCCCACCGAGATGCTCGTTGCGACAACCGTCTGACGTCACCCCCTTGCCGGCACTCGCGAAAGCCTGTAGAATCGAACACAAGTTCGATCCAATAGTGATGCTGAGGGATCGGCCCGAACCGCGAGGTTCGCTGCTCACAGGCGCGCTGCATCGACACGTGAGGCCCATGGGTCCGTCGTCGGTGGCAGGAGGTGTCTGGTGAGGTCCAACTGTCATCCGGTGCTGGCGTGCGTCGAGACGGTGGGTGCTGCCCTGAAGGAGACCGCGGGTTTTCCGGTCACCTTCATGGAGCCGGCCGACAAGCGCACGGTGCTGCTGGAGCTGACCCGGCTCGAGGCGCAGCTGATGGCGCTTCGACTGCGGGTGATGGCCGTCTCGGACGACGTCGCGCTGGCAGAGGGGGCGCGCGACGTGGCCGCACTGCTGACCCACCACGCGCGGTCTGATGACCGCGCGGATCGTCGTGACCTCGCGTTGGCGCAAGGGCTGGACCGGCGGTGGAGCCAGGTCGCAGCGGCGCTCGGCCGGGGCGACCTCAACGTGGCGCAGGCGCAGGTGATCGTGCGCGCGCTGGAGCAGCTTCCCGCGGAGAAGGTCTCGGCTGAGGTGCTCGGGGACGCGGAGGCCCATCTGGTGGCACAAGCGGCGATCTTCGGTCCGAGAGAGCTTCGGAGGCTGGGTCGCCGGGTTCTCGAAGTGGTCGCCCCAGAGATCGCCGAGCTGCACGAGGCCGAACAGCTGGCCGCGGAGGAGAGGCACGCGGAGCGCCGCACCAGCCTGGTCTCCACGCGCCTGGGGGACGGCAGCACCCGGATCACGATCAGCGTCCCCGACACCGTTGCGACCAGGCTGTTCACCTACCTCGAGGCCTTCACCTCGCCGCGACACCTGACAACGGGGGAGGGCGATCGGATCCCGGTCGACCGGAAACGTGGTCAGGCGTTCTGCTCGCTGCTGGAGTCCCTGGACCCAGCGCGGGTGCCCGCCCACGGAGGGGACGCCACCACGCTGATCGTGACCGTCACTCTCGACAACCTTCGCAAGGAGCTCGGCACCGCTCAGGTCAGCCCCAGCGACAGGCTGTCCGCCGGGGAGGTACGCCGCCTCGCCTGCACCGGCAAGATCATCCCGGCGGTGCTCGGGGGGAAGTCCGAGGTCCTCGACCTTGGCCGCTCCGCGCGGTTGTTCCGACCGGCGCAGCGCAAGGCCATGATCCTCCGCGACGGTGGGTGTTGCGCCGAGGGCTGCACCATCCCCGCGGCGTGGTGCGAGGCTCACCACTGGGGCACGCCATGGTCCCGAGGTGGGCGCACCGACCTCGAGGACGGGCTCCTCCTCTGCTCGTGGCACCACCATCGCGCCCACGACGCCGTCTACGACACGAGTCGGATGCCCAACGGGGACGTCCGGTTCAGTCGGCGGACCTAGTGAGGGCGAGTGGTGTGCACGAGGGGGCCAGAGGTCCGCTCACGTTTCTTCGGGAGCGCGCGGGAACCTGGTCGGGCGACGAGGTCCCCAGGCTCACGGATGCGTCCTGTCCGAGGTCCGTCGATCGTGTGGCCAGCCGGCTGGCACCACGGGCTCGCCGCAGCTGGGGCACTGCACCTGGTCGACGGGGAGGGAGGTGCGGGCCTGGTCGCCGCAGTACTCGCAGACCCAGCTGGTCGTGCTCACGCCGTGAGGTTCCAGACGTAGCGACTGGTGGCGACCACGTCGAGGTCGTGGTCGGCGCCCATCATGGCCCCGCTCATCATCAGCTGCATCAACCGGCTGTCGAGCTCGGCGTGGTCGCCGCCGCTGCCGTAGTAGGCGTGGATGTCGTGCATCGCCTCGGTCGGAAAGAGCTCCTCGACCACGGCGTCGACTCCGAGGGTGCTGCCGGCCAGCGTCGCGACCACCCGGTTCTGGACGTGGCCGAAGATTGCCTGGGTGGCGATCGCTATCTCGGTGTGCGGTCCCTGCCAGTGGGCCTGCCAGTCGTCATAGGCCATCTCGGCGGGCTTCCTCAGGAAGGTGACCTGGGCCAGACCGGGCAGGCGCTCGCCGTCGGGGACCTGGGGTGGGACCAGCGGCTGCCGCTCCTCGACCTGCCAGGCAGCGAGCTCGTCGGCCAGTGGGCGCAGGATCTCGGCGACCTCCTCGCCGGTGGCGTCTGTCCACACCGTGACCACGCTGGTGAGCGGCTCCTCGAAGTGGTTCCTGCGAAGGGCGCCCTCCGGGATGTGGTCGTCGTCGAGGTTCACCTGGAGACGGGTCGTGCCGCCGGCGCGCAGCGCGTGGCGAAGCTCCTCGCCGAGGAGGGCGAGCGGGTCCGCGCCCCACAGGGCCAGCACGAGCTTCATCCTGCGCACTCTAGGTGTTCGGCCATGAGCACCGTGCCGGGTCCACGACGCCGGCCACCCACCTGCGCGCCCACGACTGACGGAGGTCCCGACGGCTCAGCGGGCGCCGATGCGCCTCGAGCAGGACGGCCAGGCACCCCAGCCCTGACCCTTCTTGATCCTCTTGGCGATGCGGACCTGCTGGCTCACCTTGGCCCGGTGGGCGTTCGAGGCGTACCTCTTGCCGCCGTAGGCGCGCCAGGTGCCGCTGCTGATCTGGAGGCCGCCGTAGTAGCCGTTGCCGGTGTTGACGTGCCAGCGGCCGCCGGACTCGCAGTGGGCGAGGCGTTTCCAGGTCCTCATCGAGACGGCGCTGGCCGGGGTGGCGAGGGTGACGGTGAACAGGACGGTGGTGGTCAGGGCGACCAGAAGCGTCATCGCGATCTTGCGCATGGGAGTTCCTCCGTGCGCCTGCGAAGTTAGCTGTCGGGTTCGGGCTGGAGCTGCCCGGCCACGTGTGGGTGGCCTCACCCCGAGGGTCGCTTTCACGACCCGGGAAGATTGGGTTCCCCGCTCCTGCCCGCTGAGTGTTCAGTGGGCCCCCCGCACGGACAGGACTCGGCGACGACGGAGGACGCCCCGGTCATCCGGGACGCGTCACCTTAGGCACAGCCCCGGTCGGTCGGCAATGCCCAGCGGTTCCACCGGGGCTGGGGCGGGTCTCGAGCGTGCGTGGTGCACGATGTCCCGATGGCTACCGATGAGCAGCAAGGGCTGGTGTTCCCGGCCGACGGCGAGGGGCGTCGCAGCACGTCGTCCGTGGGACGGGCCGTCGTCGCGGACGCGCTGCGGGCAGTGGATCCCACCGGGGCCCTCGCCGCGGAGCAGGCGACCGGCTGGCGATCCGACTACCTCGTGCACTTCCGCCGGCTGGTCGAGGCCGGGCTCGCCTCGCCCCAGGCCGCGGTGTCGGTGGCCGAGGCAGGGCTGACCTCGATCCGGGACCGCATGCGGGTGCTCGACGGGGACGGTGCCGAGCACGCGCTGTCCGACTGGCCGGAGACCCGACGTGACCTCGAGGAGGTCGAGGTCCGTGGGGTCGGTGCGCCCGTCACCGAGCTGGTGCTGCCCTACCACGGTGAGCGGCTGCGAGGCAGCGGGATCCGCAGCCGGCTGCGGACCTGGGTCGAGGCCGGGGTGGTCGAGCCGACGGTGTCCGAGGCGATCGACCTCGTCCTGGACAACCCGGACTGGCTCCGGCTGGAGGGCCACACCGTCGCCGTCCTCGGTGCCGGCGCCGAGATGGGGCCGCTTCCGTCCCTGATGCGGTGGGGGGCCCGGGTCGCCGCGGTGGATCTCGCCCGTCCCCAGATCTGGCAGAAGGTGCTGACGCTCGCCAAGGAGGGGGCGGGATCACTCGTCGTGCCGACCTCCCCCGAGACCCAGGGCCTCGGGCTCGACCAGGCGGCCGGTGTCGACCTCCTCACCGAGGTCCCTGGCGTCGAGCGCTGGCTGCGCTCCCAGCCGGGGACGCTCGTCGTCGGCAACTACGTCTACGCCGACGGCGCCACCAACACGCGCGTGTCAGTCGCGGTCGACGAGCTCACCTGCCGGCTGCGCGGCAACCGGAGGGACGTGGCGCTTGGTTTCCTGGCCACGCCGACCGACGTCTTCGCGGTGCCTGGTGACGCGGTCGACCAGGCGACGCGCGGCTACGACGGTCGTTCGGTGCGGTCCAAGGCGATGGGCCGGCCGCTACGGACGCTGTCGGGGGGTCGGCTGCTGCGACGCAACTACGTGCCGGGCTCGAACCCCGGCATCAACGACTCGCTGGTGCCGCAGCAGGGACCGAACTACGCCCTCGCCAAGCGGCTCCAGCGCTGGCGCGCCACCGTCGCACGGCACGAGGGGGCCACGGTGTCGATGAACGTCGCCCCGCCCACGCGCACGAAGTCGGTGGTCAAGAACCGCGCGCTGGCGGCGGCGTACGCCGGGGCCCACCGCTTCGGCGTCGAGGTCTTCGAGCCCGCGACCTCCAACGTGCTGATGGCCGCGCTGCTCGTGCACGACCTGCACACCGGCGGCGGTCCCACGCACGAGCACCCCTGGCAGGACGAGGCCTACGCCGCTGCCCATGGCGGGCTGTGGCGGGCGTCGTACTCCCCTCGGAGCGCGCTCGGACTGGCCGCCCTGCTGGGCTTCGGTGCCCGATGACGGGCCAGATCACCGACCAGGCTCCTTCGGTCGGTCCGCTGGCGGTACGCCGTGCGGGGGTGCTGCTGCACATCACCTCGCTGCCGTCCCCGCAGGACGAGGCGGCCACTGGCCACTCCTCCGGGGGAGGGGGCGACCTGGGTCCCGAGGCCTACCGGTTCGTCGACTTCCTCGCCGCGGCCGGGTGCACGGTGTGGCAGGTGCTGCCGCTCGTGCCGACGCACGAGGAGGACGGGTCGCCCTACAACGCTCTGTCCGCCATGGCCGGCAACCACGAGCTGATCTCGCGTGAGCTGGCCGCGGAGCGTGGGCTGTCGGCGCCGGCGAGCCTGGACGCCGAGCAGCTGGCCGCGTTCGTGGCGTGGTGCGAGGAGCAGGAGGAGTGGCTGGACCCCTACGTCGAGTTCATGGCGCTGCGCGACCTGCAGGGCCACGCGCCCTGGCCGAGCTGGCCCCCGGGACTGCGTGACCGTGACCCGGATCGGGTGGCCCAGGTGCTGGCGCCGTGTGCGGCCGAGATGCTCGCGCTGCGCTTCGACCAGTGGCTCTTCGCGAGGCAGTGGGCCGAGCTCCGGGCCTACGCCGCGTCCAAGGGTGTCCTGTTCTTCGGCGACCTGCCGATCTTCGTCTCCCTCGACAGCGCCGACGTCTGGTCCGCACGCGACCTGTTCGAGCTCGACGAGGAGGGACGCCCGACCACCGTGAGCGGCGTACCCCCCGACTACTTCGCCGCGGACGGGCAGCGCTGGAACAACCCGCACTACGACTGGGAGGCGATGGCGGCCGACGGGTACGCGTGGTGGCGCCTGCGGATCGCTCGCCAGCGGGATCTGTTCGACCTCGTCCGGATCGACCACTTCCGGGGGTTCGAGGCCGCCTGGCACGTGCCGGTCGAGGCACCGACCGCCAAGGACGGCCACTGGGTGAAGGGCCCCTCGCGCGAGGTGCTCACGGCTCTGGTCGACACCGCTGGTGCGGGAACGCTGGTGGCCGAGGACCTGGGCGTGATCACCGAGGAGGTCGACGCGCTCAGGCTGGCGTTCGGGCTGCCCGGGATGAAGGTGCTCCAGTTCGCCTTCGACGGCAGCCTCGACAACCCCTACCTGCCTTCGCTGCACGGCGAGCAGAGCGTCGTCTACACCGGGACGCACGACAACGACACCACCGTGGGGTGGTGGTCCGATCTCGACGCGAGGACCCGCGATCGGGTGCGGTCGATGGTGCCGGTCGTGGACGAGCCGATGCCGTGGGGGCTCATCCACCTCGCACTCACCTCGACGGCACGCCTGGCGGTCATTCCCGCCCAGGACCTCCTCGGTCTCGACCGCAGCGCCCGGATGAACACGCCCGGCACCGACGAGGGCAACTGGGAGTGGCAGGCGACGGGTGGCTTCGACGACGTGCTCGCAGGGAGACTGCACGCGCTCGTGGTCGCCACCGATCGGGATATCTAGGCTTTCCTGCCGAATTGCCACCACGAGCCCGCGGTTTCTCGTAGCCTCGGCCCACGTCGGGTGATCGGGGGGTTCCATGGCGTCAGCCTCAGGTCGTGCCGCGGCGTCCTCCTCCTCTCCGACGACCGCCGCCCAGGTGCTGGGAGACCTGCCCCCGACCGGGTGGCGCGTCTTCCACGACCTCGGGTGGCCCGGGCGTCCGCGGACACGCATCGACCACGTGGTCATCGGGCCGCAGGGAGTCTTCGTCGTCGTGCAGAACACCTGGCCCGGTGAGGTCCACGTCGACGGGACCGTTCTCCGGGTCGACGGCCACCGTCGCACCACGTCCGCCCATGAAGCCGCGGACGCCGCGGCCGCCGTCAGCGAGGTGCTGACCGGGCTCGACCCTGCCGCGGTCCTGCCCGTGGTCTGCTTCGTCCGGGCCGAGCCGGTGTTCGGCTGGGTCGAGGACGTGATGCTGTGCTCGACCCAGAACATCGTCACCATGCTGACCTCGCGGCCGCACGTCCTCGGCGAGACGGTGGTCCAGCAGACGGCGGAGGCCCTGGCCCGGGCCCTGGTGCCCGCCCCTGCCGCGTCCTCGTGGACGAGCCCGATGGGGCGTGCTCGGGCCGAGCAGACCTCGAGACGGCGGCAGACCCGAGGCGCGGGAGGTCGTGCTGTGCGAGGTGGCAGTCGCCGGAACGTGCTCCTGGCCGGTGTGCTCGTCGTCCTGGCCGTGGCGTGCTCCCAGATCGGTTGGCCCGCCCTCGTGAACAGCATCGGCCCCGACGGGATCACCGGGATCTTGAGGCCCGCGAAGCCGATCGGTGAGCCGGTCACCGTCGCCGGTCTCGGCACGCGTCCACCACTCGCCCTGACGGTCGGCCGGCCCGTGGTCACGCGGTCGACCACCCAGGGGGTCAAGGTCGCGCGTGGGCACCGGTTGCTGGCAGTGCCGCTGACGGTCCGCAACAACGGCAGCACCCGCTGGGTCTCCGTGGGCACGAGCGCCATGGTCTACGACGCGGAGCAGAGCGCCTACCCCGTCGCGCCGAGGTTCACGAAGGTGCGGGCCGGCCGTGTGCTGAAGGAGGTCGTCACCCTGGACCCGGGGCAGCTCACCACCAGGATGATGGTCTTCGACGTTCCGGCCGGTCCGGCGATCACGAGGGTCGAGCTGACGATCGGGCCGGGCGTCCCGAAGACCGTCCGCTGGGCGCTGGACTGAGCGCTCACGCAACGAGGTCGTCGGGTGTCACCGCCCAGACAGCCACGTCGTTGGCGACGTGTATCGGGTGGGTGTGCAGCGACGATGACCTAGCCCCGGCGACCAGCCGGGTGGCGAGGCTGCGGTCGAAGTCGTTGACGCCGTCGCGGCCCGGCCGGGAGACGAGGAAGGCGACGCTGGTGCCCTCACCCTCGTCGTGGCACACCTGCTCGAGCACGGCGAAGAGGTTCGCGACCTCCTCGGGCTCGGGGAGCTGCTCGCTCTCGGCGATCTCCACGAGGAAGCGGGTGGGCCGGTCGTCGGGACCGATGAACGTGACCCACACACTCGTGGTGCGGAAGCCGAGGGGACGCATCAGCAGCTCCCACATGCGTTGCAGGTCGCTCTGGCTGCGGATCCTCAGCCGCTCGAGCTCGGTGCGGTCGCGGTAGTTGTCGTCGTCGTGGTCGTGGGTGTGGTCGTCCATGTCGACCACGGTGCCCCCGGAGCCGGGTGCGCGGGTGGTTGTCCACAGGGCAGTTCTCCCAACGGGGGGCCGGTCCGGTCGCGAAGGCTGGGGGCATGACCCAGGACGCCATCACCGTCAGTGGCTGCGAGGCAGCCACGGCTCCGGGAACGCGACCGTCGAGGCTGTTCGCGGGATCGATCTGCAGATCGCGGCCGGAACCATCCACGCGCTCCTCGGCGTCAACGGGGCGGCTGCCACCGCGCGTCGGACGGGCTGGATCTGAGGTCGCAGAAGGACTCTGTGAGTCCCCTCACCCCGGCCGCGTGTGCGGTGGATCTCAGGGGTGTCCGGGCCTCACCATGGAGGCTGTGACCGACGCCCGCGAGACCTACAAGATCCTCGATCTCGCTCTGCGCATCGGGGAGATCCTGCTCTCCTCGGGAGCGGGGGCCGCCGACGTGACGGCGACGATGCTGGGGATCACCCGCCACTACGGACTCCGCAACGCCGACATCGACGTGACCTTCACGCTGCTGCGGATGAGCTACCAGGACGACCCCGACGAGATGCCGGTGCTGCTGACCCGCAACATCAGCCAGCGCGACATCGACTACGACGACCTGACGCGCACCCACGAGCTGGTCATGGCCGTGCTCGACAACGAGGTGACCGTCACCGAGGCGAGGGCCTCGGTGGCCCGCATCAACTCCACCGGTCACTACCTGCCGCGCTGGGCGGTCGTGCTCGGCTCCGGGGTGCTCGGCGGCGGGATCGCACTGATCCTCGGCGGTGGTGTGGTCGTGACGGCGGTCGCGACCCTTGCGGGTCTCACGCTCACGGTGCTGACGCGCACCATGAACCGGCAGCGTTGGCCGATGTTCTACCAGCAGATCGCAGGCGGCCTGCTGGCCACGCTGATGGCGCTCGGCACCTCGGCGTTGGACCACGAGCTCGACACCTCGCTGGTGATCACCGCCAGCATCGTGCTGCTGCTCTCCGGCATCGGCTTCATGGGAGCGATCCAGGACGCCCTGAGCGGCTTCTACCTCACCGCCGGGGCGCGCATCATCGAGGCGATGCTGGCCACCGCGGGCCTGATCGCGGGGGTCTCCGCGGGGCTCGCCCTGGCCCCCACGCTCGGCGTGAGCCTGGGCTACGTCACGCCCGGCAAGAGCGGGCTGGCCGTCGTGCCGCTGGTGCTGGTGGGGGCGATCGTGTCCGCGAGCGCTTTCGCGTTCACCTGCTACGCCCCGCTACGGGCGCTGCCGGCGGTCGCGATGACGACCCTGCTGGGCCATCTCGTCTTCCTGGCCATGCGCGATCCCAACCAGACGATGCCGTGGGCCCGGGGGTGCGCAGCGGTGGTCATCGGCGTGGTCAGCTACACCATCGCCGGCCGGGTCAGGGTCCCACCGCTGGTGGTCGTGGTGCCGGCCCTGGTGCCCATGCTCCCGGGCCTCCTGATCTACCAGGGCCTGAGCTCGATGTCCGCCGGCAGCTCCACCGGGATCCTGCAGCTGACCGCCGCGGCGGCGACGACCATCGCGCTGGCCTCAGGCGTGATCCTCGGCGAGTACGTCGCGCAGCCGCTCAAGCGCAACGCCCGCCGCCTCGAGGGCCGGCTGTCCGGACCTCGGATGGTCGGGGCCATGCACGGCCACCTGTCCCGTCGGAGCGGCGGCCGCAGCCCCAGCCGCGCACCGGGCGGCGTCCCTCGCAGCGGGCGTGGCCGCTGGCCCGTCCGAAGCCGGGTCGGCTGAGGTCAGCGACGCGGGCCGAGCCCGTGCTGGGGGTTGCACGCCCACAGCGTGTGGGCGTCGATGGCGCGAATCAGGCGTCGAAGCGTGGTCATGGTGCCTCCTCTATGTGGTGATTGGATCGTTCCAATCACCAGGTAGAACGACGAGGGACGCCGGATCATGCCCCGGTCGGGCCGATGTGCCGCATGAGGTGGGTCACGAGACCCGGGTCACACCCGGACCGCGGGACGCTCGCTTCGGGGCCGGAGCACACTGGACACCGTGAGCCGCCGCCCCCGCATCCCCGTCCTCGCCGCACTGGCGTTCGCGCCCTCGCTGCTCACCGCGGCCCGGGGCGTACGCCGCTCGCTGGGCGCCGGGAACAGCCGCTTCGACTACTCCGGCTCCCCGCAGTTCCAGGGCGGCGCCTTCCGCAACCGGCTGCCCCCGACCCCCGCGCCGGCGGGCGCCCAGGCCGGACTGGCCGCCGAGTTCGCCACCAAGGGCCGCGGCGGGAAGCCGGGCCGACCGGTCCGGGTCGCCACCCCCGACCTGCCGGCGCAGGCGGCTGACCTGGCCGCCACGTGGCTCGGCCACGCGACCGTGCTCCTGGAGATCGAGGGCCGCTGGGTGCTGGCCGATCCTGTCTGGAGCGACCGGGTCTCGCCGTCCCGCACGGTCGGCCCGCGCCGCCACCACCCGGTGCCGATGTCGTTGGACGACCTGCCGTGCCTCGACGCGGTGGTGATCTCGCACGACCACTACGACCACCTCGACACCGCGACCATCGACCACCTGCTGCACCACCAGGAGATGCCGTTCCTCGTGCCGCTCGGCCTCGGCCGGCACCTGAGCCGCTGGGGTGTGCCGGACGAGCGCATCGTCGAGCTCGACTGGGACGAGTCGCACGAGGTCGGCGGGCTCACCTTCACCTGCACCGAGGCCCGGCACTTCTCGGGACGAAGCCTGGGCAACAACACCACCCTGTGGGGCAGCTGGGTCATCGTCGGGCCCGGGGCGGACTCCGCTGGGGGGCGCCGGGTCTTCTTCGGCGGCGACTCCGGCTACACCTCGGCCTTCGCGGACATCGGTGAGCGCCACGGTCCCTTCGACCTCACGATGCTGCCGATCGGTGCCTACGACCGACGCTGGCCCGACGTGCACATGGATCCGGAGCAGGCCGTCCAGGCCCACCTCGAGCTGCGGGGACAGGTGATGCTGCCGATCCACTGGGCGACCTTCGACCTGGCCTTCCACACGTGGTCGGCGCCGGTGGAGTGGGTCCGCGAGCAGGCCGCGGACGCCGGGATCGACCTCGCGCTGCCCGCCCCGGGAGGTCGTTTCGAGCCCGATGCCGGCCTGCCCTCGGACCCCTGGTGGCAGGCGTCGGTCTGATCGCCGGGCCCCCGCAGCCGCACGGTGGGCCTCCGCGCAGCGGCCTGCTCAGAAGCAGTGACCCTGGCCCAGCTCGGCCAGACCGCGACGGTCGCCGGGGCCGAAGTCCAGCTGGCCGGTGGTCAGCACGTTCATCAGCTCACCCTGGTCCTGCACGTGGCCCAGGCCGACCAGGTGTCCCAGCTCGTGCAGGACGATCGCGCGCGCCGAGTCCACGAAGGCAGGCTCGCTGAGCCACCGGTCGAACGCCTCCGCGTCGAGGGTGACCCGACCGGAGACGTAGGTGCGGATCCCGTCACGGCTCACCGACGTGCTGCCACCGACACCGGCCACCCGGCCCTCGAGCTCGGGCACCTCGCTGCTGGTCGCGAACGTGATCAGCGCGGGTTCGGCCCCCGGCTGCGACGCCGTTCGCCGGCGGGAGCGATCGGTGGAGCTGTCGTCGTAGCGAAGGCGCAGACCCGTGGCAGCAGAGACCTCGTGCATGGCGGAGAGGATGACCTCCCGGGCCACGGGTTCGACGGCGAGGTCCACGCCGTCGGTGTCGATGCGGATCCACAGGGTCTGGCACGGGTCGTAGGTGACGGGGGTGCCGACGCGGCCCCGCTGGTGCTGCATGAACGCATGGCTCCCGCGTCCCGGGTTCCCCGGATTCCTTGCGGCGGCTTCAGAGGAAGCGGTGATGCCCAGTGCCCTCGAGATGCCCAGTGCCCTCGAGATGCCCAGTGCCCTCGAGATGCCCAGGGCCTCCGAGAGGCCGGGCGAGGTGGCGGGCAGCGCCAGCCCGGCGACCGCAACGGCAATCGCGGTCACCACACCCATCCTCACCCTGCGCACCCCGTCACTATTGCCTCGTGGCGTCATCGACAACAGGGTCGCGCGGCTCTTCACAGGCGAACCGGCGTCGCCTAGGTTCGACGGTCTAGGGCAGTCCCTAGAACTCTCGGGAAGGAACTACACACATGCGACCCAGTCGTGTACTGGCCGTGTGTGGAACGACAGCCCTCGTGGCTGCAGCCCTGGCGGGACCCGCCGGTGCAGGCAGCGCGAGCGCAGAGATCGTCCACACCGGCAAGCAGGAGAACTACCTCGTGCTGACCTCGTCAGCCTCGGGCGCCGACGCCGTGGCGGCCCGGCTCCGCTCGCAGGGAGCGACCGTGACCTCGGTCAACCAGCAGATCGGGATGGTCGTCGTACGCTCCGACGACGCCGACTTCCGAGACACCGCAGGCGCCGTCCAAGGCGTGGAGGGCGTGGCTGCGGACCGCGTGGTGGGGCGTACGCCGGCACGTGACCTCTCGGGGATCGAGCGTGAGAACCTGCACGCCACCAAGGCCGGCCACGCTCCGGCCAGACGACAGGCAGCGCCCCAGGTCGCGAGCGCCGGCGACCCGCTCGACAACAACCTGTGGGGCATGCGGATGATCAACGCCGACCAGGCGCACACCCGCACGCTGGGGAACAAGCGGGTCAAGGTCGGGGTGATGGACACCGGTGTCCAGGCCGATGTCCCGGACCTGCACCCGAACTTCGACTACAGGGCGTCGCGCAACTTCACCACCGACATCGAGGCCATCGACGGTCCGTGCGAGGTGGCGACCTGCATCGACCCGGTCGGCACTGACGACGACGGTCACGGCACGCACGTCGCGGGCACGATCGCCGCCTCGATGAACGGCTTCGGCGTCAGCGGCGTCGCCCCGAAGGCCACGATCGTGGAGGTGCGCGCAGGGCAGGACAGCGGCTACTTCTTCGCCGCTCCCACGGTCAACGCGCTGACCTACTCCGGCGATGCCGGCCTGGACGTGGTGAACATGTCCTTCTACGTCGATCCGTGGCTCTACAACTGTCGCGGCGGCGCCCCGGAGGACACCACCGAGCAGGCCCAGGACCAGGACGTCATCATCGAGACGGTGACGCGAGCCGTGCGCTACGCCCACCGCAAGGGCGTGACCCTGGTCGCGGCAGCCGGCAACGGGCACACCGACATGGCCAACCCGCTCACGGACCTGAGCAGCCCGGACTACGGCGAGGCCCCGCACCCCCGCACGATCGACAACGACTCGTGCCTCGACCTGCCGGCCGAGGCCCCGCACGTCCTCGGCGTGACCGCTCTGGGTCCCTCGGCGCGCAAGGCCGACTTCTCCAACTGGTCGACCGAGCCCACCTCGGGAGAGGTCGAGCTGGCGGCGCCCGGTGGGTGGTACCGCGACGGGTTCGGGACCGCGTCGTACAAGACGAACGGCAACCTGATCCTCTCGACCTACCCGCTCGAGGCGCTCCAGGCGTCCGGTGAGGTCGACGCCGACGGCAACATCACACCGGCCGGGGTCAGCACCGGTGTCGTCAAGCAGTGCCAGGCCAAGCCCGCCAGGGGGACCGCGGCCTGCGGCTACTTCGCGTGGCTGCAGGGCACCTCGATGGCGTCCCCGCACGTCGCGGGGGTCGCGGCCCTGGCCGTCGGCGCCCACGGCAAGCAGCAGGGCAGGCACCACGGCAAGCAGCACGGCGGCTATCAGGGCGCGACCGGTTTCGGGATGGCGCCGGACGCCGTGGCCCGTCTCCTGGCGCGGACGGCGACCGACCACGCCTGCCCCGCCGGACGGTCGCAGGACTACCTCGAGGAGGGCCGCGACGCGACCTACACCGCACGCTGCGTGGGCTCGGCCCAGCGCAACGGGTTCTACGGCGAAGGCATCGTCAACGCCTGGGGAGCCGTCCGCTGACCTGACCTGACCCGATCTCTCACCGTGCGTCGTACGTCCTGGTTGCTCCGGCGACCAGGACGTACGACGTTCTCCAGCCTCGTTCTCCAGCCTCGTTCTCCAGCCTCGTTGCCCAGCTTCGTTTCCCAGCCTCGAGAAGGCGGAGAATGCGGCACGTGACCGCCACCACGTGACTCGGAACACCTGCTTGAAACTTGCACTGCCGTCGAGTGTTCCACCAATGTTGAGGCATCAGCGGCGATGACGTCGCGTCAGGCAGCAGCCCTGTCGGCCTTCACGGCCCGCGCCGCACCAGGCGCCCCCCGACTCATTGCCCCCGTATTCGTTGCCCCACGCCCCGGCTCCCAGTGCGCCCGACGAGAGGTTCCCCCGTGTCCCTGTCCCTGATTCGTCCCACCGTCCCCAGAATCGGTCGCGTCGGCTCCGACGACGAGGTCCTGGAGCCCCGACCCAGGCTGGCCCTGCGTCGCCAGATCATGGCGGTGATCGTCCCCGCGTGGGCCGAGCCCGGGGAGGACATGACCGCCTACGCACGCGCTCCACGCGACGTCGCCAGGGAGGCGGCCGAGAGCCTGACCAAGTACCTGAAGGGCGACGAGGTCCTCACCGCGACCGACGACGGCCGCCTCGTCCTCCGGCTGCGGCACGAGGATCGCGGCGCCCGCCCGGTCCGCCTGCAGGAGATGGCCTACCACGCCATCGAGGTCTTCGACGCCCTCGGCTTCCACGCCGGTGTGCTCGACCTCGGGGTGGGCTGGGCGCCGATCACCCGCAAGCACCCGCCGGACGTCGCGCTGGGGTACGCCGACGCGGCGGCCCGGGAGTCGGTGCGCCAGCGTGATCTCCAGCCGCTCCAGCTCGGGGCCGACGAGGGCTCCCGCTCGCCCAGGATCGGGCTGTGGTCCTTCAGCCACCAGATCCTGCTGGCCACGGTCGGCAGCGTCGTGCTCCCCTTCCTGGCCCTGGTCGCCGTCTATCTCGTCGGCGTCGACCTCTCCGACGGCCTCTACTGGGGGCTCGTCGGCACCCTGTCGGTCACGGCGCTGATGATCTGGGCGGAGTGCTTCCGCGCCCTGGAGCCGCCGGCCCTGCCCGCACCGCCGACGGGGCCTGCCCCGCGGGCCACCGCCGTGATCGCGGCGTACCTGCCCAACGAGGCCGACACCATCGTGGAGACCCTCGAGGTCTTCCTCGCCCACGAGTACTCCGGCGGGCTCCAGGTCGTGCTGGCCTACAACACCCCCGGACCGATGGCCGTCGAGCCGCGGCTGGAGCTGATGGCCCAGAACCATCCCCACCTCGACGTGGTCAAGGTGCCGGACAGCACCTCCAAGGCGCAGAACGTCAACGCCGCCCTCCGGGTGGCCGAGGGGGAGTTCGTCGGCATCTTCGACGCCGACCACCACCCCGCCCCGGGCTCCTTCGAGCGTGCCTGGCGATGGCTGGCCGAGGAGGCCGACGTGGTCCAGGGGCACTGCGTCATCCGCAACGGTTCCGACTCGTGGCTCACCCGGCTGGTGGCCGTCGAGTTCGAGCAGATCTACGCGGTCGCCCACCCGGGGCGAGCGGGCCTGCACGACTTCGGGATCTTCGGTGGCTCGAACGGCTACTGGCGGGCCTCGGCCCTGGAGCGGGTGCGCCTGCGCGGCTCGTTCCTGACCGAGGACATCGAGGCCTCGATGCGCGTGATCCAGGCCGGCGGACGGATCGTCAACGACCCCGGCCTGGTCAGCCACGAGCTGGCTCCCGACAACGTGCGGTCCCTGTGGCGCCAACGGATGCGGTGGTCCCAGGGATGGTTCCAGGTCTCCTGTCGACACCTCGGGCCGGCGCTTCGTTCGCCGTACCTCTCGCTGCGCCAGAAGCTCGGCGTGGCCTACCTGCTGGGCTTCCGGGAGATCTACGCCTGGATCGCGATGCTGGCCTGGCCCCTGCTGGCCTTCCTGGTCTGGCGCGACGGCGGCATCGACTTCTCCTCGCCGATCTTCGCGCTGGTGACGTTGTTCGTCACGGTCTCCGGGCCGGTGCAGACCCTGGCTGCCTGGCGGCTGGCGACCCCCGAGCTCCGGCAGCACCCACGCTGGTTCTGGGGCGCAGCAGTGGCGAACCTGCTCTTCTACACCGAGTTCAAGAACCTGATCGCCCGGGTCGCCCACCTCAAGCAGCTGCGTGGTGAGCACCAGTGGGTGGTCACGCCCAGAACGGCGTCGAGCACCGGAGCCGCCGCTGCGAACCATGCCGACCGCCGACCCCGCCGACCCCACCGAGCCGGAGGCTGCCGCGTGACTTCCCTGACCGAGACCCCGACAGCAGCTCACCCGTCCACGCCGCCGAACCCCTCCGCCCGGGGGGGTGCCCCGCGCGTCACCTACCCGCTCACCTGGCTCCGCGGGCTGGCCGCGCTCGCCGTGGTCACCTTCCACGCCTACCAGCACAACCGCACCGGCCCCGAGAGCACCTGGCCGTTGTCCGGTGGAGCTCACCAGGCCATGCTCGGCACCGATCTGTTCGTCGAGATGTTCTTCGTGCTGTCCGGCTTCGTGCTGTGGCTTCCCATCGCACGCGCGGCCTTGGACGGTCGGGTGGGTCGTCCGGGCTGGGTGCTGCTCTTCCGACGGATGGCACGGTTGGTTCCGCTGTACTACGCCGTGGTGCTCGTCGTCTGGGCGCTGACCAACCCCTCCCTGCCCGGGCACTGGCAGGACCTGCTCCTGCACCTGACCTTCACCCAGGTCTACAGCGACGAGTTCATCTTCTGGACCGACGGCCCCGCCTGGTCCCTGGCGGTGGAGTTCCACTTCTACGTGCTGATGGCGCTGTCGGTGCCGCTCGTCCATGCCGGCGTACGACGGTTCGGCTCGCGCCGTGCCCGGCTGGGGGTCGTGCTCGCCCTGCCCGCGCTGCTGGTCGTCACCGGCGTGACCTACCTCGCCTGGGCGACCGTGTGGTCGCCCGTGGCGCTGGACGACTGGTCGGCGCTGTTCTCCCCGCTCTCGCGGGCCGCCGACTTCGGCATCGGCACCGGACTGGCGGTGGTGGCCGCGGCCGGCGTCCGGCTGGGTCGCAACGCGCGCGTCGCCGGGATGGTCCTCGGGCTGGGGCTGCTGGGCGTACTCGTCGCGCATCGCCCGTTCACCCTGGCCGGTGAGTGGTGGCACCCGGCGTACGCCCTTGCCATCGCGGTGGCCCTGACCTCGATCGTGCTGCACGACGGACCCTGGCCGGCCGTGCTCGACGCCCGGGCCATGTCGTGGGTCGGGGGGCTCGGCTACGGGATCTATCTGCTCCACGAGCCGGTGATGCGGCTCCTCGGTGGCGTCGGCCTGCTCCCCGAGGCACGCCCGGGAGCGTGGTTCCTGGTGACGGCCGTGGTCGTGGCCGTCCCATCGGTGCTGCTCGCCTGGCTCAGCTCGCGGACCATCGAACGAGCTGGGCTCCGGGTCGCCTCGACGATCGAGGGCGACGGTTCCCCGAAGGACTACTACGCCCATCTGGGCGCACCGCACGAGCGTTGAGGGCGCCTGTCCTCGTCCGCACGTAGGGTTGGCCTGACATGAGTGCGCAGTTCCCCCTCCCCGGTCTTCCCACCGTCGACGCGACCCCCGGTGCGGGGGACAGGGGCCGTGAGAGCCAGTCCTCGCGCCGGCGTCGCCCCACCCGCGAGCAGCTCCTCGAGGGGCTCAACGAGCCCCAGCGGGCGGCCGTGGTCCACGAGGGCGCCCCCCTGTTGGTGGTGGCCGGAGCCGGCTCCGGGAAGACGAGGGTGCTGACCCGGCGCATCGCCTGGTTGATCTCCGAGCGAGGCGCCCACCCCGGGTCGATCCTGGCCATCACCTTCACGAACAAGGCCGCCGCCGAGATGCGCGAGCGGGTCGAGGAGCTGGTCGGCGGTCGCGCCCGGATCATGTGGGTGAGCACCTTCCACTCCGCCTGCGTGCGCATCCTGCGCAAGGAGATCGACAAATTCGGCTTCAAGTCGAGCTTCACGATCTACGACGCCGCCGACTCCAAGCGGCTGATGACGCTGGTGTGCCGCGACCTCGACCTCGACGTCAAGCGCTTCCCCCCGCGCTCGATCCTCAACTGGGTCAGCAACGCCAAGAACGAGCTCCAGGACCACGAGGACGCCGCCAAGGACGCGCAGAACGGCCAGGAGGAGGTCTACGCGTCGGCCTACGCGGAATACCAGCGTCGTCTGCGTCAGGCGAACGCGCTCGACTTCGACGACCTGCTGATGATGACCGTGCACCTGTTCCGCGCCTTCCCGGCCGTGCGCGAGAACTGGCGCCGCCGGTTCCGGCACGTGCTGGTGGACGAGTACCAGGACACCAACCACGCGCAGTACGCCCTGATCCACGAGCTGTGCGCGAACAGCCTCGAGCAGCCGGTGACCCCCATGCGCGACGACGCCGTGCCCGAGGACGCCGTGGTGCCGGCCGAGCTGATGGTGGTCGGTGACGCCGACCAGTCGATCTACGCCTTCCGCGGCGCCAACATCCGCAACATCATGGACTTCGAGCAGGACTTCCCCAACGCCACGACGGTGATGCTGGAGCAGAACTACCGCTCCACGCAGACCATCCTGACCGCGGCCAACGCGGTGATCAGCCGCAACGAGAGCCGCAAGCCGAAGAACCTCTGGTCCGACGCCGGGCCGGGCGACACCATCACCGGCTACGTCGGGGACGACGAGCGCGACGAGGCCCGGTTCGTGGCCGAGGAGGTCGACAAGCTCACCGACGCCGGGCACGCGCGAGCCGGGGACGTCGCGGTCTTCTACCGCACCAACGCCCAGTCACGGGTCTTCGAGGAGGTCTTCATCCGGGTGGGCCTGCCCTACCGCGTGGTGGGCGGGGTCCGGTTCTACGAGCGGCGCGAGGTGCGCGACGCGCTGGCCTACCTGCGGGTGCTCTCCAACCCCGACGACTCGGTGTCGCTGCGGCGCGTGCTGAACACGCCCAAGCGTGGCATCGGCGACCGGGCCGAGGCGTGCATCGAGGGGTTGGCCCAGCGTGACCGGATCACCTTCTGGGAGGCACTGCGGCGTGCCGAGGACGCCCCCGGGCTGGCCACCCGGTCGCTGAACTCGATCCGCGGCTTCGTCGAGCTGATCGAGCAGCTCCAGTCGATGGTCGAGGCGGGGGAGCGGGTCGACGTCGTCCTCGAGCAGGCCCTCACCCGCAGCGGCTACCTCAAGGAGCTCGAGGACTCCGAGGACCCGCAGGACGAGACCCGCGTGGAGAACCTCGCCGAGCTGGTGGCCGTGGCGCGCGAGTTCGCCGACGACCCGCAGGTCGGGCCGTCCGCCGACCCGGCCGACGTGCTGGACGAGGAGGGGGAGGTCGTCGGTGACGCCGCCCCCGCCGACCCTCCGGGCCTGGTCGACTTCCTGGAGCGGGTCGCGCTCGTGGCCGACTCCGACCAGATCCCGGACGCCCCGTCCGACGCGGACGCGGAGACGCAGGCGGCTGCGCAGAACGGTGTCGTGACCCTGATGACGCTGCACACGGCGAAGGGTCTCGAGTTCCCAGTCGTGTTCCTCACCGGTCTCGAGGACGGGATCTTCCCGCACATGCGCTCGCTGGGCGACAAGCCGGAGCTCGAGGAGGAGCGACGGCTCGCCTACGTCGGGATCACCCGGGCCCGGGAGCGGCTCTACGTCTCGCGGGCCGTCGTACGCTCTGCCTGGGGGGCTCCGCAGCACAACCCCGCCTCGCGCTTCATCGACGAGCTCCCCGTCGACCTGGTCGACTGGCGGCGCACTGCGGAGGCGATGTCCTCGTGGAACCGCCCCTCCTACTCCTTGCCCCAGTCGGGATACGGCTCCGGGCGCGGCAGTGCACCTCAGACCCGTTTCGGTACGGCCTCCGCCCGCTCGGACGCCGCCAGGAAGGCCAAGGCCGGCCGTGCCATCCCGTCGTTGGATCCCGGCGACCGGGTCCAGCACGACACCTTCGGCCTGGGCACGGTGGTCGCCCTCGAGGGGGTCGGCGACAACGCCGTCGCCTCCATCGACTTCGGCAGCGAGGGCGTCAAGCGGCTGTTGCTCCGCTACGCCCCGGTCGAGAAGCTCTGAGCGTCACCGTCTTGCCGCGCCTCACAGGTTCCACACAGGCGTAGGCGGGCAATTCCCCAGACTCGGACTAGGGGGAGACGCCGTGGAAGGTGAGGGCCTGGTCGGGGTCGACCGGGTCTCCTCCGCCGGGGCGGACCTCGAGGTGGAGGTGGGGGCCGGTCGTGTTGCCGGTGCTGCCCACGGTGCCGATCTGCTGACCGCTCGTGACGGTCTGTCCGATGCTCACGCTGATGGAGGTCTGGTGGCAGTACCAGATCTCGGTGCCGTCAGCGAGGGTCTCGATGGTCTGGTTGCCGTAGGCGCCGGCCGAACCGGCCTTGGTGATCACGCCGTTGGCGACCGCGACGATCGGGGTTCCCGGGGAAGCGGCGAAGTCGAGGCCGGTGTGGTTGCTCGACCAGAGGCCGCCGGACGTCCCGAATCGCGCGGTGAGGTGGTAGCCGCTGGTCGGCAGCACCCACTGGTTCTTGGCGATCTCCCCGGCGCGGGCCTCGGCGGCCTTGCCCAGGGACTTCAGCTCCGCGTTGCGCTCGGCGGCGTCCTTCTCGGCAGCCGCCTGGAGCTTGACGTCGGCGGCCTGCTGAAGGGCCTGACGTTCGGAGTCACGGCTGATCGCGCGCTCACGGGGTCCACCCACGTAGCCGACCGCGTCGGTGCCGCCGAGGAGGCTGCCCTCGGAGGAGAGCTGGAAGGACCTGGGAGCCGCGGGGGCCTCGTCCACCGTGACGGCGCCGGCACCGGCGAGGGCCAGGGCCGTGACCCCGACCATGGTCGGGAGCGCCGGGAGTCGGCCGGAACGGCGGAAGAAGGCGCGCACCGACGTGGGTCCTGCGGCCCGACGGTGTCCCTTTCCCGAGGTTCGCGCAACGGCAGGCGCTGGCCTGTGGCTGCGTTCTGCCCGGTGGTTACCCATGCGTATTCCCGTCGGTGGTCAGTGTGAGGCGACCCGCCACGGTAACGGGAAGGTCACGACAAGTGAAATTCCGCCCGAGGGACGTGGCAGTGAACTAGGTGCCACCGACCCTGGGAGCGGGGCCGCCGGTGTGCTCGTCGGCACCCGTGAGACCGGTGCCGGGACGGATGTCGCGAGGCGCCGGGAGCGACACCGGATAGCCTGCAGGCATGTTGCGCATCGTGGTGGCCAAGCCAGGACTCGACGGCCACGACCGGGGAGCCAAGGTGGTGGCGCGCGCCCTGCGCGACGCGGGCCACGAGGTCATCTACACCGGCCTGCACCAGACACCGGAGCAGATCGTCGAGACGGCCATCCAGGAGGACGCCGACCTGATCGGGCTCTCGGTGCTCTCGGGCGCCCACATGACCCTGTTCCGCAAGCTGGTCGCGCTGCTCGCGGAGCGTGACGCGGCCGACATCGTGGTCTTCGGTGGCGGCATCGTCCCGGAGGAGGACGTGGCTCCGCTCGAGGAGATCGGGGTGGCCAAGATCTTCACGCCCGGCGCCACGACCGGCGAGATCACCAGCTGGGTCGAGCAGCACTTCTCGACCTGAGCGAGCGTTGCAAGATAGCCGACCGAACGGGAAAACCGGAACCCCGGTCGACCCGGTATATGCCAGTCTTCCCGGTTTCGAGACGGTTTCTTCGACCGATGGGGTCGAGACGTACCTTTTCGGCCGTAAGCACCTGAGCGCGCATCGGGGGCCGGCCGCCTGGCCGGATCTTTGCTGGCTCGCAACTGAGGAGTCCTCTGTGAAGAACGCACGCACGCTAGTCACGCTCGTCGTCACGGCGGTGGTCGGTGTCGGCCTCGCCGTCCTGCCGACGACCAGCGCCTCCGCTCAGCAGAGCAGCGTCTCCGGAGCAGTGGCTCCCTCGTGGCAGACCAACAACGTCGTCTATGCGATGGCAGCCGCGGACAACGTGGTCTACCTCGGCGGCGACTTCGACCAGGTCCGGCCGCCAGGTGCAGCCGCTGGCACCAACCAGACCGCCCGCAGCCGCATCGCCGCCTTCAACGCCACCACGGGTGCCCTCATCGCCTCGTGGAACCACCCCGTGAACGGCTCCATCCGGTCGATGGCGCTCAGCCCCGACAAGGGCACCCTCTACATCGGTGGTGACTTCACCACCGTCGACGGTGTTGCCCGCAACCGGGCTGCCGCCATCTCGCTGGCCGGCAACGGCAGCCTGACCGCCTGGAACCCGAGCCCGAACAATCGGGTCAACGCGATCGCGGCGAGCACCACTGAGGTCTACCTCGCCGGCTCGTTCGCCAAGATCGGGACGACGGGCCGGCGTTGGCTCGCGGCGGTCAACCCCACCACCGGTGCCATCAGGACCAGCTTCTCGCCGAACTTCGACAACACCATCTACGCCATCGACCTGAACGCCGCGGGTGACCGGCTCTACGTCGGTGGCCCGTTCACCAGCGTCAACGGTGACACCACCTGGCACGGAGCCGTCGCCCTCAGCCCGACCGACGCCTCGATCCAGCCGTTCTCGGCCATCAGCGCGATTCCCTTCCCCTCGGACGCCTGCAGCTCGGTCACGCGCACCATCAAGCACGACGGTGACTCCACGTACTTCGGCAACGAGGGGACTGGCGGCGGTTGCTTCGACGGCACGTTCGCTGCGAACAGCGACGGTTCCTTGAAGTGGAAGAGCAACTGCCTCGGAGCCACGCAGGGCATCGCGGTCCTCGGCGGCCAGCTGTACGCCGGTTCGCACGCGCATGACTGCACCACGGACCAGGCCAACGACCCCGACGCGTTCCCCGAGGTCGGCTGGAGCAAGGGCCTCTCACGTCACCTGACGAACCGCAGCACCAGCGACGGGCACGTCGGCGCCTGGTCGCCCAACACCAACGGCGGCACCGGCGGTGGGCTCGGCCCCCGAGTCATGACGACTGACGGAACACAGCTGTTCGTCGGTGGCGAGTTCACGGTGGTCAACGGATCCGGCCAGCAGGGCTTCGCCCGCTTCGCCGCCTCGTCCAACTCGGCTCCCGCCCGACCAGCCGCTCCGCGCGCTGTCGTGCGCCCGGACGGCAAGGTGAGTGTCTTCGTCCAGACCCCGCTCGACCTGGACGACAAGGACCTGACCGTCCGCTACTACCGTGACAACGACACCACCCCGTTCGCCACCAGGACCGTGCACTCGCTGTTCTGGCGGACCCCGATCCCCGGTGTCGAGGACAACAGCCTCGCCGTCGGCTCGCAGCACACCTACTCGGTCGACGTCACCGAGGTGAACGGCACCAACGTCAGCACGAGGTCGCCGGCCTCGAACCGCATCACCGTGGCCTCCTCGGCGGGCGCCTACAGCGACGCAGTGAACGCAGACTCCCCGACGCTGTTCTGGCGCCTCGGCGAGGACGCACGATCCACCATCGCCGCCGACTCGGGCGGAAACCTCAACCCGGGCGAGGTCAAGGGCGGCACCGACTTCGGGGCGACGGGCCAGACCAGCGACGACACCGCGGCGAACTTCGACGGATCGACCGCGAACGTCGTCACCCAGAACCCGGTCGACGGTCCCACGACCTACTCCGTGGAGGCGTGGTTCAAGACCACCACCACCGAGGGCGGCAAGATCATCGGGTTCGGGAACAACCGGACCGGCCTGGACTTCGGTGGCAACCCGACGCTGAGCGGGAACTACGACCGCAACGTGTACATGTCGAACAACGGCACCCTGACCTTCGGGACCTACGACAGCGGCTTCAACACGGTGTCGACCCCGGCCTCCTACAACGACGGCCAGTGGCACCAGGTCGTGGGCACCCAGTCTGCCTCCAGCGGCACGACGATCTACGTGGACGGCGTCCGTATCTCCCGCAACGGGAACGGTGGCAGTCAGTCCTACCAGGGTTACTGGCGCGTGGGCGGGGACAACCTCGGAGGCTGGCCCAACGGCCCGACCCGCTCCTTCTTCACCGGCACCATCGACGACGTGGCCGTCTACCCCACCGCCCTCTCGACAGCGCGCGTGGCCGCCCACTACGTGGCCTCGGGTCGTACGGCGCCTGCCGGCCCCGTCGCCCCGGTCGACGCCTACGGGAGCACGGTCTACAAGGACTCGCCCCTGAACTTCTGGCGCCTGGACGAGACGTCCGGCACGGTGGCCAAGGACACCTCGGAGAACCAGGACAACGGGGTGCTCGTCGGTGGTCCCACGCTCGGTGGCCCCAGCGCCATCGGCGGGTTCGGCACCTCGGCCAAGCTCGACGGCAACGACGACAACCTCGCCTCGGGAAGCGCCACCTCCGTCGGCCCCAGCTTCAGCACGGAGGCCTGGTTCCGGTCACAGCCGGGCACGGGCGGCGGCAAGATCGTCGGCTTCGGCAACAACCAGACAGGGCTCAGCAGCAACTACGACAAGCACACCTACCTCAGTGACGACGGCCGCGTGGTCTTCGGCGTCTGGAACGGTCGGAGCGACACGGTCGTCTCTCAGCCCGGCTTCAACGACGGCACCTGGCACCACGTGGTCTCCACCCAGGGATCAGACGGCATGAGGCTCTACGTCGATGACCGCCTCGTCGACCAGAACTCGGTCACGACCAACCAGAGCTACGGAGGCTACTGGCGCGTCGGTGGCGACACGCTCGGATGGCCCTACCAGAGCTCCTCGAAGTACTTCGCCGGTGACATCGACGACGTCGCCGTCTACGGAGGCGCCTTGTCCGCGAACCAGGTCGACGCCCACTTCCGCGCCAGCGGCCGCTCCGGCCCCGACACGGTGGCCCCGACCGCCTCCGTCACGTCCCCCTCCGACGGCGACGTGATCGGCGCCGGAAACACCCCTGTGACGGTTCAGGCGACCGACGCCGTAGGTGTCAGCTCGGTGGAGGTGTTCGTCGACGGGACCTCGGTCGGCACCGACACCAGCGCGCCCTTCTCGGTGGACTGGGCGGCGAGCGCTGGACAGCACACCATCGTGGCCAAGGCCACCGACTCGGCCGGGAACGTGGGTACCTCGAGCGAGGTGACCGTCACGGTCACAGCGCCTGACACGACCGACCCGACCGTCTCGATCAGCTCCCCGTCCGCGAACGACGAGGTGTACGGCGCCGTGCGCATCGCGGCCACCGCGGCCGACAACCAGGAAGTGGCCTCGGTGACGTTCAAGGTCGACGGGACCACCGTGGGCACCGACACCAGCGCGCCCTACACCGCGGACTGGAACGCCACGGACGCGGGCAGCCACACGCTGACCGCGACCGCGGTGGACGCGGCCGGCAACTCGGCCACCGACACGGTCCAGGTGACGGTGCCGAGCGACACGACCGCGCCCTCGACCCCGACCGGGCTCAGCGCCTCGGACGTCACGAGGACCTCGGTGACCCTGACGTGGAACGCCTCGACCGACGACCGTGGTTCGGTCTCGGGATATCGGGTCGTGCGTGACGGCGCCGTGCTGCCAGGCACGGTGAACGGCACGACGACGACGGTCAACGACCTCACACCCGGGACCACCTACGCCTTCACGGTGCGTGCCGTGGATCCGGCGGGCAACGTCAGCGGTGACAGCAACTCGGTCTCCGTGCAGACCTCGGCCAACAGTGCGGTGCTGTTCTCCGACGACTGGAGCCGGACCGACGCCATCGGCTGGGGTGCTGACTGGGCCGTCAGTGCGAGCAACGGCTCGGCGACCACGAGCAACGGGTCCGGTCAGCTCGGTTACACCGACGTGGCCAACGCCTACTCCCGGGCGCAGCTGACCGGTGCGGCGGCCACGGCCGACACCGAGACGCTGATGTCGTTCCAGTGGAGCCAGAACTCCGGGCTGGCCTACCTGAGCATCTACGCCCGCGGGTCCGGCGGGTGGCAGAACGCCTACCGCCCCAGGAACGGTGTAGGCCTTCAGCTGACCTCCAACTCGGGGGCCGTCCAGGTCCAGAAGAACGTGAACGGGACGATGACCCCCCTGCGGCGCGACGGCGGTGCGGCAAGCGTGACGACGGCGAAGCAGTGGCTGCGGCTGCGGCTCTCGGGTTCGACCCTTCAGTACAAGATCTGGACCGCAGGCGACTCCGAGCCGGTCGCCTGGTCCGGGGAGGTCACCGATCTCGACCTCACGAGTGCCGGACAGCTGTTCATCGCCGAGGCGCGCGGAGCGGCCAACACCGGGCCCAAGACGGTGGCGGTCGACGACCTGCGCATCACCGACCTGAACCCGTGACTAGAAGGACAGCGGGGACACCAGCGGCAGCTCGAGCCGGCCGGGAGCGGCCGGACTCGTGGTCACGGTGACGGGCTGGGCCACACTGTTGTTCGCGTAGGCCAGGTCGCCGCCGGCGATCACGAGGCGGATCCGGTGGCCGGCCGCGAAGCGCTGGGCGGCCCCGGGGAGCTCGATCGTGACCGGCCTGGTCACGTCGCTGATCCGGGCCGGTGAGATCAACCGGTGCTGGAGGGTCTGGGTGCCGTCGGGTGCCACGTCGTACAGCTTGGCGAACAGGGTGAGCTGGCCGGCCGCTCCGCCGGCCTGAGCGGCCGCGGCGACCGGTGCCTGGATGCTGACCGTCAGCCTGGGGGAGCCCACGAGGACGGCGTTCTGGCGCAGGGCCGGTGAGGTGTACGACGCGAACGTCCCGGGTGCGTCGGTGACCGGCAGGTCAACCGCGCTGCCCTCGAGCCCCGAGGTCTCGGAGTACGACGTCCCGGCGGGGGTGACCGCGAACGGGCTGCTGCCGGGCAGCACCGTCCGGCTGCTGGTCAGGGCGCTGGTCCCGGAGAGGCGCAGGGTCGCGGTGGGGGAACCGGTGAACGAGGTCGACGAGGCGTAGGCCCTGTCGACCGCGGTCCCTGCCCGGTCGGCGCTGGTGTCGTAGGAGACCCAGTCGCGGAAGTACTCGAACTGCGGTCCGGCGCTCGCGGTGGAGCTGCCGCGCACGTAGCGGTCCATCCAGCTGATCCAGCGACGGCCCTGGTGGCTGCCGTCGACCCCGCGGGACAGGTCGAGGTCGCCCGCGGCGTTCTCGCCGGAGTGGCCGCCCGAGAACCAGGACATCCGGGTCTCGGTGCCCTGCGCCTTGAGTGCCTGGTACGTCGCCACAGCCTCCTGGAGGTTGAACAGGGTGTCGTGCTGGCCCTGCACGAGAAGGGTCGGGACCTTGATCTTCTTGACGTAGCTCGCGACCGACGCGTGCCGGGCCAGCCCCAGCGTCGCCTCGTCGGGGTAACCGAGCGTGTTCAGCTGGGCGGCGGCCGCGCAGGCCTCGTCGCGGAAGTTGGGGCAGCCGACGTTGCGTGCCGGGTCGGTCTGGGTGTTCTGGAGACCGGAGAGGATGCCCACCCCGAAGAACAGGTCGACCCACTCCTTCTTGGCCACGCCGGGCGTCGTGTAGGTGACACCCCTGCCGATGCCCGAGACCGAGTCCGTGTTGTTGGGAGCGAGCGAGTAGGAGAGGTCGTTCCAGGTGATCATCGGGATGATCGCGTCGATGCGCGGGTCCTGCCCGGCCACCGCGAACTGGATCTGGCCGCCGTAGGAGCCGCCGATCATGCCGACCTTCGGGTCGGGACCTCGCGAGGTGGGGGTCGAGCTCACATAGTCGATCCTCTGCCGGCGCCCGGTGCCGTCGTCGACGGTGTAGGCGCGGGTGCCGGCGAGCACGTCGACCAGCTGCTTGCCTGCCCTGCCGTCGTAGTCGGGGTCGTCGAGCGCGATCTTGCAGTCCGAGCCGCCGAAGCCGAGGCCGGAGTAGGAGATGACCACGTAGCCGGCCTTCGCGAAGGCGCTGGCGCCGGCGACCTGTCCCTCGTCGTCCTTGGCGCCCCCGAAGCCGTTGGTGGTCAGGATGGCCGGGGCCGGGTGGGCCCTGCTGACGCCGGCCGGCTGGTACTTGTCCGCCTTGACGGTGCAGGGGATGTCGTGGTGGGGACCCACCAGCGTCTCGACGGTGATGGCCGTCCTGGTGAAGGCCTGGTCGTGGCCGGTGGGGGTGGTGCGGGTGGCGTCGGCGCTCGTCGGCGTACCGAGGACGGCGAGCCCGGTGAGCAGGGCGGCGGAGGCGAGGGCTGCTGGTCGAGGCATGCCCCCACAACGACCGGGGGCCGCTCAGGACACGTGCCGGTCGTCTCAGGGGTGGCGGCCCGGCGTGACGTGTGTCTCAATGCGCTCCAGCCGGGAACCCTACGTGGCAGTGCCCGGCGTTTCAGGTCTATGGTCGGGCGCAGCGGACGCCGGCTGGCTCTGGACGTCCCCGAACTCATTGTTCGTAACCAACGAATGCCACTAAGGAGCGGGTGACCCGTGGACCTGATGGAATACCAAGCGAAGGAACTCTTCGCCAAGCATGGTGTGCCGGTGACACTCGGCCGGACCGTCGAGACCGCCGCCGAGGCCAAGGCCGCCGCCGAGGAGCTCGGTGGCGTCGTCGTCGTCAAGGCACAGGTCAAGGCCGGTGGACGCGGCAAGGCCGGCGGTGTGAAGGTCGCCAAGACCCCCGAGGAGGCCGAGGCGCACGCCTCGAACATCCTCGGGATGGAGATCAAGGGCCTCACCGTCAACCGCGTCTCGATCGTGCCGGCGGCCACCATCGAGGACGAGTACTACTTCTCCTTCCTGCTGGACCGGTCCAACCGCTCCTACCTGTGCATCGCCTCGGTGGAGGGTGGTGTGGAGATCGAGGAGGTCGCCAGGACCAACCCCGACGCCGTCAAGAAGATCGCGATCAACGCCGGTCAGGGCGTCGACGCCGCCAAGGCGGCCGAGATCGTCGAGGAGACCGGATTCCCCGCCGAGCTCAAGGACCAGGCCATCGAGCTGGTCCAGACGCTCTGGAAGGTCTTCGTCGAGGAGGACGCCACGCTGGTCGAGATCAACCCGCTCGCCCGGCTGGCCGGCGACAAGCTCGAGGCGCTCGACGGCAAGGTCTCGCTCGACGAGAACGCCGAGTTCCGCCACGAGGACCACGCCGCGTTCGAGGACAAGGACGCGGCCGACCCGCTGGAGGCCAAGGCCAAGGCCAAGGGTCTCAACTACGTCAAGCTCGACGGCTCCGTCGGCATCATCGGCAACGGCGCGGGTCTGGTGATGTCGACCCTCGACGTCGTCGCCTACGCCGGTGAGGCGCACGGCGGCGTGAAGCCGGCCAACTTCCTCGACATCGGCGGCGGTGCCTCCGCGGAGGTGATGGCCAACGGACTCGACGTCATCCTCAACGACGAGCAGGTCAAGTCCGTCTTCGTCAACGTCTTCGGCGGCATCACGTCGTGCGACGCGGTGGCCAACGGCATCGTCGGCGCCCTGAAGATCCTCGGCGACGAGGCGAGCAAGCCGCTCGTCGTACGCCTCGACGGCAACAACGTCGAGGAGGGCCGACGGATCCTGGCCGAGGCGAACCACCCGTTGGTGACCCTCGAGGAGACCATGGACGGCGCGGCCGACAAGGCCGCCGAGCTCGCACACGCAGCGAAGGACTGACAAGACTGTGTCTATTTTCCTGAACAAAGAATCCAAGGTCATCGTCCAGGGCATCACGGGCGGTGAGGGCACCAAGCACACCCGCCTGATGCTCAAGGCCGGGACCCAGGTCGTCGGCGGTGTCAACGCCCGCAAGGCCGGCACCACGGTCACCCATCAGGACCCCGACGGCAACGACGTCGACCTGCCCGTCTTCGGGTCGGTCGCCGAGGCGATCAAGGAGACGGGGGCCGACGTGTCGGTCGTCTTCGTGCCGCCGGCGTTCACCAAGGACGCCGTGATCGAGGCCATCGACGCCGAGATCGGCCTGCTGGTGATCATCACCGAGGGCGTGCCGGTGCAGGACTCCGCGGAGTTCTGGGCCTACGCCCAGGGGAAGTCGACTCGGATCATCGGTCCGAACTGCCCCGGCATCATCACACCGGGCGAGGCGCTCGCGGGCATCACGCCGGCGACGATCTCCGGCTCCGGCCCGGTCGGCCTGGTCTCCAAGTCGGGCACCCTGACCTACCAGATGATGTTCGAGCTCAAGGACCACGGCTTCTCGACCGCCATCGGCATCGGCGGTGACCCGATCATCGGCACCACGCACATCGACGCCCTCGAGGCGTTCGAGAACGACCCGGACACCAAGGCCATCGTGATGATCGGTGAGATCGGTGGCGACGCGGAGGAGAAGGCCGCGGCGTACATCAAGGAGCACGTCACCAAGCCGGTCGTCGGCTACGTCGCCGGCTTCACCGCCCCCGAGGGCAAGACCATGGGCCACGCCGGCGCCATCGTCTCCGACGGCGCGGGCACGGCACAGGGCAAGAAGGAGGCCCTCGAGGCCGCCGGGGTCAAGGTCGGCAAGACCCCCTCCGAGACCGCCCAGCTGATGCGGGAGATCTTGCAGGGGCTCTGAGGTCACTGGCTGGCGGTTTTTCTGGTTAACCAGAAAAACCGCCAGAACCCAACGTTGCAACGTTGGTTAAGTGACAGTTTTTCTGGTTAACCAGAAAAACTTCAGGTCACAGCATTGCGCGAGGAGTACGCCGGATCGGCGTACTCCTCGTTCGCCATGACGGCCTCGAGCCGCTCGACCGCCGTGCGGACGTCGTCGGGTGTGTTGTAGAGCGGGGCGAAGCCGAACCGGGCGATGTCCGGGTCGCGGAAGTCGCCGATGACGTCGCGGGCGATCAGGGCCTGGACGACGCCGTAGGCGTGCGGGTGCCTCAGGGAGACCTGGCTGCCGCGGCGGTCGTGCTCGCGGGGGGTGGCGAGGTCGAACAGGCCGGGGAGTCGCTCGTCGACCAGCGCGATGAAGAGGTCGGTGAGCTCGAGTGAACGCGCTCTCAAGGAGGCCAGGGAGACGCCGTCGAACGCCTCGAGCGCTGCCTCCAGCACGGAGAGGGCCAGCACCGGGGGAGTCCCCGAGGCGAAGCGGCCGACCCCGGGGACCGGGGTGTAGTCGCGCGCCATCGCGAACGGGGTCGCGTGGCCGAACCACCCCGTGATCGGCTGCCGGGCCGCCTCCTGGTGGCGCGGTGCCACCCACAAGAACGCGGGCGAGCCGGGGCCGCCGTTGAGGTACTTGTAGGTGCAGCCGACCGCGAGGTCGGCGCCGACCCCGGTGAGGTCGACGGGGATCGCGCCGGTCGAGTGGCACAGGTCCCACTGCACCAGCGCGCCCCTGTCCTGGGCCTCGGCGGTGATCGAGGCCATGTCGAACATCGCCCCGGTGCGGAAGTCGACGTGGGTCAGGCTGAGCAGCGCCACGTCGTCGTCGACGGCGTTCAGGGGGTCGGCCGGGTCGCACCAGCGGAGCTCGAGCCCCATCAGGTCGGCGACTCCCGCGGTGATGTAGCCGTCGGTGGGGAAGGTCGAGGGCTCCACGACGAGGACCCGGCGGTCGGGGCGCAGCCGTGCGGCCGCGACGGTCGTCTTGAACAGGCTCACCGACGTGCTGTCGCCGAGGTGGAGATCCTCGGGACGTACGCCGATCAGCGGCGCGATCCGGCCGGCGACGCGGCCCACCAGCTCGACCCAGTGGGCGTCGTTCCAGGAGCGGATCAGACCCTTGCCCCATTCGGTGCGCACGACCTCGGCGAGCCGCTCGGCCACCCCGGAGGGGAGCGCGCCCAGCGAGTTGCCGTCGAGGTAGACCAGCCCCTCGGGCAGCTGGAAGCTCACGATGGGCTCAGCTCGAAGAGGCGGTCGCGGGCCCTCGAGAGCAGGGCCTGGAAGGTGACCTCGTCGATGTCGTTGTCGCCGGCGGGCGTGAAGTTCACCTGGGCAACGTAGCGGCCCACGCGGGCGAGGCCCATCCAGAAGCCCACCTTGGAGGTCTTGTCGATCTCGCTGTCGAGGCGCCACAGGACGTACTCCGACCCGCGGTATCCCTTGGTCTGGCTGAGCTCGTTGCTGACCTCGGCACCGAGGTCGCGCTTCTCGCACGTCGCCATCGCGGCCGAGACCTTGCCCACGAACGCGTCGGCCTTGCGCGGGGTGGCGAAGGTGCCGTAGGTCTCGGTGATGCCGAAGCGCATGGGCACCTTCGCCTGCGGGACCAGGAAGGTCCGCGTGGCCGCGTTGCGTGCTCCCGACTTCACGAAGTTGGCCTTGTCGCAGGTGGTGGCCGCGATGTTGGGGCGTGCCGGGACGGGCCTGGTGCCGACCCAGGGCCGGTTGATGCGGCCCACCACCGGCAGGTCGGCGGCGGCGAGGGTGCCCGGGGTCTCACCGGAGGGCGGCGGCAGGACCGGCGCGACCGCGACGCCCGTGGGGCACGGGCCGGACGGGTCGGAGTCGCACACGTTGCGGACGGCGTCGGTGAGGGTGCTCACCGCGCGGGCGATCGCCGGCGGGCGACCGTTGAGGGTCTCGAGCACCGTCGAGACCGTCAACGAGCCGGTGCGGGCCAGCCCCACGACGTAGGTGCGCCCCACTGCGTCCGGGATGCGCAGCTTCAGCACCTGCGCCTCCTCCCCCAGCCCGGTCACCCGGTAGGTGTTGAGCAGCTGGAGCCTGGCCTCGTTGCAGCCGGCGAACCAGCCCAGCGTCGTCTTGTACGCCGCCGCGGCGGCCTGCGCGCTGCGGGAGATCTCGACCGTCTGGAGGTAGTTGCGGCGCGTCTCGCCGGGCTTCCTGCCCGGGGCCGCGAAGGTGCGCACGAAGGTGCCCTGTCCCTGCGGGTCGGCGAACCGGGTGTCCTGGCAGACCGTGTTGATCCCGCTGCCCTGGGTGTTGTCGGAGGTGTTCAGCACCCGCCACGTCTCCTTCGGGGCGAGCGACTGCACCTCCGGCAGCTCGAGCAGCATCTTCGCGGTCACCGGGTTCTTCCTGGGCGCGGACTTCGAGGCAGCGGCCGGCTCCGTGACCCCGCCACGGACCACGAAGAGGCCGCCGAGCAGCGTGAGGGCGAGGAGTACGACGACCGATGCGACGGCGTGCACCCGGCGACGTCTCGCGCCGCTCCGGTGGATCACCGGCGAGGCAGGGAGTGTGGCGGCCTCGGCGACCGTCGCCAGCACCTCGATCGCGGTGAGCACGCCGTCCGGTGGGCAGTCGGTGTCCCGGCTGAAGCTCCGGGTCGCCTCGGAGAGCTGTCCCTCGACCCGTGCGGTCGTCTCGCCCAGCTCACGGCCGACGGCGGCCGCGGTGAGGCCGGCGAGGTGGGTCAGCAGGATGATCCGGCGTTGCTGGTCCGGCAGGTGGTGCAGCGCGTCGAGGACGCGCTTCTGCTCGGCGGACAGGCCCTTCTCGCGGTGCCACAGACGAGCGACGTGCCGACGCTGGGCGATCGCCCAGGCGCGGGGACGTACCCATTCCTCGGGGTCACGCAGCCGCCCGACCTTGCGCCAGCGGTGCCGGCTGGCCGTGAAGGCGTCGCGGACGGCGCTCGTGGCGGCGGACAGGTCCCCGGTGAGGGCATAGGTCTCCAGCAGGATCCGTCGGCGGCTGGCGAGGTAGAACTCGTCGAACTCCGGAGCCGGGGAACCTGGCGAAGTGGTGGCGGGCGTGGGCATGACAGCCCGAGGCTACCCGCGTGCCTCACCGGTCCGGCTGCTCTCCTGGGTCAAGATGGGCGGGCGATGACCGATCTGTTGAGCCGACCTGCCGCGGCGGGCCCGTCCAAGGGCTCCTCCACCGACTCCGAGCGACGTCCCCTCCACGTGTCCGCGGCGCTCGCCGCCCTCGGTGCCGCGGCCACCACGCTGCTGACCTGCGTGGGCCTGGCCGTCATCGGCTGGTTCCTGGCCGACGCCGGCGCCCACGGGGACACCACCGACGCCCTCCGGGTCGGGACCGACGCCTGGCTCGTCGGTCACGGGGCCCAGCTGACCCTGTCCGGCGTACCCCTCGGGATCGTGCCGCTGACCGTGACCGCCCTCATCGCGATGGTGCTCTTCCGATCCGGCCGCTGGGCGGTCGCGACCTCTCAGCCAGTGGAGGACGACCGGTCGGTGCTGCTGGCCGCCACGATCCTCACCGGCATCTACGTCGTCGTCGCCGTGGTCACCTGCACGATCGTCACCCAGGCCTCCGCCAGCCCGAGCCTGGGCCGGGCCATCCTGGGATCACTGCTGATCTCGGGGGTCGCGGGGACCCTCGGTCTGGCCTCCGGCACCGGTCGGCTGCGAGCGTGGGTCGACCTGGTGCCCGGCTGGGTCCGGTCGGTCGCCTACGGCGCCTGCGCAGCGTTCCTGCTCCTGGTGGCCGCCTCCGCCGTGCTGGTGGCCGCCGCCCTCGCGACCGGGCTCAACGACGCGGCGGCGGTGATGTCCGAGCTGAAGCTCGGGGCCGGCGACTACGCGATGTACGCGCTCGCCTCGGTGGCCGTCGCCCCCAACGCGGTCCTCCTCGGCAGCGCCTACCTGCTCGGTCCCGGCTTCGCGATCGGCACCGGCACCGTGGTGTCGCCGACCGTCGTGGCCCTGGGGCCGGTGCCGGCGTTCCCGTTGCTCGCGGCCCTCCCGGCCGACGGCCCGACGCCCGGCTGGGCGATGGGCCTGCTGGCGGTGCCGGTGGTCGTCGGCGCGGTCGGCGCGGTGCTCGCCCAGCGGTCCTACGCCGTCACGGCCTACGACTCCGCTGCCCTGCGTGGCTTCGGCTGCGGCTTCGGGGCCGCGCTGGTCACCACGGTGGCGGTCGCGCTCGCGGGCGGCCCGATGGGCACCGGGCGGATGGCGGACATCGGCGCCTCCAGCGGCGAGGTCTTCGTCGCCGCGGTGATGGCGATGAGCCTGGGTGGGCTGGTGGCCGGGGTGGTCACCGCCTGGTGGCAGCGTCGCTGACCCGACCGGCGACCAGGCCCGTTAGCCTTGCCCGGTGCCTGCCACCCGTCTCGTCGTACTCGTCTCCGGCGCAGGCACCAACCTCCAGGCCCTGCTGGACGCCACCGAAGACCCGGCGTACGGCGCCGAGGTGGTCGCGGTGGGGGCGGACCGTGAGGACGTCGAGGGGCTGGCGCGGGCCGAGAAGGCGGGCCTGCCGACCTTCGTGCGCCGAGTCGGGGACTCCGGCAGCCGGGCGGAGTGGGACAGCACCCTGACGGCGACCGTGGCGGAGTTCGAGCCCGACCTCGTGGTCCTGGCCGGCTTCATGAAGCTCGTCGGACCGGCGTTCCTCGGTCGGTTCGCGGGCCGCGTGGTCAACACCCATCCGGCGCTGTGCCCCTCCTTCCCCGGTACGTCGGGGCCGGCGGACGCGCTCGCCTACGGGGTCAGGGTCACCGGGGCGACGCTGTTCGTCGTCGACGAGGGCGTGGACACCGGGCCGATCATCGCGCAGACGGTCGTGGCGGTCGAGGATGCCGACGACGTCGAGTCGTTGCACGAACGGATCAAGGTCGCCGAGCGGACCATGCTCGTCGACGCCGTGGGCCGGATGGCCCGCGAAGGCTTCACCATCACCGACAGGAAGGTGCGGATCGGCGCATGACCGACAGCACAAAGGAACCCACCCCGGACCGGATCCCGCTCAGGCGAGCCCTGGTCTCCGTCTACGACAAGTCGGGCCTCGAGGACCTCGTCCGCGGCCTGGCCGAGGCCGGGGTGGAGCTCGTCTCCACCGGTGGCTCGGCGAAGCTGATCGCCGACCTCGGCCTGCCCGTGACCAAGGTCGAGGACCTCACCGGCTTCCCCGAGTGCCTGGACGGGCGGGTGAAGACGCTGCACCCCAAGGTGCACGCCGGGATCCTGGCCGACCGTCGGCTGCCCGACCACGTCGCCCAGCTCTCCGAGCTCGGGATCGCGCCGTTCGAGCTGGTGGTCTCCAACCTCTACCCGTTCACGCAGACGGTGACGTCGGGCGCATCCCCGGACGAGTGCGTCGAGCAGATCGACATCGGTGGGCCGTCGATGGTGCGCGCGGCAGCCAAGAACCACCCCTCGGTCGCGATCGTGACCTCGCCCGGGAGGTACGCCGACGTGCTGGCCGCCCTGAGCGAGGGTGGTTTCACCCTCGGGCAGCGCAAGTCGCTGGCCGCCGAGGCGTTCGTGCACACCGCGACCTACGACGTGGCCGTGGCCAGCTGGATGGGCTCGGTGCTCACCGACAGCTCCGAGGGCGCAGGCTTCCCGGCCTGGGTCGGCGGCACCTGGACCCGCGGCTCGGTGCTGCGCTACGGCGAGAACCCGCACCAGTCGGCGGCGCTCTACCTCAACGACTTCGGGCCCGGCCTCGCGCAGGCACGCCAGCTGCACGGCAAGGAGATGTCCTACAACAACTACGTCGACGCCGACGCGGCCCGCCGGGCGGCGTACGACTTCGACGAGCCGGCGGTCGCGATCATCAAGCACGCCAACCCGTGCGGCATCGCGGTGGGCGCTGACGTCGCGGAGGCGCACCGCAAGGCGCACGAGTGTGACCCTGTGTCGGCCTTCGGTGGCGTGATCGCGGTGAACCGCCCGGTCTCGGTCGAGATGGCCAGGCAGGTGGCGGAGGTCTTCACCGAGGTCGTCGTGGCGCCCGGCTACGAGGACGGCGCGGTGGAGATCCTCCAGGGCAAGAAGAACGTCCGCCTGCTGGAGTGCGAGCCGCTCGAACGCGGGGGAGTGGAGTCGCGGCCGATCTCCGGTGGACTGCTGATGCAGCAGCGCGACGCGATCGACGCCGAGGGCGACAGCCCGTCGGCGTGGACGCTCGCCACGGGCGAGGCAGCCTCCGAGGACGTGCTCGCGGACCTCGCCTTCGCCTGGAAGGCCTGTCGCGCGGCGAAGTCGAACGCGATCCTGCTGGCCTCGGGCGGTGCCTCGGTCGGCATCGGCATGGGCCAGGTCAACCGGGTCGACTCCTGCCGCCTCGCGGTCACCCGCGCCGGCGTACGGGCGGCCGGCTCGGTCGCGGCCTCGGACGCGTTCTTCCCCTTCGAGGACGGGCCGCAGATCCTCATCGACGCGGGAGTGTCCGCCATCGTGCAGCCCGGTGGATCCGTGCGCGACGAGCTGACGATCGAGGCGGCGAAGAAGGCGGGCGTGACGATGTACTTCACCGGCACCAGGCACTTCGCACACTGAGCCCGCTTTCAGAGAGGATGTTGACGTGAGCGCACAGAAGCTGGACGGAACCGCCACCGCCAAGGCGATCAAGGGTGAGCTGACCGAGAGGGTCGCCACGCTGCGCGAGCAGGGCGTGACCCCCGGTCTGGGCACGATCCTGGTCGGTGACGACCCGGGCTCCACGTGGTACGTCAACGGCAAGCACAAGGACTGCGCCGAGGTCGGCATCGAGTCGATCCGCGAGGACCTGCCGGCCACCGCGACGCAGGAGGAGATCCTGGCCGCCGTACGCCGCCTCAACGACAACCCCGCCTGCACCGGCTACATCGTGCAGCTGCCGCTGCCCAAGGGGGTCGACGAGAACGCCGTGCTCGGCGAGATCGACCCGTCGAAGGACGCTGACGGCCTGCACCCGACCAACCTGGGCTGGCTCGTCCTCGGCAAGCCGGCGCCGCTGCCGTGCACGCCGTTCGGCATCGTCACCCTGCTGCGTCGCCACGGCGTGGAGATCAAGGGCGCGGACGTGGTCGTCGTCGGGCGTGGAGTGACCGTCGGGCGGCCGCTGGGGCTCCTGCTCACGCGCCGCTCGGAGAACGCCACGGTGACGCTGTGCCACACCGGCACGCGCGACCTCGCGGCCCACGTGCGTCAGGCGGACATCGTCGTGGCCGCGGCGGGGGTGCCCGGCATCGTCACCGCCGACATGGTCAAGCCCGGCGCGGCCGTGCTCGACGTCGGGGTCTCCCGCGTCGACGGCAAGCTGGCCGGAGACGTCGACCCGGCGGTCTGGGACGTCGCCGCGTGGGTCTCGCCGAACCCCGGGGGCGTGGGCCCGATGACCCGGGCGATGCTGCTCTCGAACGTGGTCGAGCGAGCCGAGGCGACCCTCGGGAACGGCGCGGCAACACCCGGGGACGGGACAGCCTGAGCTCGTGAGCCAGCCCGAGGAGTCGCGGCGGATCCCGTCCACGCTGGGTGGCTTGGTCTACCTGGTCGTCGTGGCGCTCAGCGCCGTCGGCCTGCTGGTCGTGGCCTTCGGGCCGTGGCGCCGAGGGGTCGCCCTGATGGGCGTGGCCCTCCTGCTGGGCGCGGTGATGCGGGCACTGCTGCGCGACCGCGACGCCGGGATGCTGCGCGTACGCCGCCTCCGCTGGGTCGACGTCCTCATGCTCGGCGGCGTCGGTGCTGCGCTCCTCGTGCTGGCGAGCGTGATCCCGAACCAGCCCTCGTGAGTCACAAGTTTTTCTGGTTAACCAGAAAACCTGCCACTTACCCCACGTTGCAACGCGGGGGAAGTGGCAGTTTCACTGGTTAACCAGAAAAACCTCCGGGCGCCGCAGTGACCGTCTCCAGCCACAGCCGGGCGTACCGCTCGCCCTCGACGGCCAGCGCCACGTCGATCAGTGCCGGCGCCTGGCCGTGCGGGTCGTGGGCCAGGTCGCCGCCCCAGTCGCGGCGGTCGACGACTGTCCGGCCACGCGACCAGGTGCCGGCGAGCTCGACGCGTACTGGGAGACGCTCGGTGGTCAGGCCGCCGGGGTCGAGTACGGCGCACACCGCGCCCGCGTCCCCGAGGGAGGCGGACGCTGCCTCGAAGCGCTCGCACTGGAAGGCCATCAACCGGCCGGCGAGCCCGGCCGGGCCGCTGACGTGCTGTGCGACCAGGTCCTTGGCGACACTGAGACTGACCCGGGGGTCGTAGAACACGTCGAGCCCGTACATCGCGACCTCCACGTCCAGCTCCGCGCAGGCGTCGAGAACGATCGCGGCCGCCTCCGGGTCGTGGAAGACGTTGAACTCCGCCGAGGCCGTCGCGTTGCCGACGTGGGCGGCGCCGCCCATGAACACCATCCGTCTCAGGCCGCGGGCCGCCTCGGGGTAGGTGCGCAGGAGCAGCGCGATGTTGGTCATCGGCGCGAGCGGGACCAGGGTCACCCGCTGATCTTCAGGCCCCTTCGCGGCCTCCAGCAGCACATCCCGCAGCAGCTCCACGGCGTGGCCAGGACGGGGCGAGCGTGTGCTCCGTGGCCACTCGAGGTCTCCCATCCCGTCGTCACCGTGCACGTGGCGCGCGTCGACCGGTGTCTCCAGCAGCGGGCGCGACGCCCCCGCCGCCACAGGGACGTCCTCGCGGCCGCAGGTATCGAGGACCGTCAAGGTGTTGCGTACGACGTCGGCCAGCGGCGCGTTGCCTCCGACACAGGTGACCGCCTTGAGGTCGAGCGCCGGGTGCAGTGCCGCCAGCAACAAGGCACAGGCGTCATCGACCCCGGTGTCCACGTCGAGGACGATCGGCATACCCGTGCTCACGGCGGACTCACTTCCCCCAAGAAACTGTCACCTACCAACGTTGCACCGTGGGGTAAGTGGCGGTTTTTCTGGTTAACCAGAAAAACCGCCAGCCTCAGATCAGCCCGAGCGCCCTGACCGCATCCCGCTCCTCGGCGAGCTCCTTGGTGGAGGCGTCGATGCGGGTGCGGGAGAAGTCGTTGATCTCCAGGCCCTGGACGATCTTCCAGTCACCGTTCTTGGTGGTGACGGGGAAGGAGGAGATCAGGCCCTCGGGGACGCCGTAGGAGCCGTCGGAGACGACCGCCATGGAGACCCAGTCGCCCTCCGCGGAGCCGGCGAGCCAGTCGTGGGCGGCGTCGATGGTGGCGGAGGCGGCGGAGGCGGCCGAGGAGGAGCCGCGCGCCTCGATGATCGCGGCGCCACGCTTGGCGACGGTCGGGATGAAGTCGTTCTCCAGCCAGCCCTGGTCGTCGACGGTCTCGGCGGCGTTCTTGCCGGCGATCTCCGCGTGGAAGATGTCGGGGTACTGCGTGGCCGAGTGGTTGCCCCAGATCGTCATCTTCTTGATGTCGGTCACCGAGGCGCCGGTCTTGGCGGCGAGCTGCGAGATGGCCCGGTTGTGGTCCAGGCGGGTGAGCGCGGAGAAGCGCTCCTTGGCGATGTCGGGAGCGTTGGTCATCGCGATCAGCGCGTTGGTGTTGGCCGGGTTGCCGGTGACGCCGATCCGCACGTCGTCGGCCGCGACCTCGTTGAGGGCCTTGCCCTGGGCGGTGAAGATGGCGCCGTTGGCCTCGAGCAGGTCGCCGCGCTCCATGCCGGGGCCGCGCGGGCGGGCGCCGACGAGCAGGGCGAGGTTGACGCCGTCGAAGACCTGGTTCGCGTCCGCGCCGATCTGGACGCCGGCCAGGGTCGGGAACGCGCAGTCGTCGAGCTCCATGACGACGCCCTCGAGCGTCTTCAGGGCAGGCTCGATCTCGAGCAGGCGCAGCTCGATGGGCTGGTTCGGGCCGAAGAGCCCTCCGCTCGCAAGACGGAACAGCAGGCTGTAGCCGATCTGGCCGGCGGCGCCGGTGACGGCGACCTTGAGGGGCGATGTGCTCACGAGGACTCCTGGGTGCGACGAGAAGGACGTCTCGACGCTAGCAGCGCCTCAGGACTTGGGTGAGCGCACCCCGTTCCGCCGGTGCCGTCCGCCTCCGCGTCGCTGTCGAGGGATCCGGACGGTGGCGGTCGGTTCGGGGGGCTCCGGCGTACTCCCTTTCTCCTGCTTGGGCCTGCCCCGGTGGTCGGCGACGAGGAGACGGGCGAGGGCGGGGGTCATGCGGGTCATGGGCGTTCTCCTTGTATCGGGGATACGACGAACAGGAGGCGGCACGGGCGTGCCCGGATACATCTGGTTGTGGCCGGGGCGGTCCCCTGAGAGGCTGGCTGAGGATCCACCGCCGAGCAGATGCGGTATCTTGACGTGAAGATAAATCCCCGAGCTGACGCGCAGGAGTCCTACGTGACCGAGTCGAAGATCATCTACACCCTCACCGACGAGGCGCCCCTCCTGGCGACGTACTCGTTCCTCCCGATCATCGAGGCGTACGCCGAGAAGGCCGACGTGGGCGTGGACACCCGCGACATCTCGCTGGCGGCCCGCATCCTGGGGAACTTCGCCGACCTGCTCCCCGAGGACCAGCGCGTCGCCGACGACCTGGCCGAGCTGGGGGCCCTGGCCAAGACGCCCGAGGCCAACATCGTCAAGCTGCCCAACATCAGCGCCTCCATCCCGCAGCTCAAGGCGGCCATCGCCGAGCTGCAGGAGCAGGGCTTCGCGCTGCCGGACTACCCGGACAACCCCCGGTCCGAGGAGGACAAGGACGCGCGCGCCCGCTACGACAAGGTCAAGGGCAGCGCCGTCAACCCGGTGCTCCGTGAGGGCAACTCCGACCGCCGGGCACCCGAGTCGGTCAAGAACTACGCCCGCAAGCACCCGCACTCGATGGGAGCGTGGAGCCCCGACTCCCAGACCAACGTCGCCACCATGCAGGGCGACGACTTCCGCGCCAACGAGAAGTCGGTCGTCATCGAGAAGGCCGGGACCCTGCGCATCGAGCTCGTCCCCGCAGATGGTGCGGCGACCGAGGTGCTCAAGGAGTCGGTGCCGGTCGAGGCCGGTGAGGTCGTCGACGGCACCTTCATGAACACCGCAGCGCTGCAGGCCTTCCTCACGCAGCAGATCGCGCGGGCCAAGGCCGACGACGTGCTGTTCTCGATCCACCTCAAGGCCACGATGATGAAGGTCTCCGACCCGATCATGTTCGGCCACGCCGTGCAGGCCTTCTTCCCGAAGCTGTTCGCCGAGCAGGGCGACGTGCTGCTCGAGGCCGGGCTGGACCCCAGCAACGGCCTGGCCAGCATCCTCTCCGGAGCCGAGAAGCTCGGTGGCGCGAAGGGCCAGGCGATCGCCGACGCCGTGAAGCAGGGCCTCGCCGAGGGCCCCGAGCTCGCCATGGTCGATGACCGCAAGGGCATCACCAACCTGCACGTCCCCAGCGACGTGATCGTGGACGCGAGCATGCCCGCGATGATCCGCACCTCGGGTCACATGTGGGACACCAAGGGCGAGGAGGCCGACACCCTGGCCGTCATCCCCGACAGCAGCTACGCCGGCATCTACCAGGTCGTCCTCGACGACTGCCGCGAGCACGGCGCCTACGACCCCGCGACCATGGGCTCGGTGGCCAACGTCGGCCTGATGGCCCGCGCGGCGGAGGAGTACGGCAGCCACGACAAGACCTTCGAGATCGCGAAGGCCGGCACCGTCCGGGTCGTCGACCAGGACGACCACGTGCTGATGGAGCACCAGGTCCAGCCCGGTGACATCTGGCGGGCCTGCCAGGCCAAGGACGTCCCGATCCGCGACTGGGTCAAGCTCGCGGTCACCCGGGCCCGGGCCACCGGCCAGCCGACGATCTTCTGGCTGGACCAGACGCGTGCGCACGACGCCAACCTGATCGCCAAGGTCAACGAGTACCTCCCGCAGGCCGACATCGTCGGCGACACCGAGGGCCTCGACATCTCGATCATGAGGCCCGAGGACGCGATCAAGGTCTCGATCGACCGCATCCGCCGGGGCGAGGACACCATCTCGGTGACCGGCAACGTGCTGCGCGACTACCTCACCGACCTGTTCCCGATCCTCGAGCTCGGCACCAGCGCCAAGATGCTCTCCGTCGTACCCCTGATCAACGGCGGTGGCCTCTTCGAGACCGGCGCCGGCGGCTCGGCCCCCAAGCACGTGCAGCAGCTCCTCAAGGAGAACTACCTGCGCTGGGACAGCCTGGGGGAGTTCCTGGCCCTGTCCGAGAGCTTCATGAAGTACGGCGAAGCCACCGGCAACGCCCACTCCAAGGTGCTCGGTCAGACCCTCGACAAGGCGACCGGCACGTTCCTCGACGAGAACAAGTCGCCGGGCCGCAAGCTCGGGACGATCGACAACCGGGGCAGCCACTTCTTCCTGGCGCTCTACTGGGCCCAGGAGATCGCCCAGCAGACCGACGACCCGACGCTCGCCGAGGCCTTCGCGCCACTGGCCGACAAGCTCTCCGAGCTCCAGGACCAGATTGCCGAGGAGCTCATCGCGGTGCAGGGCTCGCCGGCCGACGTCGGTGGCTACTTCCGTCCCGACGCCGCGAAGGCCGCGGAGGTCATGCGGCCCTCGAAGACGTTCAACGAGGCTCTCGCCTCACTGGCGTGAGGTTCGTCTGAGACGCACGCAACACCACGAAGTGGCGCCGTTCGGGAATCCGGGCGGCGTCGCCTTGTTGGGTCAGGGGTGAGCACGAGCACCGAGGACATGACCGACGCCACGGGCACAGTGCTGACCGGACGCGCCCGCAGGCTCGAGTCGGCACGCCGCGGCTCGCCGCTGCAGATCGGGTTCGCGCTCCTCGCCCTGGCCATGGGCGGGTTCGCGATCGGCACCACCGAGTTCGTCTCGATGGGCCTGCTGCCGCAGCTGGCCGCTGGTGTCGACGTCTCGATCCCGACCGCGGGCCACGCCATCTCGGCCTACGCCATCGGCGTGGTGGTGGGAGCGCCACTCATCGCGGTCTTCGGCACCCGGCTGCCACGCCGAGAGCTGCTCATCGGGCTGATGCTCGTCTTCCTGGTCGGCAACGCCCTGAGCGCCCTGGCGGTCAACTACGTCTCGCTGATCGCCGCGCGCTTCGTCGCCGGCCTGCCCCACGGTGCCTACTTCGGGGTTGCCGCGCTCGTCGCCGCCGACCTGGTCCCGCCACACCGCCGCGGCCGCGCCGTGAGCCGCGTCCTGCTGGGGCTCGCCGTCTCCAACGTCATCGGCGTTCCCGCGGCCACGTGGCTGGGCCAGACGTTCGGCTGGCGGTCGGCGTACTGGCTGGTCGCCCTCCTGGCCGTGGTGACCGTGGTGATGGTGCTCTGGCTGGTGCCGCACGTCGCGGCCAACCGTGCGGCCACCGGTCGCAAGGAGCTGCGCGCGTTCAAGAACCCGCAGGTGCTGCTCACCCTGTTCGCCGGGGCGATCGGCTTCGGCGGCATGTTCGCGATGTACACCTACATCGCGCCCACCGTCACCGATGTCGCCGGGCTCTCCGAGGGGCGGGTGCCGATCTACCTGCTGGTCTTCGGCCTGGGCATGGTCGTCGGCACGCCGCTGGCTGGACGGCTCACGGACTGGTCGGTCCTCCGCACCACCCTCCTCGGCTCGGTGAGCATGGGCGTGCTGCTGGTGGTGTTCACCTGGACCTCGCAGTTCTTCATCGCCGGCCTGCTGACCGCCTTCGTGTTCGCCACCTTGACCTCGCTGCTGACCATCGGCCTGCAGATGCGGCTGATGCAGGTGGCCGGCGACGCCCAGACCATCGGTGCGGCCATGAACCACGCCTCGCTCAACCTGGCCAACGCCCTCGGGGCCTGGCTCGGTGGCGTCGTCGTGGCGGCGGGCTACGGCTACACGGCCACGAGCTGGGTCGGTGCCGGCCTCTCGCTGGTCGGCTTCGTCGTGCTGGTGTTCTCGGCGCTGCTGCAGCGGCGTACCAACCTGGCGGCCGCCACCGCCTGACCGACCCCCTCTTCTTCTCCTCCTCTTTTCGCTGAGGCGTCGCAGATTTCCCCCCAACCGGCGCTGAGGCGTCGCAGATTTACCTGCTACGAGGTAAATCTGCGACGCCTCAGCGGGTTCCGGAGGTAAATCTGCGACGCCTCAGCGAGGGGAGGGGGAGGGGGGAGCGAGCTGGTCGTAGCGCACCGCGTCGACCCAGGTGCCGTCGGGCAGCAGCGTGCTCTGCCGCTCGACGCCGACCGGGAGGAAGCCGACCCGCTCGAGGATCCGGTGGGAGGCGTCGTTGCCGGCCGAGGCGTCGGCCGTGAGCCGGTGCAGGCCGAGTCCGCCGTCCTCGAACGGCACGAAGCAGTGGCGTACGACGAGCCGGGCCGCCTCGAGCGTCGTACCCCGTCCCCGGGCCGCCGGGTGCGCCCAGTAGGCCAGCTCCGCCTCACGCCGGTGGCGTACCTCGAACAGCGACACCCGCCCGAGGTAGGAGTCCGACACCGGGTCGGCGACCGCCCAGTGCACCGCCTCACCGGCGGCGGCCTGCTCGAGCATGCGGTCGAGGAACGTGGCGTGGCTCTCCAGGGAGTGCGGCGCCTCGTCACGGGCGCTCTGCAGCCATCGCTGGGTCTCCGGGTCGCTGCGGGTCTCGACCACGCGTGGCAGGTCCTCCTCGCGCACCTGCCGGAGCACGACGGACCTCCCGACGATGGTGGGTGACTCCAGCCACGGCGAGCGGGGCGTCATCTCCTCACCCCGGCGCAGGGTGCCCACCCACGCGTCGTGCAGCTCACCCCGTTGGGTCAACCAGCTGCGCAGCGTCCCGTCGACGGTGAAGCCCAGCTTCCAGGCCAGCCGCCGCGAGGGCCAGTTGCCACGCTGCGCCAGCCAGATCACCGTCCGCAGGTCGCGCTCGGCGAAGCCCCAGTCGAGCAGCAGCCGCACCGCGCGCTCCATCAGGCCGCGACCGCGCGCCCACGGGTGCGCCCCGTAGCCGAGCTCCGCGCGACCGTCGCTCTCGGTGCGCAGCGACAGCGAGCCGGCGAAGCGGGGGACCCCGGACTCGTCGGCCGCCTCCACGACGAAGCACCATGCGCGCCCGGTCAGCCAGCCCTCGGGGATCACGTGACGCAGATAGGTCTTCGCGTCGTCGAGGAGGTAGGGCACCGGGACCGGTGTCCACCGCTGGCTCGCGGGGTCCTGGCACTGCTCGTAGCAGCCCGGGATGTCGTCGTCGTTCGGTGCCCGCAGCGTCACCACGCCGTCGGTGAGCGTGGGGATGCGAGTCATGGGAGCACCCTGCCAACCGCGCGGGGGCGGGGCAACAGGGGTCTGCCACTGGGGCGTGGAGTCGGCCAGGTCGTTCGGCGATCGAGGCCCGGGCAAACCCTGGTCGGAGGCACCCCGCCCGGGCTGGAACAATGGGCGACATGTCCCAGCACACCCCGGCTGAGAAGCCTGCCGCCCTCCCACGCGTCCTGTCCGGGATCCAGCCGACCAGCGACTCGTTCCACTTCGGCAACTACCTGGGCGCGACCCGGCAGTGGGTGGACCTCCAGGAGAGTCACCAGCCCTTCTTCTTCATCGCCGACATGCACGCTCTCGAGCCCGGCCCCGAGCCGAAGAAGCTGCACGAGCGCACCCTGGTCGCGGCGGCCCAGCTGATCGCGATGGGCATCGACCCGGAGCGCTCCTCGATCTTCGTCCAGTCGCACATGCCCGAGCACGCCGAGCTGGCCTGGGTGCTGAACTGTCTCACCGGTTTCGGCGAGGCGCGCCGGATGACCCAGTTCAAGGACAAGTCCGCCAAGGGCGGTGAGGGCGCCGCCTCGGTCGGGCTGCTCACCTACCCGATCCTCCAGGCGGCCGACATCCTGCTCTACCGCCCGGCCTACGTCCCGGTGGGGGAGGACCAGCGCCAGCACCTCGAGCTGACCCGCGACCTGGCCCAGCGGTTCAACCACCGCTACAAGAAGACCTTCCGCCTCCCGGAGCCCTACATCCTCAAGGAGACCGCGAAGATCCTCGACCTGCAGAACCCGGCCATCAAGATGTCGAAGTCCAACTCCAGCGTCGGCGGCATCATCGAGATGCTCGACGACCCGTCGGTCTCGGCCAAGAAGATCCGGTCGGCCGTGACCGACTCCGGCTCGGAGGTTCGTTTCGACCCCGAGGAGAAGCCCGGTGTCTCCAACCTGCTCACGATCCACTCGGCCCTGAGCGGGCGCAGCATCGAGGACCTCGTCGCGGCGTACGACGGGCAGGGCTACGGCGCCTTCAAGGCAGAGCTGGCCGAGGTGGTCGTCGACTTCGTGACCCCGTTCCGCGACCGGACGCTGGCACTGCTCGACGACCGCGCGGAGCTGCAGCGGATCCTGCGTGCCGGCGCCGCGACTGCCGGCGAGGTGGCCCGGGGGACGCTCTCCGACGTTTACGAGCGCGTCGGCTTCGTGGGTCGCTAGGCTCGGCTGATGCCCACCATCGGAGTCTCCGTGGCCGTCCCTGAGCCCTGGGGAGACGAGCTGCGGCAGTACCGCATCGACGTGGGCGACGACGCAGCACGACACATCCCCACCCACATCACCCTGCTGCCCCCGCACGAGGTCCAGGAGTCCGAGCTGGACGACGTCGTCGCCCATCTGGCGCAGGTCGCTGAGGCGATGGATCCGTTCCGTGTGCACCTGCGGGGGACCGGGACCTTCCAGCCGGTCTCTCCGGTGGTCTTCGTCGGGGTGGTCGAGGGCATCAGCCAGTGCGAGCGGCTGGCCGCACACGTACGCCGGGGTCCGCTCGCGATCGAGCGCGACTTTCCCTACCACCCGCACGTCACGGTGGCGCACCACCTGCCCGAGGGGCAGCTCGAGCGGGCGTTCACCGACCTCGAGCACTTCGACGCGGACTTCGCGGTGGACGAGATGTGGATGTACCTCCACGACGCCGCCTCGGGCTGGCATCCGGCCCGGGCGTTCCCGCTCGGGGGCTAGCCAGGAAGCGATAGGTGTGGCAGATCGCCCGGGTGGCGGGCGTCGCCTCGATCAGTAGCCGTGCTTGATGGCCGTGCGCAGGTCCTTGTTCAGCTGCGAGATGACGTCGAGCGGGATGCCCTTGGGGCACGCCGCCGTGCACTCGCCGATGTTGGTGCAGCCACCGAATCCCTCGTGGTCGTGCTGGCCGACCATGCTCACCACGCGGGTGTCGCGCTCGGCCTGGCCCTGGGGCAGCTCGCCGAGGTGGGTGATCTTCGCGCCCACGAACAGTGACGCCGAGCCGTTGGGGCAGGCAGCGACGCAGGCGCCGCAACCGATGCAGGTGGCCACGTCGAAGGCGCGGTCGGCGTTGTCCTTGGGGACCGGGGTGGCGTGCGCGTCGGGGGCGGCACCGGTGTTCACCGAGATGTAGCCGCCCTGCTGGATGATCCGGTCGAACGCGCCGCGGTCGACCACGAGGTCCTTGAGCACCGGGAACGCGTCGGCACGCCACGGCTCGATGGTGATGGTCTCCCCGTCGTGGAACGAGCGCATGTGCAGCTGGCAGGTGGTCGTGACCTGCGGGCCGTGGGCCTCGCCGTTGATCATCAGCCCGCACATGCCGCAGATGCCCTCGCGGCAGTCGGAGTCGAACGCGATCGGCTCCTCGCCCTCGCCGTTCAGGCGCTCGTTGAGGACGTCCAGCATCTCGAGGAACGACATGTCCTCCGAGATCTCGTCGACCTCGTAGGTGTGCATCGCACCCTCGGAGGTCGGGTCGGGCTGGCGCCAGATCTTGAGGGTGAGCTTCACTTGTAGGACCGTGCCTTCATCTCGACGAACTCGTAGGTCAGGTTTTCCTTGTGCAGGATGGGCTTGTCGTCCTGTCCGGCCCACTCCCAGGCCGCCACGTAGGCGTACTGGTCGTCGTGGCGGAGGGCCTCACCCTCATCGGTCTGGGACTCGGCCCGGAAGTGTCCACCGCAGGACTCGCGACGGTTCAGGGCATCGATGCACATCAGCTCGCCGAGCTCGAAGAAGTCGGCCACGCGACCGGCGCGCTCCAGCGACTGGTTCAGGCCGTCGGCGCTGCCGAGCACCTTCACGTTGCGCCAGAAGTCGTCGCGCAGGCCGCGGATGAGGTCGATCGCCTTCTTCAGGCCGTCCTCGGTGCGCTCCATGCCGCAGTACTCCCACATGATGTTGCCGAGCTCGCGGTGGTAGGAGTCGACGGTGCGGGTGCCCTTGTTGGTCATGAAGTGGTCGATGCGTGACTGCACCGATGCCTGGGCCTCGACCACGGCCGGGTCGTCCTCGGCGATCTTCTCGAACGGGCCGTCGGCGAGGTAGTCGCGGATCGTGTTCGAGAGCACGAAGTAGCCGTCGGCCAGGCCCTGCATCAGCGCCGAGGCGCCGAGGCGGTTGGCGCCGTGGTCGGAGAAGTTGGCCTCACCCGTGACGAACAGGCCGGGGATCGAGGACTGCAGGTCGTAGTCGACCCAGAGGCCGCCCATGACGTAGTGCACGGCGGGGTAGATCCGCATCGGCACCTCGTAGGGGTCCTCGCCCGTGATCTGGGCGTACATGTCGAAGAGGTTGCCGTACTTGTCCTCGATCGCCTTGCGACCGAGACGACCGATCGCCTCGGCGAAGTCCAGGTAGACGCCGCGGCGTACACCCTCGACCTCAGGACCGACACCGCGGCCCTCGTCGCACATGTTCTTGGCCTGCCGGGAGGCGATGTCGCGGGGGACCAGGTTGCCGAAGGCGGGGTAGATCCGCTCCAGGTAGTAGTCGCGGTCCTCCTCGGCGATGTCGTTCGGGTTGGTCTCGGCGTCCTTGGCGTCCTTGGGCACCCAGATGCGGCCGTCGTTGCGCAACGACTCGCTCATCAGGGTCAGCTTGGACTGGTGCGGGCCGGAGACCGGGATGCACGTGGGGTGGATCTGGGTGTAGCAGGGGTTGGCCATGTAGGCGCCCTTGCGGTGTGCCCGCCACGTCGCGGTGACGTTGCAGCCCATCGCGTTGGTCGAGAGGAAGAAGACGTTGCCGTAGCCGCCGCTGGCGAGCACGACCACGTCGGCGAAGTAGGTCTCCAGCTCACCGGTGACCATGTCGCGCACGATGATGCCGCGGGCTCGGCCGTCGACGACGATCAGCTCGACCATCTCGTGACGGACGTAGGTCTTCACGGTGCCGGCAGCGACCTGCCGCTCGAGGGCCTGGTAGGCACCGATCAGCAGCTGCTGGCCGGTCTGGCCGCGAGCGTAGAAGGTGCGGGAGACCTGCACGCCACCGAACGAGCGGTTGTCGAGGAGGCCGCCGTACTCGCGGGCGAACGGGACACCCTGGGCGACGCACTGGTCGATGATGTTCCGGCTGACCTGCGCCAGGCGGTAGACGTTGGACTCGCGGGAGCGGTAGTCGCCACCCTTGATCGTGTCGTAGAAGAGGCGGTAGACCGAGTCGCCGTCGCCCTTGTAGTTCTTGGCGGCGTTGATGCCGCCCTGCGCGGCGATCGAGTGCGCGCGACGGGGCGAGTCCTGGTAGCAGAACGACTTCACCACGTAGCCGGCCTCACCCAGCGTGGCGGCAGCCGAGGCGCCGGCGAGGCCGGTGCCGACGACGATCACCGAGAGGCGACGGCGGTTGGCCGGGTTCGCGATCCGCGCCTCGAACTGCCGGGTGTCCCAGCGCTCGTCGATCGGACCGCCGGGAGCCTTGGTGTCCACCAGCGGGTCGCCGGGGGTGTAGTACCCGTAGGCGTCGTCGGTCTCCTGCTCGCTGTCCGCGTGGTGCGAGGGATCCGAGGTCGTGGTGGTGTCGGGCATGTCTGTCATGGCTCTACCTAACCTTTCTGGGCTGACCGGTCACTTGGTGATGACGCCGGCCAGGACGAAGATCGGAACGAGGGAGAACCCTCCGGCGATGACCACGGCGAGGGCCAGGCCGAACGTCTTGGCGCGGGCACGGGAGCGCGCGGTGTTGGTGAGGCCGAGGGTCTGCAGCGAGCTCCAGATGCCGTGGTGAAGGTGGGCGCCGAGCATGGCCATCGCGAACAGGTAGATCAGCGTCAGCCACCAGGTGGCGAACGAGTCGACGAGGAGGTTGTAGGGGTCGCTGGTGGACCCGCCCGTGACGTTGACCTTGCCGATGGAGAAGTTCAGCAGGTGCCAGACGATGAACAGCAGCAGCGTCAGGCCGCCCCAGCGCATGAGGTGCGAGGCCCAGGTCGAGTGCTTGTTCTTCTTCACGACGTACTTGACGGTGCGAGCCTGCTGGGCCCGACGCCAGAGCGCGACGGCGCAGGCAACGTGCACGACCAGCGATCCCAGCAGCACGACGCGGATGATCCAGAGGAGACCGCTGTAGGGCAGGATCGGCTCACCGAAGGTGCGTAGGTGCTCGGCGTACACGTTGAAGGCGTCATGGCCGGCGAAGGCCTTGAGGTTGCCGTACATGTGCGTCAGCACGAATCCGATGAAGATGATGCCGCTGACGGCCATGAGCATCTTCAGCGCAATGGTCGATCGAGTCGACCTGCTGTTCTTGACAAGCGTCGCAGTGGCCACAACGGCCACCGTATCTCTCCGATGTGCGGGGTGGGCCTCCGGGTGATGTGACATATCCCGCGCCTGCGTCGGCACACCATCTCCGGCCCCGTGGCAGCGTTCGCCGGGCGCGTCACCGCGCGCCCCTTTCCCTTTCGCCCGCGATGGGGCAAGAGTGGTCCCCGTCACACACAGGGTTAACAACTTCGCGGAGGTGGCGATGGCGTCGACGGACACAGGGGTGCCCAGCGGTGTCAGGGGTCCCACCCGGGCGCGCATCCAGGCCGGGACCCTGCGCACCGACCGGTGGTGGCTCTACCCGCTGACCACCTTCGTGGTGTTCTTCGCGTTCGTCGTCTACGCGACCATCCGGGCCTTCCAGGGCAGCAACTACTACGCCGCGCCCTACCTCTCTCCCTTCTACTCGCCCTGTCTGGGCGACTGCGTCGAAGGCAGCTCGGACTTCGGTCAGCCGTTCGCGTGGTGGCCGCTCTCGGCGGCGCTGATCATCCTGATCTTCCCGCTCGGCTTCCGGATGACCTGCTACTACTACCGCAAGGCCTACTACCGCGCCTTCTGGCTCAGCCCGCCCGCCTGCGCGGTGGCCGAGCCGCACACGGCCTACAGCGGGGAGACCCGGCTGCCGCTGATCCTGAACAACCTGCACCGCTACTTCTGGTACGCCGCCGTGGTGGTCGGGCTCATCCTCACCTTCGACACGGTGCTGACCTTCCGGGACGCCGAGGGCGAGTGGGGCCACATGGGCCTGGGCACGCTGATCTTTCTGGCCAACATCGTGCTGATCTGGCTCTACACGCTGTCCTGCCACTCGTGCCGGCACGCGGTGGGCGGACGGCTCCGGCACTTCAGCAGGCACCCGGTCCGCTACAAGCTCTGGACCTGGGTCTCGCGGCTCAACGGCCACCACGCCCGCTACGCGTGGCTCTCGCTGTTCTCCGTGGCGATCGCGGACGTCTACGTCCTGCTGCTCGCCAGCGGCGCCTTCACTGATCCGAGGTTCTTCTGATGACCACTCCGGCCGGCCAGGATGGGGTCGAGACGGCCGCCGACGCTCCCTCCTCACCCGACGAGGCAGGTGAGCGCCACCCGATGACGGGGAACCTGATGTCGGGCGGCGAGACCGGCGGGATGGAGCGGCACACCTACGACGTCGTCGTCATCGGTGCCGGCGGAGCGGGGCTGCGGGCAGCCATCGCCGCCCACGACGCCGGAGCCCGGACCGCGATCGTGTGCAAGTCACTCCTCGGCAAGGCGCACACCGTGATGGCCGAGGGGGGCATCGCCGCGTCCATGGGCAACGTCTACCCCGAGGACAGCTGGGAGGTGCACTTCCGCGACACCATGCGTGGCGGGAAGATGCTCAACAACTGGCGGATGGCCCAGCTGCACGCGCAGGAGGCTCCCGAGCGGGTGCAGGAGCTCGAGGACTGGGGCGCGTTGTTCGACCGCACCGAGGACGGCCTGATCTCCCAGCGCGACTTCGGCGGCCACAAGTACGCCCGGCTGGCCCATGTCGGTGACCGCACCGGACTGGAGATGATCCGCACGCTGCAGCAGCGGGCCGTCGCGCTGGGCATCGACGTGTTCATGGAGTGCACGGTCACCGAGCTGCTCAAGGACACCTCGCCGGAGGGGGGCGAGAAGATCTCCGGCGCCTTCGGCTACTGGCGTGAGACCGGCCGGTTCGTGGTCTTCGAGGCTCCCTCGGTCATCCTGGCCACGGGCGGCATCGGCAAGTCGTTCAAGGTCACCTCCAACTCCTGGGAGTACACCGGTGACGGGCACGCCCTGGCGTTGCGGGCAGGAGCCTCCCTGATCAACATGGAGTTCGTGCAGTTCCACCCCACCGGGATGGTCTGGCCCCCCTCGGTGAAGGGGCTGCTGGTCACGGAGTCGGTGCGCGGGGACGGTGGGATCCTGCGCAACTCCGAGGGCAAGCGGTTCATGTTCGACTACATCCCCGAGTTCTTCCGGAGCGAGACCGCCGACACCGAGGAGGAGGCGGACCGCTGGTACGACGACAAGAAGAACAACCGGCGCCCACCCGAGCTGCTCCCGCGTGACGAGGTGGCCCGGGCCATCAACTCCGAGATCAAGGCCGGCCGGGGATCACCGCACGGCGGCATCTTCCTCGACATCGCCTCGCGACGGGACGCGGAGTTCATCCGTCGACGTCTGCCGTCGATGTACCACCAGTTCAAGGAGCTCGCCGACGTCGACATCACCGCCGAGCCGATGGAGATCGGGCCCACGTGCCACTACGTGATGGGCGGTGTCGAGGTCGACGCCGACACCGAGCTCAGCGGGGTCACGGGCCTGTACGCCGTGGGCGAGTGCTCCGGCGGCATGCACGGATCCAACCGGCTCGGCGGCAACTCCCTCTCCGACCTGCTCGTCTTCGGGCGTCGGGCCGGTGAGTCGGCCGCGGCGTACTCCGCCGGGCTGGAGGGGGCGCGTCCTGCCGTCGCCGAGGAACACGTCAAGGCGGCCCAGGCCCTGGCCCTGGCCCCCTTCGAGGGTGGAGCCGCCGGCGACACGGAGAACCCCTACACGATCCAGTCGGACCTCCAGAACACGATGAACGACCTGGTGGGGATCATCCGCACGGCCGACGAGCTCACCCTGTCGCTGGCGGAGATCGAGAAGCTCAAGGAACGCGCCCGGCACCTGCTGGTCGAGGGGCACCGGCAGTACAACCCGGGCTGGCACCTCGCGCTCGACCTGCGCAACATGCTGGTCGTCTCCGAGAGCATCGCGCGGGCTGCCCTCGAGCGGCAGGAGTCGCGAGGGGGGCACACCCGCGACGACTTCCCCGGACCCGACGACGTGTGGGGCTCGAAGAACCTCGTGGTGCGGCTGGACGCGGCCGGCACGGGGATCGACCTGACCGAGCAGCCGCTGCGCATCATGCCCGACGAGCTCAAGACCTTCTTCACTCCGTAGTTCTTCTGGCTGGCAAGGAGCCGAGCATGGGATACGACCTGAAGCTGCGCATCTGGCGCGGTGACGTCGACGGCGGAGAGCTGGGCGACTACACCGTGGAGGTCTCCGAGGGTGAGGTCGTCCTGGACGCGATCCACCGCGTCCAGGCGACGCAGGCCGGCGACCTCGCTGTGCGCTGGAACTGCAAGGCGGGCAAGTGTGGCTCCTGCAGCGCCGAGATCAACGGCAGGCCGCGGCTGCTGTGCATGACCCGGCTCTCCGACTTCGAGGAGAGCGAGACGATCACCGTCACGCCGATGCGGTCGTTCCCGGTCATCCGCGACCTCGTCACCGACGTGTCCTTCAACTACGAGAAGGCCAAGGAGCTCCCGGCGTTCGCACCGCCCGCGCGCGACGCGGACGGCAAGCGGCGGATGGCGCAGATGGACGTCGAGCGCGGGCAGGAGTTCCGCAAGTGCATCGAGTGCTTCCTGTGCCAGAACACCTGCCACGTCGTGCGAGACCACGAGGAGAACAAGGCGGCCTTCGCCGGCCCTCGCTTCTTCCTGCGGTACGCCGAGCTGGACATGCACCCGCTGGACACGCACGACCGTCGTGAGCTCGCTCAGGGAGCCGCGGGCCTCGGCATGTGCAACATCACCAAGTGCTGCACCGAGGTCTGCCCCGAGGGCATCAAGATCACCGACAACGCGATCATCCCGATGAAGGAGCGGGTCGTCGACCGCAAGTACGACCCCCTGGTGTGGCTGGGCAACAAGATCGGGCTGCGCAACAAGGACGACGACGGGCGCAGCGAGGTCTAGCCGCGTTCAGCTGGCGGCCAGCTGGCCTGCCGGCGACCGGTGCCCCGCGGTCTCGGGGGCGTGCTCGATGATGAGGATGGCGCGGTCGTCGTCATCGATGTCGACCTCCGAGATGATGCGGTGGGCCGCTCCCGCGAAGCCGGAGGACACCGCCCTGGCAGCCTCCTCCTCGAGCCAGGCGAGGCCCTTGTCGAGGGACTCGTGGCGGCGCTCCACGACACCGTCGGTGTAGAACATCAGCGCGTCGCCCGGGAGGAGCTTGCCGGTGCTCATCTCCATCTCGGGCCGCGCCAGGATGCCGAGCGCGGTCCCGTGGGCCCTGTCCTGGGTCCAGGTCCGGTCCGCGCTCGACCACACCATCGCCGGCGGGTGTCCGGCGCTGCTCAGCTGGTAGATGCCGGTCTCGAGGTCGATCACCACGTGCACGGCGGTCGCGAAGGTGTTCTCGGAGTCCTGTCGGAGCAGGAAGTCGTTGGCCGCCGCGAACAGCCCCTGGGGAGGCAGGGCGCCGATCAGCCCGCCGAGAGCGCCGCCGAACTGCAGGGCGCGCGAGGCGGCCGAGACCCCCTTGCCGGTGACGTCGACGAGGATCACCTCGAGCTGGGTGCGGTCCTCACTGCAGTGGGCGACGATGAAGTCGCCGCCGTAGCCGATCCCGCTGGCCGCGATCATCGAGGAGTGGGAGTGCCAGCCCGCGGGGAGCTCCGGGATGCTGCCCTGGGACTGCAGCCGGTCGCGCAGGTCGGTCAGCAGCGCCTCCCCCATGGGGCCAGGCAGACCGCTCTGCTGCCGGCTCGAGGCGAACACGATCAGGGCGACGGAGATGAAGAGCGCGATCAGCGCCGTGATCCGGACCACGGTCATCGGCGGGTCGAGCAGCACCGCGCACACCTGGGCGCTCACCACGACCACCGTCAGCGCCACCAGCGGCCGGAAGCGCAGCAGGAGCATCCCGAGCAGCAGCCAGACGTAGTACGCGGTCAGCGGCATCAGGGTGTACTCCACGACCGAGACCACGAAGCTGAGGCCCACGCCGAGCAGCAGGGCCACCAGGGTGAGCAGCTGGCTCTGCGGGCTCCCGGTGCGCCAGGTCGCGACGGGGTCGCCGAGATAGCGCCGAAGATGCTCCACCGCGCGGTCCGGGAGCTAGGAGGGCGTGCCGCGGACGGCACGCTTCTGAGGGGAGGTGTCTCATCGGTCAGTCCGTCCGGTCCGGGCTCAGGCCCCGCAGGAGGCTGTGGGGTGTTGGCCCCGACCGTAGTCGGCCCCGCCCGCTGAAGGCAGTCCGCGGGCCAGGTGGTCTAGTGACCGGGCCAGGAACGACAGGTCCGGGAACGACCCGCCCAGCAACGACCCGCCCAGCAACAACGGGCCCAGCAACAACGGGCCCAGCAACAACGGGCGAACCGTCTCCTCGGGTGGTTCAGACCGTGGCGACCGCGGGGCGTCGCGTCGCCGCCGGGTAGTGCACGTCGAGCAGCTCGGCCACCGCGTCGTCCCAGGTGCGGTCCGCCACCGAGGACCTGGCTGCCGCCGCCAGCGTGAAGCGCAGGTCCGGGCTGGCGGCGAGCCGGGCCACGGCGCGACCGAAGCCCCGGCCTCCGCGGTCGGTGTCGACCAGGAGACCGTTGTGCTCGTGGCGTACGACGTCGGCGGCACTACCGCTCTCGTAGGCCACCACCGGCACCCCGCTGGCCAGCGACTCGTGCACGGCCGGGGCGTAGACCTCCCGCTTCCGGGGCTGGAGCAGCACGTCGAAGGAGGCGAGGCAGCGCCCACGCTCGAGACCGTTGGCGTGCGGGATCACCTTCGCGCCGGCTGCTCGCAGCCCGTCCGCGCCGGGGCCGTCGCCGAGAGCGACCAGCCGGACCCCCGGGAGCTTGGCGACCACGGAGAGACGGTTGACGACCTTGGTCCGGTCCAGCGGACCGACGTAGCCGGCGACGAGCAGGCCACCGTCGGGGGAGTGCACCCGGGCCCAGCGATCGTGCAGGACCTGGTCGCGCAGACCGGGGTGGTGGTCGGCCGGGTCGACGCCCGGCCGCCAGGCGCGCGGGTGCAGCACCACGGTCGGTACGCCGAGCCGCTCGGCGGCCTCCGCGACCTTCATGCCCAGGCGGTGCGGGTCGACGAGGTGGCAGATGTCCGGGCGGGAGAGCGCGAGGGCCTCGCGGATGGCCGAGACGGGCGTCATCCGGCTCGCCCAGAACAGGCGGGCGCCGCGGAAGCTGGCCTGACCGCGACCGTTGGCGAACACGACGACGTCGTGCCCGCCGTCGGTGAGGCGGGCGACGGTCTCGCGGGTCACGTGCGCGGCGGGTGAGGTGCTGGGCGTGAACTGCTCGGTGACGAGTGCGATACGCATGCCAGGACTCTCTCTCCCCGCGCCGACGCGGGGATGACGTCCAGGCGAGCGGGAGGTGAACGGCTGACCGCCGAGGGGGCGTGTCAGCGCGGGGGGAGGTAGCCGTGCAGGCAGACGTCGTGGCGGCGGATGCCTCCGGGCGCGGTCGGGTCGGGCAGCGGGAAGAAGCCGCGGCGGATGCCCTCGCGGACGAATCCCGTGCTGGTCGCGGTCCGGCAGGAGGCGAGGTTCCCGACGACGTGGTCCAGCTGCACGCGGACCTGGTGGGGGCCGTCCTCGTCGAGGGTCAGCCACCGGCAGAGCGTGGTGATGGCCGCCCTGGCAACGCCTCGCCGCCGCGCGTCCGGGTGGACGGAGTACCCGATGTCGCAGGTCAGGAAGGGCTTGGGCAGGTCGATGCGCCAGGCGACCATGCCCAGCAAGCGGTCGGGCTCCCTCTCGTCGGCGACGCACCAGGTGGTGGGCTCGCCGGTGGCGAAGCGTTCCGTCGACTGGCTCACGCGCTCGTCGAGGTCCGCCACGCTCGTGGGCCGGTGCACGAAGGCAGGGCTTCCGAAGCGTCGCTGCTCGGCCTCCTGCGCCAGCTCGAGGAGCCGTTCGCGGTCAGCCGGGACGAGCGCCCTCAGGGCGAGACCGTCCCCGAGGATCATCGGGCGTGTCCTGCGGGAGGAGGGCTCGGTCGTGGTCACCGGCCAGATCCTAGGAGGTCACGCTCCCGGGTCGGGTATTTCACAGTCTCTGGTCGCGCCGCGCCGGGGTACCTATCCTTCGCGCATGACCACAGATGCGCACCTGTCGCTCGCCGACGGGCAGGAGCACGACGTCAGGGAGTGGGAGAAGGCCGCGGCAGCCGTGCTCCGCAAGGCTCGTCGGCTGGGTGACGAGGACCCGGACGGGGCGGTGTGGGCCGAGCTCACCCGGACCACGCTCGACGGCGTCGGCATCACCCCGCTGGGCACCCCGTCCCTGGTGGCCGATCTCCCCGACCCCGTGCGTCCCCCGGCCCGCGGTGACGGGTGGGACGTCCGTGGACTGCTCGCCGACCCTGAGGCGAGGGCCGCGAACCAGGCGGCCCTGACCGACCTCGAGAACGGCGTCATGTCCCTCTGGATCCAGGTGGGACGCTCCGGGGTCGATGTCACAGACCTGCCGGCGGTCCTGAAGGGTGTCCTGCTCGACGTCGCGCCGGTGGTGCTCGACGCACCCTCCGACCCCATCGTGGCGGCGCGGGCGATGGCCGACCTGGCCGGTGGCCGGACCCTGGCGGTGGGAACGAACCTCGGGGTGGACCCCGTCGGTGCGCTCGTCCGCGGACTGGTCGCGGCTGACCGCTCGGGGCTCGACCAACATGTGGTCGAGATCGTGGGAGAGGCCGCGACGATCGCCCAGGGACTGGGATGTCGCGCGCTGGTCGTCGACGGGACGGCGGTGCACGACCTCGGTGCCTCGGACGTGCAGGAGCTCGGCTACGTCCTCGGCCTCGGGGCGCTCTACCTGCGCGCGCTCGACGCCGCGGGGATCGCCGTCGACGACGCGGCCGGTCTCGTCGAGTTCCGGCTGGCCGCGACCGACGAGCAGTTCGTCACCATCGCCAAGCTGCGCGCCGTACGCCGTCTCTGGGCGCGGATGCTCGAGCTCAGCGGCGCCTCCGAGGACCACCGCACCATGGCGCTGCACGCGGTCACGTCGCGGCCGATGATGACGAAGTACGACCCCTGGGTGAACATGCTCCGCACCTGCGTGGCGTCCTTCGCCGCCGGTGTCGGCGGTGCCGACGCCGTCACGGTGCTGCCGTTCGACGCCCGGCTCGGGCTGCCGGACGCGTTCGCCCGCCGGATCGCACGCAACACCTCGACCCTGCTGGTCGAGGAGGCCCACGTGGCCAAGGTCGCCGATCCCGCAGGCGGTGCCTTCGCGGTCGAGAGGCTCACCGACGACCTCGCCGTCGCCGGCTGGCAGGAGCTCGGCCGCATCGAGACGTCGGGCGGGGTGCTGGACGCACTGGACGACGGGTCGTTGCACGCTCGGATCGACGACGTCGTCACCGAGCGCGACCGACAGGTCGCCACCCGCGAGCGGGCCCTGACCGGGGTCAGCGAGTTCCCCCACCTGCACGAGACCCTTCCTGCGCGGGCGGCGTACGCCGAGGGTGCCCTGCCGGTGCGCGCCTACGGCGAGCCCTACGAGCGGCTCCGCGACGAGCCGCTGGAGAGCAAGGTCTTCCTGGCCACCATGGGCACGGTGGCGGCCCACACCGCCCGTGCCACCTTCGCCACCAACCTGTTCGCCGCCGGCGGCATCGACGTCGTCAACGAGGGGCGTCACGACGACGTCGGCTCCGTCCTCGCGGACTACGACGGCCAGGCGGTGGTCTGCCTCGTCGGGCACGACAAGGCGTACGCCGCCTGGGGTTCCGACCTCGTCCACGGCCTCCGCGAGGCAGGCGCCACGCACGTGATCCTGGCGGGGAAGGCGGTCGACGGGGTCGAGACCGATGACACCTGCGCGACCGGGGTCGACGCCCTCGACTTCCTGCGCCGGACGAGGGAGAAGCTCCGGCCCCACGCGGCCCCCGGCTCCGCCCTCGATCCCACTGAGACCCCGAAGGAGCGCGCATGAGCATCCCGGAGAGCTTCGCAGGCCTCCCGCTGGCCGGAGAGGTCATCGCCGCGGCGCCGGTCGCGGGGGAGCCGTGGGAGTCGCCGGAGGGCATCGGGATCCTGCCGATCTACGGTCCCGAGCACCTCGAGGGACTGGACGCGCTGGACACCTACCCGGGCATCGCGCCGTTCCTGCGCGGGCCGTACCCGACGATGTACACCACCCAGCCGTGGACCGTCCGGCAGTACGCCGGCTTCTCGACCGCCGAGGAGTCCAACGCCTTCTACCGGCGCAACCTGGCGGCCGGGCAGAAGGGCCTCTCGGTGGCCTTCGACCTCGCCACCCACCGTGGCTACGACTCGGACCACCCGCGCGTGACGGGCGACGTCGGCATGGCCGGGGTCGCGATCGACTCGATCTACGACGCCCGCACGCTCTTCGAGGGCATCCCCCTCGACGAGATGAGCGTCAGCATGACGATGAACGGCGCGGTGCTACCCGTCCTCGCGCTCTACATCGCCGCGGCGGAGGAGCAGGGGGTGAAGCCGGAACAGCTCACGGGCACCATCCAGAACGACATCCTCAAGGAGTTCATGGTCCGCAACACCTACATCTACCCGCCGCAGCCGAGCATGCGGATCATCAGCGACATCTTCGGCTACACCGCCCAGAGGATGCCGCGCTACAACTCGATCTCGATCTCCGGCTACCACATCCAGGAGGCCGGCGCGACGGCTGACCTCGAGCTCGCCTACACCCTCGCCGACGGCGTCGAGTACATCCGCGCCGGTCTCGACGCGGGCATGACCATCGACGAGTTCGCACCGCGGCTGAGCTTCTTCTGGGCCATCGGGATGAACTTCTTCATGGAGGTGGCCAAGCTGCGCGCGGCCCGGGCGCTCTGGGCCCGGCTGGTCAGCCAGTTCGAGCCGCAGAACCCCAAGTCGCTCTCGCTGCGCACCCACAGCCAGACCTCGGGCTGGTCGCTCACCGCCCAGGACGTGTTCAACAACGTGCAGCGCACCTGCATCGAGGCGATGGCCGCGACCCAGGGCCACACGCAGTCGCTGCACACCAACGCCCTCGACGAGGCGATCGCGCTGCCGACGGACTTCTCGGCGCGGATCGCGCGCAACACCCAGCTGCTCCTGCAGCAGGAGTCGGGCACGACGGGCACCATCGACCCGTGGGGCGGCTCCTACTACGTCGAGCGTCTGACCCACGACCTCGCCGAGAAGGCCTGGGCGCACATCCAGGAGGCCGAGAAGGCCGGTGGGATGGCCAAGGCGATCGAGCAGGGTCTGCCGAAGATGCGTATCGAGGAGGCGGCGGCCCGCACCCAGGCGCGCCTGGACTCCGGTGCCCAGAAGCTGGTCGGTGTGAACACCTTCCGGCTGGCCGACGAGGACCCGATCGACGTCCACAAGGTCGACAACGCCAGCGTCTACAGGCAACAGCTCGCCAAGCTCGAGAGGCTGCGTGAGGAGCGCGAGGACGACGACGTCGAGAGCGCCCTGCACGCCCTCACGAAGTCCGCCGAGGACGGCCACGTGCACGGCTCCCTCGACGGCAACCTGCTGGGCCTGGCCGTGAAGGCCGCCCACGCCAAGGCGACGGTCGGGGAGATCTCCGACGCGCTCGAGAAGGTCTACGGCCGCCACCGTGCCGTGATCCGTACGATCTCCGGTGTGTACAAGCGCGAGTCCGCCAGGAGCGGGCAGAGCGACGACGTGATGGAGAAGGTGCTCGCCGCCACCGAGAAGTTCTCCGAGGACGAGGGGCGCCGGCCCCGGATCCTGGTCGCCAAGATGGGCCAGGACGGCCACGACCGCGGGCAGAAGGTCGTGGTCACCGCGTTCGCCGACATGGGCTTCGACGTCGACGTGGGCCCGCTGTTCTCCACACCCGAGGAAGTCGCCCAGCAGGCGGTGGACGCGGACGTGCACATCGTCGGCGTGAACTCGCTCGCCGCCGGACACCTCACCCTGGTCCCCGCGCTCAAGCAGGCACTGGCCGATCTCGGCGGGGAGGACGTGATGATCGTGGTCGGCGGAGTGATCCCGCCCGACGACGTACCCACGCTCAAGCAGATGGGGGCCGCCGCCGTCTTCGGCCCCGGCACCGTCATCGGCGTGGCTGCTCTCGAGCTGCTCGAGAAGCTCACCGCGCAGCTGGGCCACGCGCCCGCGTGATGGCCCGATGATGGCCCAGTGATGGCCCAGTGATGGCTCAGTGATGGCCCAGTGATGGCCCAGGACCGCCGGGTCGGTCGCGGGGTCGACGTCGCACAGCTCGTCGAGGGGGTCCGTGCCGGGAAGCGCGCGCCGGTCTCGCGCGCGATCACGCTGGTGGAGTCGGCGCGGGCCGACCACCAGGCGGCCGCGCGGGAGCTGCTGGCCGAGCTCACCTCGAGCGGGCTCGGCTGTGTGCGGGTCGGCGTCTCCGGGGTGCCCGGCGTCGGCAAGTCGACGTTCATCGAGACGCTGGGCGAGCACCTGACCCGGCAGGGTCACACCGTCGGTGTGCTCGCCGTCGACCCGTCCTCCACGCGGACCGGGGGCTCGGTCCTCGGGGACAAGACGCGGATGCCCAGCCTCGCGGCCAACCCGCACGCCTACATCCGCCCGTCGCCCACCGCGGGGACCCTCGGCGGCGTCGCCCGTGCCACCACCCAGGCCATGGTCGTCCTCGAGGCGGCCGGCTACGACGTGGTGCTGGTCGAGACCGTCGGTGTCGGACAGTCCGAGGTCACCGTGGCCGGCATGGTCGACACCTTCTTGTTCCTCACGATCGCGCGCACCGGCGACCAGCTCCAGGGCATCAAGAAGGGCATCCTGGAGATCGCCGACGTGATCGCGGTGAACAAGGCCGACGGCGACCGCGCGGTCGAGGCGCAGGGCGCCGCCCGAGAGCTGGCGGGAGCCCTGCGACTGGTGCACTCCTCCGGCGGCGGCTGGGTCCCGCCCGTGCTGACCTGCTCCGGCCTGCACGGCACCGACGTCGACAAGGTCTGGGAGCGCGTGGTCGCGCACCGTGACTCGATGGGGGAGGAGGGGCTGGCCACCAAGCGCGCGGAGCAGCAGCTCGAGTTCACCTGGGCCCTGGTGCGCGACGAGCTCGCCCAGCGGTTGCGCCGTTCCCCCGGGGTCCGCGCGATCCGTGACGACGTACGCCGCGAGCTGCTCGCCGGAGAGCTCACCGCACCCCTGGCCGCCGACCGGCTCGTGGCCGCCTACGACGAGGACAGGTCCGTGCCGCGGTGACGACGTGAGTCGGTAGTCTCGTCGTCCTTGCCACGTCCACGACCTCTCGAGGATCTCCATGCGTCGTACGTCGCTCCCGGCCCTGCTGGTCGTGCTGGTGCTCGCGCTCACGGGCTGCGGCGGCCAGGAGAAGCCGGCCGAGCCGCTCGGCCCCCTGGGTGGCGACGAGACCTCCGCCCCGGCCGAGCCGTCGTCCACCACCGGCACCGAGTCGGCGGACGCCTCACCCTTCGACGACGAGGGTCACGACGTCGTACGCGGCGCCGTGGAGGCGACCACCCCGGAGGAGGAGGCGATCGCCGAGGCCTGGTTCGGCTACTGGCAGGTGCGGGTGAGCAGCTTCGGCGAGGTCGAGGTCGACCCGAGGATCGGCACCGTCGCCGCCGGCGAGGCGCAGGCCGATGTCGTCCGCTACGTCTCCTACCTGCGAGGCAAGAAGCTGCACACCGAGGGTGACACCAAGTTCGGCGTGGCCGACATCGTGGTGCGCGGCACGGAGGCGACCCTCAGCAGCTGTGGGGTCAACAAGTCGGTCGACGTCGACGCCGAGGGCAGCCCGGCCGAGCAGTTCACGCCGTTCTACAACATCGAGGGCACGCTGAAGAAGGCCGGTGGGGCCTGGCGGGTCGTCGACGTGACGATCGTGGGCACCAACGGGTGCAAGGCGTGACCCGGCGTCGCCGCTGCGGAGGCGTGACCCCTTGTTTACCGCCTCGTTGAAACGGGCAGAACGACCGCAACGTCCATCAAGATCCATCCCCGGGGGACTCGACACCATGCGTCACAAGCTCTGGAAGACCGTGGCCGCGCTCGGCGTGGCCGGGCTCGTCACCACCGCCTGCGCCACCGCCGCCCACGCGGACAGCCTCGGCACGTCCACCCCCACGGGCTACGCAGCCAAGGTCGAGGTCCACCTGAGCGGGGACGTCAGCCAGGCGCGGGTCTCCTCGGTCCCCGGGCCCCCGCCGATGTGCTGGTGGGAGAACCTCTCCACGTCGATGCTGGACACGCAGAAGGTCGACACCAGCGACCCCGAGGCCGTGCAGAAGTACTACGTCGAAGAGGTCCGGCCCTGGCTGACCGGCCACGCGGGGATGGGACAGCTGGCCATGCCGAGCGAGGACTACTTCAAGGACATCATCAAGCGCGCCGCCGGCGGCGAGGACCTGACCTTCTACCGCCTCCAGGTGCGCGAGGGTGCGATCGGCGGCAAGCCCGGCGAAGGGGGCTACGCCACGGACACCAACGCGGTCGCCAAGGCCTGTGGCACCCCGACGACCGCCAGCCAGTACGGCCCCGTGCTGATGAGCTGGCAGGCCTTCCCGACCGGCCAGCAGCCCCCGCCGGCCGTCTCGCCCGAGGACCTCGCCGACTACGCCTACGAGGTGATGGACCTCAAGCGGCCCACCCTGGAGTGGAACCCCCACCTCGCCTCGAACGGCGACGCCACCCTGGTCAACCTGCCCACGTGGCTGTGGACCGAGGACCCGGAGGCCGTCGAGCAGCGCCAGGTCACGGCCGAGGCCTCCGGCATCAGCGCCACGGTCACCGCCGAGCCCGACGGCATGACCGTCAGCACCCCCGTCGGCGGCACGGGCTGCACCCCCGAGCAGGCACGCACCGCCTACGCGGAGGGCATCGACGAGGCGGAGGCCTGCGTGTTCACCTTCCCGAGCGGTTCGTTCGCCTACGGCGGCGGCTTCCCGGTGCAGGCGACGACCGGCTGGCAGGCCACCTGGACCAGCAACGCCGGCGGCGGCGGTGACCTGGCGCCGAAGACGATGACCGGGGAGACCGACATCCCCGTGATCGAGGTCCAGTCGCGCGTCAACCAGGTCGGCTGACCGGCCGCCTCGCCTGACCGCTCCACCTGCCGCAGGGCGCTGAGGCGGGGTGCCAGTCCGATGTACTTCCTCGGGTCCTTCCTCGGGTCCGTCCTCGGGTCTCGGTCCCGACCGGTAATCTTGCCGGTTGTGTCCACCTCCCGCCTCCGTCCGTTGATCGAGCGGGCCACCGCCGAGGTCGACCTGCTGACCCCTGAGATGATCGAGTTCCGTCGAGACCTGCACGCCCACCCCGAGCTCTCGTGGGCCGAGGAGCGGACCTCCGCGGTCATCGCCAAACGGCTCGACGAGGCGGGACTCGCCGCGCGACCGCTGCCCCGCAACGGCCTGGTCGTCGACATCGGGTCCGGGCCTGGACCGGTGATCGCGCTCCGCGCCGACCTCGATGCCCTGCCGGTCGAGGACCGCACGAACGACCCCTGGGCCAGCACCGTGGCCGGGGTGGCGCACGCGTGCGGCCACGACGTCCACGCTGCGGGCCTGCTCGGTGCCGGCCTGGCGCTGGCCACCATCGCCGACGAGCTGCCGGGACGCGTGCGGCTGGTCTTCCAGCCGGCCGAGGAGATCATGCCGGGGGGCGCGCTGATGTCGATCGAGGCGGGGGCCCTCGACGGCGTCGCCCGCATCTTCGGCCTGCACGCCGACCCCGGTCTCGACGTCGGCACGGTCGGCCTGCGCGAGGGGCCCCTGACCGGTGCCGCCGACTCGCTCGACGTGCTCCTCTCCGGCAAGGGCGGCCACACCTCGCGACCGCACCTCACCGAGGACCTCACCTTCGCCCTCGGCAAGCTCGTCACCGAGCTGCCCGCAGTGCTCTCCCGTCGGCTCGACCCGCGTGCGGGTGTCAGCGTCGTGTGGGGAATGGTCCGTGCCGGCTCCGCGGTCAACGTCATCCCGGCCACCGGCCGCGCGGGCGGCACGGTCCGGATGCTCGACGCCGTCGCCTGGGCCGACGCGGAGGAGCTGATCCGCGACACGATCGACCAGATCGTGGAGCCCTACGGCGTACGCCCGACGGTCACCTACGTCCGCGGCGTCCCGCCCGTGGTCAACGAGCACCGGTCCACGGTGCTCCTCGGCCAGGCGGTGGAGGCGGTGCTCGGCGAGGGAGGGCACGTCGCCACCTCGCAGAGCCTGGGCGGCGAGGACTTCGCGTGGTACCTCGAGAGCGTGCCCGGAGCGATGGCCCGGCTCGGCACGCGCACACCCGGAGGGCCGACCTACGACCTCCACCAGGGGGACCTGCGCGTGGACGAACGAGCCATCTCGGTGGGCGCCTCCGTGCTCGCTGCAGCGGCCCTGACGTCGATGGTCACCGACGCATAACGGTTGAGGGGATCACCGGTCATGCGGTAGGAGCAGCCCGGTGGCTCGCATAGGGTGCCCGTCATCACGTGCCGGTGAGCGGCACACCAAGACGAGGAGGCATCTTGCGTAGGTTCAGCAAGATCGCGGCAGTAGCACTGGTGGGCGCACTCGCTCTCGCCGGTTGCGGCAGTGGCAGCGGCAGCGGCGGGAGCAGCGACGGCGGCACGAAGGCCGAAGCCGACGCCTGCAAGGCGTCGACCGACAACAAGGGCCCCAAGGTCGGTCTCGCCTATGACGTCGGTGGGCGTGGTGACCAGTCGTTCAACGACTCGGCCTACGCGGGCATGCAGAAGGCGATCAAGGATGTCGAGGCCAGCTGCACCGAGGCCAAGGCCGCGCCTGACGAGAACGACACCATCCGTGCCGAGCGCCTCCGAACCCTGGCCGAGGGTGGCTTCAACCCGATCATCGCGATCGGGTTCATCTACTCGCCGGCAGCGGCCACCGTGGCGGCGGAGTACCCCGACGTCAACTTCACGGTGATCGACGGCTACTCCACCACGATCCCCAAGGCCCCGCTGAAGAACCTCAGCGACCTCGTCTTCGCCGAGGAGCAGGGTTCCTACCTGGTCGGCGTCGCGGCGGCGCTGAAGTCCCCGGCCAAGCACGTCGGCTTCGTCGGTGGCACGCACGGCGACCTGATCAAGAAGTTCGAGGCCGGCTACACGGCGGGCGTGAAGTCCGTCGACCCGAGCATCAAGATCGACGTCCAGTACCTCACCGAGGACCCGAACGACGGCAAGACCGGCTTCGAGAACCCCACTGGTGGCAAGGACGCCGCGACGGCGATGTACCAGGACGGCGCTGACGTGGTCTACCACGCGGCGGGCAAGTCCGGCCTCGGTGTCTTCGACGCGGTCGAGAAGGCCGGCGAGGGCAAGTGGGCCATCGGCGTCGACTCCGACCAGTACCTCACGGTCGACAAGGCGCAGAAGCCGCACATCCTGACCTCGATGCTCAAGCGCATCGACACCGCGGTCTACGACTACGTCAAGGCCAACGCCGACAAGGACGTCCCGGCCGGTTTCGTGGCCTACGACCTGAAGGTCGACGGCGTCGGCTACTCCAAGTCGGGTGGCTTCGTGGACGACATCAGCGACCAGCTCCAGGCTGCGTCGGACAAGATCAAGAGCGGCGAGATCGTCGTACCGACCGACCCCGCCAAGGTGAAGTGACCTGACGGGACGACGCGGCTGAACCAGGTGCCCGGGCGAACACGCTAAGTTGTCGCCCGGGCACCTGTGCGTCCCAGTCCGACGCCAGGCGCAGTAGCGAGGGAGGGACATGTCGATCAGCCCGCCGGCTCTCACGACCGACGCGATCGAGCTCCACGGGATCGGCAAGCGGTTCCCGGGCGTCATCGCCAACCACGACGTCGACATCACCATCGGCGCGGGCACGATCCACGCCCTGGTGGGGGAGAACGGCGCCGGCAAGTCCACGTTGATGAAGATCCTCTACGGCGTGCAGCGGCCTGATGACGGCACCATCAGCGTCAACGGGCAGCAGGTCTCCTTCTCCACCCCGGCGGACGCCATCGCCCAGGGCATCGGCATGGTGTTCCAGCACTTCATGCTCGCCGACAACCTGACGGTCCTCGAGAACGTCGTCCTCGGGGCCGAGAGGCTGCACGGCATCGGCGACGCCGCCCGCGCGGAGATCACGAAGATCTCGGACACGTACGGCTTCGGGCTCGACCCCGACGAGCTCGTCGAGACTCTGGGCGTCGGCGAGCGCCAGCGCGTGGAGATCCTCAAGGTCCTCTACCGCGGCGCGAAGATCATCATCCTGGACGAGCCCACGGCCGTCCTGGTGCCTCAGGAGGTGGACGCCCTGTTCGACAACCTGCGTCAGCTCCGGGGCCAGGGCCACACCCTGATCTTCATCTCCCACAAGCTCGACGAGGTGCTCGCGGTCGCCGACGACATCACCGTCATCCGCCGCGGCACCACCGTCGCCTCGGTCAAGCCGGCCGACGTGACCGCCCACGAGCTGGCCGAGCTGATGGTCGGCAGCGAGCTGCCCTCCCCGAGCACCGAGGAGTCCACCGTCACCGACCGGGTCCTCCTCGCGGTGAGCGGCATCGAGGTGCGTGACGCCGACGGGCGTGCCGAGCTGTCCGACATCAGCTTCGAGATCCACGCCGGCGAGATCCTCGGCATCGCCGGGGTGGAGGGCAACGGGCAGGCCGAGCTGGTCGAGACGCTCATCGGCATGCGCCAGCCGGTCGCCGGCACGGTGCGGCTCGGCCGGGCCCCAGAAGGGCACGGAGAAGGGCACGGAGAAGGGCACGGAGAAGGGCACGGAGAAGGGCACGGGGGTGCTCACGGGGACGACCAGCAGGACATCACCCACTGGTCGACCCGGGAGCGACGCGAGGCCGGGATCGGCTACATCCCCGAGGACCGTCAGCGCCATGGCCTCCTGCTCGACTCCCCGCTGTGGGAGAACCGCATCCTCGGCCACCAGACCCGACCGCCCTCGGTCAAGGGTCCCTGGCTGGACGTGAAGGGCGCTCGGGCCGACACCCAGCGCATCCTCGCGGAGTACGACGTCCGCACCCCCGGGATCGACACCACCGCCCGGGCGCTGTCCGGTGGCAACCAGCAGAAGTTCATCGTCGGCCGTGAGATGAGCGGTGACCCGATCCTGCTGATGGCCTCCCACCCCACCCGGGGTGTGGACGTCGGTGCCCAGGCCCAGATCTGGGACCACATCAAGCAGGCACGGCGTGAGGGCCTGGCCGTGCTCCTCATCTCGGCCGACCTCGACGAGCTGATCGGTCTCTCCGACACGATCCGGGTGCTGCTCCGCGGCCGTCTCGTCGGCGAGTTCGACCCCCAGACCGTGACGCCGCAGGAGCTCGGCTCCGCCATGACCGGCGCAGGAGAAGCCGAATGAGTCTCGTCAAGCGCGCCGCTCTCGGGCTGGCAGCCCCCGTCCTGGCGCTGCTCGTGGCGGCCGTCGTGGCCAGCCTGGTGCTGGTGGCGACCGGTGACGACGTCGCCGGTTTCTGGAACGTGCTGCTGAGCTGGCCCCAGGGCCGCAACATCGTCAACATCCTGAACTCCGCCGCCATCCTCTACGTCTCCGGCGTCGCTGCTGCCATCGGCTTCCGGATGAACCTGTTCAACATCGGCGTCGAGGGCCAGTACCGCGTCGCCACCTTCGCCGCGGCCGCGTTCGCGGGGGCGGGCTGGCTTCCCGGCAAGGCGAACACGATCGTCGCGATCCTGGTGGCCATGCTGGCTGGAGCGATCTGGGCGGGCATCGCCGGCGTCCTGCGGGCCACCCGCGGGGTCAGCGAGGTGATCTCGACGATCATGCTCAACGCCATCGCGGGTTCGCTGGTCGGCTACCTGCTGACGCGGGTCGGCACGAGCACCGGCAACTCACGCAGCACCAAGCAGATCGACGAGGGCAGCTGGGTCGGCGGCATCACGATCTTCGGCGACAGCCCCACGAAGCTCTTCGGGCTCTCACTGGTCGCGGTCCTGGTCGGGGTGCTCTTCTGGCTCCTGCTCAACCGCACCCGCTTCGGCTTCGACCTGCGGGCCGCGGGCGCCTCGGAGACCGCAGCCGTGGCGAGCGGGGTCGACGTGAGGAAGATGGTGGTGATCTCGATGCTCGTCTCGGGGGCCGTCGCCGGTCTGATCGGGATGCCGACCCTGTTCGGCGGCGCCCACAACTACGGCTCGTCGTTCCAGACGGGCATCGGCTTCGCCGGCATCGCGGTGGCGCTGCTCGGCCGCAACCACCCCGTGGGCATCGCCTTCGGTGCGTTGATCTTCGCCTTCCTCACCGAGCAGGCCAACCTCCTCAACATCCTCGTCGGGGTCTCCCCGGACATCGTGGCCGTCACCCAGGGCGTCATCGTGATCGCCGTCGTGATCGCCTACGAGATCGTGCGTCGCTATCGCGCCCGACTCGAGCAGGCGACCGTGGCGCAGCATCTCGAGCAGGCGTCCACCGACCAGCCGAAGGAGCCGGTCGCATGAGCGCCGTCGTCGCCGAGACGTCTCCACCGCCCCGCGAGGCGCCTGCGGAGCAGAAGCCCCGGCGCCACCGGATCTACCTCGTGATCCTTGCGGGCGTCGTGCTGCTGTCGCTGGTGCGCGTCCTCAGCGGCGCCAACCAGCTCACCTCGTCGGGCACGCTCGCGGTCACGCTGACGGCGGCGATGCCGATCGCCCTGGCGGGCCTGGGCGGGCTCTGGTCCGAGCGCGCGGGCGTCGTCAACATCGGCCTCGAGGGGATGATGATCCTCGGCACCCTGGGCGCCGGCTACTTCACCTACAACTACGGGTTCATCGCCGGTGTCGTCGGCGCAGTGATGTTCGGAGTGCTCGGGGGTGCCCTGCACGCGCTGGCCACGGTGGTCTTCGGCGTCGACCACATCGTGTCGGGGGTGGCGATCAACATCATCGCCGCCGGAGTGTCGGGCTTCCTGGCGGAGGCGTTCTTCTCCGGCATGCCGGGAGGTGGACCCACCCAGTCGCCCTCCCTGAGGACACCACCGACCATCGACATCGCGTTCATCGCCGACCCGATGAACGCGCTCGAGAAGAAGCACTGGTTCCTGGTCAGCGACCTCGCTGCGGTCGTCGAGATGTTCACCAAGAACCTGTCGGTCCTGACCGTGCTCGGACTGGTGCTGATCTTCGGCAGCATCTGGCTGCTGTGGCACACCAGGTTCGGGCTGCGCCTGCGCTCCTGCGGCGAGGCACCCGCGGCCGCCGAGTCCCTGGGCATCAACGTCTACCGCTACAAGTTCGTCGCCGTCCTCATCTCGGGCGGGCTGGCCGGGCTCGGCGGCGCCTACCTCGCCCTGGTGTCCTCCTCCGGCTTCCAGGTGGGGCAGACCGGTGGCCGCGGCTACATCGGCCTCGCGGCGATGATCTTCGGCAACTGGCGTCCCACCGGCCTCCTCATGGGGTCGACGCTCTTCGGCTACACCCAGGCGCTGCCGTTCCGCAACGGCACCGTCTCCGTGCACGCGCTGCTCCTGGTGGTCGCCGCGCTGCTCGTGGGTGTCGCGCTGCTGCAGCTGCGTCGTGGCTCGCGTCGGGCCGGGCTCGGGTCGCTGGTCTTCGCGGCGGCCTTCCTGGCGTGGTACCTCCTCACCGACGTCGTGCCTCGCGAGTTCACCCAGATGGCGCCGTACATCACGACGCTGCTGGTCCTCGCCTTCGCCTCCCAGCGGCTACGCATGCCCGCGGCCGACGGACAGGTCTACCGGAAGGGCTCCGCGGGATGACCGACCCCGCGACCGGGGGCACCGGCGGCTTCGACTGGGACGCGCTGAAGGCACGAGCGGTCGAGGCCGCGACGCACGCCTACGCGCCGTACTCCCACTTCCCGGTGGGTGCGGCCGCCCTGGTCGACGACGGACGCGTCGTGGTCGGCTGCAACGTGGAGAACGCGGCGTACGGCGTGGCCCTGTGTGCCGAGTGCGGCATGGTCTCCCAGCTGCACATCACCGGCGGCGGGCGACTGACCCACGCGGTCTGCGTCAACGGCCGGTCGGAGGTGATCATGCCGTGCGGCCGCTGCCGGCAGCTGCTGATCGAGAACGGAGGGCCCGAGCTGCTGGTGCTCACCGTGTCGGGCGTACGCCGCATGGACGAGGTGCTGCCGGATGCGTTCGGTCCCCACGACCTCGATTGACCTGGGTGCCGCCGACGTCGTCGCGGACCCCTACCCGCACTTCGCCCGGGAGCGCAGCCGGCACGAGGTCGCCTGGCACGAGCCGAGCGGCATCTGGCTGACCTTCTCGCACGCCGCCGCGGGGGCGGTGCTGCGCAACCGCAGGCTCGGCCGGATCTGGCACGACCGGGAGCCTGCGGCCTACCTGGAGCCGTTCAACCTGCTGCACCGCAACCAGATGATGGAGAACGAGCCGCCCCAGCACACCCGTCTTCGGCGCGCGGTCTCCGGTGCGTTCAACCGGGGACACGTCGAGCGGTTGCGGCCCCGGGTCCGGTCCCTGGCGGCCTCGCTGCTCGCCGACGCCGACCCCGCCGGCTTCGACGTCATCGGGGAGTACGCCGAACCGCTGCCCGTCCTGGTCATCGCCGAGCTGATCGGGCTCGCGGTGACCGACGTGCCGGCGCTGCGGGGGTGGTCGCAGGCGATCGTCCGGATGTACGAGCCGTCGCCCTCGCCCCGGGTCGTGGACGAGGCCGTGACCGCCGCCGAGGAGTTCGCCGACCATGTCCGTGAGCACCTGGAGCGCCGTCGTCGCGAGCCGGCTGCGGACCTGACCACCGACCTGCTGGCCGCCGGTCTGAGTGACGACGAGCTGGTGGCGGCTGTCGTGCTCCTGCTCAACGCCGGCCACGAGGCCTCGGTGAACGTCTTCGGCAACGGCCTGGTCGCGCTGCTCTCGCGTGGCCCACGACCAGGCTCGGGGAAGGTCGAGAACACGGCGCTGACGGTCGAGGAGATGCTGCGCTACGACTCGGCCCTCCAGCTCTTCGAGCGCACGGCCACCGAGCCGGTGGAGGTCGGGCCGAAGAACGGGGGCATCGTGGTGGAGGAGGGGCAGAAGATCGCCGCGCTGCTCGGGGCCGCCAACCGAGACCCGGCCGTCTTCGCCGGTGCGGACACCTTCGACCCCGGCCGCGACCCCAACCCGCACCTTGCCTTCGGGGCCGGCCTGCACTTCTGCCTCGGAGCGCCGCTGGCCCGGATGGAGCTGGTGGAGTCGCTCGACGCCCTGTTCGCGACCTTCCCCGACCTCGGGCTGGTCGGCGAGCCGGAGAGCCGGGGGACCTTCGTGCTGCGCGGGTTCCGTAGGGTCGTCGTCGGCACCGACTCGAAGGAGGTCTGATGGCAGCGCACGACGCGGTCGAGGTGATCATCGCCAAACGTGAGCGCTCCGAGCTCACCGACAGCCAGATCGACTGGGTGATCGACGCCTACACCCGCGGCGAGGTCGCCGACGAGCAGATGTCGGCGCTGGCCATGGCGATCCTGCTCAACGGCATGAACCGTCGGGAGATCTCACGCTGGACCCACGCGATGATCGCGAGCGGGGAGCGGATGGACTTCTCCACGCTCTCGCGGCCCACCGCCGACAAGCACTCCACCGGCGGGGTCGGCGACAAGATCACGCTCCCGCTGGCACCCCTGGTGGCGGCCTGCGGGGTCGCAGTGCCCCAGCTCTCGGGACGGGGCCTGGGTCACACGGGCGGCACGCTCGACAAGCTGGAGTCGATCCCCGGCTGGCAGGCGGCGCTGTCCAACGAGGCGATGCTCGCCCAGCTCGAGGACGTCGGCGCCGTCATCTGCGCCGCCGGGTCCGGCCTGGCGCCGGCGGACAAGAAGCTCTACGCCCTGCGCGACGTGACCGGGACCGTCGAGGCGATCCCGCTGATCGCGTCGTCGATCATGAGCAAGAAGATCGCCGAGGGCACCGGCGTGCTGGTGCTCGACGTGAAAATCGGCACGGGGGCGTTCATGAAGGACCTCCGGCAGGCCCGCGAGCTGGCCGAGACGATGGTGGCCCTGGGGCAGGACGCAGGCGTGCACACCGTCGCGCTGCTCACCGACATGTCGACCCCGCTCGGACTGACCGCCGGCAACGCCCTCGAGGTGCGCGAGTCGGTCGAGGTGCTCGAGGGTGGCGGTCCCGCCGACGTCGTGGAGCTGACCGTCGCGCTGGCCCGGGAGATGCTCGCCGGTGCCGGGCGCGACGACGTCGACCCGGCCGCGGTGCTCGCCTCGGGCGGAGCGATGGACGCCTGGCGGCGGATGATCTCGGCGCAGGGTGGCGACCCGTCCGCCGCGCTTCCCACGGCGCGCGAGACGCATGTCGTCACGGCCCCGGCCAACGGGACGCTGACCCGGCTCGACGCGATGGCCGTCGGGCTGGCGGCCTGGCGCCTCGGGGCCGGACGCGCCCAGCAGGGGGCGGCCGTGCAGGCCGGTGCTGGGGTGGAGTGGCACGCGCGTCCGGGCGACGAGGTGACCGAGGGAGAGCCGCTGCTCACCCTCCACACCGACGAGCCGGAGCGGTTCGAGCGGGCCCTCGAGTCGCTCGAGGGCGGCTACGACGTCTCACCGGCCGGCGCGTCGTACGAGCCGACGCCGATCGTGCTCGACCGGATCGGCTGAGGGCTCAGACGTAGGTCGTGACCTCGCCGCTGAGCATCGTCACTCCACCGGTGGCGAAGTTGGCCACGTCGGCCGCTGTCGCCCTGCCCTGCTCTCCCGACATGGCTGCGCCGAAGGCCGAGCGATCGGCGAACCGAAGCTCGGCCACGAAGTAGGCGCCGGCGGGCTGTCCCTTCGGGCCGGGATCGGGCTTGCTAGCGGTGAACGACTGCAGGCCGGGGAGCTGCGCGGCCAGGGGGGCGTGCGTCTGCGCGTAGTAGGCGTCGAACGCAGCCGGGTCCTCGGGCTGGTCGTAGATGACGGTGAGCTGGTAGGTCATCGGCCCACCCTCGTCCAGGACCGCTCCGGAGACAAGCTGCGTCCTGACTCCGTCCTCAGGAGAGCAGCAGGACGACGGTCTCCGCGACGCAGGCCGGCTTGTCCTGCCCCTCGATCTCGATGACGTACTTCAGCGTGAGCTGGCGACCGGCCGGGATCTCCGCGACCTCGCCGACGGTCACCTTGGCGCGCACCTTCGAGCCCACCCGCACGGGGTTGGGGAAGCGCACCTTGTTGACGCCGTAGTTCAGCTTGGCTCCGGGGGTGTCGAGATCGAAGACCTGGCTGCCCAGCCACGGGACGAGGGAGAGCGTGAGGTAGCCGTGCGCGATCGTGCCGCCGAACGGGCCGTCCTTGGACCTCTCGACGTCGACGTGGATCCACTGGTGGTCCCCGGTGGCGTCGGCGAACTGGTTGACGCGCTCCTGGCTGATCTCGACCCAGTCGCTGGTGCCGATCTCCTCACCGGCTGCGGCCTCGATCTCCTCGAACGTGCTGAACACGCGCATGTGTGTCGCTCCTCGTGGCCCCTTCGCTCGAAGGGTGTTGGATGGCTGTGTGGCGAACACCCCCGAACCTACCGCTCTCACTCCCGACGTCGTCAGGGCTGTCCCGAAGGTCCTGCTGCACGACCACCTCGACGGTGGGCTGCGACCGTCGACGATCGTGGAGCTGGCCCGCGAGGTGGGGCACACGCTGCCCACCGAGGACGCAGAGTCGCTCGGTCGGTGGTTCACCGACTCGGCGGACAGCGGGTCGCTCGTGCGCTATCTCGAGACCTTCGACCACACGGTGGCCGTGATGCAGCGCGGCGACCACCTCACCCGGGTCGCGCGGGAGTGCGTGGAGGACCTGGCCGCCGACGGGGTGGTGTACGCCGAGATCCGCTACGCCCCCGAACAGCACCTGGAGGACGGGCTGACCCTCGAGGAGGTCGTCCGTGCGGTCCAGCTCGGCTTCGACGAGGGGACGGCCGCCACCGGCATGGTGGCCAAGCAGCTGCTGACCGCGATGAGGCACCAGGCGCGGTCGCGCGAGATCGCCGAGCTGGCGGTGCTGCACCGCGACGACGGCGTGGTCGGGTTCGACATCGCCGGTGCCGAGGCCGGCTACCCACCCACCCGGCACCTCGACGCCTTCGAGTACCTCCAGCGGGAGAACGCCCACTTCACCATCCACGCGGGCGAGGCCTTCGGGCTGCCGTCGATCTGGCAGGCGATCCAATGGTGCGGCGCGGACCGCCTCGGTCACGGCGTACGCATCATCGACGACATCGAGGTGGACGACGACGGGACGGTCCACCTCGGCCGCCTCGCGCAGTACGTCCGTGACAAGCGGATCCCGCTCGAGCTCTGTCCGCACTCCAACATCCAGACCGGGGCCGCCGCCTCGATCGCGGAGCACCCCATCGGGCTGCTGAGCCGCCAGCGCTTCCGGGTCACGGTCAACACCGACAACCGGTTGATGAGCGGCACCTCGATGAGCCGGGAGATGTCCGCGCTGGTGGACGCCTTCGGCTGGAACCTGGCGGACCTGCAGTGGGTCACCGTGAACGCCATGAAGTCGGCCTTCACGCACTTCGACCAGCGCCTGCGGCTCATCAACGACGTGATCAAGCCCGGGTACGCCGAGCTGGGTCTCTCGCACTCGGCCTGACGCGGCATCATGCCGGGGGTCACGATTGGTGCTCGAGCGTCCCCGGAGCCCCGATGATCTGGCACCATCGCCCCATGGAAACCTGGCAGCGACTCCGCTCGCACGAGGAGTCTCCGCAGGTGGCACGTCTGCGGGCCAGATCGGCGATGCTCATGGAGCGGCTGGCCACCACCGACGGGAACCGGTCAGGTGGCGTGCAGCACCTGGTGGGACTGGCCGCCATGGTGGTCCAGCTCAAGCGGATCGCGCCGGCTGCGACGGCCTCAGCCTGGGTGATGCAGCCGCAGTACGCCTACGACCCCGAGGACCCGGGGGTGGCACTGACCCGGGCAGCACGCCTGCGCGGGATCGAGACCCGGCTGATCACGCGGCCCGCGACGGTGAGCACGCACCCGCTGCTGTCCTCGATCTTCCCGGGGACACTGCTCGGCCCGGTCTTCCTGCGTGCGCTCGTCATCGACGGCCGCCAGGCCATCGTGGGCGGCCCGGACGACGTCTCGGGCCAGCGCACCTCCTGGTACACCACCGTCCCCGACATCGTGGACGTCGTCACGGAGCTGTGGCACGCGACCCTGCCGCTGTGCGAGCCCATCCTGCCGGAGGGGCAGGTCGCCCCGTTGACGGACCGTCAGCTGGAGGTCGCGCGGCTGCTGTGCGTGGGCCACGAGGACCCGGAGATCGCCGAGCTGCTCGGACTGCCGCTCCTCACGGTCGAGCTCGAGGTCACCAGGCTCTTCGAGGTGCTGGGGGCCCGCACCCGCACCGAGGCCGTGCTGACCATGCGCGGTCGCGGGATCAACGGCGGCTGGCGCAACGCCTGGCCCTGAGGTCGTGCGCCCGGGTCAGGTGCGCGGCAGGAGGACCAGCCACGGCTGGTCCCAGCCCGCGACGTGAAGTCGGGCCGTCTCGAAGTCCGCACGCGTGCGCCGCACCTCGTGGCCGCACGCCGGGTCGTAGACGGTGAGCGCCTCGTCGTCGATCCCGGTCACCAGCACGATGTGCTGCATCCAGCTGCCCTCGCCGACGAAGAGCGGAACCGGCCTCCCGGCCGCCTGCATCGCCTCCCAGGCCCGACCCGGGTGACGAGGGTCCACGACGCGGTTGACCCAGTCGCCGCCGAGATGACGGACCAGGGCCGCCGGCCTGGTGCCGAGGCTCGGAGGCCACGGCAGCTGGATCCTGCCCTGGCGGTCGTGCGCCGAGCTGGTCCACCGCCGGGTGGCCAGGGCCGCGCGACCGAAGGCAGTCACCGGGTCCGGGTCGCCCAGCACCGTGGCGGCGTACTCCCGGTCGGCGAGCAGCCGCATCATCACCAGCACGCACGACCCGCAGGTCGTCCGGTCGGGCTGGGGGAGCGGGGTGTGGCGGGTGAACGCGAGGGGCTCGGGTGTCACTTGTTTTTCTGGTTCACCAGAAAAACTGCCACTTCCCCCACGTTGCAACGATGGGTAAGTGGTGGTTTTTCTGGTTAACCAGAAAAACCACCACCGCTGCACCTGGGCCACCAGGTGCCGGCCAGCCAGCAGCCAGGGGTGCAGTCGCCGGGGGAGTCTCATGCGTCGGTCGAGGTGCCGGTGAGCGCCCGGATCTCGCGGTACGCCGCTGCGGGGGTGAGCACGCGGCAGCCCATCCGCTGGGCGTGGGCGACGACCTTGCGCTGGTCGGCGAACAGGTGCAGACCCCGGCGGACCAGGTAGAACGGAGGCTTGCGGTGCTCCTGGAGGTCGCGGGAGAGGCGGCGTACGAACGTCACGGCCGGGTGCTGCGTCACGCACAGCGCGTCGGCGACCAGGCCTCGGCGGGTGCACTCGGTGACGACCTCCTGGGCGAAGATCCCCTCGGCCACGAAGTACGCCGAGCCGCCCAGGTCCAGCACCCGGTGGCCGGTCCGGCCGTTGGCGGCGATCTCGTAGACCGGCGCGTCGGTGCTGCCGGTCCGGCACAGCTCCTCGACCGCAGCGACGGCGTCATCGGCGTTCCAGGAGGCGGGATCGTCCCAGTCGACGATCGGCTCGCCTCCGGCCAGGTCGAGCTGCGGCAGCGTCGGGTCGTCGCCGTCCTTGTAGTAGTCGTCGAGCCGTAGGACGGGGAGGCCCAGACGCTCGGCCAGGCGCGACTTGCCCGACCCCGAGGGGCCGGCGAGGACGATCACCTGCGCGCGCACCGCAGGATCATCCCACCGGGCGTCGCGGGAGGTCATACGAGGTGGTCGCCTGGGCAGCCAGGACCGATGACGTCCCACGGGAGGTCATACGAGCAGGTGGCCACAGCAGCCAGGTCGTATGACGCGGGCGGCGGCCCCCGTCGTATGACGCGGGCGGCGGCCCCGGGGGAGCCAGGGACCGCAGCACCAGCCGACCGCTCAGATCCCCATCGGGTGCCAGACCGTCTTCTGCTCCTGGAAGATCGTCATCCGGTCGAGCGCGGGGGAGGCGAGCAGGTCCTCGACGCCGGGACGGCGCACCCGCTTGAGGTTCTCCGCCGCCTCGATCTCCAGGTTGCGGGCGAGCTCCGGGTCGTCGACCCCGGTGAGGTCGATGCCGTTGACATCCATGTGCGAGGCCAGCCACGGGGCGATCTCCGCCTGCGGGCCGGTGAGGATGTTGACCACCCCTCCCGGGACGTCGGAGGTCGCCATCACCTCCGCCAGCGTGATCGCGGTCAGCGGGTACGGCTCGCTCGCGATCACCACGGCGGTGTTGCCGGTGACGATGACGGGGGCGATGACGCTGACCAGGCCCAGCAGCGGGCCGGCCGGAGCGACCACGGCGATGACACCGCTGGGCTCGGGCGCGGTGTGGTTGAAGTACGGCCCAGCGACCGGGTTGGCGCCGCCGGTGACCTGCGCGAGCTTGTCGGCCCAGCCGGCGTACCAGACGAGCCGGTCGACGGCGGCGTCCACGTAGGCGCGGGCCTTGGCCGCCGTGATGCCCTCGGCGGTGCGCAGCTCGACCTCGAACTGCTCGCGCCGGTCCTCGAGCACCTCCGCGATGCGGTAGACCACCTGCCCACGGTTGTACGCCGTGCGCGTCGACCAGCCGTCGAACGCCGCCCTGGCTGCCTTGACAGCGTCCCGGGCGTCCTTGCGGGAGGCGTGCGAGGCGTTGGCGAGGAACGTGCCCTTGGCGTCGTTGACGACGTAGGACCGCCCCGACTCCGAGCGCGGGAACGCCCCGCCGATGTAGAGCTTGTAGGTCTTGCGCACGTCCACCCGAGTCACTGGGCACCGCCCTTCAGATAGCCCTCGAGTCCGTGGCGGCCGCCCTCGCGGCCGTAGCCCGACTCCTTGTAGCCACCGAAGGGGCTGGCCGGGTCGAACTTGTTGAACGTGTTGGACCACACCACGCCGGCGCGCAGCCGGCTGGCCATCCACAGGGTGCGCGAGCCCTTGTCGCTCCAGATGCCCGCGGAGAGCCCGTAGGGCGTGTTGTTGGCCTTCTCGACCGCCTCCTTCGGCGTCCGGAAGGTCAGCACCGAGAGGACCGGGCCGAAGATCTCCTCGCGGGCGATCCGGTGGGCCTGGCTGACGCCGGTGAAGATCGTCGGGGGGAACCAGAAGCCGTGGTCGGGCAGGTCGCACTGCGGGGACCAGCGGCCCGCCCCCTCCGCCTCACCGATGTCGGAGAGCTCCCGGATCTTGGCGAGCTGCTCGGCGCTGTTGATCGCGCCCACGTCGGTGTTCTTGTCCAGCGGATCACCCACGCGCAGGGTGCTCATCCGCCGCTTGAGGCGCTCGAGCACCTCCTCGGCGACCGACTCCTGCACCAGCAGGCGCGAGCCCGCACAGCAGACGTGGCCCTGGTTGAAGAAGATCCCGGTGACGATGCCCTCGACGGCCTGGTCGATGGGAGCGTCGTCGAAGACGATGTTGGCGGCCTTGCCGCCCAGCTCCAGGGTCACCTTCTTCTGCGAACCGGCCACGGCTTTCGCGATGGCCCGGCCGACCTCGGTCGACCCGGTGAACGCGACCTTGTCGACGTCCGGGTGGGAGACGATCGCCTGACCGGTCGCTCCGGCGCCGGTGACGATGTTGACCACTCCGGGCGGCAGGTCGGCCTGCTGGCAGATCTCCGCGAACAGCAGCGCGGTCAGGGGCGTGGTCTCGGCCGGCTTGAGGACCACGGTGTTCCCGGTCGCGAGCGCCGGGGCGATCTTCCAGGCGAGCATCAGGAACGGGAAGTTCCAGGGGATGACCTGCCCGGCGACGCCGAGCGACTTCGGGCCGGGCCCGAAGCCGGCGTGCTCGAGCTTGTCGGCCCAGCCCGCGTAGTAGAAGAAGTGAGCGGCTGCGGTCGGGATGTCGACGTCGCGCGACTCCTTGATCGGCTTGCCGTTGTCGATCGACTCGAGGACGGCGATCTCGCGGGCGCGCTCCTGGATGATGCGGGCGATGCGGAAGAGGTACTTCCCGCGCTCGGCCCCGCTCATCCGCGACCAGACGCGGGTGTAGGCCCGGCGAGCCGCCCTGACCGCGTTGTCGACGTCCTGCGCGTCGGCCTCGGCCACCTCGGCGAGGACCTCCTCGGTGGCGGGCGAGATCGTCTTGAACGACTTTCCACTGCCGTCGACGAACTCGCCGTTGATGAACAGGCCGTAGGAGGACCTGATGTCGACCACCGAGCGAGACTCGGGGGCGGGGGCGTAGTCGAAGATCATCGTCAGTCCAGGGTGAAGTAGTCGGGGCCGGAGTAGCGGCCGGTGGTCATCTTGGTCCGCTGCATGAGCAGGTCGTTGAGCAGCGTGGAGGCGCCGAAGCGGAACCAGTCGGGGTCCAGCCAGTCGCTGCCGGCGATCTCGTTGACCATCACGAGGTACTTGATCGCGTCCTTGGTCGAGCGGATGCCGCCTGCGGGCTTCACGCCGACCATCTGGCCGGTGGCGTCGCGGAAGTCGCGCACCGCCTCGAGCATCACCAGCGTCACCGGCAGCGTCGCGGCGGGCTGGATCTTCCCGGTGGAGGTCTTGATGAAGTGCCCGCCGGCCATCATGGCGAGCCAGCTGGCCCGTCGTACGTTGTCGTAGGTCTGCAGCTCGCCGGTCTCGAGGATCACCTTCAGGTGGGCGTCGTGGCCCTCGGGGCGGGCACAGGCGTCGCGGACGGCGGCGATCTCCTCGTAGATCTCCAGGTAGCGGCCCGAGAGGAAGGCGCCCCGGTCGATGACCATGTCGATCTCGTCGGCACCGTCGTCGACGGCGTCCTTGACGTCGGCGAGCTTGACGTCACGGGCCGCGCGGCCGCTGGGGAAGGCGGTGGCGACCGAGGCGATCCTCACCCGTGAGGACCCACCAGGAGAGCTCAGCGCCTCCTTCGCGAACCGCACCATGTCGGGGTAGACGCAGACCGCGGCCGCCGAGGGGCAGGTCTGGTCGGCCGGGTCGGGGCGCATCGCCTTGGAGGCCAGCGCCCGCACCTTCCCGGGTGTGTCCGAACCCTCCAGCGTCGTCAGGTCGACCATCCGGATCGCCAGGTCGATGGCGAGCTGCTTGGCCGAGGTCTTGATCGACCGCGTGCCCAGCCCGGCGGCGCGTTGTTCCACGCCCACCTGGTCGACACCCGGGAGACCGTGCAGGAAGCGGCGGAGCGAGGCGTCGGACGAGGTGACGTCCGTGAACGAGCTCGCCGTTGAACTCATCAAAGTCACCGAGGCAGTCTAGGGCGCCTCCGGCCACCCCACCCGTCGGGAGTGGGCCGTATTGTCGGCGCCATGACCTTCGAACTCTCCGAGGACCATGAGCAGTTCCGTCGCAGCGTGCGCGACTTCGCTGCGAAGGAGATCGCCCCTCACGCTGCCCGGTGGGACCGCGAGCACCACTTCCCGGTCGACGTCGTGCACCAGATGGGCCAGCTGGGCCTGTTCGGGCTGACCGCGCCCGAGGAGTACGGCGGCGCCGGGGAGGACGGTGACTTCACCAGCCTGTGCGTGGCGATCGAGGAGATCGGGCGGGTGGACCAGTCGATGGGCATCACCCTGCAGGCGGCCGTGGGGCTGGGGATCAACCCGATCCTGACCTACGGCACCACCGCGCAGAAGGAGAAGTGGCTCCCCGACCTCGTCGCCGGCCACACGCTGGCGGGCTTCGGCCTCACTGAGCCGGGCGCCGGCTCCGACGCCGGGGCCACTCGCACCAAGGCCGAGCTGGAGGGCGACGAGTGGGTCGTCAACGGCAGCAAGCAGTTCATCACCAACTCCGGGTCGGAGATCACGAGCGTCGTCACGGTCACGGCGCGGACAGGCGAGCGCGAGGACGGCCGCCCCGAGATCTCCACGATCATGCTGCCCTCGGACACCCCCGGCTTCACCGCCGAGAAGGCCTACGACAAGCTCGGCTGGCACGCCTCGGACACCCACCCGCTGTCCTTCCAGGACGCGCGCGTCCCGCGTGACCACCTCCTCGGCGAGCAGGGTCGCGGCTACGCCCAGTTCCTCGCGACGCTCGACGACGGCCGGGTAGCCATCTCGGCCCTGTCGGTCGGCTGCATCCAGGCCTGCCTCGACATGGCGCTGGAGTACGCCGGGGAGCGGCAGACCTTCGGTGGACCCATCGGGCGCAAGCAGGGCGTGGCGTTCCAGATCGCCGACCTCGAGGTGATGCTGCACGCCAGCCGCGGCCTGACCTACCGCGCCGCCGCGCTGAAGGACGCCGGGGCGCCGTACAAGCAGTTCAAGCAGGCGGCGGCCGTGGCCAAGCTCTACTGCACCGAGTCGGCCGTCACGGCGACCCGGATCGCGACCCAGGTCTTCGGTGGCTACGGCTTCATGGAGGAGTACCCCGTGGCCCGGTTCTACCGGGACGCCAAGGTCCTCGAGATCGGCGAGGGAACCTCGGAGGTCCAGCGGATGCTGATCGCCCGCGGGCTCGGCCTCCCGGTCGAGTAGCACCGGCCATGGAAGGCACCTCGGGCGAGGACTACGCGCGCCGTCTCCAGGCCAAGCAGCAGGTCTGGTGGAAGAAGGCGCTCAACGTGCAGGCGCCGTACCAGTGGAACCTGCGCCGTCAGCAGCTGGGCCGCACCCTCGACGTCGGCTGCGGCATCGGCCGCAACCTCGAGACGCTCGCCCCCGGTTCCGTCGGGGTCGACCACAACGCCCACGCCATCGAGGTGGCGCGTGAGCGGGGGGTCACGGCGCTGACGGTGGCGGAGTGGGAGACCAGTGACCTGCGGCAGCCCGAGAGCTTCGACGGCATGCTGCTCGCGCACGTGATCGAGCACATGGACGAGGCGGAGGCGGTCGTCCTGATGGGCGACTATCTGCCCTACCTGAGACCCGGTGGGCGGGTGTTCTTCGTCTGCCCCCAGGAGCGCGGCTACGCCAGCGACCCGACGCACGTGCGGTTCACCACCGGTGAGGACCTCGCCCGGCTGAGCAGCGACGTGGGCCTCCACCCGCAGCCGTGGCGCAGCTTCCCGTTCCCGCGGTTCGCGGGCAAGCCGTTCATCTACAACGAGTTCTGCCTGCTGGCGGTCAAGCCCGGGTAGGAGGCGCCGGTGCCTGCATCCGGCGTCCGAGGTAGAGGTAGACCAGCCGCCGCTGGAAGGCACGGAACGTCGCCCGCGCGTTCCCGACCCGGACGTCGCGTCGGCTGAGCAGGCCCGGCACGAGCCCGGCGATCTGCCGGTGCATCTCGGCCGCCGACTGCGCCTGCTGGCGGGCCAGCGCGACGCTCCACTGCGTCGAGCTGATCCGGAAGGCCGCCAGCGAGCCGGTGGTCGTGGCGAGGTCGCCGTGGAGCAGCACCCGGCAGTACGTCGCCTGGTCGATCATGAAGCCGGGGTCGCCGTGCCAGCCACCCACCGCCTCCAGGGTCGTACGCCGCACCAGCACGCAGCACGGCTCGCCGAAGATGTTGGCGCCCCTGACCACGGAGCGGCGGATCGCGTCGCGACCGGGCACGCGCCCGGACAACCCACCCAGGCCGTGCTCGCGCACCACCGGGACACCGGAGGCGTCGACGATGTCGCGGGCGGAGGCGACCATGACGACGCCGGGGTCGTGGGCGTCGAACGCCGCCACCTGCCGGGACAGGCAGTCCGCCGCGAGCAGGTCGTCACCGCAGACGAGCTTGACCAGCTCGCCGCGCGCCTCGCCGGTGACCCGGTTCCAGTTGCGCTCGGCACCGCCGCCGACCGGGGTCCTCAGCAACCGGACGCGGGGGTCGTGGGCGAACTCCTGGAGGATCTCCCAGGTGCGGTCCACCGAGCTGTGGTCGGCCACCACGAGCTCGAAGTCCTCGTAGGTCTGGGCGAGGACCGAGGCCATCGTGGCGCGGACGTAGTGCTCGTTCTCGAAGGTCGGGATCACGACCGAGACGCGTGGAGCCGTCGACATCCATCACCCTCCCGGACAGGACGAAGGTGACTATAGTCGGGCGCGTGCCCGCCGATCCCGTGACACCCGTCGGCGAGCACCTGGTCTCGGTGGTGATCCCGATCTACCAGGCCGAGCACCGGTTGGCGTCGGTCGTCGAGGATCTCGCGCCCCTCACCGGGCACGGAGTCTCACCCGGTGGCGTGCCCTTCCGGGTGGTCGAGGTGCTGCTCGTCCACGACTGCGGTCCCGACGACTCCGCGCGCGTGCTCCGCGAGATGCAGACGCGGCACCCGTTCGTCCGGGCGATCTGGCTGTCCCGCAACTTCGGCCAGCACGCCGCCACCCTGGCCGGGATGTCGTCCTCGGGCGGCGACTGGATCGTCACCATGGACGAGGACGGCCAGCACGACCCGGCGTACATCGGCTCGATGCTGGACGTCGCGCTCGACCAGCAGGCCAGCGTCGTCTACGCCAGGCCCACCAACGCTGCCCCGCACGGCGGCGTGCGCAACGTCGCCTCGCGGGGCGCCAAGCGCATGGTCACCGCCCTCAGTGGCGGCGCCGACGCCTCGGCGTTCCACAGCTACCGGCTCGTCCTCGGCGAGGTGGGCCGCAGCGTCGCGGCGTACGCCGGAGCGGGGGTCTACCTCGACATCGCCCTCGGCTGGGTGGCCGGGACGGTAGCGACCGCGCCGGTGGAGCTGCGCCAGGAGGGGGCCGGGCGCACCTCGGGCTACTCGGCGCGCTCCCTGGTCTCACACTTCTGGCGGATGGTCCTCACCGGTGGCACCCGTGGGCTGCGCGCGGTCAGCGTCCTGGGAGCTCTCTTCGCCCTGGTGGGCCTGCTGATCGCCGCCTTCGTCGTCTACCGCCAGATCGTGCACCCCGCGCCGGCGGAGGGCTGGACCTCGCTGATCGTGGTGATGCTGATCTCCACGGGCGCGATCCTGTTCTCGCTCGGGGTGATCGCGGAGTACGTCGGCGTGGCCGTCAACATGGCCATGGGCAAGCCCCTCTACCTGATCACCCAGGATCCCGCGGACGGTCCTCTTGGCCGGCCACGACCGCGCCCCTGAGGTGAGGGCCCCGCGCCAGGCGTGGGTGCTCGGAGCCGGAGGCCTGCTGGGCGGCGCCGTCTGCCGCCGGCTGGAGGCGCTCGGGCGCGACGTGCACACCGCGACCATCCCGTGGACGGCGCCGGCCACGGCGGTCGACGCCCTGCTGCGGGCCGCCGACCGGCTGCCCTCCGGCGACTGGGAGGTCTACTGGTGCGCCGGGGCCGGGGTCGTCGCCAGCAGCCAGCCGGAGCTCGACGCCGAGCTCGCGGTCCTGGAGGGATTCCTCGGCGCCTGGGACCCGGGGGAGGGTGCCCATGGGTTGTTCCTCGCCTCCTCCGCCGGTGGGGTGTACGCCGGTTCGACCGGGGCCCCGTTCACCGAGCGCACCGTGCCGGCGCCGATCTCGCCGTACGGCTGGGCCAAGCTGCGGGCCGAGGAGATCGCCACCGACTTCGCCGTACGCACCGGGACGGCGCTGCTCGTCGGACGCCTCTCGAACCTCTACGGCCCCGGTCAGGACATCGGCAAGGGGCAGGGGCTGATCTCGCAGCTGTGCCGCGCCCAGCTGACCCGGCAGCCGATGAGCATCTACGTCTCGCTGGACACGATGCGCGACTACCTCTTCGTCGACGACGCGGCCGCCATGGTGGTCGCCGGGCTCGACGCCGTCACCGCGCGGGGAGCGCGGGCGCTCAAGGTGCTGGCCAGCGAGCGCTCGACGACCATCGGGGCCGTCCTGGGCGACCTGCACCGGATCACCCGGCGACGGCCCCCGGTCGTTCTCGGCACTTCGGCCAGCGCCCGCTTCCAGGTGCGCGACCTACGCCTGCGTTCGGTGGCGTGGCCCCGGACGTCCTCGCTCGCGCGCACGCCCCTGGTGGCGGGGATCGCGGCCACCCTCGGCTCCGTGGGCGGGCGCCCAGGCGCTGCCCGCGGCTACCCTTCGGAGTCGCCGGGGGCGGGTCCGGCGCCCGTGTCGCCGTCGTCGGAAAGGACGTCATGAGACTCCTGGTGACTGGTGGAGCCGGCTTCATCGGCAGCCACTACGTCCGGTCGGTGCTCACCGGCGCGTGGGGTGGGGAGGAGCCCGAGAGCGTCGTCGTGCTCGACAAGCTCACCTATGCAGGCAACCGGGCCAACCTGACGCCGGTCGCGGGGGACGAGCGACTGCGGTTCGTCCAGGGCGACATCCTCGACCGCGCCCTCGTCGACCACCTGATGGCCGAGGTCGACGCCGTCGTCCACTTCGCCGCGGAGAGCCACGTCGACCGCTCCATCCTCGGCGCGGCCGAGTTCGTGATGACCAACGTCGTGGGCACCCAGACGCTGCTCGACTCGGCGCTCCGGGCCGGGGCCGTCGGTCAGGGGGTGGTCACGTTCGTGCACGTCTCGACCGACGAGGTCTACGGCTCGATCGAGCGCGGCAGCTGGGACGAGGAGCAGCCGCTGCAGCCCAGCTCGCCGTACTCCGCCTCCAAGGCCTCCAGCGACCTCCTCGCCCGCAGCTACCACCGCACCCACGGGCTCCCGGTGTGCATCACCCGGTGCTCCAACAACTACGGGCCCTACCAGTTCCCCGAGAAGGTCGTCCCGCTGTTCGTGACCAACCTGATGGACGGTGCCGAGGTGCCGTTGTACGGCGAGGGCGCGAACATCCGCGACTGGCTGCACGTCGACGACCACTGCCGTGGCATCCAGCTCGTGCTCGAGGGCGGACGGCCCGGCGAGACCTACAACATCGGCGGCGGCACCGAGCTGTCCAACAAGGCGTTGACCGGCCTGCTGCTCGAGGCCACCGGCACCGGCTGGGACCGCGTCCGCCAGGTCCCCGACCGCCTCGGCCACGACCTGCGCTACTCCGTGGACATCACGAAGATCAGCAGCGAGCTCGGCTACCGGCCGGAGGTGCCTTTCGCGCGCGGGACTGGCGGAGACCGTCGCGTGGTACCGCGAGAACCGCGCCTGGTGGGAGCCCCTCAAGGCGAAGGCCTCCCTCTAGGGGCGTCGAGCGGGCAGTTCTGGCACGCGGGAGCGCGCCGAGCGGGCAGTTCTGGCACGCGGTCGAGAGCGTCGACGCGAACGCCCGGTCGGCGGCGTAGGGCGTGACACGAATGCCCGGTCGGCGGCGTACGGCGTGACACGAATGCCCGGTCGGCGGCGTACGGCGTGACACGAATGCCCGCTCGGCGGACTACGGCGCGGGGTGGGCGGCCAGGAGGCCCTGGTCCCTGACCTCGGCCAGGGTGGGGGCGGCGGCGTCCTTGGGGGAGAGCAGTGCGGTGAGCGGGGAGCCGTCGCGGGCGGTCGTGGGCCAGGTGATGGCGAGCTGCGGGTCCAGGGGGTGGACGGCGTGCTCCCGACCGGGGGCGTAGGGGGCGGAGCAGAGGTAGTTGACCACCGTGTGGTCCTCGAGGGCCAGGAAGGCGTGGCCCACCCCCTCGGGGACGTAGACCGCTCTCCGGTCGCGGTCGTCCAGGAGCACCGCGTCCCACTGGCCGTACGACGGGGAGCCGAGCCGCAGGTCGACCGTGACGTCGAACGCGGCGCCGTGCGCGCAGGTGACGAACTTGGCCTGGCCGGGGGGGAGTCGGGCGAAGTGGATGCCGCGGAGGGTGCCGGCGCGCGAGACGGAGCAGTTGGCCTGGGCCAGGCGGAAGGGGTGCCCGGCGATCTCGGAGAAGACGTCCTCGCGGAACCACTCGAGGAAGAGACCGCGGTCGTCGCCGTGCTGGACCGGGGTCACCTCGAACGCGCCGGCGACGGACAGCTCGCGGGTCTCCATCGGGGCAGGCTAGCCGGTGGATACCCTCACGCTGTGACGTGGCTGGTGACGGGCGCAACGGGCATGCTGGGCACCGACGTGCTGCGTGTCCTGGACGCGCGAGGCATCGGGCACACCGACGTCGGCCGGGGGGACCTCGACCTCCTCGACATGGATGCCGTCGACGCGGCCGTCGCGGGGCACGAGGTGGTGGTCAACTGCGCTGCCTGGACCGCGGTCGACGACGCTGAGGCCCATGAGGACCAGGCCCTGGTGATCAACGCCGTCGCGCCCGGCGTCCTGGCCGTCGCGGTCACGCGGCACGGGGGCCGACTGGTGCAGGTGAGCACCGACTACGTCTTCGACGGCACCGCGCGGGCGCCCTACGAGGAGGACGCACAGGTCGCCCCCGCGTCGGCCTACGGACGCACGAAGGCTGCCGGCGAGGAGGCCGTGCGGAGCGCCGCGCCGAAGAACCACCTGATCCTGCGGACGGCCTGGCTGTACGGCGCCCACGGCGCCTGTTTTCCGCGCACCATCGCGAACCTGGCCCGGGAACGCGGCACGGTCGACGTGGTCGACGACCAGTTCGGCCAGCCCACCTGGACGCGCGACGTCGCCGATCTGATGGTGCGCCTCGTCGAGGCCGATGCTCCCGCCGGCACGTGGCACGCGACCTCGACCGGTGAGACGTCGTGGTTCGAGTTCGCCCGCCGGGTGGTCGGGTCGGCCGGTCTGAGCCCGGACGTGGTCAGTCCCACCGGCTCGGACGGTGTCGGCAGGCCCGCCGCGCGGCCGGCGTACTCCGTGCTCGGCCACGAGCGGTTGCTCGCTCACGGGATCGCCCCGATCGGGCCGTGGGAGGAGCGCTGGCGACACGCCGCCTCAGAAGTCCTTGGTCTCCAGCAGCGCGAGTAGGTACTGGCCGTAGCCGGACCTGAGCAGCGGCTCGGCGCGTTCACGCAGCTCGTCGTCGCTCAGGAAGCCCCGTCGCCAGGCCACCTCCTCGGGCGAGCCCACCTTCAGCCCCTGACGGTGCTCGATGGTGCGGATGAAGTTGCCGGCGTCGTGGAGCGAGTCGAAGGTGCCCGTGTCCAGCCAGGCGAACCCGCGCTCGAGCACCTCGACGTGGAGGCGACCCTGCTCGAGGTAGTGCCGGCTGACGTCGGTGATCTCGTACTCCCCGCGTGGGGAGGGCTCGAGGTTGCGGGCGATCTCGATGACGTCGTTGTCGTAGAAGTAGAGGCCGGGGACGGCGAAGCTGCTGCGGGGGTGCTCCGGCTTCTCCTCCAGCGAGATCGCCCTGCCGTCACGGTCGAACTCGACCACGCCGTAGGCCGAGGCGTCCGAGACCCGGTAGGCGAACACCGACGCGCCGTCGAGGTCGCTGAAGCGTTCGAGCTGCCGGCCGAAGCCGTGGCCGTAGAAGATGTTGTCCCCGAGGATCAGGGCGCTCGACTCGCCGCCGATGAAGTCGGCGCCGATGGTGAAGGCCTGCGCGAGGCCGTCGGGGCTCGGCTGGGTGGCGTAGCTGAGCGAGACCCCGAACCTCGACCCGTCGCCCAGCAGGCGCTCGAACGACGCGGCCTCGTGCGGCGTCGTGATCAGCAGGATGTCGCGGATCCCGGCCAGGATCAGCGTGCTCAGCGGGTAGTAGATCATCGGCTTGTCGTAGACCGGCACGAGCTGCTTGCTGACACCGAGGGTCACGGGGTGGAGCCGCGAGCCGGTTCCACCGGCGAGGATGATTCCGCGCATGCGCTCATCGTGCCCTGTTGCGCCCTAGGCTGGCGTCATGGGATCGCGGTTGCGTCGCCTCGGCGGTGAGGCGGCGAAGTTCTCCGTGGTCAACATCGCCGCCACCCTCGTCGCCGTCGTCCTCTTCAACCTCTTCGTCCACGGCCTCCCGATGGTGCTCAACCCGGGACCGCTCAACGGATGGCCGGTCACCTCGTGGTTCGTCGCCAACTGTGTGGGCATGGCCATCAGCTTCTACGGAAGTCGGCGCTTCGCCTTCAAGCACCGCAGGCCCTCCGGCCCCGGTGGCGGCTTCCTCAACTACGCCCTGGTCAACCTGGCGTCGTTCGTGATCCCGATGACCTGCCTGTGGGTGACGCGCAACGTCCTGGACTGGCAGTCGGTGCTCGCCGACAACATCTCGTCCAACGTCGTCGGAGCCGCGCTCGGCATGGTGTTCCGGTTCTGGGCGTTCCGGCGGTTCGTCTTCAAGAAGCACGGGAAGGTGTTCCAGGGCGGCGTCGGCGAGCACGAGTCAGCGCGTCGTCCAGAACTCCGTCCACACGAATCCGAGCTCCTCGAACATCAGCCGCAGCAGCGGAAGGCTGATACCTACGACGTTGTGGGGGTCGCCCGTGACGCCGGACACGAAGGCCCCGCCGAGCCCGTCGAGGGTGAAGGCGCCGGCCACCGCTGACGGCTCGCCCGTCGCGACGTAGGCCTCGATCTCCTCGTCGGAGACGTGCGCGAACCGCACCTGGGTGGCGGCCGAGCGGGCCAGCCACACCTCGCGGTGGGTGTCGATGACGCAGTGCCCCGTGTGGAGGACGCCGGCCCGGCCACGCATCTGCTTCCAGCGGGCGATCGCCTCGGCGTCACTGGCCGGCTTGCCGAGGATCTCGCCGTCCAGGGCCAGCACCGAGTCGCAGCCGACCACGATCGCGCGCTTCTCGGTGGCGGCGACCGCGACCGCCTTCAGCTGGGCCAGCTTGAGGGAGTACTCCGAGGCCTCGGTCAGCTCGACCTTGGACTCGTCGACGCCGCTGACCACCACCTCGGGGGAGAGACCGGCGTTGCGGAGTGTCGTGAGCCGTGCCGGGGAGGCCGAGGCGAGGACCAGGCGCGGAGGGGTGGCCATCGGTGACCCCGGTCAGCGCGCGCCGGCGCGCCAGGCGCCGGGGCCGTGACGGAGCGGGGTGCGCAGCTTGCGGTGGTGCGCGCCCCACTCGGGACGGGGCTGGGGACGGGTGTCCGCCTCAGCGCCTGAGAGCGCCGAGACGACCGCGACCAGGGCGGCCACCTCCTCCGGGGTGGGGTCACCCTTGACCACGCGCAGCAGCGGCGGCTGCTCGGAGCTACGGCTGGACGGGCGGCTGGACGGGCGGCTGATCGGGCAGCTGATCGGGGGACGTGTCGCTCATCGGTGGCTCACAGCGGGATGTTCCCGTGCTTCTTGGGGGGCAGCGTCTCGCGCTTGGAGGCCAGGAGCCTGAGCGCCCGGACGATCTCGATGCGGGTCTCGTGGGGGGTGATGACCGCGTCGATGTAGCCGCGCTCGGCGGCCACGTAGGGGTTGGCCAGCGTGTCCTCGTAGTCCGCGATCAGCTCGGCGCGGCGTGCCTCCACGTCACCACCGTCCTCGGCGACCTGGGCCAGCTCCTTGCGGTGCAGGATGTTGGCGGCCCCCTGGGCTCCCATGACGGCGATCTGTGCCGTGGGCCAGGCGAGGTTCATGTCCGCGCCGAGGTGCTTGGACCCCATCACGTCGTAGGCGCCGCCGTAGGCCTTGCGGGTGATGGTCGTGACCAGTGGCACGGTCGCCTCGGCGTAGGCGTAGATCAGCTTCGCGCCGCGGCGGATGATGCCGTTCCACTCCTGGTCGGTGCCCGGCAGGAAGCCCGGGACGTCGACGAAGGTCAGCACCGGGATGTTGAAGGCGTCGCAGGTGCGCACGAAGCGGGCGGCCTTCTCGGAGGCGTCGATGTCGAGCGTGCCGGCGAACTGCATCGGCTGGTTGGCCACGACCCCGACCGACCTGCCCTCGACCCGGCCGTAGCCGATGACGATGTTGGGCGCGAAGAGCGGCATCACCTCGAGGAACTCCTGGTCGTCGACGATGCTCTCGATGACCGACTTCATGTCGTAGGGCTGGTTGGGCGAGTCGGGGATGAGCGTGTCGAGGACACGGTCCTCGTCGGTGACGTCCAGGACCCCGGGGCCGAGGTCGTACTCCGGGTAGGACGGCGCGTCGTCCTGGTTGTTCTGCGGGAGGTAGGAGAGCAGCGCCTTGGTGTACTCGATGGCGTCCTCCTCGTCGGAGCCCATGTAGTGGGCGTTGCCCGACTTGGTGTTGTGGGTCCGCGCGCCGCCGAGCTCCTCCATCGTGACGTCCTCGCCGGTGACGGTCTTGATCACGTCGGGGCCGGTGATGAACATGTTGGAGGTGCCGTCGACCATGATCGTGAAGTCGGTGACCGCGGGGGAGTAGACGTGGCCCCCGGCGCAGGAGCCCATGATCAGGCTGATCTGGGGGATGACCCCGGAGGCGTGCACGTTGCGCTTGAAGATCTCGCCGTAGAGGCCGAGGGAGACCACACCCTCCTGGATGCGGGCGCCGGCGCCCTCGTTGATGCCGATGATCGGGCAGCCGGTCTTGATCGCGAGGTCCATCACCTTGGTGATCTTCTCGCCGTAGACCTCGCCCAGGGAGCCGCCGAAGACGGTGAAGTCCTGGGAGAACACGCAGGTCTGGCGCCCGTCGATGGTGCCGAAGCCCGTGATGACGCCGTCGCCGTAGGGTCGGTTCTTCTCCAGCCCGAAGGCCACCGAGCGGTGCCGCGCCAGCTCGTCGAGCTCGACGAACGAGCCCTCGTCGAAGAGCATCTCGATGCGCTCACGAGCGGTCATCTTGCCCTTGGCGTGCTGCTTCTCCACGGCCTTGGCCGAGCCGGCGTGCACGGCCTCGTCGATGCGCCGGTCGAGGTCGGCCAGCTTGCCGTCGGTCGTGTGGATGTCGATGTCCTCGGGGACGTCGGTGCCCTGACCCGGTTGTGCGCTCACGAAAGTCGACTCCTCCTGGCCCGGTGGTCAGCACGGGGGCGACCGGCCGGTGTCTGCGGTGGTGGTGGTGGCCACCTGTGCGTTCCTGCGTCAATGTAGTGGCCATGAGCGACAGGCAGGACAACCGCCCACCGATAGACCCCCTGGACACAACCGCCCGCTGGCGCGTGGAGGTGGTCGAGGAGTCGACCTCCACGAACGCCGAGGTGGCGGACCGCTTCCGCGCCGGTGAGCGGGCGGGTCTCGTCCTGGTGGCCGAGAACCAGACCGCTGGTCGTGGTCGGCTGGGCCGGGAGTGGGTCGCGCCACCGCGCAGCTCCCTGATCGTGTCCTTCCTGCTGACGCCCCGGGCCCCGGCCGATCGATGGCCCTGGCTCCCGCTGCTGACCGGGGTCGCCACCGCCGCGGCCGTACGTCGGGCGACGGGCGTCCAGGTCGACCTGAAGTGGCCCAACGACGTCCTCGCGGACGGCCGCAAGCTCGGCGGCATCCTGCTGGAGCGGGTGGAGAAGGACGGTGTCGCTGCGGCCGTGGTCGGCATCGGCATCAACTGCGCCCAGACGCAGTCCGAGCTCCCGGTGCCCGAGGCGACCTCGCTGACCATGGCGACCGGGGCCCCGGTCGACCGGGCGGCCCTGCTGGCGGCGCTGGTCGAGGAGCTCGGGACGCGCTACGACGAGTGGGAGTCCGGCACCGACCTCCGCACCGCCTACCTCGAGCTGTGCCTCACCCCTGGGCAGGAGGTGCGGGTGACCGTGCCGGGAGGCGAGGTCGTCGGCCGGGCCGTCGACGTGGATCCGACCGGGCGGCTCGTCGTACGCACGGAGGCGGGGGAGGAGCACCTGGGCGCAGGGGACGTCGTGCACGTGCGTCCCGCCCTCGGCTGAAGCCCCGGCTCCACGTCCCTGCCCGTGACATGATCGCGCTGTGGTCCTCTCGCGCAAGCTGCTCAACGACGGTGAGCACGTCATCCTGAGCACCCGCACCCACGTCAAGGCGTTGCTGCTGCCGGCCGTCGTCCTGATCCTCGTCGCAGGAGTGGCCGGCTACCTCTCCAGCCTCCCCGACGGTGACCAGGCGGGCGTCTGGCGGATCGTGATCTGGGTCATCGCGCTCCTCCTGGTCATCTGGTTCGTGGTGGCCCCGTTCCTGGGGTGGCTGCTCACGACGTACACCTTCACCACCCGGCGGCTGATCACCCGCACCGGTGTCTTCACCCGGCGCGGCCACGACATCCCGTTGAACCGCATCAGCGACATCTCCTACGAGAAGAGCCTGCTCGACCGGATGTTCGGCTGTGGCACGCTCGTCGTCTCCGACGCCAGTGAGCTCGGCCGGGTGGAGCTGCGCGACATCCCCCACGTGGAACAGGCCCAGCTGACCGTGAGCGACGAGCTCTACCACCGGGCCGACCCGACCCCCAGGTCTGATGACGGATCCTGAGGACCTCGAGGTCGCGATCGTCGGAGCAGCCCCCGAGCTGACCGGCGAGCAGGTCGCCGCCACGGCAGGGGTCTCGGTCCAGAAGGCGCAGCGGCTGTGGCGGGCGCTCGGGTTCCCCGAGGCCGGTGACGCCAGCGCCTTCAGCACCGTCGACGAGGACGCGCTGATCCGCGTGGCCGCCATCGTCGAGGAGGGTGGCCTCTCCTTCGACACGATCGTGCGGATGACGCGCGCGGTCGGACAGACGATGGACCGCCTCGCCGAGTGGGAGGTCGCCACCATCGCCGCGCAGCTCGACCGGTCCGGGACCGGAGGCTCGAGGCGGGACGAGGCGCTGCGTCTGGTGCAGACCATCGGGCCCAACTTCGAGGCCCTGCTGACCTACGTCTGGCGGCGCCACCTCGTCGCCGCCGTCACGAGGATCGCGACCTCGGACGGGTCGGCCGAGCACACGGGGGTCGAGGAGCAGGTCGCCGAGGCGACCGTCGGGTTCGCCGACCTCGTCAGCTTCAGCGCCCTGACCAACCGGCTCGCCGAGGACGAGATCGGCGACCTGGTGGAGGTCTTCGAGGGCCGCAGCCACGACGTCGTCTCGCTGCACCGCGGCCGCGTCGTGAAGACCCTCGGCGACTCGGTGCTGTTCCTGGCGCCCTCACCCGCGGAGGGGGTCGAGATCGCCTGGGACATCGTCAAGGTCATCGGCGGCGACCAGCGGCTGCCCGACGTACGCGTCGGGCTCGTCACCGGGTCGGTCGTGCTGCGGATGGGCGACGTCTACGGTCCGGCCGTCAACCTGGCGGCGCGGCTGACCGGCGTCGCGCGTCGCAACCGGGTGATCACCGACCGGCACACGGCGGAGACGCTGGACGCGACGTTGTACGAGTCGCGGGTGCTGCCCGCCCGTCCGGTGCGCGGGTTCGGCGACCTGGAGCCCGTCGCCGTACGCCGCACCAAGGAACGCTGACCCCGGGGCTGCCTGGCTGTCCCCCCGTCGGGGCCCTCAGAGGAAGTCGGCCGGGTCGAACTCGTCGATCGGGATGATCCGCAGACGAGGAAGGGTCTCGTTGAACGCCCCGACGTCGTACTCGAGGTCGAAGAACTGCAGGCCCCGCTCGATCAGCGCCGTGAAACCGCTGTTCTTGAACTCCCGGAAGGCCAGCAGGGCTGTCCGGCGGCCGTCGAGCAGCTGGTCCATCTGGGGCAGGAAGTCGCCGTCGTTGCTGACGAGCATCAGGTCTGCCTCGCGATGCTGCAGCTCGGTCAGGGTCCGCTGGATCGCGATGTCCACGACCTTGTCGTTCGGCCCGCCCGAGAGCGGGATCGGCCGGTAGCCGATGCTCGTCAGCGCCTGGATGAAGCTCATCGGGAGGTCGTCCTTGACGGCGAGGAAGAACAGCCCCTTCACCGGCTGGCCCCAGGTCTGCTCGGCGAAGGTCAGAAGACGTTCCCAGCGTGGGCGCTCGTTGGGATGCGGTCGCCGTCCGAAGATCGAGGCCCCGAGCGTGGCGTCGATGTTCTCGCCGTCGACGAGGACGTAGGTCGTGCGCGCTTCGACGCTCATGGGCCGACCCTATGCCGCAGGGACCGGCCGAGGAGGTCGATAGGGTCACCCCGTGACTTCCGCGCCTTCCCCCGGCTCCTCCTCGGGACCTGTTCCCGGGCTCGCCCCCACCGTGGCCGTGATCGGAGGTGGACAGCTCGCGCGGATGATGGCCGAGCCGGCCGCCGCGCTCGGCATCCCCCTGCGCCTGCTGGCCGAGGCCCCGGGCGTCAGCGCCGCGCAGGTGATCCCCGACCAGACGGTGGGTGACTACACCGACCTCGCCACGCTGGTGGCGGTCACCGAGGGGTGTGCCGTGGTCACCTTCGACCACGAGCACGTGCCGACCGACCACCTGCACGCCCTCGAGTCGTCGCTGGCGGTCCGGCCCGGTCCGGACGCACTGGTGCACGCGCAGGACAAGGGCGTGATGCGCACCAGGCTGGCCGCGCTGGGCGTCCCCTGCCCGCGCAACGCCATCGTCTCCTCGGTCGCGGACGTCGTGTCCTTCGGTCTCCCGTGCGTCCTCAAGACCACCCGGGGCGGGTACGACGGGAAGGGGGTCTGGTTCGTGTCCTCCGAGGCCGACTGCGCCGCCGCGTTCGAGGACGGTGCCGAGATCCTCGCCGAGGAGCGGGTCGACTTCCGCCGCGAGCTGTCCGCCCTGGTCGCCCGGTCGCCGTCCGGTCAGGTGGCCGCCTGGCCGGTGGTCGCCTCGACCCAGCGCGACGGCATCTGCCACGAGGTGATCGCCCCCGCCCCCGACCTCGATCCCGAGCTGGCCGTGCAGGCGCAGCAGATCGCGATGAGGATCGCCGGCGAGCTCGGCGTCACGGGGGTGCTGGCGGTCGAGCTGTTCGAGACCCACTCCGGCGAGGTCCTCGTCAACGAGCTCGCCATGCGCCCGCACAACACCGGGCACTGGACGCAGGACGGCGCGGTCACCAGCCAGTTCGAGAACCACCTGCGGGCCGTGCTCGACCTGCCGCTCGGAGCGCCCGAGGCGCGTGTCCCCTGGACCGTGATGGTGAACATCCTCGGCGGTGCCCGGCAGACCGGCCACCTCTACGACGGCTACCCCCACGCCATGGCGCGCGACCCCCGGCTGCGCGTGCACCTCTACGGCAAGCAGATGCGCCCCGGGCGCAAGGTCGGCCACGTGAACGCCTACGGGGACGATCTCGACGACTGTCTGGAACGGGCCCGTCATGCGGCAGCATGGTTCGCAGGCGACCTCGGTGAGGAGAGCGAATGAGCGACCAGTCCGCGAGCGTGCGCGTCGGCATCGTGATGGGATCCGACTCGGACTGGCCCGTCATGAAGGCGGCGGCCGAGGCGTGCGAGGAGTTCGGTGTCGGCTACGAGGCCGACGTCGTCTCCGCCCACCGGATGCCCGAGGAGATGCTCGCCTACGGCCGTGAGGCCGCCGGCCGGGGCCTGCAGGTCGTCATCGCCGGTGCCGGGGGAGCAGCGCACCTGCCCGGGATGCTGGCCGCGGTCACGCCACTGCCCGTGATCGGCGTGCCGGTCCCGTTGAAGTACCTCGACGGCATGGACTCCCTGCTCTCCATCGTGCAGATGCCCGCCGGTGTCCCCGTGGCGACCGTCGCGGTGGGCAACGCCCGCAACGCCGGGCTGCTCGCCGTACGCATCCTCGCCGTCGGCGACCCCGACCTGCAGCAGAAGATGGTCGACTTCCAGTCCGACCTGCGCGACTCCGCCCACGCCAAGGGCAGGACCGTGCGCGACGCCTCGACCAGTCCTCGGCGTACCGGCTTCTGAGGCCCGCGAGCCGGTCGCGCTCGGACGTGGGCTAGCCCAGCTGCCCCGCCGAGGTCCCACCGAGCGGACGCCGCCCTACCGTGGAGGGGTATGCACCCGTCAAGCCACGGAGGGAGCAACGCATGCCGTCGCAATTCTCGGGAGACGCGGTTCGCCTCGGAACGCCCGCGTCCTACGACGCCCGCGCGGCCGCCGCCCCCTCGGACAGGGGTCGCCCCGGCGCTCCTGACCCCGTCACGGCCGCCAGCACCGAGACGCTGGTCGCCGCCCTCGAGGGAAGTGGCCTCGTCCTTCTCGCCCGGGTCGACCTGGCCCCGGCCCCGGGCGAGCCCGGCACTCCACCCTCCGACCACCCCGAGAAGGTCGAGATCGAGGTCGACGTCGCTCCCGAACAGGACGCGGTCGTGCTGCTGGAGCGCCACGGCGTCTACTCCTGGCATCTGCCGGTGAACCCCGCACAGCGGAACCGGGCGCTGGAGCCGGGGCCGCGCACGGCCAGGTTCGAGGTCGTCCTCAGCCCCCGAGCGACAGCGGGTGCACCCCGCCAGGAGCGTCGGTCGGGCGAACTCGTGGGCGGCCCTGCGCAGGTGCTCGTCTTCCGGTTCGCGGCGCCGGTCCTCCTGGGGAACGCCGTCGCGGTGATGGAGGCGCACATCCGTCCGGGGTTGGTCCAGATCGCTGACCCCGACGTCTCGACCTGGAGGCACTTCGAGACCCTCGACCAGCTCCACCTCCCCGTCGGCCGCCCGGTGCGGCTGCTGATCCTCGTGCACGGAACCTTCTCCTCCACGGCCGGCACGTTCGGTCCACTGACCGTGGGGCCGAACGGGATCGGGTTCCTGCGGAGCGCCATCGCGGCGTACGACGCGGTCGTCGGCTTCGACCACAAGACGCTCAGCCTCGACCCTCGACAGAGCGCCGAGGACCTGGTCAAGCGCCTTCGGACGCACCACCCCGACCGAGAGGTGGTCGTCGACGTCATCACCCACGGCCGTGGCGGGCTGGTGACGCATGCGTTCGTCGAGGAGGCGCTGCCCGGTTCCGGCTGGCCGGGGACGGTGGACGTCGCGGTCCTCGTCGCGGCCGCCGACGCGAGCACCCACCTGGCCGATCCCGAACGTCGGATCGCCCTGGTGGACCTCTACACGAACCTCGCCTCGGTGAGGGCGAGAAGCCTCGCCCTCCTCCCTGGGGCGGCGTCCCTCGCCAGCGTCGTGACAGGAGCCGTCAAGGGGATCGGCGCGCTCGTGAAGTACCTCGCCTCCTACGCCGGCGAGGGTGACGACGTCCCCGGGCTGCGGGCGATGGTGCCGGTCGGCACGGTGGTCGAGGACCCCGACCGGGCACCCCAGGGACCGGGCGCTCACAGGCACGCCATCACGTCGAGCTTCCACGTCGCACTGGCCGAGGACCACCACTACCCGCCGGAGTTCCCGAGGGAGCTCGTCGCGCAGCTGGAGGAAGGCCTCGTCGCAGGGCTGCCGATGGGGGAGAACGACCTGGTCGTGGGCACGTCCTCGATGTCCGCGACCGGGCGGGTGGGGGGCTCCTTCGTGCGCGACACGCTCGCCCTCGGCGAGAACGACGTGGTCTACCACACGAACTACTTCGACCAGCCCCGCGTGCTCGAGGCGATGGCCGGATGGCTGCCACTCGGCCTGGGGGCAGGAGGTGGGCCGGAGACGGCAGCGCTCGAGCTGGCCGAACGGCAACCTGCGTTCGCCGGCCCCTTCCCGGAGGCGATGGAGGCGTTCCCGGAGGCGCCAGGCGACGCCGCGATGCCGGGCAGCGACATGCGTGAGGAGGTTCAGGGGGCGCTGCTCGCCGCCCGGTCCTCGCAACGGGAGGCTCCGCTGGTGCCCGCCCAGCGCGTGCCTTTGCACGAGACCTCGGCCAGCATCGCCGCGGAGATGCCGGCGCACGTCGTTGCGGGGACGGAGTTCGCGGTGCGCATCCGTCTCACGCGGTCGCCCGTCGAAGCGATGGACGGCCCGGCCAAGGCTGGGGCCGATGTCTTCGGCGACCCGGAGCGACCGCTCAGCGTCCAGGTGTACGGCAAGTCCAACGCGGAGGCCCTGACCCCGGACACCGACGCGCTCGAGCTGTCGCAGGGGGACGAGGTGAGCGAGGTGAAGCTCCGGGCGCTGACGCTCGCGGCAGGACCGGCCGTGGTGATGATCGTCGTCCGGCGGGGGCGGGTGCCGGTCGCGACGCTCAGTCTCGGCACGAACGCCGTGAGCCGGGAGCACGTGGACACCATGCCCGCGGACACCTCGGCGACCGCCGGCGTCCGGCTCGGTGTCGACGCCCCCGAGATCGAGGGCGTGCCCTGCATCGACATCGTCGAGCGCGAGCTCCCGAACGGCTCGGTGATCTACCAGTACGCCGTACGCCTCCTCCCGGACCAGCCCGCGGCCACCTTCGAGTCGAAGCCCGTCACGGACCGCGTACGCCGGGTCGACCGGATCCTCGACGTCGTCGCGCAGATCTGGAAGCAGCCCGACCAGGAACCGCGCGAGCGGGAGCGTCAGCTCCAGGACATCGGTGCCGAGATGTTCGACGAGCTGTTCCCCGAAGAGATGCGGGAGCACCTGTGGAGGCACCGGGAGAGGGTGAAGGACCTCATCGTCTACACCGACGAGCCGTTCGTGCCCTGGGAGCTGGTCCACCTGGACCCGCCCAAGGGCCCTCGTCCTGCCAAGCCGCGCTTCCTGGCCCAGACCGGCCTCGTGCGCTGGCACCTGGACAGCTTCCCGCCGCGCGAGATGCAGGTGCGCCACGACCACGCCAGGTCGCTCCTCCCTGACTACCGCGACCCGCGCTTCACGCTGGTCGAGGCCCAGCGGGAACAGGAGTTCCTCGAGGAACGGCTCGGCACCAAGATGGTGACGGCCACGCCGGCGGGGGTGCGGTCGCTGCTGCGCTCCGGCTCCTTCGACCTGCTGCACTTCTCTGGCCACGGCGCCGTCGACCCCGACGACACCCGGGACGCCAAGCTGCTGCTGCGTGGTCGCAGACGAGGCAGCACGGTGGACCCGGAGTACCTCGCCGCCACCACGGTGAGCGCGAACGCCGCCTGGAGACGGCGCGACGAGAAGGGTCCTCTCGTCGTTCTCAACGCCTGTCAGGTCGGCCCACCGGGCGAGCTGGTCACCACCGTCGGTGGCTTCGCGCGCGCCTTCCTCGACGCCGGCGCGTCGGCGTTCGTCGCGTGCCTGTGGTCGGTGCACCAGGAGCCGTCGCCCGTGTTCGTGGAGAGGCTCTACGAGGAGCTTCTCGCCGGCACCCCGATGGGCCGGGCCAGTGCCCGGGCCCGGGAAGCGACGCGCAGGGCGGGTGACGCGACGTGGCTGTCCTTCGTCGTCTACGCCCGACCGGACGCGGTGCTCGTCCGGTCCTGAGCCGCCGTCCGGTGGTCGAGCGGCCGCTCCTCGGTGAGGCAGCGTCGGGTGATCACCACCGCGAGAACCCCCAGCAGGACGGCGAGCCCGAAGCCCGACAGGTAGGACGTGTGCTGGTCGACCAGGAACCAGCGCACGAACACCGCGCCGACCAGGCCGGCGGCGATGCTCTGCCCGAGCGCGTCGCTCATCTGGATGGCGGCGCCGCTCTCTCCCTGCCGTCCGGCAGGGGCGAGGTCCAGCGCCAGGGTCGACATCAGCGGCGTCGCGAGGCCCATCCCGATCGCCATGACGGTGAACCCGACGGTGGCGACCACGGCGGCCGGGACCGCCAGGTGGTCGATCGGCACCAGGGCCAGCGAGATCGCGGCCCCGCCGAGCAGGGCCACCGCCCCGGCGCGCAGGAGTCCCTCGAAGGTCTCCGGCCTCCCGTGTCTCCCGGCGTACGACGACCCCACCGTCCAGCCCAGGGCGCCGACCATCATCACCAGCCCGGTCATCGTGGGAGACAGGCCACTCTCGTCCTGCAGGACCAGCGGCAGGAACATCTCGACACAGGCGAAGGCGCCGCCGAAGACCCCGCGGGCGGCCACGACCGCGGGGAGCCCACGAGCAGCGCGAGCCGTGCCCCGGGGCAACAGGTGTCCCATCGCGACGACCACGACCACCAGGCCACCGACGAGCAGGACAGTCGTGCCCGGACCGTTCCCGTGGCCGGCCACGTGCAGCGCGACCACGCCCACCGCGGCGGCCACGGCGTACGTCGGACGCCGGCCCCACACCACGGACGAGTGGCGCACCGCCAGTCGGTGGCCCATCGCGACCCGCACGACGAACGTGCTCACGGCAGCGAAGGCGGCCACCACCAGGAACACCGACCGCCAGCCGAGCAGGTCCACCAGGGCGCCTGCGATGAACGGTCCCGCGATGGACGGTAGGACCCAGGCGGTCGCGAACAGTGAGAACACCCGTGTGCGCAGGTGTGCCGGATAGGCGTCGGCCACTGCGACGTACATCGCCGTCAGGGCCGCACCGCAGCCCAGGCCCTGGAGCAACCGGCCGCCCACGAGGATCTCCATGCTCCCGGCGAACCCCGAGACCAGCAGTCCGGCGACGAAGCCCAGCCCGCCGACCGTGAGGGGAAGTTTCGGTCCGCGGGCGTCGCTCCAGGTGCCGCCGACGACCATGCCGACGATCGCGGCGGTCAGCAGCCCGACCACGGCGATCGGGTAGAGCGTCTGGCCGTTCAGGTCCCGGGCGACGCTCGGCATGGCCAGGCTCACGGCCACCGCCTCGAAGGCGAACATCGTCACCAGCGCCAGCAGGCCGAGCGTGATGGTCCGGTGCTCCCGGTCGAAGGCGCGCTCCGCTACCCGGGCCGGCGTCGTGGTCATGGGCTCATGGAACAACCTCAACTATGGTTCAGGTCAAATGGATACTTCGAAGCTGCTGACCCCGGGCGAGCTCTCCGAGCGATCGGGGCTGGCCGTCTCGGCGCTGCACTTCTACGAGCGCGAGGGGCTGATCGAGAGCCGGCGCACGACGGGGAACCAGCGTCGCTACACCCGCGACTCGTTGCGCCGGGTCGCCTTCATCCGCACCTCGCAGCGCGTCGGGGTGCCGCTCGCGCAGATCCGCACGGCGCTCGCGACGCTGCCCTCGGGTCGCACCCCCACGAAGAAGGACTGGACGCGGCTCTCCCGGGCCTGGCGCGTGGACCTCGACCACCGGATCGCCCAGCTGGAGAAGCTGCGGGACACCCTGGACGGGTGCATCGGCTGCGGTTGTCTCTCGCTGAGGTCCTGCACCCTGCGCAACTGTGAGGACCACCTGGCCGACGAGGGAAGCGGGGCCCACATCCTCACGGTCGACTGAGCCGGCCATCGCGGGCGGGTCAGTCACCACGGACCCGGCCGCGCATCGCCTTGACCTGCGAGCGCCGCTTCTTCCCCTCGATCCGGCGACGCTGTGAGCCCCGGGTCGGCTTGGTCGGCACGCGGGGGAGCGGAGGTGGGGCGAGCGCCTCGCGGAGCTGGTCGGCCAGCCGCTGGCGCGCGGCGACACGGTTGCGATGCTGGGAGCGGTGCTCGGAGGCGGTGACGACGATGCGGTCCGCGCCGAGGTTGCGCCGCGCACGTGCGCGCATCCTGTCGTTCAGCGCGGCGGAGGCGGACAGGTCGAGGACCACCTCGACCCGGCTGTCGGTGGTGTTCACCGACTGGCCGCCCGGGCCCGAGGACTTCGAGAACTGCTCGAAGATCTCCGAGGCAGGCACGACGAGCCCGTCCGGGATTCCCGGTCCCGGCCGCAGGACGAGGTCACGACCGGGGGTCGGGTCGGGTTTCGGCACGCTCCACCATCGCAGACGGGCAGGCCGCTGCGGCTCCTGGAGAGGTGCTCCTAGCCGCCGTGCGGGCGCTTGCGCCACTCGATGGCGGGGCAGGTGTCCATCACCATCGGCGTGCCGGCGGCCCAGGTGCGGTCGAAGGCCGCCTCGTCGATGACCCCCAGCTGGAACCAGACCCCCTTCGCGCCCACGATCACGGCCTCGTCGGCGAACTGGCCGGCGGCCTCGGAGCGACGGAAGACGTCGACCACGTCGATCTCGAACGGCACGTCCGCCAGGCTCGCGTAGCCCTGCTCCCCGAGCACGACCGGCGCGTCCGGGTGGATCGGCACGATCCTCTTGCCGCGCTCCTGCAGCAGGGACGCGATCTGGAACGCCGTACGGCTCGGGTCGCCGGAGAGCCCCACGACGGCCCAGGTGGTGCACTCGTCGAGCATGAAGTCGACCGCTTCGAGGTCCTGCCAGTCAGCCATGCCGCCACGCTACTGCTCTGCTGGTGGGCCTCCCGGGCGCTAGGTTGACCGAGCTGACCGGCGATTCCAGGAGGGCACCCGGTGGTTCGAGAATCGTGCGTGGCCGTCGCGGCACCGACCCGTCGGCCCCTGCGATGACCGGACGTGAGGCGTGGCAGGCGTGGGAGACGGCAGTGGCCGGCTGTCTCGAGGCGATGTACGCCGCTGCCGGAGAACGCTCCCGGGAGGCCCTGGGGATGAGCCACACGCGCCTCGGCGGCGCGGTCGTGGGCGTGATGTCGGACGACCCGACCGGCGGCGCCTGGAACCGTTGCGCCGGTCTCGGTCTCGAGGGGGCACTGACCGGTGACCTCCTCGACGAGGTGATCGACTTCGCCCGCACGGGCGGGGCGCCGCTGATGACAGTCCCCGAGTCGCCGGGCGTGGACCCGGAGCTCCTGGCCAGCCGCGGGCTCACGCCTGCCGACACCTGGGTCGCGTTCCTCGCGCCCGGAGGGTTCACCGCGGAGGCCGACACCGACCTGCACCTCGAGCAGATCGGCCCCGACATCGGCAAGCACTTCGCCCACGTCATCTGTGCGGGCTTCGGGATGCCGGAGGACTCACCGCTGCCGGGGTGGTTCGTCGAGGTGATGGGGGCGCCGGGCTTCACGTCGTACGCCGCCTTCGACGGCTGGAAGATCGTCGCCGTCGCCTCCCTGTTCGTGGGTGGTGGCCTGGCCGCCCTCTGTGGCGCGGCCACGCTGCCCGAGGAGCGCGGACGAGGCGCCCACTCGGGACTGCTGGCCAGGCGGATCGACGACGCCAACGCGCTGGGGGTCCGGTGCACCGCGGCGCAGACCGTTGGTGGGGACGACCCGGCGGTTCGCCACCTGCGCCGGCTGGGGCTGGGCGAGCTCCACGAGCGCCGCAACTGGATCTGGAGGCCCTGAGGACCACGTGTTCTCGCTCAGTAGGATCGAAGGATGACTGACTTTCCCCTGTTCGCGCTGTCCGAGGAGCACCAAGCCATCCGCGAGGCCGTCCGTGCGGTGGCCGACGCCAAGATCGCCCCCTTCGCCGCCGCGGTGGACGAGGAGGCCCGTTACCCCCAGGAGGCCGCGAAGGCGCTGCTGGCGTCGGACTTCCACGCTCCCCACGTGCCGGAGGAGTACGGCGGGGCCGGTGCCGACGCGCTGGCCACGGTGATCGTCATCGAGGAGGTGGCCCGCGCCTGCGTGAGCTCCTCGCTGATCCCCGCGGTGAACAAGCTCGGCTCGCTCCCGGTGCAGATCAGCGGCTCGGAGGAGCTGAAGAAGAAGTACCTCACCAAGCTCGCCGCCGGCGAGGGCGGGTTCTCCTACTGCCTGTCCGAGCCCGACGCCGGTTCGGACGCGATCAGCATGAAGACCAGGGCGGTCCGCGACGGCGACATGTGGGTGCTGAACGGCGTGAAGCGTTGGATCACCAACGCGGGGGAGTCGGAGTACTACACGGTCATGGCGGTCACCGACCCCGAGGCGCGGTCGAAGGGGATCTCGGCCTTCGTGGTGGAGAAGTCCGACGAGGGTGTGACCTTCGGCGCGCCGGAGAAGAAGCTGGGCATCAAGGGCTCCCCGACCCGGGAGGTCTACTTCGACAACGTGCGCATCCCCGCGGACCGGATGATCGGGGCCGAGGGCACCGGCTTCTCGACGGCCATGAAGACCCTCGACCACACCCGGGTGACGATCGCGGCCCAGGCCGTCGGGGTGGCGCAGGGTGCACTCGACTATGCGCTGGAGTACGCCAAGGAGCGTGAGCAGTTCGGCAAGGCCATCGCGGAGTTCCAGGGCCTGCAGTTCATGCTCGCCGACATGGGCATGAAGGTGGAGGCCGCGCGGCAGATCACCTACGCCGCCGCCGGTCGCTCCGAGCGCGGAGACAAGGACCTGACGTTCTTCGGCGCCGCGGCCAAGTGCTTCGCCTCCGACGTCGCGATGGAGGTCACCACCAACGCGGTCCAGGTGCTCGGTGGCTACGGCTACACCCGGGACTACCCGGTCGAGCGGATGATGCGCGACGCCAAGATCACCCAGATCTACGAGGGCACCAACCAGGTCCAGCGGATCGTGATGGCACGACAGCTGCTTGCCGGGGTGCAGTCGGAGCTCTGAGCCCGGCTCAGGAGGTCTTCGAGGCTTCCTCGACCGTCAGCTCGGCGGTCGGGGCGACCTCGAGCCGCGCGTCCGGGATCGGCTCGCCGCTGCGCACGGAGAGACCGAAGGTGCCGTCCGCGAGGCGCTTCTCGGCCCGCTCGATGCCCTCGAGCCTGGTCCGCAGGCTGGCCTCGACGGCGTCGTCGACCCCCTCGGACTCGAGCCCCTGGGCCGTGTCCCCGGAGTCGCCGGTGTCCTGCTCGTTCTCCCGGTCCTCGCTGCCCGACTTCGTGATCTGGACCAGCATGGCCTCGACCTCGGCCCGCTCGGCCTCCAGCAACGTGCGTGCGCGAGATGCGTCCATTCCGGTTCCTGTCGTCAGTAGGGCTGCGGCTCCCCTTCCTACGCTGCGCGGGAGGCGATGTCGAGTCGCGGTGTCCCCGTCAGCCTCAGGTCGGCCCGGCGGCGATCCGGTAGCGGTCGGCCAGCTCACGGAACAGCGTCCGCAGCTCCGGGGGGTCGAGCACCTCGAACCCCACGTCCAGGCTGGTCAGGAAGGTGGCGACGTCGCGCAGTGAGCCGCTGCCCGTCTCCAGGACGCAGCTCTGCTCACCTTCGGGGTGCAGCAGCCCCGCGGCCGGCGGGATGCGCTCGCCGACGACCTCGGCGGAGACGTGCAGCCGCACGCGTGCGGGGTGGGGCCAGCCGGTCGAGCTGGTGCCCCGGACGACGTGGCTGACGACGTCCTCCGGTGGTTCACGCGGGGTGAACCGCGGTCCGGTGGGCAGTCGCGGCTGGACCCGATCGGCACGGAAGGTGCGCCAGTCCTCACGGTCGCGGTCCCACGCCAGGAGGTACCAGCGGCGGCCGGTGAAGACGACGCGGTGCGGCTCGACCGTGCGTCGGCTCTCCGCACCTTCGTGCCCGCGGTAGTCGAACCGCAGCTGCTCGTGGTCGCGGCACGCAGCCGCCAGGGTCGTCAGGACCTCCGCCTCCACGGTCGGCCCACGTCCCGCCGCGGACACGGTGGCCTCTCGTAGGGCGTCGAGCCGGTGACGAAGCCGCGCGGGCAGGGTCTGCTCCAGCTTCGTCATGGCCCTCAGCGACGTCTCCTCGATCCCGGTGACCGAGCCCGAGGCTGCCGCTCGCAGTCCGAGAGCCACGGCCACGGCCTCGTCGTCGTCGAGCAGCAGGGGCGGCAGCACCGAACCCGCCCCGAGCCGGTAGCCGCCCGTGATCCCGGTGCTGGAGTGCACCTCGTAGCCGAGGATGCGGAGCCGCTCGATGTCGTTGCGCACCGTCCGGGTCGTCACCTCGAGCCTGTCCGCGAGGTCCGCCCCGGACCAGTCCCGGCGCACCTGGAGCAGGGTGAGGAGCCGCAGCAACCGCACCGACGTGTCCAGCATCGCCTCATTCTGCCACCCATTGAGGAACCAGAGGTTCCACAACTGCCCGTAGCGTTTCTTTCACCGGACCACCACGGAAGAGGACGAGCAGCCATGAGCCTTCGAGGATTCGCGACGCTGAACATCTGGGCCGACGACGTGCCCGCGGCCGTTGCCTGGTACACCGAGCTCCTGGGGACTGAGTCCTACTTCTCGCGATCCGGCCCCGACGGGCGCACGGCGTACGCCGAGTTCCGCATCGGCGACTACCAGGCCGAGCTGGGCATCATCCACAGCAGCTACCGGCCGCCGCGCGCGGCCACGGAACCGGGTGGGGCGATCATGCACTGGCACGTCGACGACCTCGAGGCCACGGTGGAGCGGCTGCTGGCGATGGGGGCCGCGGAGTACCAGCCGATCACGCCCCACAGCGAGGACTTCGTCACCGCCTCCGTGATCGACCCCTTCGGCAACCTGCTCGGGGTGATGAGCAACCCGCACTACCTCGACATCCTGGCCGGGCGCTGAGATGGCCAGGGTTGGGATGGATGTGCTCGAGCAGGCCGATGCCGTCGCGTGGGACTCGTGGCTGACGGCACACGCGGCGGCCGGCCCAGGAGCTCCTGGTCGCAGGTCAACGTCGGCAAGGTCGAGGTGCTCACAGCCGCCGGGCGGATGCGCCCCGCGGGGGTCGCCGAGGTGGAGGCCGCTCAGGCGGACGGACGGTGGGGCGCGGCGTACGCCTCCCAGCGCACGGCCACCGTGCCCCCGGACCTCGAGGCCGCCCTGGCAGGAAGCCCTGTCGCCGCAGGGGCCTTCGAGGAGCTTGGTCGTTCGGAGCGGTACGCCGTCATCCTGTTGCTGCTCAAGGCCCGCTCCCCGGAGACCCGCGCCCGGGTCCTGACACGGGCGATCGACAGACTCGCCGGGGCGTAGGGGTGGCCGGCCGGGGCTGCAGGAGTGCCCGGGTACCCGGGGAATCCTGACGTTCTCGGCCGGGCGAGGTCAAGCGGTCTTAGCAACGAGTCATGCTGCGGCCGGATTGACGAGCAGCTGGTACGGCCACGGTGGTCCGACCCGGACGGTCGACCACGAGTGGGGTTCAGAGCCGCTGAGGAAAGTGTTGAATCCCCTGTGCAGCAAGGGGAATCTCGGGCCTCGGTTGTCAGTGATCGGTGCTTGGATTGAGTCATGACCAACCAGCCGATCGACCCACCCAGCACCCCTGGTGCCGGTGGGTTGCCCGGTGAGCTGGCCGAGATCAGGGGTCGGATCCGGGAGGCCGGAGACGTGTTGCTGGCGGCCCGGTCACGTGCCGAGCTGATGGACACCGTCGTCGAGATCGAGTCCCTGAAATCCACCCTCGACGCCCTGGAGCTCGGTGTGGTCCGTGAGCTCGAGGCCACCGGTGCGGTCAAGGAGGTCGGGTGGGCCTCCACCGCGGACTTCCTCACCGCCGTCGCCGGGGGCCACAAGAGGCTGCGGGCAGGCGATGGTCAGGTTGGCGACCGCCGTTGACGAACCACTACTGACCCCGGTCGCAGAAGCGCTGGCCGACGGGTGGCTCTCGACCGCGAAGGCCCACGTCGTCCGGCACGCGATCGACGACCTCCCCGGCAACGTCATGGTCCGACAACGTGGCGTCGAAATGATGTTGACCGAGGCCAAGGCGCTGGATGCGACCGAGCTGCGGAAAGTCGCCAGATACCTGGTGTCTCGCATCGACCCCGGAGGCGACGAGCGCCGTGCCGAGCGGGAGCTGGACCGGGAGGAACGCGCCGCCCACCTCGGCCGCGAGCTGTCCATCCGGTTCGACGGCGCCGGGGGTGCCCGGATCAGCGGCCGGTGCGCCTCCGAGGACGCAGCGAGGCTGAAGGCGACCCTGCTGCCCCTGTCCAGACCGGTCCCCACCAACGTCCCCACCAACGGAGGCATAAGGGCGGTCTGCGACCCCGGCAGCTGTCGGGTCCCGGGGTGTGGTCACGACGGCCGCGACCCCCGTGACCCCCGTGACCATGGGGCCCGGATGCTCGACGCCCTGCTCGACCTCTGCGACCGCGCCGCCACCGCCGAGCTCCTGCCCGAGTGTCACGGCGCCACCCCACGGGTCGCGGTCACCATCGACCTGACCGACCTCAAGAACCAGACCGGGTTCGGGACCACCGAGACCGGTGAGGAACTCACCGCCACCACCATCCGCAGGATGTGCTGCGACGCCGACCTCATCCCCCTCGTCCTCGGCACCCAGGGCGAGGTCCTCGACGTCGGCCGCCGACAGCGCTTGGTGACCACCGCGATCTGGAAAGCCCTCGTCGCCCGCGACCACCACTGCCGGTTCCCGCACTGCACCAGACCACCGGTCATGACCCACGCCCACCACATCGTCCACTGGGCCGACGGCGGAGAGACGTCACTGACCAACCTGATCCTGCTCTGCGGCCACCACCACCGACTGATCCACAGTGGCCCCTGGCAGATCCGAAGAACCGGACCCAACACGTTCACCTTCGACCCACCACCCGGCACCCGACGACGCAGCAGCCGGCCACCACCGGACGGGTGATCAGCGCACGGATGTGCCAGCAAAGCGGTCGGGGCGAGTGGAGCCTACGGGCGAAGTCCCGTGAGCAACGTCGCCAGCAGGGGGCGGAAGACCTCCTCGGCCGGGTCCTTGCTGGTGAGGTGCAGACCCGCGAGCTCGAGCATCACGTAGCCGTGCATCGCCGCCCACAGCTGCTGGGCGACGAGGTCGGGGCTGTCACGTCGCAGCGTGCCCAGCTCCATCGCGCGTCCGACCGCCTCGGAGAGCACGACGAACGTGTAGATCCCGACCGCCCGTTCCTCCGGAGCCAGCGTGTAGCCGCCCAGGGAGGCGGCGCCGAACATCACCGAGTAGAGATGGGGGTTCTCGAGCGCGTTCGCGCGGTAGGCGAAGGCGAGATCGACCAGATCGGCGACGGGGTCATCGGTGCATGGGTGCGCTGTGGTGTGCTCGGCCAGCCGCTTGAACCCCTCGACCACGATCTCCTTCACCAGTGCCGGCATCCCGCCGAAGTGTGTGTAGACCGCCATCGTGGAGAGGCCCGCCGTGGCCGCAAGGCGTCGGGCTGTGAGCGCGTCGGGCCCGGACTCGTCGAGGAGCAGGGCGGCGGACTCGAGCAGCCGTCGGCGTACGTCGGCGGTCTCGCCGGTCTGCTCCGCAGGAGGACCCATGCTTGCCATGATGACATAACGGCGTTATACAGGAGGTCAATAACGTCGTTATAGGGAGTCGCGCCATGACCAACCGCTACCTGAAGGACAACTTCGCACCGGTGCGTGAGGAGCTGACCGTGGCCGACCTGGACGTGACCGGTGGGCTGCCGGAGCACCTGGACGGCCGCTACCTGCGCATCGGTCCGAACCCGATCGACGACGTGGGGGAGGGGCACCACTGGTTCCTCGGCGACGGGATGGTGCACGGCGTCCGCCTCGCCGGCGGGGAGGCGAAGTGGTACCGCAACCGCTACGTGCGTTCGGACCACGTGGCCCAGAAGCTGGGTGAGCCCTCACGCGCACCCGGATGGGACAACAACGACTTCGCCGCCAACACCCACGTGCTCGAGCACGCCGGAAGGACCCTTGCGCTGGTCGAGGGTGGCCCCTCGCCCTACGAGCTCACCGATGACCTCGAGACCGTCGGGCCGAGCGACTTCGACGGCACACTGCGGATGGGCTCGCTGCCCGCGGGCTACTCGGCCCACCCGCACGAGGATCCTGGGACGGGCGAGCTGCACGCGGTCTCCTACAACTGGCTACGCGGCAACCGCGTCGACTACACGGTCCGCGGCACCGACGGGCGCGTGCGGCGCACCGTGCCGATCGAGGTCGGCGGCAGCCCGATGATGCACGACTTCGCGCTGACCGAGAACTACATCGTGCTCTACGACCTGCCGGTGGTCTTCGACAGACGACGTGCCGTCGAGGGCATGCCGCGCGCGGCCAGGTTGCCGGTGCGGCTGATGATGTCGGCCATCATCGGGCGCAACCCGTTGCCGGACCCCGTGATCTCGCGGATCGCCCGGGGCTCGCGTTCCGGTACACCGGTGTCGACGTTGCCCTACTCCTGGGACCAGGACTATCCCGCCCGCCTCGGGCTGCTGCCGCGCGAGGGCACGAGTGCCGACGTCCGCTGGTTCGACATCGACCCGTGCTTCGTCTTCCACACGCTGAACGCCTACGAGGACGGCGACCACGTGGTGGTCGACGTCGTGCGCCACGACCGGATGTTCGCCACCGTCCTCAACGGCCCCGACGAGGGGCCGCCGACCCTGGCGCGGTTCACGATCGACCTCACCGGCGACAAGGTGCGCGAGGACCGCTTCGACGAGCGCGCCCAGGAGTTCCCCCGCATCGACGAGCGCCAGACCGGCCGGCGTCACCGGTTCGGCTACTCGGTCGGCTTCACGGACGGCGTGCCCGGCGATGCGGTCCTCCGGCACGACCTCGCCGCGGGCTCCACCGCCGTCCGCAACCTCGGCGCGGGCCGCGAGGCGAGCGAGTTCTGCTTCGTCGCGAACGACGACTCCACCGACGAGGCCGACGGCCTGCTGATGGGCTACGTCCTCGACCGGTCGAGCGGCACCAGTGACCTGGTGATGCTCGACGCGCAGACGCTCGAGGACGTCGCCGCCGTGCACCTTCCGGCCCGGGTTCCGGTGGGCTTCCACGGGAGCTGGAACCCCACGACGGGCGTCAGCCCTTCGTAGCCTTGAGATTCAGGTACCGCTGCTCCGGGATGCTGGTCGCCAACCGCGCTGCCTCGGCGTACGACGTGCGGGCCTCGTCGGGCCGGCCGCCCATCTCCAGCAGGTGACCACGTACGGCGTGCAGCCGGTGGTGTCGTCGCATCGACGCGACGTCGTGCAGCGGGGCGAGCAGGTCGAGCCCGGCGTCGGGTCCCTCGACCATGGCGACCGCCACGGCGTGGTTGAGCGTGACCACCGGACCGGGTGCCAGTTCGTGGAGCATCCGGTAGAGGGTCTCGATCTGCACCCAGTCGGTGCCCTCGACCGTCGACGCCTCGGCGTGCACGGCTGCGATCGCGGCCTGCAGCTGGAAGGGTCCCACCGGGCCGGTCGGGAGCGCCCGCTCGACGAGGCCGATGCCCTCCTGGAGGCGAGGGCGGTCCCACAGCACACGGTCCTGTTCCGCCAGCGGCACCAGCGAACCGTCCTCGCGGATGCGCGCCGCGCGTCGGGCGTCCGTGAGCAGCATCAGGGCCAGCAACCCGGTGACCTCGCCGACGTCGGGGAGATGCGCCCCCAGCTGACGGGTGAGGCGGATCGCCTCGTCGGCCAGCGACACGTCGTACAGGCCCGTCCCCGTCGTGCTGGTGTGTCCTTCGGTGAACACGAGGTAGAGCACCTGCCCGGCGGTCTCCACCCGGTGTGGAAGCTCGTCGGGACCGGGGACGGTGAAGCGGGCGTCGATCTCGCGCAGGCGTGCCTTCGCGCGGCTGATCCGCTGGGCCATGGTGGACTCCGGCACCAGGAAGGCGCGCGCGACCTGCGCGGTGCTGAGCCCGCCGACCGCCCGCAGGGTGAGCGCCACCTGCGAGGGCCGCGTCAGCGCCGGGTGGCAGCACAGGAGCAGCAGGGTGAGCGAGTCGTCGCGTTCGGGGGCGCCGGGTGAGGCGAGTAGGACATCGCGAGCCACGAGCTGCTCGCGGTCGGACCGAGCCCGCTCGCTGCGCACGTGGTCGACCAACCGCCGCCTGGCGACCGTGGTGAGCCAGGCTGCCGGGTTCTCCGGCAACCCGTCGTCGGGCCACTGCTGCGACGCCGCCAGCAACGCCTCCTGCACGGCGTCCTCGCAGGGGCCGAAGTCACCGTGCCGACGCACCAGGGCGGCCAGGACGTCGGGCGCGCACGCGCGCCAGACGTGCTCGTGGCCGCCTGCGGTCACTGGTCGTCGCCACCTGGCCACATCGCCGGACGAAGCTCGACGACGCCGCCGGGCTGGGCGAACACGGCTGCGATCTCCTCGGCGCGCTGGCGGTTGACGACGTCGAGCATGAAGAACCCGGCCAGGTGCTCCTTCGCCTCGGCGTAGGGCCCCTCGGTGGTGAGCTGCCCCTCAGGGCTCCAGTGGTAGAGCGTCGCCGACGCCGGGTCGGCCAGGGCCTCGGCCGTCACGAGCTCGCCCGACGCGGAGATCTCCGTCATCAAGGTGTCGAACCGACGGTCCATCTCGTCGTGCTGCTCCTGGGGCAGGGCCCGGCCCTCGGCGGTGAGGACCTGTGTCGGGTGTCCCCAGGGCTCGGGGTTGGAGTGGATGAGGATCACGTACTTCATCGTGGAGCTCCTTCTCAGCGGGACCTGGCGCCGGTGCCGGCCCTTCGCTGCTACGTCGGAGCCGACTCGGCGTTCTCGACATCCCAGCAGAGTCGTCGACGGGCACGCCCCTGGGGTCAGGCGCCACCGGGGCGGCTTCGTGGCAGCGGGACGCCTCAGGAGGGGGCAGTCTCGAGCGGGAACCGCCACGACGACGACCCGCTCAGGTCCAGCCACAGCTCGGTGCTCGTCGCGACGACGCGGGCCAGGACGTGGTCGCAGCCGGGGCAGCGCAGCACGGTCCCGGGGCCTGCGAGGAACGCCCGCTGCTCCGCGAACGCGGCCGAGGCCGCGCAGCCGGCACAGGTCACGGTGGCCGTGCTGACGTCGACGCCGAAGACCTCGGCGAAGGGTCCGGCGGCAGCATTCCCGTCCAGGGCGTGGTCGTCGTGAGCGTGGCCTTGTCGGGTCATGTCAGCCTCCTGAGGGTCCGAAGCGTTCGGCGCGGATGGTGCGGTTGGTGTAGCCGAGCTCGAGCAGGGCACGGATCGCGTGCTCCACGAACGCCGTCGGACCGCACACGTAGGCGCGGGGCGGCGGCTGGTGCGGCCAGCCGGAGTCGTGAGGTGTCGCCAGGTCGGCCCCTGTGATCCGGCCGACCGGGCGCAGCGCTCCTTCAGGCGCCACGCGGGTGTAGACGACGTCCACCTGAAGGCCGTCGTCCTGCGCCCGCTCGGCGAGCTCGTCGGCGTACAGGATCTGGGCGTGGTCGCGCACGGAGTACACCAGCCGGAACGGTGCCCGGCTGCCGGACCGCGCTCGCTCACGCACCATCGCCATCAGCGGCACCACCCCCGAGCCGCCCGCCACGAGGAGGATCGGCTGCTCCACCGGGGCGTCCGGACTGGGTGACCAGACGAACCAGCCGCCGATCGGACCCCGCACCTCGATCTCGTCGCCGAGCTCCATGTCCTCCACGAGGTACGGCGACACCTCGCCCTCCCCGACCTCCTGGACCGTGATCGAGACGCGAGTGCCGTCGCTCGGGGCGGAGATGGAGTAGGCCCGCTGCGCCGAGTAGCCGTCAGCAGCAGTCAGGCGTACGTCGACGTGCTGTCCCGCCTGGTGTCCCGGCCAACCGGGGACCTCGAAGGTCATGGTGCGTGCTGTCCCGGTCTCGGAGCGCAGCCCCGTCAGGCTGGCGCGGAGCCACCGGGGGCGGGGCCCACCGACCTTGCCCCGTGTGCGGACGGGGGTCTCAGTCACCGTCGTAGCGTTCCTCGCGCCAGGGGTCCCCGTAGTTGTGGTAGCCGAAGCCCTCCCAGAAGCCGGGCTCGTCGCTGGTGAGCAGGGTGAAGCCGTTGAGCCACTTCGCCGACTTCCAGAAGTAGAGGTGCGGCACGAGGAGCCGCAGCGGGCCGCCGTGCTCGGCGGGGAGCGGACCGTCGTCGTACTCGTAGGCCAGCCAGGCCTTGCCGTCGAGCAGGTCCTCCAGTGGCAGGTTGGTCGTGTATCCCCCGTAGGAGTGGGCCATCACGTAGTCGGCGGTGCTCTCGACCTCCTCGAACAGCGCATCCACGGGTACGCCGTGCCAGCGGGTCCCGAGCTTCGACCAGCGGGTGACGCAGTGGATGTCGGTCTCGACGTCCTCGGACGGCAGCGCCATCAGCTGCTCCCACGACCAGGTCGTCCTGTCCTCGCTCTCGGTCGTCAGCGTGAACGCCCAGTCGTCGGTGTCGACGTACTGCGTCGGGCCGGCGGTGAGGACCGGGAAGTCGGCGGTGAGGTACTGACCCGGTGGGAGGGCGGCCGCCTCCGGGTCACGCCTGCCGCCGAAGCCTCGGGTGATGATCCCCATGTCGCCGTCCTCCCTGGCCGTCCGGGCCAGCTCGCCGAAGCGGTGAGTGTCGGGTCCAGCATGACGCGGCAGCGCGTGCGTCGTCCAGCACCGGGTCGCATCGCGACGAGAACCCCGACGATCAGCACCGCACCGCCCACCAGCTCCGCGGTGGTGGGCTGCTGGTCGAGCAGGGCCCAGGCCGACGCCATGGCCACGACCGGCGCGAGCAGCACCCACGGCACGACCGCCGACGACGGGTTGCGGCTCAGCAGGGTGTTGAAGATCCCGTAGCCGAGGAGCGAGGCGAGTACGGCGGTGTAGAGGGTCGAGACCACCGCCTGCCACGAGAACGAACCCAGGGCGGCGGCGACGGTGGCCGGCCCGTCGAGCAGGAGCGAGAGTGCCAGCAGGGGGACCGGGACCACGACCGCCGACCACACGGTGAGGGACAGTCCGCCAGCCACGCCGGAGGCGCGGGAGACGACGTTGCCGATCCCCCAGGAGAGCGCGCCGAGCAGGCACAGGCCCAGGGCGGCCGTCGTCGTCTCGCCACCACGACCGACCGCCACGACGAGGAGTCCCAGCGACCCGAGGGCCACCCCCACGACCTGCGCCCGGTTCGGTCGCTCGCGCAGCACCCCGGCGGCGATCAGCACCGTGAAGATCACCTGGGCCTGCAGGACCAGCGCAGCAAGACCGGGCGTCATGCCCGCCGCCATGGCGACGTAGAGAAAGCTGAACTGTCCCAGCGACATGAACACGCCGACGGCCGCAACGGTGCGCCACGGTGCGGCCGGTCGGCGGACCAGGAAGATCGCGGGTACGACGACGAGGGTGAACCTCATCGCTGCGAACAGCAGGGGCGGGACGCCGTGCATGCCCCAGTCGATGACCACGAAGTTGAAGCCCCAGATCGTGGCCACCAAGGCGGCGAGCAGGGAGTCACGGATGTTCATGACCTCAGCGTGGGGGGTGTGACGATGAAGCACCAGCGAATCATTATGGCGTTTTCCATGTAGCGTTGCTGCATGATCGATCTCGCCGCCGTGACCTCCCTCCGCGCCGTCGACACCCACGGGTCCGTGGTCGCTGCCGCGGACGCGCTGGGCTTCACGCCCAGTGCCGTCTCGCAGCAGGTCAAGAGGCTCGAACGTCAGACGAACGTGCCGCTGCTGGAGCGCGTGGGCCGTGGTGTGATGCTGACCCGAGAGGGCAGGCTGCTGGTCGAGGCGGGCGGTCGGCTGCTCGCAGACCTCGAGAGCATCGAGTCGGGGCTGCACCACCAGGCCGGGGCCGTGGCCGGCCGGATGCGGATCACGGCCTTCTCGACCGCCATGCGGGGTCTGGTGGCGCCACGGGTGCGCGAGCTGCAGCAGGCTCATCCGGATCTCGAGCTGACCCTCACCGAGCGCGAGCCGTGGGACACCGTCGAGCTCGTCGCCGCCGGGAAGGCCGATGTCGGCGTGGCCCACAGCTGGGGCGACGTACCACTGGGGATCCCTGACCACCTCTCCACCACCTCACTGGCCGACGACGTGGCCGACGTGGTGGTGCACGCCAGTCACCCGTTGGCGGTCCGGGCCCGGGTCGCGCCTCGTGACCTCGTCGACGAGGCGTGGATCGCGACTCCCGAAGGGACCATCTGCCGCGAGTGGCTCTCCCGGATGTACCAGGGCACCGGGCGGCAGCCGCTGATCGCCCACGAGTCGATGGAGTTCCAGTCCCACCTGGCCCTGGTCCGGGCGGGCCTCGGCATCGCCCTCGTGCCGCGGCTCGGCCGCGAGAACCTCACCGACGACCTCGTCGCGCTCAGGGCCCACGATCCGGTGCCCACGCGCGACATCGTCGCCGTGCACCGTCGCAGCATGGCGGAGTCTCCTGCCGTGCAGGCGGTCGTGGCTGCGCTCGCCGCCCCCTCCCAGATCGCGAGTCCCTAGACTTCGGCGATGGACCTCAGCGACTACCTCACGTCCGACGCGACCACCCTGGCGGGCCTGGTGACCGACAAGGAGGTCACCGCCGCCGAGCTGCTGGCTCTGGCCCGTGAGCGCAACGACGCGGTCAACCCCTCGATCAACGCGGTCGTCGAGCTGCTCGTCGACGTCGCCGACGCCCAGGTGGCCGACCCGGATCTGTCCGGGCCCTTCGCCGGGGTCCCGTTCCTGGTCAAGGACCTGGCCCAGGAGTACGCCGGCTACCCGACCTCCAACGGCTCCCGGGCCCTGGTCGACGACGTCGCCGACCGGCATGCCCTGGTCACACGACGCTTCCTCGAGGCGGGCCTGGTCATCTTCGGCAAGACGAACACCCCGGAGTTCGGTGCCAAGGGAGTCACGGAGCCAGAGCTGTGGGGAGCCGCGCGCAACCCCTGGAACCTGGCCCACACCCCGGGCGGCTCGTCCGGTGGGTCAGGCGCCGCGGTCGCGGCCGGCGTCGTGCCGGCGGCCGGCGCCAACGACGGTGGCGGCTCGGTCCGGATCCCCGCCGCGTGCAACGGGCTGGTCGGCCTCAAGACCAGCCGGGGCCTCGGTCCCTACGGCCCGCAGACAGGTGAGGTCATGTTCGGGATGGTCACCCAGGGTGTCGTCTCGCGCACCGTGCGGGACAGCGCCGGCCTGCTGGACGCGATCATCGCGCCCGACCCGTGCGCCGGCTACGAGGCCGCGCGTCCCGCGGTCCCGTTCGCCGAGCTCGTCTCGCAACGTCCCGGCCGCCTGCGGATCGGCTACTCGTCCTCGTCCGCGATCAACGCCAGCCCCGACCCCGAGGCGGTCGCTGCGGTCGAGGCCGCCGCCGTCCTGCTCACCGAGCTGGGCCACGAGGTGGAGGAGGTCTCACCGCCGCACGACGACGAGGCGCTGGCCCGGGACTTCCTGACGATCTGGTTCGCGCAGCTCCACGGCCAGGTGGCCGAGGCGAAGAGGCGGCTGGGATCACCGGACAGCCACTTCGAGGCCGACACCCTGGCCTGTGCCGAGCTCGGTCGCGCGGCCGGGATCTCTGCCCTGCTGCAGTCGCTGGCGAACGTCAACGGCTACATCCACGCCCTCGCGGGCTTCCACGAGACCTACGACCTCTTCCTCACCCCGACACTGGCGAAGCCGCCGCTCGCGGTGGATGCGCTCACGTCGCCGGGATCGCTCCAGAAGGCCGCCCGGGTGGTGGCGAAGGCGCGGGCCGGGAAGCTGCTCGCGGCCACCGGGGTGCTCGACCAGCTGATCGCCGACAACCTCGGCTGGGTGCCCTACACCCAGCTGGCGAACCTGACCGGGCGTCCCGCCGTCAGCGTCCCGCTGCACTGGACGGCGAAGGGCCTGCCGCTCGGGGTGCAGTTCGTCGGGCGGCTCGGGTCTGACGGGGCGCTGCTCCAGCTTGCGGCCCAGCTCGAGGAGGCGCAGCCGTGGTCCGGGCGCTACGCGTCCCTCGACCCCGCGCTGGGGTAGGGCTCCGCTCGCTCCTCAGCCCGTGACCAGCAGGTCGCGGGTGATGTCGGCGATCGTGGCGGCGCCGACCAGGCCCATGGTCAGGTCGAGCTCGGCCAGAACGTTCTCGATCACCTGGGTGACGCCCTCGGCGCCGGCCAGCGCGAGACCGTAGAGGTGGGGGCGGCCCAGGAGGCAGGTGTCGGCGCCCAGGGCCAGGGCGAGGAAGACGTCGGCGCCGGTGCGGATGCCGCTGTCGAAGAGGATCGTCGGGTCCGGTCCTACCCGCTCGCGCACCGCCACGAGCGCGTCCAGCGCGGCGATGCTGTGGTCGACCTGACGGCCACCGTGGTTGGACACGATCAGCCCGTCGACGCCGGCCTCGAGCGCGGTGGCGGCGTCGTCGGGGTGCAGGATCCCCTTGAGCAGGATCGGCAGCGTCGTACGGCTGCGCAGGGTGGCGAGGTGGTCCCACGACAGTCCGGGGTTGGAGTAGATGTCGAGGAACGTCTCGACGGCCGCGCGCGGCTCCCGGGAGCGCAGGTTCTCGAGGAACCGACCCGGGTAGTTCCTGGTGATCGACACCAGGCTCCGCAGGGCGGCGGCCGTCACCTTGACCTTCTCCGCAGGCGTGGAGGACGCCGCCGCGGCCGCGATGCGTTCGCGGAGGATCTCGACGAACCGTGGGTCCGAGGTGTACTGCGCGAGGCCCTGGCCCTTCGCGAACGGCAGCGAACCGAGGTCGAGGTCCCGCGGTCGCCAGCCCAGCGTCGTGGTGTCCACCGTGACCACCAGGGCGCGGGCGCCGCAGGCCTCCGCGCGCTGGATCATGGAGTCGACGAGAGGCTCGTCGGTCGACCAGTAGAGCTGGTACCAGAACGGCGTCCCACCCATCGCCTTCGCCGTCTGCTCCATCGGGCTGCAGCCCTGCGAGGAGAAGACGTACGGCGTCCCGGCCGCCGCCGCACCCCGGGCGATGTGCACGTCGCTGTCCGGACGGACGAGGGCTCCCGCGCCCACCGGCGCCACCATCACCGGAGCCCGCAGGGGGGTGCCGAGGACGGAGGTGGACAGGTCGCGCGTCCTGGTGCCGTGCAGCATCCGCGGCACGACGCGCCACCGCTCGAAGGCGGCCCGGTTGTGCCGCATCGTCGCGCCCTCGCCCGCTCCACCGGCGACGTAGGCCCAGGCCTCCCGGGACATGGCCGCCTTCGCGCGCTCCTCCAGCAACGCCGCGCTGACCGGGACGAGCGGCTGCCGGCCGAGGACCCCTGCGCGGTAGATCGAGCCCTGGCGGGTCCGACCGAGGCCGATCGTCGACGGGGGAGTGGGGTCGGGGAGCTGTGGGGACGGGGTGGCGGGAGCACTTGTGGTCACGGGAGCAGTCTCTCGCGGCGATCCGGGGTGAGCGAGCGTCAGGGGATGATCCGCGCCTCTCTGTACTGCCCGGCGTAGGTGAAGAAGCTGTCCCGGGTGTCCCGGAAGTCGGTGAACCCGGCCTTGCGGCTCTTGTTCATGTCGGTGACGACCTCGATGTCGCGGCCGAGGTCGCCGTCGCTGTGCCACCACGAGGCGATCCGGGACAGGTCGGGCTCGACCAGCTGGTGCTTCTCCGCCAGGTCACGCCACACCTGCTCCATCCCGGCCATGGACACCTCCAGGGTGCGCGGTGACCCCTCGAACCCCTCCCAGGGGAGGTCGAAGTGGGCGGCGACCTGGGGCCACAGCCAGCGCCACCGGAAGACGTCGCCGTTGGCGATGTTGAACGCCTCGTTCCTGCCGCCCTCGTCGGTGCCGGCCCAGACGATCTGCTCCGCGAGCAGGTTCGCGTCGGTCACGTCGGTCACGGAGTTCCACTGCGTCTCCGAACCGGGGAAGACAAAGGGCAGGCCCTGGTCCTTGCAGATGGCCGCGTAGGCGCACAGCGTCAGCACCATGTTCATGGCGTTGCCGGTGGCGAAGCCGAAGACGGTGTGGGACCGGTGCACGCTCCAGGTGAAGCCGTTGCGCTCCGCCGAGGCGAACACCTCGTCCTCCTGGGCGTAGTAGAAGTTCGGCGAGTCGAGCCTCGGCTCCTCCTCGTGGAAGGGGGTGTCCGGCATCTCGCCGACGGCGTAGGCCTCGAACGGCCCCAGGTAGTGCTTGAGCCCGGTCATCAGCGCGACGTGTCGCACGGAGCCGGCCGGCTCGAGCGCGGCCAGCAGGTGGCGGACGGCACCGCCGTTGACCGCGATGTTCTCGGCCTCGGTCTCCATCCGCGTCCAGGCGGTGATGGCGACGAGCACGGGGTCGACGTCGGCCAGGGCCTGGGCCAGGGCCTCGGGGTCGCCCAGGTCGGCCTTGACCGGAGTGACGCCGTCGACCGTGCAGGTGCCGCTGCGCGAGAGCCCGTAGGTCTGCCAGCCGTCGGCGACCAGCTTGGTCGCCACGGCCTGGCCGACGATGCCGGTCACACCGACGACGAGGGCCCTGCGCTGGCCGGGTGCTGATGTCACGGTGTCTCCTGATCCTCGAGGGGCCGATGTCGGCCCGGACCCGTAGTTCCCCACACCGCACCGAGTGATGCACCGCCAGTCCCCTCAGGTTGCGGGCATACGCGCGCCGAAGGTGCGGTTGTCCCCACATGACCCGTGAACCGAAGATCCCCGACGCCTCGCACCCGATCACCGTCACGCCCACGGCAGGGAAGGTGCAGGTCGTCGTGAACGGCACCGTCATCGCCGAGTCGACATCGGCGCTGACCCTCCAGGAGGCCTCCTACCCTCCAGCGCAGTACGTTCCCCTGGCCGACATCGACCCGGCCGTCCTCTCGCGCACCGACACCTCGACGTACTGCCCTTTCAAGGGCGACGCGTCCTACTACTCGATCAGCACCGCGGAGGGCACCGTCACCGACGCCGGCTGGACCTACGACGAGGCCTACGACGCCGTCTCGGAGATCGCGGGCCACGTGGCGTTCTACCCCGGGAAGGTCACCGTCACGGTCGAGGGCTGACCACCTCCGGTGGTCCGGGGTGATCCGAGAGGGTAGGGCCGGGTCGGCTGCACCAGTGGTTGAATCAGCGCGTCCCGCACGCCGCCCACCGCAGGAGCTCACGCATGGGAACCAACCAGCGCTCGCAGATCGAGATGACGCCCGAGGAGATCAGTGCGTTCGTCGCCGGGCAGCGCACGGCCAACCTCGCGACGATCGGGGTCGGCGGGCAGCCGCACGTGGTGGGCATGTGGTTCGCGGTGCTCGACGGGGTGCTCTGGTTCGAGACCAAGGCCAAGGCGCAGAAGGCGCTCAACCTGCGCCGCGACCCGCGGGCGACGGTGCTGATCGAGGACGGCCTCACCTACGACACGCTGCGTGGTGTCTCGATGGAGGGCACGGCTGAGGTCCTGGACGACCCGGACGCCCTGTGGGCCGTGGGCGTGAACGTGTGGGAGCGCTACACCGGGCCCTACACCGAGGACCTCGAGCCGTTCGTCGAGATGATGCTCAACAAGCGCGTCGCCGTGCGCTTCGACGTCACCCGGACCCGGTCGTGGGACCACCGCAAGCTCGGTCTCGACCCGGTCCCGCTGGGTGGTTCGACCGTGGGCCGCGGCGACGCCTGAGCCAGGCGGGAGTCGTGGTCCTGGCGCCCTGATGACCGATGATGCGGGGACTTCGTCTACCTGCACGCCGTGCTGTTCGTGAGCTGGATGCTGCTCGCCGAGGTCAACCCGTGGCCGACGCTGACCCTGGTCGTCTCACTCGAGGCGATCTTCCTCTCGACCTTCGTGATGATCGGGCAGAACCGGCTGAGGACCAACACCGACCTCACCCGTGAGATCCACGTCCTCACGACCGAGCTGCACCGCCGGCTGCTCGATGATCCGCCTGCCCCGGTCTGAGACCTGCCACACGAGAGAGTCTGGGGAAGTCGCCCGAATTGCGAGGCTTTCGGCGATACCGTGGTCCAGTCATGGGCAGATCGAGCACGGCAGGGGCAGTCATGGGTCAGTCACCACTGCGAGGCGGTGCGCTGGTGCGCGCGACGCTGGCGGCGGTCCTCGTCCTCGGTGTCACTGCCTGCGCGGGTGACAACAAGCCTTCGGTCGCCCTGCCCTCGTCCCTGCCCAGCCCTTCGGCGATCGTGGAGGAGGAGTCGCGAGTCGTCGCGACGGGACTCCCCGACGGCGTCGACCTCGAGGTGGCCGACAGCATGCCGGGCACCGCCACCGGCGAGAACCTCACGTTCGTGTCGCAGATCTTCAGCCTGGAGCCCTTCGGGCCGCTCGACGAGCCGGCAGCCCTGAGCGTCGAGCTGGACAACGCCCAGCCGGCGGACGCCCACATCGTGGTGGCCACGAGGGGCGCTGCCAACCGGCCGTGGACCTATGCCACCGGCAAGCTCGCGAGCGACCACCTGCACGTGGAGTACACGACCAAGCGCCTCGGCCAGGTCGCCATCCTCTCCGTCGGTCTCGACCAGGTCGTCGCGAGCTTCCAGAGCGAGGTCGAGAAGAACCTCGTCAACGGCTCCCTCGTGGGAGCGCCCCGACCTGCGTGCGCCAACCCGACGGCGGCCGAGGCCGAGGGCTACTCGGTGTCCTCGACCAGGACGAGCGCGCTGTTCTACTGCTTCGGCCTCGAGGACGACAAGCACGTCGTCACGGTCACCAACCGCCGGCTGGCGCCGGTCGAGGTGTCCCACGTCGGGGCGACCGTCATCACGGACCCCGAGATCGGCAAGGCCAACGCGTTGTTGTCCGACTTCCTGGGGGACACCAACACCTTGGTGACCGCGGGCAAGGTGGCGACCTTCGGGGTCGAGCTCGAGCAGGAGAAGGAGCTCACCCTCAGCGTCGGGCCGAACACGAGGGCCCAGTCGCTCCGGCTGCTGCAGGCCGCCGTCCGGTCGCTGTCCCTGAGGTTCAAGAGCCTCGGCGTGGGCTCGGTCGACGTACCCAGGACGATGACGGCGCTGCTGGCCAGGCCGCAGTGCGCGAAGGCGATGGACGCCGGCGGTCTCAAGCTCCTGACCCGGTGCCTCGCCCCGGCGAGGCTGGTGCAGCTCTTCGGCTCACGCGGGGTGCTGCTCCAGCCGCTGGTGAGGGCCCCCGCCGTACGCACGCTGTTCACCGCCCAGGGCAAGGCGCTCGCCGCGGCGCAGACCGCCGAGAGCCAGAGCATCGTCGTACGCCGCGCGGCTCCCGACTACCGGGGCATCTTCGGCCGATGGCTCGGCATGAGCCGCCAGCTGACCATCAGCCGGACGGGCTACGTCCTCGAGAACTACGGCCAGGGCATCGAGCCGGTGATCGACCTCAGCTACCAGCTCGGCTATCCCCGCAAGGAGAACGGCGTCACGTCGGTCGACGCGACGATCGTCAAGGTCAAGGTCAACAACCGCAAGCTGCTCACCGGGCGGGTGCCGAAGGTCGGTGACACCGGCATCCTCGAGGTGGTCAAGGGAGTCGTCAAGCCGCCGTTCCTCGGCTCGAAGTACTGCGACAGGACCAACCGCAAGAAGGGCGTCTGCGGGCCGACCGCGTCGACGGGCTGACAGCGGCCGCGACCAGCCACCTCGACGCCGGGGGACACCTCTGGCCGGCTACTGCTGGTGGGCTGCCGAGGCCCGAAATATCGATGCTCGCCAGACCGCAATGGTTCCGGTACATTCGCCGGGTCGGGTTGAGACGGAAGCCTGCGGTCGGAGTTCGAGGACCGCCACCGTTCTCCCCGGGGGATCACGGAATGTCCACAGACGCACCTCGTCCAGCCATCGGTTCCCAGACCGATCGCCCACCAGTTCTCGGGAGCGGCGCGAAGGGGGGTGCAGGGCCACGTCCACTCCATCCGCGTGTCCCTGCACTGCCGGCTCCCACCTGTGACCACGAGTGGAACCTGATCCACGAACAGCGCACCTGGAGTGGCCCGATGCGCCTGAGCAGGTGTGGGTTGTGCGGCGCCGTCCTCCGCGAGTGGCACCCGGACCACGCCCACGCCTGACGCCGGAGGTCTGACAGCTTCCCGCCCGCTGTCAGACCTCCGGCGACGGACGGCGTCTCAATTTCAGACCCACGCCTTCCCTCGGCCATGCCTAGCGTCGTCATGGACGCCGTCGCTGCGCGTTCCCCGACCACGGCTGGAGGATCCATGAAGGCTCTCGTGTACCACGGTCCCGGCAAGAAGTCCTGGGACGAGGTCCCGGACGCCGCCGTCCAGGACCCCACCGACGTCGTCGTGCGCGTCGAGACGACCACCATCTGCGGCACCGACCTGCACATCCTCGCCGGCGACGTACCCACGGTGACCGAAGGACGGGTGCTCGGGCACGAGGCCGTCGGCACGATCACCGAGATCGGCGACGCGGTCAGCTCGTTCCACGTGGGAGACCGGGTCCTCGTGCCGGCCATCACCCGCTGTGGAAGGTGTGAGTACTGCCAGCGCAACATGCCCTCGCACTGCCAGACCGTGGGAGGCATCGGGTGGATCTTCGGACACCTCGTCGACGGCACCCAGGCGGAGTTCGTGCGGGTGCCGTACGCCGACACCTCGCTCCACCTGGTGCCTGAGGAGGTGTCGGACGAGCAGGCGATCTTCCTGGCCGACTCGCTCCCCACCGGCTACGAGGTCGGTGTCCTGGCCGGCGGGGTGCGCCCCGGTGACACCGTCGCCGTCGTGGGGGCGGGTGCCGTCGGGCTCTCCGCCGTCCTCACCACCGGACTCTGGGGTGCCGCGCGCGTGATCGCCGTCGACACGAACAAGTTCCGCCTCGAGAAGGCGCTGGAGTTCGGTGCGACCGACATCGTCGAGGTCGGACCCGATGCGGTGGGCGAGGTGCTTGCGCTCACCGACGGGCTCGGGGTCGAGGTGGCCATCGAGGCGGTGGGCTACCCGGAGACGCTGCTCAGTGCAGCGGCGATGGTGCGACCGGGGGGCACGGTCGCCAACGTCGGCGTCCACGGAACGCCGGTGGAGCTCCCGATGCAGGACATGTGGATCCAGAACATCACCCTGACGATGGGCCTCGTCGACACGGTGTCGATCCCGACCCTGCTCAAGATGGTGGCCAGCGGCAAGATCCCCGCGGAGAAGATGGGCACCCACACCTTCAGCTTCGACCAGATGGACGAGGCCTACGACGTGTTCGCGAACGCGGCCGACCACCTGGCCCTCAAGGTCGTCATCCAGCCGGCGTGACGACGGTGGGCGACGTGGTGACCTACCGCTTCCTCGACGGCATGGGTGTGGTCCTGGTGGAGAGCGAGTTCGCCGACCATGCCTCTGCGCTCGACTGGGCCGCGCACGAGGACGAGCTCGACGAGGAGGTCAACCGGGTGGAGTACCTCGGCCCGGAGGGTGACTGGCGCTGGGCGGGTCCGCTGCTCGGCTGACGTCGGGTTCCGGTGGGCACGCCGCGGGTCTGGGACGAGCGAGGAGCCTCGTGCGCCTCAGTCCACGAGGCCGGAGCCGAAGGTGTCAACGGCCTCGACCCACCGGTCCGGTGCGTCGAGATGGACGTGGTGGGTCGCCGGGAACTCGGTGACGCGCTCGGCCGGCAGCCGCCGGAGCAGCTCGCTGCGGTCGGGGTCGAACAGGGCCGACTCGGCGCTCGCCGCAGCCACCAGGGCCACCGGCACCGGGCAGGCGGAGACCAGGGCCGGGAGGTTCCAGGTGATGTCACCGGGGGAGAGGGTGGCGATCTGCGGGTCCGTCTGGAGTCGCCCTCCGAGCACGCTTCTCGCGTCCCGGCGGTCCCAGCCGGGGTGTCCCGCGAGCATCGCCGCGATCGCGCCGGACGGGTCGGTGTGGGCGCGTACGACCTCCCGTCCGATGTCCTCGGCGATCTCGCCCGTGGCCCGGTCACGCCCGAGAGCGGGTGGGTCCTCGAGGAGCACACCACGGGCGTACGTCGGACACGCGGCCAGCAGCTCCAGGGCGACGATCGCACCGAGCGAATGACCGACGACCAGCGTCCGGCTCTCGGGTCGCTGCGCCGCCAGGTCCTCGGCCAGGGCGGCCACGGACCTCACCGCGCCGATGGGCCGACCCCCGTGGCCGGCCAGGTTGACGGTGTCCACCGCCCAGCCGCGAGCCTCGAGCGCCGGCCCCACACGCCACCACGTGTCCTGGCTCGAGGACATGCCGTGAATCAGCAGCACACTGCGGGTGGGGGTCACCCCCCGACGCTAGTGCGGACGTGGAGGACACACGCGTCCGGGTGCTGAGCGGGCCGCCACACCGTGGTCGCCGGGCGGAGCCGGTGTCGGGTGGGCCCCGGCTACCGTCGGACCATGCCCGACGTAGAGCTTCGGCCGCTCGTCCGCGAGGACTACTGGCTGGTCAGCACGTGGTTGCGTGAGCCGTTGGTGCGGCGCTGGTGGGCCGACAACCCGTCGTTGTCGGCCATCGAGGAGCAGTTCGGTGCCTCCATCGACGGCACCGACGCAGCCCACGTGTCGATCGCGTCCGAGGACGGCACGCCCTTCGGTCTGGTCCAGTGGTACTTCTACCGCGACGAGTCGGAGTACGTCGCGGAGCTGGGCGAGGCGGTCGACCTGCCGGAGGGGGCGACGAGCATCGACTACCTGATCGGGGTGCCGGAGGCCCGCGGTCGGGGGCTGGGCAGCGCCATGGTCACCGCGGTGCTGGCGCCGATCCACACCGCCGGCTCGCGCACGGTGGTGGTGCCGGTGCACGCCGACAACGAGAGCTCGTGGCGGATGCTCCGACGTTGTGGTTTCCACCGGGTCGGCGAGATCGAGCTCGCACCGGACAACCCCGCGGACGACCGGCGGCACGTGGTCTACCGGCTCGACCTCCCTGAGGAATGACCGACAGGTCACCGAACGCACCCCCCGCGCGCTCGGTGACCTGTCGTCACCACCCCGAGGTCAGCTCAGATCGCCCACTCAGCGGTCGTGACCTCGCCACCGACGATGCTGACCAGCAGTCGCAGGTCGTCGGCCTCCTTGAGGTAGAGCCCGTAACGGCCTTCCTCGACCTCGGGGAACACCAACGAGGGAACCTCTCCAGCGGGCGTGGGGCGGGTGACCACCGCCACGTGCGGATGGTGCCCGCCCGTGTGCCCGCCATGGTGCGAGTGGGCGTGGTCCTGCCCAGTGCCGTGCACGGGCCGGATCTCGATCTCCACCCCCTCCATCTCGGCCGGCATCGTGACCACCAGCGCGCCGATGTCGCCGCCGATGTCCAGGAGGACCGAACCCTGCCCGGCGAAGGGGTTCTCGGCGTGCGCCGTCGCCACGCTCATGACGCCTTCGTCGTGCCAGGCACGGTCTGGTAGCCCCCACCGGGAAGACCGAGGTAGGGGAACGACTTCAGCAACGGGGCGTTGGTGTTCGTCGTGCCGTCGGTGATCGCGCTGGCCGCGGCGTCCGGCGTGTAGTCCGGGTCCACCAGCGGGATCGTCGCTCCGGCGATGGCCCGCAGCTCGATCGTCACCACGTCGTCGGAGATCCTGCGCCCGTTGGGGAATCCGGCCGCGTCACCGGCGACGAGACCACCGTCGTTCGGCTTCGTGGTCGGCGGTACGGCGAGGTTGAGCCGCAGCATGTCCGACTCGACCGGCCCCGTGTAGTTCTGGAAGCCGGGGACGACTCCCGTGGGGATGCCGGTGAGCAGGATCGCGTTGAGGTCCGCACGCGTCTTCTTGTAGGCCGCGAGGTTCGGGAAGACCGTGGGGTACAACGCAGGCAGCAGCCCCTGCAGCTCGGGCTTGTTGACGTACTTCGCGTAGGCCTTGTCGCCGGCCGGCTGCTCGTGGTTCCACTTGTCCTTCTCGGCCATCGGCACGATCACCTCGTTGAACAACGGGTTGCCGAGCCGGGAGACCTGCTCCCACGGGCCGTGACAGGCGTAGCGGCCCCTCTTCTTGTCGTAGATCCTCGACTGCTGGCGGCTCGCGCTGGCCCAGACGCCGATGACGGCACTGGCCTTGCTCGCGTCCTTGGGGATGTCACCCTTCAGGCTGAGGTCCGAGATCGGCACCTGGAGGGCGATGGTGTGCACGTTGTAGGACTGCACCGAGTTGACGCCGTTCATCTCCGGCAGCTTGATGAGGTGCGCCTGGTTGAACGGACGCAGCGCCCCGAGGTCGAAGATGCTGCCGAGGTCGACGTGGAAGGCATCGGCGCGCTGACCGGCGAACACGCTCCGGTTGCCCATCGAGTGCACCGCCTGAGCGGCGAGCTTGGCGTAGTTCGGGGTGCTCCGCTTGCCGACGTTCACCGGGGGACAGGCCAGCCCGCGGGCCATCTCCTTGGTGCGTCCGGCCTCCAGTCGGGAGACCGAGTAGTACTGCGGTCGGTTCCACGTCGTGTCGGAGATGTCGTTGATCGGGCCGGTGTTGTAGAGGAACGTCTTCGCGTTGCGGATCTTGGTCGTGAACCGGAAGCGGTAGACGATGTCGGCCTCGCCCTTGCCGCCGTTGGAGATGTTGATGTCGTAGGCGACATCGTCACCGAACTCGTAGAAGTTGGGACCGCCATCGGGCTGCTGCAACGGGATGAAGTTGGCGATCAGTGTCACGGTGTCAGGCTTGTCGGGACTCCTGAAGGCGTAGACGTCGGTGTTGTCGGCGACGGGGTCCTTGGAGATCTCCGGAGCTTCGCGGTGTGACGACATGTCACTCACCCCCTGCTGCGTTGAGGATGGCGTTGACCAGGTTGCGGTCGTTGACCACGACCTCACGGTCCCCGACGAGCAGGGTCACCACGCTGCCGTGGTGGTCCTCGACGTAGGCGACGACGGTCTCCTTGGCCGCGAGCTTGCTCCGCTCGGTCCCTGCGAACGCCGGGCCGGCACTGATGCCGACCACCCCGGCGGCGGCGCCGGCTCCGGCGACGGCCAGGAACTTCCTTCTGTTGGTCTCACTCATGTGTTGCCTCCAGTGGGATGACCACGCCTCGGTGTGAGGTGGGTCATACGGGGCTTCGAGGCTGGTCTCCGAATCGGATTGGTGGGGGATCCGGTCTTCGAGACGCTCGGCGAGTCACCTCGGCGAGTCGTGGAGAACCACCCCGTTTGCCCGCAAACGGGCGTCCGGATGTCGGACGGACCGGTGCGGCAACGGGCGCCCTGCAGGTGCCGGCCACCGGTCAGGTGGTGACCTTGCCCAGGCTGAGCCAGGTGTCGACGACCGTGTCGGGGTTCAGCGACATCGACTCGATGCCCTGCTTGAGGAGCCACTCGGCCAGGTCGGGGTAGTCGCTGGGCCCCTGGCCGCAGATCCCGACGTACTTCCCGGCCTCGCGGCAGGCCGTGATGGCGCGCTCGAGCATGAAGAGCACTGCGGGGTCGCGCTCGTCGAACGAGCCGGCGACCAGGGACGAGTCGCGGTCCAGGCCCAGGGTCAGCTGGGTCATGTCGTTGGACCCGATCGAGAACCCGTCGAAGTGCTCGAGGAACTCCTTGGCCAGGATCGCGTTGGAGGGGACCTCGCACATCATGATCACCTGGAGGTCGTTCTCGCCGCGCACCAGTCCGTGCTCGGCCAGCAGGTCGATGACGCCCTTGGCCTCCTTGGTGGTCCGCACGAACGGGATCATGATCTTGACGTTGGTCAGCCCCATCTCGTCACGGACGTACTTCAGCGCCTCGGCCTCCATCGCGAAGCAGTCGACGAAGTCGGGGGAGAGGTACCGCGACGCGCCGCGGTAGCCGATCATCGGGTTCTCCTCGTCGGGCTCGTAGAGCTCACCGCCGACCAGGTTGGCGTACTCGTTGGACTTGAAGTCGCTCATCCGCACGATCACCGGGTGCGGGGCGAACGCGGCCGCGATCATCGAGACCCCCTCGGCGACCCGCTGCACGAAGAACTCGCGCGGGCCGGCGTACGCCGCGATGGACTCCTGCACCTGCGTCTTCAGCGGCTCCTCGAGGGTGTCCAGGTCGAGCAGCGCCTTGGGGTGGATGCCGATCTGCCGGTTGATGATGAACTCGAGGCGCGCCAGGCCCACGCCCTGGTGGGGCAGCTGCGCGAACGTGAACGCCTGCTCGGGCGTCCCCACGTTCATCATGATCTTGGTGCCGATCTCCGGCATCGCCGACATCTCCTGCTCCTCGACGGTGAAGTCGAGCTCGCCCTCGTAGACGAAGCCGGTGTCGCCCTCCGCGCACGACACGGTGACGGCCCGACCGTCCTCGAGCGAGGCGGTGGCGTCGCCGGTTCCGACGACAGCAGGGATGCCGAGCTCGCGGGCGATGATCGCGGCGTGGCAGGTGCGTCCACCCCGGTTGGTCACGATCGCGGAGGCCCGCTTCATGATCGGCTCCCAGTCGGGGTCGGTCATGTCGGCGATCAGCACCTCGCCCTGGTTGAACTCGTGCATCTGCTCGATGGAGGTCATCACGCGCACCTTGCCGGCGCCGATCTTCTGGCCGATCGCCCGACCCTCCACGACGACCTCGCCCCGTTCGCCCATCCGGAAGCGCTGGCGTACGCCGGCGCGCGACATCACCGTCTCCGGCCGTGCCTGCAGGACGTAGAGCTCACCGTCGAGACCGTCCTTGCCCCACTCGATGTCCATCGGGCGGCCGTAGTGCTCCTCGATGGTCAGCGCGTGCTTCGCGAGCTGCTCGACCTCGGCGTCGGTGAGGCTGAGCAGCGGGCGCTCGGCCTCGTCGGTGTCGACGAACTCGGTGGTCTTCCCGACCGTCGGGTCCTCGGTGTAGACCATCTTGATCGCCTTGGAGCCGACCCCGCGCTTGAGCACCGCAGGACGACCGGCACGCAGGGCCGGCTTGTAGACGTAGAACTCGTCGGGGTTCACCGCGCCCTGGACCACCGCTTCGCCGAGACCGTAGGAGGAGGTGATGAACACCGCGTCGTCGAACCCGGACTCGGTGTCCATCGTGAACATCACGCCCGAGGCGCCGATGTCGGAGCGGACCATCTGCTGCACGCCGGCGGACAGGGCGACGGAGTCGTGGTCGAAGTCGTGGTGCACCCGGTAGGCGATGGCCCGGTCGTTGTAGAGCGAGGCGAACACCTCACGGATCGCCTGGAGGACGCCGTCGATCCCCTTGATGTTCAGGAACGTCTCCTGCTGGCCGGCGAAGGAGGCGTCGGGCAGGTCCTCGGCCGTCGCGCTGGAGCGTACGGCGAACGACACGTCCTCCCGCCCGTCCACGAGCCGCTCGTAGGCCGCCCGCACGTCTGCCTCGAGGTCCTCGGGGAACGGCTGGTGGGCGACCTCGTCGCGGATCGTCCTGCCGGTCTCGGCGAGCGCGCGGGTGTCGTCGGTGTCGAGGTTCTTGAGCTGCCCCGAGATCTTCTCGGCCAGGCCGGTGTCACCGATGAAGCGTCGGAAGGCCTCGGCCGTCGTGGCGAACCCGTCCGGCACCCGGACGCCCAGCGACGACAGGTTGCTGACCATCTCACCCAGAGAGGAGTTCTTGCCCCCGACCTGCTCGAGGTCGGAGAGGCCGATGTCGGCGAAGGCCCTCACGTTCACGGGGTCGTTCTCGGTCATGGCTGGCTCCTGGGTGAGTGGCTGGTCACTGCTGCATCTTCTTCGTGTTCATGGTCTTCAGGCGTTGCAGGATCATCGTCGAGATCTCCTCGACCGACTTGGTGGAGGAGTCGACGACCGGCAGGTGGTGGCGCTTGAACATCGACTCGGTGCGGCGGAGCTCGAAGGTGCACTGGTCGAGCGAGGCGTACTGCGAGTTGGGCCGCCGCTCCTGACGTACGGCGGAGAGTCGCTGGGGGGAGGTCATCAGCCCGAAGCACCGATCGCGCAGCTCGCGGACGGGCCGGGGGAGCTCGGTGATCTCGAGGTCCTCCTCGACGATCGGGTAGTTCGCGACGAACAGGCCGTGCTGGAGCGCGAGGTACATCGCCGTCGGGGTCTTGCCGCACCGCGAGGGCGCCAGCAGGATCACGTCGGCCTTGTCGAGGCTGCGCACGCTCTGGCCGTCGTCGTGCTCGATGGTGTACTCGATCGCCTGCATCCGGCTGTTGTAGCGCTTGATGTCGCCCACGCCGTGCAGCCGGGCCGCCAGCCGCTCGCCGGGGGTGTCGAGGATGGCCTCGACCTGATGCATGTGCATGTCGAAGAAGTCGATCACCGGGCAGCGGGTCCGGTGCAGCTCGAGGCGCACCTCGTTGCTCGCGGCGGTCGTGAAGACGAGGGGGGTCCGCTCGCTCGCGTCGAGGACCGCGTCCAGCCTGGCCACCACCTCCCGCGCCTCCTCGACCGAGGAGATGAACGGGATCAACGTGCGGTCGAAGCGCAGGTCGGGGAACTGGATGAGCAGCGCGTTGCCCATCGTCTCCGCACTGATGCCGGTGCTGTCGGAGAGGAAGAACACCGGGACGACGTCGTCGGTGACCGAGCTGCGCTCGTTCACGGCCCTGCGCGGAACAGCTGTCATGTGGCTCCCTCTGGGTCCCTGGGTACCCGAGTCAAACCTGCCCAGCCCTTCCCGACAAGTCCGCCCCCTGTGCCAGCGGGTCCGCGCCGCCCGTGAACGGGCTCCACTTATCGGTGGTATTCGGGCCGATGTGACCGCCGACACAGAAATCTGAGGCAGGTCGTTGACTTCGGCGGGCGCCGGGGTGATGCTTCATGCATGTCCGATCAGCCAGGAATAAATATTCAAGAGCCGCGATTCGGTGCCGGGATCTGGCACTTCGCGAGCTACGTCGACCGCTACGCGACCGAGGGGTACGCCGATCCCGTCACCACCCTCGAGGCCATTGCCCTGGCCGGCCAGGTGGGGTCACTCTCGGTCGTCGATCTCAACTGGCCGTTCGCGCCCAAGGACGTCGACACTGCCGACATCAAGAGTGCTCTGGTCAAGGCCAACCTCAGCGCGGTGGCCATCACCCCGGAGATCTACAACCGTGACTTCGTCCGAGGTGGCTTCACCAACCCCGACGCCAAGGTCCGGGCGAAGGCCATCGACCTGGTCTCCCAGGCGGCCGTGCTCGCCACCGACCTCGGCTGTGACTACGTCAAGCTCTGGCCGGGTCAGGACGGGGTCGACTACCCGTTCCAGGCCGACCACTCGCAGCTGTGGGACTACTCGGTCGCCGCCGTCCGCGAGCTGGCCACCAACTTCCCCGACATGAAGTTCTGCATCGAGTACAAGCCCCGGGAGCCCCGCAACCGGATGGTGTTCTCCTCCTGCGCCCGCACCCTGCTGGCCGTCGAGGAGATGGACCGCGACAACGTCGGGATCCTGCTCGACTTCGGTCACTCGCTCTACGGTGGCGAGTCCCCGGCCGAGGCCGCGAAGCTGGCTCTGTCGCGCGACCGACTCTTCGCCATCGACGTCAACGACAACTTCCGGGGCTGGGACGACGACATGGTCGTCGGCTCGGTGCACCTGCTCGAGACCTTCGAGTTCTTCCACGCCCTGCACACCGCCGGCTGGGAGGGGGTCTGGCAGCTCGACCAGTTCCCGTTCCGCGAGGACTCGGTGCAGGCGGCGAAGGACGGTGTCGAGGCGATGCGCGGCTTCCACCGCGCGCTGCACCGGCTCGACCACGACGCCCTCCGTGCCGCCCAGGACGCGCAGGACGCCCTGCTCGCCCAGCGCATCGTGAAGAAGGCTCTCTACTCCGCGATGGCCGAAGTGGCCGGTGAGGGCGCGTGACCACGACCGTCACCTCCTCGGTCCTGTCCGTCGACGAGCCCGCCGCGGCGGCGTACGCCGAGGCTGTGGTGCACAACCGCACCCTGAGCGGTGAGGCCCTGCGCGCCGAGCTGGTCAAGGTCGCCACCCAGGTCCGCCGCGACGTCATCACCACGATCCAGGGCGCCCAGCTCGGCCACGTCGGGGGAGACCTGTCGGTCACCGACATCCTCGTCACCGCCTACTGGTACGCCCTGCGGCTCGACCCGACGCGACCCGACGCTCCCGGTCGCGACCGGTTCGTGCTGAGCAAGGGTCACTGTGCGGCCGCGCTGTACTCGACGCTCGCGTCCGCCGGGTTCTTCCCGCGGGAGGCGCTGGCGAGCTTCGCCAAGCCGCTCTCGCCGCTCAACGGGCACCCCAACCGCGTCAAGGTTCCAGGGGTCGAGACCAACACCGGCCCGTTGGGTCACGGCTTCCCGGTGGCCACCGGCTGCGCCCTCGGAGCGAAGGTGCAGGGGGAGGGCTACCGCACCATCGTGGTGATGGGGGACGGCGAGATGCAGGAGGGCAGCAACTGGGAGGCGGCCATGACAGCGGCCCACTACGAGCTGCACTCGCTCACCGCGGTCGTCGACCGCAACCGCCTCCAGCAGGGGGCACGCACCGAGGACACCAAGACCCTCGAGCCGCTGCACGACAAGTGGACCAGCTTCGGCTGGGAGACCCGCCGCATCGACGGCCACGACCACCTGGCGCTGGTGGAGGCCATGGGGCCGTCCACGACGGGCAAGCCGGTCGCCATCGTCGCCGACACCATCAAGGGCAAGGGCGTGTCCTTCATGGAGGACCGCGTCGAGTGGCACCACAAGGTGCCCACCGACGAACAGGTCCGCGCCGCACTCGAGGAGCTCTCCTGATGACTGTCCTGCCCACCACCCAGCACGCGCTCTCCCTGGACGCGCCGACCTTCGACTGCCGCGTCGACTTCGCCGACGAGCTGGCGAAGCTGGCCCGCGCCGACGACCGCATCGTGGCCGTCTGCAACGACTCCGTGGGGTCGAGCAACCTGACCGGCTTCCGTGAGGAGTTCCCCGACCGGCTGATCAACGTCGGCATCGCCGAGCAGGACCTCGTCGGCGTGGCCGCTGGTCTCGCCAACGCGGGCCTGATCCCGTTCGTGTGTGCCGCCGCGCCCTTCCTCACCGGGCGGGCCACCGAGCAGATCAAGGCCGATGTCGCCTACAGCGCCCGGCACGTGGTGCTCTGCGGCCAGAGCCCGGGCATGGCCTACGGCGAGCTCGGCCCGACCCACCACTCGATCGAGGATCTCTCCTGGATGCGGGCCATCGCCGGTCTGCCGGTCGTCGTGCCCGCGGGTCCGCAGCAGACCCGGTCGGCCGTGCGCTGGGCCGCCCAGGTGGGGCGCGGCTCCTACCTACGGATCCCACGCTTCAAGGTGCCCGAGGTCTCGCACGAGGACGACGTCTTCGAGTCGGGTCGTGCCGTCGAGGTGCGCTCGGGCGACGACGTCACGATCGTGGCCATCGGCACGATGGTCTCGCGCGCCCTCTGGGCCGCAGACACCCTCGCAGCCGAGGGGATCAGCGCCCGCGTGCTCAACATGGCCTTCGTCGAGCCGCTCGACCGCGCGGCGCTGCTGGCCGCCGCCGCCCAGACCGGCGGCATCGTCACCGTCGAGGAGGCCACGCTCAGCGGCGGTCTCGGCGCCGCCGTCGCCTCGCTCGTCGCGCAGGAGCAGCCGTGCCGGATGCAGATCCTGGGCATCGACAACGCGTTCGCGCCGACCGGCAACGCCTCCTACCTCCTCGACCACTTCGGCCTGAACGCCGATGGGATCGTCCAGGCCGTCCGGGCGGTCACGGGGTCTGCACGTGGGTGACGGACTGATCCTCGCGATCGACCAGGGCACCAGCTCGACCAAGTCGATGCTGGTGGACTCCCGCGGGACGATCCTCTCCAGCTCGTCGGTGCCGCTCGCGCAGTCGCACCCGCAGCCAGGTTGGGTCGAGCAGGACGCCCAGGAGATCTGGCGCGGTGTCCAGGCGTGCGTGCGCGCCTGTGTCCAGGACGAGCACGCCGCCCGGGTCGTCGCCGTCGCCCTCAGCGTCCAGCGCGAGACGGTCGTCCTCTGGGACCGCCGGACCGGCATCCCCGTGGCCCCGGCGCTGAGCTGGCAGGACCAGCGCACCGCCTCACGGGCCACCGAGCTGGAGGCATCCGGCGTCGCCGAGCAGGTGCTCGCGACCACCGGTCTTCCACTCGACCCGATGTTCTCCGCCCTCAAGGTCTCCTGGCTGCTCGACCAGCACGACCCCGATCGTTCGCAGACCTCGAGCGGCGAATGGTGCGTCGGCACGATCGACGCGTGGCTGCTCTCCCACTTCACCGACGCCGCAACCCCCGTGACCGAGGTCGGCAACGCCTCGCGCACCCAGCTGCTCGACATCGACACCGCCGACTGGGACGACGCCATGCTCGACGTGTTCGGTGTCCCGCGGGCCTGCCTGCCGACCGTGGTCCCCTCGGTCGGCCCGTTCCCGGCCGTGCGCGGCCTGGCCCCGGTCGCCGACGGGACCCCGGTGCTGGCCGTGATGGCCGACTCGCACGCCGCGCTGTTCGCGCACGCCGGCTGGCGGCCGGGCGTCGTCAAGGCGACCTATGGCACAGGTTCCTCGGTGATGGCCCTCGGTCCACGCGCCTCGGCCACCTCCGGGGTCTGCTCGACCGTGGCCTGGCAGGTCGACGAGGTGGCCCACGCCCTCGAGGCGAACATCCGCTCCACCGGACGCACCCTCACCTGGCTCGCCGACCTCCTCGGCGTGGACGCGGACGTGCTCTTCGACGAGGCGGCCTCCGCCAGCAGCGAGGGCGTCACCCTGGTCCCTGCCTTCGGTGGGCTGGGAGCCCCCTGGTGGGACCGCGAAGCCGTGCCGGTGCTCAGTGGCTTCTCCCTGGGCACCGGCCGCACCCAGGTCGCCCGGGCGGCCCTGGAGTCCATCGCCTTCCAGGTCGACGACGCCGTCACTGCCTTCGCCGAGGCCGGGGGACCGCTCGCCGAGCTCGCCTGCGACGGCGGGATGACCCGCTCCCACGCCCTGATGCAGCTCCAGGCCGACATCAGCGGCCTGCCGGTGCGCGTCAGCGCCACCGCCAACCTGTCGGCCCTCGGTGTCGCCCACCTCGCCGGTCTCCAGCTCGGCTGGTGGACCTGGTCTGAGCTCGAGAGCGAGACCGGCACCGCCGCCGTACCGCCCCGGATCGACGCCGAGGACCGCGCGCGCCTCAGGTCCACGTGGGCCGGTGAGCTGGCTCGATCACGCGGTCTCGCCCGTTCCGCGCTCCACGACCAGAAGGCAGCCTCATGAGCAGCGCACGCACGACCCTTCGACCGACGACCCTTGCCGGGCGCAGCACGCGTCCCCGCATCATCGCGGGGGCGCTGCTCCTGGTGGTCGTGGTGGCGATGGCGGCATCGACGACCTACCGCTCAACCTCCGACCCCGTCCCCGGCGCAGCGCAGAAGTTCGACCCCGCTGCCTTCGGCAAGGACAACTACGCCTCGAAGGTGAAGCCCGCCATCGAGAAGGAACCGGTCGACCTCGCGACGCTCGTCCCGCTGCTCGCCCAGGACGCGGACGCCGCGGGGGAGAAGTACGGCAAGCGCCAGGGGACCTCGCCGTACAGCTACGCGGTGAAGGTCACGGGCACTGCAGGCAAGGCCGTCAGCGGACTGCTCCCGATCACCGTCCCCGGGGTGCCGCGGGGCACCCGGATAGCGGTGCAGGTCGGACCCGCCGTGAACGGCACCACGTTGCGAGACGCCTCCGGGCTGGTCACCTTCAACGACTTCGTCAACCAGGTGGAGTACGCCAACGCCGCCACCGCGCTGAACACCGAGATGAAGGCCGACCTCCTCCAGGGGCTCGATCCCGCCTCGCTCGACGGCAAGCAGGTCACCGTCGTCGGGGCGATCGCCCCGCTCAACCCCGAGGTCATCACGGTGACCCCGGTCAGCATCGAGGGTGGACAGTGATGGGCGATCCGACGACAGCCACGACGGACGTGGTGATGTCCGCGCGCGAGGTCACCAAGACCTACGGCGGCACCCATGCCCTGCGCGGCGTCACCCTCGGCGTGGCCCCCGGGCGGGTGACCGCGCTGTTCGGCGAGAACGGCGCGGGCAAGTCGACGCTGATGAAGATCCTGGCCGGCATCGAGTCGCCGACCACGGGCCACGTCGAGCTCGACGGCCACGTGGTCGACTTCGACTCGCCCCGGCAGGCCGCGGACCACGGTGTGGTGATCATCCACCAGGAGCTGAGCCTGTGTCCCAACCTCTCCATCCAGGACAACCTGTTCCTGGCCCGGGAGCAGCGCGGGCGCCTGGGGTCGGTGGACCGGGGCAGCGAGCGCACCGCGACCGCCGAGGTCCTCAAGCGTCTCGAGGAGACCCTCGACCCCGACGTGCTCGTCGGAGACCTGCGGATCGGTCAGCAGCAGCTCGTCGAGATCGCCCGCGCACTGTTGCAGAACGCCCGGGTCCTGATCATGGACGAGCCCACGTCGGCGCTGAGCATGAACGAGGTCGACGTGCTCTTCCGCGTCATCCGTGAGCTCAGGGCCAGGGGCGTGGCCATCGTCTACATCTCGCACCACCTCGAGGAGTCCCTCGACATCGCCGACGACGTGGCCGTTCTGCGCGACGGGCAGCTCGTGGCCACCGGGTCCTCGGACGACGTCGACCTCGGTTGGGTGGTCCAGCACATGGTGGGCCGCGACCAGGACTCACTGTTCCCCAAGCGCGACGCCGCCCTGGGCGAGGTCGCCCTCTCGGTGCACCGGCTGACGGTGGCCGATCCGTCCAACCCGTTGCGGCTGGCCGTGGACGGCATCGACCTGGAGATCCGGGCCGGAGAGATCGTCGGCGTCTACGGGCTGATGGCCTCGGGCCGCACCGAGCTGCTCGAGGCCATCGCCGGTCGCCTGCCGGTCACCTCCGGGACCGTCACCTTCGCCGGCACCGAGCTGGGCAGCGAGTCGGTGCGTGAGCGGATCCGCCGGGGGATCGCGCTCGTCCCCGAGGACCGCCAGCGTGACGGTCTCGTGCAGACGATGTCGGTCGGGCAGAACCTCTCGCTCAGCTCGCTGATGACCTACGTACGCCGCGGCCTCGTGACGCGCGAGCGGGAGCGCTCGGCGGTCGAGAAGATGATCGCCGACGTCACGGTGAAGACCGCCGGGCCGTCGGCGCCGATCGGTTCCCTCAGCGGCGGCAACCAGCAGAAGGTCGTCATCGGCAAGGCCCTGATGACCGACCCGCGGGTGCTGCTCCTCGACGAGCCGTCGCGGGGTGTCGACATCGGCGCCAAGGCCGACATCTTCGCGCTGATGACCGAGCAGGCCGAGAACGGGCTCGCCGTCGTCTTCACCACCTCCGAGGCCGAGGAGGCGCTGCACATCCCCGACCGCCTGCTGATCCTCGAGCGCGGCCGCCTCGTGGCCGACCTGGACCCTCACACGATCGACCGCGGACGGCTGATGCAGCTCGCGGACGGCACCTCCCGCACCAGAAGTGGAGACACAGCGTGACTCAGACCCTCGCCCCCAGCATCTCGAGCCCCACCGACGACGGGCCCACCGACAAGGACGTGCGTCGTCTGAGGGTCCTGAACATGATCTTCGAGCTCCGGGCCTTCATCGCGCTCGGGGTGCTGATCATCGTCTTCGGCTCGCTCTCGGACTCCTTCCTCACCGTGACCAACCTGATCACGATGACCAAGCACGTGGCGATCAACGCCGTGCTCGCCCTCGGCATGCTGATGGTGATCCTCAAGGGCGGCATCGACCTCTCGGTCGGCTCGATCGTGGGTCTCTCCGGAGTGGTCTGCGGCGAGCTCCTCGGCGGCATCCGGCTCCCCGGCACCGACACCATCGCCTTTCCGCCGGTGTGGGTCGTGGTCGTCCTGGCGATCGTCGTGGGCACCATCGTGGGACTGGTCAACGGCATCCTGGTCACCCGCTTCAACGTCGCCCCCTTCATCGCCACCCTCGGGATGCTCTACGTCACCCGCGGCACGGCGTTGCTCATCTCGGGCGGTACGACGTACCCCAACCTCGGCGGGCAGGGCGACCTCGGCAACACCGGCTTCTCCTACATCGGCAACGGGCGTCCGCTCGGGCTGCCGTTCTCGATCTGGGTGATGATCGTGCTCGCCCTGGCCGCGACCCTGCTGCTCACCAAGGCTCCGTTCGGTCGCTGGCTCTACGCCACCGGCGGCAACGAGCGCGCCTCCGAGCTCTCCGGGGTCCCCGTACGCCGCGTCAAGACACTCGTCTACATGATCTCCGGGGCGTGCGCCGCGGTCACCGGCATCATCATCGCCTCGGAGCTGACCTCGGCAGCTCCCCAGGCCGGTGAGAGCTTCGAGCTGAACGCGATCGCGGCCGTCGTGATCGGTGGCGCGGCGCTCTCGGGTGGTCGCGGCAACGTCCGCGGGACGCTCGTCGGCGCCTTCGTCATCGGCTTCCTCGCCGACGGACTGGTCATCCTCGGGGTCTCCACGTTCTGGCAGATCTTCATCAAGGGCGCCGTGATCATCGTCGCCGTGATGCTCGACCAGGGCCAGCAGCGCTTCCAGCGCAAGGGAGCCGCCGTCGCGGCCACCGTCGAGGCCGAGCACGCCCCACATTCTTCGCGAGCCGGTGCCAGCACCGACTCGGAAGGCACCACCACATCACACGGGTGACACCTCACCCTCTCCAGGAGGTAACAAGAATGTTCGACAAGTTCACGCGTGGCAAAGGCATGCGCATCGCGGCTATCGCCGCCGCGGGAGCCCTGGTGCTGAGTGGATGCGGCAGCAGCAGCGACTCTTCCGACAAGGCCTCGGGCGACACCGGCAAGAAGGGCAGCAACTACATCGCCATCATCACCCCGTCACCTGACAACCCGTTCTTCAAGGCCGAGGGGGACGCGGCCAAGACCAAGGCCGAGTCACTGGGCTACGAGGCGTCGATCTCCTCCCACGACGACGACCCGAACAAGCAGAGCGAGCTCATCGATGCGGCGATCTCCCGCAAGGCAGCGGCGATCATCCTCGACAACGCCGGCGCCGACGCCTCGATCGGCCCGGTCCAGAAGGCGAAGGACGCCGGCATCCCGGTCTTCCTCATCGACCGCGAGATCAACAAGGTCGGCGTCGCGTCGGCCCAGATCGTGTCGAACAACGCCCAGGGTGCCCAGCTCTCGGGCCAGGCGTTCGTCGAGGCCATGAAGGAGAAGGGCAACTACGTCGAGCTCGTGGGCAAGGAGTCCGACACCAACGCGGGCGTCCGCTCCGACGGCTACAACGCCGTCATCTCGCAGTACCCCAACCTCAAGCTCGTGCAGAAGGAGACCGCCAACTGGGACCAGCAGGAGGCGTTCACCAAGATGGAGACCATCCTGCAGCGCAACCCTGACATCCAGGGCGTCATCGCGGGCAACGACACCATGGCCCTCGGTGCCGTGGCCGCCATCAAGGCCGCGAAGCTGAAGAACGTCGTGGTCGTCGGCTTCGACGGCAGCCCCGACGCGATCGCGGCGATCAAGGCCGGCGACATGTACGCCACCTCCCTGCAGCCCGCCGCCCTGGCTGCGGAGAGCGCGGTCGAGCAGGCCGACAAGATGGTCAAGGACGGCAAGACCGGCCAGGAGGAGAAGCAGTCGATCGACTGTGAGCTCATCACCGCCGACAACGCGGACGACTACGGGGTCTTCGCCAAGAAGTGACGAACCTGCCGGTGCGGACGAGGCTGACACCTCCTCGTCCGCACCGGCGCACGCCCCGATAGGTTCGGACTCGTCCACTGCGACCAGGGAGATGCTCTGCCATGGCTACCCGCATCACCGCTGACCGCGACCGACTGCGCCTGTTGACCAAGGTCGCCCGGCTCTACCACGAGAAGGGTGTGCGCCAGCCCGAGATCGCGGCGCAGCTGCATCTCTCCCAGGCCAGGGTCTCCCGGCTCCTGAAGGAGGCGGCGGAGCGCGGGATCATCCGGACAGTCGTCGTACCCCCTGCCGGCGTGCACGCCGACCTCGAGGACCTGGTGGCGGCGAAGTACGCCCTGCGTGATGTCGTCGTGGTCGACGTCGAGGGCAGTGCGGCCGACACCTTGAGCGCCCTCGGGTCCGGTGCCGCGGCCTACCTCGACTCGACGTTGATCGGCGGGGACGTCATCGGCGTCTCCTCCTGGAGCGCGACCCTGCTCGCCGCCGTGGAGGTGATGCGACCCAAGCGCACCCAGGTCGCCGACAGCGTGGTCCAGGTCGTCGGCGGCGTCGGCAGCCCGGCCGTGCAGATGCAGGCCACCCGGCTGACCGGCCGCCTGGCCGAGGTGACCGGTGGGGCCCCGGTCTTCATCCCGTCTCCCGGTCTGGTGGGCTCCTCGGCGCTGCGGGAGGCCCTGATGGCCGACCCGGGGGTCCAGGCCGTGCTGCAGATGTGGTCGCAGCTGACCGTCTCGCTGGTCGGCATCGGCACCCTGGAGCCCTCCCCGTTGCTGCGCCGCAGCGGCAACAGCCTGGCGCCCGAGGAGCAGGAGGAGCTTCGCCGCGAGGGGGCGGTGGGTGACGTCTGCCTGCGCTACTTCGACGCCCGCGGCGCTGCGGTCGAGTCGTCCTTCGACCAGCGGGTCATCGGCATCGGGCGGGAGGACCTGCTCCGCGTCCCGCGCCGCATCGGGGTCGCGGGAGGCGAGGAGAAGACCGACGCCGTCCGCGCCGCGGTCCTCGGTGGCTGGGTCAACATCTTGATCACCGACCTCGAGGTCGCCCGCGCCCTGCTGGCCGACTGAGCGGTCTCAGGCGTCCTCGACCAGGTAGCCGCGCGCCCCGTGGCTGGTGACGGCGCGGGCCGCGATCGCGCAGGCGTCCTTCGTGGCCGGGACGAGCCCCCACCCCTGGGCCAGTCGAGCCGCGATCACCCCGACGAGGACGTCGCCGGCCCCGGTCGTGTCGACCGCCCGGACCGCCGGGGAGGTGACCAGCTCGTCGTTCTCCAGGTCCACCACCGCGGCTCCCTGCGCGCCGAGTGACACCACGACGGAGCGGCAGCCGAGCTGGTCGCGCAACGAGCGCGCGAGGGCCTCTGTGGGCACGTCGGCGTCGATGGCGTGCGCGCGCAGGAGGTCGGCCGCCTCGTACTCGTTGACCACGAGAGGGTCCGCCAGCCGCAGCACCTCGAGACCGAGGCCCTCGACGGGGGCGGCGTTCACCACGAACCGGGCCGAGCACCGGGCGGCCTCTTGGGCGGCTGCCTCGACGGGGGAGGCGCCGGGCTCGGTCTGCGCCAGCACCACGTCGACGCTCTCGTCGATCGCCGCGACCACGTCGTCGGGGGAGAGGGCAGCGTTGGCCCCGGTGCCGACGATGATGGAGTTCTCGCCGTCAGGGGTCAGCAGGATGAAGGCCATCCCGGTCGAGGTGTCCGTCGCCGCCCGGACCCTGGAGACGTCGACCCCGGAGGAGCGCAGCTGATCGACCTGCTCGAGGCCGGCCGCGTCGTCACCGACCACGGCACACAGGCGCACGCTTGCTCCGGCGTACGCCGCGGCGACGGCCTGGTTCGCCCCCTTGCCCCCGGACGTCGCGACCGGACCACGGCCCACGACCGTCTCGCCACCACCAGGTCGGCTGTCGGCGTGCACCGTCAGGTCCAGGTTCACGCCGCCGACCACCACCATCGCACCCATGCTCCACGTTCTCACGACGACGACGCCCGACCGGGCAAGGCGCTCAGGCGGGGTCTGTGGCCGCTTCGGCCTGCACGTCTCCGCTGGTGCTGGTGCCCTCGGGGCCGCGGTCGTCGAGGGAGCGCTCGAAGGCGTTCACGAGCGAGACGAACCGGTGCTCGGGCGAGGCGATCTCACGGCGTACGTCGTCCTCCTGGCAGACCATGTCGTGGCTGAGGCTCTCGACCAGCGCGGTCACCGTGGGCCGTGGCATGCCGGTGAGCCAGGAGACGACCCAGCCGACGGGCACGCGTGGGGCCCACGGCAGGATCAGCTGCGGCCGGCGTACGCCCATCACGCCCGCCATGGTGTCGAGCAGCTCGGGGTAGGTGACCACCTCGTCGCCGCCGACGTCGTAGTGCCGGTTGCGCGGCTCACCCTCGAGGGAGCGACAGATCAGGTGGACGACGTCCTCGATGGCGACCGGCTGCAGCGAGCTGCGCATCCAGGCCGGGATCGGGGTGAACGGCACCCGAGCGGTGAGCCGGCGCAGGATCTCGAAGGACGTCGAGCCCGCCCCGATGACCATCGCGGCCCTCAGGACGGTGGCCGGGGTGCTCGAGTCGAGGAAGACCTTCTCGACCTGGAGCCGCGAGGCGAGGTGGTCGGACAGGTCACCCTCGGGGATGAGCCCGGAGAGGTAGACCAGGCGTTGCACGTCGGCGTCCTCGCACGCGGCCGCCACCCGCAGCGCGGCGTTGCGGTCCTTCTCCATGAAGTCGCCACCGTCCATCGAGTGGACCAGGTAGACGACCGCCTCCATGCCCTCGACCCCGGAACGGATCAGGTCCGGGTCCTCGATGTCGAAGAGCCTGGGCGTGACGTCCTCGCGCCAGGGGTAGTCGTCGACGGCCCCCTCCTTGCGGGTGGCCGCGAAGACCTCGTGGCCGTGCTTCAGGAGCTCAGGGACGAGTCGGGATCCGACGTAGCCGGTGGCACCGGTCACGAGCACGCGCATGGAGAAGGCTCACTTTCACTGGGTTTCGTGGTGACCGGGTGTGGTGCCGGTCGCAGGTGGAGTACCCACGGTGCGGGGACCCAACGCAGTGTGGCTGCGCTGGGCCCCCGACCTGGTCGGACCGGCGCCAAGGGGGTGTGGCCGGAAGAGGGCCATGGCAACCGGTCCGGGCCCGTCAGCTGCCCGTCGGCCGATCCCGGACGGAGGGACGCGGGGGTTGGGCGCGCTGATGGCCGAACTCGCCGCCCTCACGGCCGCCGAAGGGGCGACCGTGGTCGGCGTACTCCTCCCGGAAGAACGAGAGGGAATGGGGACCGATGTCGATCCGGGCACCGGTCCGCAGGATCTGGGAGGACTCGACGACCGCTCCGTGCACGCGTGTCTCCGGGCCGCACGTGTCGAGGAGGAACTCGTCGCTCTCGTCGTGCGTGACCACCGCGTGCAGCTGGGCGATGCCCGGCAGCACGACGTCGCAGTCCTGGCCGGAACCTATCGTGGTCAGGGGGCGGTTCAGGAAGTAGACGGGCTGTCGCTCGCCCTCCCACATGTCCGCCTTCTTCAGCACCAGGCGTGCCGACCCGGCACCGTGGGGGGTGTGCGTCGTGGTGACCCGGCGCCGGGGCGCCCGGGAGAAGGTCGGGACGAGCGGGAGCATGGTGGGCGGGGGGAAGGCCTCCGGGCCGGGGAGCACCGGGCTGCCGGCACTCGCACGCGAACGCAGTGAGGTCCACGCGCCACGCCAGCTTCCGACCCTGATCCGGCGGGAACCGGTGGCACGCCGCTGCCACCACGGCGCGGAGACGGCACCGAGCGTGACCAGGTGGACGCCCTGGTGCACGACCCGGACCGTGACGCCGCGAGCGGCCAGCTCCTCGGCCACGCCGACGACCGCCTGCGAGTCGCTGGTGCTGGCGAACAGCCCCGGGTTGTCGATGTCCAGCGTCAGCCGACCGTGCGTCCCGCTGAGGTGAGCGGTGGCCCGGTGTCCCTCGGGGGAGGACACCTCCAGGTCGAGATCGGCCGCGAGGTCGAGGAGGATCATGACGACCCGGAGGTGGTCTCGCTGTCGTGCGTGGTCACCGTCAGGGTGCCGTCGATCTTCCACGTCGCCCGGGGAGCCTGGCTGCCGGTGTCACGCGGGATCTCCACCGTCATATCCTTGAAGGTGTAGTTGATGGCGGCCTCGCGGCCGGTCAGGAACGTCCACATGCGTGCACCGAGATCGGACCAGTCGACCACTTCGCTCGTCTTGCCGTCCACGGACTGGCTGCTCGGGGCCATGAGGATCTCCAAATCTAAACATTGACTTCAACAGGTTGTTGAGGTTTATAGTCCCACTATGAACTCATCGCGCCCCGATCCGCAAGTCTCGACCGCCGACGACCCCGGACGAGGGGCCACCGATGACACGGGCAGCGACGACACCGGCGCCGAGCTCTCGATCGGCGACCTGGGTGAGCGCACGGGGCTGAGCCCCGCGACCCTGCGGATGTGGGAGACCCGGCACGGGTTCCCGGTGCCGCACCGGCTGGACAGTGGCCACCGGCGCTACCGCGAGGAGGACGTCGAGGCGATCCTGGCCGTCGTACGGCACAAGGACGCCGGGGTCAGGCTGGACCTCGCCATCGCCCAGGCGATGGCCGACGCCGAGCCCGCCTCCCCGTCCATCTACGCCGTGCTCCGGCGACGGCACCCGGGGATCGGAGTACACCGCCTGAAGAAGTCCACCCTGCTCGCGCTGTCCTGGGCGATCGAGGACGAGTTCATCTCCAAGGCCGACCGCGCCACGATCTACGGGGCGTTCCAGAAGGAGCGCTACTTCCGCTCGGCCGAGGCGAGGTGGTCGGAGATGTCGCGGGTGTCGGCCGGGACGACCGTCTTCGCCGACTTCGCCGAGGCGGACCCGCACGGCTCGCCCGTCCAGGTGGCGCTGCCCGCGGACGCCCCGATGCTGCGCGAGTGGGCGGTGGTGTGCGACTCCCGCGAGCTGCCCGTGGTCCTCACGGCCTGGGAGCTTCCCGGCCAGGGTGACGTGCCCGAGCGCCAACGACTCTTCGAGTCCATGTGGACCGTGGACGGCGTCGCCGTGCACGACGCGGCTCGGGTCTGCGCCTCGGTCGCGGTGCAGTACGGCGCGGACGCCAGCACCGGTGCGGTCGCCGCCACCGCCGAGGCGGGCACCCTGCTCTCACGTCCGCACACCCCCGACCTGGTCTCGGTCACCGGCCTGTTCAACCGGATGGTGGCCTACGTCGACCAGATCGGCTGAGCTCCGCTGGGACCCGGGCCCCACGCGGGCTCGCCCGGCTAGGAGGAACGGCGGGCGAGCAGCGTCGAGTCGTGGACGTCGACCGTCACACCGTCACGGGTCATCGTGCGTGGCCGCTGCTCGACCACGAGGGCCTCGAAGGAGTCCGGGAGGCTGGGCAGCAGGTCCGCGGCCACGAACATCGCACGGCGGTGGCTCCCGGCCAGCCGGGTGAACACCTCGGACGGCGCGTGACCCACCACGAGGAGATGTCCGCCCGGCGCGACGGCCTCGGCCAGTCGGCGAGTCACGTCGACCATTCCCGCGTCGGGCGGGTGCAGGAAGTTGGTCGTGACCAGGTCGTAGGAGCGGCCGTCGGCCGCGAAGGTCCTCGCGTCGACCTGCCACCAGTCGGTGAGGTCGGTGACGCCTGCGTCCTCGGCGTGCTTCGCGGCGCGCGCGAGTCCGTTGGCGGAGAAGTCGGCGCCGGTGACCCGCCAGCCCCGGCTGGCCAGCCAGATCACGTCGCCACCCTCCCCGCAGCCGACGTCGAGGGCGGTGCCCGGCGTCAGGCCGGCCACCTCGGCGACCAGCTGCGCGTTGGGCTTCCCGCTCCACATCTGCTGCTCGCCGGAGTACCGCTCCTCCCAGCTCGGCGGCTCGAACATGGCCGCCGCCTCCTCCTCGCTCATCTCGTGGCCGTGCTCGTGCGCGCTCATCGGGAGGCCTCGACGCACTGGCAGCGTGCGTCGTACGACCGGGGGGTGTGCATGGGATCAAGCGTGCCGACCCCATGACGGCATGACAACCCTGGTCGCCGATTCGGCCAGACGCGCGGCGGTGTCAGAGGTCGATGATGGGGTGGCAGGACATGCGAGCCCACGACAAGGAGACGTCATGGCCACCTTCACCGGACCCGAGGACCTTCAAGGGGCGGAGTTCGTCGACGCGAACCTCCGGGGGGCCAGGTTCGTCAGGGCTGACCTCTCCGGCGTCGTGATGCGCGCCGTCGAGATGGAGGGGACCGACATCGACGCGCCGTGGCTGCTCGAGCGTGACAACTTCCTCCTGGTCAACGGCGTCGACGTGGTCCCGTTCGTCGAGGCCGAGCTCAACCGCCGCTTTCCCGGCCGGGCCGAGAAGCGCGCCGCTGACCCCGAGGGCCTGCGCGCGGCCTGGGCCGCGCTCGAGCGCGCCTGGGCGGCCACGCTGGAGCGGGCCGCGGCGATGCCTGCGGGCACGGTCGAGGTGCCGGTCGACGGTGAATGGTCCTTCGCGCAGACGCTGCGCCATCTCGTCATGGCCACCGACACCTGGCTGGGCGGGGCGATCCTGCAGATCGCGCAGCCCTTCCACCCGCTCGGCCAACCCAACTCGGAATACGAGACAGACGGCAACGACATGTCTGTCTTCGCGCCGGTCACCCCGTCGTACGCCGAGGTGCTCGAGGTCCGAGCCGAGCACGTCGCCCTGGTGCGCGACTTCCTGGCGGCGGTGACTCCGGACGAGCTGGACGCGATGCGCCAGAACCCGTGGGCCCCGCAGCGCCAGGTGTCCGTGCTCTCCTGCCTGCACGTGATCCTCGAGGAGGAGTGGGAGCACCAGCGGTTCGCCGTACGTGACCTCGACGCGATCGAGGCGGCCGCGGGGCGCTGAGCCGCCGTCAGGTCACCCGACCATGGCGGCCGATCGCTCCCACAGGCCGTCGATGATCGACTGGTCGTGAGCCTGCTTGTTCTCGCGGCCGTCAGCCTTGAAGCGACTGAAGTAGCGCCCGTTGATCTCGGGATCGGGGCCGCCCTCGGCCAGAGCGATCAGCGGCGCCGCGCCGTCCGCGACGCTGATCGTGGCCAGACGTTTGAGCGGCGAGCGGTAGAGGAGGCCGACCAACCACGAGTCGCGGCCGAAGGAGCTGCCCACCGGCCCCGGGTGCACGGCCACCGAGACGATGCCGTCCTCGGACCACCGTTGGCTGATGCCACGGGTGAAGACGATGTTCATCAGCTTGCCTGTGCCGTAGGCCGGGAACTCGAGCGCCCGCCGGTGTTGGTAGTCGAGGTCGTCGAGGACGATCTTGCCCATGAGGTTGCCGACGCTGGAGGTGTTGACGACCAGCGAGGAGCCGGCCACCGCGAGCTTGTCGTGGAGCAGCTGGGTGAGCAGGAACGGTGCCAGGTGGTTGATCTGGAAGTTGGGCTCGTGACCGTCGTGGGTCTGCTTCGAGGGGGCGAACGTGCCGCCGGCGTTGTTCATCAACACGTCGAGGGTCTCCACGCGCTCCCCGACCTGGTCGGCGAGCCGCCGCACGTCGTCGAGCCGGGAGAAGTCGGCGATCAGCGGTTCGGTGCCAACCGCCTCGGCGACGGGGCGCAGCTTGTCCGCGTTGCGTCCGGTGACGAGAACCGTCGCCCCCTTGGCGGCGAGTGCGCGGGCAGTCTCGGCCCCGATCCCGTCGCTTGCTCCGGTCACCAGGATCGTGCGGCCGGTCATCGTGTGATCGCTCATGCCATCAGCGTAGGGCGGGGCACCCACGGCCTCAGGCCGGGCCGGGCGATGTTCTTCGGCGCAGGTCAGTCGTCCGGTGGCGGTGGCCGCGCAGCAGGATCGTGTGGGCCAGTGAGGTCTCGCCACGGTCGGACCTGCCGCCGCGGGTCAGCTCCAGCGGCGTCCTCCGAGTCGGACCGCGGCGGCGTACCAGGTGGCGAGGCGTTCCCCCCAACGGACAAAAGGGTCTGGGTTCTCGGCCGATCCTTGACGTTGTGGGGTGAAGCATCGGCCGACAACGTCAGGATTCCCCGGCCGCCCGGGGAATCCTGCAGCCCCCGCGCCACCCACCCAGCCCCCGTGCTCAGAGCCGGGCGACGAGTCGGTCCAGGACGTCGTGGTCGAACCCCGGAAAACCGAAGCCGGCGAGGGTGGAGAGGGGCATGCTGCCGATGACCTGCACCAGGCCGGGGTCGTCCAGCTGACCAGCACCACCGGCGCCCTCGGCGAAGGCTCCGAGCAGGACCTCGCTGCCTCGCGGGTGGGCCAGCCACTCGCCCAGGGTGGAGTCGCGCGTCAACGGGGCCGCGATGGAGGGTGCGTCCAGGTGGAGGGTGAGCTCGTGGGGCAGGTCGCGGGAGGACGTACCGACACGGAGCACGAACTCGCCGGCCTCGACCACCCAGCGTCCGAGCTGCACCGACCAGAACGAGAAGGCGCGGGCATCGAGATCGAGGCGCACGACCTCCGCGGCCCCCGGCTCGAGCGAGACCTTCGCGAAGCCCTTGAGCTCCTGCTCGGGCCGGCTGACGCTGCACTCCGGGTCCCGGACGTAGACCTGCACCACCTCTGCGCCCGCGAGTGGCCCGGTGTTGGTAACGGCGACCGCGAGACGCACGAGGAGGTCACCGGCCTCGACCGAGCCCGTGACCGTCACCTCCGGTCGGCCGAGCGCGAAGCTCGTGTAGGACAGGCCGAAGCCGAAGGGGTGGCTGACCTCCAGCGCCAGGGCGTCGTAGGCCCGGTAGCCGATGAACAGGCCCTCGCCGTACCTCACCACCTGGGAGTCGCCGGGGAAGTTGAGGTACGACGGGTTGTCCTCCAGCCGCACCGGGATCGTCTCGGCGAGCTTGCCGGACGGGCTGACCACACCGGTGAGGAGGTCGGCCACGGCCCCGCCGCTCGCCTGGCCGCCGAGCCAGCACTCGAGCACCGCGCTGACGCGGTCCTCCCAGGTCGAGGTGCGTACGACGGAACCGTTGGCCAGGACGACCACGACCCGTCCGCTGACCTCCGCGACCGTCCCGAGCAGCGCGAGCTGGTTGGCCGGGAGGTCGAGGTGCGTGCGGTCGAAGCCCTCGGACTCCGCAGCGTCGGGCAGCCCGAGGAAGAGCACCACCACGTCCGCCGCACGGGCGGTCTCACGGGCCTCGGTCCGCAGTGCGGTGTCGGCGGCCGCGGAGCTTGTTGCGTCGAGGCTGAAGCCGGGGGAGTGGATCACCTCGATCCCGGCCGGCAGGGCTCGGCGCAGCTCGTCGAGGGGGAGGTCGACGCGGGTCGGGTTCACCTGGGAGCTGCCCGCGCCCTGGTAGCGCGGGGTCGTGGCGAACGCCCCGATCACCGCGACGGTCTCGTCCGCGGCCAGTCTCAGGGGGAGCACGCCGTCGTTGCTGAGCAGGACGGCCGACTCGGCGGCCGCGCGTCGGGCGAGAGCATGGTGCTCGTCGTACGCCGCAGCGGGCGCCGGTTCGGCCCGTGCAGGACCGGACTGCTCGACCAGCCGCAGCACCCGTCGTACGCCGGTGTCCAGCTGGTCGAGCGCCAAGGCACCCGAGGACACCGCCTCGACGACGGCCACGTCGCTCCGCCCCAGGGACGGAGGCATCTCGAGGTCGAGACCGGCCGCCAGCGCGGCGACACGGTCGTGCACCGCACCCCAGTCGGAGACGACGAGCCCCTCGAAGCCCCACTCGTCACGCAGGACCTGGGTCAGCAGCCAGTGGTGCTCGGAGGCATAGGTGCCGTTGAGCTTGTTGTAGGCGCACATGACGGTCCACGGCTGTGCCCGGGTGACCACCCGCTCGAACGCCGACAGGTAGGTCTCGCGCAGGGTGCGCTCGTCGACCTCGGCACTGACCCGGAGCCGGTCGTCCTCCTGGTTGTTGGCGGCGAAGTGCTTGAGCGAGGCGCCGACGCCCTGCTCCTGGATCGCGAGCACCATCGCGAGGGCGAGCTCGCCCGCGAGGTAGGGGTCCTCGGAGAGGTACTCGAAGTTGCGGCCGCACAGCGGCGAGCGCTTCATGTTGATGCCGGGGCCCAGGACCACCGAGACCCCCTGCACCCGGGCCTCCTGCGCGATGGCGCTGCCGACCTCGGCGACCAGCTCGCGGTTCCATGACGACGCCAGCCCGCTGGCGGTGGGGAAGCAGGTGGCCGGGACGCTGCCGCCGACGCCGGCCCGGTGCTCCTCGGGCGGCTGCATCCGCAGCCCGTGCGGACCGTCCGCGACCATGATCGAGTCGATGCCGAGGCGGTCCACCGGGAAGGTGTGCCAGAAGTCCGCGCCCATCACCAGGCGGGCCTTCTCCTCGAGCGTCAGGCCGGCGATCGTGGCATCGATGTCCGTCTCGGCTGCTGGGGTCATGCCAGGAACTCTGCCACCAGTGCGTGGTAGCCGGGTGGTTGCAGCAGGAAGGAGTCGTGCCCCCACGCCGAGGTGATCTCCACGTGCGCGGAGTCGGCGCCGGCGGCGACCAGCTGCTCGTGCAGGTGCACGGAGTGGTGCGTCGGGAAGCGCCAGTCGGTGTCGAACGAGATCAGCAGGAACCGGGTGTACGCCGCCGCCCGCTCGGCGGCACCAGGATCGGCGAACGGCTCGAAGTAGTCCATCACCCGCGTCAGGTAGAGGTAGGACAGCGCGTCGAAGCGGTCGAGGAACGTGCTCGCCTGGTGGTCGAGGTAGGACTCGACCTGGAAGTCGGTGCCCATCCGCGGCGGCCCGTCGCTGCGCCGCTCACGCCCGAACTTCTCGTCGAGCAGCTGCTCGGAGACATAGGTGATGTGGGCCATCATCCGAGCCACCGAGAGCCCGACCTCGGGGCGGACGCCGGCCTCGGCGTACTTGCCCTCACGGAAGTCGGGGTCACGCATGATCGCGGTGCGGGCCACCGCCGAGAAGGCGATGTTCTGGGCCGAGAGCAACGCGGAGGCGGCGATCAGCACCGCCCGCCCCACCTGCTCGGGGGCATCGATCGTCCACTGCAGGATCTGCATGCCACCGAGGGAACCGCCGACTGCGGCGTGCAGCCTGTCGATCCCGAGGTGGGCCAGCAGGCGACGGTGGACCGTGACGAGGTCGGACATCGAGAGGAGCGGAAAGCCCATCCCGTAGGGCTTCCCGGTGGCCGGGTCGGTGGAGCTCGGACCGGTGGTGCCCTGGCAGCCACCGAGCAGGTTGGGGGAGACCACGAAGTACTTCTCGGTGTCGATCGCCCGGCCCGGGCCGATCAGGTTGTCCCACCAACCCGGCCGCGACGGGTCGCCGTGGTGACCGGCGGAGTGCGCGTCACCGGTGAGCGCGTGGCAGATGAAGACGGCGTTGTCGCGCGCGTCGTTGAGGCTCCCGTAGGTCTCGTAGGCGACCTCGACCGGGGCCAGCCGTGCACCACCGGACAGCACCAGCGGGTCGCCCTCGTCGTACAGGACGACCCGCTCGGTGCTCACCCGGCCGACGGACATGCGTGCGCTGTCACTTGGTGGCGGTCAGGGCCTGGTCGAGGTCGGCGATCAGGTCCTCGACGTGCTCGATGCCGATCGAGAGGCGCACCAGGTCCTCGGGCACGCCGGCCGACTCGAGCTCCTCGGGCGTGAGCTGCGAGTGGGTCGTGGTGGCGTTGTGGATCGCCAGCGACTTCGCGTCACCGATGTTGGCCAGGTGGCTGAACAGCTCCAGCGCCTCGACGAAGCGCTTGCCCCCCTCGCGTCCCGACTTCACCCCGAAGCTGACCAGGCCGCCGTAGCCGCGACCCTCGATGAAGGTGCGGTCGGCGACCTCCTTCTGGTCGGAGTCCGCGAGACCCGGGTAGTTCACCCAGGAGACCAGCTCGTGGCCCTGCAGGAACTCCGCGACCGCGAGCGCGTTGGAGCTGTGTCGCTCCATCCGCAGGTGCAACGTCTCGAGCCCCTGGAGGAACAGCCACGAGTTCAGCGGGGCGATGGCGGCACCGGTGTTGCGCAGGAGCACCGTGCGGGCGCGGATGATGAAGGCGATCTCGCCGACGGCCTCGGTCCACACGACGCCGTGGTAGGCACCGTCCGGCTTGGTCAGGCCCGGGAACCGGTCGGCGTGGGCCGCCCAGTCGAATTTGCCGGAGTCGACGATGACGCCACCGACCGAGGTGCCGTGGCCCCCGATGTACTTCGTCGCCGAGTGCACGACGACGTCGGCGCCGAGGTCGAAGGGCTTGCAGAGGAAGGGCGTCGGCGCGGTGTTGTCCACGATGAGCGGCAGCCCCTGCGCGTGGGCGGCGTCGGCCCAGGCGCGGATGTCGACGACGTTGAGCCTCGGGTTGCCGACGGTCTCGGCGAAGACGAGCTTGGTCTTGTCGTCCACGAACTTCGCCAGGTCCTCCGGCTTGTCCGGGTCGACGAAGCGGACCTCGATGCCGAACTGGGGGAGGGTGTGGGCGAAGAGCGCGTAGGTGCCGCCGTAGAGCGTGGAGATGGCGACGATGTTGTCGCCGGCGTAGGTGAGGTTCTGCACGGCGTAGGTCGTGGCGGCCGAGCCGGACGCGGTGGCGAGCGCGCCGACGCCGCCCTCGAGAGCGGTGATGCGCTCCTCGAAGACCGACTGCGTCGGGTTCATGATGCGCGTGTAGATGTTGCCGGGCTCGGCCAGCGCGAACAGGTTCGCGGCGTGCTCGGTGTCGTTGAAGACGTAGGACGTCGTCTGGTAGATCGGCACGGCTCGCGCGTTGGTCGCGGAGTCGGCCTCCTCCTGACCTGCGTGCACGGTCAGGGTCTCAGGACGGTAGGTCATGCGAATCTCCTCGTTGAGCGGGTTCTCTCAGGATAAGTAGACGAAAGGACTCCACTTTGGGCATCCACGGGATGAGACGCCTCACTGGTGCTGCCGCAGGTAGTCCTCCAGCCCGATCGGCGGTCGTCCCGTGAGCGTGCGCACGTCGGTGGTCACCTCGGCGACCTCGCCCGCGGCGATGGCGGTGTAGGTGCTCACCCAGGCGTCGTACTGCCAGTCAGGCGCCGGCCACCGCTTGCGCGACTCGTACGCCTCGGCCACTGACTCGTCGTGGTAGCTCACGGCCCGGCCGGTCACGGCGGCGATCGTCTCCACGACGGTGGTCATCGAGAGTGCCTCGGGTCCGGTCAGGTCGTAGGTCACGCCGACGTGGTCGCCCGGATCGGCCAGCACCGCCGCTGCGCTGGCGGCGACGTCGTCGCGGCTGACCGCGGCGACCAGGCCGTCCCCGGCGGGGCCACGGAGGACGCCGTCCTCGCCCACCATCTCGGGCAGGAAGTCGAGGTAGAAGCTGTCCCGGAGGAACGTCCACTGCATCCCGCTGGCCCGGATGTGCTCCTCGGTGGCGTAGTGGTCGCGGCCGAGGGTGAAGGTGCAGTCGGCCGCGGCGCCGTGGAACGAGGTGTAGACGACGTGGCGTACGCCGGCCTCGGCCGCGGCGTCCACGAAGGTGCGGTGCTGGTCGAGCCGGTCCGCGCTCTCCGACCCGGAGACCATGAACAGCGTCGTCACCCCGGTGAGTGCCTCCACGGCGCCCGCCCGGTCGTCGTACCCGCCGAAGACGACGGGCGCACCGCCATCGACCGCAGGAACCCGAGCGGGGTCGCGCACCAGCAACCGCTGCGCGACCTCGGCGGAGGCCAACCGGCGCGCCACCCGACCACCCACCGCCCCGGTCGACCCGGTCACAGCAAGGCGGGCCAGCTCAGCGGTCATGCCCAGCAGACTAGGCCGCCCGACGCGAGCCTCGCGAGACCCCGCACCTCCGGCGGTCGAGGAGCGAGCAAGGCGAGCGTCTCCGAAACGGAGTGGTCTGGGCCGAGCAGCACCCGCCCGAGTCCACCTGACCGCCTCGAGGTGAAGCAGCCCTCGTGCGCAAGGACTATCAGTTCGCCCCGGCAACAAGTTGCTCTGGGCGCGCCGGCGGGAGGGCACCCGACGAACTGATAGTCCTTCGGCCCGCCCGCGGTCGAGGGCCCCCTGGCCCCGCCACCGTGGGCTCACGAGTCGGCCCGACGCAGAGGTGCGAGTCCGGGGGTGGGGGTGTCAGCCTCCGAACCCCGTGACCAGCCCGTGGACCGTGGGGTGAAGGATGGCGGAAACCTCGAAGGAGCCCCTCATGAGTCTGCCGGAGTCCCTGGCCACCATCACCGTCGCCGTTCTCGGTGGCACCGGTCCCCAAGGCCGTGGCCTCGCCCGGCGCTTCGCCGCAGCCGGCCTTCCCGTGGTGATCGGCAGTCGTAGCGTCGAGCGCGCGAGCGAGACCGCGCAGACCCTGGCCGAGGCCACCGGCGGCACGGTGACCGGCGCCGACAACAAGGCGGCCGCCGAGGCCGGCGACATCGTCGTCGTCGCGGTGCCCTGGGACGGCCACGGCGACCTGCTGCGCGACCTCGCGTCCTCGTTGGTCGGGAAGATCGTCGTCGACTGCGTGAACCCCCTGGGCTTCGACAAGCAGGGCGCCTACGCGTTGCAGGTCGAGGAGGGCTCCGCCGCCCAGCAGGCGGCCGCCCTGCTCCCGGACTCGACCGTCGTCGGCGCCTTCCACAACGTCTCCGCCGTCAAGCTCGAGGACCCGGAGGTCACCTCCGTGGACACCGACGTCCTGGTCCTCGGCGAGGGGGAGGACCGCGAGGCCTGCGACCTGGTCCAGGACCTGGCCGGAACCATCCCCGGTGTGCGAGGTGTCTACGGCGGACGGCTCCGCAACGCCCACCAGGTCGAGGCCCTGACGGCGAACCTGATCAGCGTCAACCGGCGCTACAAGGCACACGCCGGGATCCGGATCGCCGACATCTGAGTGCTAGCGGAAGCCCCACGAGCTCTGCGTCCTGTGCTCCGGCCGCAGCAGGAAGGCCGCCATCGCTCCGCCGATGAAGCCGAACAGGTGCGACTGCCACGACACGTAGGGCACCCCGGGCAGGATGCCGGAGATGGTGCCGCCGTAGACGATCAGCATCATGATGCTGATCGTGATCGCGCCGGGACTGCGCTCGGCCAGACCCCGGAAGAGCAGGAATCCGAGCAGGCCGAAGATGACCCCGCTCGCACCGATGACGACGGTGTTCGGTGATCCGAGGAGCCAGGCCCCGAAGCCGCTGGTCAGCGCGGTGATGGCGACGACACCCAGGAACCGGGCGAGGGCGACCGCGGTGTAGGTGACGACACCGAGCACCGCGAACCCCAGCGAGTTCGACAGCAGGTGGCCGAACCCGGCGTGCAGGAAGGGGGCGAAGGCGATGCCCTCCAGGCCCTCGACGCTGCGTGGCCGGATGCCGTAGGCGTCCAGCCTGCCGTTCATCGTGGAGTCCAGCACCTCGAGCCCCCACAGGAGCGCCAGCGTCACCGCGACCATCACGAAGGCTCCGGACAGCCGGTCGCTCCAGCGCTCCTCGCGGCGGTCGACGTCATGGGCCATGCCTTCATGGTGCCAAGTCGGTGGTCACCGCGGTGGTGGTCGCGGCGGGAACGGGTACAGCACCAGAACCAGCTGATCCGATCGAGAGGACTCCCATGCCCAGCGTGGAGCGCACCGTGCACACCGACCAGCCCATCGAGAAGGTGTGGGCCTACCTGTCGGACTTCCGCAACACCGAGGAGTGGGACCCGCCCACGGTGTCGACGACACGCACCTCGGGTGACGGTGGGGTCGGCACGACCTACCACAACGTCTCGAAGCTCCTCGGCTCCGAGCAGGAGGTCGACTACGTCGTCACCGAGCACGTCGTCGAGCAGGTCTTCCAGCTCAGGGGAGACGCCGGCTCGATCAAGCTGCTGGACACGATCACCTTCGAGCGGGCCGGGGCCGGGACGTCGGTCACCTACCACGCCGAGTTCACTCCCGAGGGGGCGGCGAAGCTGGTCGAGCCGCTGATGCCCCTGGGTCTGAAGGTGCTGGCCGACAAGGTCGCGGCGAGCATGGAGGAGAAGCTCTCCCAGCTGTGAGACCAGCCCTGACCTAGGTTTGCGGGGTGATCTCCCACCCGCCCAGCACCCGCACCCACCGCTGGCAGGACTGGGACCTCGACCTCCTGCTGCGTCGCAAGCAGGAGACGGGGCTGAGCACGAGCCTGGTGGTACCGGCCCGCAACGAGGCGGCCACGGTCGGCGCGGTGGTCGGTCGCGTCCGTGAGGCGCTGATGGAGACCACCGCCCTGCTCGACGAGATCGTGGTGATCGACTCCGACTCGACCGACGACACCTACGCCGTGGCCACGGGAGCGGGCGCGGTCGTCCACCGCTCCAGCGAGATCCGCCCTGACCTGGGTACCCATCGCGGCAAGGGCGAGGCGATGTGGAAGTCGCTGTTCGTCACCCGCGGGGACCTGATCGTGTTCATGGACGCCGACCTGCTCGACTGGGACACGCACTTCGTGCCGGGTCTGCTCGGACCGCTGCTGGCCGACGACGGCTGCGCGCTGGTGAAGGGGTTCTACGAGCGCACGCAGGGTGAGGACACCGGGGGAGGCGCGTCCCTCGAGGGGGGCCGGGTGACCGAGCTCGTGGCCCGCCCGCTCATCGCGCTGGAGTGGCCCGAGCTGGCGTGGCTGGTGCAGCCCCTGGCGGGGGAGTGGTCCGTACGTCGCGACCTGTTCGAGCGGCTCACCGTCCCCACGGGGTACGCCGTCGAGCTGGCCGCCCTCATCGACACCGCCCGGCTCCTGGGCCCCGACGCGATCGCCCAGGTCGACCTGGGCCGCCGCGCGCACCGGCACCAGGCGCTGCGCGACCTCGGTGCCATGGCCGCCCAGATCCTCGCCGCCTCGAGCCGGCGGTCCACCGGGTCGACCAAGGAGCACGTCGCCCTCGACCAGCCGCACAAGATCGGCGAGGACATCGAGACCACCCGCACCGAGATCACGCTCGTCGAGCGGCCACCCGCGGTCGGCGTAGCCGACCCAGTGGCAGGATTCGAGGCATGACGCTCCGTCTCGGCCGGCAGTCCTTCGCCGACGACCGGCGGCTGATGATGGCGATCGTCAACCGCACCCCGGACTCGTTCTACGACAAGGGCGCCACCTGGGCGGAGGACAAGGCCTTCGACCGGGTCGCCCAGGTCATCGGCGAGGGTGCCGAGATCGTCGACATCGGCGGCGTGAAGGCGGCTCCGGGCGAGGAGATCGACGCCGAGGAGGAGATGCGCCGGACGGTGCCGTTCGTCGAGCGCGTCCGGGCCGCCCACCCCGACGTGGTGATCAGCGTCGACACCTGGCGGGCACCGGTGGGTCGGGCCGTCTGCGAGGCCGGGGCCGACGTGCTCAACGACGCGTGGGGAGGCGCCGACCCGGACCTGGTCGACGTCGCAGCGGAGTACGACGTCGCCCTCATCTGCACGCACACCGGCGGTGTGGTGCCGCGCACCCGCCCCCACCGCATCGAGTACGCCGACGTGGTGGCCAGCGCGATCGCCGACACCACGGCGTACGCCGACCGGGCACTGGCCGCGGGCGTCAAGCGCGAGAGCATCGTGATCGACCCGGCGCACGACTTCGGCAAGACCACGCAGCACTCGCTCGACCTGACCCGTCGGCTCGACGAGATGGTCGCGACCGGGTGGCCCGTGCTCGTCTCGCTGTCCAACAAGGACTTCGTCGGCGAGGCGCTCGACCTGCCCGTCGGGGAACGACTCACCGGCACCCTCGCCGCCTCGGCGATCGCCACCCTGCACGGCGCCCGGATCTTCCGGGTGCACGAGGTCACCGAGACCCGGCAGGTCGTGGACATGGTCGACGTGATCCTCGGCCGCCGCCCGCCGGCGCGGACGATCAGGGGCCGGGCGTGAGCGTCACCACCGTGCTCGTGCTGCCGAGCCCTCCTGCCCTCCTCGCGCCCCGCTCGCTCGAGGACCCGGTCGCCGACCTCCGGAAGGCCTGCGCCGTCGCCGTCTCGACGCTCCCCGAGAAGCACCGGGTCGTCGTGCTCGCCGCCCCGGTGGGCCGGGCCAACGCGGAGCGCGGGGTGACCGAGGCGCTCGGCCACCGCGTGGCGGCGGAGCTCCTCGGCGACCGGGCCTTCGAGTCCCTGCCCGCCCGGCCTGCCACCGCCGCGGCGCTGCTCGGGGCCACCGTGCCGATCACGCTCGTCGTGATGGCCGACGGCTCCGCGCGCCGGGGCGAGAAGGCGCCGGGCCACCTGCACCCCGACGCCGTGTCCTTCGACGAACGGATCGAGGCCGCCCTGCGCGCCGGGGACACCGAGACGCTGGCGGCCCTGGACCCCGTGGTCGGCGAAGAGCTGTGGTGCGAGGGCGTCCCCGGGCTCCGCATCCTCGGTGAGGTGGCCCGCGACCGCCGCATCGTGCCCTACGTCAGCTATGCCGAGGCCCCTTTCGGCGTCGCCTGGTGGGTCGCTCGTTGGGACCTGTCCCTAGCCTGAGGTCGTGGACGTTCTCGAGATCACGATGCCCGACGACTCCCTGGCCGAGGCCTACCTCGCTCGCCCCTCCGGGGAGGGCAGCCACCCCGGGGTGCTGCTCTACATGGATGCGATCGGCCTGCGGCCGCAGATCGCGGAGATGTGCCAGCGGATCGCTGACTGGGGCTACGTCGTGCTCGCCCCGAACGTGTTCTACCGCGACGGCCGCACCGTGGAGCTCGCTCCCACGGGTGACCTGAGGCAGCCGGCGCAGCGTGAGGCGTTCATGGGCGAGGCCATGTCCCGGGTGCACGGCTACACCGCGGAGCTCGCCGAGGAGGACATCCGCGCCTGGCTGGCGGCGCTGCGGGAGCTGGAGGGCGTGGCGGACGGCCCCGTCGGCGCCACCGGCTACTGCATGGGAGCGCGACTCTCGGTCCGCACCGCCAACCTCGACCCCGACGTCGCAGCCGTGGGCGGATTCCACGGCGGCGGCCTGGTCACCGAGGACGAGGACAGCCCCCACCTGGGGCTCGTCGACGCCCGGGCGGAGTTCGTCTTCGGCCACGCCGACCACGACCGGTCGATGCCTGCGCAGGCGATCGTCGTGCTGGGTGAGGCACTGGCCGACGCGGGGCTGACCGCCCTGAACGAGGTGTACGACGGAGCGGCCCACGGCTACTCGATGGCCGACACGGCGGCGTACGACGAGGACGCCGCCGAGCGTCACTTCCTCGAGCTCGAGTCGCTCTTCTCGCGTCGTCTGTAGTCGCCGTCAGAGAAGCGGCTGGCCAGCCGGGCCGTTCGCGCGCGTGCGCAGCCGGATGTCGCGAGAGTCGGGCACGGGGGTGCGGGGCCAGCGACGCGCCGAGCCGTAGGTCCGGCGGCTCATGAGCGGTGCACCCGCAGGTTGCCGCTCACCGTGTGGGCGGTGATCTCGACCCGCTGCTGGTCGTCGGTGGGGGCCGCGGCCTCTCCGAGCTCCTGGATGACCCTCCCGCTGATCGTGGACACGTCCAGCCACGCGGCGGTGCCCTCCTCGACGCCGATGCTGATGTGACCGCTTGCTCCGTTGGCCGTCACCGAGCCCGAGACCGCGCGGCGGACGGTCAATCGACCGGAGCCGGTCCTGGTCAGCAGGGATCCCTCGAGGATGCCGACCTCGACGTGGCCGGAGCCGGTCTTGGTCGTCATCTCACCGGCCAGGGCGCCGATGCTGATGTCACCGGAGCCGGCGGTGACGGTGGCGGTGCGACCGATGCGGTGGATCGAGACGTTGCCCGAGCCGGTGGTCACCTTCAGCTGACCGCCGACCTGGCCGGCCGACACCGTGCCGGACCCGGACTTGAGCTTGAGGGGACCGGAGACGTCCTCGAGGGCGAGGTCGCCCGAGCCGGTGGTCGCGGTGACCGTGGCCAGGCCGCCGGTGGTGTACAGCCCGGCGGAGTCGGCCTCGAGCTGGAGACCGCTCTCCCGGGGACAGGTCACCGTGATGGCGACCGAGGGGCTCTGGCGCAGGATGCCCAGGCGGCGCGGGACGTCGATGACGAGGGTGTCACCGCGTTGCTCGACCCGCGCCTCGGCGACCAGCTCGATGGCCGCGTGGTCCAGCGGCACGAGGTGGACCGTGGTGGTGAGGCCCTCCACGGCGTTCACCGTGACATGGCCCGCGCCGGTGCGCAGCTCGATGAGCGGCGGGCGTGGCGTCTCGAAGGTGTGCATGGTGGGTGCTCCTGTCCTGGCGGTGAGGGGTGCGCGGGCCGGGGTCATCGGACCCACCCCCGGACCTGCTTGCGGCGGCTCCCGTCGCCGGTGATCGAGAGTCGGCTGCTGCCGAGGTCGAGGTCGAGGCGGCGACCGTCCAGCGCGTCGCGGACGGCGTCGACCAGCCAGGCGTTGAGTGACTGGCCGATCTGGTTGGCGGCGTCCTCGGCGCGGGTCTTGACCGACTCGGGGAGCCGGAGCGTGATCCGCGACTGGCTGTCGTCCTCGGGGGGCTCGGGCGCGGCGGGCGGAGCGGGCGGGGAGGGCGGAGCCGGCATCGTCTCGGGCTGGAGCCGGGTGACGACGAACTCGGGCTCGCGGCCGTTCATCCGGACGTCGACCGCCTCGTGGTCGAGCGAGGAGGTGATCTCGGCGGTCGCCTCGGAGAGCGCCTCGAGCAGCATCATCCGGGTGGCGGGGTCCAGGGCCAGGGCGAGCCGCTCGGCGGCGGACCGGGCCTCGGTGCCCCCGGCGGCGGCGGCGTCGGACAGGTCCTGGCGGAGCCGTTCGACGAAGCGGGTGAGTTCCATGACGCCACTATGACATCACCATGACGTCATTACAAGAGGCGGCGATGTCACAGTGCTGTCACTGGTGACGCGGACTTCCGGGTGCGAGGCTGCACGCATGGCTGGCGAGATCCCCGGACTCACCCGGTCCGAGCTGGAGCACCTCCAGCTCGACCGGCTCAGGAGCACGCTGCGAGCGGCGTACGAGCGGGTGCCGCACTACCGCACGGCCTTCGACGACGCCGGGGTGACACCCGAGGACCTGGTGCAGCTCTCGGACCTCGCCGGGTTCCCCTTCACCACCAAGGCGGACCTGCGCGCCAACTACCCGTTCGGCATGTTCGCCGTCCCGCGTGAGCAGGTGTCCCGCGTGCACGCCTCGAGCGGCACCACCGGGAAGCCGACCGTCGTGGGCTACACCCGCGAGGACCTCGACACCTGGGCCGAGGTGATGGCCCGCTCGATCCGGGCGGCCGGCGGGCGACCTGGGGACCTGTGTCACGTGGCCTACGGCTACGGGCTGTTCACCGGTGGCCTGGGGGCGCACTACGGGGCCGAGCGCCTGGGGTGCACGGTGGTCCCGGTCAGCGGCGGGATGACCGAGCGGCAGGTGCAGCTGATCCGCGACCTCGGTCCGCGCATCATCATGGTCACCCCGTCGTACTTCCTGGCGATCCTCGACGAGCTCGAGGCGCAGGGCGTCGACCCTCGGTCGACGTCGCTCGAGATCGGGATCTTCGGCGCCGAGCCGTGGACCGACCAGATGCGGCGCACGGTCGAGGAGCGCAGCGGCATCCGGGCGGTCGACATCTACGGGCTCTCCGAGGTGATGGGTCCCGGGGTCAGCCAGGAGGCGGGGGAGACCCAGGACGGCCTGCACGTGTGGGAGGACCACTTCCTGCCCGAGGTGGTCGATCCGGTGACGCTCGAGGTGCTGCCCGACGGCGAGGAGGGCGAGCTGGTGCTCACCTCGCTGACCAAGCAGGCGATGCCGGTCGTGCGCTACCGCACCCGGGACCTGACCCGGCTGCTTCCCGGCACGGCGTACCCCGCCTTCCGGCGGATGCAGAAGGTCACCGGCCGCACCGACGACATGATGATCGTGCGCGGCGTGAACGTCTTCCCCTCCCAGATCGAGGAGCAGATCCTCGCCGTCGAGGGTCTTTCACCCCACTACCTGTGCGTGCTGACCCGCCCCGGCAACCTCGACGAGCTGGTGGTCCGGGTCGAGCACGCGGCCAGGCTGCCGCCCGGTGTGCTCGACACCGAGGGCCTGGCCGCGGCCCTCAGCCTGCGGATCAAGCACCGGGTCGGGGTCACGACCCGGGTCGAGGTGCTGGCCCCGCACGCGCTCGAACGCTCGCTGGGGAAGGCGAGACGCATCAGCGACCAGCGTTGAGCGGTGGTGCCGCCCGCGTGGGGCCCGAACGTCTGGGAGGGAAATCTCGACGTTCGGGCCCTGCGGCCGTGCTACGGACCTCAGCGTCTGGTCGGTTCACTCGTCCCCCGGCGGCGAGTGACCCGGGCCGTCCTGCCGTGCGCCCTACGAGGGTTCGGCGTCGACCCTCTGGTGGTGAGGAGCACCTGCGGTGAGCGCAGATACATCCAGGTGCGAGCGAGGTTACGCCCTGGGCACACGTGGGGCCCACACCCCACGTCCACCATCCGGGCGCACGTCTCGCGCTCACCAACCGGCGCCGAAGCTGAGCAGGGGTACGACGTCGCCGGCGCCCGTGGACACCTCCGCGAGCGCGTCTGCGGGTGCCGCTCCGGAGGCGACCAGCGCGTGCCAGCGGGCCAGGGTCTCGCAGGCGACGTCGTCGGCGATGAGCACGGGGGAGGACAGGACCGTCCGCGCGCCCGCGTGCAGCCAGGCGGCGCTCATCCCGATCGCCTCCTCGCCGTAGCGCACCGAGACCCGTCCGAGCTCGCAGGCCGAGAGCACCACCGTCTCCGGCGTACGGGCCAGCAGATCGATGTCGTAGCCGAACCACGGCCCGTCGGCCAGCTCGATCGCGGAGAACAGCGGGTTCTCGCCGGTGTGCCGACCGTGACCCGCCAGGTGGAGCACGTCGACCTCGGTCGCCAGCGCGGCGACGTGGGCCGCGGTCGCCTCGTCGCCACAGAGGACCGTGGCTCCCGACCACGCCGTCGAGGCACGCGTGACTTCCTCCTCGCCTCTGGGCACGTTCGGCCCGGCGACCAGACCGACGCGCCGCACCCGGGCGGGGTCGGAACGGGTCTCGCGCAGCTCCAGCCAGCGCGTGGCCGACGGCGGGATCGTGAGCGGACGGCCGAGGAGCCCGGGCAGCAAGGACCAGGGCGTCCCGGCGAGCGCTCCGGAGGGCGTCAGCACCACGCGGCGCTCCCCGAGCAGGTGGAGGATCGGGGTGACCAGCTGGTCGGCCACTGCGGACAGTCGCACGCGCAGGGCGGCGCGCAGGGGCGCGGCCAGCTCGTCGTGGCGATGGGAGGCGGCCATCGTGAGGTCGGAGGTGAGGGCGTCGAGGTGGTGACGCAGGGGAGCGAGCTCGCCGAGCTCGAGGACCTCGGTGGCGCGGGGGGTGACCACGAGTGCGGTGAGCCGGTCCTCGACGACGACGTGCGCGACCAGGGCCGCGTGGTCGTTCTCCAGGACGGCCTGCAGCCGGTCGAGCCCGGCCGGCTCGCCGACCGTGCCGGCCCCCTCGCCGTACCACCGCCGCTGCCGCACCCGCTGGCGGAGCTCCTCGATCCGGCGACCCCGGGGCGTACGCCGACCCGGTGACCCGCTCGCCAGCTCGCCCTGCAGCAGCCGGAGCTCGGTCAGGTCGCTGGCCACCTGCTCGTCGGCCGGTGCCCGGACCGGGGCCACCCGGCCGACCAGGGCCCGGGCGCGCTCGGACCACTCGAAGAGGAGAGCCGGGTCACCGTGCTCGACGGCCAGGGCCAGCCCCATGCTCGCGAGGTCGCGGCCGTGACCGACCAGGGTGCTCTGCAGGTCGAGGCTGCCGAACGAGGACTGCCACGTGTGCAGGGCGTCCAGCCCTGCTCGCACGTGCTGCCGCGCGTGCCGGCTGTCGCCACGCGCCCGGGCCAGCTCGGCGCGGACCTCGCGCCACAGGAGTCGGGTGGTCACCGGTGTGCCGCTGTCGAGCCGCACCGCCGCGAGCCGGGTGCTCGCCCCGGCCACGTCCCCGCGGGCGACGCTGACCCGGACTCCCTGCAGCTCGAGGACGGTCGCGTCCCGCACGTAACCCTGCACCTGCAGCTCGGTGACGAGCAGGTCGACCCGGTCCAGGAGAGAGAGGGTCCTGGCCCCGGCGGAGATCTCCGCCACGAGGGCGGCTGCGTCCGCCGTCAGGGCACGTCCCGGGCTGGCCTGGGTCCGGAACCGACGCGCAGCCCGACGCGCCACCACCCGGGCCCGGGCCGGGTCCTCGCGCAACAGGGTCCAGGCGAGGGTCAGCTCGCACTCGGCCTGGAAGGTGCGCAGGCGACGGGAGCCGTAGGCCGTGGCCGCCTTCTCCAGGGAGCCGATGGCCTCACGGGGTCGTCCGGCGGCGGTGAGGATCTCGGCGCGGTCCTGCTCGACGGTGGCGCGGTTGATCGCGGACGACGGTGACAGGACCACCGCTGCCTCGGCGATCATCGTCATGGCGCCGACCAGGTCGCCGAGGAGCAGCTGGGAGTACCCGAGGTTGTGCTCGGCCTTGGCCCGGTCCAGCTCGAGCCCCGGCCGGTCCAGGACGTCGCGGGCGGTGCCGAAGTCCGCGGCGGCCAGCCGGGCACGGCCGTGCTGCAGGTGGACGTTGCCACGGTTGATCAGCGCGTAGCCGAGATCGTCGCTGTCCGCGGGCAGGACCGTGATGGCCTGGCCGAGGGCGTCCATGGCTGCGTCGGTCTCGCCGATCCGCATGCGGATCAGCCCGAGCTGCTGCCACGCCTTCCCCTGGGTCACCGCGTCCACGTCGTCCCGCCCGAGAACCTGAAGGCACCGCTGGACGGCTCCGGCGGGATTTCCGGTCTCAGCCTCGATGTAGGCCGTGGTGATCTCGACCCGGGCGGCGACATCGGTTCCCTGGGCGTTCGAGAGCGCCTGCTGGAGGTACCGCTCCGCCCGCGAGTAGTGGCCGCTGCTGGCGGCCAGCCGTGCACGAACGAGGAGGTCGTCGGCGCGAGGCATGCCTCATCATGGCGTCAGGTCGGTGATTCCCGCCAACGCGTTCCAGGCCCGGGCGACCGCCGCAGCGCGGTCGTCCTCGTCGGGGTCGATGCCGTCGAGCAGCTGCGCGGCGACGCGACCGGCGAACAGCGGAGCAGCGAACGACGTGCCGCTCCACAGGGCGAAGGCGCCGGTGAAGTCGTCCGGGTCGATGGACTCGCGGACCCGCATGTAGGCCTCGCTCCGTGCCTGCGGCTCCAGACCACCCTGGAACGGCGGCAGCGTGCTCATCACCGCCGCGCCCGGAGCGTAGGCGCGGACCCACGGGCCGGCGTTGCTGAACAGGGCGTCCGTGCCGTTCGGGTTGAGCGCTCCGACGGAGACGACCGGGACGGTGTCGGCAGTCACGGGCACCCCACCCTTGTGGTCGGCCCAGGGCGCGAAGGCGGCGGGGAACATCGGCCTGGCCGTGGCGTCGTTTCCGGCCGAGCACACGACCGAGACCCCGCACTCGCCGAGCGTCCGCAGGATGTCGTACATGGTGGGATCGAAGAGCAGGTCCTCCGGCGTCTCGTGGTAGTAGCCCAGCGACAGGTTGAGCACGTCGACCGGTTGCCCACCCTCGACACCGTCGCGATGACGGCGAGCCATCTCCGCGATGCCCCTGAGCGCGTTGAGCAGGTCGCTCTCGACGACCGGTCCGTCGGAGCCGACGATCCGCCACGCGACGATGTCCGCGTCCGGACACGCCTGGTGGATCAGCCCGGCGATGAAGGTCCCGTGACCGGCGAGCGGGTCGATCCCGCCGTCGAGGGCGCCGACCTGGTCGAACCACTTCTCGGGATCGGTCGCGTCATCCATGTAGCCGATCGGCCGGTCGTCGAGCATGGGTCCGTGCGAGACCACGGGGGTCAGCCAGCTGTGCTTGCCGCAGCCGGTGTCGAGCGTCGCGACCACCGGACGACGGCCGACGATCTGGTCATCGGTGCGTCTCGTGGGTGCGGGGCCGGCGTACATCATGGGCTGGCGACCACCGCTGCCCGCCACTCCGTAGGAGGAGACGGCTGAGGAGTCCCAGGCCCCGGTGGAGCTCGGTGAGTGGAACGGACTCGGTGAGTGGAACGGGCTGGGCGAGTGGAACGGGTTGGGGTCGATGCTGCGGATCAGCACGATGTGGTCGAGCCCGACCCGGCTCATGGCCGCGAGTCCGTAGGCCGCCCGGGCGTTCTGCAGCAGCACCCAGCCGTCGGGTGCCAGGGTCGCCCGCTGGTCACGAACGGTGAGCTCCACCCGGACCACCCCGCGGATGGCGTTGTCGTCCCCACTGGTGCGCAGCTCGCCCACGTCGGCGGGGTTCACCTCGGCGTCCCAGCCGAGGCTCTCGGCCACCGACTGGAGGCGAGCGATCACCTCGGTCACGTCGGGGGTGATCGACACGATCAGGCGAGGGCCTACGTAGACGGTGCTGCGGGGGCGTACGCCGTTCACCGCCAGCGCCGTGCCGGGGTCGAGGACGCGGCCGGAGACCATGTCGAGCACCTGGCGCGGGGGCACGAACGGCTCGCGCGTCGAGGACAGGGCGGACTGACGGTTCGTGGAGGCGGACGAGTCGGGGGTGCGGGGTTCCATGGAGGCGGTCCTCAGATCCAGAAGGGTGGCGTGATCCGCGGGCGGTCCGCGGCAGGGGTCTCGTCGAGGAAGACGAGCCGGGCCAGTCCGGCGGGGGACTCCTCGATCTCGAAGCGGCCGTACTCGTCGACCGGGGTCTCCAGCGGTTCGGACCCGTCCTCGGAGAGCAGGCGCACGGTGAGCGCGCGGGCCGGCACCACCCAGCCGTCGATCCGCGTGCGGTGCTCGATCCGGCTCATCCGGAGGTAGACCTTGAAGTCGCCCCCGGCGTACTCCAGCGACCACGAGCCGGAGTCCTCGTGGTCGTCGTCGTCCGCCTCGGCCGCAGAACGTACGCCGGCCAGCGCGTCGGCGGACTCGACGAGGGTCAGCAGGTCGAACTCGAGATCCTCGGCCGCGAGGCGGGCCAACACCCCGAAGGCGAGGTCGGCAGGGGGCGGGTCCACCTGCTGCCAGAGTCGGCCGATCGCGGCCAGCAGCGTCGCGTCGTCCGGGCCGATCGGGCCCTCGGTGTCGGCGTTGCTCATCATCGTCCCCCCGCCTGCGTCAGCTCGTGGCGCAGCTTCTCCAGGCACCGGCCACGGGTGGGCCCGATGCTCCCGACCGGCATGCCGAGGTTGACCGCGATCGCGGAGTAGTCGGGCCGGGACTCGGCGGCCACGATGCGCAGCAGCTTCTGGCAGCGCTCGGAGAGCCGGCCCAGGGAGGCCCAGAGGCGGGCGTTGTCGTCGTCGAGCACGACCTGCCCCTCGGGCGCCGGCTCGTCGGGAAGCCGCCGGGCGATCGCCTCGTCCTCGACGGGCTGCTGCCGGGTCGCATGCTTCGCCACCCGCCAGGCCTCGCGGCGCGCCGAGGTGAAGAGCCAGCCGGAGACGGCGCGCGGCTCGGTGATGGTGTCCCCGGAGCGCACGAGCGCCAGCCAGGTCGTCTGGACGACGTCCTCGGCAGCGGCTCGGTCGAGGCCGCTGGCCCGGACCACCTGCCACAGCATCGGGCTCAGCAGGCGGACGAGGTCGTCCAGGGCGTGGGGCTCACCGCCGCGCCAGCGCTCGAACAGGCTCGCGGCGTTCTCCCACACGGACGTGGACTCGGTCGGTAGCTCGGACATGGTCTGCACACCTCCTCAGAGGCGACAAGCGACCCTTGAATACATCCTGCCCCGAGACCTGCCCACGATGCGAGACGTGCGGCGTGCTGACTTCTGCGTCAGTAGATCTCCGGGAGCTCGCTCGCGAGCCCGGTGAACTCGGGGTCGCGCTTCTCCCGGAAGGCGGCCACACCCTCCTTGCCGTCGCCGATGCTCGTGTAGAACATGGCCAGGCTGTCGGACCGGTGGGCCTCCATCGGGTGGTCGGCGGCGCCGTTGCGGTAGAGCATCTGCTTCGCCAGGGCCAGCGCGACCGGCGAGCGGCGTACGACGAAGCCGCGCGCGAGCTCGAGTGCGGCCGGGAGAAGGTCGTCGGGCTCGTGCACGGATCGCAGCAGCCGACCCTCGAGCGCCTGCTGGGCGGTCAGGATGTCGGCGGAGTAGACCCACTCGAGGGCCTGCTGGATGCCGACGATGCGGGGCAGGAACCACGACGAGGTGGCCTCGGGGACGATGCCGAGACGACCGAAGACGAAGCCGATGCGGGCCTTGGTCGAGGCCATCCGGATGTCCATCGCGAGGGTCATGGTGGCGCCGATGCCGACGGCAGCCCCGTTGATCGCCGCGATCACCGGCTTGGGCAGCTCGTGGATCGCCAGGCTCACCTTGCCGCCGGTGTCGCGGACGCCGTCGTCGATCTCGGGGTCCTCGAGCCGGTCGCGCAGGTCGGCGGGAGTGGGGGTCAGCGTCTCGTCGAGGCCGAACACGTTGCCCTCGGCCGAGAGGTCCATGCCCGCGCAGAACGCCTTGCCGGCGCCGGTGACGACGACGGCCCGCACCTCCTCACGCAGGGCGTCGGTGCGGAAGAACTGCTCCAGCTCCCGGGCCATCGTGACGTCGAACGCGTTCAGCGCCTCGGGCCGGTCCAGCGTGAGGGTGGCGACCCCGTCCTGGTCCACGGACCAGGTGATCGTCTCGTACGTGCCGCTCAATTCGTCACTCCAGGCAGTCCGGTAGGTGTGCAGAGCCGCTTCGGGATGTCACCCGTGCGGTCCTGCTTGACGTACTTCAGCAGCGCGAGCGCGCGCTCCTTGTCCCAGTGGATGGCCTGGTCCGCGATCGGCATCGAACAGGTCAGCCCGTTGGTGCCGTTGACGCGGGTCATCGCGAGGCCGAACTTCGCCAGCGTGACCGGGCCGGTGCCCTTGCTGATGCGCAGCGACGACGTGGCCGCCTTGTTGACGTTGAAGTAGCGCACCGGGTTGATGAACGTCCACGGCGACTTCACCTCGGCGCCGATCGCGCTGACCACCTCGCGCTGGCGGCGGGCCCGGTCGATGTCGCCGTACTGGCTGACGTAGCGGGACCGGGAGTAGCCGAGCGCCGTCACGCCGTCGACCTCCTGGCACCCCTTCTTGATCCGGAGGTTGGCCTTGGGGTCGACCATCCGCTCACGCGGGCAGACCGTGATGCCACCCACGGCGTCGACGGAGTTCACGAAACCGCCGAAGCCGATCTCGACGTAGTCGTCGATGCGGACACCGGTGCTCTGCTCGAGCGTCTGGACGAGGAGCTTGGGTCCGCCGACGGCGAAGGCCGCGTTGATCTTGCTCGTGCCGCGCCCTGGGATAGGCACCAGTGAGTCGCGCGGGATGGAGAGCAGCATGCTCGGTCCGCTGCCCGTGTGGAGCAGCATGATCGTGTCGGTGCGCTGTCCGATGTCGCCCACACCGCCGGTGCCCAGTCGCTTGTTCTCCTTCTTCGACAGGCCCTTGCGGCTGTCGGAGCCCACCAGGAGGTACGTCGTGCCCGGCTGGGCAGCCGGCCGGTCGCCGCTGGGCTCGATGTCGACCTTGTCGATCTTGCTGGTGGCCCAGATGGGTACGGCGACCAGGAAGACGATCCAGGCCACCAGGACGAGCAGGATGATCCTGCCGATCGGCGGCCGGCGGCGGGGCTTCCCGGGACCGCCCCTGGGACTCCTCGGGGGGGCCACGGGCTGGGCGGGCTGCACCGGCCGGCGAAGCGGCTCCCCGCCGGAACGGGTGGCGCCGCCAGCTGCCCCTGAGGCCACGGGCGTCCCCGGCCGGTCGATCATGGGAAGCACCTGCGTGGGCTCGGGGTCGTCGGACCCGCGGTCCACGGGCTGCTGAGCGCCCTGGCCGCCGTAGAGCCAGCCATAGTCGGGACCGTCCTGTCCGTCTCCGGAGCCCCCGCTGGAGCCGCTCCCGGTGCCACCGGGCTTCCCACTCTCAGACATGGCGCAGACGGTACCGTGCAGTGCGCGGGCAGCTGCCATCCACGCGCGTGCGGGTGAGCCGGAGGGGTGAGCCGGGCGGGTGGGCCGGACGTCGCTCCCCGGACGGGTGGAGTCGGAGGCCATGAGGCCCACTCGGCGCGCCTCCACCCCTGTGACGCATGTGGCTGGTGATACTTGTCGGCACCCACCGGCCACTCCTCGACCCCGAGAGGTCTTCCCCCCTCATGGCGTCTGCCCTCCCCGACTCCCCAGCGCGCAGCACCCGTGGCCCCCAGGCCGCCGGTGTGAAGTTCCGACGCGCCGTCGTCCTCATGCTGATGACTCTCGTGCTGCCCGGCTCGGCCCAGCTCGCGGCCGGCCACAAGGAGACCGGCCGCCTCGCGCTGCGGATCTGGGGCGGGCTGGTGGCCACCGTCGTGGTGCTCTTCGGCCTCGGCCTGGTCTTCGGGTCGTTCGTCTTCTGGTTGCTGAGCAACACCTTCGTGCTCGGCACCGTCCGGATCGTGCTGATGGCGATGGCTGTCGGCTGGGCCTACCTGTTCGTCGACGCCTGGCGCCTCGGTGACCCGCTCGCGCTGCGCCAGAAGCAGCGCCTGGCCATGGTCGGCATCAACGGGCTGCTCTGCTTCACCGTCGCGGGCTCGCTGCTGTTCGCCTCCCACGTGGTCGGCGTGCAGAAGGACTTCATGAGCGCCATGTTCACCAACGGTGCGGCCACCACCGCCCACGCCGGGCGCTACAACGTGCTGCTGCTCGGTGGCGACTCCGGGTCCGACCGTTGGGGACTCCGTCCCGACAGCCTGTCGGTGGCGAGCATCGACGCCGAGACCGGTGAGACAGTGCTCTTCGGCCTGCCCCGCAACATGCTCAACTTCCCCTTCCCGAAGGGGTCGATCATGGCCGGGCAGTTCCCCGACGGCTACGACTGCGGCGCGGAGTGCGAGCTGAACTCGCTCGCCACCTGGGCCCAGGACCACACCGCCCTGTTCAAGGGCTACGACAACCCCGGCGTGGAGGCCACCAAGGAAGGCGTCGAGGGGATCACCGGGCTGACGATCAACTACTACGCGATGGTGAACCTGCAGGGCTTCCAGCGCCTCGTCGACGCGGTCGGAGGCGTGACGCTCAACGTGCGCGACGCCATCCCGATCGGTGGCATCGGCGCGCCGGTCTCCGGCTACATCAAGCCGGGCAAGCGCAAGCTCAACGGCTTCCAGACGCTCTGGTTCGCGCGCTCCCGCGTCGCGGCCGACGACTACTCCCGGATGGCGCGCCAGAAGTGCGTGATGAACGCCATGCTGCACCAGCTCAGCCCGCAGACGGTGGTGCTCAACTTCGACAAGATCGCCAAGGCGAGCACCGCCCTGATCACCACCGACCTCCCCCGGGGTGAGGTCGACCGGTTCATGGAGCTGGCGCTCAAGGCCCGCAAGCAGCCGATCCGCACCGTCTCCTTCGTCCCGCCGATGATCTCGACGGGCAACCCCGACATCGACGCGATCCACGGGTCGGTGCAGAAGGCGATCAACCGCTCTGAGGGCAAGGCCGCGAAGAAGCCCACGAAGAAGGCGGCCCCCACGTCGTCCTCGACCGGCACCACGGGTGGCTCGATCGGCAACCTCAAGGAGGGGTACGCCGCCAACCAGGCCACCGACCTCTCCTCGGTCTGCTGACCGAGGGGTGCTCAAGTACCTCCTGCTCCTGTCGCTGGTCCTCCTCGGGTTCTGGATGTACCGCCGCGCCACCCCGCGCACCCGCCAGGTCGTCGGAGCGCTCCTCCTGCTGCTCCTGGCGGCCGCCGTCTACTTCCTGGTGCTCGTCCCGCTCTTCAATCCCGGCGGCTGAGCCTGTCGCCGGGGCGTTGCCCCTTGCCCCGCGACCCGCGTCGGTAGGGTGCGCGGGTGCCCGCCTCCACCGAACCTGTCCGCGTGGTCGCGGTCGTGGTCACCTGGAACCGGCGTGAGCTGCTGGTGGAGGCGCTGGCCGCACTCCGGAGGCAGAGCCATGTTCTGTCCGCCCTGGTCGTGGTCGACAACGCCTCGACCGACGGCACCGACGAGCAGCTGGCGGGGGAGGCCGGGCTCGACGTCGTGGCCCTCGAGAAGAACACCGGGGGAGCGGGCGGGTTCGCCGTCGGCATCGAGCAGGCGCTGACCCACGGACCCGACCTGGTCTGGCTGCTCGACGACGACACCATCCCCACTCCGGACGCGGCCCGCGGGCTCGTCCGGGCGTGGCAGGAGTACGCCGGGCCGGCGGGTCGACGCCCCGCGGTCCTGGCCAGCAAGGTCGTGTGGACCGACGGGCGGGACCACCCGATGAACACTCCACGCCGCAAGCCGGGGGCGAGCGCCGCCGAGGACCGGGCGGCGGCCGGGGTGCAGGCCGTGCCGATCCGGTCCGCGAGCTTCGTCTCGATCATGTGCGACACGCGGGTGATCCGTGAGCGCGGTCTTCCGCTGGCCGACTACTTCTTGTGGAACGACGACTTCGAGTACTCCACCCGCCTGATCCGGGACGGGGTCGGGCTCTACTGCCCGGCCAGCGTGGTGGTGCACAAGACCAGGGTCTTCGGCTCCACCGACGCCGACCCGGGCGAGCGCTTCTTCTTCGAGGTCCGCAACAAGGTGTGGCTGTTCACGCGTTCACGAGGGCTGCGGCCCGCCGAGAAGGCCGTCTACGGCGCCTCGACGCTGCGGCGCTGGGGGCGGACCTTCGCGGGGTCGAGCGACCGAGGGACTCTGCGGCGCGCCCTCGGGCGAGGTCTGCGGGAGGGCTTGAGGAGCGGTCCACGTCCGAACGCCGAGGTGCTGGAGGAGGCGGGGTGGCTGACCCCGGGCGCGACCTCCGGGGGGCAGGTGCTCCCGCCCGGCCAGCCCTTCGCCCTGCTGATGAGCACCTGGCGCGGCGACCGGGCCGACTACCTCCGCGAAGCCTTCGTCTCCACCGTGGACCAGCAGTCCCGGCGTCCCGCCCAGGTGGTGCTCGTCCAGGACGGACCCGTGCCCGACGACCTCGCCGAGGAGATCGGGCGGCTGGTCGAGGCCAGCCCGGTGCCGGTGACGCACGTGCGGATCGACGCCAACGTCGGTCTCGGTCCGGCCCTCGACGCGGGACTCAGGGCCAGCCGGCACGAGATCGTCGCGCGCATGGACGCCGACGACGTGAGCACCTCCGACCGGTTCGAGAAGCAGCTTCCCCTCATCGAGGCCGGGGCCGACATCGTCGGGTCGGGGCTCTGGGAGTTCGGTGAGTCGGTCGAGGACGTCGTGGGTCGTCGTACGCCTCCCACCGAGCCTGACGAGATCAGGCGTGTCATCCGCTTCCGCGACCCGTTCAACCACCCCACCGTGGTCTACCGCCGCGCCGCCGTGCTGGCCGCGGGCGGCTACTCCGACATGGCCCTGATGGAGGACTACCTGCTGTTCACGCGGATGGTCGCCGGTGGCGCGGTGCCGGCCAACCTGGCCGAACCGTTGGTCCACTACCGGGTCGGTGCCGGCGCCTACGCCCGTCGGGGTGGGTGGGCGCTGCTGCGCTCCGAGCTGGCGCTGCAATCCCGGTTCAGGGCCCTCGGCCTCACCTCGCGCAGGCAGTACCTGCGCAACGTCGTGGTCAGGGGCGGCTACCGCCTCGTGCCCGAGGCTGTGAGAAAGGTCGCCTACCGGCGCCTGTTGGCCAACCGTTCGGGAACAGCGCGCGGCTAGACTGACGCGGCGATGAGCCACATCGCTGGCGTCCAGCCGTCCGCATGGAGCCACGTCGAGCCCCCAGTCCCGGGCCCGCAGAGGAGAGTTTCGTTTGAACGCCGAGCATGCGCCTGACCTGGTCATCGTCGGATCGGGGTTCTTCGGCCTCACCGTCGCCGAGCGGTGTGCCAGTGAGCTCGGCCTGAAGGTCCTGATCCTCGAGCGACGCCACCACCTGGGGGGCAACGCCTACAGCGAGCCCGAGCCCGAGACCGGCATCGAGGTGCATGTCTACGGCGCCCATCTCTTCCACACCTCCAACGACAAGGTGTGGGAGTACGTCAACCGGTTCACCGCGTTCACCAGCTACCAGCACCGCGTCTTCGCGAAGTACCAGGGGCAGGTCTACTCCTTCCCGATGAACCTCGGCCTGATCAACCAGTTCTTCGGCAAGAGCCACACCCCCGACGAGGCCCGTGCCCTCATCGCCGAGCAGTCCAGCGAGATCGACACCGCCGAGGCCGCGAACCTCGAGGAGAAGGGGATCAGTCTCATCGGCCGCCCCCTCTACGAGGCGTTCGTGCGCGGCTACACCGCCAAGCAGTGGCAGACCGACCCCAAGGAGCTGAGCGCGGACATCATCAGCCGGCTCCCGGTCCGCTACAACTTCGAGAACCGCTACTTCAACGACAAGTACGAAGGCCTCCCCGTCGACGGCTACACCGCATGGCTGACGAAGATGGCCGACCACCCCAACATCGAGATCCAGCTCGAGACCGACTTCCTCGACCCGGCCAACGGCTGGGCCGAGAAGTACAAGGGCAAGGTGCCGATCGTCTACACCGGTCCGGTCGACGAGTACTTCGGGAACTCCGAGGGCCGCCTGTCCTGGCGCACGGTCGACCTCGAGCCCGAGGTGGTGGAGGTCGACGACTTCCAGGGCACCTCGGTGATGAACTACAACGACCAGGAAGTGCCCTACACCCGGATCCACGAGTTCAAGCACTTCCACCCCGAGCGCACCCACCTCCCCGGGAAGACCGTGATCGTCCACGAGTACTCCCGCTTCGCGGAGGAGGGCGACGAGCCCTACTACCCGATCAACACCGCCGAGGACCGCGAGAAGCTGCTCAAGTACCGCGACCTCGCGCGCAAGGAGCCGATGGTGCTCTTCGGTGGCCGCCTCGGCACCTACAAGTACCTCGACATGCACATGGCCATCGGGTCGGCGCTGTCGATGTTCGAGAACAAGCTCAGGCCACACTTCGAAGGTGGCTCCGAGCTCAAGTCCGGAGGAGTGGACGAGTGACGCTTTCTACCGATGCCGTCGGGCCCGACCCCGACGTCACGACCGTGCGCAGGGTGCTCCAGCGCTTCGTGCTGCCCGTCGACCGTGATCTCGACGTGGTGCCGCTCTACGTGGACACCGAGGCGTCCGTCCTGGACGCCGACAAGGGCTCGATCGGCTCGAGCGCGGTCGCCAAGAACATGAACCGCGCCGCGCTGCGCCAGTCGATGTCGACCGGCAGCTCACTGCACCCCGACGCGATCCTCGACCGGCACCGTCTGCGTGTCGACCACAGCGAGCGGGTCTCCAGCGGCACCTACTTCAACGGGTTCGCGGCCAGCTACTGGCGCCGGTGGACCGTCGTGGAGGAGGTGACGCTCGACATCATCGTGAGTGGCCCGGGAGCCACGGTCACCGTCTACCGGTCGATGGCCAACGGACGCTCGCAGCGCGTGGAGTCCGCCACCACGTCCGGGAGCGAGCCCAACCGCTTCGAGTTCGCCCTCTCCCTGACCCCGTTCCAGGACGGCGGCTGGTACTGGTTCGACGTGGTGGCCGGTGACGAGGACGTCGTCATCGAGCAGGCCAGCTGGGTGGCCGAGGTGCCCACGGACCGGGCCGACGCCGGCAGCGTCACGGTCGGCATCACGACGATGAACCGGCCCGACTTCTGTGCCAAGCTCATCGGCCAGATCGGCGGTGACGATGCCGTCAAGGCGCTCCTCGACGAGGTGCTCGTGATGGAGCAGGGCACCGACAAGGTCACCGGCAGCGAGTACTTCGCGGCGGCGGAGGCCTCCCTCGACGGCAAGCTCCGCGTCATCGAGCAGGGCAACATCGGGGGCTCGGGCGGTTTCGCCCGGGCGCAGTTCGAGACCCTGAAGGCCGACCGCTCGAAGTACGTCCTGTTCCTCGACGACGACATCGTCTGCGAGCCCGAGAGCATCCTGCGGGCGGTCGTCTTCGGCGACCTGGCCAGGCGCCCCTCGATCGTCGGCGGCCACATGTTCAGCCTGTTCAGCAAGTCGCGCCTGCACAGCTACGGCGAGATCATCAACCGGTACCGGTTCTGGTGGACCTCGCCGCCGACCGTGGAGACCGACTGGGACTTCGGCGCCCGCAACCTGCGCAGCTCGCGCTGGCTGCACCGCCGCGTCGACGTCGACTTCAACCCGTGGTTCATGTGCCTGATCCCGATGGAGATCGTGCGTGAGATCGGGCTGAGCCTGCCGCTGTTCATCAAGTGGGACGACTCCGAGTACGGCGTACGCGCCCAGGCGGCCGGCTACCCGACCATCACCATGCCCGGCGTCGCGGTCTGGCACATCCCCTGGACCGACAAGAACGACGCCCTGGACTGGCAGGCCTACTTCCACCAGCGCAACCGGTTCATCGCGGCCCTGCTGCACTCCCCGTTCCCACACGGTGGGCGGATGATCCGGGAGAGCTTCAACCACCAGGTCAAGCACCTGCTCGCGATGCAGTACTCCACCGTCGAGCTGCGCCACCTCGCCCTGGAGGACGCGCTCGCCGGACCTGACCGGCTGCACGACGACCTGCCCACCAAGCTCGGCCAGGTGCGCGAGCTGCGCAAGCGGTTCAGTGACGCCCAGCTCAAGGCCGACCCTGAGGCGTTCCCCTCGCCCCGCAGGGCGAAGCCGCGCAAGAGGGACCTCGACTCCGAGATCCCCGGCAGGGCCTCGCAGTACCTCTCGGCGCTCAAGGGCTCCGTGCGGCAGTTCAAGGGCACCCGGGCGCTTTCCCGCGAGTTCCCCGAGTCGGCGCTTCCGTCGATGGACGCCAGCTGGTTCCGTCTCGCGACCCTCGACTCGGCGGTCGTGAGCATGCCCGACGGGACGGCGGCGGCGCTCTACCAGCGCGACCCGGAGCTGTTCCGCGACCTGCTTCGCCGCACCATCGAGATCCACAACCGGCTCTACCGCGAGTGGCCGCAGCTCTCGCGGGCCTACCGTGACCAGCTCGGCGAGATCACCTCCGCGCAGAGGTGGGAGAAGACCTTCGCCGCCTCCACGGGGGAGAAGCGATGAGAGCCGCCAACAAGAAGGCGAAGGCGGAGGCTGAGGCCGCCGGCCGCGGCAGGAACGCCAGCCGCCGGGCGCGCAAGATGCTGGAGAACCAGGCCGACGCCATGCCGGTGGTCGAGGCGAGCGGGCCCAGGCTTCAACGGACGGTCGAGGCCGAGCTGGTGCACCCCGCACCTCGTGGTGGGCTCCTCGAGGTGCTCCAGCAGCCCTACATGCTCAAGCTGATCGTCTCGCGCCAGCTCGCGCAGATGTACGCCGCCTCGCTGCTGGGCCTGGCCTGGTCCTACATCCAGCCGGCCATGCGCTTCGGCGTCTACTACGTGGTGATGGGGTACATCCTCAACCTCCACGAAGGGGTGCCCTTCTTCGCCATCCACCTGTTCACCGGGATCGTGGTGGTGCACTACTTCGGCGAGACCTGGAGCGGCGGCACCCGGTCGATCTGGGCCAACAAGGGTCTGGTGCAGAAGATGCGGATGCCACGGGAGATCTTCCCGGTGGCCTCGATGCTCGTGGCGGCCTACCACACGCTGCCGCAGGCACTCCTCCTCATCATCGTCTGCGCGCTCATCGGTTGGCACCTGACCTGGAGCGCGGTGGCGGCGGGACTGCTCGGTGTGCTCATCGTGGTGACGTTCGCGCTCGCGCTCGCGCTGTTCTTCTCGGCCCTGAACGTGTTCTTCAAGGACTTCCAGAACATCGTCGCGACGATCCTGCAGTTCATGCACTTCCTGGTGCCGATGATGTACCCGTTCTCTCGGGTGTGGTCCCAGCACGAGAACCACCCGATCCTCTACAACATCTACATGGCCAACCCGGTCGCGCAGGCGGTGATCCTGCTGCAGCGGTTCTTCTGGTACCCGTTGATCGAGAATCCCCGCACCGAGATCGCCGGCCGGCAGTTCCCGCCGGACATGTGGGTGCGAGGTCTGATCACCCTGGCCGTCTGCGCCGTGCTGCTCTACCTCGCCCAGCGATTCTTCTCGCGTGTCGAAGGAAAGTTCCCGGAGCGCCTCTGATGACAGTGTCCATCCAGGTCGAGAACGTCACCAAAGAGTTCACGATGCAGTACCACCGCACGCTCAAGCAGATGGCGGTCGCCTCGGTCAAGAGGCTCCCGCTGCAGGAGAAGTTCCTGGCCGTCAACGACGTGTCCTTCACCGTCGAGCAGGGTGAGTCCGTGGGTCTGATGGGACTGAACGGATCGGGCAAGAGCACGCTGCTCAAGCTGATCAACGGCGTGATGAAGCCTGACCAGGGCAGCATCCTGACGCGTGGACGGATCGCCGGCCTGATCGCGACCGGGGCCGGGTTCCATCCCCAGCTGACCGGGCGCGAGAACCTCTTCCTCAACGGCGCCATCATGGGCATGAGCGAGGCCGAGACCAAGCGCAAGTTCGACGCCATCGTGGACTTCGCCGCCATCGGCAAGTTCATGGACACACCGGTCTCGCACTACTCCTCGGGCATGTACGCCCGGCTCGGCTTCTCCATCGCCATCCACGTGGACGCCGACATCTTCCTGGCCGACGAGGTCCTGGCCGTGGGGGACCGGCCGTTCAAGAAGAAGTGCCTGGCCAAGATGCAGGAGATCCGTCAGCAGGGGACCACCATCTTCTACGTCAGCCACGCCGCCGCCTCGGTGCGGTCGATGTGCGACCGGGTCCTGATCCTGGAGTCGGGGCACCTCAACTACGACTCGAAGCTCGTCGAGGGTGGCTCCGTCGACGGGGGCATCCACTACCTCGAGTACGACGACGCCGACGACGAGGAAGTCACCAGCGACGAGGAGCTCGGCGCAGACATCTGACCTGCTAATACCTGGTCGAAATGTAGAACAACAGCATTGTTGTTTCTCGGATTACATTCTTGTAATTCATTAAATACACCGTTGTAATTCGGGCAATTCGCTTTTCAAACCCGTGTGACGGGTGTGAACCTTGGTACTCGTGTGACTCCTTCCCCCCTTTCACATGGAGTGCCTTCTATGCGTTTCAGCCGTGCCCGCTACGTCACGTTGTGCCAGCAGTCCCTGGTCACGGCCGCCGTCCTGGCCGTCGGCGTCTCCGCCGCCGGCATCAAGACCCTCGACATCGTTCCCCAGCCGGGACCCGTCGCCGGGGCCTCGGGAACGGTTCCCGGTCTCTCCCAGGGGCTGGCCCAGGACGCCCTGGCCGACCACGGCGCCAGGGCGCGCACGACCCGTCCGGCCGTCACCTCGAACACCACCCCGAACACCACGCCGAACGCCACGCAGGACACCACCCAGGTGGACGCCTCCCCGGTGACGCCCAAGGTGCGCGAGGTCAAGGTCAGCGGCGTCTCCACGCAGGTGCACCAGAAGACGGGCCGGCTGAAGGTCGCCGACCAGGGCCCCGCGGAGGTGGCTCCGGACTCGAACCAGCGGCTCGCACCGAGAGCTTCCGAGAAGGCGACGGACCAGGGCGCCAGCGCGCCCAAGCGTCTTGTTGCGCTCTCCGACCCACAACCGGTGACCGGCTACGCCACCGTCGGAGTCACGTGGAAGCAAGGCGTCCGCTACAGCGACAACCTCGGCATCGAAGTTCGTACCGCGACGGCGGGGATGTGGTCGTCGTGGAGGACCCTGAGCCACGACGAGGAGGACGGACCCGACAGCGACACCTCCGAGATCGACGGCGTGACGTCGCGACCCGGCACCGACGCCCTCGTCATCGGCGACGTCGACCAGGTGCAGATGCGCGCCGAGACCTCCGACGGGACCACCCCGCCCGACCTCAAGCTCGCCGTCATCGACCCGGGCGCCGGGAAGCTGACCACCCAGGCTCCGGCCATCGACACCTCGAAGCTGTCCGATCCGCAGGCCGCGAAGAGCGCGTCGAACAGCGCCGTCGACCCCGGCGGCCAGCCCGAGGCCGCTGGCACCACGGGCGACTCCTCAGGCGACATCTCGGGGGCCACCGACACCGTGTCCCTGAGCGCCATGAAGGTCTCGGCCAAGCCCTACATCTACTCCCGCGCCCAGTGGGGTGCCAACGAGAAGATGCGGGACCAGTCCGCACCCAGCCTGGGCACGGTGAAGACCGGTTTCATCCATCACACGGTCAACGCCAACAACTACACCTCGGAGCAGGTGCCGGCGCTGCTGCGTGGCATCTACGCGTACCACACGCAGTCACGGGGCTGGCGCGACATCGGTTACAACTACCTCGTCGACCGCTTCGGCCGCATCTGGGAAGGCCGCTACGGCGGCGTCGGCAGCCCGGTCGTGGGAGCCCACACGCTCGGCTACAACGAGGTGTCCTTCGCGATGTCGGCGATCGGCAACTTCGACATCGCCTCACCGCCGCAGGCCGTCATGGACGCCTACGCCCGGTTGTTCGCCTGGAAGCTCTCCCTCTACAACATCCGCGCCGACGCCACCCGGCTCTACGTGAAGAACCGCTACCTGCAGGCGATCAACGGCCACCGCGACGTCGGCCAGACCGCCTGTCCGGGGCGCTACCTCTACGCGAAGATCCCCTCGATCAGGGAGGCGGCCCAACGCATCGAGAACGGTGCCACCGGAGCCCCGGCCCCGGCTCCTGCTCCTGCTCCGGCTCCGGCCCCGGCCCCGGCTCCGCTCCGGCCCCCGACCCGGACGCCTTCACCTCGCCGACCCAGACGCCGCGGCCGGCCACCACGCAGCCCGCCGGCCTGGTCTTCCCTCGGTCGATGAACCTGGCCGGGGACTCCAACCCCGAGCTGGTGCTCAAGTCGCGCACCGGTGTGGTGCAGGTCGTCCCGACCGGGGGCCAGACGGGTTTCCGGCCCGCCGTCAGCACGCCCGGTCCCTGGTCGGCCCTTGACCAGATCGTGGCCGTGGGAGACCTCAACGGTGACGGCAAGGGCGACGTCCTCGGCCGCGCGCGTTCCAACAAGCTCACCCGCGTCTACTACGGGAACGGGGCCGGCGGGGTCTCCACCCGTGGCCTGAACGCCACCCCGAAGTTCCAGTACGCGAACATGGTCCTCGGTGCCGGGGACTGGAACCGCGACGGTCGCAACGACGTGTTCATGCGGGACACGAAGACCGGCTGGCTGATGCTCGCACCGGGTCTGGGCAACGGCCGGTTCGGCAGGTCGGTCCTGATCAGCAAGTCCTGGAAGAACTTCACCTCCACCGCGGTGGCGGGGGACCTCACCGGTGACGGGCGACTGGACCTCGTGAGCATCCACCGCAACGGCTACGTCTATGCCGCGGCCGGGACCCGCACCGGGGGGCTGTCGAGGTTCTCCAAGCGCCAGCACGTCGGGACGCGGTACAACGCGCTCGTCGGCGGTGCCCACGACATGAACGGTGACGGCTACGGCGACGTCGTCGTCCGGTCCGCGAGCACCGGGCAGAGCCTGATCCTGCCCGGGGCGCGAGGCACCTTCGGCAAGGTCCTGGGCCCGTTCGACGACGCCAAGGGGATGGGGCACCTCAGCGCCGGACAGATGGTCGGCGGTGCCCAGCCCGACCTCGTCGGGACCAACAGCGCAGGCACGGCGTTGCTCGTGGTGGCCAACAACGGACTGGTGAACCTCCGGCCCGCACTGCCTTCGACCCTGACCCGGGCCGACGCCACCCAGGTCCTCAACGTCGGGGACTGGAACCGGGACGGTCGCGGTGACGTGATCACGCGTCAGACCGGTGGCGACTCGCTGGTCCTGCAGCCGGGGCTGGGCAACGGCGGGTTCGGCACACCGACCGTCATGAGCCGCGGCTGGAAGAGCTTCACCAACCTGGCGGCCGTGGGGGACGTCACCGGCGACAAGCTGCCCGACCTCGTCGGGAAGGGCGCGACCGGGAAGATGACCATCTTCCCCGGCGACGGGTCGCGGGGCTTCAAGGCCCCGGTCGTCGCACCGAACTACCTGAAGTCCTACAACCAGATCGGCGCCGGCTACTGGAAGCCGCAGGTGGCGGGCTCGGCGTACATCAGCTCCGACGGCTCGCTGGTGCCCTTCATGGGCACCGGCGTCGGGGACCCCGGCACCTACGACTGGCTGATCGGTCCGGGCGACGTCGACGGCGACGGCCACAACGACCTCGTCGCTCGCGACGCGGCCGGCACCCTGTGGCTGCTGCCCGGCTCCGACACGGGAACCGGGACCCGACGCCTCATCGCGGCCGGCTTCGGTGGGTACTCGCTCGGCGGCTGACCCGTCCCCGGCCGACTACTGCGCACGCAGCACGGCGCTGGCTCGCTCGTCGTGTTGACGAGCGGGCCAGCTGTCGTCCGCGGTGTGGCGCATGAGGACCACCGAGCCGCCGCTCACGAGCGGCGCGAGGAAGCCGGGCACACCGTCACCCTCGGCCGGGTGGACGTCGGTGAGCAGGCGCACCCCGGGCTCGAGCCTGGCGCCGGCGGCGGCCTCGAGGAGGTCGGCCTGTGTCTGGGACCTGCCGTCCGCGAGCCAGGCCACCGTGTCGGGGCTCGGGGGAGTGAGGGCCAGGAAGACGTCGCTCTGGCCCGGCCACAGCAGTCCGTAGTCGAGGACGCCGCTGGGCAGCGGCTCGGCGAACCTGACGGCGAAGGGCAGCAGCGAGCAGGCGACGACCAGATCGGACCCCTGGTGGCTGCTCAGGGTCTCCGGACCGCAGACGACGACCGCATGGTCCTCCTGCGGTGTCCGTGTGACGGAGAGGCCGGCGGTCCACGCGGCACCGAGGAAGACCGGCACCAGCCAGTGGGCGGGAAGATCGAGCAGGACCGTGTCGCCGGGATCCAGGCCGAGCTCGTCGGTGAGCAGGTTGGCGGTCTTGCTGACCCAGTTGACGTAGGTGGTGACCGAGAGCTCGGTGCGCTCGCCGGTGGCGTCGTCGTAGGCCGTGACGAGGGGTTGGCCGGGGTCGGTCTGCAGACGACCGATGATCAGCTCGGGAAACGTGCGGGGGGTGTTCACCTGCGCCACGGTAGTCGGCAGGGCCGCAGCCCCGGGATGGCAGGATGCGCGCCATGACTCCCCCCGCCGCGCCCACCGCCCAGGACAGGCTCTGGGCCGTCGTACCAGCGGGAGGAGCGGGAACCCGCCTGTGGCCGCTCTCCCGGGCGCGAGCGCCCAAGTTCCTGCTGGACCTCACCGGCAGCGGCCGTACCCTCATCCAGGCCACCGCCGACCGGCTGGTTCCGCTGGTGGGCGACCGGATCGTGGTGGTGACAGGAGCCGCCCACGAGGAGGCCGTACGCCGCCAGCTGCCCCACGTGGCCGAGGTGATCGCTGAGCCGTCGCCGAGGGACTCGATGGCCGCGATCGGACTGGCTGCGGCCCGGCTCGAGCTGGAGGATCCCGAGGCACTGATCGGGTCCTTCGCGGCCGACCACGTGATCACCGACGAGGAGGCGTTCGCCGCGTGCGTGAACGAGGCGGCCGAGGTCGCCGCGCAGGGGCTGCTCGTCACGATCGGCATCGAGCCGACGTACGCCGCCACCGGCTTCGGCTACGTCCGGAGCGGTGACGTCCTCCCGGGCTTCCCCACCGCCCGGGTCGTGACCGAGTTCGTCGAGAAGCCGGACGCCGTGCGGGCAGAGGGCTACGTGCTCAGCGGCGAGTACCGCTGGAACGCCGGCATGTTCCTGGTCCGGGCCGCCACGCTGCTCGACCTGCTGGCCGAGAACCACCCCGATCTCGCCGCCGGCCTGCGTGCGATCGCGGCCGACCCGGCGACGCTCGAGGAGCGCTGGCCGGAGCTGCAGAAGATCGCGATCGACCACGCGGTGGCCGAGCCTGCGGCGGCCGCCGGACGCGTCGCGATGGTGCCGGGGCCCTTCGGCTGGGAGGACCTGGGGGACTTCACGGCGCTGGCGGCCATGACCCACATCGGCCAGGACGGCCTGCGGGTCCTCGGTGGGGAGGGCCTCGTGCTCAGCCGCGACTCGAGCGGCCTCGTGGTTCCCGCCGCCGGACGCACGGTCGCGGTGATCGGGCTCGAGGACGTCGTCGTGGTCGACACCGGTGACGCCCTGCTGGTGACGACCTACGCCCGGGCCCAGGACGTCAAGTCCATCGTCGAGGAGCTCAGGCGAACAGGACGGACCGACCTGACCTGATCCAGACCTGACCCTTCGAGGAAGGATCAGGGAGCGTCGGGCTCGGGGGTGTCACGCGCGGGGAAGTCGGTCATGAACTGCTTGACCACGGCACCGCTGGGGGCGCCGCAGTACTGCGTGGCGCCCTGCTGGTCCTCGGGCCCGGTCCAGTGCGTGAGCGCGACGTGCGTGCCGCTCGGGAAGGTGCCGCCGTCGCTGGACTCCCAGGGGGCGGCGATGAACTTGTCGGTCTGGCCGTCGAACTTGGCCGCGATCGCCTTGACGTCGGCGTAGGCGCGCGAACCGGACTTCACGGTGTCGTCGTACCAGAGGATCGTGTGGCCGTGCTCGAGGCTGTGCACGAGTCGCTCCACCTCCGGGCGGTCGGTGCGGGTGTAGAAGCTGCGGATCTCCGAGCCCTGAAGGAAGTTGCCCCAGTGCGGGCCGGAGGCCGGCGGAGCCTCGGTGTAGGGGATCTTGGTGCCCGGGTCGATGTGGTTGTTGTTGCCGGTCGCCTTCTCCTTCTTCACCGGCTCACAGCTGGCGGCGGACGCACTGGCTCCGAGCTCGGCCAGCGGCGTGCCGGCTGCCTTCTTGGCGTCCTGCTGGTCCTTGACGTAGACGAAGACGGCGGAGCCGAGGAGCCCCAGGACGACGATGATGCAGCCGCCGAGGATGAGCACGCTCCGGCGGCGTTCCTTGCTGGCCTGGTCCTTGCGCATCTGCTCGGCGACAGCCCGCCGGTTGTCGCGCTCGCTCTTCTTGACCACTCGTCCGCCTCTAGATCGGGTGCTGGGGCTCTGTCGCTCGCCGTGCGGATGCTTGGGCTGCTGTCCGGGCGCCGTTGGGGGAGTCTACGGAGCCAGGGGTGAGATCGTGACGCTGGTCGTGGGAGCCGTGTGCCCCCGGAGCTCGTTGGCGTGGTCCTCGGGGTCGCCCCAGCCGTGGGCCCGCGCAACGAGGCGAACCCGTTCCGCAGCGACGGCCTGGTCCCGGACGGTCCCGGGGAGGTGGACCCTGACGGAGGCTGCCTCGACCGTGCCGTCGAGCCCGCACGACCCCAGGGCCTGGACCACCTCGCTGGCCCGGGCAGGGGTCCCGAAGCAGTCACCGTCGCTCCCGCGCAGCGCGGCCATCACCGACTCGCGAGCGCCCAGGGCGAACATGTCCTGGTCCCGCGGCCGGATCAGGACGCGCGCCCCGGGACCGTGGTCGCCGGCGGGAAGCACCCGGGGGCCAAGGCCGCGCACCACCGATACCGGACGGCCACCGAGCTTGCCCGACACCAGCTCCCCCACCGAGGCGAGCTCGTCGGCCACGGCGGGCGCTGTCACCGCGAGGGCGTTGCCGTAGGAGTCGGTGCGCCCTGCATGGTCGTCGAGCGGGTCCAGTCCTGCGACCCCGACGGCCAGGTCGGTCTGACCGGTGCGCCAGGCGCGGCCGGCGGTGTCGGTGATGAGCACGGCCACGTTGTGGCCCGTCTCGTCGAGAACGCGTTCACGGAGCGCGCGGGCCGAGGCGTCGGGGTCCACCGGGAGGAGCACGACGTGGCCGGGGGCCACGTTCGAGGCGTCGACCCCGGCCGCCGCCATCACGAGTCCGAGGTGGTTCTCCACGATCTGGGTCGGCCCACGCCGGGCCACGACCCGGATCGTCTCCTCACGGATCGCGTCCTCGCGGTCACCGGCGCGGACACGCCCTTCGGCCTTGCTGACCACCTTGCTGGTCACCAGCACGACGTCCCCCTCGGACAGGTCCAGCGAGCAGAGCAGCGCACCGAGGTCCGTGCCGGACGAGATCTCCCCGATCCCCTCGACGGCCCAGGCGATCAGCCCGGGGGTGGGCGTGCTCATCGCACGAGCTCGAGCGCGGCAGCCACCAGGTCGGCGGTGGTGTCGTGGTCGGTCATCCAGAGGGGTACGGCGCGGCACCGGATCCCGGCTGCCGCCACCCGCTCGACGCTCGCCTCGTCGACGGTGTCCACCAGCCACCCGTCGAGCAGTCCTCCGGCGGACCGGGCGCCGTAGTGCTCGGCCACCCCCGCCGCCGAGACCTCGACCCCGATCACGCCGAGCAGCTGGCGGGCCATGCCGTGCACGTGGTCCTTCCCGATGATCCCGGAGACGCCGACGACCGGTGCCGGCGTGGAGCCCAGCGCGTCGCGGATGCCCGGCACGCCGAGGATCGTGCCGACGGAGACGACCGGGTTGGACGGCGGCACCAGGACGAGGTCGGCGTCGCCGATCGCCTCCAGGACGCCGGGCCCGGGCTTGGCGTCGTCGATCCCGATCGGCACGACGGCATGGGCCGGAACGCCCGCGTGGTGGCGGATCCAGTACTCCTGGAAGTGCACGGCCCGGCGCTCCCCGGTGTCGGGGTCGTCGATCACGACGTGGGTCTCGACCCGGTCGTCGGTCATCGGGAGCAGTGCCACCCGCCCACCGTTGACCGTCGAGAGCCAGCGCTGGCACAGGGCGGTGGTCACGGCGCTGAGGGGGAAACCTGCATCCAGCATCTGGGTGCGCACCAGGTGGGTGGCGATGTCCCGGTCTCCGAGCCCGAACCAGGTCGGCTCCACGCCGTACGCCGCGAGCTCCTCCTTGGCACCCCAGGTCTCGGCGCGCCGACCCCAGCCACGCTCGGTGTCGATGCCGTCGCCGAGGGTGTACATCACCGTGTCGAGGTCGGGGCAGACCTTGAGGCCGTGCACCCAGATGTCGTCGGCGGTGTTCGCCACGACGGTCACCGCGGTGTCGGACGAGGTGCGCTCGATCAGTCGCAGGAGGCCCTGGAGGAACCGGGCGCCGCCCACCCCGCCGGAGAGGACGGTGATGCGCGCTGGGAGCACGGCCGTGGGCTGACCAGGGAGCTCGGCGGGGAGCTCCTCTGCGAGCTGTTCGGGGGCCACGGCGGGGTCATCAGGGGGCATCAGAGATGAATCGGACATGGACATAAGTGTGGACCAGTGGTGTCCAATACCAGACTTTCGCTTGACTTCGCGGTACGACAGGCATGTAATCACACCAGTGTTACTAGCAACTCGGTCCGTCAGGATCGAAGGGTCGAAGAGGGGCAAACACGTGCGCGAATTGTATCTGCTCGAGGGCGAACCGGAAGACGCTGGATGGCAGGAGCGCGGGCTGTGCGCTCAGACCGATCCCGAGGCGTTCTTCCCCGAGAAGGGTGGCTCGACAAGGGAGGCCAAGAAGGTCTGCCTGACCTGTGACGTGCGCCAGGACTGCCTGGAGTACGCACTGGAGAACGACGAGCGCTTCGGTATCTGGGGCGGGCTCTCCGAGCGGGAGCGCCGCAAGCTGAAGAAGCGGGCCGTCTGAGGTCTGTTGCCCGTCTGTGGCTGCCCGTCTGACGCCGGGTCCTGCCTGCCGCGAGCAGTGTGGTGGGTGGACCCGCGTCCGACTCCCGGTGCCGGGAGCCAGCGTCTCGTCGTCAGGGTTCGTAGTCGGGGTGCACGTCCTCGGCCGGCACCCCGAGGTAGTCGGCCAGCTGTTCCACCACGACGGTCAGCACCAGGGCCTCGAGGTCGGCCCGGTTCTCGGCGCGGTGCTCGATGGGTCGCCTGAACAGCACCAGCCGTGGCGGCGTGACCTGCGTCGCCGGCACCAGTGAGGCCAGTGGCACCCGGGGTGCCACCCACGTGCGGGGCAGCACCGGGATGTCCTCGACCGCGAGCTCGACCGGGGCGAGCGCCTCGGTCCACCGCGACTCCACGTCGTTCATCACGTCGACCGCGACCTGGTCGAAGCGTTCGCGGCCGCTGAGGTGTGCCGGCACCCGCCCCGCGGGGGCGCCGGGGCCATAGGCCGGCCCGCGCATGCCGCGTCCGCGACGGTCGCGCGGCGTGCGGGCGAGGGGCGGCCGAGCGGCGCTGTGAACCGCCGGGTGACCGGCGCTGTCGCCGGAGTGGTGGGCAGAGCTGTCGGGGGAGGGCTCGTTCACGACCGCGAGCCTACGACGGCGTGGCCCCGAGGAGTTGTAACGTCACGGCCGTGGGTCTCCTTCGACGTTGTTCGCGCACCGCATGCGGACGTCCCGCTGTCACCACGCTCACCTACGTCTACGCCGACCAGACCGCCGTGGTCGGCCCTCTCGCGACGTACGCCGAACCGCACGCCTACGACCTGTGCGACCGCCACAGCGAGCGACTCTCGGCGCCGCGCGGGTGGGAGGTGCTCCGGCTCGCCAACGACGACCACCAGGGGCCCTCCTCCGACGACCTGCTGGCCCTGGCCGACGCCGTTCGTGAAGCGGCCCAGCCGAGGCCCGTGGAGGTGCAGCCGACCCCGGTCGCTGCGCCCGAAGGCACCCGTCGCGGCCACCTGCACGCGCTCCGCTCCGAGGACTGATCCGGTTTGCTCAAGCTCGTCGCCTTCGATCTCGATGACACGCTGGCCCCGTCGAAGACGCCCATGTCCGACGAGATGGCCGCGGGGCTGATACGTCTCCTCGACCTCGTCGAGGTGTGCATCATCTCGGGGGGCACCTACGACCAGTTCCGGAGCCAGGTCATCGCCAGGCTCCCCCCCGGACCCACCCTGCGCCGGCTGCACCTGATGCCCACCTGTGGCACCCGCTACTACCGCCTGGCCACGGACGAGGAGGCGGACGAGGTGGGGGGCGAGTCCTGGGTGGAGGTCTACAGCGAACCCCTGTCCGTCGAGGAGCGCAGGACAGCCTCGGAGGTGCTCGAGGAGGCGGCCACCCGGCTGGGACTCTGGGCCCCCGACGACGAGGTCTTCGGCGAGCGCGTCGAGGACCGAGGCACCCAGATCACCTTCTCGGCCCTCGGGCAGCAGGCGCCCGTCGACCTCAAGCACGGCTGGGACCCGGACGGCGCCAAGCGGCTGCGGCTACGTGAGGAGGTCCAGGCGCAGCTCCCCGACCTCGAGGTGAGGGCCGGCGGCTCGACCTCCATCGACATCACCCGACGCGGGATCGACAAGGCCTACGGCATGGGCATCTTGATGAAGGAGCTGGCCCTGTCGGCCGACGAGGTGCACTTCGTCGGGGACCGGCTCGAGCCCGGCGGCAACGACTTCCCCGTGCGTTCCCTGGACATCTCCGTCCACCAGGTGACCGGGCCCGAGGAGACCTTGGCGCACGTCGAGGACCTGATGCGGTCCAGCACGTTCCCCCAGCCACCCCGCTGAGGGGCGACGGGGCGAACCCGGGCCACCCCCGCTGGTGGTTCAATGTCCGCGCGTCCACCACCGAACCCGTGCTTCGCCTCAGAAGGAGCCTGTGATGAATCTCGACAGCCATCTGCTCGACGTGATCGTGTGTCCCGCCTGCCGGCAGTCCCTCGCGGTCGACGAGGCAGCCGAGGAGCTGGTCTGCGTCGGCTGCGGCCTGGCCTACCCGGTGCGCGACGACATCCCCGTGCTGCTCGTCGACGAGGCCCGCAAGCCCCGATGACCTTCGACGACGGGATGCTGGACGACGAGGTGGCGCTCTCGCGGGCCGACGTACGCCTGCGCTACCTGGCCGAGGGCGGTGCGCGCGTACGACGTGAGGCCGTCGCCGCCCAGGAAGCGGTGGGCCTCGCCGTCGACCGGCTCTCCGACGCCCGGGCGCGCGCCGTCGTCGCCGCCGGCCCCGACTCACGCCTCCTGCGCGCCGTGCTGGAGCCGGTCTGCCCGGTGCCGTTCGTCGCCTGGCCCGGTCACGGCCTTCCCGGATGGGCCGGCAGCCTCGACCTCGTCGTCGTGCTCGCGCCGGACGGACACGACCCCGCGACCGCCGCTGCGGTCGCCGAGGCCGTGCGCCGCGGCTGCCAGCTCGTCGTCGCCGCCCCCGAGGGTTCGCTGGTGGCCGACCACGCCCAGGGCCGCTACGTCACGCTGCTGCCCACGGTGACCGGGGACCAGCTCGCCGTGGCCGTGGTCGTCCTCGACCTCCTCGACCGCGTCCACCTCGGACCGCAGACGGACCCCCAGGTGATCGCCGATGCGCTCGACGAGGTGGCCATCGCCTGTGGTCCGCACCGCGACATCGCCGTGAACCCGGCCAAGATCCTGGCCATCGGCGTCGCGGACTCCAACCCGATCTTCTGGGGCGGGACGGTGCTCGCAGCGCGGGCCGGTCGCCGGATCGCCGAGTCCGTCCGGCGCGCCACCGGCCGGACCGCGCTGGCCGCCGACGCCGAGCACCTGCTGCCCGTGCTCGCCGCGACCGCACCCGCCGACGTCTTCGCCGACCCGTTCGCCGACGGTGGCACCGCCCGCCGTCCCGCGCTGGTGCTGCTCGACGACGGCTCGGAGGAGCCGTCGGTGCGGGAGACCCGGGACCAGCTCGAGGAGGCCGCGCACGCGGTCGGGGTCCGGGTCGAGACGATCTCCTCCGAGGCCGACGGGGACGTGGCCCGCTACGCGGCCATGCTCTCGGCCGGGATGTACGCCGCGGCGTACCTCCAGCTCGGTCTCGACGACTGAGGGACCGCACCACCGCTACCCTCACGCCATGGCAACCGAAGGTGGCAACAAGGCCGTGATCGCGGCCCTCCTGGCCAATACCGGCATCGCGATCACCAAGTTCCTGGCGTTCGCGCTGACCCAGTCCTCATCGATGCTGGCCGAGGCGATCCACTCGGTCGCCGACTCCGGCAACCAGGTGCTGCTGCTGCTCGGCGGGCGCAAGGCCGGCAAGGAGGCGACGCCGGAGCACCCCTTCGGTTTCGGGCGCGAGCGCTACATCTACTCGTTCATCGTCGCCATCGTGCTGTTCAGCGTCGGCGGCCTGTTCGCCCTCTACGAGGCCTACCACAAGTGGCACGAGGTCCAGGCGCACCCGGGTGACCTCGGTCAGCTCGACGGCCGCTGGTGGTGGGTGCCGCTGGTCGTGCTCGGGGTCGCCCTCGTGATGGAGGGCTTCAGCCTCCGCACCGCCGTCCGGGAGTCGAACCGGGACCGTGGCGCCGCCTCGTGGGTGGAGTTCGTACGCCGGGCCAAGGCACCCGAGCTGCCGGTGATCCTGCTGGAGGACCTCGCCGCGCTCACCGGCCTGAGCTTCGCCCTGCTCGGTGTGGGTCTGACGCTGATCACCAGGGAGCCGATCTTCGACGTGCTCGGCACGGCCCTGATCGGGGTCCTGCTCGTGGTCGTGGCCGTCATCCTCGCCGTCGAGACCAAGAGCCTCCTGCTCGGTGAGGCGGCGACCCCGGAGGCCCAGCGCCGCATCCGGGCGGCCATCGAGGGGAGCGAGGGGATCGACAGCCTGATCCACATGAAGACCCTGCACCTCGGTCCCGAGGAGCTGCTGGTCGCCGCCAAGATCGCGGTGACGGCCTCCGACTCGGCTGCCGACGTCGCCCGGGCGATCAACAACGCCGAGGCCGCCATCCGGGAGGCCGAGCCGACGGCTCAGGTCATCTACCTCGAGCCGGACCTGCGCCACGCGAACGCGTCCGCCTGAGCCGGTTCTCGGACCCGACCGGCCGGCACGGCCGGCAGGTTGGGTGGGTGCAACCCCTGCGCATACACTCGGCACGCGCCTTTCGCACGAGATCGTGGTCAGACGCTGCCGCACCCTGTCGTGCGCGCTGACCACTGACCCCACGCAAGCAAGGACCACACGCAATGGATTTCAAGGTTGCCGACCTGAACCTGGCCGACTACGGCCGGATCGAGATCGAGCTCGCCGAGCACGAGATGCCCGGCCTGACCGCGATGCGCGAGCGCTACGGCAAGGACAAGCCCCTTGCCGGTGCCCGCGTCGCCGGCTCGCTGCACATGACCACCCAGACCGCCGTGCTCATCGAGACCCTCGTCGCCCTCGGCGCCGAGGTGCGGTGGGCCTCCTGCAACATCTTCTCCACCCAGGACCACGCCGCGGCCGCGGTCGTCGTCGGTCCCGAGGGCACCGTCGAGAACCCCCAGGGTGTTCCCGTCTTCGCCTGGAAGGGCGAGAGCCTGGAGGAGTACTGGTGGTGCACCCAGCAGATCCTGGACTGGGAGGGTGACCACCCCAACATGATCCTCGACGACGGGGGCGACGCCACGATGCTGCTGCACCTCGGCGTCCAGGCCGAGAAGACCGGTGCCGCACCCGACCCGGACACGGCCGGCAGCGCCGAGCAGCGGATCGTCTTCGAGGTGCTCAACGCCGTCCTCGCGAAGAGCAAGGACCACTGGACCCCGATCGCCAACTCGATCAAGGGCGTCACCGAGGAGACCACCACCGGCGTGCACCGTCTCTACGAGATGATGCGTGAGGGCTCGCTCCTCTTCCCCGCGATCAACGTCAACGACTCGGTCACCAAGTCGAAGTTCGACAACAAGTACGGCTGCCGCCACTCGCTCATCGACGGCATCAACCGTGCGACCGACGTCCTGATCGGCGGCAAGGTCGCCATCGTGTGCGGCTACGGCGACGTCGGCAAGGGCTGCGCCGAGTCGCTGCGCGGCCAGGGCGCCCGGGTCATCGTCACCGAGATCGACCCGATCTGCGCGCTGCAGGCGGCCATGGACGGCTACCAGGTCGACACCCTCGAGAACGCCCTGCCCCAGGCCGACATCATCATCACCTCGACCGGCAACAAGGACGTCGTGACGATCGACCACATGAAGTCGATGAAGCACAACGCGATCGTCGGCAACATCGGTCACTTCGACAACGAGATCGACATGGCCGGCCTCGAGGCGCCGGGCGTCGCCGAGCGCAAGAACGTCAAGCCGCAGGTCGACCTGTGGACGTTCCCGCCCAACGGGTCGGGGGAGCGCAAGGCGATCATCATCCTCAGCGAGGGTCGCCTGATGAACCTCGGCAACGCGACGGGCCACCCCTCGTTCGTGATGTCGAACTCGTTCACCAACCAGGTGCTCGCCCAGATCGAGATCTTCACCAAGACCGAGGAGTACCCCGTCGGCGTCTACGTGCTGCCCAAGCACCTCGACGAGGAGGTCGCCCGTCTGCACCTCGGTGCGCTCGGGGTCAACCTCACCACGCTCACCGACGACCAGTCCTCCTACCTGGGCATTCCCCAGGAGGGTCCGTACAAGTCCGAGCACTACCGGTACTGACGGGGGCTCGCGTGGCGCAGCAGGAGGTCGTGGATCGGCCACGGGTCCTCGTCGTCGATGACGACGCGGCCCTGGCCGAGATGCTGACGCTTGTGCTGCGCAACGAGGGCTTCCTCAGCCAGATCGTCATGCGTGGCGACGAGGCGATGGCGGCCTTCCGCACGTTCCGTCCCGACGTGGTGCTGCTCGACCTGATGCTGCCCGGCAAGGACGGCGTCGACGTCTGCCGGGAGATCCGCGCCGAGTCAGGCGTGCCCATCGTGATGCTGACGGCGCGCAGCGACACCATCGACGTGGTCGTCGGCCTCGAGTCCGGGGCCGACGACTACGTCGCCAAGCCGTTCAAGCCCAAGGAGCTCATCGCCCGCATCCGCGCGCGGGTACGCCGCTTCGAGGTGCCCACACCCGAGGACCTGCTCATCGGCGACCTGACGATCGACGTCGCCGGCCACTCGGTCACCCGCGGTGGCAAGGAGATCGGACTGACCCCGCTCGAGTTCGACCTGCTCGCCTGCCTGGCCCAGAACCCGCGCAAGGTGTTCACCCGCGAGGTGCTGCTCGAGCAGGTGTGGGGCTACCGCCACGCTGCCGACACCCGACTGGTGAACGTGCACGTGCAGCGACTGCGCGCCAAGATCGAGGTCGACCCCGAGAACCCCACGATCGTGGTGACCGTCCGGGGCGTGGGCTACAAGGCGGGCAACGCGGATGAGCCGTCCGCAGATCTCTGACCTGACATCGGTGGGAGCGCACGAGCTGCTGCGTCGGCTGCGCAGCCTCCCGGGCTCCGTGCTCACCTTCTGGCGCCGCTCGCTGCGCACGCGCGTGGTGACCGCGATCGTCGTGCTCTGCGCGATCGTCGTCGGCTCGGTCGGCTGGCTGGTGATGAGCCAGATCACCGACGGTCTCGTCAAGAGCCGGGTCGAGGCCTCCGTCGCCGAGGCGCGTACGGAGACCACGACGGCCCGGGAGCGGCTCGGGTCGGCCGGCGGCAACGACTTCGACCCGGAGACGCAGCTGCGGCTGCTCGTGGAGAGCCTCGTGGCTCGCGGCGAGGTGAAGGGGTTCGAGGTCGTGGTCCTCGGCCCCGTCCGCGACGGCACCACCGCGGGCGGCGTACGCACGACCCCTGCGGTGGACGTGGCCAGCGTGCCCGCGGACCTGCGGAGCACCGTCGAGAGCGGCGAGGACGGGCTGGCCTGGACCTACACCCGGATCAGCTACACCCGGTTGGCCGACGGCACCCGGCACGCCTCCCACCCCGGGGTGGCGGTCGGCTCGGCCGTGGTGCTGCCCTCCGACGGTGGGAGCTACGCGCTCTACTACCTCTTCCCGATGCAGGAGGAGCAGCGGACCCTGCTGCTCCTGCGCCAGGTTCTCCTCACCGCCGGTCTGCTGCTGCTGGTCCTCGTCGCGGGCGTTGCGTGGGTGGTCACGCGTCAGGTGATCACGCCGGTGCGGCTGGCACGCAGGGTCGCCGAGCGCATCGCCTCGGGACGGCTCGAGGAGCGGATGCACGTCTCGGGAGAGGACGACATCGCCCGGCTGGCGATGTCGTTCAACCAGATGGCCGAGGCGCTGCAGTCCCAGATCCGCAAGCTGGTGGAGCTCTCCCGGGTGCAGCGGACCTTCGTCTCCGACGTCTCGCACGAGCTGCGGACGCCGCTGACGACCGTGCGGATGGCCGGCGACGTCCTGCATGACGCCCGCGCGAGCTTCGACCCGGTGACGGCGCGGGCGGCGGAGCTGCTGCAGAAGGAGCTCGACCGGTTCGAGAACCTGCTCGCCGACCTGCTGGAGATCAGCCGCTTCGACGCGGGCGCTGCCGTCCTCGACCTCGAGGACACCAACCTCTGCGACATCGCGCACCGCGTGGTGGCGGCCACGGGTCCGATGGCCTTGCAGCGCGGCGTGAGCGTGCGGATCGTCGACGACGGCGTCTTCATGGTCGAGGCGGACCCACGCAGGGTCGAGCGGGTCGTCCGCAACCTGGTGACCAACGCCATCGACCACGCCGACTCCGACGGTGTGACGATGCGCCTGTGCGCCGACGGCACGGCCACGGCGCTGACCGTGCGCGACCACGGCGTCGGCCTGCAGCCGGGCCAGTCCGCGATGGTGTTCAACCGGTTCTGGCGTGGCGACCCTGCTCGTGCCCGCACCACCGGAGGCACCGGGCTCGGACTGGCGATCGCTCTGGAGGACGCCCGCCTGCACGGAGGCTGGCTGCAGGCCTGGGGAACGCCCGGTGACGGCGCCCAGTTCCGGCTGACCCTGCCACGCCGTGCGGGCGACCCGCTGGTGCACAGCCCGCTCCCGCTCGTGCCCGAGGACATCCGCGAGGGCGTCACGTGAGCCGGGTGAGGGCAGCCCGTGCTCCTCCTGCTGGTGCTGAGCGTCTCGGGCCTGGCCGGTTGCACCACGCTGCCCGAGACCGGCGTCATCCACCAGGAGGCGGCGGACCGTCCGGACCGGCCCCAGGACGCGCCCTACTTCAACCCCGCCGGCCCCGCGAAGGACGGCAGCCCGGCGGCCATCGTCTCTGGTTTCCTGGTGGCGATGCAGGCCAACCCGCTGACCACCTCGGTCGCCCGTGAGTTCCTCTCGGAGCGGGCCCAGACCGCGTGGAAGCCCAACCGCGGCACGATCGTCTACGAGGCCTTCTCCGTGCTGCCGACGAGCACCGGGGCCACGGTCCGGCTGGCGGACACCAGGCGTCTCGACGCCCGAGGTGGCTGGCGTGGGGGTTCCCCGGGTCGCGCCGAGGACCTCGAGATCAGCCTCGTCTCCGAGGGCGGGCAGTGGCGCATCGACAACCCGGTGAACGCGCTGGTGGTCCCCACCTCCTTCTTCGACCGGAGCTTCGCGCGGTTCAACCTCTACTTCTTCGACCAGACCGGGAGCGTGCTGCTGCCTGACCCGGTGTTCATCCCCCGTGGTGAGCAGACCGCCACGAACCTCGTGCGGGGACTGCTCGCGGGTCCGGGCCGGGCGCTGGGCGAGATCACGCGCTCGGCCCTCCCGTTGCGCACCGACCTCGACCTCTCGGTGGTGGTGACCGAGAGTGGGGTCGCGGAGGTGCCGCTCTCACCGGAGGTCCTCCAGGTCTCGCCCGACGAGCTCTCCCGAGCGGTCGACCAGCTGGCCTGGACGTTGCGGCAGGTTCCCGGGGTCGAACGGGTCCGCATCACTGTCGGAGAGGCGCCGGTCCCGCTTCCGGGCGGGCGCATCGACGCGCCGGTGACCTCGGGGTCGGAGTTCGATGCCGCGGGCGCCGGCGACTCCGTGCTGTGGGGCCTGCGCGGCGGCCGTGTCGTCGACCTCACCACCACGGCCGGATCACGGGTCGACGGCCCGCTCGGTGGCAACGGCTACTCCATGCGGAGCTTTGCGGTCAGCGAGGCGCCACGCCGCATCGCCGCCGTCTCCGGCAACGGGACGACGGTCTTCACCGCCCAGGCCCAGGGTGGGTCGCCGGCCTCCTCGGTCTCGCGGCCGCTCGTCGGTGGGACGGACGTGCTGCGGCCGTCGTTCGACATGTTCGGTGACCTGTGGCTCCTCGACCGCACCCCCAACGGTGCCCGGGTGGTCGTGGTCAGTGGCGACCAGGTGCGCAAGGTGCAGGTCCCGGGGGTCACCGGTGCCGACGTGACCGCGTTCTCGGTCGCGCGTGACGGCAGCCGTCTCGCCGTGGCGTACTCCGGGACACCCGCCTCCTCCGTCCGGGTCGTCGACATCCTGCGGACCGACGAGGGGATCGTCTCGGGGGCCGGCAGGTCCCGGACAGTCCCGTCCGGCGTCGCCGACGCGGCTCGCATCGTCGACATCGGCTGGCGCGACCCGGCCACCCTGGCCGTGCTGAGCCGGCCGACCGAGGAGACCAGCCAGGTGGACTTCGTCTCCGCCGACGGTTCACCGGTCGCCCCGACCCTGGTCGAGCCCAGCGTGTTCCGCGGGACGGCCCAGGAGATGGTGGTGGCACCCGACACCGACCTGCCGCTGCACCTGATCACGCCCGACCAGCGGCTCTACACCCTGAGCAGCAGCGGCAGCTGGCCGCGCACCAGCTCCAAGGTGTCGGCCGCCGCCTACGCGCGCTGACCGGCTCGCCTCCACAGCCGTGGTCTGGCGGTGCTGGCTCCACAGGAGGGCCGTGGGTGGGCCGAACCCGTCGACAGCGTGGCGCACGATGTCGCATGCTCGACTCGGTGCTGGACTCCTGGCTCGACCTCGTGCACGGCGCCGGCTGTGTCGGATGCGCCTCCCCGGGACGTTCCCTGTGCGCCACCTGTGCGAGGTTGCTGCCGGTGCAGGGGCGGTCCGTGCGCCCGACGCCGTGTCCCGATGGGCTGGCTGCCTGCTTCGCGGCGGGGGAGTATGACGACCTCCTGCGCGCGATGGTCCTCGCGCACAAGGAGCACGGCACGTTCTCGCTGGCGGGCCCACTCGGCCGGGCCCTCGCGGCAGCGGCGATGCCGGCCCTGGACCCGACCGGCCTCACGGTGCTCGTCCCGGTTCCCTCCCGGCCGGTGGTGGTCCGTGCTCGCGGACACGATCCGGTGCTGCGGATCGTGCGACGCGCCGCCCGTGAGCTGCGGGGCAGCGGCCACCGCGTGCGGGTGGACCAGGTGCTCCAGCAGCGGGGCGCGGTGCACGACCAGGCCGGGCTGACAGCAGCGCAGCGGGCGGCCAACCTGGTCGGCTCCATGGGGGTGCGGGTGACCGCTCGCGCTGCGCTCGGTCGATGCAACGCACTCTCCCTGCTCCTGTGCGACGACGTGCTCACCACCGGTGCGACGGCCCGCGAGGCGCAGCGCGCGCTGGAGAGCTCCGGCCTGCGGCTGCGCGCGGTCGTGGCCGTGGCCGCCACCCGGAAACGGCTGCCTCCGCGGCCTGCAGGCTGACGACCGGGCCGCTTTGTCCCCTGCCCAGGGAATCGGGTCGAACCATGCTGAACCACCCGCGCGTGCTCTATCGCTTTCAGGACAGGCGGACTAGCGTCTGGGCATGGAGCGCGTCCTGGCTGACGGGAGACTCCGAACAGCCAGGTAGCTCAATGTCGAATCGTCGAACGCCAGTTTGTCGATCATCAGGAGGTCTGCAATGGATGTTGTGGTCAGCAGCCGGCACTGCGAGGTGTCGGAGCGGTTCCGGGAGCACGTCGAGGAGAAGCTGTCCCGGCTGGAGAAGCACGATCACCGGATCATCCGAGTCGATGTGCTCCTCGAGAAGGAGGCCAGGCCCCGGGAACCTGACCGGGCCATCCGCGTGGAGCTGACCGCGAAGTCCCGAGGGCCGATCGTCCGCGCCGAGGCCTCGGCCGAGGACAAGATGGCCGCGCTCGACCTGGCCCTGGACAAGATGGCCGCGCAGATGCGCCGCGCCGCCGACCGGCGCAAGGTGCACCGCGGCCAGCACACGCCGGAGTCGGTCGCCCAGGCGATGGCCCGGAGCGCTCCTCCGGCGGCCGGCACGGCCAGCGAGGACGAGGTGGCCGAGCACAAGGTCGGCCCCGTCACGGTGACCGGCGACGGCCCGCTCGTCGTACGCGAGAAGTCGCACGCTGCCTCCCCGATGACCCTCGAGCAGGCGCTCTACGAGATGGAGCTGGTCGGTCACGACTTCTACCTCTTCGTCGAGAAGGAGAGCGAGAAGCCGTCGGTCGTCTACCGGCGCAAGGGCTACGACTACGGGGTCATCGCGCTCGACGTGACCTGATCGGGTCACTGAACCGGTGCGGGCGTGGTCACAACTGACCACGCCCCACTGGTCTTTCCGTGCCAAATGTGGTGTTCCTCTGCCATAGTGACCCAATGGTCGCTGATGGCACCCCTGTCGCTGAGGAGCCCGTGCGTGTGGTCGTCGTTGACGACCAGGAGCTCTTCAGGCGTGGTCTGACGATGCTGCTCGGCGTGGAGCCCGGGATCGAGGTCGTCGGCGAGGCCGGTGACGGCATCAGCGCCACCGACATGGTGGTCGCGACCGTGCCCGACGTCGTGCTCCTCGACGTGCGGATGCCCAAGCGCTCCGGTCTGCAGGCGTGCATCCAGATCAAGGAGCTCGTGCCCAGCGTCAAGATCATCATGCTCACCGTCAGCGACGAGGAGGGCGACCTCTACGAGTCGGTGAAGAACGGGGCCTCGGGCTACCTCCTCAAGGACTCCTCGATCGACGACGTGGCCCAGGCCGTGCGGGTCGTGGCGGAGGGACAGTCGCTGATCAGCCCGTCGATGGCGATCAAGCTGATCGACGAGTTCAAGGAGATGGCCCGCACCGACCGCGAGCAGGCCATGACGCCGCGACTGACCGACCGTGAGCTCGAGGTCCTGCGTCTGGTGGCCAAGGGCATGAACAACCGCGACGCCGCGCGGGAGCTCTTCATCAGCGAGAACACGGTCAAGAACCATGTCCGCAACATCCTCGAGAAGCTTCAGCTCCACTCCCGCATGGAGGCCGTGATGTACGCCGTGCGCGAGAAGCTCCTCGACATCCCCTGATCCTGCTCGGGTTCCTGTCGGTGGGCGCCGACATACTGGCTCCGTGCCGAACTCTCAGCTGTCCCGGGCCCAGGCCCGCCGGATCGCCCTGGTCGCCCAGGGTTTTCGCGACCCGCGGCACACCGTCGCGACGATGCGCACCTTCTCCGGCACGCTGGCACGCACGGGCGTGCTCCAGATCGACTCGGTCAACGTGCTGCAGCGCGCCCACTACATGCCGTTGTTCTCACGGATGGGTGCCTATGACACCGGCCTGCTCGCGCGGGCCTCGGAGACGGACCCGCGCCGGGTCGTCGAGTACTGGGCGCACGTCGCGGCCTACATGCCCGTCGACCTCTGGCCCTACATGCAGCACCGGATGGACGGCTATCGCGAGCGTGGTCACGCCTGGACCCGGGAGAAGGCCTCGGCCGAGCTGATCCGGTCGCTGATGTCGGAGATCCGGGAGGAGGGAGCCAAGACACCACGCGACCTCGACGAGGGTCTTCCGCGGAGCAGGCAGCACTGGGGCTGGAACTGGAGCGAGACCAAGCGCGCCCTTGAATACCTCTTCATCTCCGGACAGCTGGCGGTCTCGCGCCGCAACAGCCAGTTCGAGCGGGTCTACGACCTACCGGAGCGGGTCATTCCGCCCGCCGTCCTCGACCGGCCCACACCGACCCGGCACGAGACCAGGGTCGAGCTCCTCCGGCGGGCCGCGCGCTCCCACGGGGTCGCCACCGTGCGGTGCCTCCGCGACTACTACCGCCTGCAGCTCGAGCGGGGGGAGGACACGAGGTCGACGATGCTCGCGATCGACGAGCTGGTCGGGTCGGGCGAGCTGCTCCCGGTGACCATCGAGGGGTGGAAGCGGCCGGCCTACCTGCACCGCGACGCCGCGCGCCCTCGCAAGGTCGACGCGCGGGCGCTGCTGAGCCCCTTCGACCCCCTGGTGTGGGAACGCGAGCGCACCGAGCACCTCTTCGACTTCCACTACCGCATCGAGATCTACGTGCCCGAGGCCCAGCGCCAGTTCGGCTACTACGTGCTGCCGTTCCTGCTGGGGGACCGCATCGTCGCCCGCGTCGACCTCAAGGCCGACCGCAAGCTCGGCGTCCTGCAGGTCAAGGCGGCCTACTCCGAGCCCGGCGCACCCCTGGGGACGGCCGCCGAGCTGGCCGCCGCGCTCGCGGAGATGGCGACCTGGCTCGGCCTGGAGGACATCGTGGTGGGCGAGCGGGGTGACCTCGCCCCGGCTCTGGACAACGAGGTGAGAATGATCCGGTGACCCCACTTCGGACACCGACGGTCAGGCACCCGCTGTTCGCCCGCCTCTACAGCCGGTTCGTGCTTCCGGCCATCGCCCGGCACGGCGGCGACGACCTGCGCCGCCGTACGCTCGCCGGCCTGGCCGGCACCGTGGTCGAGGTGGGTGCCGGCGACGGCGTCAACTTCGGGTTCTACCCGGCTGAGGTGGAGCGGATCATCGCCGTGGAGCCGGAGGCCTACCTGCGCGAGCGAGCCGCCGTGCACGCCGACGAGCGGGTGGAGCTGCGCGACGCGCTGGCTGACGAGATCCCGTTGGGCGACGGGGAGGCCGACGCGGTGGTCTTCTGTCTCGTGCTGTGCTCGGTCGACCAGGCGGCCTCCCTCGCCGAGGCCAGCAGGGTGTTGAGACCCGGTGGTGAGCTGCGGTTCCTCGAGCACGTCCGGGCGCCCGAGCCCGGAGCCGTGCGCACCCTGCAGCGGGCGCTGGACGCCACGGTCTGGCCACGGATGTTCGGGGGCTGCCACTGTGGCCGGGACACGGCCCAGGCGATCGAGGATGCCGGTTTCACGCTGGCCGAGATCGACCGTTTCACCTTCCCGGAGGGATCCCGGGCCCCGGAGTCCGCCGTGATCCTCGGGCGAGCCGTGCGCCGCTGAGGGATCGATGTGGCCTGTATGAAACTCAGGCGCAGTCCCGCCCGTTACGATGATCGAGGGCCCAGAGAGCATGTCTGCGCCCCTTACCCACCACTGATCCACCCAGGGAGTCATCCGCGTGTCGCTCATCGACAAGGTCCTGCGCATCGGCGAGGGCAAGATCCTCCGCCAGCTCGAGGCCATCTCCAAGGCCGTCAACGCCATCGAGGACGACTTCGTCACGATGTCCGACGACGAGCTCCGGGCCCTGACCGAGGAGTTCAAGCAGCGCTACTCCGAGGGTGAGACCCTCGACCAGCTGATGCCCGAGGCGTTCGCCACCGTGCGTGAGGCCGCCAAGCGGGTCCTGGGTCAGCGTCACTTCGACGTGCAGATCATGGGGGGCGCTGCGCTGCACCTGGGCAACATCGCGGAGATGAAGACCGGTGAGGGCAAGACCCTGGTCTCGACGCTCCCGGCGTACCTCAACGCCCTCACGGGCAAGGGCGTCCACGTCGTCACCGTCAACGACTACCTCGCCAAGTACCACGCCGAGTGGATGGGCCGGATCCACCAGTTCCTCGGGCTCACCGTCGGCGTGATCATGCCCGACATGCGCCCCGACGAGCGTCGCGTGGCCTACAACGCCGACATCACCTACGCCACCAACAACGAGCTCGGGTTCGACTACCTGCGCGACAACATGGCCAACGCCATCGACGACTGCGTCCAGCGCGCCCCCCACTTCGCGGTCGTGGACGAGGTCGACTCGATCCTCATCGACGAGGCCCGCACCCCGCTGATCATCTCGGGTCCCACGCAGGACGAGGTGGAGTGGTACGCCGAGTTCGCGAAGGTCGCGGCCCGGCTCACCAAGGACACCGACTACGAGGTCGACGAGAAGAAGCGCACCATCTCGATCCTCGAGCCCGGCATCACCAAGGTGGAGGACTACCTCGGCATCGAGAACCTCTACGAGTCGGCCAACACGCCCCTGATCTCGTTCCTGAACAACTCCATCAAGGCCAAGGAGCTGTTCCGCAACGACAAGGAGTACGTCGTCATCGACGACGAGGTCCTCATCGTCGACGAGCACACCGGCCGCATCCTGTCCGGTCGCCGTTACAACGACGGGCTCCACCAGGCCATCGAGGCCAAGGAGGGCGCAACTGTCCGCGAGGAGTACCAGACCCTCGCGACGATCACGCTCCAGAACTACTTCCGGCTCTACGACAAGCTCTCCGGCATGACCGGCACGGCCATGACCGAGGCGTCCGAGTTCGACAAGATCTACAAGCTCGGCGTGGTGTCGATCCCGACCAACAAGCCGATGCAGCGTGCGGACCAGAAGGATCTCGTCTACCGCACCGAGGAGGCCAAGTTCGAGGCCGTGGTCGAGGACATCGCCGAGCGTCACCAGAAGGGCCAGCCGATCCTGGTCGGCACCACCTCGGTCGAGAAGTCCGAGCTGCTCTCCGGCCTGCTGCTGAAGAAGGGCGTCCCGCACTCGGTGCTGAACGCCAAGATGCACGCCGACGAGGCCAAGGTCGTGGCGATGGCCGGCCACAAGGGCGCGGTCACGGTGGCCACCAACATGGCCGGTCGAGGCACCGACATCATGCTCGGTGGTTCCACCGAGTTCCTGGCCGACCAGGAGCTCCGTGCCCGCGACCTCGACCCGGTCGAGAACGCGGAGGAGTACAACGCCGAGTGGCCAGGCACGCTGGAGCGCATCACGGCCCAGGTCAAGGCCGAGCACGACGAGGTCAAGGAGGCCGGCGGCCTCTACGTCCTCGGCACCGAGCGTCACGAGTCACGCCGCATCGACAACCAGCTCCGCGGCCGGTCCGGTCGACAAGGCGACCCGGGCGAGTCCCGGTTCTACCTCTCGCTCGGCGACGACCTGATGCGGCTGTTCAAGTCCGACTGGGTGGAGCGGGTGCTGCTCGCGCTCAAGGTCCCCGACGACGTACCGATCGAGAACAAGTCCGTCACCAAGTCCATCCAGTCGGCGCAGTCGCAGGTCGAGGCGATGAACTTCGACTCGCGCAAGAACGTCCTGAAGTACGACGACGTGATGAGCCGCCAGCGTGAGGTCATCTACGGCGAGCGCCGGGCTGTGCTCGAAGGGGCCGACCTTCAGGAGCAGGTGCGCGGGATGATCGACGAGAGCGTCGCGACCTACGTCGTCGCCGCCACCGAGGGTTTCGCGGAGGAGTGGGACCTCGATCAGCTGTGGACGGCGTTGAAGGCGATCTACCCGGTCTCCCTGCGCTACCAGGAGCTCGAGCGCGAGGCCGGCGGTCGTGACGGTCTCGACCGCGACACCCTGGTCTCCGACCTGCAGGCCGACGCTCAGAAGGCCTACGAGGCGCGCGAGGCAGAGGTGGGCTCCGAGGTGATGCGCGAGCTCGAGCGCCAGGTGATGCTCTCCGTGCTCGACCGCAAGTGGCGCGAGCACCTCTACGAGATGGACTACCTGCGCGAGGGGATCGGTCTGCGCGCCTACTCCCAGCGTGACCCGCTGGTGGAGTACCAGCGTGAGGGCTTCGACATGTTCAACGCCATGAAGGAAGGCATCCGCGAGGAGACCGTCGGCTTCCTGTTCAACCTCGAGGTCCAGGTCGAGGAGGACGAGGAGGTCGAGGACGAGGAGCTGGTGCAGGCCAACGCCGTGACCGACACGCTCGGCGCCCCCCACGTCCACGTGCACGACGACCACGCCCACACGCACACGCCGCACATCAAGGCGAAGGGGCTGCAGGCCCCGAAGGCTCCGCAGCACCTCACCTACACGGCTCCCAGCGAGGACGGTGAGGCCGAGGTCAGGGCCGACGCGGCGAGCAACGCCGACGACCCCTTCGCCAACGCGAGCCGCAACGCCGAGTGCCCCTGCGGGTCCGGCAAGAAGTACAAGAAGTGCCACGGCGCCCCCGGTGGACCCTCGGGCCTGACCGCGCGCCCGGCCGGCTGATCCGGAGGCGTGTACGTCAACTGCTCGTGTGGTCGGCAGCACTGGGGACCACAGGGGGCGGCCGGCCTGCTCCTCACGGACCCCGGGCGGTCCGGCGTCGTGCTCCAGCACCGGTCGGCTCGCGTCCACCAGGGCAACACCTGGGGACTGATGGGCGGTGCCATCGAGCCCGGCGAGACCCCGTCCGTGGCCGCCCTGCGCGAGGCACACGAGGAAGCCGGGGTTGACGCCTCTACGGTGACGGTGCTCCGCACCGTGCCCGGTCTGCGCCACCCGGAGTGGTCCTACACCTACGTCCTGGCCGAGTCGGAACGACCCGAGAATCCCGATCTTCCCGGTGGTCTGACCTGGGAGTCGGACCGCACCATGTGGGTCGATCTCGAGGCGGTGGCTGCCTACCCGCTTCACCCCTCCCTGGCCGTCGACTGGCCGCGCCTTCACGACCTGCTGTCCGACTGACCCGCCTGCGCCGGCGGCCGCCCCGGCTCTGCGGGCTCGCTCGTGTGGTTGCCGGGGAGGGCGGACCGGCGGACTATCAGTTCGCCGGTGCCCTCCCCGGTGGCGCGCCTGGGGCGACGTCCGGGGTGCGCGAACTGATAGTCCCTGCGCACCGACAGCTGCTGCGCCGTGCCGGTTGAGGACCGAACGTCTCGAAACCTGATGCGTCGAGCGGAGATCCTGCCGGGGACGCACCAAGTCCCCCGCCGGGTGGTGCTGTGGCGGGGTGTCGGGGCGGGGTGGCTATTGCTCGGGTGGGTGGAGGTTGCGGGGGCGTTTGTCGGGGGAGACGTCGAGGGTGCCGGTGTGGTCGCGGAGGAACTGGTAGCCGTGGGGGCTGGTCCACAGGAACGTGCCGGGTTCCAGGACGGTGTAGATCCAGGTCGTATGGGTCTTCAGTCGGTGGTGTCGTCGGCAGAGCGGGGTGATGTTGCAGGAGCAGGTGGTGCCGCCCTGGTCGTAGGGGACGCAGTGCTCGTTGTCGCACCTGCGGGCGAGCCGGTTGCACCAGGGGAAGACGCAGGTGTGGTTGATCAGCCTGGTCTGTTCCTCGAGCCGGTCGGGGACTTCGTAGGCGTTGGTGGCGATGTGGTCGTTCAGGTCGATCACCGGCTTGACGGTGATCTGGGTGTCGGTGTTGCCGCACCAGGTGCGGATCTGGTCGGTGGTGACGCCGGTGCGGGTGTTCTCCACCCGGCCCAGGTGGAGGTCGTCCCCGGTGCCGGTGATCGCGGCGTGGGAGAGGTGGACGTGCAGGACCACCTGACGGGCCTTGACCGGCCTCGTCGTCTGGAGCGGTGTCGACGGGTCCAGGGTGGTTGAGGTGCAGGGCGAGCTGGTGGCGGGCGATCTCGCCGGCGGCGATGGCCCGGCGGACGTCCAGCGACTTCTCCGACCCACAGAGTCGGAGCTGCTCGGCTGTCTGGGTCAGGGCGGCGTCGAGGTCCAGGGCGTCGGCGAGGTCGAGCTCGCCCTCGATGCGGGTGGTGCCGTTGAAGGAGACCTGGTCGTGGTGGAAACCCACGTGGCGACCATCGGCGGCCTTGGTGGCGTCGGCGGTTGCCTTCTCGGGCATGAACCGGATGACTGCTTCCTCGACGAGGCGTTCGAGGGCGGCGTACCCGATCTTGTGGGCGAACCCGGCGACCTGGGCATCGACGAACCCGACGGCTTCGGGGGACAGCAGCAGGGTGTGCTCGGCGACCCTGCGGGCCCGCCAGGCTTGGAGGTCACCGGTCATCACCCGGGCCCACACCTTGGGCAGGCGGTGCTTGAGCTCGACCGCGTGGGCGATCAGGGTGCGGCCGGCGTCGGTGGAGAGCCCGACCGCGAGGGCGAATTCGGCGATGCAGAACTCCGCGACCAGGGGTGCCCCCGGCCCGGCCAGGAGCAGACCGGTGTCGCCACCGGCGGTGATCCAGGTCGCGGCGTGGTGGATCGACTCGGGTGGGTGCTGCTCGGCCCAGGTGGCGGCACCCAGGAGAACGGCGGCCTCGGCGGCGTCGGCTGCTCGGCGCTGGTGACGCACGAACCCCAACACGTCCGAGGAGCTGTCGAGCTCCTCGAACGTAGCGGCGGGGGAGGTGGTCATGTAGGCAATTCAAGCACCGAGGTCTGACAACACAGGTCGAGAATCCCCCTATGTGGAAGGGAATCCAAGACTTTCCTGGCTCGTGCTCGCACGGCTGGACGAGCCTGATCTTCGTGACCGGTGGGCTCCTGGTGGCGTCGGCTGGGGCCGGTCCCGCCCATCGCACTCCCGCGTCCCAGGCAAGGACCCAGGCAAGGACCCACCCACCGGTGCCGGAGGTGCGGGACTGCGGCACGTGGACGCCACGGGCGAGGAACCTCAGCGCCACCAGCGTGCCCACGGCGCCACAGGTAGGGGCCAGCCCGGGTGCGGTCGCGACCAGCGATGCCTCTGTCTCTCGACGTCCGCCTCGATCACGAGGGGAGTGTCGGGGAGTGTCGGTAGAGACCGACACCATCAGTCCATGCGCGGCGGCTACGGGACCAGTGACCATGGAACGCTCGCCTCCCGCGGCGCCGGAGGGCACGCGGCGGGAGCTGATCACTCGTCTCCGGCCCGGCACTGCCGCGTCGAGGGTCAGCCCGGCTTGTTGGTGGAGTGGCGTCGTGCGGGGGACGGATGGGAGGGGCGGGTGCTCAGCATGCTGTGGCTCGACGCGGTGGGCTGGGCCACGGTCGAGCGCTGGTTGCCGGCAGCGCTGATCGAGCGCTGAGGTCTGCGACTGATCTGCGCCTACTCTGCGGACTTCGCCCGGTTCGTGAGCGCGTCCGCGAGCAGCCCGACGCCGATGCCGAGCATCCAGACGTCCTTGCTCACCCCGATGCCGGCCTGCGTGGGCCACACGCTTCCCGGCTTGTGCAGCGCGTCGGTGCGCAGGTAGAGCGCCACCAGGGCGCCGGAGAAACCGGTCAGCGCGGCGCCGGCGACGCCGGGGGAGACCACCGGGGCGAGCAGCGCGGTGCCGACGGCGATCTCGCCGACGGAGAGGATCTTGAGGAACTCGGTCGGCTTGAGTCCCTTGAGGACCGGGAATGCGCCGGCGGCCATGCCGTGCATGCCGGCGGCCGTCTCGGGACCACCGCTCCACTTCTCGATGCCGGAGTGCAGGATGAACGAGCCTGCGGCCAGCCGAGTCGGAATGTTGCGCAGCTTCATGAGGTCTCCCGGGACGATGAGATTGATGAGTCAACCGTACGCCGAGGGTGCGCATCCCCCGGGTCGTGGCTCGGGGCGTGGCTGCGGGGGGACGCGGAGCGACGGCTAGCCGAACTGCAGGGCCGTGCAGCACCAACGTCCCTCCACGAGCTCGATGCGCGCGGCGATCGCACGCGAGCGTCCACCCTGGCGGACGTGCACGCTGATCTCGGCGGCCTCGGACGAGGGGCAGAACACGTGGACGCTGCGCACCTGGCTGCGCAACCGTCGGACGCGACGGTCGCCCGGTGTCGTGCGCGCCAGCAGGGCGCAACGTCGTTGCAGGTCGGCGTAGACGCCTTCCGTCGTCCAGCGGAGCAGCTGACTGGGTCCGCGGTCTCCGCCGACGACCTCGACCACCGCGTTGGCGAACCGGTGGGCGAAGGCGTCCAGCTCGGCCCGGTCGCCACGGAGCACCCGGAGATCGGGGGTCCGCACAGACGTGACCAGGCTGCCGTAGTCGAGGGCGAGCGTCCCCTGGACGCTGGCCATGGGAACCGGCTCGGGTAAAGGGTGGTGCATCTGGGCGGTCATGGGCTCTCCTCGCGGTGACGGTGGTGCGGCTTGTGGCGGACGGACGGGATGACCAGGCGCTGCCCGGGTCGGATCAGGTCAGGGTCGGGTCCGATGACCTCGCGGTTGCGGCGGTGGAGGTGGTCGACGAGCTCGGCGACCTCCCCCACGGGGGCGGTGGTGGCCAGGCGGGCGTCCGCCAGGCGCCACAGCGAGTCCCCGGGACGTACGACGACCTGCCCGGTGGATGCCGGACCGGAGGCCCCGGTCGTGCGCGCCGGCACCGGGAGGGACCGCTCCGAGCGGACGGCGGCCGGCGTCGTGGCGAAGGAGGAGGTGGGCGCTGAGGCGAGCGCCACGCCCAGCCCGGCGAGCAGCACGCGTCGTAGCGACGTGGGGCAGCCCACCCAGGCGGTGGCGCGGAGGCGACCTGCGGTCAGGGCTTCGAGAACGGCGGCGACGCAGATCAGGGCCGCCCAGCCGAGGCATCCCCCGATCAGCCAGGTGGCCGCCGTGACGAGCAGGTCGTCAAAAGCGGCGGTCCTGAGATGTTCATTCATGGCCCGATGCTTTCGTTTGCTTGCGTTTGCTTCAGACAACGCTCAGAATCATCGAGTGTCAAACGTTGGTCCACAGGCTGTTTGCGCGACATCTCGTCCGGGCATCAGCACACACATGAGTTGGGAAGAGTCGATGTTCGCCGTCTTCGACGACCTGGAGCAGCAGGCCACGGGCCTGCACCTGGTCGAGCGCGACGCGGAGGTCGCCGACCTGACGGTGGCGGAGTACTCCCGGGTCAGCCTGGGGGCACGGCTGCACGCCTCCCTGGGCGACGAGCTGCGCCTACGACTGGTCGGCGGCCACCTCGTCTCGGGCCGGTTGGCCCGCGTGGGGGAGGACTGGCTGCTGCTGGTCGATCGTTCCTCGGAGTGGATCGTCCGCCACGACGGCATCCTCACCCTGACCGGACTCTCCGCGCGGGCGCACAGCGAGGAGACCTGGTCGGTGATGGACCGACTGCCGCTCCGCGCAGTCCTGAGGCGGCTCTCGAGCGCCAGCGAGCCCTGCCTGGTGCACTTCGTGGACGACCAGCGGGTGGAGGGACGGATCGGGCGCGTCGGCCTGGACTTCTTCGAGCTCCGCGTGGGCGAAGGGGTGGACCGCAGTGAGCAGGTCGTCCCGGTGGCCTCGGTCTCAGGTCTTCAGGGGCGCACGGCATGACCGCGCGTCACGGGTCACTCCTTCGTGGGGGTGCCCTCGACGAAGGGGTGGTCGCCGACGAAGCGGTCGGCGTCGGCGTACGCCCTCTCGATGTAGGCCTCGAGCTGGGACGCCTCCACCCGCCACTGGCCCCGGCCGCCGATCTTGATGGCCTTGAGCTCGCCGCGCCGCACGAGTGCGTAGACCTGCGCGCCGGAGATGTTCAGCACCTCCGCCACGTCGGCGAGCTGCAGGAACCTCGGCGTCGCGGTCATGGGGGTCACTGTGCCACCGGTGGTGTCCGGTGGCGAACGTTTGACACGGCTTGCCTGTGGAAAGACCCACGGGAAGGAAGTCCTCGGCCATGACCACCTCCGCTCCCTCCCGGTCCGACACGGCCGCTCCGCCTGCGACCCGGAGCCGGAGACCGGGATGGCGCAACCCCCGCCTCCTGCTCGGTCTGCTCCTGGTGGCCGGCTCGGTCGTCCTCGGCGCCCGGGTTCTCGCCGCCGCCGACGACAGCGTCGGCGTCTGGGCGGTCGCCCGGGACCTGCCGGCAGGTGCGGCGATAGATCGGGGAGACCTCGAGCAGCGAAAGGTCCGCTTCCCGGACGGGGAGACCGCGGACGGATATCTCGCCGCCCGCGACGACCTGCCCGAGGGAGCGACCCTCAACCGCCCTGTCTCGGGAGGTGAGCTGCTGCCGCGCTCGGCCTTCGCCTCCCAGACCGGTCCCGACCTGGTCGAGGTGCCGATCAGCGTCCTCTCCGACGACCTGCCCGCCACGGTTCGCCAGGGATCCACGGTCGACGTCTGGGTGACCCCGAAGGTCTCTGCGGTCGGTGACGCCCGGGTCAAGGCGATTCGGGTGCTCACCGACGTCGTCGTCGTCGCTGTGCCTCGCACCCACGACGGTCTGGCCCCACAGTCGACCCGCCAGGTCATCGTGGGGGTCCCCACCGCTCGCACCGACGACCTCGGTGAGGCCCTGGGCGGCATCTCCGACGGCCGGGTCGTCATCGCCCGGAAGGGCTGATCGCGTGGCCGACCGGGTCTCCGTGCTGCTGGCCGCCGGTGGTGCGCCGTGGGAGGCCGCGGCGCTCCGCCTTCTCGCCGGGGGCGACCTGGTGGTGCTGAAGCGCTGCGTGGATCTCGCGGACCTGATCGGCAGCGCCGCGACCGGCCAGGCGGACGTCGCCGTCGTGTCCGGCGAGCTGCCCGGGCTGGACGCCGACGCGGTGACGCAGCTGCTGCGCGCGGACGTGCGCTGCGTCGCCGTGGGCCGCGACCACGAGGGGCTGGCCCGCGTGGGAGTGGTGGCCGTGGTGGCCGAGACCGATCTGGCCGCGCTGCCGGAGGCTGTGCGGTCGGCAGGCACCCGCGACCTGCCGGGGGATCCCGAGCCGGCCCTCCAGGCCTCGCTGGAGCCCACCGGTTCGATGGGCCGGGTGGTCGCAGTGCACGGTCCGGCCGGCGCCCCAGGGCGTACGACGCTCGCGATCGGCCTCGCTGCCGAGCACGCCCGCCGGGGCGTGCCCACGGTCCTGGTCGACGCGGATCCCCACGGTGGCGCCGTCGCCCAGCACCTGGGAGTGCTCGACGAGGTGTCCGGCCTGCTGGCCGCCGCCAGGCTCGTCAACGCCGGCTCCCTGGACACGGCCGCCTTCGCGCGCTGTCGGCGGGTCGTCGACGACGGGTTCGAGGTGCTGACGGGACTACCGCGACCCGATCGTTGGGTCGAGGCCAGGCCCGGGGTGCTGGACGCCGTGCTCGAGCGTGCGCGCGAGGTCGGTGACGTGGTCGTGGACACCGGTTTCAGCCTCGAGGACGACTCCGACCTCGGCCGGAACATGTCCCGCAACCAGCTCACCCTGGACGCGGTCGCCGCGGCGGACGTGGTCGTGGTCGTGGGCTCGGCGGAGCCCACCGGCCTGGCCCGGCTGGCGCGCAGCCTGGTCGAGCTCCGGGACACCACCCACGCCCCGGTGACGGTCGTGGTGAACCGGATGCGTGACTCGCTGGGCTGGAGCCGGCGCGACATCGTCGGGATGGTGGAGGGATACATCCGGCCCACGAGCGTGCACTTCCTGCCCGAGGACCGACCGACCACCGACAAGGCACTGGTCGCGGGGAGGTCCGTCGTCGAGCTCGGCGACTCACCGCTGCGCCGGGCGCTCGCCGAGGTGCGCGAGGCCGTGTTCGCCGGACAGCCGGCTCAGAAGCCGCCCATCAGCAGGTAGAGCCCGGTGGTCGTGTAGCTCACCATCACCACCAGCATGCCGATCTGCCCGGTGACGTGGTGCCTGGCCGGCAACAGCTTGATCACGCGGTCGTGCGCGGCGATGACACCGACGACGTGCCCGGTGATGACGGCCAGCACCTTGATGACGGCCAGCAGCGACGGGTGGAAGGACAGCCAGTAGTTGACCGACCAGTTCGCTGTGCCGAGCCAGTTGCTGCCCTCCGCCATCGGGTCGCTCAGCTGCATCAGCGTCACCTGGCCCTGCTCGACGAGGTAGCTCAGGTAGTGCGCCGTCATGTAGCCCACGATGATCGGGATCACCGAGTGCCCCAGCAGGCTGGGCAGGGCTCTGCGGCGTACGGCGTTCGGGCCGGTGCGATCGACCCCGGTCGACATCGCGGCCGCGGTGAAGGTGCCTCCCACGATCAGGCAGAAGACCAGCAAGGCGATCGAGTTGGTGAGCTCGGGGTTGAGACCGAGGTCGATGACGAACCGCTGCCACGAGATCGTGTCCTTGTAGCTGTCGAAGGCGGTCGAGCCGAACAACACTGCCACCACCGCGACCAGCCCGGCGCGGGGCTTCAGGGTGGCGAGGTTGGCCAAGGGGCTGCGGAACACCGGTCGGTCGCCGCTGCGTCCCCAGAAGGACAGCTTGGCCAGCAGGTTGGAGTAGACCTCGAACGGGTCGGCCCGCTCGAACCACTCGTCACCGTAGACGGCGGCACCGATCAGCATCACGGCGAGGTAGCCCGCCAGCCAGATCCGTACCGACCCGAGATAGGCGCTCTGCGGGTTGACCAGCTCCTGCCAGACGAAGGCGAAGATGCCCAGGGCCGCGGGCCAGTAGCCGAGGCGCGCGGGGTAGGGGCTGAGGCCGACGGCCGGGTCGCCACCGGTGGCCCTGGCCAGCAACAGGTTGAGCGTGCGCACCGGGCTGAAGGCATGGACCACCCGCCCGAAGACCAGTGAGGCCGGCACCAGCCCCACCCAGACCAGCACGTAGAAGGTGCCCAGCGCCGGGTTGTTGACCAGGTCGGGTCCCCAGATCAGGGCCCACGTCAGGTAGGCGAAGAACAGCAGCCCGAGGACGCGCAACGTCCATTCGAAGGCGGGGCTGTCCAGGATCCGCGCGAGCGGTGACGGGACCGGTCGGCCGCTCCCGACGTCCTGGTAGCGGGGGCTGCGCCACGCCAGTGCGAGCACGCAGAAGGAGACGACCAGCGCTGCGGTGGCGGCGGCCACGGCCAGCTCGAGCGGGATCGGCAGGTCCTTGGCGCCACCCAGCCCGTGCATCGGCACCAGCGAGGCGACCCCCGCCTGGGGCGTCGCGAGCGACACTCAGCGCACCTCGAGCTGCGCGACCAGCTTGTCCAGGGTGTGCGACTCCATCTCCACGACCCCCGGCTGGTCGATGGTGATGGTCTTGTCGGTGGTGCCGGCCTCGTACTCGATCTCCTGCTCGGGGGAGCTGTGGATGTGCAGCTCCCCTGGCTGGTCGGCGACGATGTGCAGCGTGAGGGGCTTGCCTGCCTCGATCTTCACCGAGGCCCCCTGCGGGTCGACCGTGTCGCCCTTGAAGGTGATGTCGAGGGTGGCCTCACCGCTGGTGCTCTTCTTGGGCGTCACGGTGCTGCTGCCGTCGTCCGAGCCGCAGGCGGCCAGGGCGAGGAAGGTCACCACGACCAGGGAGCACAGGCGTAGTGCGCGAAGCATGGGATCCTCCGTCAAGTGGTACGGGCGTCCGGACCCGGCTGGGCCTCTGTCAGAATCCCACGTGGTCCACGATTCAGGGGAGAGGGGGTAGTCGACATGAGCGAACGACTCCGTGCCAGCGACCTCGCCCTGCTGGCCGAGGAGACGCCGCACACTCCGATGCACAACGCGACGCTGGAGATCTTCGACCCTGGTGAGTCCGGGTTCGACTACGACGCCCTCCTGGAGCACATCGACGACCGGATAGCCTTCGTCCCGCGCTACCGCCAGCACGTCCGCTGGGTGCCCGGCCATCTCGCCAACCCGGTGTGGGTGGACGACGAGAAGTTCGACCTCGCCTACCACGTACGCCGGTCTGCCCTCCCGCGTCCCGGGAGCCTCGACCAGCTCCGCGAGCTGACCGCCCGCATCATGTCGCGCCGGCTCGACCTCGACCGCCCGCTGTGGGAGATGTACCTCGTCGAGGGCCTCGAGGGCGGCCGGGTCGCCCTGCTCTCCAAGTCGCACCAGATCCTCGTCGACGGCATCTCCACCGTGGACCTCGGCCAGGTGCTGCTCGACGTCGACCCTGGCCCGCGACCGTTGGTCCACGACGGCTGGCGGCCCTCCGGCGAGCCCACACCCACAGGCCTCGCGGTCTGCGCCCTCGCCGAGTCCGCCCGCGACCCCCGCATCGCCATCGCCACGCTTCGCAGCAACGCCGAGGCCCTGGGCCGGAAGCTCTCCGGCGCCGCCGGCAAGGCGGGAGTGGTGGCCGCGACACTGTCGCGCACCCGCCCCGCACCCGAGTCGCCGTTCAACGTCGAGCCGTCCGCTCAGCGGCGGCTGGTGTGCGTGCGGACCTCGCTCAAGGACTACCGCAAGGTCCGCCGCGTGCACGGCGGCACCGTCAACGACGTCATCCTGGCCACCCTGTCCGGTGCCATCCGCAGCTACTTCATGACCCGGTTCGAGCCGGTCGGGGGCCGGTCGTCGCCTGCGCGCCCTGGTGCCCATGAGCGTGATCGACGAGGAGCTCGAGCCGACCTCGCTCGGTTCGCAGGTCGTGGGTCACCTCGTCGACCTGCCGATCGGCGAGGGTTCGCCCGTCGTACGCCTCCACCAGGTCTCCTACGCCCTGCGCGCGCACAGCGAGACCGGGAAGGCGGTGGCTGCCGACCGGATCGCGGGCGTCGCGGGCTTCGCGCCCACCACCTTCCACTCACTCGGTTCGCGGGTGGCCTTCAAGGAGGCCAAGGGAAGCGTCAACCTGGTGATCACCAACGTGCCAGGTCCGCAGTTCCCCATGTTCCTCGCCGGCGCGGAGATGGTGGAGACCTATCCGGTCCCGCCGCTGTTCCCCGGCTTCTCGCTCTCGGTGGGCGTCACGTCCTACGACGGTGCCGTCTACTACGGCATCAGTGCCGACCGGGACGCCCTGCCCGACATCGAGGTGCTCGGCCAGTGCGTGCGCGAGGCGCTGGACGAGCTCGTGGACAGCGCCAGCGACTCCCGCCTGCGTGCTCCGCGTGGCCGCAAGCGCACCGAGAAGCCGCAGTGAGCTTCCGGGTCTACGTGCCGGCCAGCCTGGACGCCCTCGAGCGGTACGCCGAGGAGGGTGGCATCGGTCCCTCGCCCGTGCACGGTCATGCGGTCACCGACTGGCTGCGGGAGTCGTGGCCCGAGGGTGACGAGGAGGAGTGGGCCTACGCCGCACTGATGGCGGCTGCCGACCAGTCGGCCACCGGTCTGACGGAGGAGGAACGGCCTCGGCGGGTCGTCCTGGTCGCAGAGGTCGAGCGCATCACGCCCGACCGCGAGTCCACCGCCGTCACCGTCGACTCGGCGATCGCCCTGCGACTCGTCCAGGCCGTGCACGCCGACACCGCCGACGTCGACCGCACCTCGCCGGAGGACCTGGGGGATCTCGCCTGGTTCGGCGTCCAGGAGATCCCTGACCTGCTGGCCTGAGGTTCCGGCCCCTCAGATTGGTCGTGCCCAGCCGCGTCTGGCAACATCGCTGGCATGGACGCGATCACCACACCACCGGTTCCCGTCAACGAGCCGACCCTGAACTACGCCCCGGACAGTGCCGAGCGTGCCTCCATCGAGGCCGAGCTCGCCCACCTGGGGGCCCAGCAGCACGACTTCACCGCCACCATCGGCGGCAAGAAGAAGATGGGCGGCGGGGCCGAGATCACGGTGGTCCAGCCGCACGAGCACGCGAGCGTGCTCGGCGTGCTCAAGAACTCCACGAAGCGCGACGCGCAGGCGGCCGTGCTGGCAGCGAACGCCGCCGCGCCGGGCTGGAGGGCGATGTCGTTCGACGACCGCGCCGCGATCATCCTCAAGGCCGCCGACCTGCTGGCCGGTCCGTGGCGCGCACGTCTCAACGCCGCGACCATGCTCGGCCAGTCCAAGACGGTGTGGCAGGCCGAGATCGACGCCGCCTGCGAGCTGATCGACTTCTGGCGGTTCAACGTCCACTACGCCCGCCAGATCCTGGCCGAGCAGCCGATCGCCAACAGCCCCGGCATCTGGAACCGCACCGACCACCGCCCGCTCGAGGGCTTCGTCTACGCGATCACCCCGTTCAACTTCACGGCGATCGCCGGCAACCTGCCGACCGCTCCCGCACTCATGGGCAACACCGTGATCTGGAAGCCGTCGCCCACCCAGCAGCTGGCCGCGCACCTGATCATGGAGCTGCTCGAGGAGGCAGGGCTGCCGCCGGGCGTGATCAACATGCTGCCCGGTGACGGCATCGAGGTCTCCGACGTGCTGCTGCACCACCGGGACCTCGCGGGCATCCACTTCACCGGATCGACCCCCACCTTCAAGAAGCTGTGGAGCACGGTGGGGGAGCAGCTCTCGACGTACCGCACCTACCCGCGCATCGTCGGTGAGACCGGCGGCAAGGACTTCATCGTCGCCCACCCCTCGGCCGACGTCGACGTGCTGCGGGTCGCCATGATCCGCGGTGCCTTCGAGTACCAGGGCCAGAAGTGCTCCGCCGCCTCCCGGGCCTACGTGCCCAGGTCGCTGTGGAAGAAGCTCAAGGACCAGCTCGTCGCCGAGACCGAGAACCTCACGATGGGCAACGTCACCGACCTGTCCAACTTCATGGGCGCGGTCATCGACGACCGGGCCTTCGCCAAGCACAAGAAGGCGATCGCGCGGGCCAAGCGCTCGCAGAAGCTCGAGGTCATCGCCGGCGGTCAGGTCGACGACTCGATCGGCTACTTCGTGCGGCCCACGATCGTGGAGTCGACCGACCCGACCGACGCGATCTTCGCCGACGAGTACTTCGGCCCGATCCTCGCCGTGCACGTCTACGACGACAACCGCTACGAGGCCGTCGTGGACCAGATGGAGTCGTTCGCGCCGTACGCCCTGACCGGCGCCGTGATCTCCCAGGACCGCGAGGCCGTGGCGTGGACCATGGAGCGGCTGCGCTTCGCCGCCGGCAACTTCTACATCAACGACAAGCCGACCGGTGCGGTCGTGGGCCAGCAGCCGTTCGGTGGGGCGCGCGCGTCGGGCACCAACGACAAGGCGGGTGCGCCCGGCAACCTGACCCGGTGGACGTCGGCCCGGTCCATCAAGGAGACCTTCGCACCACCGAAGGACCACCGCTACCCGCACATGGGCTGATGGTCCCCCTGTACCTGGAGCCCCTGCACCTGGAGCCCCTGCACCTGGGGCCTCTGCACCCGGCCGAGCAGATGCTCACCCTGCTGCTGGCGTTCGGTCCTCTCGTGCTGCTCGGGCTGACGGTCTGGCTCAGCCGACGGCGAAACTCCGGCGACAGGGACGACCCAGCACCCTAGGGTGCCGGACATGAGCCTCATCGAGCGCACCGACCCACCGCACGCAGGCACCGAGGCGGAGACTCTGCTCAGCTTCCTCGACTACCACCGCGACACGCTGCGGAACAAGACCGACGGCCTGGAGCCCGCTCAGCTCGACCGTCGCCTGGCCCCGTCGTCGATGACGCTCGGCGGGCTCCTCAAGCACCTGGCCTACGTGGAGGACTGGTGGTTCAACCAGGTCTTCGCCGGCAACCCCGAGCCGGAGCCGTGGGCGTCGGTCGACTGGAAGGCCGACCACGACTGGGAGTGGCACTCCGCCCACGGCGACTCGCCCGCAGAGCTGCGTGCTCTCCTCGGGGCCACGATCGCCACCTCCGACAGGATCCTGGCCGAGGCGCTGGACACCCCCGAAGGGCTCGACAGCACCTCGAGCCTGGAGCACCACCGGCTCGCGAGGAACGAGTTCAGCCTCCGCTGGATCGTGGTGCACCTGATCGAGGAGTACGCCCGGCACAACGGCCACGCCGACCTGATCCGGGAGGCGATCGACGGGGCGGTGGGGGAGTAGGCCTCAGCGCTCCCCGGCGAGCCACCGGACACCGACCTGGTGCTCGGCCCGCAGCGCCTTGCCCAGCAGATCGGCCAGGAGGCCCTCGATCTTGCCGCCGATGAGCGGGATGTTGATCCTCACGCTCAGGTTGACCGTCTCGGTCGTGCCGTCAGGGTCCTGGGTGAGCAGGGCCGTGCCGCTCATCTCGCCGGGCTTGCCCGGGATCACGAGGTCGATGTTGCCCTTCTCCGGCGAGGACCAGTGCTCGGTCTGCACGATGTTGATCTCCTCGCCGACGAACTTCAGGGCGAACGAGGGGATGCCGCGCGCCGCCTGGTACTGGTCGATCTCGACCGTCATGCCCTGGCCGGACCGATCGACCGTGACGCTGTGGCGCAGCACGTGCTGGTGGTCGCACACCCTCTCGCGGAACGCCTGGTCGGCGAGCATCTCGTGCACCTGCTCGATGGTGGCTCCGTCGTAGCGGAGCTCCTCGGCCACCTTCTTCATCGTGTGCCCCTCCTGTCGGCCAGCCACGCCTCGCCCGCGCCCTGCTCCTTGTCCATGCCCGCGACGACCAGGTCACGCATCAGCGACTCCAGCTTGCCGCCGATGAGGGGGACCTTGACCCGCACCTCGGCCTCGAGGGTCTCCGTGGTGCGGCCACCCGACTCCGTGAGGGCGAGCGTCCCGGTGACCGACGTCGGCTTGCCGGGGGTCACGATGCTGATGGTGGCACCGGTGGGGGAGCCCCACTCCTCGGTCTGCACGGCCCGCGTGGTCTCGCCGACGAACCTCTTCGCGAAGCCGGGAACCCCCGCGGTGGGCTGCACCTGGTCGATCCTGACGCTGGTTCCCGCGCCCTTCGCGGTGATCGACACGTCGGCCGAGAGCACCCCCATCGCGTCGGCCGAGGCCTGGCGGAAAGCGGGGTCGGACAGCATCTCGAAGACGTCGGCCAGGGGTGCGTCGTAGCTGATCTGGTGGCGCAGCAACATGGCTGCATCATGGCCCATGCCCGTCGATGCCGCGCAGGGACCCACCGGACATAGGTTGAGCCCATGGAAGAGGAGAACTTCGTGTCATTCGGCGAGGAGGGCGCGCTGCTGACGTACGGCAGCTACCTCCGGCTGCCGCAGCTGCTCGACGCCCAGCACCTCGAGTCGGACCCACCGGCCCACGACGAGCTGCTGTTCATCACCATCCACCAGGTCTACGAGCTCTGGTTCCAGCAGCTCCTGCACGAGGTGGACGCGGTGCGCGACGCCCTGGTCTCGACCGCGGCAGACCGGCCCGACCAGCCCGACCAGCCCGACCAGTCCGGCCAGTCCGACGCAGGCGACCGGCTGTGGTGGGCTCGACACCTGATGAACCGGGTGCACGTGATCGAGCGGGTCCTCGTGCAGCAGATCGACGTCCTGGAGACGATGACGCCTCAGGACTTCCTCGAGTTCCGTCAGCGGCTGGCCCCGGCGAGCGGGTTCCAGTCGGTGCAGTTCCGTGAGCTCGAGTTCGTCTCCGGCGCCAAGGACGAGGGCTACGTCCACCGGTTCAAGGGCCTCACGGACCTCGAGAAGCAGAGCCTGCACCGACGCCTGGAGGAGCCCTCGTTGTGGGACGCCTTCACCGGACTGCTCACCTCGCGCGGGCTCGACACCTCCTCCGACGAGGCGACCACGGCGTCCCTGCGGCGGGTGGCCCACGACCGGGCGACCTACGGCGACCTCTGGGCCATGGCCGAGGCGCTGATCCTGCACGACGAGCTCGCCGCGGCCTGGCGGGCTCGCCACGTCGTGATGGTGGAGCGGATGATCGGGGCCAGGACCGGGACTGGCGGCTCGACCGGGTCGACGTACCTGCGCAGCCGGCTGGAGATGAAGTACTACCCGCTCCTCTGGGACCTGCGCTCCGCTCTCTGAGGACGTGACAGTTCTCGGATTCGAGACCGTTTGACCGACGCGGGAAGTTGTCGTCAGCGGTGCGTGGGCATACCGTCAAAATCGTGACGGCCCTGGAGAAGAGCAAGTCCGAACTGCTGACGACGTTGTGCACCTACGCCGACTCCAGATCCGCGAAGGCGCCCGAGGGCGTGGACCTGCCTGTGGTGCTCAAGTCGTTCTACCGGCACGTGGCGCCCGAGGACCTCCTCGAGCGCGATGCCCCCGACCTCTACGGCGCGGTGATGGCCCAGCTGCGGCTCGCCGCCGAACGGCCCCAGGGCACCGCCAGCGTGCGTGTCTTCACACCCAGCACCGCAGTCAACGGCTGGTCCGCCGGCGGTCACACCGTGGTCGAGGTGGTCACCGACGACATGCCGTTCCTGGTCGACTCGGTCTCGATGGCCCTGGCCGCGGCCCAGCACGACATCCACCTGGTGATCCACCCTCAGTTCGTCGTACGACGAGACATGGCGGGACAGCTCCAGGAGACGCTCGACGAGTACGCCGGGACCACCTCGCACGACGTGGCCCGGGAGTCGTGGATGCACCTGGAGATCGACCGGGTCTCCGAGGAGGAGGTCGAGGCGATCACCGAGCAGCTGAACAAGGTGCTCACCGACGTCCGCGACGCCGTCGAGGACTGGGCCCGGATGCACACCCAGGTGGACCACATCATCGCCGACCTCCGGGAGAACCCGCCGCCGCTCCCCGCCGAGGAGCTCGAGCAGGGGGCCGCCCTGCTGGGTTGGCTCGGCGACAACCACTTCACCTTCCTCGGCTACCGCGAGTACGCCCTCGTGGCCCGCGACGAGGGTGAGACGCTCGTCGCGGTGCCCGGCACGGGCTTCGGAATCCTGCGGGCCGACCCGTCCGCCCCGCGGCTGCTGCCCGACGCCGTCGCCTCCCGGGCTCGGGACAAGCACCTGCTGGTGCTTGCGAAGGCCAACTCCAAGGCGACCGTGCACCGGTCGGTGTACCTCGACTACATCGGCGTCAAGAAGTTCGACGAGAGCGGCGAGGTCGTCGGTGAGCAACGCTTCCTCGGGCTGTTCTCCTCGGCGGCCTACACCGAGTCGGTCGGCCGCATCCCGGTGCTGCGCGAGAAGGCCAAGAAGGTCATCGACACCGTCGGCCTCGAGCCGATGAGCCATGCCGGCAAGGCCCTGATGGACGTGCTCGAGACCTACCCCCGTGACGAGCTCTTCCAGACCCCGGTCGAGGACCTCGTCCCGATCGCGTCGGCGGTGATGTACACCCGGGAGCGCCGCCAGCTGAAGCTCTTCGTGCGTCGTGACATCTACGGCCGCTTCCTCTCCTGCCTGGTCTACCTGCCGCGCGACCGCTACAACACGACGGTCCGTGAGCGGATGTCGGCGATCCTCAAGCAGCAGCTCCACGGGGAGAGCATCGAGTACACCGCCCACGTGGGGGAGTCCTTCGCAGCAAGGCTGCACTTCGTCGTACGTCCCGGTGCGGGCGAGCAGATCGGCGAGCCGGACGTGCCGGACCTCGAACGTCGCTGTGCGGAGGCAGCACGCTCGTGGCGCGACGACTTCACCAGCGCCGTGATCTCGACCTTCGGGGAGGAGCAGGGCAGCCGGTTCGTCCGCACCTACGCCGACTGCTTCCCCGAGGCCTACAAGGAGGACTACCCGCCGGCCAGCGGGGCGGTCGACCTCGGCCGGCTGGAGCAGATCGAGGGGGACGAGGGCTTCGCGCTCTCGCTCTACGAGGACATCGCGGCTGCTCCCGGCGAGGCGCGGCTCAAGGTCTACCGCATCGGTCCACCGCTCTCGCTCTCGGAGGTGCTGCCGATCCTGTCCACCACCGGGGTCGAGGTCGTCGACGAACGGCCCTACCAGCTGGAGGGTCTGGCTCGCGAGTCCTACATCTACGACTTCGGCCTGCGCTACCACCGACCGCTGCCCGACCACGTGCGTGAGACCTTCCAGGACACGGTGGCCGCGGTGTGGGACGGCCAGAACGAGAGCGACGGCTTCAACGCGCTGGTCCTCGCGGCCGGGCTCACCTGGCGCCAGGCGACCGTGCTGCGCGCCTACGCGAAGTACATGCGCCAGGGTGGAACTCCCTTCGCGCAGGACTACATCGAGAACGCGCTGCGCAACAACGTGGACATCACGCGCTACCTCGTCCAGCTGTTCGAGGCGCGGTTCGACCCCGGCCGACCGGAGCGCGACGGGGGTGACATCGCAGCCGACAGCGAGGGCCGGGTCGCCAAGTGCGCCGAGCTCGAGGAACGCATCAAGCGTGCGCTCGACGACGTGTCGAGCCTCGACCAGGACCGGATCCTGCGGGCCTACCTGACCAACATCAAGGCGACGCTGCGCACCAGCTTCTTCCAGCCCGGTCCGGACGGTCGGCCGCTGGAGCGGCTCTCCCTGAAGATGGATCCCTCGAGGATCCCCGACCTCCCCGAGCCGCGCCCGAAGTTCGAGATCTTCGTCTACTCGCCGCGGGTCGAGGGCGTCCACCTGCGCTTCGGAGCGGTCGCCCGTGGTGGGCTGCGCTGGTCCGACCGACGCGACGACTTCCGCACCGAGATCCTCGGGCTGGTCAAGGCGCAGATGGTCAAGAACACGGTGATCGTGCCCGTCGGCGCCAAGGGTGGCTTCTTCTGCAAGCAGCTGCCCGGCCCGGGTGACCGCGACGCGTGGATGCGCGAGGGGATCGCCTGCTACACGACGTTCATCTCCGGCCTGCTCGACATCACCGACAACATCGTCGACGGCCCCGACGGGCGAGAGGTGGTGCCTCCGCGCAGCGTCGTACGCCACGACTCCGACGACACCTACCTCGTGGTCGCGGCCGACAAGGGCACGGCCACGTTCAGCGACATCGCCAACCAGATCTCCGCCGACTACGGCTTCTGGCTCGGGGACGCGTTCGCCTCCGGTGGCTCGGTCGGCTACGACCACAAGGCGATGGGCATCACCGCGCGTGGTGCCTGGGTCTCGGTCCGTCGTCACTTCCGCGAGATGGGTGTGGACTGCCAGAACGAGGAGTTCACCTGTGTGGGCGTCGGTGACATGTCCGGCGACGTGTTCGGCAACGGGCTGCTGTGCTCTGAGACCACTCGCCTCGTCGCCGCCTTCGACCACCGCGACATCTTCGTCGACCCGCACCCCGACCCGGCCACGTCGTTCGCCGAGCGCAGGCGACTCTTCGACCTGCCGCGGTCGTCGTGGCAGGACTACGAGAAGTCCCTGGTCTCCGAGGGCGGTGGGGTCTGGCCGCGCAGTGCCAAGTCGATCCCGGTCAGCGCGCAGATGCGCGAGGTGCTCGGCATCGACGCCTCCGACCTCAAGGGCGGGCGCATGACCCCGGCCGAGCTGATGCGTGCCATCCTCCTGGCCCCGGTCGACCTGCTCTGGAACGGTGGCATCGGCACCTACGTCAAGGCGAGCTCCGAGACCCATGCCGAGGCCGGGGACAAGGCCAACGACGCGATCCGGGTGGACGGCGGCGAGCTGCGCGTCAAGTGTGTCGGCGAGGGCGGCAACCTGGGCCTGACCCAGCGCGGCCGGGTCGAGTACGCCGCCAGGGGAGGTCGGATGAACACCGACTTCATCGACAACTCCGCCGGCGTGGACACCTCCGACCACGAGGTCAACATCAAGATCCTGCTCGACCGGGTCGTGGCCGCCGGTGACCTGACCGGCAAGCAGCGCAACGAGCTCCTCGCCTCGATGACCGACGAGGTCGCCGAGCTGGTGCTCGCCGACAACTACGACCAGAACCTCGCCCTGGCCAACGCGGTCGCCCTGGCGCCGGCGCTGTTGCACGTGCACGAGGACTGGATGCGCACGCTGGAGCGCGGAGGCCTGCTCAACCGTGACCTGGAGGCACTGCCGACCCGCCGCGAGGTCGCTCGCAGGGTCGACCGCAAGAAGGGCCTGACCAACCCCGAGCTCGCGGTGCTGATGTCCTACACCAAGATCGTCCTGGCCGAGGACCTCATCACCACCGAGCTGCCCGACGACCCGTTCTTCCGCTCCGAGCTGTTCTCCTACTTCCCGGGCAAGATGCGCCAGGGCTACCGCGGCTCGATGGAGCAGCACCAGCTGCGACGGGAGATCATCGTCACCGAGATCGTCAACCAGCTGGTCAACAACGCGGGCATCACCTACTTCCACCGCCTGGCGGGGGAGACCTCGGCGAGCACGGCCGAGCTGACCCGGGCCAACTTCGTGGCCCGCGAGATCTTCGGAGCCGGACGTCTCCAGCGGAAGATCGCCGGCTTCGACAACCAGCTCGACGCCACGGTGCAGACGCAGATGAGGCTGGAGAGCCGGACGTTGGTCGAGCGCGCCTCCCGTTGGCTGCTCAACAGCCGCCGCAGCGCCGGGGACACGGAGTCGTTGGTCGACTCCTTCGAGGTCGTCGTGGAGAAGGTGATGGCCGAGCTGCCCTCGTTGATGGTCGGCAGCGAGCTCGAGGCCTTCGAGGCTCGACGTGACGCCCTCACCGCCAAGGGCGTGCCGGAGGAGCTTGCCGTCCAGGTGGCGGTGTGCCCGCCGTCGTACATGATCCTGGGGATGGTGGAGACCGCCGCCCGCGACGACCGCGACCCGATGGAGGTCGCCAGGAGCCACTTCGAGGTGGGGGAGCGGCTCGGCCTCCCGCTGCTCGTCTCGCGCATCCTCGCGCTGCCTCGGGAGGACCGCTGGCAGACGATGGCGCGTGCGGCCCTGCGCGACGACCTTCACGCGGTGCACGCGCAGCTCACCGCCGGGGAGCTCGCCGGCAACCCGCCGTCGGAGAAGGACGCCGCCCAGGCCGTGCGGACCCTGAAGGAGATCCTCTCCGACGACGAGACCGACCTGGCCCGGCTCTCGGTCGCGCTGCGCGTGGTCCGCACCCTGCTCTGACCGGTGCGGGGGTGTCCGGGTGGGGGCCCGGTTAGCCTTCGCTGCGTGAACCTGATGATCACCCCCAGGGCGTTCGTGCGCCGCCACGTCGTCGCGCCGGTCGCCCGCCTGGCCGGGTCGCCGCTGCCGAGTCCGCTGGTCGGCCGCGTCGTCCTGGTCACGGGCGCCTCCTCGGGCGTGGGCGAGGCGACGGCCAGGGCGGTCGCAGCCCGCGGAGGGGTGGTGCTCTGCGTCGCGCGTCGGCAGGTGGAGCTCGACCGGGTGGTGCGCGAGATCGAGGAGGCCGGTGGGTCTGCGCGTGGCTACGCCTGCGACCTGACCGACGCGACGGCCACCGACGAGCTCGTGGCACGGGTGCTGCGCGAGCACGGGGGCGTCGACCTGCTGGTGAACAACGCCGGTCGCTCGATCCGACGCTCGCTGGAGCTCTCCTACGACCGCATGCACGACTTCGAGCGCACCATGGCGATCAACTACTTCGGGCCCGTGCGACTCATCCTCGGCCTGCTGCCTCGGATGCGCGAGCGCAGGTTCGGCCACGTCGTCAACATCGTGACCTGGGGCGTGCAGCTCAAGGCGCCGAAGTTCTCGGCGTACATCGCCTCGAAGGCCGCGCTCGACAGCTTCGCCAGGATCGCGGGTCGTGAGACGTGGTTCGACAACGTCACCTTCACCAACCTGCGGCTCGACCTGGTCCGCACCGACATGATCGAGGCGACCGACGCCTACCGGAACGCGCCGGCCAAGACGCCGGAGCAGGCGGCCCTGCTCGTCGTACGCGCCCTGGAGGACCGGCCGCTGACCATCTCCACCGCTGCCGGACGGGTCGGCGAGGTCCTCAACCTGCTGGCTCCGCGCCTGATGGACGCGGGCATGGCACGGATGGCCGCCCGGATGCCGGACTCACGCGCTGCGAGGGCGCACGTGCAGCGAGCCCCGCGCGCGGGTTAGGCGGTCTTCTCGCGTACGCCGAGGGGCCGGGCGAAGACGACGACGTTGCTCGTGTAGGAGCTGCCGGTCCAGCCGCTGCAGGTGATCAGCACGAGGCGGGCGTCGCTGCGCTTCTGGGCGAAGATGTCGACCGCACGCTCGGCGAGCTCGGCCTTGCTCCAGGTGACGACCCGGGTGGTGGTGTAGGTCATCGTGCCGTGGGGCGTGACCACCCGCACCAGCTGTCCCCGGCGCAGCTTGCCGAGCCTGTCCATCACGCCGCCGCCGGTGTGCACGGTGTGACCGGTCAACACGGTCTGGCCGATCGTGGCGCCGGGCCGCGCACTGCGCTGCCACCAGCCGACGTCATGCGGGTTGCGCGGCGGGTCGAGGACGGCCTGGGCGTCGACCTCGATGGGCAGGATGGGCGCCTTGATCCTCAGAGCGGGTACGACGAGTCGCACCGGCTTGGCGGGTGCCGACATCAGGCGGTAGCCCGGGGCGGCGGCGGCTTTGGTGGGGGGCGAGGGCAGCAGCAGACCGGCCGCGACGAGCAGGCCGCACAGCACCAGCATCGCTGACGACCAGGTCGTGACCCGGGAGTCCCAGGCTGATTCGCTCATGACCGGTCCCGGATCAGCCGCGCAGGCGGCGCATGGTCACGAACCCGGCGCTGCCGGCGACCAGCAGGGCCAGGGCCCCGATCGCGATGGTGGCGCCGCCATGACCCTGCTCGGCGTACTCCGTGGGCATCGACCCGTAGCCCGCAGAGACGCTCTTCGGGATCGCAGGAAGAGCCTGCGGCGCGGCCGGGGCGGCGGCGGCGGCCTCGATGCGGCCGCTGGGACCACAGGCGGCGTTGCCGATCTGGAGGTTCACCAGGGGGGAGCCGAGCTGCTCCTCGACGACCGGGAGAAGCCTCAGGTCCAGGGCCTGCACCTTGATGGAGTCGTTCGTCGGCCGGGTCTGGCGGTTCAGGGTGACGTCGAGGAGGTTCTGCTCCAGCGGGGCCAGGTTGGACTCGACGTTGTCGCGGATGGCCGTGACGATGTTCTCCTGGATGGCGTCGATGAGGAGGTTGAGCGGTGCCCCGGCCGCATCGAGCGACTCGTTGAGGTCGGTGGAGACCGCCTCGAGGACGAGGTCGAGCACGTCACTGAGGTTGGTGGTGAGGTGGGTGTTCGGCTCCGGGTGCGCCGGGAGGTCGAGCAGGGTGATGCTCCGGTTGGGTGCCTGGTCGGGCAGCACCAGACGGATCTGTGCGCCGGCCAGGGTGGCGTCGCCGTCCGCGGAGCCGAGACCTGCGGTGCAGCGGCCCTCCACGGCACCGAAGCCGGCGACCAGCCCGAGGTCGCCGAACTGGGCGCGGACCTGGTCGAGGGCGTCGCCGATGGGTCCCGCGAGCTGGTCGAGGATCGGACCGGTCACCTCGTTCAGCGGCTGCAGAGGCCGACGCGGGGTCGGCGACCACGAGGCTGCCCAGGTCCAGGGAGCCCAGGGTGGCGTTCACCGGGGTGCCGGGGGTCAGGCAGCTCGAGTCGCCCACCTGGGCCACCGAGCCGCCGCTGCCGGCCAGCCCGGCGCAGGCCGCGGACGTGCTGTCGGCGCGGGCGGTCGCCTGCTGGGAGAGGACCCCCGCGTTGAGCACCCGCTGGCCACCGAGCACAGACAGCGGCGGCGCCGAGGCGCCGGTCCTGGTCTCGGTCGACCCGTCGTTGACCGCCGTGACGTCACCGGTGCCCTGGCTGTTGCCGGCCACGGCGACGTCGACCGCATTGGCGCCGGCCTGCGAGACGGGTGCGGCCGCCATGGCAGGCGCGACGGCGACCACGCTGAGAGTGGCGGCACCGACGACGGATGCGAGGCGCAGGTGTGAGCGCATGTGTGTGTCCCTCCCCAGGAACGACGCGGGCCAGAGGTGCCCGGACGTCGTATGTCCCCCTCAACGTTCCGAGGCTGGGATGGTTACGCGCGGATCGTTATGTGGTGTTTGTGTGATTTGTGGCTCTGGTGGGGTGAGGGGAGCTGCCAGTTTCCCCGGGCGCCCGGGGAAACTGGCGCTGGACGGGCGATACTTCGGCCCAGAACGTCAGGGACTGCCCGTCAACCCTGTCCGTTTTGCCGGGACCCGCGCCGGAGCCCGTACGACGGGCCGTCGAGCCAGCCAGCTCAGTCGGGCCGAGCCGTCAGCTGGCCTTCTTGGTCTGCTTCTTCGCAGCGGTCTTCTTCGTGGTGGTCTTCTTGGCCGCAGTCTTCTTCGCCGGCGCCTTCTTGGCGGTCTTCGTCGCCCGCGTTCCCTGCTGGGCCTCCTCACCGGCCTCCTCGCCGGCGGTCTCGGAGGCGCTCTCACCGCGCGCGGTCTTGGCGGCATCGACGCTGCGCTGGAGCGCGGCCAGCAGGTCGACGACCTCGCCGGAGGACTTCTTCGCGGCGGGCGTGCGCTTGACCTCGCCGCCCTCGATCTTGGCCTTCACCATGGCCTCCACCGCGCCGCGGTAGTCGTCCTCGAACTCGGAGGCGTCGAAGTCGCCGGCCAGGGTCTCCACGAGCATCGTGGCCATCTTCACCTCGGCGGGCTTGGCCTCGCTGGTGTCCACCGAGCCGAAGTCGGGGTTCCGGATCTCGTCGGGCCACATCATCGTCTGCATCACGATCACGTCGTCGCGGACCCGGAGCACCGCGAGCGACACGCGGTTGCGCAGGGAGACGGTCACCAGCGCCATCCGGTCGGCCGCCTCCAGGGCCTCGCGCAGCAGTGCGTAGGGCTTGGCCCCCGACTTCTCCGGCTCGAGGTAGTAGGACTTCTCGAACAGCATCGGGTCGATCTGCTCGCTGGGCACGAACTTCTCGACGCTGATCTCGCGGCTGCTGTTGGCAGGGAGCTCGGCCATGTCCTCGTCGGTGAGGATGACCATCTCGCCGTCCTCGGTCTCGTAGCCCTTGGCGATGTCGGCGTACTCGACCTCCTCGCCGTCGAGGCTGCAGGTCCGCTGGTACTTGATCCGCCCACCGTCCTTGGCGTGGACCTGGCGGAACGAGATGTCCTTGCTCTCGGTCGCCGAGTAGAGCTTCACGGGGACGCTGACCAGGCCGAAGGAGACGGCACCCTTCCAGATTGCGCGCATGGGTTCAGGATGCCCTGTTGGGGCGCACGGGACAATCAGCGATCGCGGGTGGAGGCGGGATGCGCCCGTCGCCAGGCCTCGAACGCCTCGCGGCTGGTGTACGACGGCACGTAGCCGAACTCCTCGCGCAACCGGGTGTTGTCGAGGACGGGGCGGTACTGCAGGAACTTCGTCTGCTCGGGCCCGTACGCCGTCAGGCCAAGCCCTCTGCCGATCGCCAGGACCCGGCGCAGCAGGGGCTCGGGCAGGGTGAGCGTCGGCTTGCGCAGGGCGGCCGCGATCTCGTCGATGGTCATCGCGCCGTCCCCGGCCACGTTGAAGATGCCGGTCACGTCACCGGTCACCGCCTGCTGGATGATCGCGGCCACGTCGGTGTCCCAGACGAAGACGAACGGCGACCTCGCCCCGCGGATCTTCAGCAGCCGCGGCCGCATGAACAGCGCGGTGATCTGGTTGTCCACGGAGGCGCCGAGGATCGTGCCGATGCGCAGCACGACCTGCTCCAGGCGCGGGTTCGACGAGCGTTCCTCGCTGAGCATCTCCTCGACCAGTCGCTTGTGGTCGGAGTAGGCGAACTCCTCGTTGCCGCGCACCGGGTCGTCCTCGGTGAGCCAGTCGGGGCTGTCGGCGTGGTAGCCGTAGGCCGCGCCGCTGGAGGAGACCACGATGCGGCGTACGTCGTGGATCCGGCACGCGTCGAGCACATACCTCGTGCCGTCGACGTCCACGGCCCGTTCGAGCTCTCGCGACGAGTCCTTGCCAGGCGTGACGATGGAGGCGAGGTGCACCACCACCTCGGGCCGCCACTCGTGGAGGACCTCGTTGACACGGCTCGGGTCCCGGACGTCCATCACGACGTGGGTGGCGTTCGTCGTCGGTGCGTCGGGCACGCGCAGGTCGGCGCTGGTGACGTCGTGGCCAGCGTCGACGAGACCGGCCACCACCGACGTCCCGAGGAACCCGCTTCCCCCCGTGACCAGCACCCTCATGCGGCCACCCCGGCGAGTCGGCGCTCGCGGTCCGTCGTACGCCGGCGCCACGCGGTCGCGACGGTCAGCCCGGCGATGATGTCCCAGATGCCCCACCACGCGGCCACGAGGGCCATTCCGCCGAGGCCGTCGAAGTAGGTGAACACCAGCAACAGGCCCAGGCCGGCGTTGCGGATGCCGACCTCGAAGGTCATGGCCTTGACGCTCGGCTCTGGCAGGCGGGCGGCGCGACCGATGACGTAGCCGAGGAGCAGCGCGAGCGCGTCGTGGAGGAAGACCGCGAGGAGCACGACGCCGATGTAGTGGAGGAAGACGTCCCAGTTCTTCGCGACACCGATCACGATGATGGCGGCGAGGGCGACGAAGGAGAGCGGGCCGACGACCCTGTGCGCGGCGGCGGCGAACCTCGGCACCAGCCGGGCCAGCGTCACACCGAGGACGAAGGGCACCCCGATCACCAGCGCGATCTCGAGCAGCATGTCCACGGGGCTGAGCGCGATGTCCTCGAGCAGCTTGCTGCCGCTGGGGTGCAGACCGCCCCAGAAGGCCACGTTGAGCGGCATCAGGAAGATCGCCAGCACGTTGCCGACCGCGGTCATCGAGACCGAGAGCGCCACGTCGCCTCCGGCCCGGTGGGTCAGGATGTTGGACACGTTGCCGGGCGGGCAGCAGGCCACCAGGATCAGGCCCAGGGCGATCGAGCCGCGCAGGTCGAGCACGAGGGTGAGCAGGAACGTGATCGCCGGCAGCGCGATGAACTGCGCGGCGACCCCGATCGCGATGGTGCCCGGCCGCCGGGCCGCCGCACGGAAGTCGTCGAGGTCGGTGTCGAGCGCGATCCCGAACAGGATCAGGCCGATCACGATCTTCAGGGTGTTCAGCGACGACTCGTTGAAGAGGATCTTGATGTCGTCGACGTCGATGGCCAGAGTGGTCAGCAGGGGGCTCACGGGTGCACCTCCAGGCGCTCGGTCTCACGGCGTACGGCGCCCCGGTAGGCGTCCTTGTTGACGTAGTAGGCCATTCGCTCGAGGCCGAGGTAGTGGTAGCCGCCGGACAGGTCCGGAGGCGGCCCGTGCAGGTGCGCCTCGAAGGCCTCCGTCGTCGCCGACCCGTCCAGGCGCGCCCGGATGACGCTCGCGACGAGCTCGGCCTGCTCGTAGCGGCCCTGCCAGCCGATCCCGGAGGCCTCGATCATGCCCAGCACGAACAGGTTCGGGTCGCGCCTGCTGAAGACGTTGAGGTAGAGGTCGGGCGCCATGCCCTGCCAGTCGAGCAGGTCGCGGTCGACGAAGGGGTAGTGCAGCCGGTAGCCGGTCGCCAGCACGATGAGGTCGTAGTCGGTGCGCGACCCGTCGACGAAGCGGACACCGCTGCCGTCGAGGCGTTCGACGTCCTTGCGCACGTGGATGTCGCCGTGCCCGATGTGGTGCAGCACGAGCGTGTTCACGATGGGGTGCGACTCGTAGATCTTGTGGTCGGGCGTGGGGAAACCGAACGTGGTGGGATCGCCCGTGAACATCCTCAGCACCCGGCTGTCGATGGCCTGCTTGATCCGCGCAGGCAACGGCCTGCCCTGGTTGAGGGTGTCGGCAGGCTTGCCGAACAGGTACTTCGGCACGAAGTGGTAGCCACGCCGCACGCTCAGGTCGACCGACGCGGCATGGTGCACCGCGTCGACGGCGATGTCGCAGCCCGAGTTGCCGGCACCGACGACCAGGACACGCTTGCCGGCGAAGGTGGTGGCGCTCTTGTAGGCGCTGGTGTGGATCACCTCGCCGTCGAAGTCACCGGTGAAGGTCGGGACGTTCGGTTCGCTGAGGGTGCCGTTGGCGAGGAGCACTCCCGCGTGCCGGTGGGTACGGCGACCCGCCGGGCCGTTGACCGTGACCTCCCACTCGCCGTCCACGGGCTCGACCCGCTCCACCTCGGTGCGGAACTCGAACCCCTCGCGCAGGTGGTACTCGTCGGCGAAGTCGCCGAAGTAGGCGAGCAGCTCCCGGTGGCTCGGGTAGTCGGCGACCGTCTCCCTCATCGGGAACTCGGTGAACTGGGTCGTCGTACGCGAGGAGATCAGGTGGGCCGACTCGTAGACGGTGCTCCGAGGCCCGTCGATGTTCCACAGCCCGCCCACGTCGGCGCCGAGCTCGTAGCCCACCCACGGGATCGCGAAACGCTGCAGGTTCCTGGCCGCTGCCAACCCGGACGGTCCCGCCCCGATGATCGCGTAGCTCGGTTTCACCTGCGCAGTCTGCACCACTCGTACCGCGTGTGGCTGCCAGACTGTGCCCGTGCTGCCGATGCTCGCGACCAAGGGGGACCACGTCCCCGGCTCCGGCTGGACCCACGAGGTGAAGTGGGACGGCATGCGCGTGCTGGTCGACCGGGACGCCCGCGGTCTGCGTCTGTGGTCCCGCAACCAGAACGACGTCACGGTCACCTTCCCCGAGCTCCACGCGCTGGTCGGGGTCGCCGAGGACTTCCTGCTCGACGGCGAGGTGGTGGCGCTGGGCGAGGGGGTTCCCTCCTTCGGGGCGCTTGCCGACCGGATGCACGTCAAGGACGCGACCAGGGCCCGGCGGCTGGCCGAGCGGAACCCGGTCACCCTGATCGTCTTCGACCTGTTGCGTCTCGACGGTGAGGACCTCACGACGCTGCCTCTCTCCGAGAGGCGCGCCCGGCTCGAGGGCCTCGGCCTCGACACGGTGCCGGATCGGATGGGTGCCTGGCAGGTCCCGCCCACCTACGACGACGGCCAGATGCTCCTGGCCGCGGCGGAGCAGCAGGGGCTCGAGGGCATCGTCAGCAAACGGCTCGCCTCGTCGTACCGTCCGGGGCTGCGCAGCAAGGACTGGCTGAAGTTCCCGATCCGGCCCACCGGGTCCTACGTCGTCGGTGGCTTCCGCTTCGAGACCGACAGCGCCCACCGGATGGGGGCGGTCCTGGTGGGACAGCCCACCGCGACCGGCCTGCAGTTCCGGGGTCGTGTCGGGAGCGGGATCGCCGGGAAGGCAGGTCGGCTCCTGTCCGAGCTGCTCACGCCCATGGTCGTCGAGGAGTCCCCGTTCACCGATATGCTCCCGCGGCTGGACCGTGTGGGCACCGTGTGGGTCAGTCCGGTGCTCGTCGTCGACGTGCAGTACCTCCGGCTCACCACCGACGGACGGCTGCGCCAGCCGGCCTACCGGGGTGTCCGCACCGACCTGACGCCCAGCGACCTCGAGGCAGGCACCTGACATGGCGGACAAGCGCACCGAGGTCTCGGTGGAGGTCGACGGCCGGACCCTGACGCTGGTCAACCTCGAGAAGGTGATGTACCCGCGCACCGGCACCACCAAGGCCGAGGTGCTCAACTACTACGCGCAGGTCGCGCCGGTGATGCTCCCGCACCTCGCGGACCGCGCCGTCACCCGCATCCGCTGGCCGCACGGCACCGGCGACAAGTCGTTCTTCGAGAAGAACGTCCCCGGTGGCACGCCCTCCTGGGTGCGCACGGCCACCGTCCCGACCAGCGGGTCGCGGACGAAGTCGGGCGAGGAGGGCGAGCTGCGGTTTCCCGTCATCGACTCGCTGGCCACCCTGACCTGGCTCGTGAACCTCGCCTCACTCGAGCTGCACGTGCACCAGTGGACCGTCACCAAGCGCGGCCGGGTGCGCAACCCGAACCGGTTGGTGGTCGACCTCGACCCGGGCGACCCTGCCGGCCTGGGGGAGTGCTCACAGGTGGCGATGCTCGTGCGCGACCGGCTGGCGCTCGACGGGCTCGACTGCGTCCCGGTGACGAGCGGGTCCAAGGGCCTGCACCTGTACGCCGCCCTGGACGGCAAGCGCACCCACGAGGAGGTGCGCGACTACGCCAAGCAGATCGCCGAGGAGCTGGAGAAGAGCCACTCCAAGCTGGTGGTCTCGCAGATGACCAAGGCGCGCCGCGGTGGCAAGGTCTTCCTCGACTGGTCGCAGAACACCGGGGCGAAGACCACGATCTCGCCGTACTCGATGCGCGGCCGTGACCTGCCGACGGTGGCGGCGCCACGCACCTGGGACGAGGTCGAGGCGGGCGCCGACGACCCGCTCGCCCTGGAGCACCTGCGGTTCGAGGAGGTCCTCGAGCGGGTCCAGGAGCAGGGCGACCTGTTCACGATCCCGGGCTAACGTCAGCCCGACCGGTGCCGCCGTCGCCGCGATCCTGCCTAGGTCAAGGGGGCACCGTTGCCGGCGCGGTCGGAGGGGACGAGCCGCATGGTGGGCCGCGGTTCCGGCGCCCCTGTGGTGAAGGCGTCGGCCGGCTCGGTCTGCCACTCGGCGGCCGTCTCCAGCAGTCCCTCGGTCCGACGGTTGACGGCATGTCGACGCTCGATCGTCAACGGGTACGACGGAAGCTCGGCGGAGGCCTCGACCCCCTGGGCGTCGACCCCGACCCAGGTCGAGTACGGCGTGGTGCCGGCGGGCAACTCCTCGTAGCCACCCTTGAACGACACCAGGGTCTCGGAGAAGGCTGCCGTCGCCGTCCGGAAGCGCAGCCAGCGGTGGTTGTCCCAGCCGGGTGAGGGGCGCACCCCCGGCTGGTCCCCGGCGAACCGGTCCACGAGCCGGGTCGCCGCCCCGGCGCCCCGCTGGCTCAGGGCCAGCACGGTCTCCTCCTCCATGTTGAGGTTCATCCCACCCTCGCTGTCGTCGTGGAACACCGTGACGATCCGGTCGCGGTAGCCGGGCATCGACAGCTGGGCCTCGTCCACCCACGTGCGAGCGGTGTCGATGATCGAGGCGAAGAACTGCTTGAGCGCGCCGAGGCCACCGTCCGCCCAGACCGACTGCCGGCGCAGGAGCCCCGCCCCGTTGTCCACCGGCAGGTAGCTGTTGTCGATCTCGGAGGAGGCCTTCTGCCGGTCCCGCGGGAAGCTCGCCAGGTCGATGGCGAACGTCGGGCGTCGAGGGAGCGCGGAGTCGAAGAAGTGCAGGGGGAGGTTGGCGCAGATGCCACCGTCGGAGAACCAGTTGCGCTGCAGCGTCAGCCTCGGGACCACGGCGGCGCCCTCCTCAGGCGTCGCCTGGGGGTGGTCGCGGCGCCACGCGCTGGCGGCGTCGACGGCGTTCTTGTTCACCGCCAGCGAGAAGTCCACGGCGTGCAGGGGGACTGCCGCGATCAGACCGGGGAAGCTCAGGCTCATCCGCACTGCGACCACGATCGGCAGGTCCTCGGTCCTCGGGAACGGGAGCAGGGGCCGCGCCTGGACGGCGGCGAGGGAGGCCAGCCACTGGTGCGCGGTGCTCGGCGCACTGGTGGCGGAACCCGGGGTCTCCATCCTGGCGACCACCGGCTCGGGGAAGAGCGTGCGGAAGTGCGCCGGTTCGAAGAAGTAGCCGCTGGTGTCCCAGGGCATCGCCAGCGGCTGGCGCCGCGACAGGTTGGTGGTCATCAGCTGGAGCCTGATCCCGCCGCGCTCAAGGTCCCCGAAGGTCAGCGGCGGGTCCTCGACGGTGCGGCCGGCCAGGGTCTGGAAGGTCTCGTGCAGCCAGGGGGTCAGGGCCGGGTCGGTGGCCTCGGGCGGGGTGAACCCGGAGCACAGTCCGAACCCCGCGGCGGGGATCCGCCCGACGTCGCGGAAGACACCGAGCCCGATCCCGATGACGATGCCGATCAGGGCCAGCGCGAGACCCGCCACCAGGCAGACCCATGCCGCGGGGCCGCCGAGAAGGAAGCCGAGGACGACGAGGACCACACCTGGGGCGGCCCCGGCCGCGGCGTACGCCGAGAAGGCGCCGAGCGCCGCGCCGGCCATCGCACGCGTGCGGGCCATCCCGACGGTGCCGAGTCCGGCGGTCACCAGGCTGAACAGCCGCCGCATCCGGGGCTGAGGCTGGAAGAGCGTGAACAGGCGGCTCTGCTCGCCCTGCACCTTCTCGGTCAGGTCGTGGGGGAGCCTCGCCAGTCGTTCGAAGCCTCCGCTGGCCCGACCCAGCTCGGCCGCTGCCGCAGCAGCCGCGGCGATGGCTCCGGCCGAGGACCCTCCCACGGACCTCAGCCGGTAGACCTCGGCCAGCTCGCAGACGGCGAGGGGGTAGACCACGCCGCTGGTGATGCCGCCCTTCATCACCAGGTCGCACTCGAGGGGAGGGGTGGTGGAGGCGCTCGAGTCCTCGGTGGTTGAGATGCCCATGTCGCACGTTAGGCCGACCAGGCCGTCCTGCGGAACGCCCGGAGGCCACCACATGCGCGAGCGAGGCGTCTCCGGGCGCCTCCGTCCTCGGCCGCACCCGAGGTGCGGCCACCGGTGGCCTGAGTCGTTCGCCGCGAGGTGAGTCTGCGAGATCTCGGTCGCGGACGCCGGGTGGTCGTTCTGCCTCCTGAATCGGGCAGATCGGTCATCATCGACCCATGAGACCCGGGGTGCGCCTGCCTGCTCGACACGCTGTCTGCGCCTTGGTGCTGGTGGTCGCCAGCGGCCTGCTGACCGCCTGCTCCTTCGACCCGTTCGCAGAGGAGCCGGCGACGCCCACCGTCAACCTGGTCCGCGCCGGTCGGGCGCTGAGCAAGTCCGAGACCAAGGCGATGCTGCCCACGGGGGCCAGCGCCCCCAGCGGCTACGCCGCCTCACCGAAGAACCAGCTCAAGCCCACGAGACGTCAGCCCGATGAGGTCGTCACGCCGGCACGGTGCGGTCCCGTCTTCGACGACCTCGACACCGACTACGACTCGTCGCCGGCCAAGAGCTTCGCGACCTACGTGAACTCCGACAAGACCTATCTCGGCGTCGGTGTCGCCTCGAGGTTGGGGCGCCTCGTCGGGTTGAGCTCGCCCCAGCAAGGGGTCGTCTCCTGCCGGAGGTTCACCGTCAAGGTCGGCCAGGACACGATCCGTGTCACCGCGAAGCCGCTGTCGTTCCCCGAGATGGGGGAGGACAGCGTCGCCATCAACATGACGCTCGATTCGGGTGGGAGGCGCGCGTCGTACGCCCATGTGCGGGTCCAGGCCGGGCACAACACCGTCGTGGTGGAGGCGCTGTCGGCGACCAACGAGCCACCTGCTGCGGCGATGCAGGAAGCGGCCGACACCATGCTCCTCAACCTCTCCCGCTGAGCGGTCGCGTCCGGTCCCCGGGTGCTTGTCCCGGTGTGATCCTCTAGGGGGAGGACCTCGGAGGGAGCGGCGATGACGCAGGACATGGTGACCGTGCGGTTGGCCTACGGCCAGGACGGGCTGGACGTCGAGCTCCCGCGGGACCGTACGACGGTCGTCGAGCCCGTCTACACCCCGACCGCCACCAACGAGCGGGCCGTCCTGAGGCAGGCGTTGCGGCAGCCGGTCGAGGGTCCACCGCTGCGTGAGCTGGTCAGCGCCGGGCAGACGGTCGCCATCGCGATGTGCGACGGGACCCGGGCACAGCCGCGGCACCTGATGATCCCGGCGGTGCTCGCCGAGCTCGACGGCATCGTCAGGCTCGAGGACGTCGTGGTCCTCGTCGCCACCGGCACCCACCGGGGCAACAGCGAGGAGGAGATCCGCGCGATGCTCGGCGACTCCGTGCCGTCCGAGCTGCGGGTGCTCAACCACGACGCCCGCGACGACTCCTCGCTCGTCTACCTCGGGCGGCACGGCCACGAGGTGCCGGTGTTCCTGAACCGTCACTGGGTCGAGGCCGACGTGCGGATCACCACCGGCTTCGTGGAGCCGCACTTCTTCGCCGGGTTCAGCGGTGGACCCAAGCTGGTCTCGCCCGGCCTGGCCGGTCTGGAGACCGTGCTGACCCTGCACGACGCCCAGCGCATCGGCCACCCGAACGCCACCTGGGCGATCTGCGAGGGGAACCCCGTGCACGACGACATTCGCGCGGTGGTCGACGCCGTCGGAGGCGTGACCTTCTCGCTCGACGTGGTGATGAACCGCGAGCAGGGGATCGTGGAGGCCTTCGGCGGTGCGTTGACCCCGATGCACCAGGCGGCGCGGAAGGCGGCGCAGCGGCTGGCGATGTCACCTGTCGCCGGTCGGTTCGAGGTGGTCGTCACGACCAACGCCGGCTATCCGCTCGACCAGAACCTCTACCAGGCGGTGAAGGGGATGTCGGCCGGCGCGACGGTGGTCAAGCCCGGCGGCACGATCGTCTGCGCGGCCGAGTGTCGCGACGGGTTCCCGGACCACGGCTCCTACCGCGAGGTCCTCGCCTCCCAGGACTCGCCGACCGCCCTGCTCGAGATGATCGCCGCCCGCGAGCACACCGTCCCCGACCAGTGGCAGGTCCAGGTGCAGGCCAAGGTCCAGGCCGAGGCCAACGTGGTGATGCACACGTCGTACCTCTCCGACGCCGACCTGGCCGACGCCCACCTGACCCAGACCGAGGACATCGCCGAGACCGTGATCGCCGCCCTGCACGACGCCGGTCCCAGCGCCCGCGTGTGCGTGCTGCCGGAGGGTCCGCAGACCATCCCCTTCGTCAGCTAGTCGCGTTCACTGGGTCGTGAGGCGACTGCTGTGACGGGTGTGACGGCGTTGTCCACAGTCTGGAAATCAGTGGTTTCGGTGGCCGCGCTGGGCGGGTAGACAGCGCTCATGTCCGTGGGCCTTTCGGGAGATCCGTCGGTCGACCTGGTCGGCGACCTCGACGAGCTGTTGCGTGCCGCCGTACGCCGCGAGGGGGTGGACCCGCAGGTCGACACCGTGCGCGTGCGCCGTCTGGCCGAGGACCTCGTGCGCGCCCACGACGACCGCAGCCTCACCGGCGTCGTCGCTCCGGTCCCCGACCCGGTCGGGGTGGTCGGCGAGCTCGTGGCCCGGGTGTCCGGGTTCGGTCCACTGCAGCGGTTCCTGGAGGACCCGACGGTGGAGGAGATCTGGATCAACGAGCCGAGCCGTGTCTTCGTCGCCCGCAACGGCCGGCACGAGCTGACGAACGTCATCCTCTCGCGGTCCGAGGTGCAGGAGCTGGTCGAGCGCATGCTCAAGTCCAGTGGCCGGCGCATCGACCTGTCGCAACCCTTCGTGGACGCGATGCTGCCCCAGGGACACCGGCTGCACGTCGTGCTCGAGGGGATCAGCCGTGAGTTCGCGGCGGTGAACATCCGCAAGTTCGTGCTCAAGGCGGCCAGGCTCAACGACCTGGTCCGGCTGGGCTCGATGCCGAGTGCTGCGGCCCGGTTCCTGGAGGCCGCCGTCCTCGCCGGCCAGAACATCGTCGTCGCCGGTGGGACCCAGGCCGGGAAGACGACGATGCTCAACTGCCTCGCGGCGTCGATTCCCGGGGGTGACCGGATCATCTCCGCCGAGGAGGTGTTCGAGCTCCGGTTCAGCCACCCCGACTGGGTGCCGATGCAGACCAGGCAGGCTGGTCTCGAAGGCACGGGTGAGGTCTCCCTGCGCGACCTCGTGCGCGAGATGCTCCGGATGCGGCCGACCCGCATCATCGTCGGCGAGGTCAGGTCGGCCGAGTGCCTCGACCTGCTGCTGGCCCTGAACGCTGGCCTGCCCGGGATGGCCACCATCCATGCCAACAGTGCGCGCGAGGCCCTGGTGAAGCTGTGCACGTTGCCCCTGCTGGCGGGTGAGAACATCTCGGCCCGGTTCGTCGTACCCACCGTGGCGAGCTCGGTCGACCTGGTCGTCCACCTCGGGCTCGACCACGCGGGTGGGCGGCGGGTGAACGAGATCGTGGCCGTCCCCGGGCGCGTGGAGAACGACGTCGTCGAGACCGAGCCGGTCTTCGTGCGCCAGGGGGGCGAGCTCGTGCACACCGGCGGGATGCCGACGCGGCTCGACAGCTTCGAGCGAGCCGGCGTGGACGTCCACCGGATCCTGCGAGGAGCCGACTGATGGGCGCCGTCCTCGGGTTGCTCCTCGGCGTCGGGCTGGTCCTCGTCTGGTCCGCCTTCTGGCAGCCGCGAGCGCCGCGAGCTGCCCCCACGTCCCGGATCCGGCCGCTGCTGGGCAGTGCTGGGCTGGGCGAGGTGAGCGTCACCGGCTTCCTGGTGGTCTGCACGATGTGCGCCGTCGCGGCCACGGCCGTCGTGCTCGTCGCCTCACGCACCTTGCCCGTCGCCCTCCTGTTCGGGGTCATGGGCGGCTACCTTCCCGTCGCCGTGGTCAAGGGCCGGGCCCAGCGTCGGCAGCGGGAGTTCGCGGAGGTGTGGCCAGAGGCCGTCGACAACCTCGCCTCCGCCGTACGGGCAGGAATGTCGCTGCCCGAGGCGCTGGGTGCCCTGTCAGAGCGTGGTCCGGAGCCCTTGCGCGAGGCCTTCGGGGGGTTCGCGCTCGACTACCAGGTCAGCGGTCGCTTCGCCGACTCGCTCGACCGGCTCAAGGAACGTCTCGCCGACCCGGTCGGTGACCGGGTCGTGGAGAGCCTCCGCGTGGCGAGAGAGGTCGGTGGCGGCGACCTGGGTCGGCTCCTGCGCAGCCTGTCCGGCTTCCTGCGAGACGACGCCCGCACCCGCTCGGAGCTGCAGGCGCGCCAAGCCTGGACCGTCAACGGCGCCCGGCTCGCCGTCGCAGCGCCCTGGCTGGTGCTGCTGATGATGTGCTTCCAGCCGGAGGTGATCCAGCGCTACTCCACCACCTCGGGAGTCATCGTCCTGGTCGGCGGTGCGGTGCTCTGCGCGATCGCCTACCGCGCCATGGTCCGCATCGGGCGGCTACCGACCGAGAGGCGGATCCTCTCGTGACCCTTTTCCTCGGAGGAGTGCTCGGCGCCGGGCTGGGACTCGGCCTCTGGCTCGTGTCCACAGCGGCGCTGGAGGCGCGCCGCACGCCGCTGGCGTTGCGGGTCTTGCCCTACCTCCGGGACCTCCCCCTGCCGGACAGCCTGCCTTCGCCCGTGGTCTCGACCAACGCCTTCGCCGGGATCTTCGGACCGGTCCTCTCCTCGGCTGGCACCGCGGTCGAGCGCGTTCTCGGAGGCGCTGCCTCGGTGAGACTGCGGTTGCAGCGAGCGGGTCTCGAGATGGACGTCGCGCAGTTCCGCGTCGAGCAGGTGCTCTGGGGACTGGTGGCCTTCGCTCTCGTCGCAGTGCCCTCGGGGATGGTCGCTGCGGCTTCCCCGGAGCGTTCGGTGCCGTTGTTCATCTTCTGCGCCTTCGCCTTCGCCCTCGGGGTGCTGCTGCGGGAGAACCGGCTGACCGCTCAAGTCGCCCGTCGGGAGCGGCTGATCCTCCAGGAGTTCCCCACCGTGGCCGAGCTGCTGGCGCTCGCGGTCGCGGCGGGGGAGAGCCCGGTCGCTGCGCTGGACCGGGTCGTACGCCGCACCAACGGTGAGCTCTCCGCCGAGCTCGGTCGCGTCCTGGCCCAGGTCCGCACGGGCACCCCGATCACCCGTGCCTTCGACGACCTCGCCTCGCGATCCGGTCTGGCGGTCGTCTCCCGCTTCGCGGAGGGCATCGCGATCGCCGTCGAGCGCGGCACGCCGTTGTCCGACGTGCTCCACGCGCAGGCAGGGGACGTCCGAGAGGCCGGGCGCCGCGCCCTGATCGAGTCCGGGGCGAGGCGCGAGGTGCTGATGATGGTCCCGGTCGTCTTCCTCGTGCTGCCCGTCGTCGTGGTTTTCGCATTCTGGCCTGGCCTCGTCGGCCTGCGCCTCGTCGTCCCCTAGGAGGAGATCGAGATGAGACACCTGATGCGCGCCGGACTTTTCCACCGTCGCCGTGACCAACACGGCGACGTTCCCGGCTGGGTGCTGATCACCGTGATGACGGCCGGCCTCGTGGCCGGTCTCTGGGCGATCGCCGGCTCCCAGCTCGGGTCGATGCTGCGTGAAGCGCTCTCGTCCGTCTCCGGCTGAGAGACGACGGCGGGATGACACCGGAGCGGCCGTCGTCGACTTCGTGCTCGTCAGCCTGGTGCTCGTGCCGCTGGTGCTCGGCCTGATCCAGGTCGGGCTCGTGCTGCACGTCCGCAACACCCTGGCCGCCGCCGCCACGGAGGGGGCGCGCTACGGCGCGAACGTCGACCGCACCCCTGCGGACGGCGCCGCCCGCACCCGTGAGCAGGTGCGCGGCGCGATCGCCGACCGGTTCGCCCACGACGTCTCGGCCCACCAGGAGTGGGTGGGCGGCGTCCAGACCGTCGTCGTCACCGTGCACGCCGAGGTGCCGCCCCTCGGCCTGTGGGGTCCGGCGGTCAGCCTGTCGGTCACCGGGCACGGCGTCCAGGAGACGGCGCCGTGACGTGGTCCATCCTTCGCAGGCGCCGCGACGAGTCGGGCACGGCGCTGGTCGAGTTCGTGTGGCTGGCGATCCTGCTGATCGTCCCGCTGCTCTACATCGTCCTCGCGGCCTTCGACACCCAGCGTGCGGCGTACGCCGCCTCGGCCGCGGCCAGGTCCGCCGGCCGGGCCTTCGTCACCGCCCCCGACCAGGCCACCGGGTATGCCCGGGCACGCGCTGCGGTGCGGCTGGCTTACCAGGACCAGCGGCTCGACGCGGTTCCGGAGGTGCGCATCACCTGTCGGCCGGACCCGCGCCAGTGTCTGACACCGGGGTCCGTGGTCCGGGCGGAGATCCACTCTTCCGTAGACCTGCCGTTGGTCCCGGCCGCCCTCGGCTCGAACACGCCCAGCATCCGTGTCGACTCCGAGCACGAGGCCCCCTACGGCACGTTCCGCGAGGCGCGGCCATGAGGCGTGACGAGCGGGGCTCCGTGACGCCGCTGATCATCGGCTTCGCGGTGGTCGTCGCCCTCCTGGTGGCTGTCGTCGTCGACGCCTCGGCCGCCTACCTCCGGCGCCAGGGCCTCAACTCGGCGGCCGACGCTGCTGCCCTGGCCGCCACGGACGGCATCCAGGGCGAGGAGGTCTACACCCAGGGACTGGGCCGGCGCGCTCAGATCGACCCTGCGACCGCTCGCCGCTACGTCGCCGACTACTTCGCCGTGAGCGGGATCCGGCGCCGGTTCCCGGGGCTCGACTACTCCGTGGAGACGTCGGACAACACCGTCGTCGTGCGTATCGTCACCCCGATGGACCTGCCGCTTCACGTTCCCGGGGTCGGGACGGGCGTGCGCGTCACGGGGGCCGCAGCCTCGGTGGTCCTCGTCTCTGACTGAGCGTGGAGCCCTCACCGAGCGGGTCAGGCCAGAGCGCCAGCAGGCGCCCTGGCCTGGGCCCCGAATCTCCAGAGCGGAGGACAACGAGGTACGACACGATCGTGATGGACCTGCAGATGCCGCAGATGGACGCCTACCTGACCAAGCACCCCGGCCCGAGCTGCTCGAGGAGGCCCTGAGACGGCACCTCCAGGGTCGTGCCAGGGACCTGGGCGAGGCGTCGGCCGCGGCCGAGGAGGGCGACGTGGCGGGTCTCGCTCGGGCGGCGCACAAGGTCGGGGGGAGTGCCGCCAACCTCGGGACCGTCAAGGTCAGCGAGCATGCGTCGCTGGGGAGGAGCTGGGCCCGTCTTCGACACCCGCTGCACCCGAGCCGTAACCTGACTCCTTGTGGCAGCCACCGACTTCGAACACGAGATCAAGCAGCTCCAGGCGACGATGAAGACCGTCGGCTCCGTCCTGGACGTCGACGGCATGCGCCGGGAGATCGCCGACCTCGGCGAGCAGGTGGCGGTGCCCGACCTGTGGGACGACCAGGCCAACGCTCAGCGCGTGACCGGCCGGCTCTCCCTGCTCCAGGGCACCCTGGACCGCTTCATCTCCCTGGAGGACCGGCTCGAGGACCTCGGCATGATGGTCGAGCTCGCTTCCGAGGAGGGTGACGTCGAGGCTGCGGCCAGCAACGAGAAGGAACTCGCCAAGCTGATCAAGCAGGTCGAGCAGCTCGAGGTCCGCACCCTGCTCTCGGGGGAGTACGACGCCCGCGAGGCGATCATCTCGATCCGCTCCGGCGCCGGTGGTGTGGACGCAGCCGACTTCGCCGAGATGCTGATGCGGATGTACACCCGGTGGGCCGAGCGCAACGGCTACTCCGTCGAGGTCTACGACACCTCCTACGCCGAGGAGGCCGGGCTCAAGTCCGCCACGTTCGCGGTGCACGCGCCCTACGCCTACGGCACGCTGAGCGTCGAGGCCGGCACCCACCGGCTCGTGCGGATCAGCCCCTTCGACAACCAGGGGCGTCGCCAGACCAGCTTCGCGGCCGTCGAGGTGGTGCCCGTGCTCGAGCAGACCGACGTCATCGAGATCCCCGACGAGGACGTCCGAGTCGACGTCTACCGCTCGAGCGGTCCCGGTGGCCAGTCGGTGAACACGACCGACTCCGCCGTACGCCTCACCCACATCCCCACCGGCACGGTCGTCTCCTGCCAGAACGAGAAGTCGCAGCTGCAGAACAAGGCCTCCGCGATGGTCATCCTCAAGGCCAAGCTGTTGGTGCTGAAGAAGGCCGAGGAGAAGGCCCACCTCGACGAGCTGCGCGGAGACGTCCAGGCCAGCTGGGGCGACCAGATGCGCAACTACGTGCTGAACCCCTACCAGATGGTGAAGGACCTGCGGACCGAGTACGAGTCGGGCAACCCGCAGTCGGTCCTCGACGGCGAGATCGACGGCTTCCTCGAGGCCGGCATCCGCTGGCGCGTGGGCGCCGACGCACAGGTCTAGGCGAGGCGGCCTCGGCGGGGCCGACACCTCAGCGGTCGAGGGCCTGCTCGAGCTCGGCCTTGGTCATCGAGGACCGTCCCTCGATGTTCTTCTTCTTCGCCTCCGCGTAGAGCTGCGCCTTGGTGCGGCCCCCGGGTCCCCGGTGGGACCTCAGCCCACCCCTGCGGCCCGAGGAGATGTCCTCGGTCGACGTCTTGCTCTTCTCCTTGGACTCACCCGATCGGGCGCGCTCCTTGTTCACCACGCGGGCCGCGATCTCCTCGGCGGTGTCCTCGCTGCGCCCCTTGTCCTCGAGCCCTTCCTTGACGTGCTCGTACTGGCGCTCACGCTTGGCGCTCCATGCCTTGGGCATCCTGGCTCCTCCGTCCGATGGGTTCTCCTGGAGGGGTACCCAGAACGGCGGTCGGCGAGCGCGTTGGACATGCGAATGTGGCTCAGGGGACGCGCGCGCGCTCCTTGGGCCCCAGCAGCGACATTCGCATGTCGGGCGGGCCCCCGACAGGCTCAGCCGCTCTGCGGCTTGAGGAACCACTCGAAGCGCCGGGTCATCCACGGAAGCAGCCCGTAGGTCATGATCGGCGTCGCCACCAACGTCGTCAGCAGGGTGCGGACGACGATGTTGACGTGGATCCCGGTCGCCAGCAGGACGAGACCGAGCACCAGGCTGAGCGGGAAGAACGTCAGCCAGATGACGATGGCCTGCTTCCACCGAGGCGGGGCGGGCGGTGGCGGCCGGAGGTCCTGGACGTCTCGCTCGACCGGCTCGTCGAACCACCCCTCGATGCCCGTACGACGCTCCAGCCGTGACTCGCCGACAAGGCCCTGGGCCGACCCGAGCCACCACGCCCGTTCCGAGGACGACTCCCAGTCGTCGAGGGAGGCGTGGTCCGCGAACCGGTAGAGCATGTGCCACTCGTCGGAGTCGGCCCCGGGTCGCACCCAGCCGGCGCCGAGGAAGCCCGGGTTCCGCTCGGCCAACGACGACCCGGCCCGCACCCAGGCGATCATCTGGGCGGCGTGCTCGGGCGCGACGTGGCGCACGATCGAGACCGTCACCGGTCCCGGGTCGGAGGCATGCTGCAGCTCACTCATCTGGCCACGGTAGACACGGGATGCGGCAGTCGACCTCATCTGCCGACGTGGGTGGTGGCAGGGATCACCACCGAAGCACCCTCAGGTCGTGGGATCGGCCGAGACCCGCACCAGCTGCTTGCCGAAGTTGCGCCCGGTGAGCAGCCCACGGAAGGCCTCAGGAGCCGAGTCGAGCCCCTCGGCGACGTCCTCGCGGTAGCGGACCGAACCGTCTGCCACCCACGCGGACATGTCTCGGACGAAGTCGCGCCCGTGGGTGGCGGTGAACTCGTTCTGGATGAAGCCGCGGACGGTGAGGCTCTTGCTCAGGACCAGTCGCATGAAGCCGGGCAGCCGGTTGGGGCCCTCGGGTGCGGACGTCGCGTTGTAGTCGGCCACCAGGCCACACACGGGCACCCGGCCGTAGAGGTTCATCCGCTTGAACACCTCGCGCGCAACCATCCCGCCGACGTTCTCGAAGTACACGTCGATGCCGTCCGGGACGGCCGCCTTCAGGTCGTCGGCGAAGGTGGGGGAGCGGTGGTCGAGCGCCACGTCGAAGCCGAACTCGTCCAGGAGCGCCTGCCTCTTCTCGGGTCCGCCGGCGATGCCGACGGCCCGGGCGCCCTTGACCTTGGCGATCTGGCCCACGGCCGAGCCGACGGGTCCAGTGGCTGCTGCGACCACGACGGTCTCGCCCGGCTGGGGGCGGCCGATCTCGAGCAGGCCGGCGTACGCCGTGAAGCCGGGCATGCCCATCACGCCGACAGCCGTGGAGACGGGTACGACGGAGGGGTCGAGCCGGCGCAGTCCCTGGCCGTCGCTGATGGCGTGGGTCTGCCAGCCGGAGTAGGACAGGACCATGTCGCCGGTCGTCCACTCCGGGTGCCGGGACTCCTCGACGACACACACGGTGCCACCGACCATCACGTCGCCGATCTCGACCGGGGCGGCGTACGACGGTGCGTCGCTCATCCGGCCACGCATGTAGGGATCGAGCGAGAGGTAGACGACCCGCAGCAGCACCTGGCCCTCGGCCAGGGCAGGCAGCTCGTGCTCGACGAAGTCGTAGGTGTCGTCGCCGGGCTCTCCGTGGGGGCGACGGGCGAGACGAACCTGGGTGGAGACGGTCATGAAGCTCCTCGGGGAGGACGTGCCGGATGGACCACCCAGCATGCCCTCCCCGAGGAGATCGTGCGTCACCGGCCGCCGAGGACCGCCTTCTCGGCGTTGACCAGGCCGTAGCCGTCCACAGGGGTGAAGCCCTGGCCGAGGCGGTTCGTCATGGCGCCGTAGATCTTCCTGCCGTCCGCACGGGTGGCGATGAAGCCCAGGCCGATCGGGATCGTCTTCTCCTGCGGGAGGAAGACGGCCCCGCCGAGCTCGTCGGCACCGTTGCCCTCGTTGGCCCCGCCGAAGCCCGAGATCGCGAGGTCCCGGTCGACACCGAACTTCATGGCCTGGCCCCGCTTGAGGTTCGACGTGAAGCTGAGCGTCATCCTCCGGAACTGACCCTCGGCAGCCTGGCCGCCGGCCGGGACCGAGAAGGCCGCCTTGACGTGGTCACTCCTCAACCCGCCCGACGTCGACCCGATGGTGAAGGGGAAGCCGTCGGTGCGGAACGACGGGAGGCCGTCGAAGGGACGAGGGTCGAACACGATGCCGTCGGAGAACGGTGGGTGGCGTGTGCCCAGCGCCGTCGGGCTCCCGGTCTCGCCGTAGAACGTGACGGACTTCAGCGGCACCTTGCCGTCGTACTTCATCGAGAAGAAGTTCGGGTCGTTCATCGGCCCGGGGATGACGTCCTGCTCGTAGCCCTGCGGGCCCTCCGCCGTGATCGTCAGCCCGCCGGAGCTTCCGCTGGACCTCCCCGGGTCGAGATCGTGCTTGTAGGTCGACTCCTGCAGCTTCTTGCGGAGCCTGCTCGGGCTGATGGACCTGGGCCCACCGGCCTTCTGCAGTGCCAGTGCAGCGATCGAGGCGACGTGCGGAGCAGATGCGCTGGTGCCGAAGAAGTTCGGCTGCGTGTCGGGGTCACGGGCGTTGTCGACGGCGAAGAACGTGGTGTTCCCGCCGTCGGCACCCGCCACCTGCGGCACCCGCCTGATCTCCGGCTCGGGGTAGCGGTTGCCGGACGAGTCGAAGAAGACCGGCAGGTCACCACCGGGCGAGGTGAAGAACTCCGGCAGGTAGGGCCGGAACGGGTCGTACGCCGCGACCCCGGTCGCGCCCTTGGCCGCAGGGTGTCCGTAGACCGCCGGGGACAGCGGGTCGGAGTACTCCGAGAAGTACATGTCGCCGCTGAGCACGTTGCGGATGCGGGTGGCTCCGACCCTGCCCGTGCCGTGACGCGAGATGACGAGCTGGATCTTGCCGAGCGACCCGTCGAGCGAGGCGATCTCGGACGGACGACCGCTGAGCGTGTTCAGGTCGCCGATGGCACCGAGGTAGTTGCCGTCGGCGTCGAAGAGCAGCGCGTTGTAGTCGGTGGTCACCTTGGAGGGGCTGAGCACCGGGGTCACGCTGACGTCGAAGTCGCCCCGGTCGCCGCCGTAGGCCGAGACGGTGATCGTGTAGGGGCCGGCCTGGTTGAGGGTCGCGGAGAAGACCTCGGGCGAGGAGCCGGTGTCGATCTCGGCCAGGTTGGTGCCGTCGGGGGCGTCGACGGTCAGGATCAGGTCGGTCGTCCCGGTCGGGATGCCGTCGGTGCGGAACTGCACCGTCTGTCCCACCTGTGCCGGTGTCGCGTTGAAGGTGAAGCTGGGGGCGGGGTCGGCATCCGTGATCTCGCCGCTGGCCTCGAAGATCGGGTCACCGAAGGTGGCGCCGTCGACGTCGACCGGGTCGTCCCACTGGATGTTCAGGAGGCCGCCGGCCCCGTCCAGGACGATGTCCTGGGCCACGTCGGTGCCGCTGCCCGGGTCCATGTCCTGGAGTCCACCGTCGTAGAGCGCCGGGTCGACGTCGGTGAAGTCGAGGTTGGTGCCCTTCACGCCGCTCTTCTCCGGGACCAGCCGGGTGCGGGAGTCCCACGACTGCGCCTCGCCGCTGTTGCCGGCGGAGCTGAAGTAGTGGGTGCCCTTGGCCGCGACCTCGTCGATGGCGTCGGAGAGCGGGGAGTCGGAGAACATCGGCTCGTCGAAGTAGCCCACGTCGTCGACGATCACGTCGGCCCCGCACGGGCCCCTCTTGTCGGCCAGCCTGCGGACGTTGTCGGCGAACCCGAGGAGTCCGGTGAAGGCGGTCGCGAAGCAGAGCTTGCTGCCGGGCGCGACGTCGTGCGCGATCTGGAGCATGGCCCGACCCTCGTCGGTGTTACCGGCGTCGGTCTCGAGGTCCTCGACCACGACGACCGGCTGGGAGTTCTGCTTGTTGCCCTTGCCGGGGAGGTCACCCGAGGCCACGTCCTGGGCCGCATGGATCGTCAGCGGGTCGCCACCGATGGTGGTCAGCGCCGCGTCGTAGGAGTCGGAGAGGGCGCCGATGGTGACGCCCTTGCCCGTGACGCCCTTCGCGTGCACCCTGTCGGCGCGCTCGAGGGCGACGCCCTGGCTGGTGGCGTCACCGACCGACGACCTCGGCTTGAGGGCCTGGACGATGGTGCCGGTGCCGCGGAGAGCGGCGAGGGCGCGCACGGACGTCAGGGGCGTGAAGCCCTCCATGGTGCCGTGCTCGGCGTCGACGGTCTGGACGACGAGGCCGAGCGCCTCCGCCTGCTTGCGGTAGTCCGCCCGGTCGACGTTGGACTGGGGGGTCAGCTGGATCAGGACACGGTTCTGGGCGTCCCGGATCGCCAGCGACTCCTGGTCGATCCTCAGCCCGGCGGACTTCTGGAACGACGAGCGGTTCGACTGCGCGAGCAGGCGACCCAGACCGTTGCCGAGAGCCGGGTCGGTCTGCTTGGTGAAGGCCGGGGGCGGTGTGGCGGCGGTCGTCACCGAGGCGGGCACCAGCGTGGCGCTACCCGCCACGACCACTGCTCCGAGGAGGCCAGTGGCCCATGGTCGTCGTGTCATCCCGAGAAGTCCCCTTCGCACGCACGGGTCCCTGTGACCTCGCAGCACCGGAAGGTTATGCCCAACAACCATTCTTGTGCCAGAGGCCTTCCTTCGGTCGGACGGGTCGAGGGAATCGACCGCCCACGAGGCAACGCGTCTATCGCGCGGTGTTCAGGGCGTTCGCGACCTGCACGCACCACTGGTCCGTGCGCGACCGGAGCACTGCCGGCTCGGTCCCGGAGGACTCGAGCTCGCAGCTCAGCCAGCTCTGACCGAACAGTCCGGCGTACCTGACGCGGTTCTCCCCGGTCGGGAGCGTGCACCGCTGGATGAGCGAGGGGTCGCCGTACGCCGACCCCGCCACGGTCCTGCACCCCTTCGACTTCCCGCTCTGCGCGACGACCTTCCGGGCGAAGGCCGGGTCGACGGGTCGGGCGAACAGCCAGGCGCGGGCGGTCACGCCCTCCGCGGTCCACGAGCAGCCGATCTCGTGGACCACGTCGGTGCCGAGACCGGCCAGCTCCTCCTCGTCCCCGTTGCCGTACGCCGCCTCGGACCCGGCCTGCGCACCGAGGGCCTCGGTGACCGCGCTCTTGGGGACGAGTGGGCAGAACTCGATCCGGGGGACCTCCATGGCCGCGGTGTCGAGGCGGGCGATCGGGGTGGGCGAGGGCTCCGAGCGCGGCAGCCTTCTTCCCCTGGGCACATCCAGCCAGTGCCATGACCAGGACGAGACCCGTCGTCACAGTGACGAACCCGGGACGAAGAGGGCGACGAGCCGACGAATGCAGCATGCGCTCAACCGTAGGGGTGCTCACCTATGCTCGACCAGCGGTCGGACGCGCACACGTTTCGCGAGCACTTCCCCCCATTCCCGAGACCGGCCACCCCCCACCGAGTGATCAGATTCGAGAACGTCTCCGCGACGTACCCCGGCCACCCCAAGCCGGCCCTGTCGGACGTGACCGCCAGCATCGACAAGGGCGAGTTCGTCTTCCTGGTCGGTGAGTCCGGCTCGGGCAAGTCGACCTTCCTGCGGCTGGTGCTGCGCGAGGCACGAGCCACCCAGGGCAAGGTCTTCGTGATCGACAAGGAGCTCAACAAGCTGCGCAGCTACAAGGTGCCGGCGCTGCGCCGCCAGATCGGCACGGTGTTCCAGGACTTCCGGCTGCTCCCGAACAAGACCGTCTCGGAGAACGTCGCCTTCGCCCTGCAGGTCATCGGCAAGCCGCGGGCCCACATCAACAAGGTCGTCCCGGAGACCCTCGAGCTCGTGGGCCTGGACGGCAAGGGACGTCGGATGCCCGACGAGCTGTCCGGCGGTGAGCAGCAGCGCGTCGCGATCGCGCGCGCGTTCGTCAACAAGCCTCAGATCCTGATCGCGGACGAACCGACCGGCAACCTCGATCCCCACACCAGCATCGGCATCATGAAGCTGCTCGACCGCATCAACCGCACCGGCACGACGGTGGTCATGGCCACCCACGACGCCGGCATCGTCGACCAGATGCGCAAGCGCGTCATCGAGCTCGCCGACGGGCGCGTCGTACGCGACCAGTCGCGCGGGGTCTACGGCTACCAGCACTGAAGGGCTGATCCACCACATGCAGTTGAGGTACGTCTTCTCCGAGACCGGCTCCGGGCTCCGGCGCAACGTCTCGATGTCGGTCGCGCTGATCGTGACGATCTTCGTCTCGCTCACCCTGGTGGGCATGGGCCTGCTGCTCAACGCGCAGGCCGACAAGGCCGAGAAGTTCTGGGGCAACAAGCTCCAGATCACGGTCTTCATGTGCAACCAGAACAGCAAGGCCGCCAACTGCGACGGTGAGGTCACCCCTGCGCAGAAGACCGCGATCAAGGGTGTCATCAACGACAACGCCGAGGTGGCGTCGTACTACCAGCAGAGCAAGGAACAGGCCTTCGAGACCTGGAAGCGCGTCTACGTCTCCAAGGACAAGTCGGAGCAGGAGATCTACTCGACGGTGACCGCCGCCGACATGCAGGAGTCCTACTGGGTCAAGCTCAAGGACCCCAACCAGTTCCAGGGCGTCGAGGGCGAGCTGTCCAAGACGCAGGGCGTCGCGGCCGTGCGTGACCTCCGGCAGGTGCTCAAGCCGATCTACTTCTGGATCGAGGTCATGAAGTGGGGCGCCATCTCCGTGGCGGCCTTCCTGCTGGTGGCAGCCATCCTGCAGGTGGCCAACACGATCAGGTTGGCAGCGTTCGCCCGGCGCCGGGAGATCGGCATCATGCGGCTCGTGGGGGCCTCGACGATGTACATCTCGCTGCCGTTCCTGATCGAGACGCTGGTCGCTGCCCTGATCGGCATCGGCCTGGCCGCGGGCACGCTGATGGCCTTCATGTACTTCGTGATCTACGACCGGCTCAGACCCGCGTCGAACATCGTCGAGTGGGTCGACTGGCAGGACGCCTACACGGCCGTGGCGGGGATCGCGATCCTCGGAGTGCTGCTGACCCTGGTCCCGACACTCGTGATGACCCGTAAATACCTCAAAGTGTGACGTTCGTCAGTTAGTTTCGATCAGTCCGCCTTCCCCTTTCATTGGACAGTCTCAACGTGCGTTCACTTCCCCGAACGAGCCACGCCCGGATGGTCGCCGCCTGCGCGGGGATCGTGGTCCTGGGTCTCGGCGTCGTGGTGCCCCACGCCGCGGCGGACGACCTGCGCGACAAGCAGCGCAAGGCGCACGGTCAGGTGAGCAGCGCCGTCGGGGACCTCCACGAGTCGAGCAAGGCGCTGGGTGCTGCTGCCAAGCGGCTGCAGACCGCACGGTCGGCGCTCACCGCAGCGCAGGGTCGTCTCGCGACCGCGCAGGAGGAGGCTGACGCCGCAGCACGCGCCGATGCCCAGATGCAGACCCGTCTCCAGCTCGCCGAGCACGACCTCGCCGTGGCGCGGGTCGCCCTCGAGGCGGCACGCAAGCGGGTGGTCGAGCAGCGTTCGCAGATCGGCCAGCTGGCCGCCAGCAACTACGCCAACGGCGACCCCGCGCTGATGGGGCTCGCCGTCATCCTGAACTCGCAGGACCCCGCCGAGGTCACCAGCCAGATGAACACCGTCGACACCCTGATGGACAAGCAGACGACGCTGCTCGCCGCCCTCAAGGAGGCTCGCGCCCGGATGGTCGCCGAGGAGGCCGAGGTCGAGAAGGCCAAGGTGGCGGTCGCCGTACAGCGGCGGGCCGCGCGCGAGAACCTCGTGCGCAAGCAGGGTCTCGAGCGATCGGCAGCCACCGCCCGCGCGGAGGTGGCCGCCCTGGTGACCCAGAGCCGTGCGGCCGAGGCGCAGGCCGCCAAGGCCCGCAAGGGCGACCTCGCCGAGCTGCGGGTGGCGAGGAAGCAGGAGCAGCGGATCCGCCAGCTCATCATCGAGCGCGCGGCCAGGCAACGAGGTGGCTACCGCGGCAACACGGGGGGCTACCTCTACCGGCCGGTGCCGGGCGCGGTCACCTCGCCGTACGGCTACCGGGTGCACCCGCTCTACGGCTACTGGGGCCTGCACGACGGCACCGACTTCAGCGCCCCCTGCGGTACGCCCGAACGAGCAGCCGGCGCCGGCACCGTCATCAGCCGGGTCTACTCCAGCGTCTACGGCAACCGCCTCTACCTCGACGTCGGCCGGGTCAACGGCAAGAACATGACGGTGGTGTACAACCACCTGACCTCCTACCGGGCCTCCACCGGCCAGCGGGTCAAGCGCGGCGAGGTCGTGGGGTACGCCGGGAGCACCGGCTGGTCCACCGGCTGCCACCTGCACTTCACGGTGCTGCTCGACGGGCGCCCGGTGGACCCGATGGGGTACCTCTGAGGGGTGCCGGTCTGGGCCCGCAGGTTTCCCCGGCCGGCCGGGGAAACCGGACCCGGTGCACCGGAACAACACCCCACGACGTCAAGGATCGGCGTACGACGTCGCCCGTTTCGTCCCACCGGCTCTCGACTTGCCGGCTGCTGAGAGACTGGGGCCATGGTCAAGGAGAAGGGGCAGAAGCTCATCGCGCAGAACCGCAAGGCGCGCTATGACTTCCACATCGACGACACCTTCGAGGCCGGTCTCGTGCTGGTCGGCACCGAGGTCAAGTCCCTACGGGCCGGCCGCGCGACCCTGGTCGACGGGTTCGCCGAGATCAACGGCGGTGAGGCCTTCCTGCACGGGGTCCACATCCCGGAGTACACCCAAGGGACCTGGACCAACCACGAGCCGCGGCGCGTCCGCAAGATGCTGCTGAACCGACACGAGATCGACAAGCTGGAGAGCAAGGTCAACGAGAAGGGCTTCACGCTGATCCCCCTCTCGCTGTACTTCAAGGACGGCAGGGCCAAGGTCGAGATCGCTCTCGCCCGTGGCAAGAAGACCTACGACAAGCGGCACGCGCTCGCCGAGAAGCAGGCCGACCGCGAGAAGCAGCAGGCACTGGGCAGGCAGCTCAAGGGCGTCGTGTGACCGCGGCCGACCAGCAGCCGGAGGGAGAGCCGGTCGGGGCGACCCGTGCGTACTGGCAGGACCTCGGCCTGCCAGGCCTCTTCGACGTCCACGTCCACTTCCTGCCACCCAACATCCAGGCCAGGGTCTACGCCCAGTTCGACCAGGCCGGCCCGAAGATCGGGCGGGACTGGCCCATCCGCTACCGCGGCAGTCACGACGAACGCGTCGAGCAGCTCCGATCCCTCGGCGTACGACGGTTCTCGGCGCTGCCCTACGCCCACCGACCCGGCATTGCGACCTACCTCAACGAGTGGGCCCGGGACTTCGCGGCGCCGATCCCCGAGTGCCTGTGGTCTGCGACGTTCTACCCCGAACCCGAGGCGGCGGCGTACGTCGGAGACCTGATCGAGGCCGGAGTCGAGGTCTTCAAGCTGCACGCGCAGGTCGGGGAGTTCCTGCTGGAGGACCCTCTGCTCGACGAGGCGTTCGGGCTGATCGAGGACGCCGGCATCCCGACCGTCATCCACGTCGGCTCCGGCCCGGTCGGCAACGAGTTCACCGGACCCCAGCACCTCGAGCGCCTGCTGGAGCGGCACCCGCGGCTCCCGGTCGTGGTCGCCCACATGGGGGCGCCGGAGTACGCCGAGTTCCTCACCCTGGCCGAGACCCACGAGCACACCCGGCTCGACACCACGATGGTCTTCACCGAGTTCTTCGACCAGGACGCGCCGTACCCCGACGACCTCCTGCCGCGCCTGGCCGACCTCGGCGACAAGGTGCTGCTGGGTAGCGACTTCCCGACGATTCCCTATCCCTACCTCGAGCAGCTCGCGGGCCTCACCCGCCTGGGAGAGCGCCACGCGGGGCTGGGCGAGGACTGGCTGCGCCGGGTCTGCTGGGACAACGGGGTCGAGCTGTTCGGCTTGCCCGCTTGAGCATCAGCACCACTCACGCACGCCGCGCGGACTGAGGTCGAGGTCGCGGAGCACGACCGGCAGCCGGGTGCCGTAGTTCGCGCAGGTCCACTGGAAGGCGGCTCGCCGGTACTCGATCGACAGCACGCGGCGGCCGTAGCTCGCGACGTAGGCGCCGCACTCCCGGTAGCGACCGCACTCCTCGGCGACCGCGAAGTCGTAGTCGACCGTGCGCCCGTCGAAGTCGGAGAGGTTCTTCTGTCCGGCCGCGAGCCCAGCGCCGTGGGCCGCCCGCACCAGCAACCGCGCGTAGGCGACCGCGTTCCTGCGCGTGAGCAGTCCGGCGCTGCGGGTGAAGGAGTCGAGGTTGTCGAACTCCACGGCGTCGAAGCCGCGCGAGGCGCAGCCACGGGTCCAGCCGCCGACGATGGCGGCAAGCCGGAGCCGCTTCCTGGGGGTCCGGATGTTCAGCAGCCACTCGCCCCACGCCGCGTCGACGAGGGGACGACCCGTGCGCCCGAGCACCAGCCCCATCCGGCTCTTCCAGAACGACGCCTCGTCGGCCTGGGTCTGGAAGCCGTTGACGTGGCAGACGTTGTAGTGACCGGGGAGCGGCGTCGACGTACGGTCGCGCACCACGATCCCGACGTTGGCCGGCACCCCGCGGGTCCCGCCGAGCTGGTAGTCCACGTCCGGCCCGATGGGGAGCGGGGCGACCGGCGGGGGAGAGACCGCCACGGCGGGAGAGGCGAGCGAGATCGCGAGCAGCGGGGCCACGCCGAGCATGCGAATGTGGCGCCAGCGACTGGTGGGGCGGTCTGTCTTCACACGGGCAACATTCGCATGCCCGGCGAGCCCCGGGGCCGTCTGCAGCACCCCGACGCGGAATGAAGGTGAGTCTGTCGCCGTTCACCCCTAGACTGACCGCAGAACAACTCAAGAGGGGCTGATTGGTTTCGACTGGGGACGTTAGTCCCAGGAGAAGCGGGTCGAGAAGCCAACGTCATCTCGTAAACGTTCGTTGGAACCTATAGTTGCCGAATCTAATCGCAACGACTTCGCTCTCGCTGCCTGAGCAGTGACCGAAGGGTCAGACCGGGCATCCGTCTCCGTCCCGGACCCTGGCCTCATTTAGGGGACTTGCTGATCACCTCCTGTCAGGAGGGTTGATCGGGACTTAATCCTGACTGGGCCCGTCGGCACACTGTTCGTGGGAGTGCCGGGGCCGAGAAAATCGCTATCACGAACTGCACCCGGAGAAGACCTGGTACGGCGCCACAGGACGCGGGTTCGATTCCCGCCAGCTCCACCAACCAACCAAGAGGTCTTCGCAGAACGTCGAAGATCTCGCGGAACAAGCCGAGCCGACGGGAACGTCGGCTCCAGCCCTCTTGAACCTGAGCCTCCCTGGCACGTTCCGGGGAGGCTCAGGTGCGTCGTGTCCGCCCTCGTTCACCAGGCGGCGGCCCCGCTACTGGGCTTCGACCGGCAGCCAGAGTTCAGCGTTCGCGGTGGCGGCGTCCGCTTCGACGTCGAGCATCGCGACGATCTCGGGCGCGCGGCGGAGCCGCCAGGGCTGGGAGGGGAACCACGTCGTGGCCGTCGCTGACCGAGAGCCCCCGCGTTGGCTCGGTGTCGTTCAGTCACTTGAGCCGCACGATCTTCTCTGACCGCGGCGCTTGAGACAGCCCTCCGAGCCCGTGTCGTCCCAAACTGAGACCGTGGCCACGGGAGCCCTCGGCCACGATGTCGGAGGTGCTCGCGGTGGGCGTCCCTCGGTCTCCCACCCGGTCACCGGCAGGGCGCTCGAGGAGCCGCAGTCGAGCCGAGGGGCGACGCCAGTCGTGCGCCTCGGCTCCTGATCCACTGGAGTTTCGTCATGGTCGAACGCGCGAAAGCTGCTACCCCCCTTGCCCTGGTGATCGCGGTCCTCGCGTTCCTCTGGGTCGAGGTCAGTCTGAACTTCACCTTCCACTGGTTCACCTCGGGCGATCTGGGCAACGGCCTGGGCCTTCCGGCCAGCTTCCACCTGATCGTCCCGGCGGCCTTCGTCATGTGGGGCTTCTTCTTCGCCGCCGGGGCAGACAACGCCGCCCTGAGGAACGTCGTGGTGGCCGCCGTCATCGGGTCTCTCGGCGCCCTCGTGGTGATGGCGCTCGCGCCGCAGATTGCCGACCTGCCGGATTTCTGGGGCATCGCGCTGGTGGTGGGGGTGGCCGCGTTCGTGCTCGTGGTGGCCTCGGCCCTGGGTGACTGGTACTACGTGCCAGGGATCTTCGGTGCCTTCGCCGCGACCATCTTCTGGTGGATCGCGACCGGCCTCGACAGCTGGGCCGCGGCAGGCGGAGGTGTGGGCAACAGCGTGGCTGCGCTCGGCGACCCGGCGACCGCCGGTGCCGGTGCGTTCAGCGGGGTCCTGTCCACGCCGTACGGCTGGGTGTGGGCCAGCTCGCTGGCGTCCCTGCTGTGCGGCTGTCTCCTCGGCCTGGCCTCGGTCAAGCTCGCCGGGCTGTTCGCGCGTCCCGCGGAGCCGGAGGGTGCGGTCCAGCCCTCGCAGTCGCGGGGCGTCAGCCCCTGACGTCGAGGGTCGTACCGGGCCGCGGATCCAGCCCGTCGCCGTCTCACGGTGCGTGGAGGGACGTACGTGGATCGACGTGGATCTTCGGTCCGGGGCCGGCATCAGCCGGCCGGTGGCCGCGGAGGACCCCGTCGACCTCGTCGAGGGTCAGGGTGGCGGCGATGAGGGGCCGGGGGTCCACCGCGCCCGAGGCGTAGTGCTCGACGGCTCCCGCCAGTCCGGGTGAGGCGCTGAGCACGCCCACTGCGGTGACGTCCTTCATGGCCAGCGTGCGGGTGTCGAGCAGGCTCGGAGTCTCCGAGAGCCCGATGTAGACGACACGTCGTCCGGCATCGACCAGGGAGGCGGCGAGGCCGGGGGAGGACGGGTGGTTCGAGGCGTCCACGACGGCGTCCCACCGCAGGTCGGGCAGGTCGTCGGAGGTCCAGGCGCCGGACGCCCCGAGCCCGGACGCGAAGGCCAGGGACGCCGCCGTGACGCCGAGGACGTGCACCTCGCACCCCTGGGCCAGCGCGAGCTGCGCCGCGAGGAGGCCGATGGTGCCGGGGCCGATCACCAGCAGTCGCTCACCGGCCTCGAGCTTGGCGGCGCGTACGGCGCGCAAGGCGTTGCCACCCGGCTCCACCATGGCTCCAGCAGCGTCGTCCACCGAGTCGGGGAGGGGCAGGAGGGTGGAGACGGGCACCGCCATCTGCTCGGCGAGGGCGCCGTCGAAGCCGCGGCGCAGACCGATCTCGTGGCGCTCCTCGCACACGTGCTGGCGACCGGAGAGGCAACGGTGGCAGTGACCACAGCCGATCTGGGTGTCGCCGGTCGTACGACGACCGACCCACGACATGTCCACGCCCTCACCGACCGCCGAGACCACGCCGCACCACTCGTGACCGAGACGAACCGGATAGGTGGCCAGTCCGTTGTGCAGGTACTCCATCTCGCCGGAGAACATCTCGGCGTCAGTCCCGCAGACGCCGACGCGGGTGACGTCGACGACCACGTGACCAGGGGACGCGACGGGCGGCTCGACGTCGAGCACGGCCGACCGACCCGGGCCGGTCAGGACGAAGGCTCGCACCTCAGCGTGGCCCGAGCACGGTCTGGCGCTGGGCGCCGAGGCCGTCGATGCCGTGATGCCGAGCTCCATCACGTCTCCGGGCGCGAGCCACGCCGGCGGCCTCATGCCCATGCCGGGTGGGGTCCCGGTGTCGATGAGGTCGCCCGGCTCCAGCAGCATGAACTGGCCCAGGTGGTGCACGATCGCAGAGGGGTCGAGGACCATCGTCGAGGTCGAGCCGTCCTGGCGGCGTACGCCGTTGGGTGAGGGAGGTGTAGCCGCGCGGTCTCGCCGAAGGCGGGGGCGGGGTCGGGCACGTGCCAGATGCTAGACCATCGTTCTCGGGTGTGGCCGCCGATGACGAGACCGCCCAGCGCCGCCGTCGGCTCCGCCGGAGGCGGTGTCCCGGGAGTCGCGCTGCAGCGCCCCCACTAGGCTCGAACGGTGACGAAGACGCGGGAGACCAACTGGTCCGGGAACTACGTGTACGCCGCTGAGAGGCTCCTGCGACCGAGCAGCCTCGAGGAGCTGGTCCAGATCGTGGAGGAGACCGACCTGGTCCGGGCACTGGGCTCACGGCACTCCTTCACCGACCTCGCCGACACCGCGGGATCCCTGGTCTCCCTGGAGCGCCTCCCGGCCGAGATCGAGATCGATGCGGGCGCCAGCGCCGTACGTGTCTCTGGCGGCGTCACCTACGCGCACCTCGCCACCGAGCTGCACCGTGCCGGCCACGCGCTGGGCGGGATGGCGTCGCTGCCGCACATCACGGTGGCCGGTGCCGTCGCCACCGGCACGCACGGATCCGGTGACACGGTCGGCTCGCTGGCCAGCTCCGTGCGGGTGGTGGAGCTCGTGGGCGCCGACGGCCGGTCGCGCACCGTCCGTCGAGGTGATCCGGGGTTCGAGGGTCACGTCGTCTCGCTCGGCGCGCTGGGAGTGGTCACGCACCTCACCCTCGACATCGAGCCCACCTTCGAGGTCCGGCAGGACGTGCACCTGGGGCTCGGGTGGGACGACCTGATCGGGCGGTTCGAGGAGATCATGAGCAGCGCCTACAGCGTCAGCGTCTTCACCGACTGGCTGCGACCCGAGCGCAACCAGGTGTGGGTGAAGTCCCGGACCGTTCCCGGTGGTGAGGGCTTCGTCGATCCGCTGGAAGCCTTGGCCCTGCGCGGCCTGTCGCCGGCGGTGGCCACCACGCACATGCTCCGCGGCGCCCCGGAGGAGGGGCTGACCGCTCAGCTGGGCGAGCCGGGGCCCTGGCACGAGCGGTTGCCGCACTTCCGGATGGAGTTCAGCCCCAGCCGGGGAGCCGAGCTGCAGAGCGAGTACTTCGTGCCACGTCGCCACGCCTCCGCTGCGATCGCCGCGCTGCGCGACGCGGGGCCGGGGTTCGCCGACCTGCTGCAGGTCGGCGAGATCCGCACCATCGCGGCGGACCACCTCTGGCTCAGTGGCGCCTACGGTGAGGACGCCGTCGCCTTCCACTTCACCTGGCTGCTGGACGAGCCCGGCGTCTACGGGGTGCTGCCCATCGTCGAGGCGGCCCTCCAGCCCTTCTCCGCCCGCCCGCACTGGGGGAAGTGCTTCACCATGGACGCAGACGGCCTGCTGACGGTGCACCCGAGGCTGGCCGACTTCGTCGAGCTCCGCAACGAGCTCGACCCGGGGAGGAAGTTCGGCAACTCCTTCCTCGACCGCTACCTCGGCGAGTAGTCCGTGCATCTCCGGCTCGACGATGAGGTGTGCTGGTCGCGCGGGCCCGCGCTGTTGCACTTCGTCCGGGGGCCCTTCGACGTCTGAGACTCCCGCCCTGTCGGTGCCGGGCTCTACGCTCGCGGCATGGCAGGTGTCCACGAGCTCAGCCGCACCGAGGCCCGTCGCCTCGCGGTGCAGGCACAGCTCCTCACCCGGGAGCGACCGACCGACCTGGTCGAGACCGTCCGACGGCTCTCCCTGCTCCAGGTCGAGCCGACCAGCGCCATCGCTCCCAGTGCGGAGCTGGTGGTGTGGAGTCGCCTGGGGTCGTCGTACTCCGCCCGGGAGCTGTGGGACGCGGTCGACGAGCAGCGGCTGATCGAGCTGAACCAGACCCTCCGGGTGCCGGAGGACCTCGCCCTGTTCCGGGCCGAGATGGCCGCGTGGCCCGGCTCCGGCCGACTGTCCGAGGGGCAGGAGGGGGTGCGCGACTGGGTGCGGGCCAACAACGACTGCCGCCGGGACATCCTCGAGCTGCTGCGCACCGACGGTCCGCTGCCGGCGAGCGAGCTGCCGGACACCTGCGTGGTGCCCTGGCGCTCCAGCGGCTGGAACAACAACCGCAACCTCCGGATGATGCTCGACCGGCTCGTCCAGCGCGGCGAGGTCGCGGCTGCGGGTGGCACCGGTCGCGACCGGCTGTGGGACCTCGCCTCCCGGATCTACCCCGACGACCCGGTCCCCGACCTCGGGGAGGCGCGACGGCTGCTCGACGAGCGGCGACTGGGCTCGCTCGGGATCGCGCGGGCCAAGGCGACCAAGCTCCCGCTCGAGCCGGTCGACGTGGGCGAGGCGGGGGAACCCGCCGTCGTCGAGGGGGTCCGTGGTCAGTGGCGGGTCGATCCGGCCCAGCTCGGCCGGCCCTTCGCCGGCCGCGCGGCGCTGCTGTCGCCGTTCGACCGGCTGATCGCCGACCGCAGGCGGATGGAGGAGCTGTTCGAGTTCGACTACGTGCTGGAGATGTACAAACCGGTGGCCCAGCGGCGATGGGGCTACTACGCCCTCCCGATCCTCTACGGCGACCGGTTGGTCGGGAAGCTCGACGCCCGGGCCGACCGCAGGGCCGGGGTGCTGGAGGTCGCGGCGGTGCACCAGGACGTGCCGTTCGGGAAGACGATGACGACGGCGGTCGATCGCGAGATCAGAGACCTCGCTCGCTGGCTCGATGTGGAGCTGGTCCAGTCCAGCTGAGGGCGGTTTTGTTGCGCAAATCGGGCTTCCGTGCCCATAGCGGGCGGACACGGGGGGAGTTCCGAGGGGTCGCTGGCCGGCGGAGTTTGTCGGGGTCGCGCGCGGGTAGGCACAGGTGATCTGGTGCGAGATCCGAGACGTCACCAGCCACCAGGATCAAGCGAGGCCACCGACCGTGCGAACCCCCCGAATCCGGCTGCTGCTGACGCTGTGCGCGACCGTGCTCGGCGTCGTCGTGATCGGGGCGGCGCCCGCCATGGCCGACGTCGACTGCTCGGACCTGAGGTCGCGCGGCGCGGCCCAGTCCTACCTCGAGGGTCGCCCCGGCGACCTGGACGGGCTGGACGCCGACGGCGACGGGCAGGCGTGCGAGGCCAACGATCCGCACAGCTACGGCGAGTGGACCCTGCCGGGTCTGGCGGTGCTGCTGCTCGGCGCCCTGGCGGCGAACGGCGTCGTCGCGAAACGGCAGGCTCGCACGCGGATCGACCAGCCGCTGCCCCTGCAGCCGCCGGTCCCGGTCCAGCGCTCCGGTGAGGTAGCGGCCCAGAAGTCCGGCCAGAAGTCCGGCCAGAAGTCCGGCCAGGTGCCGGACCCCGGCATCGTGGCTGCCCCGGGGCGCAAGCAGGCGCTGCTGGAGGCTGCGCCGGACGGGTCGCTGGAGGAGCTGGCCCGCGCGCTTCGCCTGGTGCCCGCGGGCAAGCGGACGTCCCTGGTCGAGCTCTACGCCATCGCGCACCACGCCGCTCCCCAGGAGGTCCTCGACGCCCTGGTCGCCGAGGTCGATGACGTCGGCCTCAGGCGTTGGGCCTCGGCCGGCTACCAGTCGACGGGTCGGGAGACCCTCGCCTAGACCCGATCGGTCCGTCACCAACCGCTGTGGGCAGTACAGCTATCCCGGGATCGTGGAGCCGTCCGGCCCGCCGGACCGGTCCTGAACGACGAGACGGTCCAGCAGGAGCCGGAGCGGTGCCCAGTCCTCCCGGCCGAGCCGGGTCACGGCGTACGTCGTCATCACGACGGGTGGGTCCGTCAGCTCCAGGACCCGTACGCCGTCCATGGTCGGTCGTCCGAGAGGGAGGAGACCGACACCGAGGCCCGCGAGGATGAGGTCCTCGACGAGGTCGAGACTGTCGATCTGGTGGCTGATCCGCGGTGTGAAGCCCGCCAGGGACGCCAGCGTCCGCACCGCGTCCTCGTCGGCGGTGTTGCGGGAGTTGACGATCCAGGGGTGCTCGGACCAGACGGCGAGATCAGGCGACCGAGGAGGCGTTCGTCGGCACTCCGAGCCCCCAGGAGGTCGTCCAGAGCGGCACCGCGGCGAGCGTGCTGTCCGGAGCGGCCGGCGCCAGGTTGTAGTCGTAGGTCAGCGCCAGGTCCAGGTCGTCGTGGGCGAGGAGGGCGAAGGCCTCGAGCGGCTCGTACTCGTTGATCAGCACCTGCACGGCGGGGTGGCTCTCCGCCAGCTCGGCGACCACCGGCAGCAGGGAGGCGCGGATCGCGGTGGCGAACCCACCCACCCGCAGGGTGCCGGCCGGCTCGGCCCGCGGGTCGAGGTCGGCGCGAGCGGCGTCCACGGCAGCCAGGATGGTCACGGCGTGGTCGGCAAGGCGGGACCCGGCCGGGGTGAGCCGGACCCGGCGACCGTCAGGTTCGACGAGCGTGGTGCCGACGTCACGGGCGAGGGCGGCGATCTGCTGGGAGACCGTCGATGTCGTCAGGCCGTGGGTCTCGGCCACCGCTCGCATCGAGCCGAGACGGGAGAGCTCCAGCAGCAGGTGAAGTCGTCGTGGGTCCACACGCTGCATTGTTCACTGATCATGAACGGTTGATCCACTGGTCTCACGTGGACCCGAAGGGTTCGGATCGTCTTGACTGGTGAGGTGGCCACCAGCACCCTCTCCTCGCACGCCGTCGCCGGCCGGGCACGTTCGGGGGTCGCGATGGCCACGACGTCGATGCTCTGCGTCCAGATCGGGCTCGCGGCCTCCGTCGGCCTGATCGACCGCCTGGGCCCCGAGGGGGCTGCCTGGCTACGGCTGGTCTGGGCCGGCGCGATCTTCGCCGCGCTCGGACGTCCCTGGCGGCTGCGTCTGACCCGGCCGGCCCTCGTGTCCTCCGTGCTCCTGGGCGTCGCCACCGCCTCGGTGACGCTGCTCTTCATGGCCGCCGTCGCGCGACTGCCGCTGGGGACGGCGAGCGCCCTGGAGTTCCTCGGTCCGCTCGGGGTGGCCGTGGCCCGCGGTCGGGGCTCCGGCCGCTACGTCTGGCCGGTGTTCGCCGGGGTGGGTGTGCTGCTGCTGACCGAGCCCTGGTCGGGTACGGCGGACCCGGTCGGTGTGGCCTTCGCTCTGGGAGCAGCGTGCTGCTGGGCGGCGTACATCGTGTTGACGCAGCGTGTGGGCGACCAGGCGGCCGGGCTCACCGGGCTCGCGGTCTCGATGCCGGTCGCCGCGCTGGTGGCCTCCGTGACCGTCGGTCCGTCCGTGATCGGGCGGATGACCCCGGAGCTGCTGCTCATCGGGATCGGACTGGCCGTCCTGCTGCCGGTCGTGCCGTTCACCCTGGAGCTGCTCGCCCTGCGCCGGCTCAACACCGCGGCGTTCGGAACCCTGATGAGCCTCGAGCCCGCCTTCGCCCTGCTCGTCGGGCTGGTGCTCCTGGGCCAGGTCCCGGCCGTGCTCGCCGTGCTGGGCATCGGGTTCGTGGTGGTGGCGGGGATCGGGGCCGAGCGCACGGGTGCGCGCGAGGTCGACGGGCTGCACGAGGAGCTGGTCGACGGGCTGCACGACGGGCCGGCCGACGAGACCTCAGGCCGATTCCTGACGTGACGGGCGAGCCTGCCACGGTGCTGCGGCCTCGAGGCTGACGACCTCGTCCACCAGCCCCAGGCCCACGGGGGAGTGGGTGATCCAGACGATGCTCCGGTCGCGCGAGCCGGTGAGCACCTCGGAGGCGAGCTTCTCGGCGGTGGCGTGGTCGAGGTGGGCGGTCGGCTCGTCGAGGACCAGCACCTCCTGGCGGGACAGCAGCGCGCGGGCCATGCCCAGGCGAGCACGTTCCCCTCCGGACACGGAGGCGTGGCCGTCGCCGAGCCAGGTGCCGAGTCCGTCAGGGAGGGAGTCGAGCCAGTCGCCGAGGCAGGCCTGCCGCAGGGCCTCGCCGACCTCGGCGTCGGTCGCCTCCGGCCTGGCGAGCCGGATGTTCTCCACCAGCGTCGTGCCGAACACGTGCGGGTCGTCGTCGACCAGGCCGATCACGCTGCGCAGGTCGTCGGTGCCGAGCCGCCGGGTCGGCGTACCGCCGAGGGTGAGGGTGCCGCTCGCGGGGTCGAGGAAGCGCAGCACCATCCCGGCGAGCGTGCTCTTGCCCGAGCCCGACGGTCCGACGACGCCGATGCGCGCGCCGGTCGGGACGGACATCGACAGGTGCTCCAGGGTCCTCGACCCGGGGGCCCAGCCGCCCGAGACGTCCGTGAGCTCCAGGGCGGTGGAGGCGGGCAGCGGCTGGGTGGGGGTGTCCTTGACCAGCGGTGGCGTGCGCTCCAGGGCGGTCAGTCGACGTGCGGCGGCGGCGGTCCTTGCCTCGAGGGCACCGGCGTCGGCCAACGGCACGGTCAGGTCGGCGAGGGCGAGCGGGAGCAGGACCAGCAGGGCCATCAGCGGACCCGACAGCTCGCCGGAGGTGACGAACGGCTGGGCGAGCCAGGCGGTGGTGGCGACCCCCAGTCCACTGACGAGCAGGGCCAGTCCGCGCCCGGCACCCATCCATCGGGCGGCCTCGACCAACGCGCCTCCGGCCCGGTGGCTCGCCCGGGCGACGCGGTCCACGGCCCGGTCGTCGGCCTGCCACATGACCAGCTCGGTGGCGGTCTGCATCACCTCGACGACCTCTGCGGAGAGGTCGGCGCGGCGCTCGACGGCCTCCGTCTCAGCCCGACCCGCGCCGATCCGGGCCAGACCGAAGGCCAGCCCACCGGCGAGCGTCGATGACGTCGCGATGCTGAGCCCGGCCACGGGAAGGAAGGCGGCACCGACCGCGCCGGCGAGCACGGTGACGAGGAGGAACACCCGCGCCGGCATCCGCACCCGCAGCTCGCGGTCGACCACGCTGTCGACGTCGTCGACGATCGCGGACAGGACGTCGCCGCGTCGCTGACCGAGCCGGCCGGGCGTCAGGGGCACCAGGGCGTCGTACACCTCGACCCGCCGTGCGGCCAGCAGGCGCAGGGCCACGTCGTGGGAGCGCAGTCGTTCGGCGTACCGCAGCACCGGACGGGCCAGGCCGAAGGCCCGGACCCCGACGATCGCCACGAGCAGCGTCAGCACGGCCGGGCGTGTGGAGGCCTGCACGATCAACCACCCGGCGGTGGCGGTCAGCGCCACCCCCGACGCCGAGGCGAGGGCCCCGAGCAGGGTGCTCGGCCACATGCTGGTCGAGCGCGAGGGTTGCTCCTGGGCCTCCTCGGAGGGCGTCGGCTCGGGTAGTCCGAGACGTTCCCGTCGTACAAGGGGCTCCTGAACGACGGAAACGTCTCGGACTACCCCGACAGGGGCGGTGATCCCGGCGGGGCGGGTCGCCACCACGGGCAGCTCCAGCACCCGGTCGGCGATGGTGAGGATGGCCGGGCGGTGGGCCACCACCACGACGGCGCTGGTGCGGCCGAGCTCGGCGACGGTGTCGAGGATGACCTGCTCGGTGAGGTCGTCGAGGTGGGCGGTGGGCTCGTCGAGGAGGACCCACGGCCGGTCGGCGAGTACGACGCGCGCCAGGGCCAGCCGCGCCCGTTCACCGGCCGAGAGGTTGGCGCCGTCCTCGACGAGGTCGGCCTCGAGGCGGTCGGGAAGGTTGAGGATCCGCTCCTCCAGCGCCACCCTGCGCAGGGCGGTCCAGAGCTCGCCGTCGGACGCGAGGGGTGACGCGAGCCGCAGGTTGTCGGCGATGGTGCCCGCGACGAAGACGGGTCGCTGGGGGAGCCACGCGATCAGGCCGGGGCTCGTCACCGTCCCGCTCTCTGCCGGGACCAGGCCCGCGATGACCGACAGGAGAGTGGTCTTGCCGCATCCGGACGGGCCGGTGAGGACGGTGACGCCACGGGCCGGGATCCTCAGGTCGAGGTCCTCGAGGGCGGGCGTACGACGACCCGGGTACCGCACGGTCAGCCCGCAGACCGTCAGCTCCACCTGGCCACCGACGTCGGCCCGCGGCCCGGGAGCCTCGGTGTCGAGTGCGTCGACGGCCTCGAAGGTGGCCACGCCCTCAGCCGCTGCGTGGAACTCGGCCCCCACCCGACGCAGCGGCCAGTAGGCCTCCGGCGCCAGCAGGAGCACGACGAGGGCCGTGTGCAGGTCGAGGCCACCGGAGGCGAGGCGTACGCCGACCACGACAGCCACGAGCGCGACCGAGATCGTGGCGACGAGCTCGAGGACCGCCGACGAGGCGAACGCCAGCTGCAGGGTCCGGGCGCTGGCCTCGCGGTAGCGGTTGGTGATCGTCGCGATCGTCCGTGACTGGGCGTGGGCGCGACGGTGGACCACCAGCGTGGGAAGGCCGCGGACGACGTCGAGGAAGTGGCTCGAGAGCGAGGCCATCGCCCGCCACTGCTCCTCGGCCCGGTCCCGGGTGGCGAGACCGACCAGGGCGCCGAACACGGGCACGAGAGGGAGGGTGCACATCACGATCACGGCGCTGAGCAGGTCCTGGGAGGCGATCGCCACGACCGTCAGGAAGGGCAGCACCCCGGCCAGTGCGAAGGCCGGGACGTAGCGCGTCAGGTAGGGCTCGGCTGCCGCAACCCCGCGGGTGGCGAGCACCGAGATCTCTCCGGAGGCCGGTGTCGGTTGCCCGGTCGCGGTCCGCCGGAGCACGTCGGTGAGGATCCGGCGGCGCAGCGCCGTACCGACCAGGACGGCGGCCCGGGCTGCCAGCGCGTCCGTGGCCCAGCCGACCACCCCACGCAGTCCGAAGACCACGGCGACGACGACGCCCCAGCGGACGACGTCGCCCTGGTCGAGCGCGGCGAGCACGAGACCGGCCACCGCCCACGCCTGGGCGATCACGAGCACACTGCTCACCACGCCGGCGACGAGCACGCCGACCAGCTGGCCCCGGGCGGGAGCCAGCTGACGGCGTAGGCGGGGGTCGGTCGGCCTCACCGCGACGCGGTGGGTGCCGGTACCGGGTCGGGGATGTGGTGGACCCCGATCCGCTTGCGGAACACCCAGTAGGTCCAGCCCTGGTACATCAGCACGATCGGCGTGAACACCACGGCGACCACCGTCATGATCTTGAGCGTGTACGACGTGGCCGCCGCGTTGGTCGTCGTCAGGTCGATCCCGGAGGCCAGGCTGGTCGGCATCACGTTCGGGAACAGCGCGAGGAACAGCCCGGCCACCCCGACGGTGATGGCGACGAACGTGCCGAGGAAGGCCCACCCCTCGCGGGTCTCCCTGACGGCGGCGATCCCGGCGAGCAGGGCCACAGCGGCCACGGCGAAGGCCACCGCGGAGGCCACCGAGCCCGTGTCGAGCTGGGTCCAGCCGAGGAAGAGCACCGCGGCCACGGCCGCGCCGAGCCCGAGCTTGACCGCGAGGCCGCGAGCCGCGATGCGGATGGGACCGTCGGTCTTCAGGGCGATGAACATCGCGCCGTGGGTGAGGAAGAGCAGCAGCGTCATCACGCCGCCGAGCAGGGCGTAGGGGTTGAGCAGGTTGAAGAAGCCACCGACGTACTCACCGTCCGCGTCCAGCGGCACTCCGCGCAGGATGTTGGCGAAGGCCACGCCCCACAGCAGCGCGGGGACGAGCGAACCGATGACGATGGCCAGGTCCCAGCGCGCACGCCAGGTGGTGTCGTCGCGCTTGGCGCGGTACTCGAAGGCGAGCCCGCGGACGATCAGTGCGAGGAGAATCAGCAACAGGGGCAGGTAGAACCCGCTGAACAGGGTCGCGTACCACTCGGGAAAGGCGGCGAAGGTCGCACCGCCGGCCACCAGCACCCACACCTCGTTGCCGTCCCACACCGGGCCGATCGTGTTGATCAGGACCCGGCGCTCCTTCTCCGACTTCCCGAGGACGGGCAGCAGCATCCCGACGCCGAAGTCGAAACCCTCGAGGGCGAAGTAGCCCATCCACAGCACTGCGATGAGTGCGAACCAGACAGTGGTCAGTTCCATGGTCGGTCTCCTTCTGGCTCAGTAGGCGAAGGCGAGGGGACGGTCTTCGTCCGCGCCGGTCGGGTCCGCAGGCGGGGGCAGCTCGTCGGCACCGCGATGGATGTAGGTCAGCATCAGGCGCACCTCGATGAACGCGAGGACGCCGTACAGCGCGGTCAGGGTGACCAGCGAGACCATCGCCTCGAACGGGCTCACCCCGGGCGACACCGACCTGGCCGTGGTCATCAACCCGAACACGGCCCAGGGTTGCCGGCCCATCTCGGTGAAGATCCAGCCGAAGGAGTTGGCGAACAGGGGAAGGAACGGCAGCGAGAGCGCTGACCAGAGGATCAGCCGGCCGTGGGGGACCCGCCTGCGCCGGGTGGCCCAGAGGATCCACGCAGCGAAGCCGGCTGCGGCGAAGCCGAGCCCCATCATCAGGCGGAAGGTCCAGTAGGTCACCGGGATCGCCGGCGTGTAGCTGGCGGAGTAGTAGGTGGCGCCCGGGTCCTCGCCGTACTTCTTCTCGTAGTTCGCCCGGAGCTGGTTGATGCCCTCGACCTGACCGGAGGTCGAACCGGTGGCCAGGAACGACAGCAGGTTGGGCACCTTGACCGCGAACTTCTCCGAGCCGCCGTCGAGGCTGCCGAGGGTGAAGATGGAGAAGGCGGCCGGCTCCTCGGTGTCGTAGAGAGCCTCGGCGGCGGCCATCTTCATCGGCTGCACCTCGGTCATGATCTTGCCCTGGATGTCACCGGAGACGGCGACGCCCAGCCCGGCGAGCAGCACGATCGCGGCGGCGGGCCGCAGCGCCATCAGGTACATCCGCTGGTCGCCCTCACTGGTCCGTGGACGACGCAGCTGCCAGAAGGCGACGCCGACGACGAAGGCGGCGCCGGTCATGTAGGCCGAGAGCACCGTGTGCGGGAAGGTGACGAGCTGCACCTTGTTGAACATCACGGCGGCGAAGTCGGTGAGCTCGGCCCGACCGGAGTCGGGGTTGAACCGGTAGCCGACCGGGTTCTGCATGAACGAGTTCGCGGCGAGGATGAAGTACGCCGACAGCACCGTGCCGATGTGCACGATCCAGATGCAGGCCGCGTGCAGCCTGGGGGAGAGGCGGTCCCAGCCGAAGATCCACAGGCCCAGGAACGTCGACTCCAGGAAGAAGGCCAGCAACCCCTCGATGGCCAGCGGCGCGCCGAAGATGTCACCCACGAACCGCGAGTAGTCGCTCCAGTTCATGCCGAACTGGAACTCCTGCACGATCCCGGTGACGACCCCGATCGCGAAGTTGATCAGGAAGAGCTTGCCGAAGAACTTGGTGAGCCGCAGCCACCGCTCGTTGCCGGTCCGCACCCACGCCGTCTCGTAGCCCGCGACGATCGCCGACAGGCCGATCGTGATGGGCACGAAGAGGAAGTGGTAGACGGTCGTGATGGCGAACTGCCAGCGGGCGATGTCAAGAGTGTCCACAGGTCCGAGGGTAGGAACTCGACGCTCCCCGCGGAGGTGGCGCTCGGCCCCAACCCGTGGGACCAAGGTCCCGACTTCGGGTGCGGGCAGGCTGACCCTCCCGTTTCGCGGGCGAGACGACAGCGACCAGCGCCGCCAGGAGGTAACGGATCTGTGCCGGAGGACTATCAGCTCGCCGGCGGACCTACGACCTTGAGCGTGGGTGGCAGTGCTCGGGGCGCTGCGTGCTAGTCCTTCGGCACGCCGGGACCTGAGTGCGGGGGACGCGGGACGGTCGGCGGCCCCCGGGGTGCTCGTTAGGCTGTCGCATGGCCAAGAAGAAGAGCGTCGAGAAGCAAGCACGGGCCGCCCAGCGGGTGCCTCCCGCCGCCTACGAGGCCGAGCTGTTCCGGTTGCAGGCCGAGCTCGTCAAGGTGCAGGAGTGGGTCAAGGCCGAGGGGAAGCGCATCGTCGTGGTCTTCGAGGGACGCGACGCTGCGGGCAAGGGCGGGACGATCAAGCGGATCACCCAGTACCTCAGCCCCCGGGTGGCGCGCATCGAGGCGCTGCCGGCGCCGACGGGCCGGGAGCAGAGCCAGTGGTACTTCCAGCGCTACGTCGAGCTGCTGCCGAGCGCCGGCGAGATCGTGCTCCTCGACCGGTCCTGGTACAACCGGGCCGGCGTCGAGAAGGTGATGGGTTTCTGCACGCCGGCGGAGCACGAGCGGTTCCTGCACCAGACCCCGACCTTCGAGCGGATGCTCGTGGAGGACGGGATCCTGCTGCGCAAGTACTGGTTCTCCGTCAGTGACCACGAGCAGCAACGACGCTTCGAGTCTCGCCTCGCGGACCCGATGAGGCAGTGGAAGCTCTCACCGATGGACCTCGAGTCCATCGAGCGGTGGGAGGACTACTCACGCGCGAAGGACGAGATGATGGCGCGGACCGATCTTCCGGAGACGCCGTGGTTCGTGGTGGAGAGCGATGTGAAGAAGCGCGCCCGGCTGAACATGATGTCGCACCTCCTCTCGACCATCCCGTACGTCGAGGTGCCGGTGCCCACCCTCGAGCTGCCACCCCGGCCGGAGCCGAAGGGCTACGAGCGACCGCCGCGCGCGCACACCACCTACGTCCCTGACCATGCCAAGTCGCTCTGGAAGCCCAAGAGCTGAACAGAGGCTCAGGAAAGGACCCGGCGGGTCTCCCGGGCGATCTCCGTCTCCTCGGACGCCGTGACGACGACCGTGCTCACCGCGGCCCCGGCGGAGCCGATGTCGGCGTCCGAGGTGGCGGCCAGGTTGGCCTCCCGGTCGAGCACGACACCGAGGTAGGACAGCCCCGAGGCGACCGCCGACCTGACCTCGGGCTCGTGCTCGCCGATCCCTCCGGTCAGCACCAGCAGGTCGAGCCCGCCTGCGCTCGCCGTCATGGCGCCGATCTCACGTCGCAGCCGGTGCACGAAGACGTCGAAGGCGAGGGCGGCGTCGGTGGAACCCGCCGAGCGGGCGGCGAGCACGTCGCGCAGGTCACCCGACGTGCCCGAGAGCCCCTTGAGCCCCGACCTGTGCTCCAGGGCATCAGCCATGTCGACGCGGGAGACGCCGTGGTCCAGCAGCCACATCAACAGGCCTGGGTCGACCGAGCCGGAGCGCGTCGCCATCACCAGGCCCTCGACCGGGGTGAACCCCATCGTCGTGTCGACCGACCGGCCGTCCACCACCGCGGCGAGTGAGGCTCCCGCTCCGAGGTGGCAGGAGACCACGCGCAGCTTCGAGAGGTCACGGCCGATCAGGGAGGCCGCACGGCGTACGGCGTACGCGTGGCTCAACCCGTGGAAGCCGTAGCGCCGCAGGTTCCACCGCTCGTTCCACTCCTTGGGCAACCCGTAGGTCCGGGCAGCCAGTGGCAGGTCGGAGTGGAAGGTGGTGTCGAAGCAGGCGACCTCGGGCAGGTCGGGCAGGAGCTCGCGCACCGCCCGGATCCCGGCCACCGCCCGCGGGTTGTGCAGCGGTGCCAGGTCCTCGATGGAGTGCAGGTGGTCGAGGACGTCGTCGTCCACCAGCACGGACTCGGTCAGCCGCGGGCCGCCGTGGACCACGCGGTGACCGATCGCGTCGATGTCCCCCAGCCCGTCGACGAAGTCGCGGACCGGCTCGAGGTGCTCCTCACCCTCCCACCGCTCCACCGTGGTCGACGCCACCCGTCGGTCGCCGTCGAGGAGCGCGAGCTTCAGGCTGCTCGACCCGGCGTTGACCACCAGGACCCTCACGCCTCAGTCCTCGGGTACGACGGCAGGGGTCCACTTCCAGTTCTGGATCTCCGGCATGTCCTCGCCGTGGGACTGCACGTAGATCTTGTGCTCGATCAGCTTGTTCTTCAGCGTCTCGCGGGCCGCACCCGACGTCGCCTGCAGCCGGGGGACCCGGTCGATGACGTCCATGGCGAGGTCGAACCGGTCGAGCTGGTTCATCACCGTCATGTCGAAGGGGGTGGTCGTGGTCCCTTCCTCCTTGTAGCCGCGCACGTGCAGCTCGCTGTGGTTGGTGCGCTTGTAGGTCAGGCGGTGGATCAGCCAGGGATAGCCGTGGTAGGCGAAGATCACGGGCCTGTCCTTGGTGAACAGTGCGTCGAAGTCGGCGTCGGAGAGACCGTGCGGGTGCTCACGCTCGTCCTGGAGCCGCATCAGGTCGACCACGTTGACGAACCTGATCCGCAGGTCGGGGAAGAAGTCACGCAGCAGCTCGACGGCGGCGAGCGCCTCCATCGTCGGCACGTCACCGGCGCTGGCCATCACCACGTCGGGCTCCAGGCCGTTGTCGGTGCTGGCCCAGTCCCAGATCCCGATGCCCTTGGTGCAGTGCACGACCGCCTCCTCCATCGTGAGGTACTGCGGTGCCGGCTGCTTGCCCGCGACGATGACGTTGACGTACTGCTTGCTGCGCAGGCAGTGGTCGCCGACCGACAGCAGCGTGTTGGCGTCCGGCGGGAGGTAGACGCGTACGACGGACGCCTTCTTGTTCATCACGTGGTCGATGAACCCGGGGTCCTGGTGGGAGAACCCGTTGTGGTCCTGGCGCCAGACGTGCGAGGTGAGCAGGTAGTTCAGCGAGGCGATGGGCCGCCGCCACGGGATGTCGTCGGTGACCTTGAGCCACTTGGCGTGCTGGTTGAACATCGAGTCGACGACGTGGATGAAGGCCTCGTAGCAGGAGAAGAAGCCGTGTCGCCCGGTGAGCAGGTAGCCCTCGAGCCACCCCTCCACCGTGTGCTCGGAGAGGATCTCCATCACCCGTCCGTCCACGGCCAGGTGGTCGTCGTAGGGCAGGGTCTCGGCGTTCCAGGTGCGCTCGGTGACCTGCAGGACGTCCTGCATCCGGTTGGAGTTGTTCTCGTCCGGCGAGAACATCCGGAAGTTCTCCATGTTGCCCTTCATCACGTCACGCAGGAACGTGCCGAGCACCCGGGTGGACTCGGCCGACGTGGTCCCGGGCGTCTCGACCTCCACCGCGTAGTCGCGGAAGTCGGGCATCTTCAGGTCCCGCAGCAGCAGGCCGCCGTTGGCGTGCGGGTTGGCGCTCATCCGGCGCTCGCCGGCGGGGTGCAGCTGCGCGATCGCCGCCACCGGGGCGCCGGCGGCGTCGAACAGCTCCTCGGGCTTGTAGCTCTTCATCCAGTCCTCGAGCACCTTGCGGTGTGCGTCGTTGCCCCGGGCGTCGGCGAACGGCACCTGGTGGGAGCGCCAGGAACCCTCGATCCTGTTGCCGTCGAGCTCCTTGGGCCCGGTCCAGCCCTTGGGGGAGCGGAGCACGATCATCGGCCAGGGACGGCGCTTGGCCGGCTGCTTGCGCTTGGACCGGGCCTCGTCCTGGATCTCGCGGATCTCGTCGAGGCAGTGGTCCAGGGTGGCGGCGAACGCCTGGTGCATCTCCTTGGGGTCCGAGCCCTCCACGACGTACGGCGTGTGGCCGTACCCGCGCATCAGCGCGAGCAGCTCGTCGTCCGGGATGCGGGCCAGGATCGTCGGGTTGGCGATCTTGTAGCCGTTCAGGTGCAGGATCGGCAGCACCGCACCGTCGCGACGCGGGTCGACGAACTTGTTCGAGTGCCAGCTCGTGGCCAGCGGCCCGGTCTCGGCCTCACCGTCGCCGACGATCGCCGCGACCACCAGGTCGGGGTTGTCGAAGGCGGCGCCGTAGGCGTGCGAGAGGGAGTAGCCCAGCTCGCCGCCCTCGTGGATCGAGCCCGGAGTCTCCGGTGCGACGTGGCTCGGGATGCCGCCGGGGAAGGAGAACTGGTGGAACAGCGCCTGCATCCCGTCGGCGTCCGGTCCGATGCCGGGGTAGACCTCGCTGTAGGTGCCCTCCAGCCAGGCCGAGGCCACCAGACCGGGTCCACCGTGGCCCGGTCCGATGATGTAGATCATGTTGGTGTCGCGGGCCATGATCGCCCGGTTGAGGTGGGCGTAGACGAAGTTCAGCCCCGGGGTGGTGCCCCAGTGGCCCAGCAGCCGCGGCTTGACGTGCTCGGGCAGCAGCTTCTCGCGGAGCAGCGGGTTGGCCATCAGGTAGATCTGCCCGACCGAGAGGTAGTTCGCCGCGCGCCACCAGGCGTCGATGTGTCCGAGCTCGGCCCTCCCCAGCGGACGTCCCTTGACGGTGCTCTTCGTGGGTTCGCTTCGGCTCATGGGTCCATGGTTCCGACGACCGTGGCCGATGAAAAGGGTCCTTGGTCCCCTTGATTGATGACTGATCAACCGGGTACTCATGCCGCATGGCTCTTCGACGCAAGTCCCCGCTCGCCGACATCGACGAGAACGATGTGGAGGTCGGACACCCCAAGAACTACGCCGCGGGGGTCCCGGCCGTCGCGGTCGCCCTGAAACGGGCGATCGACAGCATGGGGGTCACGCGCACGGCGAGGACGCTCACCCGGCTCAACCAGGTCGACGGCTTCGACTGCCAGGGGTGCGCCTGGCCCGACCCCGCCGCGGGACACCGCCACCCGGCCGAGTTCTGTGAGAACGGCGCCAAGGCCGTGGCCGAGGAGGCGACGACCGACCACATCCTCCCCTCCTTCTTCCAGCAGCACAGCATCGAGGACCTGCAGGGGCACACCGACTACTGGCTCGGTCACCAGGGACGCCTGATCCACCCGGTCGTACGCCGTCGTGACGCCACCCACTACGAGCCGATCAGCTGGGACGAGGCCTTCGAGCTGATCGGTCAGACGCTGCGTGGACTGGAGTCGCCCGACGAGGCCGTGTTCTACACCTCAGGCAAGACCTCGAACGAGGCGGCGTACGCCTACCAGCTCTTCGTCCGGGCCTTCGGCACCAACAACCTCCCCGACTGCTCCAACATGTGCCACGAGTCCACCTCCGTGGCCTTGGCCGAGACGATCGGCATCGGCAAGGGCTCGGTCAGCCTCGACGACGTCCACGAGGCCGAGCTGATCGTGATCAGCGGCCAGAACCCGGGCACCAACCACCCCCGGATGCTCTCCGCCCTGGAGGTCGCCAAGCAGAACGGCGCGAAGATCCTCTCGATCAACCCCCTGCCCGAGGCGGGACTGATGCGGTTCAAGAACCCGCAGACGCCCAAGGGTGTGGTGGGCCCCGGCACCGGTCTCTCCGACCTCCACCTCCCCGTGCGCATCAACGGTGACCTGGCCCTGTGGCAGGCGATCGGCTACCTGATCCAGGAGGCCGAGGAGGCAGCCGGCAGCGACGGGTCGGTGCTGGACCGCGATTTCATCGAGCGCCACACCACGGGTTTCGACGACTGGGCCCGGGAGATCAAGAACCTCGACTGGGACAGTGTGCTGGCCGCGACCGGGCTGACCCGCGAGCAGATCCAGGAGGCGGCGGACATGATGCTGGCCTCGGACGCCACCGTGCACTGCTGGGCCATGGGCATCACCCAGCACCGCAACGCCGTCGCCACGATCAAGGAGTTCGTCAACGTCGCGCTGCTCCGGGGCGACATCGGCAAGCCGGGCGCCGGGCTGTGCCCTGTCCGCGGGCACTCCAACGTCCAGGGCGACCGCACGATGGGCATCTGGGAGAAGGCGCCCGACCACTTCCTCGACGCCCTGCGCGACCAGTACGGCTTCGAGCCCCCGCGCGAGCACGGCTACGACGCGGTCGACTCGATCCGTGCCCTGCGCGACGGCAAGGTGAAGGTCTTCGTCTCCATGGGCGGGAACTTCGTCTCGGCCGCCCCGGACACGATCGTCACCGAGGAGGCGATGGAGCAGGCCGAGCTGACCGTGAACGTGTCGACCAAGCTGAACCGCACGCACGTGCGGTGTGGCCGGGTCTCACTGATCCTGCCTGCGCTGGGGCGCAGCGAGCGCGACTCCACCGGCGGCACCGACCAGCGCGTGACCGTCGAGGACTCGATGTCGGCGGTGCACGCCTCGCGCGGCCCCCTCAAGCCGGCCAGCCCCTACCTCAAGTCCGAGGTCGACATCATCTGCAGCATGGCCGAGGCCACCCTCGGCCTGCAGGGACCCGTGCCGTGGTCGGACTACCGCTCCGACTACAGCCACATCCGCAAGGCGATCTCGCACGTGGTCCCCGGCTGCGAGGCCTACGACGAGAAGGTGAACCAGCCCGGCGGCTTCGTGCTCCCGCACCCGCCGCGCGACTCCCGCACCTTCCCGACCAAGTTCGACAAGGCGGTCTTCAGCGCCAGCCCGTTGGAGGTCGTCAACGTCCCCGAGGGTCGGTTGCTGCTCCAGAGCATGCGCAGCCACGACCAGTTCAACACCACGATCTACGGCCTCAGCGACCGCTACCGCGGCATCTCGGGTGGCCGCAGGGTCGTGTTCATGCACGCCGACGACATCGCGGCCTTCGGCTACGTCGACGGCGACCTCGTCGACCTCGTGAGCGAGTGGAAGGACGGCACCGAGCGCACCGTCCCGTCGTTCCGGATCGTGGAGTACGACACGCCGCGAGGGTGCGCCGCGGCCTACTACCCGGAGGTCAACCCGTTGACGCCGCTCGACTCGACCGCCGTGGGCAGCAACCAGCCGTCCTACAAGTCGATCGTCATCCGGCTGGAGCCCGACTCCGGCGGGGACGCCTCCTCCGACGGCAACGGCGCCCCGGTGGGCTCGGACCGCGGTCACATGTCCGACGTGCAACCGGACATGCTCAGCTGACCGGATGCCCGAGTGCCTGTTCTGCTCGATCGCGGCGGGGGAGACCGAGGCCTCCGTCGTGTGGCGTGACGACGACCTCGTCGCGTTCCTGGACATCCGTCCCCTGTTCAAGGGCCACACCCTGCTGGTGCCTCGTGTCCACGTCGTGACCCTGCCCGACCTGCCGGACGACCTGCGTGACCCGTTTCTCGCGGCGGCCCAGCGGCTGGCCACGGCCATGGTGGACGGTCTGGGGGCACAGGGGTCGTTCGTCGCGATGAACAACACCGTCAGCCAGTCGGTGCCACACCTGCACTGCCACGTCGTACCCCGCACCAAGGGTGATGGCCTGCGTGGCTTCTTCTGGCCGCGCACGAAGTACGCCGACACCGCTGATCGGGACGCGTGGGCGGCCCGCATCACGGCCGCTCTTGCCTCCACCTAGAGTGGCCGTCGGCCCGACGAGGAGGCCGAGCAGACATCGATGAGAGGACACGCCACATGGGTCGCTACGACGGACGGGTAGCCATCGTCACCGGTTCCGCACGAGGAATCGGCGCGGGCACGGCCAAGCGCTTCGCGGAGGAGGGGGCCTCGGTAGCCGTGCTCGACCTCGACGAGGGGCTCGCCCAGGCGACGGCGGACGGCCTGGGCGGCGACGCCAAGGCCATCGGAGTCGGCTGCAACGTGACCGACGCGGCGTCGGTCGAGGCTGCGGTGGCACGAGTGCTCGAGGAGCTCGGTGGACTGCACATCCTGGTCAACAACGCCGGCATCACCCGTGACAACCTGCTCTTCAAGCTGACCGAGGACGACTGGGACGCTGTCATGAACGTGCACCTCAAGGGCGCCTTCCTGATGAGCAGGGCCGCGCAGAAGACCTTCGTGGCCCAGAAGTACGGCAAGATCCTGAACCTCTCCAGCGTCTCGGCCAACGGCAACCGGGGCCAGGCCAACTACTCGGCCGCCAAGGCCGGCGTGCAGGGCTTCACCCGCACGCTGGCGCTCGAGCTCGGCCAGTTCGGCGTCAACGTGAACGCGATCGCACCCGGCTTCATCGCCACCGAGATGACCGACGACACCGCGCGCCGGCTCAAGATCGACGTCGAGGAGTTCCGGAAGATGAACGCCGAGGCCAACCCGGTCAAGCGCGTCGGGCACCCCGAGGACATCGCGGCGGCGGCGGCGTTCCTGTGCAGCGACGAGGCGTCCTACATCACCGGCCAGACGCTCTACGTCGACGGTGGCGCCAAGATCTGACCTGGCTTCCCGTCATCCGGGAAATCTGCCAACACGGGCGGGCCTTGCGTCCTACGCAGGGCCCGCGTTGTCATCATGACCACATGACTTCGAGAGTCCCCGTCGGCCAGGGGCGCACGTCTGGTATCGCTCGTCTTGTCGCTTTCCTCCTGGCGCTCACCTTGGGACTCACCGTGGCCGGATGCGGTGCCGGGGGCAAGGCTGCGGCGAAGAAGCCCGACTCGCAACCGATCGAGGGGGGAGCCCAGCTGGCGGCGCTGTGGCCGCTCACCGGCCAGCCCGTCTCGGGGCGTACGCCGAAGCGCCCCGTGCTGGTCACCAAGATCGACAACACCGCCAGCAGCCGCCCGCAGCTCGGGCTCAAGCAGGCCGACCTGGTCACCGAGGAGCTGGTCGAGGGCGGGATGACCCGCCTGGCCGTGTTCTTCTACCAGAAGCTGCCGAAGACGGCCGGTCCCGTGCGCTCGATGCGGGCCTCGGACATCGGCATCGTCAAGCCGGCCCACGCCACCATCGTGGCCAGCGGTGCCGCGCCGCCCACGATCGGCCGGCTCAAGGCCGCGAAGGTCCCCTTCTTCGAGGAGGGCGGGCCAGGCTACTTCCGCGAGAGCAGCCGGCGTGCGCCGTACAACCTGATGGTCGACGTGCCCAAGCTGGCCAAGACGCTCGACAAGGGCGTGGTTCCCGCGAGCTACCTGCCGTGGGGCAAGGAGACCGACTTCGAGGGTGGTCAGCCGGCCACGTCGCTCCAGGCGATCTTCAGCCGTTCGCACACGACCTCGTGGCGCTACCAGGGCGGGAAGTACCGCAACGACAACAGCTTCGCGGAGCAGGGACAGCAGTTCGTGCCCGACAGCGTCCTGGTCGTGCGGGTGCGCCTCGGCGACGCCGGCTACCTGGACCCGGCCGGGAACAAGGTGCCCGAGACCATCTACTCCGGCAAGGGCCAGTTCATGCTGTTCCACCAGGGCCGGATGGTGCGCGGCACCTGGGCGAAGACCTCCAAGCAGACCCCGATCCGGCTCAGCACCGCCGCCGGACCGCTCAAGGTCCCGGCCGGGCACGTGTGGATCGAGCTCGTGCCCACCCAGCAGGCCGGCGGGAACGTCACCTTCGCCAAGTGAGGTCCGAGGTGGTCAGAGGTCCTCGGTGGCCGGGTCTGCCAGCACGATGCCCTGCTCGGCCATCGTCCTGAGGCCCTCGAGGATGAACAGGATCGCCGCCTCGATGCGGGCGACCGCCTGTTTCGGGTCCTCGGCGGTCGTGACGCTCTCGCCGGCGGCCGACATGGCGCCGAAGAGGATGCGACTGAAGGTCTGCCTCATCGGCTCGTCGAGCTCGTAGGTCGAGGCCTCGAGGACCGAGCCCACGATGTCCTGCACGATCCCGTAGCTCGATCGCTCCTCCTGCTCGCGGAACCGCTCGATGCCGAGGATCGCGGGCCCGTCCTGGATCACGACCCGCTGGTAGACCGGCTCCTGGACCACCGACAGGAAGGCCCTCAAACCGGCGCGCGCCTTGTCCCAGGGGCCGTCGGTGCCTCCTAGCGCCGCCCTGATGGTCCTCGAGGCGTCGTCCTCGACCTGGGCGAAGACGGCCTCGAAGACGCCCTGCTTGCCGGTGAAGTGGTGGTAGAGCGCGCCCTTGGTGACGCGGGCGCCGGCCACGATCGAGTCGAGGCTGGTCCCGCCGTACCCGTGCTCGGTGAACTGCGCGGTGGCGACCTCGACAAGTGTCCGCTTGGTGGACGCGGAGTACTGCGCTCGACGTGAGCCGTCCGTGGCCTGGGGGAGTCCGGTGAGCGGCTTCTCGGCAGGCGCGCGTGGCATCTGGGCAGTCTAGGTCGGCCGGTGGTGCGCAGCGGTGTCGTCCTCGCCAGTTAGGATGCCCCGATGAGCAGCGCACAGGCAGCGGGATTCGGGACCGGTGTCCTCGAGGACACCCACGTCGAGGAACGCACCGTTCCCACAGACAACGGCGACCATGAACGCCTCTCCCACTTCGTCCCCAAGGACAAGCTGATGGACGCGATGGTGAACGGGACCCCGGTGGTCGCCCTGTGTGGCAAGGTCTGGATCCCGAGCCGGGACCCGCAGAAGTTCCCGGTGTGCCCCGAGTGCAAGGAGATCTGGGAGAGCATGCAGGAAGGCGACAAGGAGTGAGGTCCCTCCGACGAACCCTGGTCTCCGTGGTGGCGCTGGCAGTGGCAGGCGTGCCCATGGCTCTCGCGGCCCCGGCCTCCGCCAGCACGGGCGCGTCCGCCGCGGCGATGGTGCCGTGCCTGACCGACATCGCCCTGCGGGCCAAGCAGGGTCGAGAGGTCCCCAAGTGGCGCCAGCGCGCCGACACCACCGACGTCTCCCAGGCTGACCTCGACGCCCTCCCGGCGAGCGAGACACGCCCCGGGCTCGTGGCCCGGCAGGTCGAGCCCAGGCTGCCCGCCACCGTGGTGGTCCCGGTCTACGTGCACGTCATCAAGGGCAAGCACCGGGGGGAGCAGAAGAAGTTCGGCCCGAAGCGCTCCCGCAACATCGTCGCCCTCCTGAACAACGGCCTGGCCGGCAAGCAGAGCTCGCTCAGCGCCGCCACGCGCTACCGCTTCGTGGTGAAGAAGGTCGACTGGACCAGGCGTGACGGGTGGTACCACGCCTTCTTCAACGGTCCCCGGGACCAGCGGATGAAGCGCAAGCTGCACCGCGGCGGGGCGAGCGCGCTCAACCTCTACCTCAGTGGCACCGGTCCCAAGGACTACCCGGTGCTCGGCTACTCCAGGTTCCCGTGGCAGTACGCCAACGTCCCCTCCCTGGACGGGGTGACGGTCAACGTCGAGTCCCTTCCTGGCGGACGGGCCACCAACTACAACCTCGGTGACACCGTGATCCACGAGACCGGCCACTGGCTCGGCCTCCTGCACACCTTCCAGGGTGGCTGCGAGGGCGGCGGTGACCTCGTCTCCGACACGCCCGCCGAGGGTGAGCCCAGCTTCTACTGCGAGACCACGCGCGACACCTGTCCCGCACCCGGTCTCGACCCGGTGCACAACTTCATGGACTACTCCGAGGACGCCTGCATGAACATGCTCACGGCAGGGCAGGTCCGCCGCATCGACACGGCTTTCGAGAAGTGGCGGTTCTAGGCCCCTGTGACTGACGGACACACCCCGCCTGAAGCTGTCCCGCCCGTCCTACCACCCGCGTACCCGGACCGTGCTGCCTGGGGAACGGCGACCAGCCTGCGCGCGTGGCAGACGGCTGCGCTGACGGCGTACTTCGACCAGGGCCCCCGGGACTTCCTCGCGGTCGCGACGCCGGGCGCCGGCAAGACCACCTTCGCGTTGACGGTGGCCGCCGAGCTGCTCGCGCGACGCGTGGTGGAGCGGATCACCGTGGTGGCCCCGACCGAGCACCTCAAGACCCAGTGGGCCGAGGCCGCGGCCAAGGTCGGCATCCCGCTGGACCCGGCGTACTCCGGGCGCAAGGGCCGCACCAGCAGCGACTTCGTCGGCATCGCCCTCACCTACGCAGGCGTCGCCGCCAACCCGCTGGCCCACCGCATCCGCACCGAGCGCTTCAACACCCTGGTGATCCTCGACGAGGTCCACCACGCCGGTGACGCGCGCGCCTGGGGTGAGGCCGTGCGCGAGGCGTTCGAGCCGGCCCGTCGACGGCTCGCACTCACCGGCACGCCGTTCCGGTCCGACATCAACCCGATCCCGTTCGTCAGCTATGCGCCCGACGACGACGGGGTGCCGCGGTCCGTGGCGGACTACACCTACGGGTACGCCCATGCCCTGGCCGACCATGTCGTGCGCCCGGTGCTGTTCATGGCCTACAGCGGCACGCTGCAGTGGCGAACCCGCGCCGGGGACGAGATCGCCGCGAGGCTCGGGGAGCCCCTCACCAAGGACCTGACCGCGCAGGCCCTGCGCACGGCCCTCGACCCCAAGGGCGCGTGGATCCCGTCGGTGCTCGAGGCCGCCGACCGTCGGCTCTCCGAGGTGCGCCGTCACGTGCCGGACGCGGGTGGACTGGTGATCGCCACCGACCAGGAGTCGGCGCGCGCCTACGCCCAGGTGCTGGCGTCGATCTCGGGGGAGAAGCCCACGGTCGTTCTCTCCGACGAGAAGGCGTCCTCGAAGAAGATCGCCACATTCACCGAGGACGGGTCGCGCTGGATGGTGGCCGTGCGGATGGTCTCCGAGGGTGTCGACGTCCCCCGGCTCGCGGTGGGCGTCTACGCGACCACGATCTCCACACAGCTGTTCTTCGCCCAGGCCGTGGGCCGGTTCGTGCGCGCGCGCAGGCGCGGGGAGACCGCATCGATCTTCGTGCCCTCCGTGCCGCTGCTGCTCACGCACGCCTCCGAGATGGAGGTCGAGCGCGACCACGTGCTCCAGCGGAAGGTCACCGACGAGGGCGACATCTTCGCGGCCGAGGACGCGATGATGGCCGAGGCCCAGCAGGCCGAGAGCGCCTCCGGTGACGAGACGTTGGTGCCCTTCGAGGCGCTGGGCTCGCAGGCCACCTTCGACCGGGTGCTCTACGACGGTGCCGAGTTCGGCCACGCCGGCGAGGTGCACGTCGGGTCGGAGGAGGAGATGGACTTCCTCGGCATCCCGGGGCTGCTCGAGGCCGACCAGGTCCGTGACCTGCTGCGCTCCCGGCAGAGCGAGCGGGCGGCCCGGCGTGCGCCCGTGGTGGAGAAGCCCCGCGAGGTGGCCACCCACGAGCAGCTCGCCGTGATGCGTCGCGAGCTCAACGGCCTCGTCGCGGCGTGGTACCACCGCACCGGACAGCCCCACGGCGTCACCCACGCCGCCCTGCGCAAGGAGTGCGGCGGTCCGGCCGCGGCCGCCGCCACCGCCGACCAGCTCACCAAGCGGATCGACCTGGTGCGGGACTGGGCGAGCGGGCGTCGGGCCCAGTGAGGCGGGCAGTTTTTCTGGTTAACCAGAAAAACTGCCACTTACCCCACGTTGCAACGTTGGGAAACGACAACATTTTGGGGTCAGTACGCCGCTGGCCGGTCAGCCCGGCTGGTCAGTACGCCGCTGGCCGGTCAGCCCGGCTGGTCAGTACGCCGCTGGCCGGTCACCGCTGGTCAGTACGCCGCTGGCCGGTCGACCCGGCTGGTCAGTACGCCGCTGGCCGGTCAGCCCGGCTGGTCAGTACGCCGCTGGCCGGTCGACCCGCCTGGTCAGTACGCCGCTGGCCGGTCAGCCCGCCTGGTCAGTCGAAGATGCCCGCGTAGGCGTTCAGGGCCGGCTGGCCGCCGAGGTGCGCGTAGAGCACCGTCGACCCGGTGGGTATCTCGCCGCTCGTGACCAGGTCGACCAGGCCGGCCATCGACTTCCCCTCGTAGACCGGGTCGATGATCATGCCCTCCAGCCGACCGCTCAGCCTGATCGCCTCGATGGTCGACTCCACCGGGATGCCGTAGAGATCCCCGGCCCACCCGTCGAGCACAGTGATCTCGTCGTCGCGCAGGTCGCGTCCGAGCTCGATCAACGCCGCCGTGTGGGTGGCTATCCGGGTGACCTGGTCGGTCGTCTTCGCCAGGGTCGCGGAGGCGTCGATGCCGAGGACGCGGCGGGGTCGTCCGGTCAGGTCCTCGAGCGCGGCGAAACCGGCGATCATGCCGGCGTGGGTCGAGCCGGTGACCGTGCAGACGACGATGGTGTCGAAGAAGACGCCGAGCTCCGTCTCCTGCTGGGCGACCTCGAAGGCCCAGTTGGCGAAGCCGAGCCCACCGAGCCGGTGCTCGGAGGCGCCGGCCGGGATGGCGTACGGCGTGCCGCCGGAGGCCTCGACCTCGGCGATGGCCTCCTCCCAGGACTGCCGGATGCCGATGTCGAAACCGCTCTGGTCGAGGCGTACGTCGGCACCCATGATCCGGGAGAGCAGGATGTTGCCGACCTTGTCGTTGACGGGGTCGTCCCAGTCGACCCATCTCTCCTGGACCAGTCGACACTTGAGCCCGAGGTGAGCGGCGACCGCCGCGACCTGACGGGTGTGGTTGGACTGGACTCCGCCGATGGAGACCAGGGTGTCGGCACCCTGGTCGAGCACGTCCGGGACGATGTACTCCAGCTTGCGGGTCTTGTTGCCGCCGAAGGCCAGCCCGGAGCTGCAGTCCTCCCGCTTGGCCCAGATCGAGGCGCCGCCCAGGTGGGTCGTCAGCCGATGCAACGGGTGCACGGGGCTGGGGCCGAAGGTCAGCGGGTGGCGCGGGAACTCGTGCAGCCTCATGGCGCCAGCCTAGAGGTGGGCTCAGTCCGAGGCGACGGAGCCGAGCAGCGGCAGCACCCGGTGCGGCACCTGCGTCGCGAGCGCGATGACGGTCGAGCAGCGCACGATCGCCTCGTGGGCGAGGACCCGGTCGATGACCCGCTGGAGATCGGTGTTGGAGCGGGCGACGACCCGGCACCACATGTCGCCGGGACCGGTGATGGTGCAGGCCTCGAGCAGCTCGGGGATGGTGGCCAGGTGGGCGCCCACCGCGTCGTGGCCCCCGGCTCCGGCCTGCCGGATCTCGAGGGTCAGGAACGCGGTCACCGGGTGGTCCAGGGCTGCCGGCTCGAGCTGAGGCCCCCAGCCCGAGACGACGCCGGTGCGCTGCAGCCGGTCCAGGCGGGCCTGGACGGTGCCGCGGGCGACGCCGAGCCGGCGGGACGCCTCGAGCACACCGACCCGGGGCTCGGCGGCGAAGAGCTCGATCAGGATGCGGTCGAGATGATCCATCAGACACCTCCGAACTGGACAGGTTGTCCAGTGTGTCACGGCCGCGTTGCGCAGATTGTCTTCCCCAGTGATCCTGAGGCCATGAGTTCGCTGACGCCGCAAGAGATCCGCGCCGACCTGACCCTCGACCAGCTCAAGCAGCTGGTCGGCCTCGTGGAGTACGACGGGGAACGCGACGTCTTCCCCGTCACCGGCTGGGACGCCATCGTCTTCGTGGTCGGGAACGCGAGCCAGACCGCGCACTACTACCAGTCCGCGTGGGGCATGGAGCTGGTCGGCTACTCCGGCCCGGAGAACGGCAACCGCGACCACAAGTCCTACGTGCTGCGCTCGGGCTCGATCCGCTTCGTCATCAACGGTGCGGTCGACCCGGACAGCCCGCTGGCCGATCATCACCGTCGTCACGGTGACGGTGTGGTCGACATCGCGCTCGAGGTCCCCGACGTGGACCGGTGCATCGCGCAGGCGCTCAGGGCCGGCGCCGCCGTCGTACGCGAGCCCGAGGACATCACCGACGAGCACGGCACCATCCGCATCGCCGCCATCGCGACGTACGGCGAGACCCGACACACCCTCGTCGACCGCTCGAGGTACGACGGCCCCTACCTCCCGGGCTACGTCGCCGCGGAGTCGACCTGGGTCAAGCGCGAGGGGGAGCCGAAGCGGCTGTTCCAGGCGCTGGACCACATCGTCGGCAACGTCGAGCTCGGGCACATGGACGAGTGGGTGGAGTTCTACAACAAGGTGATGGGCTTCACCAACATGGCTGAGTTCATCGGTGACGACATCGCCACCGACTACTCGGCGCTGATGAGCAAGGTCGTCGCGAGCGGCAACCACCGGGTGAAGTTCCCGCTCAACGAGCCGGCCCTCGCCAAGAAGCGGTCGCAGATCGACGAGTACCTCGACTTCTACCGCGGCGCCGGTGCCCAGCACCTCGCCGTCGCGACCAACGACATCCTCGCCTCGGTGGACGCCCTCCGGGCGAACGGCGTGGAGTTCCTCAGCACCCCTGACTCCTACTACGAGGACCCGGCACTGCGCGAGCGCATCGGCAACGTGCGCGCTCCCATCGAGGAGCTGCAGAGGCGCGGCATCCTGGTCGACCGCGACGAGGACGGCTACCTGCTGCAGATCTTCACCAAGCCGCTGGGCGACCGGCCGACGGTGTTCTTCGAGCTGATCGAGCGCCACGGTTCGCTGGGCTTCGGCAAGGGCAACTTCAAGGCGCTGTTCGAGGCCATCGAGCGCGAGCAGGACGCGCGCGGCAACCTGTGAGCCCCTGCGGCTGACCAGACCGGCCGCGAGCTGGTGGACCCGTCGCTCGGCCTTCAGCCAGTCGCCTTGATTCCCGCGCTCACGGGAGAGCCGACCTCGATCGAGCTGACGCGGCCACCAGGGGTACCAGGGCCGTGAAGCCACGTCGGTTCGTCGGATCGCGAAGATCGTCGTGGAGGACGAGTAGTCCCATGGATCGACTACGGCGTGGTGGTCGCGGTGGCTTTGAGGTCGAAGGTGACGTTGGAGGTGTTGCGGTAGTTGAGGTGGGTCTCGGCTGAGACGACGTTGGTGCCGTCGGTGAGGAGTCCGGGTGGGACCTGGACCACGACGGGGTCTGCGTTGGCGGCGGTGGTGGAGCGTGGGGATGAGGCGTAGGTGTTGACGGTGACTGCGGTGCTGGGCATGTTGGTGCGGTTGACCTCGGTGCCGTTGACGTAGATGACGACTCCGTCGTCGGCGACGGTGTCGAGTCGTAGTGCGGTGACCTTGGAGGCGTCGGGGACGGTGAAGTTCCTGGTGAAGTAGGCCGCCATGGGTCGTGCTGTGGTGTTGGTGGAGCAGCAGTCGATGTTGGTGTCGATGGTGGCGCCGTTGCCGAAGCCGAGCACTCCGCTTCCGAGGGTCCAGGTGGTCTGGTCGAAGGTTGTGGTGTTCCAGTTGGTGGGGGGTGCGCCGGTGGCGTATCTCCAGTGCCAGTCGGAGTTGTTGGCCACGACGACGGTGTCGACTGGGGTGCCGGTGGGTGGGGTGGCTGTGACGGTGTGTGTTGCGGTGTCGGTCATGCCGCTGGAGTCGGTGACGGTCAGGGTGACGGTGTAGGTGCCGGCGGCGTAGCTGTGGTCGGTGGTGATGCCGGTCCCGGTGGTGCCGTCTCCGAAGTTCCAGGAGTAGCCGTTGGTGGGGATGGGGCCTTCGGGGTCGGTGGAGGCTGAGGCGTCGAAGGATCCGTTGAGGTTGTTCATCGTGGGGGTGAACGCGGCGGTGGGCGGCTGCGGTTGGACGGGAGGGGTGCCGCCCGTGGTGGTCGCGGTGGCTTTGAGGTCGAAGGTGACGTTGGAGGTGTTGCGGTAGTTGAGGTGGGTCTCGGCTGAGACGACGTTGGTGCCGTCGGTGAGGAGTCCGGGTGGGACCTGGACCACGACGGGGTCTGCGTTGGCGGCGGTGGTGGAGCGTGGGGATGAGGCGTAGGTGTTGACGGTGACTGCGGTGCTGGGCATGTTGGTGCGGTTGACCTCGGTGCCGTTGACGTAGATGACGACTCCGTCGTCGGCGACGGTGTCGAGTCGTAGTGCGGTGACCTTGGAGGCGTCGGGGACGGTGAAGTTCCTGGTGAAGTAGGCCGCCATGGGTCGTGCTGTGGTGTTGGTGGAGCAGCAGTCGATGTTGGTGTCGATGGTGGCGCCGTTGCCGAAGCCGAGCACTCCGCTTCCGAGGGTCCAGGTGGTCTGGTCGAAGGTTGTGGTGTTCCAGTTGGTGGGGGGTGCGCCGGTGGCGTATCTCCAGTGCCAGTCGGAGTTGTTGGCCACGACGACGGTGTCGACTGGGGTGCCGGTGGGTGGGGTGGCTGTGACGGTGTGTGTGGCGGTGTCGGTCATGCCGCTGGAGTCGGTGACGGTCAGGGTGACGGTGTAGGTGCCGGCGGCGTAGCTGTGGTCGGTGGTGATGCCGGTCCCGGTGGTGCCGTCTCCGAAGTTCCAGGAGTAGCCGTTGGTGGGGATGGGGCCTTCGGGGTCGGTGGAGGCTGAGGCGTCGAAGGATCCGTTGAGGTTGTTCATCGTGGGGGTGAACGCGGCGGTCGGCGGTTGTGGCAGTGGTGGTGTGGTGCCGCTGAGCCCGGCGGCGAACATGCTGGCGACCTCGGCTGCGGTCAGGGCTCGTGGGTAGATCGCCACCTCGTCGACGCTGCCGTCGAAGTAGTCGCTCAGTGGCCATTTCCTGGCGTAGTAGTTGCGACCGAAGACCAGCTGGACGTTGGTCGTGTCGGCGTATCCGACTCGCAGGTAGCCGGGGTTGGGGGTGGCTGGGGTGCGCGTGACTGTGGCGCAGTCGGGGGAGGAGACGGTGTTGGTCGTGCAGGACTGGAGCCAGCCGTCGACGTAGAGCTCGGCGTTGGAGGTGCCGTCGTAGGTGGCCACGGCCTGGTGCCACTTGCCGTCGTTCCAGACCGGGCCCTGGTTGCGGATGCCGGTGCGGGCGAGGCCGAAGACCAGGGCGCCGTTGTTGTCCATGATCAGTGCGCGGTCGGTCGTTCCCCCCGGGCCGGTGGGGAGGCTGGACTGGGCCAGGAGCACGCCACCGCGTTTGGTGGTGGTCTTGAACCAGATCGAGTGCGTGAACGCGGCGGTGGCTGCGAAGGTGTTGTTCGAGGCCGCGTAACCGGTGGAGCCGTCCAGGGTGATCGCGGAGTTGTCGGAGACGACCCCGGAGACACCGGTGGTCACACCGCCCTGCAGGTTTCCGGCTGTCTCGGCGGTGGAGCTGCTGTCGGTGACGGCGTTGCCGGTCTCACCCAGGCGCCACCAGATCTGTGGGTTCAGCCCGGAGTAGGTCGTGGCGAAGGGGGGCGGGGGCGTGGTGCGGACCGTCCCGGTGACCGCGGTGGAGCGGGTGCTGGTCCGGGTGCCGTCCGTGGCGTCGACCCGGTAGGAGTGGGAGGAACCTGCAGCCAGGCCGGTGTCGTCGTAGCGCAGGACCGGCCGGGTCCAGGGCCAGGACTCGGCCGAGAGGGTCGCGAGCGCGGTGTTGCTGCCGTCGCGGTAGATCCGGTAGGTGAGCGTCCCGGTGTCGGCGTCGAGCACGGCTGGGAACTCGACGGTGAGCGTGCCGGCAGCGGTCGGCTGCACGGTCACGGGCATGCGCATCACGGTGTAGGGCGTCACGTTCGGCCACGGGTCACCGTTGTAGTTGCGCCCGGGCACCTCGGGTGTCGCGTTGTCGCCGTTGGGCTGGAAGCGCGTCAGTCCTGCCTGGTTGGTGGAGCCGACGCGGGTGAAGTCACCACCGACGACGACCTGGGTGCCGTCGGAGGCCATCACCTGGGGACCGACCGAGGTCGTGCCGCCCGTGCTGGTGGCGTTGGTGTTGGGGCTCCAGTGCACGAAGCTGCCGTCGCGCACGTCCTGGCCGACCAGGTAGCGGTGGATGAAGGCCTCCCGGGCGACACCACCGACGAAGCCACCGAAGGCCCCGCCTTCCATGAAGGCACAGTCGTGCTGGTGCGAGCCCTTGTAGAGGACGCCACCGGCCAGGGCCAGGCCCTGGGAGGCCCCCAGGCAGGACGCGTTCCAGTCCATCGCCCCGGTGGCGATGTCGGCGGAGTAGGTGCCCTCGTAACAGCCCGGCGGGTCACCCTCACCGGTGACATAGGCCTTGGTGCCGCTGACGATGATCGCGGTGGTGCGGCCACCGCAGTTGGTGTTGATCGGCTGCTGACCAAGGTCGTTGGCGTCCCACCGCTCCAGCGAGGCGTCGCCCGGGTCCAGGGAGACCATGCCACCGGTGAGCACGTTGTTGACGGTCTGGAAGCTGCCACCGGCCAGCAGCCGGCTGCCGTCGGGCGCGAGCGCGAGCGCGTTGACGCGGGGCGAGGGAGTCGTGCCCTGGGCCGGCGGCCCGGCGACCAGGGTGGGGGCGAAGGCCGTGTTCACCGCACCTGACGCGGCCGTGACCGAAGCCAAGTTGGTGCGTGCGACCCCCTGGACGGTGCTGAAGTCACCGCCGAGATAGACCGTGGTGTTGGTCGCCGCGATCGAGGTCACTCCGCGGTTCGGGTTCGGGTTGAACGCAGACACCAGGGTGCCCGGGCTGGCCACGGTGGCCGCGTTGACCGCAGCGAGCCGGTTGCGCGTGGTGCCGTTGACAGTGGTGAAGCTGCCACCGATGTAGAGCCTGGTTCCGTCAGGTGAGACCTCGAGTGCAGCGACCCGGTTGTTGAGCGTCACGTTGAACGAGGTGATCAAGGCACCCGTGCTGGCGCTGAAGGCCGCCAGATAGCTGCGGTTCACCTGGCCCGCACCACCCACCGCCACCCCGGGGGGACGCACCGAGGTGAACTTGCCACCGGCATAGATGACCCCGTTGGCCATCGCCAGCGCGTCGACCTCACTGTTCGTCTGCCACATCGCAGACGGCGTGCCGCTGAGCACGTTCCCACCGATCACCGCCGAGGCCGGTGGCGCACCCAGCGCCAGGGCAGGCATCAGACCCACGACGAGAAGGACGAGCACGGACACAACTCTTGGTCGCGAGATACGCATCTGGAGCCCCCGGTTTTGCAAGTCTGACGAGCGTGAATGCCCACAGCAATGCCGTACTCTCTCAGACCCCCGCCCCCACCGACCCGACCTGTGTAGACCACTCAGGGCGCCGACGCTCGCGCATGATACTGAGTGATTCCAACCCTTTTCCTCGGCGACGGATCTCTCGTCCGGGTGAAGTGACTTCACGCCGCCGTGACATGGGCAAGAATGAGTCGGTGAGCCTTGAGGGGGAGTCCTACGAGCAGTGGCGCGAGCGAACCGCTCCCGCTCAACCGGTGCGGCCCGTCGACACCCGCCCCTGGCACTGGGGAGCCATCGCGCTCCTTGGTCTGTTCTTCCTCTGGGTGGGGGGCGGAACGCGCGCCTGGATCGGGCTCGCGCTGGTCGCCGTGCTGGCCCTGGAGGCTTTCCTCGAGCAGCGGGCGAGCCCTGAGGAGACCCGCGACGACCGGGCCCTGCGCGCAGTGACGTTCCTGGTCACGATGGTGCTGGGTGCGGCGCTCGTCTGGGTCGAGGGCGGAGCGGCAGTCTTCCTTCCTGTCCTGCTCGTGCTGCTCGACGTCAAGGACGACCGCAGCATCCTGCGCTTCGCCGTGGATCGGGTGCGCAAGGGTCGGGGGGCCGCGTCGGCGAACGGACCGAGGCCCCAGAAGGGCCCCGGCCCGCCCGCCTGATCAGTCGCGAACGACGGACCCCAGCGAGATCTCCACGGTGGAACCGAGCGGCAGCGCCTGCACCAGGCGCAGCTGCGCCAGCGCCGGGTGCTCGTCGAGCAGCTTGGCGCCGTTGGCCAGCGACCGCAGTGCGGCCGTCTCGGCTCGTGCCGCCTCCAGCTGGGCCAGGGCACGCTGGCGACCCGTCACCAGCTCGGCGTACGCCGCACGGAGCTCCGCGGGCAGGACGACGTCCTTGACCACGACCTCGAGCACCTCGATGCCGGCGGCCTCGCCGGCGGCGACGGCCGCCGTCTGGGCCTGGTCGGCCACCTCGGAGCGCGCCGACCTGGCCACGGCCTCCGCCTCGAGACCGGTGACGGCGTCGCGCAGGGCGAGCTGCACCGCGAGGTAGACCACGGAGAAGGGGTCGGCGACGACCTCGGTGAAGAGCACCGGGTCGCCGATACGCCAGCGCACCACGGCGGTGACCTTGACCGTCACGCCGTCAGCGGTCAGGACCTCCTGGGCGGCGGTGTGGTCCAGGCGCTGACGGTCGTCGAGCCAGGTGTAGGTCGCCGACCAGTGGCGAGGGTGGCGGCCGGGGGCGAGCGCGCGGGTGGGCCGACCTGCGCGGTGCTCGAGGGCGCGCTGCCACGGGTGGACGGTGATGGTGAAGACGGACATGGGTGACCTCCCCTCTCGGGACTCGGTTGCTGCGGGTGTGCGGGTGGTGCGGCTCGTGCGGTGATGCTGTCCGGCGGCCACGGACGGGTGCGGAGCCCGGGTCGTCGTACTGACCGATCCGTGCTGCAGAGCACCCGTTCGTTGACGGCCGCCGGACACCACCTGATGGAGAGGAGTTGAACCTCGGGCGTGAAAGCCGTCACCTGGTGGAGGTGGGGTACGACGCGCGGCACCGGGTCTGGCACTCCAGCCCGACCGCTGATCCCACCGCTGTGAAGGGTAGGGACACGACCAGGGCAGGCGCCACGGGTTTTCTCCGCGGGGGCCGCCACTGCCGAGGGTGCGGGAGGTCAGTCCAGATGATCGCGGCGACAACCCCGGGTGGAGTTCCTCAAGACCCCGAGTCGAAGTGCGAAGGTCCTGCACTGCGCGAGTGGATCGGCGCCGCGCGCCCTCGAGGGTGAGCGGTGCGCCCGCGGCGACGAGTGGCCGCGGGCGCCCTGGCGTTGCTCGGACCTGCTACTGGAACGAGGTCAGCACGGCGTCGAGGTCGAAGGTGACGTTCGGTGTGGCCTTGTAGTTGAGGTGGGTCTCCACCGACACGACGTTGGTGCCGGTGACGAGCTGGTTCTGTGGCACGTCGATGACGACCGGGGAGGCGATCGCCGTCGCGGTGCTGCGGGCTGGTCCGGCGTAGGTGTTGACGGTGACTGCGGTGCTGGGCATGTTGGTGCGGTTGACCTCGACGCCGTTGACGTAGACGACGATCCCGTCATCGGCCCGGGTCGTCAGACGCAGGTTGGTTGCCTTGGAGGCGTCGGGAACGGTGAAGTTCCTGGTGAAGTACGCCGCCAGCGGTCGGTTGGCCGTGGTGGTCGAGCAGCCCGAGCAGTCGATGTTGGTGGTGACCGCCGGGGCCGTGCCAGTGTTGCCGAAGCCGAGCACTCCGCTTCCGAGGGTCCAGGTGGTCTGGTCGAAGGTTGTGGTGTTCCAGTTGGTGGGGGGTGCGCCGGTGGCGTATCTCCAGTGCCAGTCGGAGTTGTTGGCCACGACGACGGTGTCGACTGGGGTGCCGGTGGGTGGGGTGGCTGTGACGGTGTGTGTGGCGGTGTCGGTCATGCCGCTGGAGTCGGTGACGGTCAGGGTGACGGTGTAGGTGCCGGCGGCGTAGCTGTGGTCGGTGGTGATGCCGGTCCCGGTGGTGCCGTCTCCGAAGTTCCAGGAGTAGCCGTTGGTGGGGATGGGGCCTTCGGGGTCGGTGGAGGCTGAGGCGTCGAAGGATCCGTTGAGGTTGTTCATCGTGGGGGTGAACGCGGCGGTGGGCGGTTGTGGCAGTGGTGGTGTGGTGCCGCTGAGCCCGGCGGCGAACATGCTGGCGACCTCGGCTGCGGTCAGGGCTCGTGGGTAGATCGCCACCTCGTCGACGCTGCCGTCGAAGTAGTCGCTCAGTGGCCATTTCCTGGCGTAGTAGTTGCGACCGAAGACCAGCTGGACGTTGGTCGTGTCGGCGTATCCGACTCGCAGGTAGCCGGGGTTGGGGGTGGCTGGGGTGCGCGTGACTGTGGCGCAGTCGGGGGAGGAGACGGTGTTGGTCGTGCAGGACTGGAGCCAGCCGTCGACGTAGAGCTCGGCGTTGGAGGTGCCGTCGTAGGTGGCCACGGCCTGGTGCCACTTGCCGTCGTTCCAGACCGGGCCCTGGTTGCGGATGCCGGTGCGGGCGAGGCCGAAGACCAGGGCGCCGTTGTTGTCCATGATCAGTGCGCGGTCGGTCGTTCCCCCCGGGCCGGTGGGGAGGCTGGACTGGGCCAGGAGCACGCCACCGCGTTTGGTGGTGGTCTTGAACCAGATCGAGTGCGTGAACGCGGCGGTGGCTGCGAAGGTGTTGTTCGAGGCCGCGTAACCGGTGGAGCCGTCCAGGGTGATCGCGGAGTTGTCGGAGACGACCCCGGAGACACCGGTGGTCACACCGCCCTGCAGGTTTCCGGCTGTCTCGGCGGTGGAGCTGCTGTCGGTGACGGCGTTGCCGGTCTCACCCAGGCGCCACCAGATCTGTGGGTTCAGCCCGGAGTAGGTGGAGGCGAAGGGGGGCGGGGGCGTGGTGCGGACCGTCCCGGTGACCGCGGTGGAGCGGGTGCTGGTCCGGGTGCCGTCCGTGGCGTCGACCCGGTAGGAGTGGGAGGAACCTGCAGCCAGGCCGGTGTCGTCGTAGCGCAGGACCGGCCGGGTCCAGGGCCAGGACTCGGCCGAGAGGGTCGCGAGCGCGGTGTTGCTGCCGTCGCGGTAGATCCGGTAGGTGAGCGTCCCGGTGTCGGCGTCGAGCACGGCTGGGAACTCGACGGTGAGCGTGCCGGCAGCGGTCGGCTGCACGGTCACGGGCATGCGCATCACGGTGTAGGGCGTCACGTTCGGCCACGGGTCACCGTTGTAGTTGCGCCCGGGCACCTCGGGTGTCGCGTTGTCGCCGTTGGGCTGGAAGCGCGTCAGTCCTGCCTGGTTGGTGGAGCCGACGCGGGTGAAGTCACCACCGACGACGACCTGGGTGCCGTCGGAGGCCATCACCTGGGGACCGACCGAGGTCGTGCCGCCCGTGCTGGTGGCGTTGGTGTTGGGGCTCCAGTGCACGAAGCTGCCGTCGCGCACGTCCTGGCCGACCAGGTAGCGGTGGATGAAGGCCTCCCGGGCGACACCACCGACGAAGCCACCGAAGGCCCCGCCTTCCATGAAGGCACAGTCGTGCTGGTGCGAGCCCTTGTAGAGGACGCCACCGGCCAGGGCCAGGCCCTGGGAGGCCCCCAGGCAGGACGCGTTCCAGTCCATCGCCCCGGTGGCGATGTCGGCGGAGTAGGTGCCCTCGTAACAGCCCGGCGGGTCACCCTCACCGGTGACATAGGCCTTGGTGCCGCTGACGATGATCGCGGTGGTGCGGCCACCGCAGTTGGTGTTGATCGGCTGCTGACCAAGGTCGTTGGCGTCCCACCGCTCCAGCGAGGCGTCGCCCGGGTCCAGGGAGACCATGCCACCGGTGAGCACGTTGTTGACGGTCTGGAAGCTGCCACCGGCCAGCAGCCGGCTGCCGTCGGGCGCGAGCGCGAGCGCGTTGACGCGGGGCGAGGGAGTCGTGCCCTGGGCCGGCGGCCCGGCGACCAGGGTGGGGGCGAAGGCCGTGTTCACCGCACCTGACGCGGCCGTGACCGAAGCCAAGTTGGTGCGTGCGACCCCCTGGACGGTGCTGAAGTCACCGCCGAGATAGACCGTGGTGTTGGTCGCCGCGATCGAGGTCACTCCGCGGTTCGGGTTCGGGTTGAACGCAGACACCAGGGTGCCCGGGCTGGCCACGGTGGCCGCGTTGACCGCAGCGATCCGGTTGCGCGTGGTGCCGTTGACAGTGGTGAAGCTGCCACCGATGTAGAGCCTGGTTCCGTCAGGTGAGACCTCGAGTGCAGCGACCCGGTTGTTGAGCGTCACGTTGAACGAGGTGATCAAGGCACCCGTGCTGGCGCTGAAGGCCGCCAGATAGCTGCGGTTCACCTGGCCCGCACCACCCACCGCCACCCCGGGGGGACGCACCGAGGTGAACTTGCCACCGGCATAGATGACCCCGTTGGCCATCGCCAGCGCGTCGACCTCACTGTTCGTCTGCCACATCGCAGACGGCGTGCCGCTGAGCACGTTCCCACCGATCACCGCCGAGGCCGGTGGCGCACCCAGCGCCAGGGCAGGCATCAGACCCACGACGAGAAGGACGAGCACGGACACAACTCTTGGTCGCGAGATACGCATCTGGAGCCCCCGGTTTTGCAAGTCTGACGAGCGTGAATGCCCACAGCAATGCCGTACTCTCTCAGACCCCCGCCCCCACCGACCCGACCTGTGTAGACCACTTCGGGCAGGCCGTGGTGTCGGGGGGCGATCCATGGGATTGGAGGTATCCAATGGACTCACGCCGCCTCCGCGCGCGCGAGGATGAGAGGTCTGCCTCGTCAGGGTGTCCTAGGAGCAGGGGCCCATGCGACCGATGAACCACCGCTTCATGGGGCAGGGTCAGTCCAGGTCGCCGACGAGGACGGCTTCGGCCTCGTTCTGGCTGCCCAGCTCGGCGGGCTCGTCGTGGAACGCGCGGGCGACGGTCCTGGCCCCGAGGGTCAGGATCACCACACCCACCAGGACGCTGGCGGTGCCGAACCAGAACGGTGCGTGCACGTGCACGTCCGGCGCCTCGCCGAAGAGCTTGAGTGCGACGTAGGGGCCGACGGCGCCGCCGGTGAACCGGACGAAGGAGTACGCCGCCGAGGCGACCGGACGCTCGACCGGGGCAGCACCCATCACGGCCTCGGTGATCAGGGTGTTGTTGTTGCCGATGAAGGCACCCGAGGCGATGATCCCGACGGTCACGACCACGGCGTGGTCGGCCCAGATCGCCATCATCAACATGTCGGCCGCGAACAGCACCAGCGTCGCGATGATCGCGGGCACGGTGCCGATGGCACGCTGGACGATCGGCGCGACGACCACCGAGACCAGTGCCACCAGCAGGCCCCAGCCGAAGTAGATCCAGCCGATCTCGATGATGCCGGCCTCCGGCAACGCGAACGGCCCGGCGGCGAGGATCGTGAAGAAGCCGATGTTGTAGAAGATCGCGGTGAGGGCGATGAGCAGCAGCGGGGGGTGCTTGAGGGCGCGGAAGGGGTCGGCCAGCGAGGTCTTGCGACCGGTGGGCGGCGTGCTCGGCAGGAAGATGGCGGTGGCGACGAGGGCGATCACCATCAGCACGGAGACGCCGAAGAAGGGGGCACGCCAGGAGCGCTCCCCGAGCAGTCCTCCGATGAGCGGACCGGACGCGATGCCGATCCCGAGGGCCGCCTCGAACAGGATGATCGCCTGGCCGGTGGAGCCGCGCGAGGCCATCACGATGGTCGCGAGCGCGGTGGCCACGAACAGGGCGTTGCCCAGGCCCCAGCCGGCGCGGAAGCCGACGATGGCGCTCACGGAGTTCGACGACCCGGCGAGGGCGGCGAAGATGATGATGAGGACCAGGCCGGAGAGCAGGGTCCGCTTGGCCCCGATCCGGCTGGAGACCACGCCGGTGACCAGCATCGCGATGCCCATCACCGCCATGTAGCTGGTGAACATGAGCGAGACCTGGCTCGGTGTCGCGTCGAGCTGGGAGGCGATCGACTTCAAGATGGGATCGACCAGACCGATGCCCATGAACGCGATGACGCACGCGAAAGCAACGGCCCACACGGCACGTGGCTGCTTCAGCACTTTCTTCCTTCTTCCAGTAGGTCGGACAGGACGGCGACGGCGGTCGCCAGCTCCTCGGGGGAGTGACCGGAGGCCTCGACGCGCTCGGCCACCAGGGCCGCGTTGCTGCGGCGTACGGCGGTGAGCTTGCGCGCTCCGTCTGCGGTCATGGAGATCAGGGTGGAACGGGCGTCGTCGGGGTGCGGGTCGCGGCGTACCCACCCCTTGGCGACGAGGCCGTTGACGAGGCCGGTCATGGTCGGCTGGCTGCAGCGGTCGGCCAGCGCCAGGGCACCGACCGTGCGGGGACCCAGCTCGTCGAGCAGGCTCATCAGCCGGGTGCTCGCGGCGGGCAGGTCCGAGGTGTTGCGGCGTACTTCCCGCACGAGCCGTGCGCTGAGGACGACCAGGTCGTTGCTCAGCTGTCTGACCTGTTGGTTGCTCATGCCAACCACTTTACATAGGTAGCCTATGCATTTCCAACCGGGGGCGCGGGCTTCCGTCGCTGCGCCGGCGACCACCGGCGCTCCCTTCAGGCGGCGGGCAGCACCGTCCCGGTGACCTCACCCAGGGCGATACGGCCTCCCAGCGCGCCGGGGGCGGTGGCGCGCAGCGTCACGGTGTCGCCGTCCTCGAGGAAGGTGCGGCCGGAGGTCCCGAACGGCTCCCGTCCACCCCAGCTCAGCTCCAGGAACGAGCCACGCTGCTCACGCTCGTCGCCACTGATCGTCCCACTACCGTAGAGATCGCCGGTCCGCAGCGAGGCGCCGTTGCTCGTCAGGTGGGCGAGCATCTGGGCCGGCGACCAGTACATCGTGGCGTACGGCGGCCGGCTCACCACCTCGCCGTTCAGCACGATCTCGAAGGCGATGTCGAAGCCCGCGGGTTCCTCCACGCGCAGGTGCGGGAGGGGGGCGGGGTCCTGCCCGGGCAGCGCTACGCGAGCGTGCGACAGCGCCTCGAGCGGGGTGATCCAGCCGCTGATCGAGGTCGCGAACGACTTGCCGAGGAACGGCCCGAGCGGGACGTACTCCCACGCCTGGACGTCTCGCGCCGACCAGTCGTTGAGCGGCGTGACACCGAAGACGTGCGCGGCGAAGGCGTCGGCTGGGACGCGCACCCCCGGGGAGGAGGGCACCCCGACGACGAAGCCGAGCTCGGCCTCGATGTCGAGCCGCCGCGTGGGGCCGAAGGTCGGGGAGAGGGGGCCGCCCGTGCTCGATCCCGACGGCAGCCGCTGCCCCTGCGGCCGGCGTACGTCGGTGCCCGAGACCACGACGGTGCCGGCCCGCCCGTGGTAGCCGACGGGAAGGTGTCGCCAGTTGGGCAGCAGCGCCTCGGCGTCCGGCCGGAAGATCCGGCCCACGTTGGTGGCGTGCTGCAACGAGCAGTAGAAGTCGACGTAGTCGGCCACCTCGAACGGCTGGTGCATCGTCACGTCGGCCACCGGCACCAGCAGCGGCTCGACCCGCTCCCGGTGCACGGGGGCGCCGAGGACCTCGACGAGCCACTGGCGGGCGATGCGCCAGACCTCGGGCCCGAGCGCCATGAAGCTGTTGAGGGTGGGCTGCCGCCAGACGGTCGCGAGGTCAGGTCCGTCCCCGGGGTGACCACCGATCGCGGCCACGGCAGCAGCATCCATCACGAAGTCGCCGATGCGCACGCCCACCCGGGGGCCTGAGCCCTCGACGGAGAAGACGCCGTAGGGCAGGTTGTCCAGGTCGTACGCCGACCCGGCCGCCCCCTCGACCCACGTGGTCGCACTCGCGGTCATCCGGCCCCACCGCCCAGCCCCAGCGTGGCGATGTCTGCCAGGGAGAGGTCGACGTCCTCGGATCCGAACGAGGTGAACCAGCGGCGGGCCCGCGCAAGGTCGACCCCTCCTGCGAGCTCCAGCAGGGCCGGAGCATGACGTTCCTCCAGCGCGGCGCCTGGGTCGGGGAGGCCGTCGAAGAGCAGCTGCGTGGCGACGAGGACGTTGAGGAACCCGTGGTGCCCGGACCCGTCCGCGCCGTGGTGGCGCAACGCCCGATCCAGGCCCTGGCAGCTGAAGGGCGTCTCCCGGTCGAGGGCCGCGTCGATCCACCGCACGAGGTCTGCGGCCGGCGCGCCGGCGTGGGCTGAGCCTGCACGCAGGCTCAGTCGGTAGCCGGCTGCCGCGACCTCGTCCACCGCGGCCAGCCAACCCACGGGTGACCCGGTCGCCGGCACGTCGACGTGGACCTCGGTCGCCTCGTCCAGCGAGCCGGCGGCGCGGGCGTCGTCGACGGCGGCGACCACCCTGCGGGCGTTGCCGGGCAGGTCGTCGAGGTCACGCAGCGCTATCTCGATCCGGGACAGGTGCAGCCCGAGACGGGAGCACAGCGCGGCCGGTCCGGCCACCTGGCCGGCGCCGCCGGTGACCACCACGGCCAGCGGGCCGGCGAAGCCCCGCACCAGGGGGAGGTCGACGTCGCGGAGCAGCAGGCTGCCCAGCTCCGGCACCGCGGCCCGGGAGGAGAAGGCCGCCGTCGTCCCATGGACCCCGACGGCCCCGACGGCCCCGGCGGCTCCGGCGGAGATGGCGGCGGCATCGTCGACGAAGGCGTCCAGGAAGCTCACGGTTGCCACGCTAGATCACGGCGAGGCAGGGTGACGGGGTGGCTTACTACCGATCTGTCGGCGCTGTCCCCCGCACCCGGCACACCGCCTTCCGCGACGACCATGGCAACCTGCGCTACGAGGAGCTGATGGGGGAGGAGGGCTTCTCCTCCGACTCCTCGCTGCTGTACCACGTCGGCGTCCCGTCGGCGATCGTCGCGAGCGAGATCTGGGAGCTCCCCGACCTCTCGACGACGCCCAACCATCCCCTGAAGCCGCGGCACCTCAAGCTGCACGACCTCGACTGGGCCCCGTCTCCGCAGGGCGGGGTCGACGCCGTGACCGGGCGACGACTGGTGATGGGCAACGGCGACGTGCGGATCAGCTACGTCCTCACCGACGCGACCTCGCCCTACTACCGCAACGCCGTGGGCGACGAGTGCGTCTACGTCGAGCAGGGCAGCGGCACCGTCGAGACGGTCTTCGGCGCGTTGACCTACCGGACCGGCGACTACGTCGTGATCCCCAGGGCGACCACGCACCGGTGGCTGCCCGCGGAGCAGAGCCGGCTCTACGCCATCGAGGCCAACAGCCACATCGCACCGCCCAAGCGCTACCTCTCGAAGTACGGTCAGCTCCTCGAGCACGCGCCCTACTGCGAGCGTGACCTGCACGGTCCAGCCGAGCCGCTCGTGGAGACCGGCACCGACGTCGAGGTGCTCGTCAAGCACCGCGGTGGCGGGCCGTCCGGCCTCGTCGGCTCCCGGATGACCTATGCCACCCACCCGCTCGACGTCGTCGGCTGGGACGGCTGCCTCTACCCCTACACGTTCAACGTCGAGGACTTCATGCCGATCACGGGCAAGATCCACCAGCCACCACCGGTGCACCAGGTCTTCGAGGGCGCCAACTTCGTCGTGTGCAACTTCTGCCCGCGCAAGGTGGACTACCACGCGGAGTCGATCCCGGTGCCCTACTACCACTCCAACGTCGACTCCGACGAGGTGATGTTCTACGTCGGCGGCGACTACGAGGCGCGCAAGGGATCCGGCATCGACGTCGGGTCCATCTCGATCCACCCGGGCGGTCACGCCCACGGTCCGCAGCCCAGTGCCATCGAGGCCTCCATCGGGGCGGAGTACTTCGACGAGCTCGCCGTCATGGTCGACACCTTCCGCCCGCTCGAGCTCGGTGAGGCGGGTCGGGCGGTCGAGGACCCGGCGTACGCCTGGACCTGGGCCGGACGTGGCCCTACCGAGACCGACGGCAACGACCCGGCGGTGTTCAGCAACAGCTGAGCACCGCCGGGTCGACGCGCTGGTCAGGCGACCTTCTCGAGCGACCGCGTCTCGGCCGGCGCGAGGGCACCGTCTGTGCGCCACACCCTCGCCCGCGCCAGGAACAGCGTGGCGAGCACGGCCACCGCGGCGAAGGTCGCGATGCCGCTCTCACCGGCTACGTAGGCCAGGTCGGCCTGCGAGGTCGTGACGACGGCAGCCGCGCCGAGTCCGAACGCGATGTTGACGGCACCGTGGGCCATCGCCACCGGCCAGACGCTGTGCGACCGGTCCCAGAGGTAGGCGTAGAACACGCCACCCGCGGTGATCACCGCGACCACCATCGGGGCCACGATCCAACGGCTGCCGAACTCGTCGTACGTCGTCGCGATCAGCACCAGCGGCAGGTGGAAGCAGCCGTGGACGAAGCCGGTGACGACCGCGGCGCGACGACGGCTCGTGAGCTGCTGGATGCGCGGGAGGAGGTAGCCGCGCCAGCCGATCTCCTCGCCGAGGAACAGGACCGTCATGAACACGCAATTGCCGAGCTGGCCGAGCGTCCACAACGCCGCGCCCGACGAGGTGAGGTCGAGGTCTCGCAGGTCGGCGACCCCTACCGCGATCGCGACCGCGTAGGCACTGCCCGCCAGGATCACCGGTACGACCAGGGCGAACGGCCACAGGTGCAGGCCCGACCGCCGCAGCCCGAAGCTGCTCCACAGGCTGCGGCGGCTGCCGCGAGGAGTGGCGGTGAAGGTCACGATGAGCACGGTGAGCACCGGGATGAACGCGCTGAGCAGCACGTTGATGCCGGCGTGCGGCATGGCCACGGCGATGCCGATGGCCAGGGAGAAGACGATCACGAGGTAGGTCGTGACCTCTCGAAGTGATCGGGACATGAGTGGCAACCCTTCTGGATGTTCCGGCCCGGTTGGCCGCTCCACCACGGTCACTCTCCGAGGGTGGAGTGCACATCTGCCTGGCGTCTCTGCCCAGCGAGACCCGGGACAGAGAACGGGCCTGAGGGAGGGACAGGGTCAGCCGCGTCCCGGGACAGCCAGCCCGGACTCGTAGGCGTGCATCACGAGCTGGGCCCGGTCCCGGCAGTCGAGCTTGGTCAGCAGGTGGCTGACATGCGTCTTCACCGTGCCGTAGCCCATGTGCAGCTCGTCGGCGACCTCCTGGTTGGAGAGCCCGCGCGAGACCGCCACCAGCACCTCGCGCTCGCGATCGGTCAGCCCGTCGTCCAGGGAGCTGTCGACGACCCGCGGAAGCGCGGCGAACTGCTCGATCAGGCGTCGGGTGACCGACGGCGCGAGCAGGGCGTCGCCGGCCGCGACCACTGCGACGGCCTCGAGCAGCTGCGCGGGACGCGTGTCCTTGAGCAGGAACCCGCTGGCCCCGGCCCGGAGTGCCTCGTGCACGAGCTCGTCCTGGTCGAAGGTCGTGAGGACGAGCACGTGTGTCGAGGCGCAGCGTGGGTCGGCCATGATCCGGCGCGTGGCCTCGAGCCCGCCCATCCGGGGCATCCGGACGTCCATGAGCACCACGTCCGGCGACGTACGCCGGCACAGGTCCCACGCCTCCTGGCCGTCCCCGGCCTCGCCGACGACCTCGAGGTCGGGACTGGAGCGCAGGAGCACGACGAAGCCCGACCGGACCAGCTCCTGGTCGTCGACGACCGCGACCGTGATCATGTCCTCGGCCCCTGTCGTGACGGCAACCGGGCGTGCACGGTGAACCCGGCGCCCGAGACGGCGTACTCCAGGCTGCCGCCGTGGAGGCGGGCGCGCTCCCGCAGACCGACGAGCCCGTGTCCGCCGGGCTCCGCCAGCGGAAGTACCCGGGGACGTCCACCGAGTCCGGGATCGTGCACCTCGATGTCCACCCCGCTGTCGTCGTAGGCCACGAGGACCGATGCCCTGCTGGCCTCCGAGTGCCTGAGAACGTTCGTCAGCGACTCCTGCACCACGCGGTAGGCCGTCAGCTCCACCCCGGCGTCCATCGGGCGCCGCGTCCCGGACACGGTCAGAGCCACCTCCACGCCGGCCGCGCGGACGTCGGCCACCAGATCGACGAGATCCTCGACCGACGGGGCCGGCGGACGGTCCGAGGTGCCCTCGACCTCACGGAGGAGCCCGAGCATCGACCGGGTCTGGCTCAGGGCGTTGCGGCTGGTGTCGGCGATGATCTCCAGGGCCTGCCGGGCGGCGTCGACGTCGGTCCGGATGACGTGCGCCCCCACCCCGGCCTGCACCGCGATCAACGACATGTGGTGGGCGACGACGTCGTGCAGCTCGCGCGCGATCCGCAGACGCTCCTCGACGACGGCGAGGGCGGCGTGCTCGCGCGCGGTGGCCGCCTCCTGCTCGGCCACGCGCAGCCGTTGGGCCTGCTGGTGGCGCCGTGACCTGATGGCGTCGCCGACGGCCCAGGCGGCGAGGAGGAGCGCGCAGGACTGGAGCAGGTCGGAGGTCCGCAGGTCCGGCACGTCCAGGAGGGCCAGCCCGATGAAGACGGCGATCGAGGCGACCAGGCCGAGCACACCGTCTCGACGGGCGCCGTGTGCCGCCAGCGAGTACAGGCTGAGCAGCAGGACCACCGAGAGCAGCCCGATGTAGTGCCCGGTCAGGGTGACCACCAGGCAGCAGCCCACGAAGACCACGAACGACGTCACCGGACGGGTCCGGCGCCAGACCAGCACCAGCCCGGCGACCGCGGTGGCAGCCACGGACAGCGCGTCCGTCGGCTCGAGCCGCGGGTCGACGGCGGCGACGTCCGTGCCCACCAGCGAGGCGACGGCCAGGCCGGCGACGACGAGACCGAGCACGAGGTCGAGGTACGGCGAGAACCGCCGGGACAGCCCGGCCCAGGCGCCGCTGTCGTACGACGGCGAGGCCGCCTGGCCAGTCATGACCGCAGGCTACGCCCGGGAACGGGTCGACGGACTCTGGCTGGAGACAGAGAGGGCCCTGCTTCAGGAAGGCGCCATGATGGTGGCCATGTCGACCTTCATCGCGTTCCTGCGGGCCGTCAACGTGGGCAAGCGCCAGTACGCCATGGCCGAGCTCCGCGAGGCCCTGACCGTCGCCGGCTTCGAGGGGGTGGAGACCCATATCCAGACCGGCAACGTGCTGTTCCGCACGCGCATGCGGTCCCGTCCCCGGATCGTGGCAGCGCTGGAGAAAACCATGCTCGCGGACCGGGGGTTCGAGGTGTCGGTGGTCCTGATGACCCCTGCCGAGCTGACCCAGACCTACGACGAGGCCCGAGCCCTGGCAGGAGAGGTCGGTCCCGAGCTGCACGGGCACTACCTGACCCTGCTCGCCGAGGTCCCGGACCGCGCGGCGGCTGCCTTGCTCGAGGCGCGCTCCGAGCCAGGGGAGGAGGTCCGGGTCGGCAGGCGCGCGGTGCACCTGCTGCTGGGCAAGCCCTACCACGAGGTGGGGACGAGCAACGCCGTGGTGGAGCGTCACCTGGGGATCGCCACCACCCGTAGCCTGACGGTGATCACGAAGCTCGCCGAGAAGTGGGGAACATGAGCCAGCAGCAGTGGTGGCGCGACGCCGTCATCTACCAGATCTACCCGCGGTCCTGGGCCGACGCCGACGGCGACGGCATGGGCGACCTGCCCGGGATCACCGCCCGCCTGCCGCACCTCGCGGAGCTCGGCGTCGACGCTGTCTGGCTCTCGCCGTTCTACACCTCGCCGCAGCACGACGCCGGCTACGACGTGGCGGACTACCGCGACGTCGACCCCCGGTTCGGCACCCTCGCCGACGCCGATGCGCTGCTGGCACGGGCCCACGAGCTCGGCCTGAGGGTGATGGTCGACATCGTTCCCAACCACTCCTCCAGCGAGCACGTCTGGTTCCAGGAGGCGCTTGCCTCGGAGCCCGGCAGTCCTGCCCGCGGCCGCTACATCTTCCGTGAGGGCCGGGGCGCGAACGGCGAGGAGCCGCCGAACAACTGGCGGAGCACCTTCGGCGGGTCCGCCTGGGAGCGCGTGCGGGAGTCCGACGGAACGCTCGGGCAGTGGTACCTCCACCTCTTCGACGTCACCCAGCCCGACTTCGACTGGACCAACCCCGAGGTCGGCGACGAGATGGAGAAGACGCTGCGGTTCTGGATGGACCGCGGCGCCGACGGCTTCAGGATCGACGTGGCCCACAGCCTGATCAAGGTCGACGGGCTGCCGGACGCCGACCCGCGGCACGAGATGGACGTGGAGAACACCTCCGACCTGCCGATGTGGGACCAGCCCGGCGTGCACGACGTCTACCGTCGCTGGCGCCGGGTCACCGACTCCTACGGCATCGAGGGCGAGGACGCCGACCGCATCATGTGCGGGGAGGCCTGGGTGACGCCGCCCGAGGCGATGGCGCGCTACGTGCGTCCTGACGAGCTCCACCAGACGTTCAACTTCGGCTTCCTGCTCAGCTCATGGATCGCCGAGGAGCTGCAGGCCAACATCACGGAGTCGCTCGCGGTCGTGGCGCCGTACGCCGCGACCCAGACCTGGGTGCTGTCCAACCACGACGTCGTACGCCACGCCAGCCGGCTGGGGTTCGACCAGAAGCCTGGTCCGGTCATGGTCCACGGCATGGGGGCCGACGACCCGCAGCCCGACGCCGTGGTGGGCCTGCGTCGTGCCCGCGCCGCGACCACGGTGATGCTGGCGCTGCCGGGGTCGTCGTACCTCTACCAGGGCGAGGAGCTCGGCCTCCCCGACGCCACCGAGATCCCCGACGAGTACCTCCAGGACCCGGTCTGGGAGAAGTCCGGGCACACCGCACGCGGTCGCGACGGCTGCCGGGTGCCGATGCCCTGGGAGGGCGACGCGCCGTCCTTCGGTTTCGGGCCCTCCGGGAAGTCGTGGCTCCCGCAGCCCCCGGTGTACGGCGAGCTCGCCGTCGACCGCCAGACCGGGGTGCAGGGCTCGACGCTCGAGCTCTACCGCACGCTGCTCCGCCTGCGCCACGAGCACCGACCCGGCCGCGGCGTGCTCACCTGGGTCGACCTGGGCCCGGGGGTGCTGGCCTTCGACGTGAGCACCGCCGACGGTGCTCCGATCCGGGTGATCGCCAACGTGGGCGGCGGTTCGGTGAGTGTCCCTGACGGCGCGGAGGTGCTCGTGAGCAGTGCGGACCTCGACCCTGACGGCGGGATCGGCGTCGACTCGGCCGTCTGGCTACGCCTGGCCTGACCTGCGGCGTGGCCGTGACTCCGCCAGCACCATCCTGACCACGTCCATGTTCCATTCGTGCTCGCGGATGAGCCGGTAGCGCTCGCCCGCGACGCGGATGTAGGCATCGGCACCGGTCTCGTCGTGCCCGCGTACGCCGGCCTCGTCGATCATCCGGAGGACCGGGGTGTACTCCTCGTCGAACCAGCGCACGGCCATCGTGGACTTGTCGAAGTAGGCGCTCTCCTCGTGCATCAGCCGGCAGGCCCAGGCCTCCACCATCTCCGCGAGCCGGTGGTAGTTGGCGGGGTCGGTGCAGTTGATCTCGACCCGGCGCTCACCGGTCAGCGGCACGCGCTTGAGGAAGCGCAGGCCCCAGTTGCGCCCGTCGAGGTCGCGGCGCCCGCCGAGCCCGTCGGTGGAGATCACGGTGTCGATCTCGGTGACGTCGGCCTCGATGCCCTGGGCGCCGTGCATGCGCGCGACCGAGACCCGGTGGTGGCCGTCGCGCACGAAGTAGAGGTTGCCGAGCTTGTAGACCTCGATCGGTGGGAGGTACTCGCCCATCCGACTCTTCTCGGCCAGTCGCTCCCACCGTTGCCGGCTGCGGTCGGAGGTCGGGCGGAACCGGCGGTCGAAGTCGCGGACCTTGTCGACCGAGCCCACGATCTGGTCGAGGTCCACCATCTGCACCCCGAGGGACCGCTCGCCTCGTCGTCCCAGGGCCGACAGGACCTCGTCGAAGGACAGGGTGTCGTTGGCCTCCCCGGCGTCGTGCCGGAGGAACCCGGCGAGACGTGAGAGGACCTGGTGCCGACGGGCACGCTGGAAGTCGGTCTCGGCGTCGACCCGTGGGGTAGCCATGCCGTCCATTGTCCACCCCGTCAGTGGGCGGGAACCCCTGTTCGGGCCGACTTGGGTGTGACCTCCAGCATCTTCCACGGGATCACGTTGCGGATCGTCGTAGGGCCGACCTGACGGTCGGGCATGGTCTTGCCGTAGGGGTGGATGTGACCGTGGAGGTGCCACGTCGGCTGGAGCCGCTCGATCACGGGGTGCATGGCCTCGATCCCGACGTGCGGCAGGTCGTCGGCGTCACCCAGGCCCAACGGCGGCGCGTGGGTGAGGAGCACGTCGACCGGGCCGCCGCGCCTGGCCCGCCGGAGCAGGCGCCGTGCGCGGACGGCGTACTGGCGCTGGGTGTACTGGTGGGGGCCCGAGTTGTAGCGGACACATCCACCGAGGCCCGCGACGCGCAGCCCGGCTGCCTCGACCACCTGCTGGTCTGCGTTGGTCGCGCCGTGGGGGCGAGGTCCGTGGCTCATCTCGTCGTCGTAGCCGAAGGGATCGTGGTCCTGCCGACCCGATCGCCGGATCTCCGGGTCGTGGTTGCCGGGAACGAAGACGAGCGGGGCGTCCACGCACGAGCCGACGTACTCGAGGTAGCCCCACGGCAGGTCGCCTGCGGCCAGGACCAGGTCGGGAGCGAGGTCACGCAGGGTCTGGACACCCAGGTTGGGTGCCTCCTCGTCGCTGACCACCAGTACCCGCACCATCCGAGTGAGCCTAGCGGGGTGACGCCGCTCACGCACACGACGTTGACAGTAAAACTGTCAACGTCTTGGATGAGCCCATGGATGCAGCGAGCTCGATGCGTGCGGACCGGGACCAGGCGGGGGACCAGGCGGTGCGCCCGTGAGCGACCTCGAGGTGCACCTCGAGGACGGCGCTCTGTGGCTGAGGCTGAACCGACCCGAGCAGCTCAACGCGCTGACCGGGGAGATGGTGACCGGGGCGGTCACCCAGCTACGTCAGGCGACATCGCGTGAAGAGGTGCGGGTCGTGGTGCTCACCGGAACCGGTGGCGCCTTCTCGGCCGGTGCCGACCTCGGCGGCGAGGACGCACAGCAGAACTACGACGCCGGCTCGGTCGACGCCGCGAACCACGTCATCCGGGCCGTCACCGAGCTCGACAAGCCGGTCGTCTGCGGTCTCAACGGCATCGCGGCCGGTGTGGGGATGTCGGTGGCCCTGGCGTGCGACCTCGTCGTCGCCACCTCGTCGGCGGCGCTGACGCTGGCTTTCACGAGGATCGGCCTGATGCCGGACGGTGGTGCCACCGCGACGGTCGCCGCCTCGGTCGGTCGCGCCCGCGCGATGCGGCTGGCCCTGCTCTCCGACGTCATCTCCGCCCAGGACGCCTACGACGCGGGCCTGGTCTCGCACGTCTTCGCGGACGAGGCCTACGCCGATGGTCTGGGCAGGATCGTGCGCCGACTGTCCGTCGGTGCCCCCCTGGCGTTCGCCGCCACCAAGAAGGCCGTCAACGCGGCGACCCTCGGTGGTCTCGAGGACGCCTTCACCCGGGAACGGTCCGGCCAGTCCCTCCTCCTCCGGACCGAGGACGTGGCCGAGGGCATGAGGGCCTTCACCGAGAAGCGGCGCCCTGACTTCACGGGTCACTGATCCCCGGAGTCCTCGTGGGGTGGGCGGGGGTTGGAGAAACTCCACGATCCCATGTATCTTGATATCAAGATACATCAGGTAAGGGTCGCCTTCCTTCACACGGCTCCACCCGGGTGGGCAAGATGGAACACCGGGCAGAACCGACCGGGCAGACCGGGCAGGACCGACCGACCGATACCCCGGACAGAGGGAGAATCATGGCCAGCGCCGACAGCTTTGGTGCCAAGGGCACCTTGGACGTGAACGGAAAGTCCTACGAGATCTACCGCCTGGAGTCCGTCGAGGGCGACGGGCTGGACGTGCAGTCGCTGCCCTTCAGCCTCAAGGTGCTGCTGGAGAACCTCCTGCGTACCGAGGACGGCGAGGACATCACCGCCGACGACATCAGGGCCCTGGCCGGCTGGGACGCAGACGCGGATCCCGACAAGGAGATCCAGTTCACCCCGGCCCGCGTGATCATGCAGGACTTCACCGGCGTCCCGTGCGTCGTCGACCTCGCCACCATGCGCGAGGCGATGGCCGACCTGGGCGGCGACCCCTCCAAGATCAACCCGCTCGCCCCCGCCGAGATGGTCATCGACCACTCGGTGATCGCCGACGTCTTCGGCACGCCGGAGGCGTTCGAGCGCAACGTCGAGATCGAGTACGAGCGCAACCGCGAGCGCTACCAGTTCCTGCGCTGGGGCCAGGGTGCCTTCGACGACTTCAAGGTCGTCCCGCCCGGCACCGGCATCGTCCACCAGGTCAACATCGAGCACCTCGCCCGCGTGGTCTTCACCCGTGAGGTCGACGGCGAGCTCACGGCCTACCCCGACACCCTGGTCGGCACCGACTCGCACACCACCATGGTCAACGGCATCGGCGTCGTCGGCTGGGGCGTCGGCGGCATCGAGGCCGAGGCGGCCATGCTCGGCCAGCCCGTCTCCATGCTCATCCCGCGCGTGGTCGGCTTCAAGCTCAACGGTGACCTGCCCGAGGGCGCCACCGCCACCGACCTCGTGCTGACCATCACCGAGATGCTGCGCGCGCACGGCGTGGTCGGCAAGTTCGTCGAGTTCTACGGACCCGGCGTCTCCGCGCTGCCCCTGGCCAACCGCGCCACGATCGGCAACATGAGCCCGGAGTTCGGCTCCACGATCGCGGTCTTCCCGATCGATGAGGAGACCACGAAGTACCTCAGGCTCACCGGCCGCTCCGAGGAGCAGATCGACCTCGTCGAGACCTACGCCAAGGAGCAGGGGCTCTGGCACGACCCCGCCGCGGAGCCGCGCTTCTCCGAGCGGCTCGAGCTCGACCTGGCCGAGGTCGTCCCCTCGCTCGCCGGGCCCAAGCGCCCCCAGGACCGCGTCTCGCTGTCCGAGGCCAAGGAGGCCTTCCGCACCTCGCTCGAGGACTACGTCGACGGCACCGAGGGGTCCTCGGTGAAGTCGAAGGTCGACGAGGCCTCCGACGAGTCGTTCCCCTCCAGCGACGCCCCCGCGATCTCCGAGGGCGGCAACGGGGGAGGCGCTCCCGACGACTGGCGCAACCACCCGGCAGGCAGCGGTCACGGGCGCACGTCGAACCCCGCATCGGTGAAGCTCTCGGACGGCACCGAGTTCCAGCTCGACCACGGTGCTGTGGCGATCGCGGCCATCACCTCGTGCACCAACACCTCGAACCCGTCGGTGATGATCGGCGCGGCCCTGCTCGCCAAGAAGGCCGTCGAGAAGGGCCTGACCACCAAGCCCTGGGTGAAGACCACGCTGGCCCCCGGCTCGAAGGTCGTCTCCGACTACTACGAGCGGGCCGAGCTCACGCCGTACCTCGACAAGCTGGGCTTCAACCTCGTCGGCTACGGCTGCACGACCTGCATCGGCAACTCCGGTCCCCTCATCACCGAGGTGAGCGAGGCCGTCAACCAGAACGACCTCGCGGTCGTCTCGGTGCTGTCGGGCAACCGCAACTTCGAGGGCCGGATCAACCCGGACGTGAAGATGAACTACCTCGCGTCGCCACCCCTCGTCGTCGCCTACGCGCTGGCCGGCTCGATGGACGTCGACCTCTACCACGACCCGCTGGGTCAGGACGAGGACGGCAACGACGTCTACATGAAGGACATCTGGCCGAGCGCGGCCGAGGTCGAGGAGGTCATCCGGACGGCGATCACCTCCGAGATGTTCACCAACGACTACGCCGACGTCTTCGCCGGTGACGAGCAGTGGAAGTCGCTCCCGACGCCCGAGGGCGACACCTTCGAGTGGGACGCGGACTCCACCTACGTCCGCAAGCCTCCCTACTTCGACGGCATGCCGGACAAGCCCGAGGACGTCACCGACATCGAGGGCGCCCGCGTCCTGCTCAAGCTGGGTGACTCGGTGACCACCGACCACATCAGCCCGGCCGGCGCGATCAAGAAGGACAGCCCGGCGGGCAAGTACCTCGCCGAGCACAACGTCGGACAGCGCGACTTCAACTCCTACGGCTCGCGCCGCGGCAACCACGAGGTGATGATCCGCGGCACCTTCGCCAACATCCGGCTGCGCAACCAGCTCGCCCCCGGCACCGAGGGTGGCTTCACCCGCGACTTCACCGCCGACGGCGAGGTGACCTCGGTGTTCGAGGCCAGCGAGCACTACATCGCCAACGGCACGCCGCTGGTGGTGCTCGCAGGCAAGGAGTACGGCTCCGGCTCGTCCCGCGACTGGGCGGCCAAGGGCACGGCGCTGCTCGGCGTGAAGGCCGTCATCGCCGAGTCCTACGAGCGCATCCACCGCTCGAACCTGATCGGGATGGGCGTGCTGCCGCTGCAGTACCCCGAGGGTGAGAGCGCCGAGTCGCTCGGCCTGACCGGTGAGGAGGAGTTCTCCTTCACCGGTGTCACCGAGCTCAACGAGGGCCGGATCCCCCGCACCGTCAAGGTCACCGCCACCACCTCTGGTGGAGAGAGCGTCGAGTTCGACGCGAAGGTGCGCATCGACACCCCCGGTGAGTCGAAGTACTACCGCAACGGCGGCATCATGCAGTACGTCCTGCGGAGCCTGCTCGCCAGCTGACAGGACCCGGGAACCGACGCGGACGTCATACGTCCTGGCAGCAGGAACAGCCAGGAGGTATGACGTCCGGTCAGTTCTGCGGGGCGAGGGGCAGCAGCACGGTGACCGTGGTGCCACAGCCGAGGGCCGACTCGACCGAGACGCTTCCGCCGTGCTGCACGACGATCGCGTGCACGATGCTCAGGCCCAGGCCGGTGCCCTGGATGGCCCGCTCGGTGGCCGAGGACGTGCGGAAGAACCGGGTGAAGAGGTGCTCCTGGTCCTCGGCGGTGATGCCCATGCCCGTGTCCCGGACGGCGAGCGAGGCGCGGCCTGCCGACCGGGAGAGGGTCACCGTCACCTCGCCACCGTCAGGCGTGAACTTGATGGCGTTGCTCACCAGGTTCGTCACCACCTGCTCGAGACCCTGCACGTCGCCCAGCACCATGACGGGTCCACCGGCCTCGACCAGCTCGAAGCCGAGCACCCGGGAACGGCAGAGCTCGGCGGCCACCTCGCGGGCCTCGTGCAGCACGGTGCCCAGGTCGACGTCCTCCCGTGCGAGCTCGAGCTCGCCCGACTCAGCGCGTGACAGCGTCAGCAGGTCACCGACCAGCAGGCCCAGCCGCGCGGTGTTGCGTTCGATCCGGAGGAGCGCGTCGACCTGCGCCTCGTTGAGCTCACCGAGGGTGCCGTCGGCCAGCAGCTCGGCGTACCCGGAGATGCTGGTGATCGGGGTGCGCAGCTCGTGGCTCACGTTGGAGACCAGCTCCTGCTTGACGTTGTCCACCTCCTCGAGTCGCAGCACGGAGGCCTGCTCCAGCTCGAGTGCGGCCATCAGCGCCTCCTGGGCACGCTGGCGCTCGGTGAAGTCCTCGCCGGCGCCGATGTAGCCGACGACGTCCCCCTCGGGCCCGGTGACCTCGCTCAGCGTCAGCGACGCCATCCGTGGGGTCCCGTCCTTGCGCAGGAACTCCCAGTCGCGGCGTTCTCCACGTCTCACCATCTCGAGCACGATGGCGACGTGCTTGACGGGCACGCCGAAGTGCTGTGCCTGGCGCTCCAGCTCCTCCCGGCGGTGGAACATCACGGGGCTCTGGCCGAGCACCTCCTCGGGGGTGTAGCCGAGGGTCTCCTGGGCGCCGCTGTTGAAGTGCGTGATCCGGCCGGTCGAGTCGGTGGCGATGATCAGGGCACCACTGACCGAGTCCAGCAACCGCTCCACGGTGGTGGCCGCACGGGTGGCCTGTCCCGTCATGGCGAACAGCTTCTCCACCGTCAGCGTCAGCGGCACGATCAGGTAGCAGGCGGCGCCGATGAAGAGGTAGAGCAGGGTCGGGGCCAGGTCGTCGGGGATGCCGTCGAGGGCGACCGCGAAGGGGCCGCGCCCGCCGAAGGTCATCGCGTAGGCGCCGACGCAGATCAGGAACAGCTGGAGATGTGTCTCGCGCCGGGTGGCCCGCAGGGCCGCCCATCCCAGCACCGGGAAGACCACGAACGGCGCGGCGAGCGCCGAGTCGGGCCAGAAGACGGTGAACCCGACCCCCAGGAGCACCGCCCGCTGCAGCATCAGCTCGACCGTTCCTCCGGCCGCCTTGCCACCTGAGGTGCGGATCAGCAGCGGCAGCACGACGAGCTGCGCCGTCAGCGCCGCGAGCGCCGACATCAGCCCGGAGATCAGGGTGTCGCGCAGGTTCAGCAGGGTGGACGCGGCCAGGACGGCCAGCAGCCCGCACACCAGGGCCGAGCCGAGCGTGACGAGGTGGTAGCGCACGCCGTCCACCTCATCGAGCCGGAGGCGCCCGTTCGGCTCGGTGGGCAGCAGCACGGACGTCACGAGGGACGGCAGCGTGACCGCGAGGCTGCCGAGCGCGGCCTGCCACCAGGGCACCTCGTAGCTGTACATCAGCGCCGGGACGACCACCGCGGTCTCGACGGCGAGGACGAGCCACCTCCGCTCCGGACCCGCCAGCAGGAACAGGGCGATCGCGAAGCCGATCGAGGGCCAGCCGCCGAACGCGGTGGCCTGAACGCCCCGGATGGAGAGGGGTACGCCGACGAGGACGATCAGGAGCGCGCACTGCCCCCAGCGTCCTACCGACATGTCAGGTCCTCCCGAGGCTCCATGGCTGGACCCATTGTGCAGCCCATGGTGCCGCGTCGAGGTGGAGTTGGCGATCACCCCGCGCGCTGGGAGTGTGTGTCCATGATCGTCGCCCTCAGCATCAGCCCGTCCGGACCCCGGCTCGACGCCTCCGACCCGCAGCCGGCCGACGCCGGGGTCAGCGAGGTCGTGGCCGAGGCGGTGCGCGCGATCAGGGCCTCCGGCCTGCCGTGCGAGACCAATGCGATGTTCACCAACGTCGAGGGAGAGTGGGACGAGGTGATGGCAGCGGTCAAGCAGGCGGTCGACGTCGTGGCGGCGCAGTACCCCCGCGTCGGGCTGGTCCTGAAGGCCGACATCCGGCCCGGGTGGGAAGGACAGCTGGAAGCCAAGGTGCGGCGCGTCGAGGAGCACCTGCGTGAGCGTTGAGGAGGCACAGGGATGAGGTCCGAGCTGCGTGACTACCGCACCGGGGGTGAGGAGGTGGTCCTCGACATCACCCGCGACTGCGGCGACTTCGTCCGCGACGAGGGGGACGGCCTGTTGCAGCTGTTCGTCCCGCACGCCACTCTCGGCATCGCGATCATCGAGACCGGCGCGGGGTCCGACGACGACCTGCTCTCGGCGCTCGGCGACCTGCTTCCGGCCGACGACCGCTGGCGCCATCGTCACGGGTCGAAGGGCCACGGCCGCTCGCACGTGATGCCCGGCCTGGTCCCGCCGTACGCCAGCGTGCCGGTGCTCGAGGGCCGTCTCGCCCTCGGCACCTGGCAGAGCATCTGCCTGGTCGACCTCAACGTGGACAACCCCGACCGGCAGGTGCGGTTCTCCTTCCTGTCGGGCTGAGGGATGACGCTCGGAGTCAGCGCGTCCGTGGTCGTGCTGCTGGTCCTCGTCGTCCTCGTGGGCGCGACCATGCAGGGGATGGTCGGTCTCGGGCTGAACCTGGTGTCGGCGCCGGTCGTGACCCTGGTGACACCGTCGCTGATGCCGGAGCTGCCGCTCGTCCTGGCGGTGCTGCTGCCGTTCTTCACCCTGGCCAGGGAGCGGGGGGACATCGACTGGCCGGGGCTGGGGTGGTTGCTCTCGGCGCGCGTGCCGGGAGTGGGCCTGGGGGTGCTGTTCCTGGCGCTGTTCTCGGACCGGGCGGTGGCGATCTCGGTCGCGGTGATGGTCCTGCTGGCCGTGGCCCTGACGTTGCACTCGGTGGAGGTGCCGGTGCGACCCTCGACGCTGAGCACCGCCGGGCTCCTCTCCGGCCTGGCCGGGACCGCGACGTCGATCGGTGGACCGCCGGCCGCGATCCTCTACCAGCACCGTCCTCCCGCACAGATCCGCAGCACGCTCGCGGTGCTGTTCACCGTGGGGGCCGGGATGAGCCTCGTGGGCATCTGGCTCAGCGGCCACCTCGACGCCGACGTGCTCCCTCTGGTCCTGGTGCTGACTCCGAGCCTGGTGGTCGGCGCCTGGACGGGGAGACGCTTGCAGGGGGTCCTGCCCGACCGACAGGTGAGGTACGCCGTGCTCGCGGTGTGCGCCGCCTCGGCGATCGTGCTGCTCGTCCGCAGCCTGCTCGGGTGAGCCCCCCGGCCGGCCTGCTCCGCATGGCACGCTGGACCCATGTCACAGCGTGAGCAGCCCTGGTCCGACGACGTACCGGCCGCAGGGCGGCTCGTCCTGCTGACCCGCAACCCGATCGCGGAAGCCATCGACGTGATCGCCAGCGCCACCGGCCGAACGGTCGTCCTCATCGAGGAGGACGCCGACGGTGGGGGAGTGGCCGCCCTGACCGCGGTCGGGCTGCGCGCCGGAGACGCCGTCGTCCTGTGCGACCACGACGCCCCCGACGCACCGCAGGTCATGCGTGCCGCCCTGGCCTCACCCGCGTCGTACGTCGCGATGATGGCCAGCCGCCGCCGCGCCAGCGGGCTTCTCGAGGTGCTGGAGCAGGAAGGTGCAGCCGGTCTCGAGAAGCTGCACGTGCCGGCGGGGCTGAACACGGGTGGCAAGGCGCCCGGGGAGATCGCTCTCTCCGTGGTCGCGGAGATCGTCGCCTCCTCCTACGGCCGCGACGGCGGGTCGATGCGCCGAGCCTGAGCGATCAGTCGGGCCGCTCGGCGCGACGCAGGCAGAACCCGCGCACGGACTCCTGCTCGGCCTGCCCGGCGAGCTCCCGGTAGCGAGCCGCCGCCTCGTCGTGACGACCCGTGCGCCAGCACAGGTCGGCGAGGGCGAAGGCCGCGTCCCTGCGTGCGTAGGACGGGCCCTCGTCGGCGAGCCGCTGGAGCTCCTGCTCCACAGCGACCAGCTCCGGGGAACCACCCCCCGCGACCAGCACCACCTGGCCGCGCGCCACGAGCAGGGCCACGTCCACGGCAGGCGAGGGCCACAGCTGCCGCAACGCCTCGTAGAGCTGGACGACCCGCACCCAGTCGGTCCGCGCGAACGACGGGGCCACCGTGTGCAGCCCGGAGATCGCGGCCTCGAGGGCGAACCTCCCGTCGCCGCGGGCCGCGACCGCAGCGTCCGCCAGCCCGGCGCGCACCAGCCCGGCGTCCCACGCGGTGCGGTCCACCTCGTCCAGCGTCAGTGCCACCCCGGTCGTGTCCACCCGGGCCGGCCTCCGCGCCAGTCCGAGCAGGATGACGGCACGAAGGCCGCGCACCTCGCTCTCGTCGGGGTAGAGCGCGACGAGCGCGTCGGCGATCGAGAGTGCCTGGGCGCCCATGTCCGTGAGCGCGTCGGGTGGCTCGAACCCGCTGCGGTGGGCCACGGTGAACAGACCCGCGACGCAGTCGAGCACCGCTGGGAGACGATGCCGGCGCTCGACGGGGCCTGGGACGCGGAACTCGCCGCGGGCCTCGCTCAGCGCCCGCTTGGCCCGGGTCAGCCGAGCTGCCGCGGCACTCGGCTGGAGGCCAAGGTGCATGGCCGTCCGCTGGATGCTCAGCCCGCAGACGACGCGGAGGGCAAGGACCAGCCGGGCTCCGGGCGCGAGCACCTCGTCGCAGGCGACGAAGAGCAGCGCGACCCGGTCGTCCAGCTCGCCCGGGAAGTGGTCCGGGAACTGATCCGGTGTGTCGTCAGGCATGACCTCTCCGCTGACCAGCTCGGGCGCGATGCGCGCGAACACGCCCCGGCGTCGGTGGTCGTCGATCCAGGCGCGCTTGGCGACGCCCACGCACCACGCAGCCAGGTCGAGGACCCCGTCCTGCCCGACGGCCCGGGACATCGCCTCCGCGGCGTACTCCTCGGCGTCGTCGAGGCTGCCCGACCACGCCGCCAGAGCTCGTACGACGCGTGGCCAGGCCGCCTGGAACTCCTCGTCGGTGGGCCGCACGGACCCATCGTCCCAGCGACCCGGTCCTGGCGGGCAGGCGAGATCTCAGCCCTGGGGGAAGACCTTGCGCCACTCGATCGTGCCGCCGGTGGGGACCATGGCCGCGACCGTGCGGGCCATCTCCTCGTCCGCGACCTCCACCGCGTAGAACCCGGTGATGAGCTCGCTCGAGTCGGCGTACGGACTGTCGGTGTACACGGCGTTCTCGACCTTCTTGCCTCCCTCGCCGGGGGTCACGACCCCGCCGTGGCTCGCGCTCTGCAGGGCGCTGCCACCGACGAGGCGCGCCCCGAGCGCGGCCACGGCGACCTGGAAGTCCTTGTGCTCCGCGAAGGCCATCTCGGCCCCGGGGTCCTCGCCCCGGAGCACCCGGTCGGAGTCCCAGTCGTTCTCGCGGATCAGGAAGATGTAGGTGTCGGTCATGGCTGTGCCTCTCGCTGTCGGTGTGACGACCCTCGCCACACCACTGTGACGAACAAGTCCCCGAAAGATCGACAGGGCCGAGGGCTCAGGTGCTGAGGAGCTGCGCGATCAGCTCGTTCAGCAGCAGGTGCGAGCTCTCGTGTCCTGGCGGCACGACCCTCTCGGTGGCGGCCACGAAGGCCGCGACGTCGCGCGAGGTCGTCTGCAGCATGGCCGTTCCGTCGGGTGAGCTGAGCTCGATGATCACGACGGCGCCACCGGTGTTGCTCAGGCAGGGCCACACCTGCACGTCGCCGTCACCTGCGGGTCCGTAGAGGCCCTCGGCGAGGAGCTCCCGGGCGAAGGTCCAGACGACGGTGCCGGACCTGGCCTCGAGGTGCATGGAGACGGCGAACGGGTCGGCGGGATCGAAGACGAGCTCACCCTCGAGGAGCTCGGTGTGGGCATCACCGGAGAGGAAGGGCACGGTGGCGCGGACGGTGGTGGTCGTGGCGCGGGAGGGCTTGTCCATGATGGTCCTCGTGATGCGGTCCGGCGGGAGGTGGTCCCCGAGTGGTGGCCTTGTGGGAGTGCAACGAGGCAGGTCGCGAGGTATGACACCACTCACTGCACTGGTCTAGGAAATTCCGTGAAGTGGTCTAGTTTCGTCGAACAGGTGTTCGATGCACGCCTAAGGTGGGTGGATGTTCGGACCACCCCCACCACGTCAGGCGCCCGGTCGGCCACTGGCCCCCGCCTCCAGCGCCGGGCGCGCGGTGCGCCCGCCCGGCTGGCCCGACCAGGTGCGTCCGCCCGGCGCCCCCGACTGGGAGACGACCGCCGTCGGCTGGCTGCTGGACCTCTGTCCGCCCGAGTACCGCACCTACCCGGCGCTGCGCCGCCACGCCGTCGTCCTGGCCCGGTTCTCGGTGCTGCACGTGGAGGCCTGCCAGGCGGCCGTCAACCAGGGGTTGAGCGAGGCGCGCGGTGGTCTGCGCGAGGTGGCGGAGCCCTCGGTGGTGGAGGCGGCGGTCGAGACCTGGCAGCGCGAGTCGGCGCGCCTGATCGGCGTACGACGAGCCGTGGGGCTGGTCGAGGAGGCGTTGCGAGGGCGACGCTTCGTGGAGCGGTTGTAGCTGGCCCTAGGGTGGCTTCCCGTGCCCCGCATCGCTGTCGTCCTCCTCGTCGATCCCCGCGGTCACGTGCTGCTCCAGCACCGGGACGAGCACGCTCCGCGGGCAGCCGACCAGTGGGGCATGGTCGGTGGGCACGTCGAGGAGGGCGAGGACTTCGACACCGCGGTGCACCGGGAGATCCTCGAGGAGACGGGCATCGTCACCGTCCCGGGCGACCTGGTGCTGTGGCAGGAGACCGGGTTCACCTACTCCGACGGGCACCACAGCTCCTACCGGGTGTACGCCGGGCGGGTGGACCTGACCGACGACGACATCGTGCTGGGGGAGGGACGGGCGATCGTGTTCGTCGACCCGGCTGCGACCCGGGCGCTCGACCAGGCGGAGTCGCTGGCCCACTTCCTGCCGCTCTTCTTGACCTCCGACCTCTACCGACAGCTCTGCGACGAAGGGACACCCGCATGACGACCTCTCAGCTCCGCCGGATCGAGGTGCCCGCCATGGGTGCCGAGGACGTCGTGGTCGACGACTCCGGGAACGCGTGGACCGGCACCGAGGACGGCAGCGTCTGGCGGGTCGCCCCCGACGGGTCGGTCACGTGCGTGGGCAACACGGGCGGCCGTCCCCTGGGCCTCGAGCTCTACGGCGTGGACCGGCTGCTGATCGCGGACGCCCGCCTCGGCCTGCTCGCCATGAGCACCACCACCGGGGTCGTGGAGCGGCTGGTCACCGAGGTCGACGGCACGCGCATGGTCTTCTGCAACAACGCCGCCGTCGCCGCGAACGGTGACATCTGGTTCTCCGACTCCAGCACGGTCTACCCGATCGAGCGGTGGAAGGCCGACTTCGTCGAGCACACCGAGACCGGCCGCCTGCTGTGCCGACGCGCGGACGGCACCGTCGAGGTCCACCTGACCGGCCTCGCCTTCGCCAACGGCGTCGCCCTGGCGGCGGACGAGTCCTACGTGTGCGTGGCCGAGACGGGGCGGCGCACCGTCGTACGCCTCTGGCTGACGGGGGAGAAGGCCGGTGGCACCGACCTCCTCACCAGCGAGCTGCCCGGCTACCCGGACAACATCGCCCGCGGCAGCGACGGGCTGATCTGGGTCACGATCGCCTCGCCCCTGGACCCCGTGGTGGAGGCGCTGCGCACCCGGGCACCGCTGGTCGTGCGCAAGGCGGTCACCCGTCTGCCCGCCTTCCTGCAGCCCAAGCCGAAGCAGACCGTCCGCGTGCAGGCCTTCGACGACGCCGGCCGGCTGGTGCACGACCTCGACGCCGACGCCGGCAGCTACCACATGGTGACCGGGGTGCGCGAGCACCACGGTCAGGTGTGGCTGGGCAGCCTGCACGAGCCTGCGCTGGCGGTCCTCAGCCTTCCCACCACCGCCGTCTAGACTTCACTCTTCAGGCCAACGCACACGCAAGGGAGCAACCAGCAGATGGGTCACCTCGAGCACATCACAGGTCCGCAGGACCTGCGCAGGCTCGACGACCACGAGCTGACCGTGCTGGCCTCGGAGATCCGCGACGAGCTGATCCGGACCTGCTCGCCCCGCGGTGGGCACCTGGGCCCCAACCTCGGCGTGGTCGAGCTGACCATGGCCATCCACCGCGTCTTCGACTCCCCGCGCGACCGCGTCGTCTTCGACACCGGCCACCAGGCCTACGTGCACAAGATGCTGACCGGGCGGGCCAACCGCTTCGACACCCTGCGCACCGAGGGCGGGCTCTCCGGCTACCCCAGCCAGGCGGAGTCCGACCACGACGTGGTGGAGAACTCGCACGCCTCGACCTCGCTGTCCTACGCCGACGGGCTGGCCAAGGCCTACGCGATCCGTGGCGAGGACCGTCACGTCGTCGCGGTCATCGGTGACGGTGCGCTGACGGGCGGGATGGCCTGGGAGGCGCTGAACAACATCGCCGAGGGGCCGCTGAACCGGCACGGCGACCGCCGCCTGGTGATGGTCGTCAACGACAACGGCCGCTCCTACATGCCGACCGTCGGAGGTCTGGCCAACCACCTGACGACGCTGCGCACGAGCCCCCGCTACGAGCAGGTGCTCGACGCGGTCAAGCGCCGGCTCAACGGCGTGCGGGGCGTCGGCCCGGCGGTGTACGACGCGCTGCACGCCATGAAGAAGGGCATGAAGGACGCGCTCGCGCCCCAGGGGCTCTTCGAGGACCTCGGCCTGAAGTACGTCGGACCGGTCGACGGCCACGACCGGGTGGCCGTGGAGCACGCGCTCGCCCAGGCCAAGAAGTTCGGCGGTCCGGTGATCGTGCACGTGATGACCCGCAAGGGCTTCGGCTACGACCCGGCGGAGCGCCACGAGGCCGACCAGTTCCACCAGATCGGCCCCTTCGACGTCGAGACCGGGGTCGGCACCCCCAAGGGCCGCATCTGGACCGACTTCTTCGCCGAGGAGATGGTCGCGCTCGGAGCCGAGCGCCAGGACCTGGTGGCGATCACGGCGGCGATGCTCTACCCGGTCGGACTGGATCGTTTCGCGGCGGCGTACCCCGAGCGGACCTTCGACGTCGGCATCGCCGAGCAGCACGCGGTCACCAGCGCAGCCGGGCTGGCCATGGGGGGGATGCACCCCGTCGTCGCGATCTACGCGACCTTCCTCAACCGCGCCTTCGACCAGGTCCTGATGGACGTCGCCCTGCACCGCCTGGGGGTGACCTTCGTGCTCGACCGTGCCGGCGTCACCGGCGACGACGGGGCCAGCCACAACGGCATGTGGGACATGTCGATCCTGCAGGTCGTCCCCGGCCTGCGGATGTGCTCGCCGCGCGACGGGGCCAGGGTCGGGGAGCTGCTGCGCGAGTGCGTCGCCGTCGACGACGCCCCCACCGTGATGCGCCTGCCCAAGGGCCCGCCCCAGGCGGACCTCGAGGCGGTCGACCGGGCCGGGACGATGGACGTGCTCGTGCGCGACGGGGCACGTGACGTCCTCATCCTCGGCATCGGCTCGATGGCCGCCGTCGCGGTCGACGTCGCGGGGCGCCTCGCCGACCAGGGGATCGGGGTGACGGTCATCGATCCGCGGTGGGTCAAGCCGTGGGATCCCGCGGTCGTGGGACTGGCGCGTGACCATCGGCTGGTGGTCTGCGTTGAGGACAACGGCAGGGTCGGTGGATGTGGGTCGACCCTGCTGCAGCTGCTCAACGACGAGCAGGTGGACACTCCCTTCCGGCAGCACGCCATTCCTCAGGAGTTCCTCGACCATGCCAAGCGGGAAGCGATCCTCGAGCGCATCGGCCTCACGGCTCAGGCGCTGGCTCGAGGCATCGTGGAGGACGTCACCGCGCTCGACAGCACCCACGACGAGCTCGCTCGTGGCACGGCGGACTGACCGCACCCTCACCCGGTCGAACCGCTCCCGGCGACTGACCGCCGCAGCGGTCACCCTCACCCTCTCCCTCTCCCTGGTCGCCTGCGGGGGGACCGAGGACAGCACCGACGCCGGCCTGCCGGCCACCGGCGACAGCGCCGGCCCCACCGCCGCCGAGGTTCGCCGCCAGGAGCAGCGGATCCTGGACCAGCGTGTGCGCGCCGTCCGCGACCGCGACCTCGACCTCTTCCTCAAGCGCGTGGACCGCGACGACGCCGGCCTCGTGGCGAGGCAGACGCGCTACTTCCGCAACCTCGTCCAGCTTCCGTGGGCGACCTTCGGCTACCGGGTGCTGGACCAGCAGTGGGACCGGGTCAGGGTCGTGCCCCGCTGGGGCAAGGAGGTGCACATCCCGCAGGTCCAGCTGACCACCCAGCTCGCGGGGTACGACGCCGTGCCGGTCAAGCGCACCGTCGGCTTCGTGTTCTCCTTCCGCGGGGGACGGGCCACGATCGTCTCCGACCGGACCAGCGCGGGGAAGCCGCTCTACCGCGGCGCCCCGGCGCCGTGGGACCTGACCGCGATCACCGTGCGCGAGGAGCCGGGCGTGCTCGGCATCTTCGACGACGCCACCCGGGCCTCGGCGGCCATGGTCACCGCCGCGGTCCGCACCGGCATCGGCCAGATCGACCGCTCCCTTCCCTTCACCTGGTCCGAGAAGGTGGTCGTCTACAGCGCTCAGGACCCGAAGGTCCTCGCCACCTTCACCAACGTCCCGGGTGGTTCCCTGGACCACCTCGGAGCCCTGACGTTCCCGACGTACGCCGAGGACGGCCCCCAGGTCGCCTCCACCCGGATGCTGGTGCTGCCCAGCTCGATCAGGGCAGGGCAGAGGTTCCTGGGCAGGATCACCCGGCACGAGCTGAGCCACGTCGCGATCGGGATCCGCGACGACGGAGCTCCGGCCTGGGTCTCCGAGGGCATCGCGGAGTACCTCGGAGCACGCGAGATCCCCCAACGTGAGCGGATCATCCCGACCTCGGCCCTGGGCCGGGCGCAGACCGAGGACGTCGGCATGCCGGTGTCGCGGACCTTCAACGACGCCGACCAGGAGTGGCACTACGCGTTGAGCTGGATGGCGTGTGACTACATCGCCGACACGTTCGGCGAGTCCCGGCTCTGGGAGCTGGTCGAGGCCACCCACAACGGTGGCGAGGGGACCAGCGACGACGAGCAGGACCGCGTGCTGCTGCAGCTGGTCGGCTTCGACAGCGCCGAGCTGGCCAGGCGAGCGGCTGCGCGCATCCGCACCCTCTACGGCTGAGTCTTGCCACGGCTGTGTCGTCACAGGTGCTTGAGGGCTTCGCGCCGGGAGAGGCCGGAGAGCTCGGAGCGGTGGGCCTCCACGAAGCCACGCACCCAGTCGGGGTCGGTGCGCGCGTGGTCGCGCAGGGCCCAGCCGATCGCCTTGCGGACGAAGAACATCCGGCCGTAGGGGACAGCGCGGGCGTGGTCCGCCTGGATCCGTCGAGGTTGTCCGCGATGACGTCCGCCAGCAGCTCCTCGTCGCACCGGTCCCTGGTGCCGAGCTGGCAGATGAGGGCCGCCGGTCTCGTCGACCACGTCCCACCACGCCCCGGCCCGGTCGGTGTCCGCGGCCGCCGCGAGCACCTCGCGCAGGGCAATGATCAGCTCGGCGTCGGCGGTGGTCCTGCCTGCGATTCTGCCGTCCTTCTCCACCGGCCGTGTCTCTCGCCCCCGGACCGTCCCAGCGGTAGCGTGCTCGCCATGAACGTCTTGCGCACCAAGTCGATCGAAGCATCGATGAGCGACACCGAGGACCCGGACTTCAAGCTCAAGAAGAACCTCACCGCCCTCGACCTGATGGTGTTCGGCATCGGCGTGATCATCGGTGCCGGCATCTTCACCCTGACCGGCAAGGCGGCCGCGCAGTTCGCAGGACCGGCCGTCGTGTTCTCCTTCGCCATCGCTGCCATGTGCTGCGGCCTGGCGGCGCTCTGCTACGCGGAGTTCGCCTCGACCGTGCCCGTCAGCGGGTCGGCGTACACCTTCTCCTACGCCACCTTGGGGGAGCTGGTCGCCTGGATCATCGGCTGGGACCTGATCCTCGAGCTGATGCTGGGCGCGTCCGTGGTCGCCCAGGGGTGGAGCACCTACTTCGTGACGTTCATGGAGGAGATCGGCCTGGGCTGGCCCGACAGTCTCGGCCCCTCGGCGACGGCCTCCTTCGGCCACTTCAACCTGGCCGCCTTCCTGCTCGTCGCCATCCTGACGCTCCTGGTGGCCGTGGGCATCAAGGAGTCGCTGCGGGTCAACCTGGTGCTGGTCGGCGTCAAGCTGTTCATCGTCCTGTTCGTGATCGTGGCCGGCCTGTTCTACATCAAGGGCGCCAACTACACCCCGTTCGTCCCGCCGTCCGCCGGACCCCAGGACGCTACGGGGCTGACGCAGCCCCTGTTCCAGTGGATCTTCGGCTTCCAGGCCCAGACCTACGGCGTGCTCGGCATCATCTCCGGTGCCTCGATCGTGTTCTTCGCCTACATCGGCTTCGACGTCGTGGCGACCACGGCGGAGGAGGCCCGCAACCCGCAGAAGGACCTGCCCCGCGGCATCATCGGGTCGCTGGTGATCTGCACGGTCCTCTACATCGCGGTCGCGCTCGTGATCACCGGCATGATCAAGTACGACAAGATCGACACCGAGGCCGCCCTCGCCAGCGCGTTCCGCGACCAGGGCAAGGACGGCTTCGCGACGCTGATCGCGGCGGGCGCCGTCGCCGGTCTCACCACCGTGGTGATGACCCTGATGATCGGCGCGGTGCGCGTCCTCTTCGCGATGAGTCGCGACGGCCTGCTGCCGCGGCAGTTCGCGCACGTGAACAAGAAGACCGGCACCCCGATCAACATCACGCTCACGATCGGTGGCCTGGTGGCGATCGTCGCCTCGCTGACGCCCATCGGCAAGCTCGAGGAGATGGTCAACATCGGCACGCTGACCGCCTTCGCGCTCGTCTCGCTGGCGGTCCCGATCCTGCGCAGGAGCCGTCCCGACCTGGAACGCTCGTTCATGGTGCCGTGGAGCCCCTACCTGCCGATCCTCGCCGCGGTCGTGTGCGCCTACCTGGCACTGAACCTGAGCATCGAGACGTGGCTGCGTTTCCTGGTCTGGATGGTCCTCGGGTTCGCGATCTACTTCTTCTACGGCTACCGGCACAGCATGGTCGGCAAGGGGGCGGGCGACCCCGCCCTCGACTACTCCCGGCGGGACGGGCCGAAGGCCTGACCGGAGCCGGGCATACCCACGGAGGTCACCGTGTTGGGCGGACTAGGGTGGTGAGTCCGCCCACCGACCCCAGCGCCTAGTTTCAGAGGAGCCCGCGTGACCGAGGCCCGGTTCGTGCACATCGTCGACGACGTCCCCGAGCTCGAGGGACGTGCGGACGGCCCCGTGCTGGTGACGGCGCTGGACGGCTTCCTCGACGCGGGCAACGCCTCGACCCTGGCGGTCACCCAGCTCACCGAGGGGGAGCCCGGCCGCGTGGTGGCGGTCTTCGAGGTCGACGAGTTCTACGACTACCGTGCCCGCCGACCTCCGCTCACCTTCCTCGAGGACCACTACGCCGCCTACGAGGCGCCCCGCCTGGTCGTGCGGTTGATGGAGGACAAGCTCGGTGCGCCGTACCTCCTGCTCAACGGTCCTGAGCCTGACATCCGCTGGGAGGCCTTCGCCCGCGCGGTGCGCTCGGTCGTCGAGCACTTCCACGTCCGGCTCGTGGTGTCCATGGGCTCGGTGCCGATGGCCGTCCCGCACACCCGGCCGGTGCAGCTGACCAACCACGCGACCTCCCACCGGCTGCTGGTGCAGGAGAACGTCTGGAAGGGCGAGATCCGGGTCCCGGCCAGCGCGCAGTCTCTGGTCGAGCTGAGGCTCGGGGAGTGGGGCCATGACGCCATGGGCTTCGTCGCGCACATCCCGCACTACGTCGCACAGTTCGACTACCCGCAGGCCGCCGCCGCCCTGCTCGAGGGTCTCGAGGACGTCACCGGGCTGCAGTGGGACCAGGCAGCGCTGAAGGAGGCCGGCGAGGCGCGTCAGGTGGAGATCGCCACCCAGATCGCCGACTCCGACGACGTGCGCGACGTGGTCACCGGGCTCGAGCAGCAGTACGACGCCTTCCACAGCCAGGGCTCGAACCTGCTGGCCGACGACGAGCCGCTGCCCAGCGGCGAGGAGATCGGCGCCCAGTTCGAGCAGTTCCTGGCCCGCCTCGAAGAACCGGAGGACTAGAGACATGCCCGCTTCCGTCGAAGAGCTGGTCGAGCTGCTCGACCTCGAGGTCATCGAGGACAACCTGTTCCGCGGGCAGCAGCCGGACACGTCGATGCAGCGCGTGTTCGGCGGCCAGGTGCTGGCCCAGTCGCTGGTGGCAGCGGTCCGCACGGTTCCCGAGGGATTCGCGTGCCACTCGCTGCACTCCTACTTCCTGCGGCCCGGGGACACCAAGGTGCCGATCATCTACGACGTCGAGGAGATGCGGGACGGCCGCTCCTTCTGCACGCGGCGGGTCGCGGCCCGCCAGCACGGACGCCCGATCTTCTTCCTGACCGCCAACTTCCAGGTCCCCGAGAAGGGGTTGGAGCACCAGGACCGGATGCCGGACGTGCCGTCACCGGACGAGTGCGTGCCGGGGCGGGACCGTGACTCCCGCGACTCCCGCTACACCGAGCACTGGCTGCGTGAGTGGGCTGCCCTGGAGGTCCGGCCGGTCGCGGACGTGGATCAGAGCCTCGTCACGACGGACCACCCCGCCCGGTCCCGCTGGTGGATCCGCACCAGCGCGGCGCTTCCTGACGACCCGATCTCCCACCTCGCGGCGTTCACCTACGCCTCGGACATGACCCTGCTCTCGGCCGCCCTGGTCCCGCACGACCGGTCCTTCGACTCACCCGGCATGCAGGTCGCCTCGCTGGACCACTCCCTCTGGTTCCACCGGCCGTTCCGGGCGGACAAGTGGTGGCTCTACGACCAGGTCTCGCCCTCGGCCTCGGGCGGACGGGGTCTCGCGCTCGCTCGGGTCTTCTCCGAGGACGGTGCCCTCGTGGCCAGTGTCGCGCAGGAGGGGCTCATCCGCGTTCACCCCGTCTCCTAGCATCCAGCGCGAGATCGTGGTGTCGACACGCCGCAACATGCGTTACTTTTGTGCACTCAAGTTACCCAAGGGGTCTGTGAGGTTCGCACATGTCGGCTCGAACGTGGTGCAAGATCGGTGCTGTCGGGATCACGGTGAGTGCCACCGTGCTCTCCCTGGGCGGCGCTGCGACCGCCGCTGACGGCGGTCACGGCCTGGGTCGCATGGGTCCCTCGGTGGCGCGTACGACGGCGGTCAGCCCGTCGGCCGGCCCCGACTTCGAGCTGCCGTTCGTCTGTGGCCAGAGCTGGATCGGGAGCACCCGGTCAGGGCACTCGCCGAGCGCCTACACGATCGACTTCAACACCACCAACGACCTCGGCCGGCCGGCTCTGGCCAGCGCACCCGGCATCGTCACCCGGGCGGTGAGCCTGACCGACAGCTACGGCCGCTACGTCATCGTCGACCACGGGAGCGGCTTCAGCACGCTCTACGCCCACCTGAACCAGATCGTCGCGACCGTGGGCACCTACCTCGACCAGGGCGACCTCGTGGGCTACGTCGGCGGATCGGGCAACGTGACCGGTCCGCACCTGCACTTCGAGGAGCGCAAGGACGGCGCCTACTTCCCGCCGTACCTCCACCGGACGACGTTCCGGATGGGCTCCACCAGCAGAGCCACCTGCAACGACCGCCCGGTCGTGGGGGACTGGGACGGCAACGGCCGCTCCGACCTCGGGCTCTTCCGGGCGGCCACCGCGTCGGGGCAGTTCTACCAGCGTCTCGAGGCGGGTTCGACCCTGACCACGTGGGGCCACGCAGGCGACGTACCCGTGACCGGGGACTTCGACGGCAACGGCAGGACCGACGTCGCCACCCGCACCCTGGGCTCCCCGACGTTCGTCCAGCGCTCGGCCAGCGGCGCCGTCCGGTCCTCGATCAACTACGGCGTCGCCTCCGACGTGCCCTTCACCGGTGACTGGGACGGCAACGGGACCAGCGACCTCGGTGTCTACCGCACCTCCTCGCACCTGTTCTGCCTGCGCAGGCCTGACGGCAGGACGACCTCCTTCACCCTCGGCGTCGCCGGGGACCGGCCGATCTCGGGCGACTGGGACGGGGACGGCCGCAGCGACGTGGGGGTCTTCAGCCCGACCACGGGCTACTGGACGCTGCGGGTGCCGTCCGGGTCGTCGTACACGCTGAAGAAGATCGGCTACGGCCGATCGACCGACGTGCCGATCACCGGCGACTGGAACGGTGACGGCATCACCGACCTGGGAGTGTGGCGGCCCTCGACGGCGCAGTACATCATGCGGACGCCGAGCGGAGGCGCCTTCGTCAACCAGGTCGTCGTCTACGGCAACAAGCGCTGAGGCTCAGGCCCGGCGCGCACGTCCGACCAGATGGGGGGCGCCGTCCCCGGGCCTGGTGAGGGCGAAGTCGAGACCGTCCTCGACCACCCGTGACCCGAAGGCGACCTTGCCGGGCAGGAAGATCGGCTTCTTGAACTCCACCTCGACGCGGGCTGCGTCGGGCAGCCGGTTGGCCATCGCGGCCACGCAGCGGGCCTTGCTCCACATGCCGTGCACGATCTGCCGTGGGAACCCGAACGCCTTGGCCGTGAGCGCGTAGAGGTGGATCGGGTTGTGGTCGCCGGAGACGTGGGCGTACTGCCGGCCCAGGTCACCGGGCAGCCGCCACACGGTGCCGGTGCCGGTCACCAGGTCGAAGGGCTCTCCCTCGGGCTGGATGCGCTCGTCGCCTCTGCCCATGCGCAGGTAGGTCGAGGTCGACTCCCACACCGGCTCACCGCCCGCGGTCACCGTGGTGACCAGGTCGAAGACGCGTCCCTTCGGGTGCGGGTGCAGGTTGACCGCGGTGGCCGAGACGTCGAGGCTCTCGCTCGACGCGACGGGGCGGTGCCGCGTGATCGTGTTGCCCACGTGCACCGTCCCGATGGCCGGGAACGGGAACGACGAGTCGGTCATGATCGCCAGGTGCAGCGGGAACGCCAGCATGTGCGGGTAGGTGAACGGCACCGTCTGGCTGGGTTCGAAGCCGCAGACCTCGGCGTACGCCGACACGTGGTCCCGGTCGATCGCGACGTCCTTGCGGTGCAGCGTGAGGTCGGGAAGGGAGCTGCCCCTCTTGGCCATGCCGGGGATCAGGTTGACCCCCGGGAGCACCGGGAGCGCCGCCTTGAGCATGGTGGGCAGCGCCCTCGGCTGGCCCTTGATGGTGCGGTCCGTCATGGGGTTCAGGCCCCCAGCATCATCTGGCCGCAGACGCGGACGACGTTGCCGTTGACGGCGGTGGAGCCAGGGGAGAGGTACCACGCGATGGCCTCGGCCACGTCGACCGGCAGGCCGCCCTGGCTCATGGCGTTCATGCGCTGTCCGACCTCACGGGTGGCGAACGGGACGGCGGCGGTCATCTGCGTGATGATGAAGCCCGGGGCCACGGCGTTGATCGTTATCCCGTCCTTCAGCTCGCCGGACAGGGCGTCCACGAGACCGATGACGCCGGCCTTGGACGCCGCGTAGTTGGTCTGGCCGACGTTGCCCGCGATGCCCGCGATCGAGGAGACGCCGACGATGCGGCCGTTGTGTGCGACGAGGTCCTGGTCGAGCAGCTCGCGGGTGATCCGCTCGGGGGCGGTGAGGTTCACCGCTATCACCGAGCTCCAACGGTCCTCGGCCATGTTGGCCAGCTTCTTGTCACGGGTGATGCCGGCGTTGTGCACCACCGCGTGCACCTGGCCGAACCTCGTGCGTACGTGCTGGGCGATCCGCTGGGGTGCGTCCTTGCCAGTGATGTCGAGGGTGAGGTGGTCGCCCTCGAGCTCCTTCATCAGCGTCAGCAGCTCGCTGGCGGCCTGGGGTACGTCGATGCCGAGGACGGTGGCGCCGTCGCGGTGCAGCACGCGCGCGATCTGCTCGCCGATGCCGCGCGAGGCGCCGGTGACGATCGCGACCTTGCCCGTCAGGGGCTTGGTGGGGTCGGCGACCGGGGCGGACTCGGTGGTGCCGGTGGCGCCGAGCCGGGCGACCTGGCCGGAGACGTAGGCACTCTTCGGGGACAGGAAGAAGGACAGGGTGGACTCGAGGGTCTGTTCGGCGCCGGGAGCGACGTACACCAGGTTGACGGTGCTGCCCTTCCCGATCTCCTTGCCGAGCGAGCGGGTGAAGCCCTCGAGGGCGCGCTGGGCGACACGCTCGTCGTTGCTCTCGGTCCGGTCCGGCACGGTGCCGATCACCAGGACGCGGGCGTTGGGCGTCAGGCTGCGCATCAGCGGGGTGAAGAACTGCTCCAGCGCGACCAGGTCGGTGGAGTGGGTGAGGCCGGTCGCGTCGAAGACGAGACCCTTGTACTTCTCGCCGTCGACGGCGGTGCTCACGCTGGTGACGCCGAGGTTGTCCAGGGCGGTGGTCAGCGACGTACCCAGCCGGCCGCTTCCACCCGTCACGACTGTGCCGTCCACCACCGGAGCACCCTGCGACCAACGCTCGAGCGGGGTCGGGTTCGGCAGGCCGAGGTTCTTGACGAACAGCTGGCCCAGCGGGCTGCCGGTGAAGGACTGGTAACGGTCGGTCATCTGTCATCCTCTGCTTGAGGTGCTCACGCGCGCGGTCCGCGCGCGGATTGCTACTCCCGGGTATGGCACGAATGTAACGAGTGGTGTAACTCGGCGTCCAGCCAAGGTGACGTGCCACTCACCTCGTTTGTTTTCAGACTGGTTCGGGTCAAGATGAGGGTCGCGCATCCCGACCAAGGAGCAGATCACCTCATGCAGTCACAGACTCGCCGCGTCGCCGTCCTCGGCGGCAACCGCATCCCCTTCGCCCGATCCAACAGCGCCTACGCCACCGCCTCGAACCAGGAGATGCTGACCGCCGCCATCGACGGTCTCGTCACCCGCTACGGCCTCGAGGGCGAACGACTCGGCGAGGTCGTCGCCGGCGCCGTGCTCAAGCACAGCCGCGACTTCAACCTGACCCGCGAGTCGGTGCTGGGCTCGAAGCTGGCCGCCGAGACACCGGCCACCGACCTGCAGCAGGCGTGCGGCACCGGTCTCCAGGCCGCCGTCTACGTCGCCAACAAGATCGCCCTCGGCCAGATCGACGCCGGCATCGCGGGCGGCTCCGACACCACCTCGGACGCACCGATCGCGGTGGGCGAGAAGCTGCGCAAGATCCTGCTCGAGCTCAACCGGGCCAGGACCACCGGCCAGCGCCTCGCTGCCCTGGCCAAGATCCGCCCCGCCGACATCGTGCCGTCGTTCCCGCAGAACGGCGAGCCGCGGACCAAGCTGTCGATGGGTGAGCACGCCGCCCTGACCGCGCTGGAGTGGCAGATCACCCGGGAGGCGCAGGACGAGCTGGCCGTCGCCTCGCACCACAACCTCGCCGCGTCGTACGACCGGGGGTTCCAGGACGATCTCATCACCCCGTTCAACGGGCTCGAGCGCGACCAGAACCTGCGAGCCGACTCCTCGCTGGAGAAGCTGGCCACCCTCAAGCCGGTCTTCGGCAGGGGCGCGGCGGCCACGATGACCGCCGGCAACTCCACCCCGCTGACCGACGGCGCCTCGGCGGTGCTGCTGGCCTCCGAGGAGTGGGCCGAGGAGCACGGGCTCGCGGTGCGGGCCTACCTCGCCGACGCCGAGACGGCCGCGGTCGACTTCGTGCACGGCGGCGAGGGGCTGCTGATGGCCCCGGCGTACGCCGTCCCGCGGATGCTCGCGCGCAACGGCCTGACGCTGCAGGACTTCGACTACTACGAGATCCACGAGGCCTTCGCCTCGCAGGTGCTCTCGACGCTGAAGGCCTGGGAGGACCCGGTGTTCTGCAAGGAGCGCCTGGGCCTGGACGCCCCGCTGGGCTCCATCGACCGGACGAAGCTGAACGTGAACGGCTCCTCGCTCGCCGCGGGCCACCCGTTCGCTGCGACCGGCGGCCGGATCCTGGCCAACCTCGCGAAGATCCTCGACGAGAAGGGCTCCGGCCGGGGGCTGATCTCGATCTGCGCCGCCGGTGGCCAGGGCGTCACCGCGATCCTGGAGAAGTAGCCACCGACCCACCCCCCTTGCCGAGGCGTCGCAGATTTACCTTCTCGAGGTAAATCTGCGACGCCTCAGCACTGTTTCGAGGTCAATCTGCGACGCCTCGGCAGCGGGGTGGGGGTTCGGCAGGGGGTGGGTGGGGTCAGCCGGCGGTGGCGAGGGCGACCGCGGTGGCCACCACGTAGGAGCGCACGTCGGTCGCCGAGACCGGGGAGATCGCCGGGATGCCCGGGGCGGACTCCTGGACCAGCATGCCCACGCGGGCGAGCTGGAGCGCGCCGAGGCCGCTGGCGTAGAGGTGGTTCGCGAGCAGCGTCGGGTTGGGCACATGGAACTCGCCGGAGGCCACCCCGGCGTCGAGCACGTCGACGAGCTGGGTCAGGCAGGCCGAGATCCCACGGCCGAGGCGGAACAGCGCGCTCTCGCTGATCTCCTCGAGCAGCTCGGGGCCGGGCCGGCGCATCAGGGTCTGGGCGCAGTCGACGAAGGCGGGGTACTCGACCCCGAAGTCGATGAACTCCTCGGTGACCGCGACCAGCCGCGTCGTCGGCGTGCGCTTGCTCCTCGACGCCGCGGCGAGCCGGATCTCGAGATCCTCGAGATAGCTGACCAGGGTGAGGGCGAAGAGCTCCTCCTTGCCGCTGAAGTGGCGGTAGATGATGGCCCGGTTGACCCCCACGGCCCGGGCGATGTCCTCGATCTGCGCGTCGCGCACCCCGGACTCGTCGAAGAGCTCGCGGGTGGCCTTGAGGATCTCGCGCTCCCGGGCACGACGTCGCGCTGCGGCCGGTTGCCGGGTCGAGGTACGCGTCGGAGGCATGGGGGGATCCTAGTGCAACTCACGTTTACACACTCGTGCGTCACGTGTCTCGTCGGCGGCTCGGGGCGGACGGGTCGACGTGGTCGGCCATGGCATCCTGGACCAGAGGGACCGAGGTCCGGTCTCGCGGGGTGAGGGGCCGAAGATGACCAGCAGCGGCGCAGCAGGCTACGACGACGGCGCGATCGTCTGCGACGACACGGGGATCCTGATCCGCAACTACTACCTGTGGGGTGCCAAGCAGATCCCCTACACCTCGATCCGCGGGGTCGAGTCCCGACCGCTGAACGGCGTGATGAGCGGCCGGTGGCGGATCTGGGGGACCGGTGACTTCGTGCACTGGTGGAACCTGGACACCCGGCGCCCGAAGAAGCAGGTGGCGCTGGTCCTCGATGTCGGGGGTCGGGTGCGCCCGACGATCACGCCGGAGGACTGGACCGCCGTGGAGGGCATCCTGCGCGAGCACGTCGGTGCGGGCTGAGGGACAGCCGAAGGCCCTAGAGGAACGCGCGCACGGCCGCGATCGAGTCGGCCTCCTCGGGCTGCTTGTCCTCGCGATAGCGCAGCACGCGCGCGAACCGCAGGGCGACACCCCCGGGATAGCGGGTGGAGCGCTGGAGACCGTCGAAGGCGATCTCGACGACCTGCTCGGGGCGGAGAAGTACGACGTGGCCCTCGCGGCCGGTCTCCAGCCCGAGGAACCGCTCGGTCTGCCAGGCGAGCATCTCGTCGGTCATGCCCTTGAAGGTCTTGCCGAGCATCACGAACCCACCGTCCGGGAGCCGGGCGCCGAGGTGGATGTTGGAGAGCCAGCCCTTGCGTCGCCCGCTGCCCCACTCCACGGCCAGCACGACGAGGTCGAGGGTGTGCCGGGGCTTGACCTTGACCCACGCCGAGCCGCGCCGGCCGGCGTCGTACGCCGCGTCGAGGCGCTTGAGGATCACGCCCTCCTGACCGTCGGCGATCGCCCGGTCGAAGAACGACCGGGCCTCCTCGGTGGAGTCGGTCACCAGCCGGCTGACGCGCAGCGACTCGGGGACCACCTCGTCGAGCAGCGCCAGCCGCTCGCTGGTCGGTGACTCGATCAGCGACGTGCCCTCGTGGAGCAGCAGGTCGAAGAAGAACGGCTGGATCCCGGTGGCCCCGCTGCGGGTCGCCGTCGTGGACGCCGTGTCCTGGAAGGGGCGCGGTCGTCCGGTCTCGTCGAGCGCGAGCGCCTCACCGTCCAGGATGAGGTCCGTGGCCGACAGCGACCGGGTGGCCTGGACGACCTCGGGCAGTCGGGCGCCGATCTCCTCGAGGCTGCGGGTGAACACCAGGACGTCGTCGCCACGCTTGTGCACCTGGATCCGGATGCCGTCCAGCTTGGTGTCGACCGCGAACGAACCGGCGACCTTCTCCACCCCGGCCGGGATGTCGGCCGCTGCCCCCGCGAGCATCGGCCGGATCGGGCGGCCGACGAGCATGCTGAAGTCGGCGAGCGCCTCCTCGCCGCCGACGAGGGCAGCGGTGGCGATCGGTCCCGTGGGCGCGCTGAACATCGCGGCCCGTCGGACGGCCTTGACCTCGATCCCGGCGGCCTCTGCGATCGCGTCGAGCATCACCGAGTCGAGGGCGCCCTGACGGACGTTGCCCGTGACGAGGTCGCGGAGGAACTCCTGCTCGGCGGCGGTGAGGCGGGCGAAGAGCGCCGTGACCGAGTCGCGCCGGGCGCCCTGTGAGCCCGCGCCGGACAGCGCGCCGACCTCCTCGAGCGTGGCGTCGACCTCGGGCAGGTGCACCGAGGGCTCGACGGCCGGGGTGGGCAGGTCGGCCAGCCCGCGCCAGCCGAGGCCGGTGCGGCGCTGTCGCAGGGTGCCGGAGAGGTACGACGCGGCGATGTCGATCTCCTCGGCCCCGGAGGCGGCCACCTCGCGCAGCAGCGCCGCGATCAGCTCACGCTTGGTCAGCCTGGAGCGGGTGGCGGCCACCTGGCCGGAGAGGTCGACGAGTCGTGCCAGCAACATGCATCCCATTGTGTCGGGACGCACCGACATACTCTCCAGTCATGTCCGCGAGCACGCTCCGCCCGCTCGTCCGGGTGTGGCGACCGGTCTGGCCGTGCCCGGTCGACGCGATCCTCTCGACCCACCGGCGCGGGGGAGGAGACCCCACGTTCCGGCGTACGACGGACGGTGCCACCTGGCGCGGCATCCGCACCCCGGAGGGCCCCACGTCCTTGCGGATCACCTCGCAGCCGCACGAGGGGACGGTCACGGGTGAGGCCTGGGGCGCGGGCGCCGAGTGGGTGCTCGCCCAGCTCCCGCGCATGCTCGGCGCCGACGACGACCCGACCGGCTTCGTCCCGCTGCACAAGCCGATCGCGGACGCCTGGCGACGGCACGGCAGCTGGCGTCTCGGCGCGACCGACCTCGTCATGGAGGCACTGGTCCCGGCGATCATCGAGCAGAAGGTCACCGGCAAGGAGGCGTTCGGCGCCTTCCGCTCGATGGTGCACCGCTTCGGCGAGCGCGCCCCCGGGCCGCCGAGCGAACCGGACCCCCAGGTGAGGCTCTGGCTGCAGCCCTCGGCCACCGACCTCCGCGCGATCCCGTCGTGGGAGTGGCTCAGGCTCCCGGTCGACGGGGCCAGGTCGCGTCCCATCCAGCACGCGGCCCGGGTGGCGTCCTCGCTGGAGCGGGCCGGCCGCGAAACTCCCCAGGAGTTCGACCGCCGCGTCCGCACGCTGCCCGGCATCGGGCGGTGGACGAGTGCCGAGACCCGCTCGCGTGCCTTGGGGGACGCCGACTCCGTCAGCTTCGGCGACTACCACGTGGCGGCCAACGTGGGTTTCGTCCTCACCGGTGAGCCCGTGGACGACGACGAGCTCGCCGTGCTGCTCGAGCCGTACGCCGGGCACCGGCACCGCGTCCAGCGGCTCGTCGAGCTGGCCGGGCTCTCCCGCCCACGACACGGCCCGCGGATGGCGCCGAGAACGCATCTTCCCAGCGCTGGTGGCCACTGACGTGGCCAGAGCCCCCCGGACCCAGGAGCACCCTTGTCAGCCGTGACAGACCGCTTCTCCGCCATGTCGGACACTGAGGTGAACGAGTACTTCTGCCACACCGACGTCCTCGAGATCACCGCGATGATCCGCGACGCCTCGGACGACGAGCTGCGGACGCTCGTCTCTCGCGACCACTTCCGCGAGGAGGCCGTCGACGCGATCCTCGACCGGTTCGCGGAGTTCTCCGACGCCGCCCGGCTGGCGGAGGTCACGGGCGTCGTACGTTTCGAGCTCACCCGGTCGAGGAGGCCGGACGAGTGCCACACGGCGCGCTTCGACGCCGGCACGGTCACCCTCGAGCCCGGGGCCGGGCCGGACGTCACCATCAGGGCCGACATCGTCGACTTCGTGCGGCTGGTCACGGGGGAGTCCAACGCGGCCCTGCTCTACCTCAGCGGGAAGCTCGGCATCGAGGGCCAGGAGCTGCTCGCGCTCGGCGTCGGCACGGTGTTCAAGGTGCCGGGCAGCAACCACGTCGCCGTCGACCCCACCACCCTCGACCCGGTCGACGTCGCCACCGCGGTCGCCACCACCTCGAGCAAGCACATGCGCTCGGTGATGGCGGGCGGCTTCCGGTCGATCGTGCTGCAGGAGGTCTTCCGCCGGTTTCCCGACTTCATCGACACCGGCCGGGCCGGTGACCTCGAGCTGTGTGTCGGCTTCCGGATCTCGGGACGCAAGGACGGCGAGGTCGACCGCTACACCGTCCACCTCGCCGGCGGTGTCTGCACGGTCGAGGACGACCCGCCGGAGGGACAGCGTCGAGACGCCACGATCACCATGGAGGGTCACGACTTCCTGCGTCTGGCGACCGGTCAGCTCAACCCCGTCCGCGGCGTGCTCACCGGTGCCATGAAGGTGAAGGGCGACAAGGCGAAGGCGCTGGCGCTGAACGCCGTGATGGTCCCACCGGCACCGCGCACGTAGCCCTCGTGACACCGGCTCGCTGGGTCAGGCCGGCCGGGCCAGGGCGTTGACGGCCGTGCTGAACAGGCGCGGCATCCGCTCCGCCGCGGGGACCAGCACGCGCCGCAGCGACGGCACCTGGCTGGCACCGAGGAGCGTGGCGGTGAGCAACCGGTAGCGGCGGGTGACGGTGCGCCACCCGTCCTCGTAGCGGGACAGGTCGTCCGAGACCATCGCCTCCACGGCGATCCGGGCCTGCGCCACGGCCAGCGCGATGCCCTCTCCGGTGAGTGCGTCGACGTACCCCGCTGCGTCCCCGACGAGGAGCACCCGGCCCGCGACGCGGGCAGTGGCACGCTGTCGCAGCGGACCGGCTCCTGCCGCCTCCCCGGCCTCGGCCCCGGCCGTCCGCGACCGCAGCTCGGGGAACTGGGCCAGCTGGTCGTCGAAGGAGCCGCGGGTCGAGGTCAGCAGGGCCACCCCGACCAGGTCGTGCGCCACCGGGGTCACGTAGGCCTCGGCCGACGGCCCCCAGTGGACCTCGACGTGACTGGTCCACGGGGCGAGCGAGAAGTGCCGTCGCAGGCCGTAGCGGCGCAGGGGAGCGGGTCCGCCGTCGAGGCCGAGGGAGCGTCGCAACGGGGAGTGCAGCCCGTCCGCCGCGACCAGGAAGCGCGCAGGTGTCCCGTCCACGACCACGCCACGGTCGCCCTGGACGACGTCCGTCACGGCCGTCCGCTCGATCGTGACCCCGGCGTCCAGGGCGGCCTGGCGCAGCGCCGCGTGCAGCGTCGTACGCCGGACCCCGCGGCCCGGCCCGTCGGTGAACAGCGCCTCGGCGGACCGCCCTCCGGCGAGGTAGCGGATCCCCGTGAGCTCGTGCCCGTCGGGGTGGACGCCGAGATCGGTCAACGCGGTCAGGGCGCCTGGCATCAGCCCCTCGCCGCACGCCTTGTCGATCTCACCGGCCCGGGTCTCCCGCACGGTGACCGACAGGCCGGCGCGAACGGCGTACAGCGCGGTCGCCAGCCCGGCCGGACCTCCGCCGGAGACGATGACGTCGATCACGGCGTCGCCCCGGACGGCGTGGCTACGGCCGTGCGGAGGGCGGTGTTCTCGACGCGGATGCGGGCGGTGAGCAGGGCGGCGTTGCAGACCGTGAACACCAGTGCGGTGATCCACGCCGAGTGCACGAGCGGCAGCGCGAACCCCTCGATCACGACGGCGACGTAGTTGGGGTGCGGCAGCCACCGGTAGGGGCCGCCTCCCACGAGGGGGAGTCCCGGGACCACGATGACCCGGGTGTTCCAGCGCCGCCCGAGGGTGGCGATGCACCACCAGCGCAGCGCCTGGGAGGCGAGCACCAGCGCGAGCATGGAGAACCCGAGCGTCGGGCTGAACCCCGGTCGCCGGATCCACACCTCGGCCAGTGCCCCGACCAGGAGACCGCTGTGCAGGACCACCATCACCACGTAGTGCCGCTGGCCGGTCTCGATCCCTCCCTGGGCCAGGCTCCAGGCGGCGTTGCGCTTCGAGACGACGAGCTCGGCCAGTCGCTCCACCGCCACGGCGGCGATGAGCACCGTGAAGAGGACCTCGCTCACGCCGGCAGCTCCGGGGCGCGCAGCAGGACCAGCTCGGAGCAGAAGCCGGGGCCCATGGCGAGCATCAGCCCGTAGGAACCGGGCCGGGGAGGCCGCGTGGCAAGCGTGTCCGCCAGGACGTTCAGCACCGACGCGGACGAGAGGTTGCCGATCCGGGACAGCGAGTCCCAGGTGACCTGGAGGGCCTCGCGGTCCACGTCCAGCGCCGTCTCGAGAGCCTCCAGCACCTTGGGCCCGCCGGGGTGCGCGACGTACCACTCGATGTCGGCGGGGGTGAGGTGGTGGTCCTCGAGGAAGGCAGCGACGTCGTGCCCGACGTAGGTGCGCACGAGCTCCGGGACCTTGTTGTCGAGCACGATCTTGAGGCCGGATGCCCCGACGTCCCAGCCCATCGTGCGCTGCGAGTCCGGGTAGAGGCGGCTGCGGCTGGCCAGCACCTCGGGCCGCGACTGGCGCGGGTCGTCCGGGAGGTCGGCCGCCCGCGCCGACCCCGCAGCGACGACTGCTGCGGCCCCGTCGCCGAACAGACCGCTCGCCACGAGGTTCGGGATCGACGAGTCGTTGCGCTGCAGGGTCAGGGAGCACAGCTCGACCGACATCAGCACCGCCACCTTGTCCGGGTGTCCGACGAGGTAGTCGTGGAGGCGGGCCACACCGGCCGCTCCGGCCACGCAGCCCAGGCCCACGATCGGCACCCGGATGACGTCCGGGCGCAGGCCGATGACCGAGGCGACGCGGGCGTCCAGGGAGGGTACGGCGAGCCCGGTGACCGTCGCGGAGACGATCAGGTCGACGTCCTCGGGGGTCAGTCCGGCGGCCTTGAGCGCCTCCGAGACCGCACTGGCCCCGAGCTCGACGCCCGCCTGGATGAACGCGTCGTTGGACTCCCCGAAGTCGGCCAGCTGGGCGTAGCGCTCGAGCGGCAGGGCGAAGTGCCGCGAGTCGACGCCGGCGTTGCCGTGCAGCCGCTCGACCAGAGCGCGGTCCACCTCCCCGGGCAGCATCGTGTCGAGGATGGCCGCGGTGATCTCGGACTGCTCGTAGCGGTGGTCGGGGAGCACGCCGCGGACGCTCAGGATGCGCATGAATTGGTCTCTCTCGGTGGGTGGGGTTTTCAGTCCAGCACACCCCTGGTCAGGGGGGCTGTCGGCGGGTGGGGATCCACGGGTGGTCCTGCTCTCGTCGAGGGGCTCTCTGATCGAGGGGCTACCGGCCGACGGCGTACCCCTGCATCCCGCGCGGGTTGGCCCCGGCCGCGAGGATGCCGGTCGACGGGTCACGGCTCACCGCGCACATGCGACCGAGCGACCAGGGGCCCGAGAGCTCGACCTGGTGCCCGCGCGCCCGAAGCGCCTCCAGGACTGCGGGGTCGCACCGGTCCTCGACGACGAGCACCCCGGGTTCCATCGTGCGGGGGTGGAACGAGCCGGGGAAGCTGGTGGTGTGGAACATCGGGGCGTCGATGGCCTCCTGCAGCGTCTCCCCACCGATGAGGTGACGCAGCAGGAACAGGGACTGCCACTGGTCCTGCTGGTCGCCACCCGGGGAGCCACAGGCCAGGACCGGCTGTCCGTCGCGCATGACCAGGGTCGGGGTCAGCGTCGTGCGCGGCCGGGCACCCGGGACGAGCGAGGCCGGGAGGCCCTCGTCGAGCCAGAACATCTGCGAACGGCTGCCGAGGCAGAACCCCAGCTCGGGGATGGTCGGTGAGCTCTGCAGCCAGCCGCCGCTCGGGGTCGCCGAGATCATGTTCCCCCAGCGGTCGACCACGTCGATGTGGCAGGTGTCGCCCTTCGTCGTACCGTCGCGCTGCACCGTCGGCTCGCCGGTCGTGACGTCGGCGGAGCGACCCGTGGACCGGCCGTCCATGAGGCGTCGTACGTGCTCGGCGAGCCGGGGCTCCCGGCCACCGGGAGAGCCGGGGCGTACGCCGGTGTCGGCCCGATCGCCCACCAGGGCCGCTCGAACGGCGACGTAGTCCGGGGCCAGCAGGTCCTCGACGGTCAACGGAGAGCGGTCACCGAACCATGCCTCGCGGTCGGCCATCGCCAGCTTCCAGCACTCGGCGATGGCGTGGATCCCACCAGCGGAGCCGGGGTCCAGAGCGTCACCCCCCAGGTCGTCGAGCATGGCCAGCACCTGCAGGAGGGCCGGCCCCTGGCCCCAGAGCCCGGTCTTGGCGACCTGGACGCCGTGCCATTCGAGGAGGGCGGGCGTCTCCCACGACGCGGAGTACGCCGACAGGTCGGCACCCGTGAGCAGACCCGGCAACACCTCACCGCCCGAGTGACGCCACTCGATCGAGCGGCTGGCGTCGACGGCCGCGGCCACGAAGCCGTTGCCCCACTCGTCGCGGGCCGCCTGCGCCTGGGCGGCGACATCATCACCCGCCGCTGTGGCGGCGTCGACCAGTCGCTCGAGCACCGAGGCGTATCGCGGGTTCGCGAACAGCTCGCCGGCCCGCGGCACGCGGCCGTTGTCCAGCCAGAGGTCGGCCGAGGTCGTCCAGTGCTGCTCGAAGAGGTCGCGCACGTGCGCGATGGTCGCGGCCACCCGCGGCAGCAGGGGGTGGCCGTCGCGGGCGTAGCCGATCGCCGGCTCGAGCACCGTCGCCAGCGGCAGGCTCCCGTGGTCGCGCAGCAGGAGCAGCCAGGCGTCCACTGCGCCGGGCACGGCCGCCGCGAGCGGGCCGGAGCCCGGCACGTGATCCAGGCCCATCGCGGCGAAGGCCTCGGGGGTCGCGCGGGCTGGCGCCGGCCCCTGCCCGCACAGCACCCGGGGCGCGGGGTCGCCGGCCACGGAGACCATCGCCGGCAGGTCGCCACCGGGGCCGTTGAGGTGGGGCTCGACGACGTGCAGCACGAACCCACCGGCCACAGCGGCGTCGAAGGCGTTGCCACCGAGCTCGAGCATCCGCTGCGCCGACTGCGAGGCGAGCCAGTGGGTCGAGGACACCATGCCGAAGGTGCCTTCGAGGGTCGGGCGGGTGGTGAAGCTCATCGGTGGTCCTCCGGCTGCACAGGCAGGGGTCTGGATCGCATGCCCCGACCTTAGGAGACCCGGCCAGACGCGCGTCGACCCGTGTCCTCAGCTGCTCGGGACCCGGCGCCCCTCCACCCCGCCGGTAGGAGGGATCAGGAGGCGGCTCTGACCGGGAGGACGAACGTGAAGACGCTCCCGTCCCCGAGGTGACTCTCCGCCTTGATCTCGCCGCCCATCAGCTCCGCGAGCTGTTTGCAGATCGCCAGGCCCAACCCTGTTCCGCCGTACTCCCGGGTCACCGACTCGTCGGCCTGCCTGAAGGACTTGAACAGGGTCGCCAGCTTCTCGGCCGGGAACCCGACGCCTGAGTCCTGCACGATGAAATGCAGGGCTGGCCCGGAGTCGCTGTCGTGGAGGGTGACCCGGAGCCGGACATGACCCTGCTTGGTGAACTTGATGGCGTTCCCCAGGAGGTTCTGCAGGATCTGAGCAACACGAAGTCCGTCTCCCAGGAGCGTGGACGGGACGTTCTCACTCCTCTCGACCGCGAAGCGGAGCTCCTTCTGGGAAGCCAGTGGGGCAAATTCTGCTGCAAGCTGTTCCAGCAGGGAGGAGAGGTCGAAGGGCCGTTCCTCCAGGACCGTGAAGCCGGCCTCGATCCTGGAGAGGTCCAGGAACTGGTTGATGATGGCGAGGAGTCGCTGACCCGAGCGGTGCATCGTCACTGCGAAGGCGCGCTGCTGAGGGTCCAGCTCGCCGTCGAGCAACAGCTCTCCCAACCCCAAGATGCTGGTCAGCGGCGTGCGGAGCTCGTGGCTGATGTTGGCCAGAAAACGAGTCTCTGCCTCCTGCGCCGCCTCGGCCTGCCGGCGAGCCTCCACCAGCACGGCCTCTGCCCGCTTCTGGGCGGTGTAGTCCATCATCGACCCGACCAGTCGGACTCCCACCCCGCTCTGGTCACGAATGATGAGCCCCCTGTCGAAGAGGGTCTTGTACTCGCCGTCGCGGCATCGGAACCGGTACTCACACTCCCACAACGACTGGTGCGGGTTGCCGATCGTCTCGGCCAGGGAACGAGTGACCCGGTCCCGGTCGGCGGGGTGCAAGCTGGACCGCCACCACACGTCATCGATGTGGGTGCAGTCCTGATACCCCAGGATCTTCTCGATGGCGCCGCTCCACAGCGTCGTGTCGGTGGTCAGGTCGGCGTCCCAGATGATGTCGTTCGTCGCACGCATGACCAGGCGGTGTCGGGTCTCACTCTCCTGAAGCGACGCCAGGGATGCGGTGTGGTCCACCCCCGGCGTGAAGGCCCAGTCGGCCTCTACCTCACGATCACGCACGGTGCCCCCTCGTCCGGGTGGCGCGTCGAGCTCGCTCGATGGTGGACTCGGGTGTTCCCGGTCCGGGAACTGGTCCTGTCGGTCCGACGACGGGTCGCGCATGGCATCTTGCTCCAGGTTCACAGGTCCTGGACGACGTGGCCCAGTCCTGGGGATCACCACGGACGATCGTGCTGGGCAGACACCTTGGTGAAGCGGACATATACCACCTTACGCCAAACCCAGGCAAGTCGTGCAGCAATCAACGAAGCGCGCTGCCGCACCGGCCCGCCGGCTCGCGTCACCGATGTCAGACCGGACCGGCGACGAGTCCGGGCGCCCGCGACTGTTCTTCCAGCGCGTCCCCGCGGGCGACGAGGTCTGTCTCGACCGAGAGTCAGCGGTGTCACGTCTCCGATGTGCTGGCCCGGTCTGGAATTGGCTGGCGTCGTGCGGCAGGCTCTGGTGACGCCCGTCACCAACCTTGAGGACTTCGATGCGCAGCACCATGCAGGATTTCCAGCTCACCATCGGCTCACTGATGAGGCACGGCACCACCGTGCACGGCGACTCCGAGGTGATCACGGCCACGAGCGACGGCACCCGCAGCCAGACCTACGCCGAGCTCGGCAAGCGCGCAGCCCGGCTGGCCAACGGGCTCCGGTCCCTGGGCGTGGAGGGCGACCAGCGGGTCGGCACCTTCCAGTGGAACAACGCCGAGCACCTGGAGGCCTACCTCGCGATCCCCTCGATGGGTGCGGTGCTGCACACCCTCAACATCCGGCTGTTCCCCGAGCAGCTCGTCTACATCGCGAACCACGCCGAGGACCAGGTCGTCATCGTCGACGACTCGCTGGTCGGCCTGCTCGCACCGCACCTGCCGGAGATGAAGACCGTCCACCACGTCCTGGTCGCCGGACCCGACGCGGCGTCGGCCGACCTCGACTCGCTTCGCGCCAGCGGCAAGGAGGTGCTGGTCTACGACGACCTCCTCGCCGGACAGTCCGACGAGTTCGACTGGCCCGAGATCGACGAGAACGACGCCGCCGCGATGTGCTACACCAGCGGCACCACGGGCAACCCCAAGGGTGTGGTCTACAGCCACCGCTCGGCCTGGCTGCACTCCCAGGCGGTGTCGACCGGAAACGTCGGCGGTCTCAGCTTCCACGACCGGGTGCTGCCGATCGTGCCGATGTTCCACGCCAACTCCTGGGGTCTGGCCTACGCGGCCCTGATGAGCGGCGCCACGCTGTGCATGCCGGACCGCTGGCTGCAGGCCGAGCCGCTGTGCCGGTTCATGAACGACAGCTTGCCGACGGTGTCCGGCGCCGTCCCGACCGTCTGGAACGACGTGCTCGGCTACCTCGACAAGTCTCCCGAGAAGAAGCCCGCGTCGCTGCGGCTCATCCTGTGTGGGGGGTCGGCTGTGCCGGTCTCGCTGCAGAAGGCCCTCCAGGACCGGCACGGCCTGCTGGTCCGGCAGGCGTGGGGGATGACCGAGACCTCACCCGTCGCCTCGGCGGGCATGCCGCCGGTGGGCGTCGAGGGTGAGGACGAGTGGGCCTACCGCGGCAGCCAGGGCCGCGTGCTGTGCGGTGTCGAGGGGCGCATCGTCGCCGACGACGGCAACGAGCAGCCGTGGGACGGCAAGGCCATCGGTGAGCTCCAGGTGCGTGGGCCGTGGGTGACGGCGAGCTACTACCGCTCCGACGACCCGGAGGTCGACCAGAAGTTCGACGGGGACTGGCTGCGCACCGGTGACGTCGGCTCGATCGACGGGCTCGGCTACATCCGGCTCTCCGACCGGGCCAAGGACGTCATCAAGTCCGGCGGCGAGTGGATCTCCTCGGTCGACCTCGAGAACGCCCTGATGGCGCACGACGACATCGTCGAGGCAGCCGTCATCGGCATCCCCGACGAGAGGTGGGACGAGCGCCCGCTGGCATCGGTCGTCGTACGCGAGGGGGCGAGCCTGACCCCGGCCGAGCTGCGCGAGTTCCTGAGCAAGGACTTCGCCAAGTGGCAGCTGCCGGACTCGTGGGCCTTCATCGACGAGGTGCCGCGCACCAGCGTCGGCAAGTTCGACAAGAAGGTCATCCGCAGGTGGTACGCCAACGAGGAGATCGCCATCGAAAAGGCGGAGTGAGCAGGCCTCAGCCGGGTCCGGGTCCCGGTTGTGCCCCTGGCGAGTCGTGCACACCCCAGCTGTAGGTCTGCTTCTGCAGCTCGAGGTAGAGGAACGTGTGGATCGAGACCACGCCGGGGATCGGCCGGATGCGGGTGGTGACCAGCTCCAGCAGATGCGCGTCGCTCTCGCCCACCACCTCGGCCAGGATGTCGAAACCACCGGCCGTGATCACCACGTAGTCGATCTCCTCGACGGCCGCGAGCGCCATGGCGACGGGCTTCAGCTCACCCTCGACGACGAGGCCCACCATCGCCTGCCGGGCGAACCCGAGCTGGAGGGGGTCGGTGACGGCGACGATCTGCATCACCCCGGCGTCGATGAGCTGGGCGACGCGGCGGCCCACGGCCTCCTCGGTGAGGCCGACGGACTCGGCGATGGCCGCGTAGGGGCGGCGACCGTCCTGCTGCAGCTGTTCGATGATCGCCTTGGAGATCGAGTCGATGGTCATGCCGGGGGCGCTGGTGGGCCGGTGCTGACGCCTCTCGCCGCCTGAACCGAACTCGCCCTTGATCACTGTGCTGGACCTCCCGAGTGACTGTGCCGCCGGGCCCGCACGATACCCGTCAGCGTCCCGCACCGCGGCAGTTCGCACCAGCGGTCAGCATCCATGGCGTGCTCCGGACGGCACGACCAGACCTCAGTGACCGCCGGTGAGGGGCGCCATCAGCCGCGCGATCCGGCTCTGGCGCCCCGTGCGGACCTCCTCGGAGTCGGCCAGCGTCATGGCGCGGAGGCCGGCGTTGATGCCGAGCCAGCGCAACGGCTCCGGCTCCCAGCGGCGGCTCTGGTGGTCGACCCACGGGAGTGTCACCAGGTCGCTGTCGGCGCCGGTCACGAGGTCGGCGAGGGTGCGGCCGGCCAGGTTGGTGGTGGCGACACCGTCACCGACGTACCCGCCGGCCCAGCCGATGCCGGTCGATCGGTCGAGCCCGACCGAGGCTGCCCAGTCGCGCGTGATGCCGAGGCAGCCACCCCACTGGTGGGTGAACTGCGCCCCCGTCTCCTCGGAGCCGAGCTGGGGGAGCATGCCGCGGAGGACCGCGCGCAGGTCGTCGAAGACGCGCGGTTCGGTGTCGTAGGACCGCTTGATCCGCGAGCCGAAGTGGTACGGCGCGCCGCGACCACCGAACGCCAGTCGACCGTCGGCCGTGCGCTGGCCGTAGATGATCAGGTGGCGCGCGTCGGAGAAGGTGGGCCGGTCGCGCAGACCGATCGAGTCCAGGGTGGCCTCGTCGAGCGGCTCGGTGGCCACCATCAACGAGTACACCGGCACGACCGCGCGCCTGTGGCCCTCGATCCCGGGCGTGTACCCCTCGGTGGCACGCAGCACGACGCCCGCCCGCACGATGCCGACGTCGGTCTCGACGTGACCGGGTCCGATGCGGCCGACACGGGTCTGCTCGAAGATCGCGACGCCGGCCGCCTCGACCACCCGGGCCAGACCTCGGACCAGGCGGGCCGGGTGGATCGCCGCGCAGTGGGGGGTGAAGGTGCCGCCCAGGACCGGGTCGGCCGCGAGCATGTCGCGGGTCTCGCTCGCATCGAGCATCCGCTGGTCGTCCTCGGTGAAGCCGCGGGTGTGGGCCGTCCGGACGCCCTCCCGCAGACGCTCCAGCTGCAGCGGGGTGCTGGCCAGCGTCACGGTGCCACCCTGGTGGAAGTCGGCGTCGATGCCCTCGAGGGTGGCGACCCGCCCGACCTCCCGGACCGTCTCGTGCATGGCCCGGTGCATCCGCAGCGCGCCGTCGGCCGACGACGCCTTGACGAGCAGGTCCCACGAGGTGGGGAAGAGGGCGCTGCACCAGCCCCCGTTGCGTCCCGAGGCCCCGAAGCCGGCGATCTCCTGCTCGAGCACGGCGACCCGCAGCGACGGGTCGGCCTTGGCCAGGTAGTACGCCGTCCAGAGGCCGGTCAGTCCCGCCCCCACGATCACCACGTCGTAGGACGCGGGGCCGGGCAGGGCCGGGCGGGGGAGGAAGTCGTCACCTGCCGTGTCGTGCCACAGGGAGAGGGAGCGGTAGTCGTGGGTGCCTGCGACGGATCTCAGCGGACACCCCAGGAGTAGGTCTGCTTGGCCAGCTTGAGGTACATGAAGGTCTCCGTGCTGCGTACGCCGGGCACCGCCCGGATGCGGCCCGAGACCAGCTCGAGCAGCTCCTCGTCGCCAGTGCTCACGACCTCGCACAAGACGTCGTAGGTGCCGGCGGTCATCACGACGTAGATGACCTCCTCCATGGCGGAGAGCGCGTCGGCGACGGGCTGGATCGCGCCATCGACGTGGATGCCCACCATCGCCTGGCGTCCGAAACCCAGCTGGAGGGGGTCGGTGACGGCCACGATCTGCATGATCCCGGCCTCGGTCAGCCGCTGCACCCGCTGGCGCACCGCGGCCTCGGAGAGTCCGACCGCCTTGCCGATCGAGGCGTAGCTGCGGCGACCGTCCTGCTGGAGCTGCTCGATGATCGACTTGGAGACCTCGTCGAGGGCGGGGATGGCCCGTCCGTGGGGCGAGGCGTTGCCGCCGGACTTGTCAGCCATGCCGGTCATCGTGACGCCTGAGGACGGCTACTGCAAGCGTCGCGGCACGCAAAACCGCCGTAAATCGTGTTCCAGAGTCTCTGTATGTGACGTTTCCGTGGCGATCGTGTGTCGTGGCAACGGAATCCCTTGTCGTCGCCGTGCTCGCCGTGCGAAGGTGTGCGCGACACGGGAGGAGTCCGGGTGGCCGACACAGGCAGAGGGATCCAAGGGGCCGGCAGACGCGCGAGCGGTCGGGGACCAGGGCCCTCGAGGCGCACGTTCCTCAGGGGTGCGGGACTCACCGCCTTCGGGTTGGGCAGCGCCGCCGTGCTCCCGCTGTTCGGGACGCCTTCGGCGAAGCAGAACCCGATGGACTGCAAGGCCACCGACATCTCGGCCTCGGCCAAGAAGCTGGTGGTGTCCAACTGGCCCGCCTACCTCGACGAGGCGGAGAAGGGCCAGAAGAACACGCTGCAGGACTTCGAGGCCGCGACCGGCATCGCGGTCTCCTACACCGACGACGTCAGCGACAACTCCGAGTTCTTCGCCAAGGTGCGCAACCAGCTGGGGGACTGCCAGCCCATCGGGCGCGACCTGATGATGCTGACCGACTGGATGGCCGCCAAGATGATCGGCCTGGGGTGGATCCAGCCGCTGGACGCCGACAAGGTGCCGAACCTGCACAAGAACCTGCTCGAGCCGCTGCGCGGCCGCCAGTGGGACCCCGACCGCACCTACTCCGCACCGTGGCAGAGCGGCCTGACCGGCATCGCCTACAACTCCAGGCTGACCAAGGAGGTCCGCAGCTTCAAGGAGCTGCTGACCCGTCCCGACCTCAAGGGCAAGATCACCCTGCTCTCCGAGATGCGCGACACGATGGCCTTCATGCTCAAGATCGAGGGCGCCAACCCCGACGAGTTCACCGACGACGAGTGGGCCAACGCCATCGACAACCTCCGCGGTGTCGTGAAGGCCGGCCAGGTGCGTGCCTTCACGGGCAACGAGTACATCCAGGACCTGACCGCCGGCAACATCGTGGCGTGCGAGGCCTGGTCCGGCGATGTCATCCAGGCCCAGTTCGACAACCCCAACATCAAGTTCGTCGTGCCCGAGGAAGGGCTGTCCCTGTGGAGCGACAACATGATCGTCCCGAACAAGTCGCGACACGAGGACAACGCCGAGAAGTGGATCGACTACTACTACGAGCCCGAGGTGGCCGCGAAGCTGGCGGCCTGGGTCAACTACATCTGCCCGGTCGAGGGTGCCCGTGACGAGATGGTCAAGATCGACGACAGCCTCGTCGACAACAAGCTGATCTTCCCCAGCGCCGAGGACCTGAAGGACACGTTCGACTTCATGGTGCTCGACGACAAGCAGAACACGCAGTACGAAGGAGACTGGTCCGATGTCACAGGTGGCTGAAGCTCCCGAACGGTCCGACGTGGAGGGCTACGAAGGACTGCGCATCCGCAGCCTGACCAAGTCGTTCGCCAGCTTCACGGCGGTGAACTCGCTGGACCTCGACGTCCCGAGCGGCTCGTTCTTCGCGCTCCTGGGTCCCTCCGGGTGTGGCAAGACGACGACCCTGCGGATGGTGGCGGGCCTGGACACGCCGACCTCCGGCTCGATCGAGCTGAGCGGCAAGGACATCACCTGGGACAAGCCCTACCGTCGACCCGTCAACACGGTCTTCCAGAACTACGCCCTGTTCCCGCACCTCGACATCTACGAGAACGTCGCCTTCGGCCTGCGTCGCCGCAAGAGCAAGGAGGTCGACCAGAAGGTCCGCGAGATGCTCGAGCTCGTCGAGCTCGAGTCGCAGACCCGCAAGCGCCCGCCGCAGCTCTCCGGCGGCCAGCAGCAGCGCGTCGCTCTCGCCCGGGCGCTGATCAACAGCCCCGAGGTGCTGCTCCTCGACGAGCCGCTCGGCGCCCTCGACCTGAAGCTGCGGCGTGCCATGCAGATCGAGATCAAGCGCATCCAGACCGAGGTCGGCCTGACGTTCGTCCACGTGACGCACGACCAGGAGGAGGCGATGACGATGGCCGACACGATCGCAGTGATGAACAAGGGCGTCATCGAGCAGATGGGGGCGCCGGCCGAGCTCTACGACAACCCGCAGACGACCTTCGTGGCCAACTTCCTCGGGCAGTCGAACCTGATCGAGGTCGAGGTCCGGGGGCCCGACGGCGACTTCGTCACCGTGGACATGCAGGGCACCCTCGCTTCGATCCCGACCGAACGTGCCCATGTGTCCGGCACGTCCGGTGAGAAGGCCTGGGTCGGGATCCGTCCCGAGAAGGTCCTGATCGCCGAGGTCGGCACGGACATCGACGCCCCGGGCAACAGCATCCCCGGCGGAGTGGTCACCGACGTCAGCTTCATCGGTGTGAGCACGCAGTACCTCGTGCGGATGCCGTGGGGACAGGAGGTCCAGGTGTTCGAGCAGAACACCGGGCGCCGCAGGCTCTTCCGCCAGGGGGAGAAGGTCGACATCTCCTGGCGACCCGAGTACGCCTTCCTCCTCGACCACAACCAGGACGCCTCGGCCGGAGTGGACAAGGTGGACGCGGCGTCGTGACCGCCACCGTCGACGCACCGGCACCGGCACCGGCGGACCCCTCGGCACACAAGGGCGCGCCGCCGGCGAAGAGGAAGCGCAAGCTCACCGGCTACTGGCTGCTGCTGCCCGGGATGCTCTGGCTGGCGGTGTTCTTCGTGGTGCCCCTCTACTCGCTGGTCGCCACCAGCCTCTACAACCCCGACGGGTCGGTGCTCCAGGGCTACGAGATGACGTGGTCCTTCGGCAACTACTGGAACACCCTCGACGCCTACTGGCGTCCCCTCGTGCGGTCCCTCTGGTACGGCGGGGTCGCCACCCTCATCTGTCTGGTGCTGGGCTACGTGCTCGCCTACGCCATCGCCTTCAAGTCGGGCCGGTGGAAGAACCTGATGCTGGTGCTGGTGATCGCGCCCTTCTTCACCAGCTTCCTGGTGCGCACCCTGTCGTGGAAGCTGCTCCTGCGCGACGACGGCTTCATCGTCAACACCCTCCAGTTCCTGCACCTGCTGGGGAGCGACGGACGGCTCCTCGCAACGCCGATCGCGGTCATCGCCGGCCTGGTCTACAACTTCCTGCCCTTCATGGTGCTGCCGTTGTTCGCGAGCATCGACAAGATCGACCACCGGCTCATCGAGGCCGCGGGAGACCTGTACTCGCGGCCGATCGTCGGCTTCTTCAAGGTCACCTGGCCGTTGTCCCTCCCTGGTGTCGTCTCCGGCACCCTGCTGACCTTCATCCCGGCGGTCGGTGACTACATCAACGCCCAGCTGCTGGGCAGCCCGAAGCAGCGGATGATCGGCAACGTCATCCAGAACCTCTTCACCGACGCCAACGACTACCCGGCTGCCGGTGCCCTGTCGGTGATGCTGATGGGCCTCATCCTGGCGATGGTTCTCTTCTACGTCCGTCGTGCCGGCACCGAGGAGCTGCTCTGATGTCCCTGTTCCAGCGCGTCGGTCGGTGGATCGGCAAGCACCTGGTCCTCATGGGTGGACTGCTCGTCATCGTCTACATGTTCGTGCCGATCTTCGTGGTCGTGCTGATGAGCTTCAACAAGCCCAAGAGCAAGCTCATCTACCGCTTCGACTCCTTCACCCTCGACAACTGGCTGAACCCGTGCAAGGACGGGAGCATGTGCAGCGCGTTGAGCCGCAGCATCCAGATCGGGCTGCTGGCGACGGTGGTCGCCACCGTGCTCGGCACGCTGATGGCGTTCGCCCTGGTGCGGCACCGCTTCGAGGGCCGGTCGGCGGCCAACCTGCTGATCTTCCTGCCGATGGCCTCACCCGAGATCGTGATGGGCTCCTCGCTGCTGGCCCTGTTCGTGGCGGCCGGCTTCGGTGGTCAGCTCGGCTTCTGGACCATCCTGATCGCGCACATCATGTTCTGCCTGTCGTTCGTGGTGGTCACGGTGAGAGCCCGGTTGGCGGGGCTCGACAACAACCTGGAGCAGGCCGCGATGGACCTCTACGCCACCGAGGCCCAGACGTTCCGGCGGATCACCCTGCCGCTGGTGTTCCCGGGCATCCTGGGAGCCGCGCTGCTCTCCTTCTCGCTCTCCTTCGACGACTTCATCATCACCAACCTCAACGCCGGCAACACGACCACCTTCCCGATGTACGTCTGGGGTGTCGCCCAGCGCGGTGTCCCGATGCAGGTCAACGTGGTCGGCACCGTCATGTTCCTCGTCTCCATCGCCATCGTGGTCGGTGCCGAGGTGAACCGGCGCAGGCAGGAGAAGGCGCTCGCCTGATGTCTCCCGCTTCGCCCAGGTCGGTGGCAGCCTCGCTGCGGTCGGCCAGTCCCATGCCGTACTGGTTCGACGACCCTGCGCACCCACCTGTCCTTGCTGGTCTCACCGGCGCTGACGCGGCCGATCTCGTCGTCGTCGGGGGCGGCTACCTCGGCCTCTGGACCGCGCTGCTGGCCAAGGAGCGCGACCCCTCGCGGGACGTGCTCCTCGTCGAGGGGGAGACCTGTGGCCACGCGGCGAGCGGTCGCAACGGCGGCTTCTGCGAGGCGAGCCTGACCCACGGGTTCGGGAACGGTGTCTCCCGCTGGCCGGGCGAGATGGAGGTGCTCACCGCGATGGGGCGCGAGAACCTCGACGGGATCGAGCGCACGATCTCCGACCACTCGATCGACTGCGACTTCGTGCGCGCGGGTTCGCTGGCGGTGGCCACCCAGCCCTACCAGGTCGACGGGCTGCGCGAGGAGCACGCCTCCATGCGCGACCACGGCCTGGCGAGCACGTGGCTCGACGCGGACGCTCTCCGCGAGCGGGTGGACTCACCGACCTTCCTGGCCGGCGTACACGATCCTGACGGGGCGGTGCTCGAGCCGGCCCGGCTGGCGTGGGGTCTGCGCGCCGCGTGCCTCTCCCTCGGGGTGCGGATCGCCGAGCAGACCCCGGTGACCGGGCTCTCCTCCAACAGCGGTGGCGTGTCGGTCCAGACCGCTGCCGGGACGGTACGGGCGCGCCACGTCGTGCTCGCCACGAACGCCTACAGGCCGCTGCTCCGCCGCCTGCGACTGATGACGGTCCCGGTCTACGACTACGCGCTGATGACCGAGCCGCTCTCGGCCGACCAGCGCGACGCCATCGGCTGGCGCGGGCGGGAGGGGATCTCGGACACCGGCAACCAGTTCCACTACTTCCGCACGACGCGTGAGGGACGCATCCTGTGGGGCGGGTACGACGCGATCTACCACTACGGGAGTGGCGTCAAGGACGAGTACGACCAGCGACCGGAGACCTACGAGGCGCTGGCCCGCAACTTCTTCACCACCTTCCCCCAGCTGGGGGGCCTGTCGTTCTCGCACGCCTGGGGTGGTGTGATCGACACGTGCACCCGGTTCACGGCCTTCTACGGCACCGCGCTCGGCGGACGTGTGGGCTACGCCCTCGGTTTCACCGGACTCGGCGTGGGTGCGACGCGGTTCGCGGGCGACGTGCTCCTCGACCTGCTCTCCGGGGTCGACACCCCGCGCACCCGCCTCGAGATGGTGCGGAGCAGACCGCTGCCGTTCCCGCCCGAACCACTGCGCTGGGTCGGCATCGAGGCCACCCGCCGCTCGCTCGCCCGGGCGGACGCCCACCAGGGCAAGGAGAACCTGTGGCTGAGGGCGATGGACCGCCTCGGCTTCGGATTCGACTCATGACCACTCACTAGGAGCTCACCTCCATGACCACGCAGAAGCTGCTCAACCACTGGATCGACGGCGCCTCGTGGACCGGGGAACCCGCCCGCGTCGGCGACGTGCACAACCCGGCCACCGGCTCGGTCACCCGCCAGGTGGCGTTCGCCTCGGGTGAGGTCGTCGACGCCGCCGTGGGAGCCGCCGCCGCAGCGGGCAAGGCCTGGGCCGCGACCTCGCTGACCAAGCGGACCCAGGTGATGTTCGCCTTCCGCGAGATCCTCAACCGTCGCAAGGGCGAGCTGGCCGAGATCATCACCTCCGAGCACGGCAAGGTCCGTTCCGACGCGCTGGGCGAGGTCTCGCGCGGGCTCGAGGTCGCGGAGTTCGCCTGCGGCATGCCGCACCTGCTCAAGGGCGGGTTCAGCAGCGAGGTCTCCGGTGGGGTGGACGTCTACTCGATCCGCCAGGCGCTCGGCGTGGTCGCGGTCATCTCGCCGTTCAACTTCCCGGCCATGGTGCCGCTGTGGTTCGTGCCGATCGCGATCGCCACCGGCAACGCGGTCATCCTCAAGCCGAGTGAGAAGGACCCCTCGGCAGCTCAGTTCATCGCGGAGTGCTGGCAGGAGGCGGGGCTGCCGGCGGGCGTGTTCTCCGTCGTGCACGGCGACAAGGAGGCGGTCGACGGGCTGCTCACGCACGCCGGAGTCTCGGCCGTGTCGTTCGTGGGGTCGACCCCGATCGCGCGCTACGTCTACGAGACCGGAACCGCCCACGGGAAGCGGGTGCAGGCCCTGGGGGGTGCCAAGAACCACATGGTGGTGCTGCCCGACGCCGACCTCGACCTCGCGGCCGACTCCGCCGTCAACGCCGGCTTCGGCTCGGCGGGGGAGCGCTGCATGGCGATCTCCGCGATCGTGGCGGTCGACCCGATCGGGGACGAGCTCGTCGCCAAGATCGCCTCGCGGATGGCCACCCTGAGCATCGGGGACGGCGCCGCGGCGGACGAGCCCGACATGGGTCCGCTGGTCACGTCCGCGCACCGCGACAAGGTGGCGGGCTACCTGGACGCAGGAGTCTCCGAGGGGGCGGACCTGGTGGTCGACGGCCGCACGGTCTCACCGACGGGCTCGCTCGACGGCTACTGGCTCGGCCCCACGCTGTTCGACCACGTGTCTCCGGCGATGAGCATCTACACCGACGAGATCTTCGGTCCGGTGCTCTCGGTGGTGCGGGCCGCGTCGTACGACGAGGCGCTGGACCTGGTCAACGCGAACCCCTACGGCAACGGCACCGCGGTGTTCACCAACGACGGCGGTGCTGCGAGGCGCTACCAGAACGAGGTCGAGGTGGGCATGATCGGCATCAACGTCCCCATCCCGGTCCCGATGGCCTACTACAGCTTCGGCGGGTGGAAGGCCTCGCTCTTCGGCGACACGCACGCCCACGGTGTCGAGGGCGTGCACTTCTTCACACGTGGCAAGGTCGTGACCGCACGGTGGCTGGACCCCTCGCACGCCGGGCTGGACCTGGGGTTCCCGCAGAATGGCTGAGCAGCCGGGCGAGGGGAACGACGTGGTCCAGGACCGGGACGACCCACCCTCGCGGGAGGGCCTCACCGAGGCCCAGGTCTGGGAGTGGGCCGAGGACCACTGGCAGGTCCGCGAGATCGCGCCCGACGAGCACACCAACCTCGGGGGGAGCCCCGAGCCGGTCGAGGAGCCCTGACCCGGCTCAGCTCGAGGGCCCGCCGGTCATCGGACGAACCGAGGTCGCCTGCAGCTGGTCGAGGACGAACTGCCAACCCGTGGCGTAGTTCTCCGCCGGTTCTGCCGTGGTCCACGGACCGGTGTGGAGGATCTCGATCCGGGTCCGGGAGCCGTCGTCCTCGGGCGTGAAGGTCACCACGACCTCCTCGAGGTCTCCCCTCCTGCCGTCGTCCAGCCAGACCCAGGTCATCTCCAGGCGGTGCGGCTCCTGGATCCGCAGGAACTCCCCGGTGACGCCGATCCCGTGGCTGGCGGCCTCGATGCGATAGCTGCCGGGCACCCGCAGGTCGACGGCGTACGTCGTGCCCTCCAGGTGGGTCCACCACCACGACGCCAGGCCTTCCTCGGTGGTCCATGCCTCCCAGACCTGCGCCTGCGGGGCGCTGACCACCCGGTGGAGACGCAGGGTGTCGTGACGTGTCATTGCTGCTCCTTGAGGTGGAGGTCGAGAGCGTCGAGCTGGGTGGTCCAGAACGTCGAGCGAGCGGCGAGCCAGGCGTCGTAGCGCTGCAGCGGCTCGGGCGTGAGCTCGTGGGTGACCACCCGACCGCGTTTGGTGGATCGGATCAGGTCGGCCCCCTTGAGCACCCCGAGGTGCCGCTGCATCGTCGGCAGGCTCACCGCCAGGTGCTCGGCGAGCTCGCTGCTGCTGGCCGGCGCCGAGGTCAGGCGCGTGATGGCCTGTCGCCGTCCGCGGTGGGCGAGCGCCGTGGACACGGCGTCCAGCCCGTCAACATACTTCGCCATGACGCTAAGTATATGTGGAGGCCGGTGTCAGAGGGCAACCCCTCGCGGCTCAACGGATGGCGTCGAGGCTGGGCCCGGCTCCGGCCGAAGAGCCGCGGGAGGCGCCGGGGCCCGTGACCCAGTAGCGCTGGATGCGCCCGACCACGGTGTCGATCGTGCTGTCGAGCACACCGCCGTGGTGCTCGACGACACGCGCCGAGGCAGGGTTGTCCTCGCGGCAGCAGACGAGGATGCGGGGAAGGCCGTCCAGCCAGGCGGCCGACAGGACCTCACCCAGCGCCCAGGTGGCAAGACCTCGGCCCCGTGCCGAGGGACGCACGCCGTAGCCCACGTGCCCGACCCGGAGGGTCCAGTCGTTGGTCTCCCGCCGCAAGGCAACGGCCCCGAGGACCGAGTCTCCCTCGACGATCCACCGGTAGGTCGTGTGGCTGCGGGTGGTCAGTCCCCACTGCGACTCGTCCTGCAGGCGTCGCACCCACGCAGCGAATCCGACCCGGGTCGCGACGTCGTCGTCGGAGACCAGGCCGAACCCGTCCTCGTGCAGCCCCGGTCCCCACTCCTCGTGTGCCTCGCGCCATGAGTCCCACAGCAGCGTCGTCGGTGGCCTCAGCTCCGGCATGCTGGAGACCTCACGTGGGTGCGGCTCCCACGACTGGAAGTGACCTCACCGAGGCCTGGGTGCGCGGAAGGACTATCAGCTCGAGCCGCGAGGGTGAGCCACAGGCGGCACCACGGCGCGGAGGAACGCGAACTGATAGTCCTTCGTGCGAGCAAGAGCGATCTAGAGCTGCGCCCAGGCCCTGGTGAGCACGTCGCGCAGGATCGTCTCGATCTCGTCGAAGACCGCCTGGTCCGCCACGAGGGGCGGAGCGAGCTGGATGACCGGGTCTCCCCGGTCGTCGGCGCGGCAGTAGAGGCCGGCCTCGAAGAGGGCGCCGGAGAGGAAGCCGCGGAGGAGGCGCTCGCACTCGTCGTCGTCGAAGGTCTCCTTGGTCTTCTGGTCCTTCACCAGCTCGATGCCGTAGAAGAAGCCGTCACCGCGGATGTCTCCGACGATGGGGAGGTCGTTCAGCTTCTCCAGGGTGGCGCGGAAGTCGCCCTCGGTCTCGAGCACGTGCTCGTTGAGCTGCTCGCGCTCGAAGATGTCGAGGTTCGCCATCGCGACCGCCGTGGAGACCGGGTGGCCACCGAAGGTGTAGCCGTGGGCGAAGGAGGTGTCGCCCTTGGAGAAGGGCTCGAAGAGACGGTCCGTGGCGACCATGGCACCCAGCGGCGAGTAGCCCGAGGTCAGGCCCTTGGCGCAGGTGATGATGTCCGGCTGGTAGTCGTAGCGCTCCGCCGCGAACATGTGGCCGAGCCGGCCGAACGCGCAGATGACCTCGTCGGAGACCAGCAGCACGTCGTACTCGTCGCAGATCTCGCGCACCCGCTGGAAGTAGCCGGGGGGAGGCGGGAAGCAGCCGCCGGAGTTCTGCACGGGCTCGAGGAAGACCGCCGCGACGGTGTCGGGACCCTCGAACTCGATCGCCTCGGCGATGCGGTTGGCGGCCCACTGACCGAAGGCGTACTCGTCGTCGGGCCCGAGGTAGGACGTCTCCGAGGCGCGGTAGAAGTTGGTGTTGGGCACGCGGAAGGTCGAGGGCACCAACGGCTCGAAGGGGGCCTTCATCCCGGGGAGCCCGGTGATGGAGAGCGCGCCCTGGGGCGTGCCGTGGTAGGCGATCGCCCGGCTGATGACCTTGTGCTTGGTCGGCTTGCCGGTGAGCTTGAAGTACTGCTTGGCCAGCTTCCAGGCCGACTCGACCGCCTCGCCACCACCCGTGGTGAAGAAGACGCGGTTCAGGTCGCCCGGGGCGTAGGACGCCACCCGCTCGGCCAGGTCGATGGCACCGGGGTGCGCGTAGGACCACAGCGGGAAGAAGGCCAGCTCGGCAGCCTGCTTGGCAGCGGCCTCGGCGAGCTCGGTGCGCCCGTGTCCGGCCTGCACGACGAACAGGCCCGCGAGCCCGTCGAGGTAGCGGTTGCCGTGCGAGTCATAGATGTGGACGCCGTCGCCGCGGACGATCGTCGGCACGTCGTGCGTGTCGAAGCTCGAGTGCCGGGTGAAGTGCATCCACAGGTGGTCCTTGGCAGCGCGTTGACGGTCCTCGTCATGGCGTGGTTCGGTCATCGTCAGAGCACCTCTACGGAGTCAGGATCAGGACCTCCAGTGTGCCTTGGCCCCCGGGGTGCTGGCAAACGATTCAGGGGTCAATCGGCGAAAACCTCGATGAAATCGGTGGTCAAGCCCAGAAGGGCCTACCGATTCCGTCGTCACATCACTACGCTCGCCACATGGCCGACACCACCTTCCGCAACGTCGTCGACGGCGAGCTCGTGGACGCCGCGTCGGGGGAGACCTACGACGTCCTCGACCCCACCACCGGCGAGGTCTACGCGACCGCCCCGAAGTCCGGCGCCGAGGACGTGGACCGCGCCTACCGGGCCGCCTCGACCGCCTTCGAGACCTGGCGGGACGCCACGCCCTCCGACCGCCAGAGGGCGCTGCTGAGGATCGCCGACGCGCTGGAGAGCCGGTCGCGCGAGTTCGTCGACGTCGAGTCCCGTGACACCGGGAAGCCGATCGGCTTCACGATCGACGAGGAGCTCCCGCCCGCGATCGACCAGCTCCGCTTCTTCGCGGGTGCGGCACGGGTGCTCGAGGGCAAGTCGGCCGGTGAGTACCTCAAGGACCACACCTCCTGGGTACGCCGCGAGCCGATCGGCGTCGTCGGGCAGGTCACCCCCTGGAACTACCCGCTGATGATGATGGTGTGGAAGATCGCACCCGCCCTTGCGGCCGGCAACTGCATCGTCCTCAAGCCGAGCGACACGACGCCGGCGTCCACGAGCCTGTTCGCCGAGATGTGCCAGGAGTTCCTGCCCCCCGGTGTCTTCAACGTCGTCACCGGCGACCGCGACACCGGCCGTGCCGTCGTCGAGCACCCGACGCCGCAGCTCGTGGCCATCACCGGCTCGGTGCGCGCGGGCATGGAGGTCGCCGGCTCGGCCGCCAAGCAGCTCAAGCGGGTGCACCTGGAGCTGGGGGGCAAGGCGCCGGTCATCGTCTTCGACGACGCCGACGTCGAGGCGGCCGCCGAGGGGATCGCCGGGGCCGGCTACTTCAACGCCGGCCAGGACTGCACCGCCGCCACCCGGGTCATCGCCGGGCCGGGGGTGCACGACGACTTCCTGGCCGCGCTCACCGAGCAGGCGCGGAAGACCAGGACGGGGATGCCCGACGACGAGGACGTCCTCTACGGCCCGCTGAACAACGCCAACCAGCTGGCTCACGTCTCCGGCATGGTCGACCGGCTTCCCGACCACGCGCAGGTCTCGGCCGGAGGTCGGCGCCAGGGGGAGACGGGTTACTTCTACGAGCCGACCGTCCTCTCCGGCCTGCGCCAGGACGACGAGCAGATCCAGAGCGAGATCTTCGGCCCGGTCATCACGGTGCAGAAGTTCGGCGACGAGGCCGAGGCGCTCGCCTGGGCCAACGGCGTCGAGTACGGCCTGGCCTCCAGCGTCTGGACCAGGGACCACGGCCGCGCCATGCGGATGTCGCGCCAGCTCGACTTCGGGTGCGTGTGGATCAACACCCACATCCCGATCGTCGCGGAGATGCCGCACGGTGGCTTCAAGCACTCCGGCTACGGCAAGGACCTCTCGATGTACGGGCTCGAGGACTACACCCGCGTCAAGCACGTGATGTCGTACTTCGGTGGGTGACGCGATGAGGATCCTGCTCGTCGGGGCCGGCGGCGTCGGCTCCGCCTTCACGGCCATCGCTGCGCGCCGAGACTTCTTCGAGCTCTGCGTGGTCGCCGACTACGACGTGGCCCGTGCGCACAAGGCCGTCGAGGCCCTGGCTGTCGAGGGTCGGGCCGACGACCGGTTCGCCGCCGCCCAGGTCGACGCCTCCGACGCCGCCTCGGTCGAGGCGCTGGTGCGCGAGCACGCGATCACCCACGTGATGAACGCGGTCGACCCGCGGTTCGTGATGCCGATCTTCAACGGTGCCTTCGCCGGCGGCGCGGACTACCTCGACATGGCGATGTCCCTGTCCAGGCCACACCCCGAGACGCCGTACGCCGAGGTGGGGGTCAAGCTGGGCGACGAGCAGTTCAACCTCTCCGTGGACTGGGAGAAGGCGGGACGGCTCGCGCTGTGCGGCATGGGCGTCGAGCCCGGTCTGTCCGACGTGTTCGCGCGGTACGCCGCCGACCACCTGTTCAGCGAGATCGACGAGCTCGGCGTACGCGACGGCGCCAACCTCACCGTCGACGGCTACGACTTCGCGCCGTCCTTCTCGATCTGGACCACGATCGAGGAGTGCCTCAACCCGCCGGTGGTGTGGGAGCGGGAGCGCGGCTGGTTCACCACCGAGCCCTTCAGCGAGCCCGAGGTCTTCGAGTTCCCCGAGGGCATCGGCCCGGTCGAGTGCGTCAACGTCGAGCACGAGGAGGTGCTGCTGATGCCTCGCTGGGTGGACTGCAACCGGGCCACCTTCAAGTACGGCCTGGGTGATGAGTTCATCGACGTCCTCAAGACGCTGCACAAGCTCGGGCTCGACCGGACCGACAAGGTGCGTGCCAGCGGCGTCGAGGTGAGCCCCCGCGACGTGGTGGCGGCGTGCCTGCCCGACCCGGCCGCGCTCGGCGACCGGATGCGCGGCAAGACCTGCGCCGGTCTGTGGGTGACTGGCAAGGGGAAGGACGGGCGGCCGAGGGCGACGTACCTCTACCACGTGGTCGACAACGAGTGGTCGATGCGGGAGTACGGCCACCAGTGCGTGGTCTGGCAGACGGCGGTCAACCCGGTGGTCGCGCTCGAGCTGCTTGCCACCGGGGTGTGGTCCGGGGTCGGGGTGCTCGGCCCCGAGGCGCTCGACGCCAAGCCGTTCCTCGAGCTCCTCACCGCCTACGGCAGCCCGTGGGGCCAGCGGGAAGACCAGCCGGTCCAGTGACCAGGTCCGGCGCGCAGCTCGGCTCCGACGTCACGGCGCCCGGGGTGAACCGCGCCGACCCCGGCCCCGACCACGCGCCCGCCACCGGCCCGCCCACGGGGCGTGGGTCGTGATCATCGCCGGCACCTTCCCGCAGAAGCGGCCCGCACGTGCTCCGGTGGTGGCTCCCGAACCCGCGGTCCGTGGAGGCGCCGACCTCCCCCAGCCGCGCAGCGGCGACGCGGAGGTGGACGAGGACGAGGGCACCGATGAGTTCCCGGGGTCGCCGGCTGCCGATCCGCTGCCCTAACTAGGGTTGTGCGGTGGAGTCGAGAGCGGGACGCAGACCAGGCACGCGATGGCTCGCCCTCCTGGTCGCGGTGCTCGGTCTGCTGGTGCTCAGCCCCGGCCCGGCCGAGGGTGCCGACGAGACTGCCCAAGCCGCTCAGGAGACCGGGCGGGTGGTGCGCGTCGGGACCGAGGGCACCTACCCGCCCTTCACCTACAAGGACCCACGCACCAACCAGCTGACCGGCTACGACATCGAGGTCATCGAGGCGGTGGCGAAGGAGGCCGGCTGGAAGCTGCAGTTCGTGCAGTCGACCTTCGACTCCATCTTCCCGGCCCTGGACGCCAAGCGAGTCGACGTGATCGCGAACCAGGTGACGATCAACCCGGAACGCAAGGCGCGCTACCTCTTCTCCGAGCCCTACACGTACTCCCGCGGCGTGATCGTGGTCGCGAAGGGCACCAAGGGGATCACCACCCTGGCCGACCTGAAGGGCAGGACCACGGCCCAGTCCGAGACCAGCAACTGGGCCCAGGTGGCCAGGGACGCCGGCGCCAAGGTCCAGTCGGTGGAGGGCTTCGCCCAGGCCGCCGCCCTGCTGACCCAGGGTCGGGTCGACGCGATCGTCAACGACAACATCGCCGTCCTCGACTTCCTCGCCTCGACGAAGTCCACCGGGATCGAGATCGTCGGGGACGCGGGCAGCGAGGTCTCCGAGCAGGCCCTGACCTTCCGGAAGGCGGATCCGGCTCTGCGCGACGAGGCCGACGCCGCGCTGGGGAAGCTGGCCCAGGACGGCACCCTGTCGAAGATCTCGAGGTCCTACTTCGGCGCTGACGTGTCCGCGAAGAACCCCGGCGAGGTGAGGCTGAAGGGCTCCGACACGGGTCGCAGCGTCTGGGAGGTGATGCGTGCGGCGGCCGGGCCGATGCTCCTGGGGGTCGTCAAGGGGACCATCCCGTTGACCATCATCAGCTTCGCGATCGGGCTGCTCATCGCGCTGCTGGCGGCGCTGGCCAGGCTGTCGGGCCGAGGCGTTCTGGACCGGATCGCGCGCGTCTACATCTCGATCATCCGTGGCACCCCGCTGCTGGTTCAGCTGTTCATCGTGTTCTTCGGGCTGACCGAGATCGGGATCAAGCTGCCCGGCTTCGTCGCGGCCTGCCTGGCGCTGAGCCTCAACGTCGGTGGCTACGCCGCCGAGATCATCCGGGCCTCGATCCTCTCGGTGCCCCGTGGTCAGTTCGAGGCAGCGACCACGATCGGGATGGACCGCCGGCAGACCATGAGGCGCATCGTGCTCCCGCAGGCTCTGCGGATCGCCGTACCCCCGCTGTCGAACACGCTGCTCTCACTGGTCAAGGACACCTCCCTGGTCGCCGTGGTGCTGGTCACCGACGTCACCCGGGAGGCGCAGAACGCGGCCGCCCTCAGCGGCCGCTTCATGGCGCTCTACCTGCTGGCGGCGCTCTACTACTGGATCATCTGCTTCCTGCTGTCGCTGGTGCAGCAACGCCTCGAGCGTCGACTGGAGAGGTTCGCGGTATGACGCACCTGATCGAGGTCAGCGGGCTGACCAAGTCCTTCGGTGAGAACCACGTCCTCACCGGGGTCGACTTCACCGTCGAGGAGGGGACGGCGACCGCGCTGCTCGGCCCGTCGGGCTCCGGCAAGACGACGCTGCTGCGCTCGCTCAACGTGCTGGACACCCCGGACTCCGGAACCGTCCGGATCGGCGACGCGAGCGTCGACTTCGGGGCCCTGCCAGCAGACCGCGCGGCGCGTCGGCGCCAGATCGCCGCGCTGCGCTCGCGCACCGGCATGGTCTTCCAGTCGCACCACCTGTTCCCTCACAAGACGGTGCTCGAGAACCTGATCGAGGGACCCGTCCAGGTCCAGGGACGCAACCTCGACGATGCGGTCGCAGACGCCCGTCGACTGCTCGCGCAGGTGGGCCTGGCCGACCGCGAGGACGCCCACCCCGCCCAGCTCTCCGGTGGCCAGCAGCAGCGTGTCGGCATCGCCCGCGCCCTGGCGCTCAGGCCCCAGGTGGTCCTTCTCGACGAACCGACCTCGGCGCTGGACCCCGAGCTGGTCGGCGAGGTGCTCGGCGTGATCCGCGAGCTCGCTCAGGAGGGCTGGACGCTGGTCATCGTCACCCACGAGGTGCGGTTCGCGCGCGAGGTGGCCGACCAGGTGCTCTTCCTGGACGGGGGAGTCGTGGCCGAGCGGGGCGGGTCGGAGGTGCTCACCGACCCGCAGCACGAGCGCACACGACAGTTCCTGAGACGGATCCTCGAGGCGGGGTGACTCACACCAGCCCGAGCGTGACCTCCTCGAGCACGTCGAGGGCCTCGTCGAGCAGGTGGTCGGGCATCACCAGCGAGGGCAGGAACCGCAGCACGTTGCCGTAGGTGCCGCACGTCAGCGTGAGCACACCGGCCTGGTGGCAGGCGGCGCTGATCTTTCCGGCGAGCGCGGCGTCGGGCTCCTTGGTGCCGGGCCTGACGAGCTCGATCGCGAGCATGGCGCCGCGCCCACGGACCTCGCCGATCGCGGGGGCCTTCTCTGCGAGCGCGCGCAGCCGTCCGCCCATCGAGTCCTCGATGCGTCGGGCCGCGGCGGGCAGGTCGAGCTGCTCCATCGTGGCGATGGCCCCGAGCGCGGCGGCGCAGGCGACCGGGTTGCCGCCGTACGTCCCCCCGAGGCCGCCGGCGTGCGGTGCGTCCATGATCTCCGCGCGGCCGACGACACCGGCCAGCGGAAGACCACCGGCCAGGCCCTTGGCCACCGTCACCAGGTCGGGTACGACGCCCTCGTGCTCGCTGGCGAACCAGGCGCCCGTGCGGCACATCCCCGACTGGATCTCGTCGGCCACGAACACCACGCCGTTCTCGGTGCACCACTGAGCGATCGCGGGCAGGAAGCCTGCGGCCGGGACGATGAAGCCACCCTCGCCCAGCACCGGCTCGATGACGACGCAGGCCAGGTTGGCGGCGCCGACCTGCTTCTCGATGACGTCGATCGCCCGGGCCGCGGCCTGGGCGCCGGTGAGCTCGGTCGGCTCGCGGAAGGGGTAGGAGATCGGAGCCCGGTAGACCTCACCGGCGAAGGGTCCGAAGCCGTCCTTGTAGGGCATGTTCTTGGCGGTCATCGCCATCGTGAGGTTGGTGCGCCCGTGGTAGGCGTGGTCGAAGACGACGACCGCGTCACGACCGGTGTGCGCGCGGGCGATCTTGACGGCGTTCTCGACGGCCTCGGCGCCGGAGTTGAAGAGGGCGGTCTTCTTGGCGTGGTCACCGGGAGTGAGTCGGGCCAGTGCCTCGCAGACCTCCACGTAGCCCTCGTAGGGCGCCACCATGAAGCAGGTGTGGGTGAACGCGGCGACCTGCTCGGTGACGCGCCGCACGACCTCGGGGGCGCTGTTGCCGACGCTGGTCACGGCGATGCCGCTGGCCAGGTCGATCAGCGAGTTGCCGTCCACGTCGACGAGCACGCCGCCACCGGCAGCGGCGATGTAGACCGGAAGCGTGCTGCCGACACCGGAGGCGACGGCGGCCGTCCGGCGCGCGTGCAGCTCGCGCGACCTCGGGCCCGGGATCTCGGTGACCAGCCGTCGCTCCTGGGGAAGGTCGGGACCTCCCGTGGTGGTGAGGCGGGCGGCGGTTTCAGTGGTCATGTGGGTCTCCGACGACGGGATCAGTGATTCGTGCAGTCAGCCCACACAGTATCCGGCGATGCCGGCGGTCACAGCAAGGGTCGCAGCGGCTTCAGGATCATCTCGGTGAAGCGGCTGTAGACGTCGCGCGCCTCCCACTCCGCCAGGGTCAGCGGCAGCGCGTTGGTCAGGTCGGTCTCGAAGATGCGCTCCATCTCCTCGGCCTGGCCGGCGTCGATGATCTCGACGTTGATCTCGTAGTTGCCGCTCATGCTGAGCCGGTCGACGTTGGCGGTCCCGATCGTGGTCCAGTTGCCGTCGATCGTCGCGGTCTTCGCGTGCACCATCGCGTCACGGAAGCGGTAGATCTTGAGGTCGGCGGCGAGCATGCGGCGGAAGTAGCCGCGCGAGATCCAGTCGGCGACGATGTGGTTGGACTTGGCCGGCAGCAGGAGGCGTACGTCGACCCCGCGCCCGGCCGCGCTGATGAGCGAGTCCACGAAGTTCTCGTCGGGGATGAAGTAGGCGTGCGTCATCCAGATGTTGCGCTGGGCCCGGTTGATCGCCTCGATGTACATCCCCCGGATCGGGAACATCCACTGCCGCGGGATGTTGCGGTGGACCCGGATGCGAGGCTCCCAGCTCGAGGTGGTCGAGAGCAGGATCGGGGGCTCGTCGTGCCGGAACCTCTTGTTGCGATAGAGGTTCCAGAAGTCGGCGAAGGCGCGCGACAGGTCCCAGACGCCGGGCCCGGTGATCCGGCAGTGGGTGTCGCGCCACTCGGTGGCGTAGGGACTGCCGACGTTGTAGCCACCCACGAAGCCGACCGTGTCGTCCACCACCAGGATCTTGCGGTGGTCGCGGCCGTAGCGGCTCAGGTCGAAGAACCGCCAGCCTGCGGAGTAGACGGGGAAGGCGAGGACCTTCACGTTGGAGGGGAAGCGCTTGAACGGGGGACGGACGACGATGTTGGCGAACGAGTCGTAGATGACGCGGACCTCGACGCCCCGGTCGGCCGCGTCGATGATCGCCTTCTTGAAACGCTGACCGACCGCGTCCCCCTTCCAGATGTAGGTCTCGAAGAGGACCTGCTTCTGCGCACCCTCGATGGCGGCCAGCATGTCGTCGTACAGGTCCTGGCCGAAGCTGTACGTCGTCACCGTGCCGCTGCCGACCGTCGTCTCCTGCGCCGTGCGCGTCGGGAACGCCTTGGGCTTCTTGCCACGCCGTCGATAGGAGTCGACCACGCTCATCGCGATCGCCACCAGCATCGGGATCCCGAAGATCGTCAGCAGTGTGCGCCGGACGATCTGCGCCACGGGGTGTCGCATGTTGATGAGTGGATGGCGGGCTTGCACGCCCTCATCCAAGCAGAGGGGTAGGAGGGCTCGGTCGCCGCGCCGTCAGTCGTCCTCGTCGTCCTCGTCGTCGGGGACCCCGCCGTAGGACAGTCCCTCCACGACCAGGAGCCCGCCGCTCTCGTGCACGTCGAGAGTGCCCTCGGCGAAGACGTCGTCCGGCGCGAGCGCCACGTCCAGCGCGCCGGAGCTCTCCGGGTCCAGGAACAGTCCGTGCAGGTGCAGGCGGCGCAACAGCTGGTGAGCTGGCGGACAGGCTACTTGTCAGTGGCCCCCCGTAGGCTCGTCCCATGCGTCCAGTCACCGATCTCGAGCGCCGCGTGGCGCCGTTCGACGTGCAGTCGGACTACACCCCGTCAGGCGACCAGCCGGCTGCGATCAAGGAGATCACCAGGCGGATCCAGGGCGGTGAGAAGGACGTCGTCCTCCTCGGCGCCACCGGCACCGGCAAGACTGCGACGGTCGCCTGGGTGGCCGAGCAGCTGCAGCGTCCGATCCTGGTGATGCAGCCCAACAAGACCCTCGCGGCCCAGTTCGCCAACGAGCTCCGGATGCTCTTCCCGGACAACGCGGTCGAGTACTTCGTCTCCTACTACGACTACTACCAGCCCGAGGCCTACGTCCCCCAGACGGACACCTACATCGAGAAGGACTCCTCGATCAACGAGGAGGTCGAGCGGCTGCGTCACTCGGCGACCAACTCGCTGCTCACGCGCCGCGACGTCATCGTGGTCTCCACCGTCTCCTGCATCTACGGCCTCGGCACCCCGCAGGAGTACGTCGACCGGATGCTGCGGCTCAAGGTCGGCCAGGAGATGGACCGCGACACGATCCTGCGGCAGCTGGTCGAGATCCAGTACACCCGCAACGACCTCTCCTTCACCCGCGGCACCTTCCGGGTCCGCGGCGACACCCTCGAGATCTTCCCGGTCTACGAGGAGCACGCGGTGCGGGTGGAGTTCTTCGGCGACGAGATCGAGCGGATGATGACCCTGCACCCGGTCACGGGCGAGGTCATCACCGAGGACCACGAGCTCTACGTGTTCCCGGCGACGCACTACGTCGCAGGTGGGGCGCGGATGGAGCGTGCCATCGCCGGCATCGAGACCGAGCTCGAGGAGCAGCTCGCGTCCTTCGAGCGGCAGGGCAAGCTCCTGGAGGCCCAGCGGCTACGGATGCGCACGACCTACGACGTGGAGATGATGCGGCAGGTCGGTTCCTGCGCCGGCATCGAGAACTACTCGATGCACATCGACGGCCGCAGCCGGGGGAGCGCCCCCAACTGCCTGCTGGACTACTTCCCCGAGGACTTCGTGCTGGTCGTCGACGAGTCGCACGTCGCCGTTCCGCAGATCGGCGGGATGTACGAGGGCGACATGTCCCGCAAGCGCAACCTCGTCGACCACGGCTTCCGGCTGCCCAGCGCCATGGACAACCGGCCCCTGCGGTGGGAGGAGTTCGTGGACCGGATCGGTCAGACGATCTATCTCTCGGCGACCCCGGGCAAGTACGAGATCAGCAAGGGCGGCGGGATCGACAACGTCGTCGAGCAGATCATCCGGCCGACGGGCCTGATCGACCCCGAGGTCGTGGTCCGCTCTACCAAGGGGCAGATCGACGACCTGATGCACGAGATCGGCCTGCGGGTGGAGCGGAACGAGCGGGTCCTGGTCACCACGCTGACCAAGAAGATGTCCGAGGACCTCACCGACTACCTGCTGGAGAACGGCGTCCGCACGCGCTACCTGCACTCCGAGGTCGACACCCTGCGGCGCATCGAGCTGCTCCGCGAGCTTCGACTCGGGGAGTACGACGTCCTCGTCGGCATCAACCTGCTCCGCGAGGGACTCGACCTGCCCGAGGTCTCCCTGGTGGCCATCCTCGACGCCGACAAGGAGGGCTTCCTGCGCTCCGACAAGTCGCTGATCCAGACCATCGGTCGTGCGGCGCGCAACGTCTCCGGCCAGGTCGTGATGTACGCCGACCGGATGACGCCCTCGATGGAGATGGCGATCGAGGAGACCAACCGCCGCCGGGAGAAGCAGGTGGCCTACAACACCGAGCGTGGCGTCGACCCGCAGCCGCTGCGCAAGAAGATCGCCGACATCACCGAGATGCTCGCCCGCGAGGACGAGAGCACCAAGGAGCTCCTGGAGACCTGGCAGGGCACCGGGGCCAGGGGCGACAAGAGCAAGAAGGCACCCGTGCCCGGGCTGTCGCGGATGCACGAACGGCTGCCCGACACGGCGGGGATCCCGACGAGCGACCTCGCCGAGCTGGTGCAGCAGCTCTCCGAGCAGATGCGCAACGCGGCGGCCGAGCTCCAGTTCGAGGTGGCGGCCCGCTTGCGCGACGAGATCTCCGACCTCAAGAAGGAGCTGCGGCAGATGATGGAGGCGACCAAGTGAGCCCGACCCGACTCTCCACCGACCCGGCTGTTCCGACGACCACGGTCATCTCGGAGCAGCGCGGGCTCGTCTCGCGTCCCGTCGGGAGGAGATCATGAGCAGAGAGGTGCAGATCACCTTCGACTGCGCCGACCCCGACGCCCTGTGCAGGTTCTGGGTCCAGGTCCTCGGCTACGAGCAGCAGCCACCGCCTCCCGGGTTCGAGACCTGGGACGCCTTCCTCGAGAGTGTCGGGGTGCCGCCGGACCAACGCAACTCCCGCTCGGCGGCCCTGCCGGTCGAGGGCACCGGGCCGCGGCTCTTCTTCCAGCAGGTGCCCGAAGGCAAGAGTGCGAAGAACCGGGTCCACCTCGACGTCCGTGCAGCACCCGGCCTCGAGGGCGACGAGCGGATGTCCGCGCTCCAGTCCGAGTGCGACCGGCTGGTCACCCTGGGTGCCACGTGCCTGCGGCGGGTGGATCCTGATGGCCGCATGGAGACCGGGTTCATCGTTCTGGTCGACCCCGAGGGCAACGAGTTCTGCCTCGATTGAGGGACCTGCTCGACCGACGGTAAGATCGGGGGAGTGTCGTCCTCCCCTCGGCCTCCGGACCAGTCCACGTTCCGGGGGCCCTGGATCGTCTGGCTGGTAGGCCTGCTGGTCTACGTCCTGGCGGTCTTCCACCGTTCCTCGCTCGGCGTCGCCGGACTGGTCGCCGCCCAGCGGTTCGACATCTCGGCCACGCAGCTGGCGACCTTCACCATGCTGCAGCTTCTCGTCTACGCGGGCATGCAGATCCCCGTCGGGCTGGCCGTGGACAGGTTCGGCTCACGCAGCGTCCTGTTCACCGGCCTGGTGATGATGACGACCGGGCAGGCGGTGTTCGCGTTCGCCACGACCTTCCCGGTCGCGCTGGTGGCTCGTGGGTTCGTGGGGGTCGGGGACGCGATGACCTTCATCTGCGTGCTGCGCCTGGTCAGCACGTGGTTCCCGCAGCGTCGCATCCCGGTGATCACCCAGCTCACCGGCATGCTCGGACAGACGGGTGCGATCGCCGCCGCGGTGCCGATGACCTGGGCGCTGAGCCAGTTCGGATGGACCCGGGCCTACCTGTTCGCCGCCTCCCTCGGGGTCGTCCTCATGGTGGCGGTGCTGCTTCTCCTCCACGACGCGCCCCACGGACGGAACCTCCGCGGGCCGAACCTCTCGCCGGGCGCGATCAGGGAGAGCCTGGCCGCCTCGTGGGCGCACCCCGGCACGCGACTGGGGTTCTGGATGCACTTCACCTCGCAGTTCAGCGCCACCACGCTGAGCCTGTTGTGGGGCTACCCCTTCTTCGTGCGCGGCGAGGGTCGTTCGCCGTCGACGGCAGGCCTGCTGCTCACCCTGATCGTCATCGCCACCATCTGCAGCGGCCCGGTCCTCGGCTGGCTCGTCGGTCGACACCCGTGGCACCGCTCGACGTTCGTGCTGAGCATCGTCACGGCGATCATCAGCATGTGGACGGTCGTGCTGGTCTGGCCGGGCGAGGCGCCGCTGGGACTGCTCGTGCTGCTGGTGGTCGTGGTCGGCGTCGGCGGGCCGGCCTCCATGATCGGCTTCGACCTCGGACGGACCTCCAACCCCGCCCACCGTCTGGCGAGCGCGACCGGGATCATCAACCAGGGGGGCTTCCTCGCCACCCTGACGCTGGTCGTGGCCATCGGCTTCGTGCTCGACTGGCGTACCCCGGGAGGTGGCACCGACTATCCCGCCTCGGCCTTCCGGTGGGCGATGAGCGTGCAGTACCTGCTCTGGACCCTCGGCGTCACACAGATCTGGCGCTACCGCCGCCAGGCCCGGGCGCTGGCTCTCCGGGAGCAGGCCGGGCCGGAGGAGCGCGACGAGCTCGGCACCGAGGACGAGCCCCGGCTCACCCAGGTGGACTGACCTACTTCCTCGTGCTTCCTCTCGCTCCCCCGCCGGAGTCCAGAGCCGCAGCGTCGGTGCCGGAGGGCTACCGTGTGTCGCCGTACGATGCGCAGACCGGTGAGGTGGGCGCAACGGCCAGACGCTGGTGCTGGTCGGCCAGGGAGGACGACGGACGGTGCTCGGAGACGACACATGGGGACGGATGCTGACGGGGCCGGTGAGCAGGCGTGACTGATCCCGACCCGGGCCCGTCGACCGGTGCACGGGGCGACGTTGGACCGACCGGCACGTCATGGCGCGCGACCAACATCACGCTCGCGATGCTCGCGCTGCTCCTGCTCGTCGCCAGCGTCCTGATGCTCAAGGACGGCGCCTCGGCGACGCCCGGTGACTCGCGGGCCGAGATGCTGTCGGCGGAGTACAAGACCGTCACCGAGGCGGCGCGCGAGGAGACCCTGTCCTTCCTGACCGTCGACTACCAGGACATGGACCCGCTGATCGCCAAGGTCCTCGCCGGCTCCACCGGCGAGTTCAAGAAGCAGTACGACACCGGCAAGGTCGACCTGAAGGCCTCCGCGCAGGACTCGCGCGCGGTCTCCACCGGCAAGGTGGTCTCGGTCGGTGTGAGCGACATCGACGACGACCACGCCGTGGTGCTCGTGGCCGCAGACTCGCAGGTGCGCAACAAGTCCACCCAGGGCAAGGCCCAGCCGAGGTACCACCGGCTCAGGCTCACGATGGTCCGCAAGGGCGACACCTGGCTCACCTCCGACCTCCAGTTCGTGGGCTGACGTGGCTGACAGCACCGAGGAGCCGCAGCGGGTGCCGTTCCTGGCGAGCGTCCGGCTGCTCGTCCCCGTGGTGCTGCTCTGCGTGCTGCTGGCAGGCACGACCGCCTTCGCCTGGTACCGCAGCAACGACCCCGAGGAGGGCCGGGTGCCCAGCGGGGCGATCACCTCGGTCCAGGCGCGTGAGGCCGGGATGAAGGCGGCGTCCACCCTGACCCAGAAGGTGCTCTCCTACGACTGGAGGACGTTGGACGCGGACATGCAGGCGTCGGCGCAGCTGCTCGCCCCGAGCTTCCGCGCGGAGTACACCAAGGCCCTGGACGCGGTGAAGGACCAGACGATCAAGAACCAGGTGCAGCTGAGCGCCAAGGTGGTCGCCACGTCGATCGTCTCCGCCACGGACCGGAAGGTCGAAGCGCTGGTCTTCGTCAACCAGGTGACCACCGCCAAGGGATCCGGGAACCGGCGACTCGACCAGAACCGGGTGCTGGTCACGTTGACCCGTGATGGGGGAGAGTGGCGCGTGTCCAAGATGGACGCGTTCTGACGGATCAGAACGCGTTCCAGTCTTCTGTCGCGGCGAAAGGCTCTGTCCATGGTCGGAGAGAACGGCGTACGGAACCAGACGCGTGAGCTGGAGACCGACCTGCTCATCGTGGGGGCGGGTCCCGCCGGGCTCTACGGCGCCTACTACGCGGGCTTCCGCGGGATGAGCGTGACGCTCGTCGACTCGCTGCCCGAGCTCGGGGGGCAGGTCTCGGCGCTCTACCCCGAGAAGGCGATCCTCGACGTGGCTGGCTTCGTCAACGTCAAGGGCCGCGAGCTCGTCGAGCAGCTCGTCGAGCAGGCCGCCAGCGCGCGGCCGACCTACCTGCTGGGTCGTACGGCGACCAGCGTCACCACCGACGACGAGACCGTGACGATGGGGCTCGACGACGGGACCGTCGTACGCGCCAAGGTCGTCATCATCACGGCCGGCATCGGCAAGTTCACGCCCCGGGCCCTCCCGGCGGGTGACGGCTGGGAGGACCGCGGGCTCGTCTTCTTCGTGCCCTCCTTCGCGGAGTACGCCGGGCGCGACGTCGTGATCGTCGGTGGCGGCGACAGCGCCTTCGACTGGGCCCACCACCTCGAGCCGATCGCCTCCTCGATCACCCTCGTGCACCGGCGCGACCAGTTCCGGGCCCACCAGGCCACCGTGGACGCCGTACTCGCCGGCCGCACCGAGGTGATCACCAAGGCGCAGGTCACCGCCCTCAACGGCGAGCACCACGTCGAGAGCGTCGAGATCACCACGGCCGACGGCGAGGTCGTCACCCGTCCGGCCCAGAGCGTCGTCGCCGCCCTCGGCTTCATCGCCGACCTGAGCGCGATGCAGGAGTGGGGCCTGGAGTTCGACAAGCGTCACATCAAGGTCGACACCGCGATGCGCACCAACCTGCCGCGGATCTTCGCGGCCGGCGACATCACGGAGTACGAAGGCAAGGTGCGACTGATCGCCGTCGGCTTCGGCGAGGTCGCCACCGCCGTGAACAACGCCGCCGTGCTCGTCGACCCCGAGGCGCACGTCTTCCCCGGACACTCGTCCGAGGGCTCCTGAACACCGTTTCGAACCGATCCAGCAGTCCCGGAGGAAAACATGAAGAAGATCAAGGTCGACTTCGACCTGTGTGAGTCCAACGCCATGTGCGAGGCACTGGCGCCCAGGCACTTCGAGATCGACGACGACGACTACCTGCAGATCCTGCAGGAGAACGTCAGCGACGACGACCTGGCCGTGGTCGAGCAGGCCGTGGCCTCCTGCCCCAGGTCGGCGATCAGCCTGGTCGAGGAGTAGCCGGCCCCCCACCCCGCTGAGGCGTCGCAGATTTACCTCGCAGGGATGTCCGGGCCTGCCTCGCGGTCGCCGAATGGCCAGGCTTCGGCCGCCGTACGCCGCGGCGCAGGTAAATCTGCGACGCCTCGGCAGGAATGCAAGGTAAATCTGCGACGCCTCGGCAGGGGGATGCAGGGGTGCAGGGGTCAGCGGAGGATGAGCCCGACTGCGGTCTCGAGGCGCTCGGTGACCTGCTCGGCGGTGATACGGCCGGTGACCCAGGCGACGAGGGAGGCGAGCCAGACGTCGCTGATGACGCGGGCGACGGCGATCTCGTGGTCGGTGGGTGGGGTGCCCTCGACGTAGGCCTCGCCCTGCAGCGCGCGGTTGAGCATCGCGGTGAGTCGCAGCCCGACGACGTGGATCTCGCCCGCGACGGTGGAGTCGGCGAACATGAAGGCCCGGGTCAGGGCCTCGGCCAGGTGGGGCTCGCGCTGCAGGCCACGGGTGGCGCGGGTGAGCACGTAGGTCACGCGGGCGGCGGGGTCCTCGCCGGGGATCCTACGACGACCGAGGTTCGCCTCGGTCTCCTCGAACTGGCGGGCGAGCGCGGAGACGAGCAGATGGATCTTGGAGGGGAAGTAGCGGTACAGCGTGCCCAGGGCGACGTCGGCCAGCTCGGCCACCGCCCGCATCTGCACCGCGTCGAAACCGCCCCGGGAAGCGAGGGTGACGGTGGCGTCCAGGATGCGTCGACGACGCTCGCGCTGGGCCGCCGAACCACGGTCGTCGTGGGTGAGGGAGCCGACGGTGGCCAAGATCTCAACCTCCCAGACGTGATTTCTGCGTCGTTGCCCCTGAGACTGGCCCTCGGACCTGCGGTCGGAGGATATCAGCGGGCTCCGGCATAATAGAAACACGTTCCAGTTCTGTGCCGGCGGTCACGCGTCGGAGGCCCCGCCCGGATCGAGCACCAGACCAACCCAGGAAGGCGCCTCTTGCGCATCGCACTCTTGTCCTACCGCAGCAAGCCACACTGTGGCGGTCAGGGCGTCTACATCCGCCACCTCAGCCGCGAGCTGGTGGCACTTGGCCACTCGGTGGAGGTGTTCTCCGGCCAGCCCTACCCCGAGCTCGACGAGGGGGTGCGGCTCACCAAGGTCCCCAGCCTCGACCTCTACCGCGAGCCGGACCCGTTCCGTACGCCGAGGCCCTCGGAGATCCGCGACCGCATCGACGTCGAGGAGGTCCTGACCATGTGGACCGCCGGCTTCCCGGAGCCGAAGACGTTCTCGAAGCGCGCCGCCCGCCTCCTGCGTGACCGGCTCGACGACTTCGACATCGTGCACGACAACCAGGTGCTGGGCTACGGCATGATCGACATCGCCGAGATGGGCTTCCCGCTCATCACGAGCATCCACCACCCGATCACCTTCGACCGGCGCATCGACATCGAGGCCGCGACCACCCGGCGCAAGAAGCTCACGCTGCGCCGCTGGTACGGCTTCTTGAAGATGCAGGGCAGGGTCGCCCGCAGCGTCGGCAAGATCCTCACCGTCTCCGAGTCGAGCCGGCGCGACATCATCACCGACTTCGGCGTCGACCCTGCCGAGCTGCAGGTCATCCCGCTCGGCGTCGACGAGGTGTTCCGCCCCCCGAGCAAGCCACGTGTTCCCGGCCGGATCGTCGCGATGGCCAGCGCGGACGCACCGATGAAGGGCATCGCCACGCTGCTCGAGGCGTTCGCCAAGCTGCTGACCGAGCGCGAGGTCGAGCTGCTCCTGGTGACCCGGCCGACCCCCGGAGGCCGCACCGAGAAGCTGATCGAGCGACTCGGCATCTCCGAGCACGTCACCTTCGTCAACGGCATCAGCGACGCCGATCTGGTCGAGGTCATGGGCTCGGCCGAGCTCGCGTGCGTGCCGTCGCTCTACGAGGGCTTCTCGCTCCCGACGGCCGAGCTGATGGCCACCGAGACGCCACTGGTCGTCAGCCGCGCCGGCGCCATCCCCGAGGTCGTGGGCCCCGACGGCGAGTGCGCCGACCTGGTCACGCCCGGCGACGTGGGTGAGCTGGAGGTCGCCATCGCCGCGATGCTCGACGACCCCGAGCGGCGCTCCCGGATGGGCCGAGCCGGCCGTCGCCGGGTCCTCGAGACGTTCAGCTGGCGCGCGGTCGCGGAGACCACCGCGGCGGCGTACGACGAAGTGATCGCCCGCTCGGCGACCAGGACGGCCACCACCACCGCCACTGCCACTGCCACTGCCAAGGAGACCGCACGTGCTCACCGTTGACTTCGACCGGCTCGGTCTGCAGCCGGGTGACCGCGTCATCGACATGGGGTGTGGTGCGGGCCGCCACGCCTTCGAGATGTACCGCCGTGGCGCCGACGTCATCGCCTTCGACCAGGACGCCGACGAGCTGGCCGGCGTGCTGGAGCTGTTCGGCGCCATGAAGGAGACGGGGGAGGTGCCCGTCGGTGCCGAGGCCGACATCAAGGAGGGCGACGCGCTCGCCCTGCCCTTCGCCGACGGTGAGTTCGACCGCGTGGTCGCCTCCGAGGTCCTCGAGCACATCCCGGCCGACATCGCGGCCATCGAGGAGCTCGTGCGCGTGCTGAGGCCGGGCGGCACGATGGCCGTCACCGTGCCCCGCTGGCTCCCGGAGATGGTGTGCTGGAAGCTCTCGGACGACTACCACAACGTCCCCGGGGGACACATCCGGATCTACTCCGACAAGGAGCTGATCGGCAAGCTGGTCAACGCCGGGATGGTGTTCGAGGGCAAGGACCACGCGCACGGCCTGCACTCGCCGTACTGGTGGATCAAGTGCGCGGTGGGCGTCAAGAACGACGACAACCCGCTGGTGAGGGCCTACCACCAGGTGCTGGTCTGGGACATCATGCGGACCCCGCGCTGGAGCACGCTGACCCGCGGGGCCGAGAGGGTCCTGAACCCGCTGATCGGCAAGAGCATGGTGCTCTACCTGCGCAAGCCGGTATGAGCCTGACACCGAGGCGGGCCCCCGACGACATCCCCTCCGTCGAGGGGGTGCTGACCGCGGCGCAGGTCGCGGAGACCGCCGCCTCGATCGTCTCGATGCAGGAGGCCGACGGTGCCGTGCCGTGGACCGTCGGTGAGCACGTCGACGTGTGGAACCACGTCGAGGCCGCGATGGCGATGCTGGTCTGCGGTGAGGTCGAGGGGGCCGAGGCGGCGTACGCCTGGTGCCTTCGCCAGCAGCGGCACGACGGCACCTGGCCGATGAAGATGGTCGCGGGTGAGGTCGAGGACGCGAGCGCGGAGACCAACATGTGTGCCTACCTCGCGGTCGGGGTCTGGCACCACTGGATGCTGCGGCAGGACCGGGCGTTCGTCGAGCAGATGTGGCCCGTCGTACGCCGTGGGCTGGACTTCGTGGTGGGCATGCAGCTCCCGTTCGGCGGCATCGCCTGGTCCCGCGAGTGGGACGCGAACGGTCCGGCGCGCGTCAACGAGGAGGCCCTCCTCGCCGGGTCCTCGAGCATCTACCAGTCGTTGCGCGCGGGCGTCGCGCTGGCCGACCTCGTGCACGAACCTCAACCCGAGTGGGAGCTCGCGGGTGGTCGCCTGGGCCACGCCCTGCGCGAGCACCGCGACCTGTTCCTCGACAAGTCGTCGTTCTCGATGGACTGGTACTACCCGGTCCTCGGTGGCGCGGTCCGCGGACAGGCCGGCCTCGACCTGATCGCCGAGAAGTGGGACGTCTTCGTGGAGCCGGGTCTGGGCATCCGCTGCGTCGAGGCCAACCCGTGGTTCACCGGCGCCGAGACCTGCGAGCTGGTGATGGCCCTGGACGCGCTCGACGACCATGCGCGAGCCCTCCGGCTGTACGCCGACATGCAGCACCTGCGCCACGAGAACGGCAGCTACTGGACGGGCTACGTCTCGCCCGACGACGTCTTCTGGCCGGGGGAGCAGACGACCTACACCGCGGCGGCCGTGGTCCTGGCCGCCGACGAGCTCTCCCGCACGTCCGCGGCGTCGGGGATCATGCGCGGTGAGACGTTGGCCGCCGACTTCCGCGAGATCGGCCTGGAGTGCGGCTGTGCGGAGTCAGCCGACTCCGTCTCCCGCCGCTCCTGAGGCGCGGGTCAGCACGCGCATCGACCCGACCGTCCCGGCGGCCTCGAAGGCGCCGCCCGCGACGGCTCGCTGCCAGACGTGGAACGGCGCCTGGCCACCGTCCTCGGGTCGTTCGAACACGTCGTGGATCACCAGCACCCCGCCGGGCATCACCCAGTGGGCGAAGCCGGTGTAGTCGTTCTGCGCGTGCTCCTCGGCGTGGCCCCCGTCGATGAACAGCAGCGCGAGCGGCGTACGCCAGTGGGCGGCGACGGTCGTGGACCGACCGACGACGGCCACCACCTCGTCCTCGAGCCCGGCCCGCGCGAGCGTACGACGGAACACCGGCAGCGTGTCCATCACACCCAGCTCGGGGTCGACCAGGGTGGCGTCGTGGTGCTCCCACCCGGCCTGGTTCTCCTCCGACCCCCGGTGGTGGTCGAGGGTGAAGACGACGCTGCCGCTGATCCGGGCGGCCGACCCCAGGTAGATCGCCGACTTGCCGCAGTAGGTGCCGACCTCGAGCCCGGGACCGTCGCCGAGATGGTGCAGGGCGGTGTCGAAGAGGAAGGCGCCCTCGTCGGTGGGCATGAAGCCCTTCGCGTCCCGGGCATGCACCAGCAGGTCCTCGGGCATCTGGGTCACGCCGGGCAGCCTAGTGGGGGTGTGTCCGCGCGTCACCGCGGAGCCACAGAGCCCGGTGGTGCAGCAGCCAACGCTCGACGGCCCGGATCGCGTAGTGGCTGCGGATCGAGCCGAACACCTCGAACGCGTGCTGCGCGCCTGGGAACTCCGCATAGGTCACGGTCGCCTTCGACTCCGCCTTCAGCCTGGCGACGAACGCCCGCGCCTGTCGTACGTCCACCATCGAGTCGTTCGTCCCGTGGAGCACGAAGAAGTCCGGGGCGTCGGGGGAGACCTGCGCCAGCGGTGAGGCCTTGACGAAGGCCTCCCGGTCGGTCGCCGGGTCCTGCTTGAAGACGCGGGGCCCCAGGAAGCTGTCGCGCATGGCGATGGCGCTCTTCAGACCGGTGAGGCCGGCCAGGTCGTAGACGCCGTAGAACGGCACGCACCCGGCGACACTGGTGTCGGCGTCCTCGAAGCCGGGCTGGTACTCGTCCTCCCCCGGGGTCAGGGCAGCGAGGGCGGCCAGGTGTCCACCGGCGCTGCCTCCCGTGATCACGAGGTACGCCGGGTCGCCGCCGTAGGAGGCGATGTTCTCGCGGGTCCACGCGATGGCCTTCTTCACGTCGATGATCTGCGCCGGGAACGGGTGCTTGGGTGCGAGCCGGTAGTTCATGGCGACGCAGACCCAGCCGCGCTGTGCCATCCGGTTCATCAGCAACAGGCCCTGCCGCTCCTTGGTGCCCACCATCCACGCGCCGCCGTGCACCTGCACGAGCACCGGCGCGTTCTCGAGGTGGACGCCCCTGGGCCGGTAGATGTCCAGGCGTGCCCGCCTACCGCCCTCGGTGTAGTTGATGTCGTGGATGACCTCGACGTCGGGCTGGGCCATGTGGAAGGGGCGCACGATCTCGCGCAGTCGCAGCCTGAGGCTCTCGACGGTCGGCGCGTCCTCGAGGTCGTCGAGGTAGTCGTCGCCGAGGCCGTCGCGCAACGTGCTCTCGACGCGGGTGGCGGAGCGGGCCGAGTTGAGGATCAGGTAGCCCAGCCCGATCCCCGCGACCGCCGCCGCCGCCAGCCCGGTGCGGCTCGGAGGGTGCGTCCGGCTGCGGCGTACGGTCAGCTCGGCCGCCGCGTCGAGAAGGGTGGCCACCAGCAGCTGGGGCGCCAGCTCGCCGGCGAGCGCGCCTGCGAAGAACGTGGGGATGGCGGTGCTTCCCCCGCCCAGGGGGCGTACGGCGTTGGCGGTCAGGGCGGCGTTCACCAGCTGGCGGCGTCGGAAGGACATGGGGAGCAGGCTAGTGGCCTGGTGACCGGGCACTTTCGTCACGCTCCTGGGGCGCGACCGGGCAGTTCACGCACGAGCCCGTGGACGCGGAGTGCCCGCTCGACGTCGTACGACGTGACGAAAGTGCCCGGTCGGCGAACCACGGCGTGACGCAAGTGCCCGGTCGGCGAACCGTTAGACTCGTGCGCTGTGCCCGGCCACCCCGAGGTCCGGCACCCCAGCCCCGACACCCAGCCCCGACACCCGAGCCCCCGACACCCGAAGGCGCGATTACCGCATGGCAACGACGAACGACCTGAAGAACGGCATGGTGCTCAACCTGGACGGCCAGCTCTGGCAGGTCATCTGGTTCCAGCACCACAAGCCCGGCAAGGGCGGCGCCGTCGTGCGCAGCAAGCTGCGGAGCATCAGCTCGGGCAAGACCGTCGACAAGACGTTCAACGCCGACGTGAAGGTCGAGATCGCCAACGTCGACAAGCGCACGATGCAGTACCTCTACAACGACGGCACCTCCTTCGTTTTCATGGACACCGGCACCTACGAGCAGCTCGAGGTCCCCCCGGAGGTCGTCGGCGAGGCCACCAACTTCCTGCTGGAGAACCAGGAGGCGATGGTCGCCACCAACGAGGGCACCGTGCTCTACATCGAGCTGCCGGCCTCGGTCGAGCTCGAGGTGCAGTACACCGAGCCCGGTCTCCAGGGCGATCGCTCCACCGGAGGCACCAAGCCCGCCACGCTGGAGACGGGTCACCAGATCGCCGTCCCCCTGTTCATCACCACGGGCGAGAAGATCAAGGTCGACACCCGGGACTCCTCCTACCTGGGTCGCGTCTCCTCGTGAGCGCAGCCGGATGAGCGCCCGCGGCAAGGCTCGCAAGCGGGCGCTCGACGTCCTCTTCGCCTCCGAGATGCGCAACCGCTCCACCGCCGAGGCCCTGGCGGACCAGGCCGAGGCCGGAGCCGTCAACGAGTACACCGTCACCCTCGTGCAGGGCGTGACCGAGCACCGCACCCACCTCGACGAGATCATCGCGACCTACGCCAAGGGCTGGACGCTCGACCGGATGCCGGCCGTGGACCGCAACGTCCTGCGGATGGCGACCTTCGAGGTGCTCTACGTCGAGGACGTCCCCCACGCCGTCGCGGTCTCCGAGGCGCTCATCCTCGTGCGTGACCTCTCCACCGACGAGTCGCCCGCTTTCGTCAACGGGGTGCTCGGGAACATCGTGCGCGACCGGGACACGCTGGTCCGATGACCCCGGACTTCCGGCAGGATGGACCGGTGACCTCCGACTACGTACAGCCACCCGTCCCCACTCCGCCGGGCTTCCCTGCCGGCTGGACGGCCCGGGTTCCCGAGCTCGCCGACCTCGACGTCCTGGTCAGGCTGCGGGGCGCCGACCGGCTGGAGCACACCGGCTCGGCCTCGGTCGACCAGGTGGCCATCGGGTCCGAGGTCGCCGGTCCGGCGTCCTGGACCCGTCGTCAGCTGCTGGCGGTCGACCCCGACGGGGTGCCGCGCGCCTGGATCAGCGTGCACGACCGGGCGGCGGGCCGCACGATGGTGATGGTCTACGTCGACCGGTCGCTCGACGCGGCGGCCGAGGTGGCGGCCGCGCTGTACGCCTGGGGCGAGGAGCAGGCTCACGAGATCTGCAGGCTGCGCGAGGTCACCGAGACCAGGCTCGACGCCAGCCCGTTCGCCGAGGACACCGTCCAGCAGGGGTGGCTGGCCGCTGCCGGCTACGACAAGCGGAGGACCTGGCCGCAGATGACGCGCCCGGTCACCGTCGACGAGGCGACGTCGTTGCCAGGCCCCCGCGAGGGCGTGACCCTGCGCCGGGTCGCCAGCCACGACAACGGCCTTCCGGTCGCTGGCGACCTCCACCTCGTGCACGAGATGCTCGAGTCCTCCTTCGAGGACCACTTCAACTCCTACCGGGAGAGCTTCCCGGAGTTCGTGCAGCGTCTGCGTGAGGACCCCGGACACCGCTGGGACCACTGGTGGCTCGCGTTCGTCGAGGGCGACGACGGCCAGCCGCTGGCGGCCGGCGCGCTGGTCGGCACGGTGCTGCGTGAGAACGCCGCCGGCCACGAGGGCAGCTACGTCGAGTACATCGGCGTGCACCGCGACGCACGTGGCCGCGGCGTGGCCAAGGCCCTGCTGCACGCCGTCATCGCCGACGCCGCCCAGCGGGGACGCGACCGCGTCGGGCTCGAGGTCGACGCCGACTCGCCGACCGGTGCCGACGGGCTCTACTACTCGATGGGATGGAAGACCGACTACGTCCTGGAGTCCTGGTTCAAGGACCTGGCCTTCTCGGACTGAGCTCCGCCGGCGCGTCGTCGACGGGCTGCAGGACGCAGAAACGCCCGGGCCTGTTCCGTGACGACCAGGCAGGTGGCAGAGTCACGCTCTGTGACCGAACCCGAGGTGATGGGCCGTCAGGCCGAACAGAGTGACTGGCTCGACCATGCCGTCCGGGCGGGCCTCGTGGCCTACGGCGTCGTGCACCTGCTCATCGGCTGGCTCGCCGTCCAGCTCGCGCTCGGCGACCACAGCGAGCAGGCCAGCGCCAAGGGTGCCCTGCACGAGCTCGCGCAGCAGCCGTTGGGGCGGACGATGGTCTGGGCCGTTGCCGTCGGGATGCTGCTGCTCGTCGTCTGGCGGGTGCTGGAGGCGGCCTTCGGGCACCGCGACGAGGAGGGCTCGGACCGGCTGCGCCAGCGCGCCGCCTCGGGTCTCAAGGCGGTCATCTACGCCACGCTCGGCGTGACCGCCGTCCGCGTGGCCACCGGGTCCGGCTCCTCCGGCGACGGCTCGAGAGGACCGACCGCCCGGCTGATGGACCTCCCCGGCGGCCAGTGGCTGGTGGCGGCCGTGGGCCTCGCGGTCATCGGGTACGCCGGGGCCATCGCCTGGCGTGGCTGGAAGGAGAAGTTCGCCGAGCACCTCGAGACCGAGGGAAAGCTGGGCTGGACCGGCGCGGCCTACCTCCTGGTCGGCAAGGTCGGCTACCTCGCCAAGGGCATCTCGCTCGCTCTGGTCGGCGCCCTCTTCGTCGGCGCGGGAGTCACCCACCAGGCCAAGAAGTCCGGGGGTCTCGACGAGGGTCTGACCGCGCTCCTCCAGCAGCCCTTCGGGCCCTACCTGCTGATCGCGATCGGGGTGGGCATCGCGTGCTACGGGTTGTTCTGCTTCGCCCGGGCGCGGCACCTCGACCGATGAGGAGCCCCATGGCGGGGCGGCCCCGATGAGCCGGCCCCGATGAGCCTGCCCCGATGAGCCTGCCCCGAGGACGTCACCGTTTCGTCGGCCGCATCGCCGGAGTCGGCTCGAGCAGCGGCGTCCGCGTCGTGGTCGGTCGCTGGGACCGCTCCCCGCTCGGCACCTTCACCGACGTCATGCTCGCCGAACCCGACGGCGCCCGCGTCCTGCTCGCCCCCAGCGAGGACGTCGCGGACTTCGTCTCCACGACCTACCGGTTCGACCGGGTCGAGATCGGGCCGGTGAGCGCCCGGGTCGACGCCGGGGCGTGGCACGTGACGGCCCCCGGGCTCGACCTGCACTTCACGACCGGTTCCCGGCCGGTCCTGGGGTGGCTGCTCGCGCTGGTGCCGCGACGGCTCGCCACCGCCCCCGCCTGGGCGCGGCTCACCGACCCGGTGGCCCGGGTGGTGCTGCGCGGCGTACGCACCCGCGGGACGGCCGGGAACGACCGGAGGGAGTACTACGGCGCGACCGACCTGCACCGGATCACCGCAGCGGGAGGCACCTGGCGAGGGGTCGATCTCGGTGTCGTGTCGGCGGTGTCCCCGGAGCCGCGCTTCGGCTTCGGCTCCACCCCCGAGCGCCCCTCGGTGACCGCGATCGTCACCACCATCGACATCGGCTGAGCGCTCCGCTCCCGCCACGGTCGGGGGCCCGGGTGCAAGACTTCGGGCCATGGCGACGAACTCATGCGACGTGGTGGTGATCGGTCTCGGCCCAGGGGGCGAGGCGGTGGCGACGGAGCTGGCCAAGGCCGGTCTCGACGTGGTGGCGGTGGACGAGCGTCTCGTGGGGGGTGAGTGTCCCTACTACGGCTGCATCCCGAGCAAGATGATCATCCGTGCGAGCGACGTGCTCGCGGAGGGACGCCGGATCCCGCAGTTCGCGGGCGAGTCCGACGTACGCCCCGACTGGAGCGAGGTCGCCGACCGGATCCGCGACGAGGCCACCGACGACTGGAACGACCAGGTCGCCGTGGACCGCCTCGTCGACGCGGGCGCGAGGTTCGTGCGTGGGCACGGCCGGCTCACCGGCCCCCGCACGGTCCAGGTCGGCGACGAGGTCTACGAGGCCGCGAAGGGAGTCGTGCTCAACCCCGGCACCTCGCCCTCCGCGCCCCCGATCGACGGTCTCGCGGACACGCCCTACTGGACCAACCGGGAGATCCTGCAGATCGAGTCGGTGCCCGGGTCCCTCGCCGTCATCGGCGGTGGCCCGATCGGCGCCGAGCTCGCCCAGGCCATGTCGCGGTTCGGCGTACGCGTGACCGTGCTCGAGGTGGGGGAGCGGATCCTCGGGCCGGAGGAGCCCGAGTCGAGCAAGCTCCTCTCCGACGTGTTCGCCCACGAGGGCATCCAGGTGCTCAGTGGAGTCACGATCAGCTCCGTGTCCTACGCCGACGGCCGCTTCAAGATCTCGCTCGAGGGCCAGGAGATCGACGCCGAGAAGCTGCTCGTGGCGGCCGGACGACGACCCAACCTCAGCGACCTCGGTCTCGACACCGTCGGGCTCGACCCCTCGGCCGGTTCGATCGAGGTGGACGAGCGGATGCGGGCCGGCGACGGGCTGTGGGCGCTCGGCGACGTGGTCGGCCACGGGGCCTTCACGCACGTGTCGATGTACCAGTCCGCCATCCTGGTCCGCGACATCCTCGGTCAGGACGGGCCGACGGCCGACTACCGCGCCCTGCCCCACGTGACCTTCACCGATCCCGAGGTGGGGTCGGTGGGCATGACCGAGAAGCAGGCGCGGGACGCCGGACTCAACGTCCGGGTCGGCCTGACCGACCTGTCCTCCTCGACCCGCGGCTGGATCGCCAAGGGGCAGGGACTGATCAAGCTGGTCGAGGACGCCGACCGAGGAGTCCTCGTCGGTGCCACGGCGGCCGGCCCCAGCGGTGGCGAGATCCTCGGGATGCTCACGACCGCGGTGCACGCGGAGGTCCCCACCGAGACGCTGAAGTCGATGATCTACGCCTACCCGACGTTCCACCGAGCGGTCGAGACCGCGCTCAAGGACCTGTCCTGAGCTGAGGTGCTGCGTGGAGCCGGCACCTGCCCCGCTCAGAGGACCAGGCGCCGGGCGTGCAGCACCTCGTAGGCCGGGCGACAGGCCTCGGCCACGGCAGCGTCATGAGGACTGAGGTCGACCGCTCGCGCTCGCCAGGGCTCGAACCCGGTGGAGCGCGCGACCGCGTCGTACCAGTACGGCGCCCAGACGCCGTCGGAGTCGCGCAGACCGGCGGGCCAGCTCAGCATCTGCCCGGTGAACGGGATGCCGAGCCAGTCGCACAGCCAGCGGAGGTGGGCCTCGGGGTCACGCAGGAAGTCGCCGGCGTCGATGACCGGTGAGCCGTCGGGCAGAGCGGCCAGCAGCGGGACCTGCTGGAGCAGCCCGATGTCCTCGGGCTCACAGGCCTCCCGCGAACGGACGTAGGAGGCCACCACCTCGGCGGGGTCGCGGATCAGCAGCACGTTGCGGAAGTCGCCGACCCAGCTGAGGTCCATGCCCTCGGCCAGGTGATGGGTCATGTGCTTGGTGTAGTGCACGGGTGCCGAGTCGTCGGTGCTCAGTCGGCGTACCACCTCGACGGCGTCGGTCGGCTGCGAGGCGAGGATCTCGTCCCGTCCGGGGTGGTCGAGGCCGGTCCGGGTGAGGTACTCGGCGTAGAACGGCTCGTCCACCACCACGGTGTCGGGCCGGTTCTCCCACGACCTCATCATCGCCGTGGAGAGGTTGCGCGGCCCCGACCACATGGCCACCCGGACCACTGGCCCGACGCTCATCCGCGCGAACCGACGTCGGCGGCCACGTGCTGCTGGTAGAGCGACTGGAGCCGCTCCACGACGGGTCCTCGCCGGCCGGTGCCGATCGTCCGGCCGTCGACGGTGCGCACCGGGACGACCCCCGCGTAGGTGCCGGTCACGAACGCCTCGGCCGCGTTGTAGACGTCGGTGAGGCTGAACGTGGTCTCCCTGGCCGGGAGGTCGTGGGACCGGCAGACCTCGAGCACGTTGGCCCGGGTGATGCCGGCCAGGCAGAACCTGCCATCGGAGGTCCACACCTCGCCGGCCCTGGTGACGATGAAGAAGTGGGTGCTGTTGCAGGTGGCCACGAAGCCCTGGGGGTCCAGCATCAGCGCCTCGTCGGCGCCGGCCGTGTAGGCCTGGATGCACGCCTGGATGTCGTTGAGCTTGCTGTGGGCGTTCAGCTTCGGGTCGAGCGTGTCCGGGGTGGCGCGGCGGACGTGCGTCGTGAAGAGCGTGATGCCCTCGGTGACCGTCGCGGGCATCGGCTCCTTGTGCTCGGCGATGACGACGACGGTCGCCGTCCCGAGCGTCGCGCGCGGGTCCTGGTAGGGCGTGGACTTCACGCCGCGGGTGACCATCAGCCGGACGTGCACGCCGTCGGTCATCTCGTTGGCCCGCAAGGTGGCGTAGATCGCGGCGGTGAGCTCCTCGCGGCTCATCCCGAGGTCCAGCATCAGCGCGCGGGCGCCCTCCTCGAGCCGGTCGAGGTGCTGCTCGAGGAACGCCGGGTGCCCGCCGGAGACGCGGAGCCCCTCCCACACCCCGTCCCCGAGCACGAAGCCCGAGTCGAAGACGGACACGACGGCGCGCTCGCGGGGGAGCAGGTCCCCGTTGACCCAGATCAGGATCTCGGCGTTGCGGGGGTCGTCGGTGCTGTGCTGGGTGCCGGTGGTGACTGCGGGATGGGTGGTCGTGGTCATGTCGTCACCCTAGGAGACGGCCACTGCGCGCTCAGGCCAGCAGGGTCCGGGTCCACACGTCGGTGACGGTGGCGACGTAGTGACCGGGGGTGCGCCCTCCCGAGGTCGTCAGCAGGTAGAACTCCGGGCTGTTCGTCGTCCACACCAGGTGGGCGACGTCCTCGTCGGTGAGGTCCTCGCGCACCTCGCCGGTGGCGCGGAGGTCGCGAGCGAGCAGCAGCATGTTCGCGGCCCGGCGCTCGTTGAGTCCCACCCACACCCGGCGACACTCGCTGTCGGCCTGGGCGGCGACACGCAGGGACTCGGCCAGGGGGACGGCCGTGGGGAAGAGCCGGCCGAGCGCCTCGGCGTACGTCGCCAGCTTGGCCCGCGCCCCGACCGCGGCGCGGACGGCCGCCACGTAGTCGCGTTGCTCGGCGAGGACGGGTTCGCCGGCACCTCCCAGCACCATGTCGTGCACGGCGAGGAGGAGCTGTGGCTTGCGCCCGACGCTGGCGTAGAGGGTGTCGACCGAGACCCCCGCCCGACGGGCGACCTCGGCGACCGTGGTGTCCGGGTATCCCCTGGTCGTGAACAGGTCCCGGGCGGCTCGCAGCACCGTGCGACGGGTGGCCGCCGCCTGCTCCTCGCGACGGGGGGAGCGGTAGGTGCGCGTGGGGGGTGCCCCGTCGTCGGGGCCGTTGACCGGGGAGGGCACGCGGCCTACCGTAGCAGTATTCATCCGAATCCAGTTCGGATCATTCGAGGAGGTCCCATGGACGAGCAGGTCGTCGTACACCGCGCGGGGGCAGGACCCGGGACGTGGGCCATGGGTTCGCTGTTCGAGCACCTGGTCGGCGCCGCCCAGAGCGACGGGCGACTCGGGGTGTCGCTGGTGACGCAGCCACCTGGGACCGCCACCCCGCTGCATCGGCACACCCGTGAGGCCGAGGCGCTCTTCGTGCTCGAGGGCCGGGTCGACTACCGGGCCGGCGAGGAGACCTACGAGCTCGCCGAGGGCGCCTTCCTGTTCCTGCCGCTCGGGCTCCCGCACGCCTTCCGGATCCGGGGCGAGACGCCCGCGCGCTTCCTCAGCCTCACCACCCCGGGCGGCCTGATGGGGCTCTACGACGAGGTCGGAGTACCGGCCGGCGGCATGCACGTCCCCCGAGAGGGGGAGGGGCTCTCGATGGAGGAGGAGATCGGCCGTTGGAACCAGGTGGGACCGCGCTACGGCCTCGAGGTGGTCGGTCCGCCCATTCCGGCCTAGCGGGTTGCCGGAACAGCAGGATCGGCTGCTACTGTCGGCCCCGATCGACATCCTTTAACGAGCCGTCCTGTGAGGCGGAGAAGGAGGTCCGGTGCCGGTGCTCCCTGCCCGATCCGCATCTGTTCCCACCGCCCCTGAGGACTCCGAGGGGGCGACCCTCGACGGACGACTCGTCCTCGACGCCCGTGACATCTCCCGGGCCCTGACCCGGATCTCCCACGAGATCCTCGAGCGCAACAAGGGCCTCGACGACCTCGTCCTCCTCGGGATCCCCACCCGTGGGGTGCACCTCGCCGGGCGGATCGCCGAGCGCATCGCGAAGGTGGAGGGCGCGCAGGTGCCGCTCGGCACCCTGGACATCACGATGTACCGCGACGACCTGCGTCGACAACCCGCCCGGGGCCCGCACCACACCGTGATGCCACCCGGTGGGGTCGACGGCAAGGTCGTCGTGCTGGTCGACGACGTGCTCTTCTCCGGCCGCACGGTCCGGGCCGCGCTCGACGCCATGAACGACCTCGGTCGGCCGGCGACGGTTCGCCTCGCGGTGCTCGTCGACCGCGGGCACCGAGAGCTCCCGATCCGCGCCGACCACGTCGGCAAGAACCTCCCGAGCGCGCGCACCGAGCGCGTGATGGTGCGGCTCGAGGAGTCCGACGGCTTCGACTCCGTCCGGATCGCCCCGAACGCGGAGGTGCCGGCATGAACAAGCACCTGCTCTCCGTCGACGACCTGTCGGTGGCCGACGTCGCGACGCTGTTCGACACGGCCGCCGAGATGCACGACGTCCAGAGGCGCTCGGTCAAGAAGCTCCCGGCCCTGCGGGGTCGCACCGTGGTCAACCTGTTCTTCGAGGACTCCACCCGCACCCGGTCGTCCTTCGAGATCGCCGGCAAGTGGCTCTCGGCGGACGTCATCAACGTCTCGGCCAAGGGGTCGAGCGTCAGCAAGGGCGAGAGCCTGCGCGACACCGTGCTGACCGTGGCCGCCATGGGGGTCGACGGGCTCGTGATCCGGCACCCGGCGAGCGGCGCCGCGCAGCAGGTCAGCCAGTGGACCGACGCCGTGGTCATCAACGCCGGCGACGGCACGCACGAGCACCCGACCCAGGCCCTGCTCGACGCCTACACGCTCCAGCGCCGGATGGGCTCGTTGGAGGACAAGCACGTCGCGATCGTCGGTGACGTCACCCACAGCCGGGTCTTCCGCAGCAACGTGCTGCTGCTGACCAAGCTCGGCGCCCACGTCACCGTGGTGGCCCCGCCGACCCTGATGCCGGCCGGGGTGACCGCCTGGTCGAAGGACGCCGGCTTCGAGACGTCGTACGACCTCGACGAGGTGCTGCCCGACGCCGACGCGGTGATGATGCTGCGGGTGCAGCGGGAGCGGATGAGCGGCGCGTTCTTCCCGAGCGCGCGGGAGTACACCGTCGGGTACGGCCTCACCCGGGACCGCCTCGCCGTCCTCAAGCCGGACGCCCCCATCTGCCACCCCGGGCCGATGAACCGCGGGCTCGAGATCGCGGCCGACGCGGCCGACGCCGCGCAGTCCGCGGTGCTGGACCAGGTCTCCGCGGGCGTCGCGATCCGGATGTCCGTGCTCTACCACCTGCTCGCCGGAGAAGGGAGCGCGTCATGACTGCGCTCGTGATCAAGGGCGCCTCTCCTCTCGGAGGCAGCCGCCAGGACCTGTACGTCGACCACGGGGTGCTCGTCGCCGAGGCGCCGAGCGACGCCGAGGTGATCGACGCCGAGGGCCTGGTCGCCCTCCCGGGGCTCGTCGACCTGCACACCCATCTGCGCGAGCCTGGGCGCGAGGACGCCGAGACCGTGCTGACCGGATCGAGGGCGGCCGCGCTCGGTGGCTTCACCGCCGTGCTGGCGATGGCCAACACCTCGCCGGTCACCGACACCGCGGAGGCGGCCGAGCGGGTCCTCGACCTCGGCCGTGCGGCCGGGCTGGTCGACGTGCAGCCGGTCGGTGCGGTCACCCACGGACTGGCCGGCCAGGAGCTCGCCGAGCTCGGCCTGATGGCGCGTTCGCGGGCCAGGGTCCGGGTCTTCTCCGACGACGGCAGGTGCGTGCACGACCCGCGGGTGATGCGGCGGGCGCTGGAGTACGTCCGCGCCTTCGGCGGCGTCATCTCCCAGCACTCCCAGGACCCCGACCTCGCCGGTCCGACCGCCTGCTGCCACGAGGGTGAGCTCTCCGGGCGCCTCGGGCTCCCGGGCTGGCCCGGCATCGCCGAGGAGACGATCGTGGCCCGCGACGTGATGCTCGCCCGGCACACCAACAGCCGCGTGCACGTGGCCCACGTCTCCACGGCCGGGTCGGTCGAGGTGATCCGCTGGGCCAAGACGCAGGGGGTCGACGTCACCGCCGAGGTGACCCCGCACCACCTGCTGCTGACGACCGACCTGCTCAGCGGCTACGACCCGGTCTACAAGGTGAACCCGCCGCTGCGTCCCGACGAGGACGTCGCCGCCCTGCGCGAAGCGCTCGCCGACGGGACCATCGACGCGGTCGCCACCGACCACGCTCCGCACGCGCGCCACGACAAGGAGCACGCCTTCGTCGACGCCGCCTTCGGCATGCTGGGCCTGGAGACGGCCCTGTCGGTCGTCAGCGAGGTGATGGTGAGCTCGGGCGCGATGACCTGGACCGACGTGGCCCGGGTCATGTCGCAGAACCCGGCGCGCATCGCGGGACTGGACGGTCACGGCGGCGCGTTGTCGCTGGGGCAGCCCGCCAACCTCACCCTGGTCGACCCGGCGGCGGTGGTCGTCGTCGACCGGGCCGCCTCCGCGTCGCTGTCGCGCAACAACCCCTGGCACGAGCGCAAGCTGACCGGCGCCGTCGTGGCGACCGTGCTGCGCGGCGTGCCCACGGTCCTGAACTCCCAACTCCTGGAGAAGAAGTAGTGGTGTCGACAAGCTCAACCATCCGTGACGCGATCCTCGTCCTCGAGGACGGGCGCGTCTTCCGCGGCGAGTCCTACGGAGCGACCGGCGAGACCTTCGGCGAGGCGGTGTTCTCCACCGGCATGACCGGCTACCAGGAGACGCTCACCGACCCGTCGTACCACCGGCAGGTCGTGGTGATGACCAGCCCGCACGTCGGCAACACCGGCATGAACGACGAGGACGTCGAGTCGACCCGCATCTGGGTGAGCGGGTACGTCGTCCGCGACCCTTCCCGGGTGCCCTCCAGCTGGCGCTCGACGCGCTCGCTCGACACCGAGCTCCGCGCCCAGGGCGTGGTCGGCATCAGCGGGGTCGACACGCGTGCGCTGACCCGCCACCTGCGCGAGCGCGGAGCGATGCGGGTCGGGATCTCCTCCGAGACCACCGACGCCGAGGCGTTGCTCGCCCGGGTCAAGGGCTCGGCCGAGATGGCGGGCACCGAGCTGGCCGGTGAGGTCTCCACCCAGGAGGCGTACGTCGTCCCGGCCGTCGGTGAGAAGCGCTTCACCGTCGCCGCCCTCGACCTCGGCATCAAGGCCAACACGCCACGGATGATGGCCGAGCGCGGCATCGAGGTCCACGTGCTGCCGGCCACCTCGACCCTCGAGGACGTGCTCGCCGTGAGACCTGACGGACTGTTCTTCTCCAACGGCCCCGGTGACCCGGCGGCCACGACCGACCAGGTCCAGCTGCTCCAGGGCGCGCTCGAGGCGGGGCTGCCCTACTTCGGGATCTGCTTCGGCAACCAGCTCTTCGGCCGGGCGCTCGGGTTCGGCACCTACAAGCTCAAGTACGGCCACCGCGGGATCAACCAGCCGGTGATGGACCGCACGACGGGCAGGGTCGAGGTCACGGCCCACAACCACGGCTTCGCCGTCGATGCTCCCCTCGAGGGAGCCACCGAGACTCCCTACGGCACGGTCACGGTCAGCCACGTGTGCCTCAACGACGACGTCGTGGAGGGCCTCGAGCTGCGTGACGCCGCCGGTGCCCTGAAGAGCTTCTCGGTGCAGTACCACCCCGAGGCCGCGGCCGGTCCGCACGACGCGGCCTACCTGTTCGACCGGTTCACCGACCTCATGGACTCCAGCCACGACGAAGAAGGGCGGGCCTGACATGCCGAAGCGTGAAGACATCAAGAGCGTGCTGGTCATCGGCTCGGGGCCGATCGTGATCGGGCAGGCGTGCGAGTTCGACTACTCGGGCACCCAGGCCTGCCGGGTGCTGATGGCCGAGGGTCTCCGGGTCATCCTGGTGAACTCCAACCCGGCGACGATCATGACCGACCCGGAGTTCGCCGACGCCACCTACGTCGAACCGATCACCGCGGAGTTCGTGGAGAAGGTCATCGAGAAGGAGCGCCCGGACGCCCTGCTGGCCACCCTGGGTGGGCAGACCGCGCTGAACACGGCGATGGACCTCGACCGGCTCGGTGTCCTGGAGAAGTACGGCGTGGAGCTGATCGGCGCCAGCATCGAGGCGATCAACCGGGGTGAGAACCGCGAGTCGTTCAAGGCGATCGTCGAGGAGCTGGGCGGGCAGTGCGCGCGCTCGGTGGTGTGTCACACCCTCGAGGACTGCTTCGAGGCGTCGAAGGACCTCGGCTGGCCGATGGTGGTGCGACCGAGCTTCACCATGGGCGGCGTCGGCTCGGGCATGGCCTACGACGAGGGCGACCTGCGCCGCATGGCCGGAGCGGGACTGGCCGCCAGCCCGACCACCGAGGTGCTCCTCGAGGAGTCGATCATCGGCTGGAAGGAGTACGAGCTCGAGGTCATGCGCGACACCGCCGACAACGTGGTGATCGTCTGCTCCATCGAGAACCTCGACCCGATGGGCGTGCACACCGGCGACTCGATCACCGTCGCGCCGGCGATGACCCTGACCGACCGCGAGTACCAGTACCTCCGCGACCTCTCGATCGGCATCATCCGCTCGGTCGGCGTGGACACCGGTGGCTGCAACATCCAGTTCGCGGTGAATCCCGACGACGGCCGCGTGGTCGTCATCGAGATGAACCCCCGCGTCTCGCGGTCCAGCGCGCTGGCCTCGAAGGCCACCGGCTTCCCGATCGCGAAGATCGCGGCCAAGGTGGCCATCGGCTACACCCTCGACGAGATCCCCAACGACATCACCACCCGCGAGAACGGGCAGAGCACACCGGCCAGCTTCGAGCCGACGCTGGACTACGTCGTGGTGAAGGTGCCGCGGTTCGCCTTCGAGAAGTTCCCGGCGGCCGACCCGACGCTGACCACGCACATGAAGTCGGTCGGCGAGGCGATGGCGATCGGCCGCAACTTCACCGAGGCCCTGCAGAAGGCGCTGCGCTCGCTCGAGGACAAGAAGGCCATCTTCGACTGGAGCCACCGCCACGTCGACCTCGACAAGGACGCGATCCTCGAGGCGGTCCGGACCCCGCACGACGGACGGCTGCGTGAGGTCATGGACGCGCTCCGCGCTGGTGCCAGCGCGGAGGAGGTCCACGACGCCACCGGGATCGACCCGTGGTTCGTCGACCAGCTGTGCCTGATCAACGAGATCGCCCAGGAGGTGATCGCAGCCGCCGAGCTGACGCCGCCGCTGCTGCGCCGGGCCAAGCGGCACGGGTTCTCCGACGCCCAGATCGGCCGCATCCGCGACATGAAGGAGGACGTGGTCCGCGGGGTGCGGCACGCGCTCGGCGTGCGCCCGGTCTACAAGACCGTCGACACCTGCTCGGCCGAGTTCGCCGCCCAGACGCCCTACCACTACAGCTCCTACGACGAGGAGAGCGAGGTCGCCCCGCGCGAGAAGGCGGCGGTCATCATCCTCGGCTCGGGCCCCAACCGCATCGGGCAGGGCATCGAGTTCGACTACTCCTGCGTGCACGCCAGCATGGCGCTGCACGAGGCCGGCTACGAGACCGTGATGGTCAACTGCAACCCCGAGACCGTCTCGACCGACTACGACACCTCCGACCGGCTCTACTTCGAGCCGCTCACGCTCGAGGACGTGCTCGAGATCGTGCACGCCGAGAGCAAGGCCGGCCCGATCGCCGGGGTGATCTGCCAGCTGGGCGGGCAGACACCGCTCGGCCTGGCGCGGGGGCTCGAGGACGCCGGCGTCAAGATCGTCGGCACCTCCCCGTCGGCCATCCACCTCGCCGAGGAACGCGGTGCCTTCGGGCGGGTGCTGGCCGAGGCCGGCCTGCCCGCCCCCAAGCACGGGATGGCGACGTCGTTCCCCGAGGCGCAGGGGATCGCGGCCACCATCGGCTACCCGGTGCTCGTGCGCCCGTCGTACGTCCTCGGCGGGCGCGGCATGGAGATCGTCTACGACGACGAGTCGCTCCGCGGCTACATCCAGCGGGCCACCGAGATCAGCCCCGAGCACCCCGTGCTCGTCGACCGGTTCATCGACGACGCGGTCGAGATCGACGTCGACGCGCTCTTCGACGGCACCGACCTCTACCTCGGCGGCGTGATGGAGCACATCGAGGAGGCCGGCATCCACTCCGGTGACTCCTCGTGCGCGCTGCCGCCGATCACGCTGGGCAAGGAGGAGATCGGCCGGATCCGCGAGGCCACCGAGGCGATCGCCAAGGGCGTCGGCGTGGTCGGCCTGCTCAACATCCAGTTCGCCCTGGGCTCCGACGTGCTCTACGTCCTCGAGGCCAACCCGCGGGCCAGCCGGACGGTGCCGTTCGTCTCGAAGGCGACCGCGCGGCCACTGGCGAAGGCGGCGGCGCGGATCATGCTCGGCGAGACGGTCGCCGCGCTGCGGGCCGAGGGCGTGCTCGCGGCCGAGGGTGACGGGGGAGACCTGCCCGGCGACGCCCCGATCGCGGTCAAGGAGGCCGTGATGCCGTTCAACCGGTTCAAGACGATCGACGGCAACACCGTCGATGCCGTGCTCGGTCCGGAGATGCGCTCGACCGGCGAGGTGATGGGCTTCGACGCGGACTTCGGCAAGGCGTTCGCCAAGGCCCAGACGGCGGCGTACGGCCCCCTCCCGCTGAGCGGACGGGTCTTCGTCTCGATGGCCAACCGGGACAAGCGCAGCATGATCTTCCCGGTGAAGCGGCTCGCCGACCTGGGCTACGAGATCCTCGCCACCCAGGGGACCGCCGAGGTGCTGCGCCGCAACGGGGTGTCGGCCAGCGTCGTACGCAAGTTCAGCGAGGGTGACGGCGAGGAGGGCGACAAGACCATCGTCGGCAAGATCCTGGACGGCGAGATCAACCTGGTGGTGAACACCCCCCACGGCATCACCAGCGGCGGGTCGCCGCGGATCGACGGCTACGAGATCCGCACCGCGGCGATCCTGCACAACATCCCGTGCATCACCACGGTGCAGGGGCTCGGTGCCGCCGTGCAGGGCATCGAGGCCATGCGCGCCTCCGACATCGGGGTGCGGTCGCTGCAGGACTGGGCGCGTTGACCGGATGGACGCCTACCGCCACCTCTTCGACCGGGTGCTGACCCGGACCGACGCAGAGAAGGCCCACCACCTCGCGTTCCGCGCCATCCGGGCGGCCCAGCCGGTGACCCGGCTCGTCGGCGGCCGGATCAGCAGGGTCGGTCACCCGCGGACCCGCCGGCTGATGGGGCTCGACTTCCCGGGACCGCTCGGCCTGGCTGCCGGCTTCGACAAGAACGCCGTCGGGATCGACGCGCTGGCCAACATGGGCTTCGGCTTCATCGAGATCGGCACCGTCACCGGCGAGCCGCAGCCCGGCAACCCGAAGCCGCGGCTGGCCCGGCTCCCGGCCGACCGCGTCATCGTCAACCGGATGGGCTTCAACAACGACGGGGCAGAGGCGGTCGCGAAGAGGTTGGCCGAACGACGCGTCGACCGCACCGGACGGCGGCAGGGTGTCCCGCTCGGCATCAACATCGGCAAGACCAAGGTCGTCGACGAGTCGAAGGCCATCGGCGACTACCAGAAGAGCACCCGCCTGCTCGCGTCGCACGCCGACTACCTCGTCGTGAACGTGTCCTCGCCGAACACCCCGGGACTGCGCGACCTGCAGGCGGTCGACCTGCTCGACCCCCTGCTCCGAGCCGTACGCCGCAGCGCGGACGACGTCACCGACCGGCACGTGCCCCTCCTCGTCAAGATCGCCCCCGACCTGAGCGACGAGGGTGTCCTCGACGTGGCCGACCTGGCCCTCGCGCTGGGCCTGGACGGAATCGTCGCCACCAACACGACGCTCTCCCGCGAAGGGCTCTCCTCGACCGCAGCCCAGGTGGAGGCGGCAGGCGGGGGAGGCCTGTCCGGCCCGCCCCTGCGGACCCGGGCCACCGAGGTGATGCGGCTCCTGCGCGACCGGGTGGGACCGGACCTGACCCTGATCGGGGTCGGTGGCATCAGCACCACCGACGACGCGGTCGAGCGGCTGACGGCGGGCGCGGACCTGCTGCAGGCCTACACCGGCTTCGTCTACGGAGGGCCCTGGTGGCCGGCCCGGATGAACGCACGCCTCTCTGCCCGCACGGACGCCTCATGAGCGCTCCCACGTTCGGCGCCAGGCTCCGCGAGGCGATGGACGGGCGGGGCCCGCTGTGCGCCGGCATCGACCCGCACGCCGGGCTGCTCGACGCCTGGGGACTGACCGACACGGTCAACGGGCTGGAGCGGTTCGCGCTGGGCGCCGCCGAGGCGCTGGCTCCGCGCGTGGCCGCGGTCAAACCGCAGTCGGCCTTCTTCGAGCGCTTCGGCTCCCGGGGCATCGCGGTCCTCGAACGGGTGGTGGAGATCTGCCAGGAGGCGGGCTCGCTCGTGGTGCTGGACGTGAAGCGGGGTGACATCGGCTCGACGGCCCAGGCCTACGCCGACGCCTACCTCGACCCCAGGTCCCCGATGGCGGTGGATGCGATCACGGCGACGCCGTACCTCGGCTTCGGCAGCCTGAACCCGATGATCGACACCGCCCGTGAGCACGGCAAGGGGGTCTTCGTGCTGGCGCTGACCTCCAACCCGGAGGCACCGGAGTTCCAGCACGCCCGCACCGACGACGGCCGGACCGTGGCCGGCTCGGTGCTCGACCAGCTGCGATCCCTCAACGCCGACCAGGCGCCGATGGGGTCTCTGGGAGCCGTGGTGGGGGCGACCATCGCCGACACGACCGAGAACCTCGCGATCAACGGACCACTGCTGGTGCCCGGCATCGGGGCGCAGGGCGGCACGGCCGACGACGTCCGCCGCATCTTCGGTGACGTCATCGACCTGGTCCTGCCGGCCAGCTCGCGTGACATCCTCGGCGCCGGCCCCGACGCAGGGGCGTTGCACGCAGCCGTGGGGCGCACCCTGGACGCCTTCAGCGCCCTGCGGAGCGGTCGCTGATGCGGAGGCCCGGCTCCCGCCCCGTCGGCGTCCTCGTCGGCATCCTGCTCCTGGCCCCCGCGGGGTGTGGTGATCCCGCCGAGGACTACTGCGGCGCGCTCGAGACCGACCAGCAGCAGCTCGCGGACATGATCGGCTCCGACTCGCCGTCCGCGCTGCTGAGCAACCTGGCGCTGCTGCGAGACCTGGGGGACCAGGCTCCCGAGGACCTCAAGGACGAGTGGCAGACGTTCACCACCGCGCTCGAGGCGCTCGACAGCTCGCTGGACGACGCCGGGATCAAGCCGTCGGACTTCCAGGACGGCAAGCCGCCCGCAGGTCTCAGCGAGGCCGACCAGAAGTCCATCGCCGAGGCGGCCGGGCAGCTCGGCAGCGACGACGTGGTGACGGCCGTGGGTGGCATCGAGCAGCAGGGGCGCGACGTGTGCAAGGTCAACCTGGGCCTGTGAACCGCCGTCGTGACGTTGGTCTCTGCGAGGGCACCTGAAGCCCTCCTGCGTTGCAGGTGCTGCTGGGCGTGACTAGATTGCCGGTGTCCGGACACGTCCGGCGCACCCCCCAGACGTTCTCCCCCCGCTCGAAGCAGTCGAGCAGGAAGTCGAGGAATCCGCAGTGGCCTTGCCACCCCTCACCCCCGAGCAGCGTCAGTCTGCCCTCGACAAGGCAGCCGCCTCCCGTCGCGAGCGAGCGGAGGTCAAGAACCGGCTCAAGCACTCCGGGGCGTCCCTGGTCGACGTGATCGCCGAGAGCCAGACCAACGAGGTGATCGGCAAGATGCGGGTCAAGGAGCTGCTGCAGTCGATGCCCGGCATCGGCAAGGTCCGCGCCCTGCAGGTGATGGAGAAGCTGAAGATCTCCGAGACGCGTCGCGTCCGTGGGCTCGGCGCCAAGCAGGTCGCCGCGCTGGTCGACGAGTTCTCCTCCGAGTGACCCGGTGCCACTCTCCCGCCTGACCGTGCTCGCTGGACCCACCGCGGTGGGAAAGGGGACGTTGACGGCGTGGGTGCGTGAGCACCACCCCGAGATCTGGATCTCCGTCTCGGCGACCACCCGGCAGCGCCGCCCGGGCGAGCAGGACGGGGTGCACTACCACTTCGTCTCGGAGGCCGAGTTCGACCGGCTGGTGGCCGAGGACGAGCTGCTGGAGTGGGCCGTCGTACACCGCGGGGCGCGTTACGGGACCCCTCGGCAGCCCGTCGTCGAGGCCCTGGCCGAGAGTCGTCCGGCGCTGCTGGAGATCGACCTGCAGGGTGCCCGTCAGGTGCGAGAGCGCATGCCGGAGGCCTTCTTCGTGTTCCTGGCGCCCCCCTCGTGGGAGGAGCTGGTGCGCCGTCTGGTCGGCCGTGGCACGGAGACCGCCGCCGAGCGGGAGCTGCGTCTGGAGAGCGCCAGGGCCGAGCTGGCCGCGGAGACGGAGTTCGACGTCACCGTCGTCAACCGTCAGATTCACGATGCGGGCGATGAATTGGTAGAGTTGATGCGGTCCGGGGCGTCCCCCGGGCAATGACGGAGGTCATCCCCGTCGTTGGCAGAACAATCTTTGTGAGTGAGGCTCAATGAGCGTGTCCGGTTCCGGTGCCCAGCCAGTCGCCCTGGGGATCACCAACCCCCCGATTGACGACCTGCTGACCAAGACCGACTCCAAGTACAAGCTGGTGCTCTACAGCGCCAAGCGTGCACGCCAGATCAACGCCTACTACTCCCAGCTCGGCGAAGGCCTGCTGGAGTACGTCGGCCCGCTCGTGGACACCCACGTGCAGGAGAAGCCGTTGTCCATCGCGCTCCGCGAGATCAACGAGGACCTGCTGACCTGTGTGGACATCGACCCCGACGAGGTGGCAGCCGAGGCCCTCGCCGCCGCTGCCCCCGCCACCAAGGCACCCGCCGAACCGTCTGCCGAGTAGCTAGCAGGCGTTCGTGGAGCACTCTGCGTCCCGCCCTCGCGTCGTTCTCGGCGTGAGCGGCGGGATTGCTGCGTACAAGGCCTGTGAGCTGCTGCGCCGGTTCACCGAGTCGGGACACGACGTCACCGTCGTCCCGACCGCCGCCGCGCTGGAGTTCGTCGGGGCACCCACCTGGGCCGCCCTGTCCGGCAAGCCCGTGAGCACCGAGGTCTGGACCGACGTCCACGAGGTCCCGCACGTGCGGATAGGCCAGGCCGCTGCGCTCGTCGTGGTCGCCCCCGCCACGGCCGACCTGCTCGCCAAGGCCGCCCACGGCCTCGCCGACGACCTGCTCACGAACACGTTGCTGACCGCGCGCTGCCCGGTGGTGTTCGCACCCGCGATGCACACCGAGATGTGGGAGCACCCGGCCACGCAGGCCAACGTGGCCACCCTCCGCTCGCGCGGCGCGATCGTCATCGAGCCTGCCGAGGGCCGCCTGACCGGGGCCGACACCGGCAAGGGCCGGTTGCCGGAGCCCGGCGAGATCTTCGCCCTGGCCACGGACCTCCTGGCCCGGGGTGCCGAGCACGGCGGCGCCACCGCCCAGGACCTCGCGGGCCGGCACGTCGTGGTCTCCGCCGGTGGCACCCGCGAGTACCTCGACCCCGTGCGCTTCCTCGGCAACCGCTCCTCCGGGCGACAGGGCTACGCGCTCGCGCGCACGGCGGCGGCCCGCGGCGCCGAGGTCACCCTCGTCGCCGCCAACGTCTCCCTGCCCGACCCCGCGGGCGTCAAGGTGGTCAGGGTCGAGACGACCGCGCAGCTCCAGGAGCACGTGCTCGAGTCCGCGGCCGCGGCCGACGCCGTCGTGATGGCGGCAGCGCCGGCCGACTTCCGTCCGGTCGAGCCGTCGACCAGCAAGATCAAGAAGTCCGGCGACGGCAGCGCCCCGGAGATCCGGCTGACCCAGAACCCCGACATCCTGGCCGGCCTGGCGGCGGACCGCCCCAACGACCGCATCGTGGTCGTCGGGTTCGCCGCCGAGACCGGTGACGACACGGGTTCGGTGATGGAGCACGCCCGGGCCAAGCTCGCCCGCAAGGGGTGCGACCTCCTCGTCGTCAACGATGTCGGGGGAGGGGCCGTCTTCGGCTCCGAGGACAACGAGGCCGTCGTGCTCGCCCGGGACGGGAGTGCCGTCAGCGTCCCGCTCGGATCGAAGTCCGTCCTGGCCCACGTGATCTGGGACCGTGTGGTCGACCTGCTGCCACGCTCATGAGGACGTGCCGTCGCTGAGACGCGTGTCCAGCGCTGGGACACCCCGGTTAGGCTCGGCTCGCCGAGACCCGGCTCCCGCACCACCCCGCTCTGCACCCACACCGCGTAGGAGAACACGAACGTGACCGGACGACTTTTCACCTCCGAGTCCGTGACCGAAGGTCACCCGGACAAGATCGCCGACGCGATCAGCGACACGGTGCTGGACTACCTGCTGGCCAACGACCCCGACAGGGCGAACCTGCGCGTCGCGGTCGAGACCCTGCTGACGACCGGCCTCGTCGTCGTGGCGGGCGAGGTACGCACCAACGCCTACGCCCCGGTCGCCGAGCTGGTCCGCAAGAAGATCCTCGAGATCGGCTACGACTCCTCGCTCAAGGGGTTCGACGGCAAGTCCTGCGGTGTGCAGGTGGCCATCGGTGGCCAGTCCGCCGACATCGCCGCCGGCGTCGACCACGGCCAGGAGTCGCGGATCAGTGCCTCCGAGGACGAGCTCGACAGGCAGGGTGCCGGTGACCAGGGCCTGATGTTCGGCTACGCCTCCGACGACACCCCCGAGCTGATGCCGTTGCCGATCACGATCGCCCACCGGCTCGCCGAGCGGCTGACCGCGGTCCGCAAGGACGGCACGCTGGCCTACCTCCGCCCGGACGGCAAGACCCAGGTCACCATCGAGTACGACGAGCAGGACCGTCCGGTCCGCGTCGACACCGTGGTGCTCTCGACCCAGCACGCCGAGGAGACCACCCTCGCGACGCTCGAGGCCGACATCAAGCAGCACGTCATCGACCCCGTCCTCGCCAGCTTCGACATCCCCTCCGAGGACTACCGCCTCCTGGTGAACCCGACCGGCGTCTTCGTCGTCGGTGGGCCGATGGGTGACGCCGGCCTGACCGGCCGCAAGATCATCGTCGACACCTACGGCGGGATGGCCCGGCACGGTGGCGGTGCGTTCTCCGGCAAGGACCCCTCGAAGGTCGACCGTTCCGCGGCGTACGCCATGCGCTGGGTGGCCAAGAACATCGTCGCCGCGGGGTTGGCCCGTCGCGCCGAGGTCCAGGTCGCCTACGCCATCGGCAAGGCCCAGCCCGTCGGGGTGTTCGTGCAGACGTTCGGGACCGGCGTCGTCTCCGACGAGGTCATCCAGAAGGCCGTCCTCGAGGTCTTCGACCTGCGTCCCGCCGCGATCATCCGCGACCTCGACCTGCTGCGCCCGATCTACGCCCAGACCGCGGCCTACGGCCACTTCGGCCGCGAGCTCGACGACTTCACCTGGGAGCGGGCCGACCGGGCCGAGAAGCTCAAGGCCGCTGCCGGGGTCTGAGCGCGTGGCCTAGTCAGGTGCTCGCGCCGACCTCCGGGCGGTGCTACTTTCGCCCGACCGAGCATCCGACCGTGGGTGCCGGTAGGGGGGTCTCGCGGAGGTTCTTCCATGCGCCGAGCACCTGCTGTCGTCCTCGTCCTGCTGGCCCTGGCGCTCGTCGTGGTCGGCCTGAACGGTCCTGCCGCCACCGCTGATCGATCAGCGCCGACCCGGTCGAGGGCGTACCCGCCCACGAAGGTCGTCATCATCGTCGTGGACGCGCTGTCCCGCGAGATCGTCGAGAAGTACAAGATGCGCAACGTCCAGGCGCTGATGCGCCGGGGCGCGAACGCCCCCGACGCCTACCTCGGCCACCTCGGCTCGGTCACCGTCGTCTCGCACAACGTGATCACGACCGGCGCCCTGCCCAAGAACATGGGGTGGACCGACGAGGGCTACCGCGACGTCGACGGGGTCCTCCCGGACACCACGCCCGACAGCGGCAACAAGATGTGGCTGACCAGCGACTTCGGGTCGAGCGAGATGTCCGCGTTGCAGCAGCACGCCGGATACCCCAAGCTGGCCGACTACCTGCACGCGAAGCGACCGGGGTCCACCGTGGTGGCGATCAGCCCCAAGACGTACGCCGCCTGGGGGCTGGGTGGCTCCTCGACCGACCGGACGATCACCTTCGGCAGCAAGACCGCCGACTGTGACGGAGCCGGGACCAACAACTGGCGAGGCCCGGGCGGCATCAACGTGCCGGCGTACCTCTCCTCCCCGGTGTGTGGCCGGTTCTACGTCAACTCCAGCTCGGCGCTGACCTACGACACCTTCCAGTCGCCCGCCTGGCTCTACCCGTTGGACGGCAACCGCTACACCGTCGGCTACGACAGCGCCCACCGGGGCGGGGACGTCTGGGCGGCCGACGCAGCCGTGGCGACGATGGACAACGAGCCTGACTGGAGTGGCGTGTTCGTCACGCTGCCGGGCGTGGACAAGGCGGCGCACATGTGGGGGAGCATCGACGACCCCGGTGGCACCGAGCCGATGACCCACCTCAGGGCCGCAGCCCAGGTCGCCGACGCCCAGGTCGGGAAGATCGTGGGTCACCTCGAGGCGACCGGACAGCTGGACGACACCCTGGTGGTGCTCACCGCCGACCACGGTTCGGTGCCCGGACGCCACTTCTACGGCGTCGACGACGGGTCCGCCGGACGGGGCTACGACAACTGGTACTACGGCTCGCTCGAGAACGACGAGTACCTCCACCCGCAGCCGGCCCTGCAACCCCTGGTCGACACCGGCAACGTCGCCATGACCTACTCCGACTCGATGCTGCGCGTCTGGCTGAAGGACCAGTCGCGGGGCAAGGTGAGGCAGGCGGTCCGGGTGATGTCGAAGCTCCCCGGGGTCTCCGCGGTCTGGCGGCGAGACGGCCGGCACTTCGACCGTGCGACCCGCGTGCGCTGGGACCGGATGCCCTCGAGGGGTGAGCGAGGCTGGTTCGCGTCCAAGGCGCAAGAGCTCCTCGACACCACCGCGGCCGACAACGGTGCGGACGTGATCGCGACCCTGGTCGACGACACGACCTACTCCGTGGCGGGCGACCACGGTGGCATCCAGCGGCGCGCCCAGCAGATCCCGATCGTCTTCGCGGGCGCCGGGGTCGGGTCGCGGGACCTGAAGGGCGGGGTCCGCTCCGTCGACATCATGCCGACGATCCTGCGGGCGATGAGGATCCCGGCCACCCACCGGCTCGACGGCCGGGCCTACGACCTGCCCGGGAGGCGCTGAGGGGCGAAGCCCTCTCCGGACAGCTGAGGCGGCGCAGTTCCCTCCGGACCGTCCCGCGCCCTGTCGTCGAGGGGTGAAAGCATGCGCGTGTGACGACGGGATCCGACGAGCAGCCGGCACTGCTGCCCGCTCCGGAGCGCGTGAAGGCGGTCGCGCGGAGGGCGAAGCCACCGAAGGAGCGGAAACCGGTCCCGGTGGCCGAGGTCGACCCGGTGGCGCGGGTGCTGGTGGACGTGGCGCTCGCTCACCTCGACCGCCCCTTCGACTACGCCGTCCCGGAGACGATGGCCGCGGCCGCGCAGCCAGGGGTGCGGGTCAAGGTGCGGTTCGCCGGGCAGGACGTCGACGGGTTCGTGATCGAGCGAGCCGCGACCACGGAGCACACCGGCCGACTGATGCCGCTGCGCCGGGTCGTCAGTGCCGAGCGGGTACTCACCCCTGACGTCGCCGCGCTCACCGGTGCCGTGGCCGAGCGGTACGCCGGCACCAGGTCCGACGTGCTGCGGATGGCCGTGCCACCGCGGCACGCCACGGTCGAGAAGCAGCCCTCCGAACCGGCCCCGCCGGTCACCGGCGAGCGACGGCCCCAGCTCGTCGGGCACTACCCCGGCGCCGAGACGGTCCTGGAGGCGTTGACGTCGGACGGCACGCCCCGAGCCGTCTGGACCGTCGTGCCCGGGGACGACTGGGCCGACCTCCTCGCCGAGGCGGTGTTCGCGACCGCCACCTCCGGCCGCGGAGCGCTCGTGTGCGTGCCCGACCACCGCGACCTCGACCGGCTCGACGCCGCCCTCACCGCTCGCCTGGGCCAGGGCCGACACGTCGTCCTCGCCTCCGACTCCGGCCCCGCCAGCCGCTACCGCGCGTTCCTGGCCGTCAGCCGTGGGGCGGTGCGCATCGTCATCGGGACCCGCGCGGCCGCCTTCGCCCCGGTCCAGGGGCTGGGCCTGGTCGCGATCTGGGACGACGGCGACGACCTGCACGACGAGCCGCGGGCGCCGTACCCGCACGCCCGCGAGGTGCTCCTCATGCGGGCCCAGGAGACCGGGTGCGCCGCCGTGCTGGCGGCCCACGCGCGCAGCGTCGAGGCGGAGTACCTCGTGCGCACGGGCTGGGCCACCGAGGTCGTGGCCCCCCGCGACGTCGTACGCCGGAGGATCTCGGTGGGTCTCACGGGCGACACCGACCACGACCTCGCCCGCGACCCCGGCGCCCGCTCGGCGAGGCTGCCCAGCGAGGCGCTCGTCCTGCTGCGGGAGGCCGTGAAGCAGGGGCCCGTGCTCGTCCAGACACCGCGGGCCGGCTACGCGACGCGGCTGGCCTGCGACCGCTGCCGCACCCCGGCGACCTGCGTCGTGTGCCACGGACCCCTACGGCTCCGCGGACCGGCGCGTGCTCCCGAGTGTGCGTGGTGCGCCACGTCGGCGCCCGGGTGGCGCTGCCCCGAGTGCGGGGGACAGGGGATGCGCGCGCCCGTCCTCGGCGACGCCCGCACCGCGGAGGAGCTGGGCCGGGCGCTGCCCGGGGTGCCGGTCCGCACGTCCTCGTCGGACAACCGTGTCCTGGCCGGCGTCGAGGACACCCCGGCGATCGTGGTCGCCACGCCCGGCGCCGAACCGGTCGCGGTCGGGGGCTACGCCGCGGTCGTCCTGATGGACACCTGGCTGCTGCTGGCCCGGTCGGACCTGCGCGCGACCGAGGAGGCCGTGCGCCGCTGGGCCAACGCCGCGGCACTGGTCCGCCCCGCCAGCGACGGCGGCCGGGTGCTCGCGATCGGCGATGCCGGCGACCCGGGCCTGCAGGCCCTCGTGCGCTGGGACCCGAGCGGCCTGGCCCGACGCGAGATCGAGGAACGCCAGTCCGCGCACCTCCCACCGGCCTCACGGGTCGCCACGCTCACCGGCGAGGTCGAGGACCTGGAGCAGGCGGTGGCGGCTCTGCGGCTGCCCCAGGGGGCCGAGGTGCTGGGCCCGGTCCCCGTCGAGCGTCGTCCCGGCGACGCGCTGGACGAGGAGACCGTCCGCTACGTCGTACGCGTCCCCCGCAGCCGCGGCTCCGCGTTGTCGGCGGCCCTGGGCGAGCTGCAGTCCCAGCGGTCCACCCGCAAGCTGCGGCACGTCCGCGTCGAGGTCGACCCCGCCGAGCTGGGCTGACCGGGGACCGACCGGGCACGGCGTCCTGGAACCTCGCTCCTACACTTGAGGATCGGGGTCGATCCCGCCCACCCATCCGTCTGCAGAGGGAGTACCTGTGTCCATCCGGCCGATCCGGCTCTTCGGCGACCCGGTCCTGCGTACGCCGGCCAAGCCGGTCGTCGACTTCGACAAGGAGCTGCGCACGCTGGTCGCCGACCTGACCGACACCATGGTCGACGCCCCCGGGGCCGGCCTCGCGGCGCCCCAGCTCGGCGTGGGCCTGCGGGTGTTCACCTGGCACGTGGAGGGTGAGTTCGGCCACCTGGTGAACCCGAGCCTGACGCTGTCGGAGGAGACCCAGGAGGGCCCCGAGGGCTGCCTGTCGATCCCGGGCTTCAGCATCGACTGCAAGCGCGCCCTCTCGGTGGTCGCCCACGGGTTCGACATGCACGGCGAGCCGCTCCTGATCGAGGGCTCCGAGATGCTCGCGCGCGCCGTCCAGCACGAGACGGACCACCTCGACGGGATCATCTTCGTCGACCGGCTCGACCGGGACGCCCGCAAGGAAGCGATGAAGTTCATCCGCGAGTCGGAGTGGTTCGGCGAGCCCACCCCGCAGGTGAGGCTCTCGCCCCATGCCACCAACGGCCTCGGATTCTGATGAGGCTGGTCTTTGCCGGCACCCCCGAGGCCGCCCTGCCGGCCCTGGACGCGATCGCCGACAGCCGGCACGACCTCGTCGGCGTGGTCACGCGTCCTGACGCTCCGTCCGGACGTGGCCGCAAGCTCCTCGCCTCCCCGGTGGCCGAGCGGGCAGGCGAGCTCGGCGTGCCCGTGCTCAAGCCGCGGCACCCCCGCGAGCCGGAGTTCCAGGCGGCCCTGCGCGAGCTGCGGCCGGACTGCTGCCCGGTCGTCGCCTACGGAGCCCTGCTGCCACAGTCGGCGCTCGACATCCCCGAGCACGGATGGGTCAACCTGCACTTCTCGGTGCTGCCGTCGTGGCGAGGTGCGGCCCCGGTGCAGCACGCCATCTGGGCCGGTGACGAGGTCAGCGGCGCGACCACCTTCCGGATCGTCAAGGAGCTCGACGCCGGGCCGACGTTCGGCCTGATGACCCAGACCATCCGACCCGAGGACACGGCCGGCGACCTGCTCGCCCGGCTGGCCGAGGGGGGTGCCGGCCTGCTCGTGCAGACCCTCGACGGCATCGAGGACGGCACGGTCGAGGCCCGTGAGCAGCCGGAGGAGTGGATCAGCCACGCGCCGAAGATCCTGGTCGAGGACGCGCACGTCGACTGGACCGAACCTGCCGTGGCCGTGGACCGCCGGGTGCGCGCCTGCACACCTGCCCCGGGCGCCTGGTCGGTGATCGCCGGCGAGCGTCTCAAGCTGGGCCCGGTGCGTCCCGTCGGGCGTGAGCGGCTGTTCCCGGGGGAGCTCGAGGTGACCAGGAACGCGGTCTTCGTCGGCACGGGCACCGGTCCTGTGCAGCTCGGCCGGGTCAAGCCCTTCGGCAAGAAGGAGATGGAGGCCGCCGACTGGGCTCGAGGCGCCCGGCTCGAGACCGGTGTCCGTCTTGGCGAGTAGCCTCACGGCCATGGTTGTCCGCAGGTCCCGCGAGGCCCGCCCCGACGACGTGGACGAGATCTGCGGTGGCCTGCCCGAGACCTGGTTCGGCACCTCGTGGGGCGACGTCCCGACCTGGCTCGTCCCGCTGCGGGTCAAGGGCGACAAGGGGCGTGGCTTCGTGCTCCACCGCAAGCCCCACCGGACCGCCCTCGACCCGGGCACCGGTGAGCCCTACTCCGACCTGCTGGTGATCCGCACCGGTGACGCCGACGACACGCGGGCCCTGGTCGAGGCCGACGGCCCGTTCTTCACCATCGACCACTTCCGCGGCTTCAACGCCGTGCTCGTGCAGCAGTCTCGCCTCGGCGAGGTCACCCGCGACGAGCTCGCCGAGATCATCACCGACGCCTGGCTGGCCACCGCCCCGAAGAAGCTGGTTCGCGAGTTCCTCGGATGAGTCGCGGTCCCAAGAAGCTCCCGGACAAGCCCCAGGTCGATGCGGCCCGGCTGGCGGCGTACGACGTGCTGGTGGCGGTCCGCGCGGACGACGCCTACGCCAACCTCGTGCTGCCGCAGGTCCTGCGCGAACGCGAGATCGGTGGTCGTGACGCCGCCTTCACCACCGAGCTCGTCGGCGGGACGCTCCGGGGGCTGGGCACCTACGACGCCATCATCGACCACCTCGCCGGACGCAGCCCGGACGCAGCCGTTCGCGACGTGCTCCGGCTGGGCGCCCACCAGCTGCTCGCCATGCGGGTGCCCGACCACGCCGCCGTGACCAGCGCCGTGGAGCTCGTGCGGGCGCGGATCGGTCACAAGCCGGCCGGCTTCACCAACGCCGTCATGCGCAAGATCGCGGGCCATGACCTCGACACCTGGATGGACACCCTGGACGCCTCGCCGGCGGTGCGTCACTCCCACCCCGAGTGGATCGTGGACGCGCTGGGTCGTGCCCTCGACCGTCCCGGCGAGCTGGACGCGCTGCTGACCGCCGACAACGAGCGACCCCGGGTCACGCTCGTGGCTCGGCCGGGACTCGCCACGGTCGGTGACCTGCCGGGGGAGCCGCTGGCCATCTCACCTCTCGCGTCGGTGCTGGACTCCGGCGACCCAGGCGACATCCCCGAGGTGCGCGACGGTCGGGCGGGGGTCCAGGACGCCGGGTCCCAGCTCGTGGCCCTCGCCCTGTCCAGGGCGGTCGTCGAGGGGCGCGACGAGCACTGGCTGGACCTGTGCGCCGGCCCCGGTGGGAAGGCGGCTCTGCTCGCCGCCCTGGCGACCGAGCGTGGCGCACGTCTGCTCGCGAACGAACGACTGCCGCACCGCGCCAAGCTGGTCGCCCAGGCCATGCGGGCCACCCGGGGCGACGTCGTCACGGGTGACGGACTCCACGCCCCCTGGCTGCACGAGACCTTCGATCGCGTCCTGGTGGACGCGCCGTGCTCCGGTCTGGGGGCCCTGCGCCGGCGACCGGAGAGTCGCTGGCGCCGGACCCGGAAGGACGTCGAGGGACTGGTGCCGCTGCAGGCCGCCCTGCTGACCAGCGCGCTCGACTCCCTGCGCCCGGGTGGCGTGGTGCTCTACGCCACCTGCTCACCCGTGGTCGAGGAGACGGCGGGGGTCGTCGCGACGGTCCTTGCGGCCCGGCCGGACGCCAGGCTCGAGGACGCGCTCGCGCTCGTGCCGGAGGCCACCGACGCAGAGTCCGCCCACCTGCCGGGAGCCGTTCAGCTGTGGCCGCACCGCCACGGCACCGACGCGATGTTCATGGCTCTGCTGCGACGGACGTCTTCTAGCGCGTGAGTGCCAGCGCCAGGTGGTTCAGCTGGATCGAGGAGAAGACCGCCAGGGTCAGAAGGGCCAGCACGACAGTGACCTGGAGCCGGTCGACATGGTGACTCCGGCGGGTGGCAGCCCGAGGGATGTCGAGGAGGGTGGATTGCTCCATGCTCACGGTGACCTCGCAAGTAGGGGAAACGAGCCGGGTACTTAAAGGAGACTAACTCACTAGAGTTTGGATGTCACCACCCTGGCGGGGGGGAATTCCCGACCAGGTCTCGTGTCCCTAGGATCGATCCACCATGACCTTCCAGATCACACCGAGCATCCTGAACGCCGACCTGTCTCGCCTGGCGGACGAAGTGGCTCGTATCCCGAGCGCCGACTGGGTGCACGTCGATGTCATGGACAACCACTTCGTGCCGAACCTGACAATCGGCCTCCCGGTCTTCGAGAGCCTGGTGAAGGCGACCGAGCTCCCGCTGGATGCTCACCTGATGATCGAGGACCCTGACCGCTGGGCCCCGGCCTACGCCGAGGCAGGGGCCGGGTCGGTCACGTTCCACGCCGAGGCGGCGAGGGCACCCGTGCGCCTGGCCCGGGAGCTGCGGGCGAAGGGTGCCCGGGCCTCGATGGCGCTGAAGCCGGCCACGGCGCTGGAGCCGTACGCCGACATGCTCGGCGAGCTCGACATGCTCCTCCTGATGACCGTGGAGCCCGGGTTCGGCGGCCAGAAGTTCCTGGACCTGGTCCTGCCCAAGATCCGTCGGGCCCGCGAGCTGATCTCCGCTGCCGGGCTCGAGGTCTGGCTGCAGGTCGACGGCGGCGTCTCGCTCGAGACGATCGGGCGCTGTGCCGAGGCAGGGGCGGACGTCTTCGTCGCGGGCTCGGCGGTCTACTCGGCCGAGGACGCGGACGCGATGGTCCGGAAGCTGCGCGAGACTGCTGACACCGCCGCCGTGAGCTGACCTCGGACTGCTCGGAGTGGTGCTCACGAGGGTCTCCTCGGAACGCCACAGCTCCTGCCAGGCCAGCCAGGCGCGGGCGTCGGGCAGGTCGCGCTCGTGCTCGGGCAGGCTGGCGGTGACGCCCTCGAAGTACAGGCGCGAACGCACGCTGGCGAGGCGGGCCTGGCCTGTGCGTCCGGCCGCCACCCGGATCAGGTGTTCCCGACTGCCGTAGGGGTGCAGCATCGACGAGGGGCTGACGCCACTGGCACGCGCGATTCGTCGCAGCGACAGTGCGGTGGGCCCCTCCCGCCCCAGCAACGAGCAGAAGGGGTCTAGGCCTGGGGCGGCCCGACGGCGCCTGTGGCGTCGGTCCCCTGCCTGTGGGCGGCCTCACACTGCGCGACCAGAGCGGATGTGGCACGCTTTGAGGTGACGAGTGGAAACTCGCGTGCTCTGGGGGCGGTGAAACTCCGCACCGGCGGTCAAAGTCCGCGACCCGGCTGCCCTCATGGGGCTGGTTGACCAGGTGGAACTCCTGGACCGACGGTCATAGTCCGGATGAGAAGACGCACGCAGGTGGTCCGCGACGCGATGTCGTGAGCCGTCCTGTCCCCGGGGTCCGCATGGACGGGTGAGGACGGACGATGGGATTCTCTGCGGCAGAGCAGCGGGCGATGGGCCGCGCACTCGAGCTGGCGAGCACGCCCGGCGTACCCCTCGGTCCCAACCCCCGGGTCGGGTGCGTGCTGCTCGGCCCCGGCGGAACCGAGGTCGCCGAGGGCCACCACCGCGGTGCGGGGACACCTCATGCCGAGGTGGCTGCCCTGGCCGAGGCCGGTGAGGATGCCCGTGGCGCCACCGCCGTGGTCACCCTCGAGCCGTGCCACCACACCGGCCGCACGGGGCCATGCTCACAGGCCCTCATCGAGGCCGGGGTGACCCGGGTCGTCTTCGCCCAGCCCGACCCCAACCAGGTCGCCACCGGTGGCGAGGCGGCGCTGCGTGCGGCTGGTGTCGACGTCGAGTTCGGTCTGATGGAGCACGAGTCTCGGGCGCTCAACAGGGCGTGGACCTTCGCCATGGAGCACCACCGGCCCTTCGTGACGTGGAAGTTCGCTGCCACCCTGGACGGTCGCAGCGCGGCCGCCGACGGCACCAGCCGCTGGATCACCTCTGGCGCGGCCCGGGTCGACAGCCACCGGCTGCGAGCGCAGTGCGACGTGATGCTGGTGGGCACCGGGACGGTCGAGGTCGACGACCCGGAGCTCACCGTGCGTGACGAGTACGACGACCTGCTGGCGCACCAGCCCCTGCGAGCCGTCATGGGACTGCGCGAGCTGACCCCGGGCCGGCGCTCGTTCAACGACCGGGCTGAGACCGTCCGGCTCGAGACACGGGACCCGCACGAGGCCCTGGCCCTGCTGCACCAGCAGGACCGGCAGCACGTGTTCCTCGAGGGCGGACCGCAGGTCGCAGCCGCCTTCCTGCAGGCGGGGCTGGTCGACGAGGTCGTCGCCTACCTCGCGCCGGCCCTTCTGGGAGCTGGCACGAACGCCGTCGCCGACCTCGGCATCGCGACCATGGCCGACATCCGGCGGCTGGTGATCAACGACGTGATGCTGGTGGGCACCGGGTCCGAGGCCACCGTGCGGCTGACGATGACGCCCACGGTGTTCCAAGGCAGCCAGACGCAGCAGGAAAGGTACTGACATGTTCACCGGCATCGTCGAGGAGCTCGGCACCGTGGAGTCGTTGGAGAACCAGGGCGACGCGATCAGGCTCACCCTGCGAGGCCCGCTGGTCACCGGCGACGCCGGCCTGGGGGACTCCATCTCCGTCAACGGCTGCTGCCTGACGGTCGCCACCCGGGGCGACGGGACGTTCACCGCAGACGTCATGCACGAGACGCTCGCCAAGACCTCGCTCGGTGCCCTCGAGCCCGGCACCCGGGTCAACCTGGAGCGCGCGGTCACCCCCACCACCCGGCTGGGAGGGCACATCGTGCAGGGCCACGTCGACGGAACCGGATCGGTCCTTCGCCGCACGCCCAGCGAGCACTGGGAGCTGGTCGAGATCTCCCTGCCGACCGAGCTCGAGCGCTACCTGGTGGACAAGGGGTCGATCACCGTCGACGGGATCTCGCTGACCATCGTGGAGGTCGGCGACGACTCGTTCACCGTCAGCCTGATCCCCGAGACCCTGGCCCGCACCACCCTGGGCTTCAAGCAACCCGGCGATGTCGTCAACCTCGAGGTGGACGTGATCGCGAAGTACGTCGAGAAGATGGTGAAGAAGTGAGCGAGCTGAGACCCGAGCCCGAGAGCAAGATCCGGCTCGACACGGTGGACGAGGCGATCGCCTCGATCGCCGCAGGCAAGGCGGTGGTGGTCGTCGACGACGAGGACCGCGAGAACGAGGGTGACATCATCTTCGCGGCGAGCAAGGCGACGCCCGAGCTGATGGCCTTCACCATCCGTCACTCCAGCGGAGTCATCTGCGTGCCGATGCCGGCCGACATGCTCGACCGGCTCGAGATCCCGTTGATGACGCCGCACAACAAGGACAAGCTGCGGACGGCGTACACGATCTCGGTCGACGCGCGCGACGGCGTCTCCACCGGCATCTCCGCCACCGACCGGGCGCACACCGCGCGCGTCCTCGCCGACTCCGCCACGGAGGCCTGGGAGCTGACCCGCCCGGGACACGTGTTCCCGCTGCGCTACCAGGAGGGTGGCGTGCTGAACCGGCGTGGTCACACCGAGGCCGCCGTCGACCTGGCCCGCATGGCCGGACTGACCCCCGCCGGCGTGCTCGTCGAGATCGTCAACGACGACGGCACCATGAAACGCGCTCCGGAGATCCGGAAGTTCTGCGACGAGCACGGACTGAAGATGATCTCGATCGAGCAGATGGTGCACCACCGCCGCCGCACGGAGTCCCACGTCCAGCGCCTCGCCCGGACGGCCCTGCCGACCAGCCACGGGCCCTTCACGGCGTTCGGCTACCGGATCACCGTGGACGGCTCCGAGCACGTCGCGCTCGTGTACGGCGATCCCGAGTCGCTCACCGGTGACGAGCCGGTGCTGACCCGCGTGCACAGCGAGTGCCTGACCGGCGACGTCTTCGGCTCCGAGCGCTGCGACTGCGGACCACAGCTCGACGAGGCGATGGACCTGATCGTCAAGGAGGGCAGGGGAGTGGTGATCTATCTGCGCGGCCACGAGGGACGTGGGATCGGCCTGCTGGCCAAGCTGCAGGCCTACGAGCTGCAGGACGGTGGGCGGGACACCGTCGACGCCAACCTCGACCTCGGCCTTCCCGCCGACGCCCGCCACTACGGCGCCGCCACGCAGATCCTGCGGGACCTCGGCGTCCGGGCCGTGCGCCTGCTCACCAACAACCCGGCCAAGACCGAGGGCCTGGAGTCCTACGGCATCCGGGTCGAGGAGCGGGTGGCGCTGACGCCACGACCCAACGACCACAACATCGCCTACCTGATGACCAAGCGCGACCGGATGGGCCACCAGCTCGACGGCCTCGAGAGTCTCCGGCCCGAGACGGAGGTCACGCCATGAGTGGCGAGGGAAGCCCCACCGACGAGCCGTTCGACGGCAGCGACCTCAAGGTCGCCGTGGTCGCGTCGAGCTGGCACGACCAGGTCATGGACGGCCTGCTGGCAGGCGCCGAGGAAGCCCTCGACCGCTACCAGGTCGGTGCCTCCCAGGTGGTGCGCGTCCCGGGTGCCTTCGAGCTCCCGGTCGTCGCCCTGGCTCTCGCCCGGGACGGGTACGACGCCGTGGTGGCGCTCGGCGTCGTGATCCGCGGTGGCACCCCGCACTTCGAGTACGTCTGCTCGGCCGCCACCGACGGTCTCACCCGCGTGGCGCTGGACACCGGCGTACCCATCGGGTTCGGCCTGCTCACCTGTGACACCGAGCAGCAGGCGCTCGACCGGGCGGGTCTCGAGGGCAGTGTCGAGAGCAAGGGCTACGAGGCCACCGCCGCGGCCCTCCAGACGGCCCGCACCCTGGTCCAGGTCGCTGCGGCCGACGATCTAGTCTGACCCCGTGAAGACGTTCGAGGATCTCTGGGCCGAGCTGAGCGAGAAGGCCGAGACCCGTCCGGAGGGATCCGGGACGGTGCGGGAGCTCGACGCCGGGGTGCACGCGATCGGGAAGAAGCTGGTCGAGGAGGCCGCCGAGTCCTGGATGGCCGCGGAGTTCGAGGGGCATGACCGGGCGGCCGAGGAGATCAGCCAGCTGCTGTACCACGCGCAGGTGCTGATGCTCGCCGCCGGAATCTCGCTCGACGACGTCTACGCCCACCTCTGAGGACCCCCATGAGCAGCACTCCTGACCAGACCGCACCACTCCTGCGCATCGCGATCCCCAACAAGGGATCCCTGTCGACGGCCGCTTCGGAGATCCTGCGCGAGGCGGGCTACCGCCAGCGCTCGGACTCCAAGGAGCTCAGCCTTCTCGACGCCGTCAACGGGGTGGAGTTCTTCTACCTCCGCCCGCGCGACATCGCGCTCTACGTCGGCGAGGGCACCCTCGACGTCGGCATCACCGGCCGTGACCTGCTGCTCGACTCGGGCTCCAAGGCCGAGGAGGCCCGCCAGCTCGGTTTCGGTCGCTCACGGTTCCGGTTCGCGGCGCGTCCCGGCACGCTCACCTCGCTGGACGAGCTGGCGGGCAAGCGCATCGCCACGTCGTACGTCGGTGTGGTGCGCCGGCACCTCGAGGAGCGTGGCATCGACGCCGAGGTGATCCGCCTCGACGGTGCCGTGGAGACCAGCATCCAGCTCGGCGTCGCCGACGTGATCGCCGATGTCGTGGAGACCGGCAGCACGATGAAGGCCGCCGGGCTCGAGATCGTCGGGGAGGTGATCCTCGAGTCGGAGGCCGTGCTCATCACCCGCGCGGGTGGTCCGGAGCCGCACGGCTTCGAGATCTTCAAGCGCCGTCTCGACGGGGTGCTCGTGGCCCGCACCTACGTGATGATGGACTACGACATCCCCGAGTCCGCGGTCGAGGAGGGCGTCGCGCTGACGCCGGGACTCGAGGGCCCGACGATGTCCCCGTTGCATCGTGAGGGCTGGGTCGCGGTGCGCGCCATGGTGCCCCGGGACGGCGCCCAGCAGCTGATGGACGACCTCTACGAGATCGGTGCCCGGGCCATCCTGCTCACCGACATCCATGCCTGCCGACTCTGAGCGGGTGCACACCCCCGCTCCTGACCTACCGCACACCTGGCGGCCCCTGGGCGTCCGTCTCGCCGTCTGGGTCCTGGGCTCGATGCTCCTGGTCCTGTTCGGAGTCGTCTGGATCGCCATCGGCGCCGACTCCCGGGCGCAGTTCACGCTGTTCCAGCGCGGGACGCTGGTGTTCATGCTGCTGCTCCTCTTCGGGACGTGGAACGCGCTCTCACGGTCACGGGTGACCGCCACCGAGGGGACCCTCACCGTCGTGAACGGCTACCGCACGCGGGCCTACGAGTGGTCGCAGGTCATCGGGATCTCGCTGCGTCGCGGCGCACCCTGGGGGACGCTCGACCTCTCGGACGGCACCACGGTCTCGCTGATCGGCGTGCAGGGTTCCGACGGCGAGCGTGCCCGTCGGGCCGTCCGTGAGATCCGGGCCACCATCGCGGCCCACACGCCGCACGACTGAAGGGCCTACGCTTCGAGGCGTGAGCGAATTCCGGGTACGGCCGGTCACCCGTGCGGATGCCTCGGCGGTCAACGAGCTGCTGGCGGCGGCGGAGGGCGTCGACGGCACGGGGGAGCACTACAACCTCGACGACGTGCTCGAGGATCTTGCCAACCCGATGATCGATCCGGCACGGGACTGGATCCTCGTCGAGCAGGACGGCGCGGTCGTCGCACACTCCCGGTTGCTGCCTCGCGCCCCCGCAGACGGGTCCGTGAGCGTCGCGCTCGATGGAACGGTCCACCCCGAGCACCGTCGCCAGGGGATCGGCTCGCGCGTCCTTCCCCTCATGGTGGAACGTGCCCGCAACTACGTGCGCGAGCGTGGCGCCGACCTACGGGCGGTCGTCACCACCGACGCCCCGTCGGACAACACCGACGTGGCCTCGGTCCTCGGCCGTTCAGGGATGTTCCCGGACCGCTGGTCCTTCGCGATGAGGGCCGACCTGACCGGGGAGGGCGCCGCACTGCCGGCCCTTCCGCCCGGCTACACGCTGCACACCTGGGAGGAAGCGGGCCACGACGAGCTGCGCGAGGCCCACAACCGGGCCTTTCCCTCGCATCCCGGGTTCACACCGTGGAGCGAGGAGATGTGGCACCAATGGGTGGCCGGGAGCCGCAACCACCGCCCGGCGCTCAGCCTGGTCGCGCGCGGCCCGGAGGGCATCATCGCGGCCTACGTCCACATCGCCGAGTACGACGCCGTCACGGAGGCCACCGGGGTGCGCGAGGCCTACGTGGCCAAGCTCGGCACCCTCGAGGAGCATCGCCGTCGCGGGCTCGGGGGAACGCTGCTCCAGAGCGGCTCTGGAACGCTGTCGGGAGGACGGCTTCGACCGGGCCGCCCTCGACGTGGACTCGGCGAACCCCACCGGGGCCCTCGGCGTCTACGAGCGCATCGGGTTTCACACCTACCAGCGCTGGACCAGCTTCCGGCTCCGCTGATGAGCTAGCGGAGGGTCCCGTCGACGTGTACGTCGGCCCGCTCGCGTGTCTGCTCCCGGTCGAAGAGCGCCGTCTCGTCACGGGCCCACTGCTCCCAGTGGGGAGCGAAGCCGGCGCCGTCACGGGCCAGTCCCCGCGCCATCCTCAGGTCGTACGGCGCCTCGACCCAGACCAGCAACGTGGTCAGGTCGGCGAACCGTGCGGCGCCCGACCCGACCCCCTCGACCACCAGCAGGGGAGTGGGCTCGACCGTGACCGTCTCGGCCAACCGCCCGGCCAGCCAGTCGTAGCGGCGGTAGGCCCCGGCCCTGTGCTCCGCCAGTGGCAGCAGCAGTCCACCGAGCTGGGCCTCGACCTCGCAGAGCCCCGACCAGCCCGGGTAGAGGTCGTCCATGTGCACCACGACCCCGCCGGAGAGGTCGCCCATCGCGGCGGCCAGGGTCGTCTTGCCGGAGCCGGCCGGTCCGTCGACGCAGACCAGTCGGCCACCGCCGAGCGTCGCAGGGCGGTCCATGGCCAGCCGGAGGAGGGACCCCGGGGTGCTGCTCACCAGGCCAGACCGAGCCCGCGGTAGGAGGGCACGGTCTCGACGATCGCCTCGCCGGCCAGCAGGTGCACCAGGTTGGTGTGCTCGGCGAGCTCACCGGACTTGGCGTGCCGGAACCAGACCCAGTCGCCGATCTGCAGCATCTGCGCACCCGACCCGCTGAGGGGGGTCTGCACCTCGCCTGCGCCCTCGAGGGGGACGAGGTGCAGGTCGGGCGGTGCCCACGGGATGGGCGAGCGGTCCTTGCCGGTCGGCCCGCTGGCGACGAAGCCTCCCCCCGCGACGGTGGCCAGGCCGCCGCCGGGTCGGCGTACGACCGGGACGCCGAAGAAGGCTGCCGGATGGGGCTCGAAGCTCTCGTAGTGGTCGAAGAGCCCGGGGACCAGGAGCCCGGATCCCGCGGCGACCTCGGTGACCACGGGATCCGCGACGGTCGTCTCGACGCTGCCGGAGCCGCCGGCGTTCCAGAACTCGAGCTCGACCAGCGGGCGCAGGTCGCGGGCGATCTCGCGCCGGCGTTCCTCGAGCTGGGCGACGGAGGCCGACTTCAGCTTGCGTACGACGAGCGAACGGGCGCGCTGGTTCGGGACGTCGTCGGGTACGCCGGCCACCTGGCCCTCGTAGGTCATCACCCCGACCAGGGCGAAGCCACGCCCGACCACCTCGCGGGCGAAGTCGATGACCTCGCTCGAGTCGTGCAGGGGCGAGCGTTTGGGGCCGACGTGGGACCGGCCCAGCCGCAGCCCGGCGTCGATGTCGATCGCCACCCGGACGCCCCTGGGGTCACCGCAGGACTCCACCAGGGAGAGGTGAGCCGCGTCGTCGACCATCAGCGTGATCCGGGAGCGTGCCGCCTCGTCGGCGAGCAGCCGGCGCAGAGCCCCGCGGTCGACCGTCGGGTAGCCCATCACGACGTCGCGGCTCAGGTCCTGCTCGACCAGCCACAGCGCCTCGCGGAGCGAGTAGCCGAGCACGCCGGAGAACCCCGGCCGGGCCAGTGCCCGATGCAGCAGCGCCGGGATGCGGAGCGACTTGGAGGCGACCCGGACAGGCTTGCCCGCCGCGCGTCGGACGAGGTCCGCGGCGTTGGCGTCGAAGGCGTCGAGGTCGACGACCACCATCGGGGTCGCGGGATCCTCGAGACCGGAGATCGCGTGGTTCAACCGGCGGGCGAGGTGGTGCCGTGCGGCGTCGCTGCTGGTCGGCGCGGAGGTCACACCGGGAGCCTAGATCCCGTGGCGCTTGAGGATGGCCTCGATGTCGTCCAAGTCGTCGAGGTCGTCGTCGCCGGCCCGGCGCCTGGCCGCCTTCTTCGGGGACGCCTTCTTCGGGGCTGACTTCCCGGGCGCCGACTTCTCGAGCCCGGACTTCTCGAGCGCCGACTTCTTCGGGGCCCGTACCTCACCCCGGGTGCCGATCCCGCGGGAGAGCATGGCGCCGGAGACACCCCACAGGACGACGGCGACGCCGGCCACGATGATCCCGAGCCACACGGTGGGGGAGAACACCAGCCGGGCCGCCCAGTCGATGACGTCGTTGAGGATGTTGGCGGCCAGCTTGAGGGTGCCGGTGAGCCAGGCGGCGACCGGGACCAGCGTCCAGGCGACCGCACGGAGGCCGGCGGCCAGCCCTCGTCGACGCCAGGCGATCCAGCTCCAGGCTGCACCGAGGATCGTCAGCACCAGGGCGAGAGCAGCCCAGGTGGTGGAGTCCACGGTGACGTTCGCGGCCAGGGGCATGCACCCAGCCTACGTAGGTGGACCGAACCCGGTCTGGAAGGATCGCCCGGGTGCGCTCGATCCCCGATCCAGGTTTCGCCGGCGACGACGGCGGTGTCGACCCTGTCGTGGCGGCTGCGCTGGCGGCCTACGACGCGGCGCCGGAGGGCCGGCAGCACGTCGAGGCGCTGGCCGTGCTGCAGGACTCACGGGTCGTCGTACCCGTCGTCGCAGTGCTCGGCGAGGTGGAGCACGACGACCGGGGACTCGCGCACGACAAGACCAGCGACATGGCCGCGGTCCTGATGACCGGTCGCGACGGGCGTACGGCGCTGCTCGCCTTCACCGGCAGCGCCAGCCTCGCCAGCTGGTCGGCGTCACGAGCGGGGGGTGAGGCGAGACCCGTCCCGGTGACCCTGCGACAGGCGGCGCGGGCCGCCCTCCAGGACGGTGCCTCCGCCCTCCTGCTCGACGTGGCGGGGCCGGTGCTGTTCGCCGTCGAGGGGGAGGAGCTCGCTGCCCTGGCCGCAGGTCACCGACTCGTCGCGGTCGAGGACGGCACGGGCTGGGGCTGGGGGTGGGCTCAGGCCGGGGCTGAGCTCAAGCCGGGGGTGGGCCTGCGGGCTGATGTGCAATGAGGCGCGATGCCTTGTACCCTTGTGCTCGACCGATCAGTCACGCCCGCGAGGGAATGGCTGGTCCGACAAGTGGAGGCCTTCTCCCACCCGCACCGACCGTCGCTCCATCAGGTCGTCGGGTCTGGTCAGCGAATGGTGTGAGGCATGCAGCCGCACCCGTTCGACGACTTGAGGCTCCCGCGCGTCGCGCCGGGAGCCTTCTTCCATGTCAGGGCAGAGATGCGCTGCGGGAGACGACTCCTGAGGTCAGCCATGAAGACCACCACAGGAGGACCCATCAGCACCGAGCTGCGAATCAACGATCGGATCCGGGTACCGGAAGTCCGGCTCGTTGGACCCAACGGCGAAACCGTCGGCATCGTCTCCACGAGCGACGCGCTGCGCCTTGCCCAGGAGGCTGACCTCGACCTCGTCGAGATCGCCCCCATGGGTCGACCCCCGGTCTGCAAGCTCATGGACTACGGCAAGTTCAAGTACGAGAACGCGCAGAAGGCCCGTGAAGCCCGTCGCAACCAGACCAACACGGTCATCAAGGAGATGAAGCTCCGACCGAAGATCGACGCGCACGACTACGAGACCAAGAAGGGTCACGTCGTGCGGTTCCTCCGTTCGGGCGACAAGGTCAAGATCACGATCATGTTCCGCGGACGCGAGCAGCACCGCCCCGAGCTGGGCTACCGGCTGCTGCAGCGCCTCGCCGAGGACGTGACCGATCTCGGTTTCGTCGAGTCCTCGCCCAAGCAGGACGGCCGCAACATGACCATGGTGATCGGCCCGCACAAGAAGAAGTCCGAGGCCAAGGCCGAGGTGAAGGCCGAGCGGGACGCCCGCGCTGCAGAGCGCGAGGCCGATCGCGAGGCGGAGCGCGCAGAGCTCAAGGCGGCGCACCCCGTTCCCTCACCGAAGAAGGAGCGCGGTCGCTCCGAGAACCTCGATCCCGAGATCGAAGCGTAACGAGAAAAGGAATAGACACAGATGCCGAAGAACAAGACGCACTCCGGTGCCCGCAAGCGCTTCCGCGTCACGGGCACGGGCAAGATCCGTCGCCAGAAGACGGGCCTGCGCCACAACCTCGAGAAGAAGTCCTCGAAGGTGACTCGTCGGATGTCGGGCACCGCTGAGGTCGCCAAGGCCGATGTTCCCCGCGCCAAGAAGCTGCTCGGCCTGTAAGGCACCAGCTCCATCTCAGCCCCACCCCTGACACACCGGGTGCCCACACCCGGGTGGTCGCGACTCGTCGGGACCACGAAGAATCTTTGAAGGAGTACAGAAATGGCACGCGTCAAGCGGGCAGTAAACGCCCACAAGAAGCGCCGGGTCGTCCTCGAGCGGGCCTCCGGATACCGGGGCCAGCGCTCGCGCCTCTACCGGAAGGCCAAGGAGCAGGTCACCCACTCGCTGGTCTACAGCTACAACGACCGCAAGAAGCGCAAGGGCGACTTCCGCAAGCTGTGGATCCAGCGCATCAACGCCGGTGCCCGCGCGAACGGCCTGACCTACAACCGCTTCATCCAGGGTCTCAAGATCGCTGGCGTCGAGGTCGACCGCAAGATCCTGGCCGACATGGCCGTCAACGACCTGCCGGCCTTCGTCGCGCTCGTCGAGGTCGCCAAGGCGAACCTGCCCGAGGACGTCAACGCGCCGGTCTCGGCCTGAGCCTCGCTGGTTGAGGAGCGTCTCGAAACCTCCTCACCACAGGCACCTGTGACGATGGCGAGTCTCCCTGTCGAGCGACCACTCTCCGCGAAGAGTGGTCGCGTCAAGACGGCGCGGAGGCTCGCCCGTCGCAATTTCCGGGCCGAGGAACGGCTGTTCCTCGCCGAGGGCGCCAAGGCCCTGGCCGAGGCGCTCCACTTCTCCCCCCAGCTCCCGGGCGGGGTCGTCGAGGTGTTCGCCACCGAGACCGCCAGCCGGCAGTGGGCCGCCCTCCGCAAGGCCGTGGACGATCTCGGCGTCCCGTGGTCCTTGGTCGGTGACGACGCCCTCTCCGCCCTCAGCGGTGCGGTCACCCCCCAGGGGATCGTCGCGGTGTGCCGCTTCCTCGACGTCGACCCCGACCTCGTGCTCGGGGCCTCACCGCGCACGGTCGTCATCTGCGCCGACGTGCGCGACCCCGGCAACGCCGGCACGGTGATCCGCACGGCCGATGCGGCCGGCGCCGGGGGCGTCGTGCTGGCGGGACACAGCGTCGACCTCTACAACGACAAGACCGTCCGCGCGACCGTCGGCAGCCTCTGGCACCTGCCCGTGGCGCTGGCCGAGGACCCGGCCAGGTGCCTCCGAGCGGCGCAGGCCGCCGGCTTCGTGGTCCTGGCGGCCGACGGGGCAGGGGAGACCGACCTCTTCGAGGCCGAGGCCAGCGGGTTGCTGGACCAACCCGTCGCCTGGCTGTTCGGCAACGAGGCCCGGGGGCTGCCCGAGGAGCTGGCAGCCCTGGCCGACCACCGCGTCTCGATCCCGATCCTCGGTCGTGCCGAGAGCCTCAACCTGTCCACCGCCGCCGCGGTCTGCCTCTACGCCAGCGCCCGCGCCGCACGTCGAGACGATGGCTCGCTGACCGGTTGAGGGCTAGGTTTTCCTGGTCGCGAACGGAGGACACATGGCGCACGCAGACTTTCTGAGGACCACGCTGGTGGCGGACCTCGGCGACGCCACCCAGCGTTCGCTGCACTTCGCGCTCTCGGAGCAGGGGCCGACCCGCAACGACGACCCCCACTCGACCGTCGACCGGAACGGGGCCGTGACCAACGCCTGGGACTGGGGCATCGAGCTGTGCGACGCGATGGGTGACGAGGAGGGCCGGGTCCTGGCCTATCTCACGATGTACGTGCTGCCTGCCGAGGAGGACATCTACCTCGTGGGCCACAGCCTGGGCCCGTTGCTGGACTCGACCGCCCGCCTGATGTCCGACGACCAGTACGGCGACCGCGCCTGCCTGCTCGTCGAGGAGCACTGGCCGATGACCCACCACCTGTTGCGCGAAGGTGCCGACGGCATGCCGAACGAGCTCGGCCTGATCAGGGTGAGGACCGACCGGGACCACTGGTTCCTCGGTTCCTTCCTGTCCAGCCGCACGCCGGGAACCGTGGACGTCGACCCCGAGGCCGTGGAGGGGCTGCAGAAGCTGACGTTCGCCGTGCTCAGCGAGACGGTGGGCGGGCTGGCCAGCCTGCCCGGTCTGATGGACCTGCTGCCCGTGGACCGGCGGGGTGACCGGCTCGAGACCGCGACCGACCTCTTCGAGGACCTCGCGGAGGTCCTGGGCCGGGTCGGCGTCGTCTCGGGGTGAGCGCCGGGCTGCCGCCCGCACTACGCTGACCGACGTGGAGGACCCAGAACCTGGAGCCGCGCGCCTCTCTGCGGTGGACCAGCTGCCTGACGGGGTGGTCATCGCCGACGCCGAGGGCGTGGTCACCGTCGTCAACGAGCAGGCGCGACGACTGCTCGGAAGCAGCGTGGAGGTCGGCCGCCACCTCTCGGAGGTGATGGCCCTGCAGGACCAGAACAGCTGCGACTGGTACGACACGAACACGCCGTTCGCCGGCCTCGGCAGCCGGGTCGGTCTGACCGAGCAGTCGTGGCTCACCCGCGACGGCACCGAGGTCCTGGTCACCGGGCGCATCAACCGCGTCGGGCGCTTCGGGCCGGTCGAGAGCGTCGGGCTGGTCGTCCGGTCCGGGCGTGGCCGAGCCCGCCTCGACCGGGATCGTTCGGACCTCGTCGCGACCGTGGCGCACGAGCTGCGCTCGCCGCTGACCGGGGTCAAGGGCTTCGTCTCGACCCTGCTGAGCAAGTGGGACCGGCTCAACGACGAGCAGAAGAAGCTGATGCTCACCACCGTGCACGCCGACTCCGAGCGGCTGCAGCGCCTGATCACCGAGCTGCTCGACGTCGCTCGCATCGACACCGGCCGGCTGCCGCTCTACCCGCGGCCGGTGGACACGCAGGCGCTGGTCGAGCGGTGCGTGGACTCCATCCGGGTCGGGACCCACCGCACCATCGAGTCGTCGTACGCCGAGGACGTGCCGCAGGTCTTCGCCGACCCCGACAAGCTCAGCCAGGTCGTGACCAACCTCGTCGACAACGCGATCCGCCACGGCGACGGGCTGGTCAGCGTGAGCGTCGAGGCGATCACCGAGCCGTTCGCCGGTGTGCTGATCCGCGTCGACGACGAGGGTGAGGGCATCGCCGAGGCCATCCGGGCGCGGGTGTTCACCAAGTTCTGGAAGCACGGCGTCCGTGGCGGCACCGGCCTGGGGATGTACATCGTCAACGGGCTGGTCCGTGTCCACGGGGGCGAGGTCCTGATCACCGACTCCGACTCCGGTGGTGGCCGCCTCGAGATCCGCTGGCCCTCCTCGGACATCCGCAGCTGATCAGTTGGCCGGTTGGCCGACGAGCCACCCCACTTCCTAGACTGGCCCGCGCACGCGTTCGTGCCAGCCAAGCGAGAGGCAACGATGTCCGGCCCCAACTCCGAGTACGACCCGGTCCAGGTGACCCCGCTCGACGAGGAGCACGTGAGCGCGATGCGGGCGGACGCCCTGGCCGCCATCGCCGCCGCCACCGACCTCGACACCCTCAAGCAGGTCCGCTCCGACCACGCGGGGGACCGCTCGCCGCTGGCGCTGGCCAACCGGGAGATCGGCGCGCTGCCGCCCCAGGCCCGCAAGGACGCCGGTCAGCGCGTCGGCCAGACCCGCGGCGCCGTGGCCCAGGCCCTGGCCGAGCGCCAGGCCGAGCTCGAGGTCGAGGCCGAGGCGCGGATGCTGGTGGAGGAGGCCGTCGACGTCACCCTGCCCTGGGACCGCGCCACCAAGGGCGCCCGGCACCCGATCACGATGCTCTCCGAGCGCATCGCCGACGTGTTCGTCGCCATGGGCTGGGAGGTGGCGGAGGGGCCGCTCGTCGAGGCGGAGTGGCTGAACTTCGACGCGCTCAACCTCGGTCCCGACCACCCGGCCCGCACGATGCAGGACACCTTCTGGACCGAGCCGCCCGAGAACCACCTCGTGCTGCGCACCCACACCTCGCCGGTGCAGGCCCGCACGATGCTGACCCGCACCCCGCCGATCTACGTCGTCGTCCCCGGTCGCGTCTTCCGCACCGACGAGTACGACGCCACGCACAGCCCGATGTTCCACCAGGTCGAGGGCCTGGTCATCGACGAGGGCATCAGCATGGCCCACCTCAAGGGATCGCTGGACCACTTCGCCGAGGCGATCTTCGGCCCCGGCATCGACACCCGTTTCCGTCCGTCGTACTTCCCCTTCACCGAGCCCAGCGCCGAGGTCGACCTCCGCTGCTTCGTGTGCCGCGGTCTCTCTCCCGCCGTCGAGGACTGCCGCACCTGCAAGGGCGAGGGCTGGATCGAGTGGGGCGGCTGCGGCGTCGTGAACCCTCGCGTCCTCGTCGCCTGCGGTGTCGACAGCGACCGCTACACCGGTTTCGCGTTCGGCATGGGCATCGACCGCACCTTGATGTTCCGCCACGGCGTCGCGGACATGCGCGACATGTTCGAGGGCGACGTCCGCTTCTCCACTGCTTTCGGATCGGAACTCTGATGAAGGCCCCGCTGTCCTGGATCACCGACTACACCGACCTGCCGGCCGACGTACCGGTCGAGGAGCTGGCCGCGCGGCTGACCGCGCTCGGTCTCAAGCTCGAATCGCTCGAGCGTCCCGGGCACGACATCAAGGGTCCGCTGGTCATCGGTCGGGTGCTGACCATGGAGCCCGAGCCGCAGAAGAACGGCAGGACCATCAACTGGTGCAAGGTTGCTATTGGTCGGGAGATGTCCCAACACTTCGGGGTAGACCCGGCTGACGGTGTGGGCATCGTCTGTGGCGCCCACAACTTCGCCGTCGGTGACCTCGTCGTCGTCGTGCTCCCCGGCGGCGTGCTGCCGGGGCCGTTCGAGATCTCCGCCCGCAAGACCTACGGCCACCTCAGCGCCGGGATGATCTGCTCCACCAAGGAGCTCGGCCTCGGCGAGGACACTCTGCCGTCGGGCAGGGACGGCATCCTGGTGCTCCCGGCGGACGCAGGTGAGCCCGGCGACGACGTCTTCGAGCTGCTGCACCTGCGTGACGAGGTGATCGAGTTCGAGATCAACCCCGACCGCGCCTACGCCCTCTCCGAGCGCGGCGTGGCCCGCGAAGCGGCCCTGGCCTACGGCGTCGCGTTCCACGACCCCGCTCTCCGGGACACTCCTGCGGCCGACGACCAGGGATACCCGGTCGAGATCGACGACCCGGACGGCTGCCCCGTGTTCGTCGCGCGCACGGTCTCCGGCTTCGACCCCACCGCCCCCACCCCGGGCTGGATGGCCCGCCGGCTGCTGCTCTCGGGCCAGCGCTCGATCTCGCTGGCCGTCGACGTCACCAACTACGTCATGTTCGAGCTCGGCCGACCCATCCACGGGTACGACGCCGACAAGCTCGCCGGCCCGATCCGCGTCCGACGTGCGGCCGAGGGAGAACGACTGACCACCCTCGACGGCAACGACCGGGCCCTCTCGACCGAGGACCTGGTCGTCACCGACGACTCCGGCATCATCGGGCTCGGCGGCGTGATGGGTGGCCAGACGACCGAGATGTCGGCGACGACCACGCGCGTGCTGATCGAGGCGGCCCACTGGGACGCGCGTGCGATGTTCCGCACCGGTCGGCGCCACAAGCTGACCTCGGAGGCGGGCAGGCGCAACGAGCGCGGGGTCGACCCCACGATCTGCGAGGCGGCCGCCCAGCGGGTGGCCGAGCTGCTGGCGGAGCACGGCGGAGGCACGATCGAGCCCGGGGTCACCGTCGTGGGCCGGGCCCCGGAGCCGCGGACGATCACGATCCCGATCGACCTGCCGGCCCGCATCACGGGGATGAACATCGCCTCGGACACCAGCATCGCCAACCTCGAGGCCGTCGGCTGCCTCGTCGAGGCCAGCGCCGACACCCTGACCACGACCGTCCCGGCATGGCGTCCCGACCTCAACGACCCCTTCGACCTGGTCGAGGAGGTGGCCCGGATCGTGGGCTACGAGGACGTCCCGAGCGTGCTCCCACCGGCTCCGTCGGGCGGGGGTCTCAGCCCGGTTCAGGCGATGCGACGCCGCGTGGGCCGCACACTGGCCGGTCAGGGGTACGCCGAGGTGCTCAACTTCCCCTTCGTCGGGGAGGCCGACCTCGACCGACTCGGGCTGGAGGCCGCCGACCCCCGTCGTACGACGCTCCGGCTGGCGAACCCGCTCAGCGCCGAGGAGCCGCTCATGACGACCACGCTGCTGCCGGGGCTGCTGCGCTCGGTCTCCCGCAACGTGAGCCGCGGAGCCAGCGACCTGGCGCTGTTCGAGGCCGCCCCGGTCACGCTTGCCGCGCGAGAGCGCCCCCACCCCGATCCTGCCGGTCGACCGTCGACCGACCGACCAGGAGTGGGAGGCCCTCAACCGGGCCGTCCCCGCGCAGCCCGCGCACCTCGCCTACGCCGTCTGCGGCGACCGCGACCGCGGCGGCTGGTGGGGCAAGGGCCGGCCGGCGGGCTGGAGCGACGTCATCGAGACGGCTCGCGTCGTGGCCGACGCCTTCGGCCTGGAGCTGACGGTCCGGTCGGCTTCCCTGGCGCCGTGGCACCCGGGCCGGTGCGCCGAGCTGCTGCTGGGCGAGTTCTCCATCGGTCACGCGGGGGAGCTGCACCCGACCGTGTGCCGGGCCTACGGGGTACCCCCGCGGACCTCCGTCGCCGAGCTCGACCTCGACGCCCTGCTGTCCCGGGCCGTCGCCGTCCCAGCCGCTCCCGACTTCTCGACGTTCCCGGTCGCCAAGGAGGACGTGGCCCTGATCGTTCCCGTCGACCTGCCGGCCGAGGAGCTCGCGGCCACGCTGCGCGAGGGGGCAGGTCCGCTGTGCGAGTCCGTGCGCCTCTTCGACGTCTACACCGGCGAGCAGGTCGGCCAGCAGGTCGGGGAGGGCCACAAGTCGCTGGCCTTCGCCCTCCGCTTCCGGGCTCCCGACCGCACGCTGACCGAGAAGGAGACCGCCGCCGCCCGCGCGGCCGCGGTGACGCTCGCGGAGCAGAAGCACGGAGCCCAGCAGCGCACCTGACCCGCCCCGGCGTCATACGAGCCGGTAGTCATCGCGACCGCAATGTATGACCTCCCCCGGGACGTCATGCGAGCTGGTGGTCATCGCTACCAGGACGTATGACGTCCGGCCGGGGACCTCGTACGCCGCGGCCCGCGTGCGGCCCGGTGCAACGGCCTCGGGACCACCGGGCGCCGGCTGGTCGGCTCCTGAGGCGGGTGGCCGCCGGAGAGGTGTCGTGGCAGCATCGCGACTGACCGAGAACGTCACACCAGCGAGGAGCCCGTCATGATCTTCATCTGCGTCAAGTGGAAGGTGAAGCCGGAGTACGCCGACCAGTGGGTCGAGCTGACGAAGGAGTTCACCGAGGCCACCCGGGCCGAGGAGGGCAACCTGTTCTTCGAGTGGTCGCGCAGCGTCGACGACCCGAACCGGTACGTCCTCATCGAGGCCTTCCAGGACGACGCCGCCGAGGCCCACGTGACGAGCGACCACTTCAAGAAGGCGCAGGCCGACCTGCCGGCGTACGTCCAGGAGACGCCGCTGGTGCGCAACGTGCTGATGGAGGGTGACCACTGGGACGAGCTGGGAGAGTTCCAGATCGGCTGACCCGGGTCCGTGTGGGGCGCCGTTTCGACGGACCATGCAGACATCTGTATAGTCATGCACATGTCCACCACACGTGTTGCCGTCGCCGGAGCGAGCGGATATGCGGGCGGCGAGGTCCTCCGCCTCCTGCTCGCCCACCCGGACGTCGAGATCGGGGCCCTGACGGGCGGTTCCAACGCCGGCGAGCGCCTCGGGGTGCTCCAGCCGCACCTGGTGCCGTTGGCCGACCGGGTGCTGGAGGAGACAACGGTCGAGATCCTGTCCGGCCACGACGTCGTCTTCCTCGCCCTGCCGCACGGCCAGTCCGGCGCGGTGGCCGCCCAGCTCGGTGACGACGTCGTGGTGATCGACTGCGGTGCGGACTTCCGGCTCACCGACCCCGCCGTGTGGGAGCAGTTCTACGGCTCGCAGCACGCGGGCTCCTGGCCCTACGGCCTGCCCGAGCTCCCCGGTCAGCGGGCGCTGCTCGAAGGCGCCCGTCGGATCGCCGTCCCCGGCTGCTACCCGACCGTCTCGACGCTCGTCCTGGCCCCGGCGGTCGCGGCCGGGCTGGTGCACGCCGACGACCTCGTGGTGGTGGCGGTCTCCGGCACCAGCGGCGCGGGCAAGGCCCCCAAGACGAACCTGCTCGGTAGCGAGGTGATGGGCTCGGCGGTGGCGTACGGCGTCGGCGGGGTCCACCGGCACACGCCCGAGATCCTGCAGAACCTCGGCGGCCTCACCGACGACGAGGTCAAGGTCAGCTTCACCCCCGTCCTGGTCCCGATGCCGCGCGGCATCCTGGCCACGGCGAGCGCCTCGGTGAAGGACGGCGTGGGCGCCGAGGACCTGCGTGCGAGCTATGAGAAGGCCTACGCCGACGAGCCCTTCATCCACCTGCTCCCCGAGGGACTGTGGCCCGCGACGAAGTCGGTCACCGGCTCCAACAGCGTCCACCTCCAGGTGACGCTCGACGAGGCCGCCGGCCGCATGGTCGCGGTCGGGGCCGTCGACAACCTGGCCAAGGGCACCGGGGGAGCGGCCGTGCAGTGCATGAACCTCGCGCTCGGCATCCCCGAGCAGACCGGCCTCTCGACCGTCGGGCTGGCGCCGTGAGTGAGCCGCAGGACGCAGCACGCGACGAGCTCGTGACCGAGGACGACATCGCCCAGACCTTCACCCTCGAGCAGTTCCCGGAGAAGCTCGCCGTGGTCCGCCTCGGTCCTGGAGCCGAGGTCCCGAGCTGGGCCGAGTCGTCGTCGCTGTTCTCCGTCACGGCGACGGCGCTGGAGACCAGCGTCGTGTGCGCCATGCGCAGCGTGCCGAAGAAGGCCAAGCAGGCCGGCCCGTTCATCGCCTTCGCCGTCAAGGGGCCCCTCGACTTCGCCCTGACGGGTGTGCTGGCCACGTTGCTGCAGCCGATCGCGGTCGCCGAGATCAGCGTCTTCACGCTCTCGACCTTCGACACCGACTGGATCCTGGTGCCGATCAACGACGCGGAGCGGGCCGCCGAGGAGTGGCGACGATCGGGCCACGAGGTCGCCCTCGCCGTCCCCGTCACCCCGCACCAGCAACGCCAGGAGAGTCACAAGAAATGAGTGTCACCCATCCCGCCGGCTTCACCGCCGCCGGCGTCTCCGCCGGTCTGAAGAACAACAGCGCCGGCAAGGCCGTGCCCCCCAAGGACATGGCCCTCGTGGTCAACACCGGCCCCCACCACGACTCCGCATCGGTCTTCACCGCCAACCGGTGCAAGGCCAACCCGATCCTGTGGAGCCAGGAGGTCGTCAAGGACGGCACGGTGCGCGCTGTCGTGCTCAACTCCGGCGGCGCCAACTGCTACACCGGGGCCGAGGGCTTCCAGACCACGCACGCCGTCGCCGAGCGGGTGGCCGACGGTCTCGGAATCGGTGCGCTCGACGTGGTCGTGTGCTCGACCGGGCTGATCGGGCTGACCAATCCGCGCGAGAACCTGCTCCAGGGCGTCGACGACCTCGTCGCTGCCCTGAGCGCTGATGCCGGGCCTGACGCGGCCGAGGCCATCATGACCACCGATCACGTGCGCAAGGAGGTCGTCGTCGAGGGCCCGGGAAGTGGTGCGGGCTGGTCCATCGGCGGCATGGCCAAGGGCGCCGGGATGCTGGCGCCGCAGCTGGCGACCATGCTCGTCGTACTCACGACCGACGCAGTGGTCCCCGCCGACGAGCTCGACACCGCCCTGCGCGCCGCCACCGCGGTCAGCTTCGACCGGCTCGACTCCGACGGCTGCATGTCGACCAACGACACCGTGACCGTCATGGCCAGCGGGGCCAGCGGGGTGACGCCGTCGATCGACGACTTCTCCCAGGCGCTCTCCCAGGCCTGCACCGACCTCGCGATGCAGCTGCTCAAGGACGCAGAGGGCGCGGACCACGAGATCGCGATCACGGTGCTGCACGCGGCCTCGGTCGACGATGCCGTCGAGGCGGGTCGCAGCGTCGCCCGCAGCAACCTCTTCAAGGCCGCGGTCTTCGGCAAGGACCCCAACTGGGGCCGCGTCCTGGCCAGCCTCGGCACGACGGGCGCAGCCTTCGACCCCGCCGACCTCGACGTCGCCATGAACGGTGTCTGGGTGTGCCGGGAGTCCACGCCGGCCGAGGACCCCGCGGGAGTCGACCTCGGTGACCGGGAGGTCAGCGTGACCATCGACCTCAAGTCCGGCTCGGAGCGGGCCACGATCTGGACCAACGACCTGACCCACGCCTACGTCCACGAGAACAGCGCGTACTCCTCATGAGCTCCCCTGAGACCAGCAACGAGCGCCCCTACTCGACGCACCCTGCCGAGACGCTGGCGAACGCCCTGCCGTGGCTGATGAAGTACCACGGCAAGGTCGTGGTGGTGAAGTACGGCGGCAACGCCATGATCGACGAGGACCTGAAGAAGGCCTTCGCCGAGGACATCGCCTTCCTCCGCTTCGCCGGCTTCAAGCCCGTGGTGGTGCACGGTGGCGGGCCCCAGATCTCGAGGATGCTCGACAAGCTCGGCATCGAGTCGGAGTTCAAGGGCGGTCTTCGTGTCACCACCCCCGAGGCGATGGACGTCGTGCGCATGGTGCTCGTCGGGCAGGTGCAGCGGGAGCTGGTCGGGCTCATCAACCGCCACGGCCACATCGCCGTCGGCCTGTCGGGCGAGGACGCCGGCCTGTTCACCGCCAAGGCCACCAACACCGTGGTCGACGGCGAGGAGGTCGACCTCGGTCTCGTCGGCGAGGTCGAGCACGTGCGCCCCGAGGCCGTCGAGGACCTTGTCGCTGCGGGCCGGATCCCGGTGATCTCCAGCGTCGCCCCTGACAAGGACGGACTGGTCCACAACGTCAACGCCGACACGGCCGCAGCAGCCCTGGCCATCGCCCTGGGCGCCGAGAAGCTGATGGTGCTCACCGACGTGGAGGGCCTCTACCGCGACTGGCCCGACAGCGACGACGTGATCCAGGAGATCAGCCCGGAGTCCCTGGCCGAGCTCATGCCCAGCCTCGACAGCGGCATGGTGCCCAAGATGCGGGCCTGCTACGACGCCGTCACCGGGGGAGTGCCCCGCGCCACGGTCGTCGACGGCCGTGAGCCGCACGCCGTGCTGCTCGAGCTGTTCACCGCCGAGGGGGTCGGCACCCAGGTGCTGCCAGGGGTCGAGACCAAGCTGCGCAAGGCCTACGCCACCGGCGAGCGGAAGGACTGATCATGGACGACCTCAAGGCGCGCTACAGCCATGCGCTGATGAACACCTTCGGCCCCCCCAGGCTCGTGCTCACGCGCGGGGAGGGAGCCCACGTCTGGGACGACGCCGGCAAGCAGTACCTCGACCTGCTCGGCGGGATCGCCGTGAACTCCCTCGGCCACGCCCACCCGGCCCTGGTCGGAGCGATCACCACGCAGCTGCAGACCCTGGGTCACGTCTCGAACTTCTTCGCCACCGAGCCCCAGGTCCGGCTGGCCGAGCGCCTTCTCGCCCTCCTGGGCACCACCGACGGCAAGGTCTTCTTCGCCAACTCCGGCACGGAGGCGAACGAGGCCGCCCTCAAGCTGACCCGTCGCACAGGTCGCACCCACCTGGTGGCGACCGAGGGGGCGTTCCACGGCCGCACGATGGGTGCCCTCGCGCTGACCTCCAAGGCGGCCTACCGCGAGCCGTTCGAGCCGCTGCCGGGTCAGGTCACCTTCGTCCCGTACGGCGACGCCGCCGCGCTGGCCGCTGCCGTGACCGACGAGACGGCGGCCGTGATCCTCGAGCCGCTGCAGGGCGAGGCCGGGGTGGTGGCACCGCCGCTGGGCTACCTCCAGCAGGCCCGTGAGACCACCACCAGTCACGGTGCCCTGCTCTGGCTCGACGAGATCCAGACCGGCATCGGCCGCACGGGAGCGTGGTTCGCGCACCAGAACCCGGCGGTCACCACCCCGCAGGACGCCCCGGCCGACATCGTGACCGTCGCCAAGGGCCTCGCCGGCGGGTTCCCGATCGGTGCTCTCATCGCCACCGGTGCGGCCGCCGACCTCCTGGGTCCGGGCAACCACGGCACCACGTTCGGCGGCAACCCGGTCGCGGCCGCGGCGGCTCTCGCCGTGATCGACACCATCGAGAAGGAGGGCCTGCTCGAGCACGTCACCGCCCTCGGTGCCCACGTGCGCGAGCGGCTGGCCCAGGACGAGCGCGTCACCGAGGTGCGCGGTGCCGGCCTGCTCATCGGTCTCGACCTCAGCCGGCCGCTGTCGGCCGAGGTCACCGCTGCCGCCCTCGACGCGGGGTTCATCATCAACAACCCGACGCCCGAGCGCATCCGTCTGGCGCCGCCGCTGGTGCTCACCGAGGCGGAGGCCGACTCGTTCCTCGCGGCCTGGCCGAGCATCCTCGACGCCGCCTTCGCAGGCTCGTCGTGACGCGCCACTTCCTGCGGGACGACGACCTCGATCCCGTCCAGCAGGCCCGGGTGCTGGAGCTGGCGGCCCGGCTCAAGGCCTCGCCGTACGACGAGAAGCCGCTCGCCGGCCCACGCACCGTGGCCGTGCTCTTCGACAAGCCGACCCTGCGCACGCAGGCTTCCTTCGCCTCGGGCATCGCCGAGCTCGGCGGCTTCCCGATGATCATCGACGGATCGCTGGCGCAGATCGGCGTGCGCGAGTCCGTCCCCGACACCGCCCGGGTGCTCGGACGGCAGGCCTCGATCGTGGTCTGGCGCACGCACGAGCAGACCCGCCTCGAGGAGATGGCCCGGCACGCCGGCGTCCCCGTCGTGAACGCGCTCACCAACGAGTTCCACCCGTGCCAGGCGCTGGCCGACCTGCTCACCGTCCAGGAGCACCGCGGTGCGCTGGCGGGGAAGCTGCTCACGTTCGTGGGTGACGCCGCGTGCAACATGGGACAGAGCTACCTGCTCGCCGGAGCGACCGCCGGGATGCACGTCCGGGTGAGTGGTCCGGAGGCCTACCGGCCCGACGAGGCCGTGCTGGCCAGGGCCCAGGAGATCGCCGGCAGCACGGGCGGATCGGCGGAGTACGTCGCGGACCCGCTGAAGGCCGCCACCGACGCCGACGTGCTCGCCACGGACACCTGGCTCTCCATGGGTCGCGAGGCCGAGAGCGCCGAGCGCGCCGAGGTCTTCGCTCCCTGGCAGCTCAACAGCGCCCTCCTCGCGGCTGCAGCCGAGGACGCCCTCGTGCTGCACTGCCTGCCCGCCTACCGTGGCAAGGAGATCACCGCCGAGGTGATCGACGGCCCGCAGAGCGTCGTGTGGGACGAGGCGGAGAACCGGCGGCACGTGCAGAAGGCCGTCATCGCCTGGCTCCTGGAGGTCGCATGAGCGAGCAGGCCTCCGGGCACTCCCACTTCCCGGTCACCAAGGGTGCACGTCAGCAGCGGATCATCGAGCTGCTCGAGACCGGTCAGGTCCGCTCGCAGTCCGAGCTCGCCGACCGGCTCACCGCCGACGGCCTCTCGGTGACGCAGGCGACCCTGTCTCGCGACCTCGTCGAGCTCGACGCCGTCAAGGTGCGCTCGCCCAGTGGCGCGCTGGTGTACGCCGTACCCGCCGAAGGTGGTGACCGCACTCCCGTGCTGCGCGACTCCGCCGCCAGCGAGGCGCGCCTGTCGCGGCTGTGTGGCGAGCTGCTCGTCTCCGCCGAGTCGTCGGCCAACCTCGTCGTGCTCCGGACCCCGCCCGGCGCCGCCAACTTCCTGGCCTCGGCCATGGACAAGGCCGAGCTCGGCGACGTGCTCGGCACCATCGCCGGCGACGACACCGTCCTGGTGATCTCCCGCGACCCGGTCGGGGGAGGGGCGCTCGAGCGGCGCTTCCTCGACCTGGCCAACGGCACCCTCCGAATCCCGCCGCCTCCCGGCGGCGGCCTCGCTTAGCAACACACCACCACCACGAACCCGAAGCCTCGAGGAGCACACCCATGAGCAAGGTCCTGACCGCACTTCCCATCGGCGAACGCGTCGGCATCGCGTTCTCAGGAGGTCTCGACACCTCGGTGGCTGTGGCGTGGATGCGCGACAAGGGTGCGATCCCGTGCACCTACACCGCCGACATCGGGCAGTACGACGAGCCCGACATCGAGGGTGTGCCTGACCGCGCCATGCTCTACGGCGCTGAGATCGCCCGCTCGGTGGACTGCCGGCATGCGCTGGTCGAGGAGGGGCTCGCGGCGCTGGCCTGCGGTGCCTTCCACATCCGTTCCGGGGGGCGCGTCTACTTCAACACCACGCCGCTCGGTCGTGCCGTGACCGGGACCATGCTGGTGCGCGCCATGCACGAGGACGGCGTCGACATCTGGGGTGACGGGTCCACGTTCAAGGGCAACGACATCGAGCGGTTCTACCGCTACGGGCTCCTCGCCAACCCCGCGCTGAGGATCTACAAGCCTTGGCTGGACGCCGACTTCGTGCACGAGCTCGGCGGTCGTGCGGAGATGAGCCAGTGGCTCACCGAGCACGGCCTGCCCTACCGGGACAGCAAGGAGAAGGCCTACTCCACCGACGCCAACATCTGGGGCGCCACCCACGAGGCCAAGATGCTCGAGCACCTCGACGTCTCGCTGGAGACCGTCGAGCCGATCATGGGAGTGAAGTTCTGGGACCCCGCGGTCGACATCGAGACCGAGGAGGTCACGATCCGTTTCGAGGCCGGCCGCCCCGTCGAGATCGACGGCACCAAGTACGACGACGCGGTGCAGCTGGTGATGAAGGCCAACGAGATCGGCGGACGCCACGGCCTGGGGATGAGCGACCAGATCGAGAACCGCATCATCGAGGCCAAGTCACGAGGCATCTACGAGGCCCCCGGCATGGCGCTGTTGTGGATCGCCTACGAGCGGCTGCTGAACGCCGTGCACAACGAGGACACGATCGCCAGCTATCACAGCCAGGGCCGCAATCTCGGGCGGCTGCTCTACGAGGGCCGCTGGCTCGACCCTCAGGCGCTGATGCAGCGTGAGGCGATCCAGCGCTGGGTCGCCTCGCTCGTGACCGGCGAGGTCACGCTACGGCTGCGTCGCGGAGAGGACTACACCGTGCTCGCCACGAGCGGTGACAACTTCTCCTACCACCCCGACAAGCTCTCGATGGAGCGCACCGAGCACGCCGCCTTCGGCCCGACCGACCGGATCGGTCAGCTGACGATGCGCAACCTCGACATCGCCGACTCGCGCGCCAAGCTCGAGCTCTACGCCGCCCAGCCCGTGGACCAGGGGCAGGTGCTCGTCGAGAACGGGACCCTCTACGGCGAGCTCGAGCCGGGCGGTGCCGACCGCATCACCCTGAACCCCGCCGCCGAGGGGGACGAGAGCGACCGCGTCCTCGATGACGTCGCGATGGAGAGCGGCACCGACTGACCCGCACGCCCGGCGGTCGAGGGAAACGGGTCAGTTGACGTCGTCGTCGACCCAGTCGAGGGTCTTGGTCACGGCCTTCTTCCAGTTGCGGTAGAGGCGATCACGCTCGTCGTCGTCCATGTTGGGGGTCCAGCGCTTGTCCTCGCCCCAGTTGTTCAAGATGTCGTCCGTGTTCTCCCAGTAGCCCACCGCGAGCCCGGCGGCGTACGCCGCGCCCAGGGCCGTGGTCTCCGCCACCCGGGGGCGGACGACGTCCACGCCGAGGAGGTCGGCCTGGAACTGCATCAGCGTCTCGTTGACGACCATGCCTCCGTCGACGCGCAGCTCGGTGAGGGGGACGCCCGAGTCGGCGTTCATGGCGTCGAGGACCTCGCGGGTCTGGAAGGCGGTGGCCTCGAGGACCGCGCGCGCGATGTGGTTGCGGTTGACGAACCGCGTGAGCCCGACCAGGGCGCCGCGCGCGTCGGAACGCCAGTGGGGGGCGAAGAGACCGGAGAAGGCGGGCACGAAGTAGGCGCCGCCGTTGTCGTCGACCTTCTTGGCCGCCTCCTCGATCTCGGCCGCCGAGTCGATCATCCCGAGGTTGTCGCGGACCCACTGGACCAGGGAGCCGGTGACGGCGATCGAGCCCTCGAGGGCGTAGACCGTGTCCTGCTCGCCGATCTTGTAGCAGATCGTCGTGAGCAGCCCGTTCTCGCTGGGAACCTGCTCGGTGCCGGTGTTCAGCAGCATGAAGTTGCCCGTGCCGTAGGTGTTCTTCGCGGTGCCCTTCGTCAGGCACGCCTGCCCGAAGGTCGCGGCCTGCTGGTCGCCGAGGATGCCGGCGATCGGAACCCCCTTGAGCACGCCCGGCTTGCACTCGCCGTAGACCTCGGAGGACGACCTGATCTCGGGAAGCATCGACATCGGGATGCCCATGTCCTCGGCGATCGACTCGTCCCAGGTGAGGTCGGCGAGGTTCATCAGCATCGTGCGGCTGGCGTTGGTGACGTCGGTGACGTGCACGCCCTCGTTCTCGGCGCCACCGGTCAGGTTCCACAGCAGCCAGGTGTCGGTGTTGCCGAACAGCAGCTCTCCCGCCTCGGCCTTCTCACGGGCCCCGTCCACGTTGTCCAGGATCCACTTGACCTTGGGGCCGGAGAAGTACGTCGCGAGCGGCAGTCCGCAGACGTCCTTGTAGCGGTCGAGGCCCTTGTCGCCGGCGAGCTCGTCGACGATCTTCTGCGTGCGGGTGTCCTGCCAGACGATGGCGTTGTAGACCGGCTTGCCGGTCGCCTTCTCCCACACCACCGCGGTCTCGCGCTGGTTGGTGATGCCGACGGCCTCGATGCTGCTGCTGCTCAGGTTGGCCTTGCCGATGGCGCCGCCGATGACCTCACGGGTGTTGTTCCAGATCTCGGTGGGGTCGTGCTCGACCCAGCCCGCCCTGGGGAAGATCTGCTCGTGCTCGATCTGGTCCACCGAGACGACCTCGCCCGCGTGGTCGAAGATCATCGCGCGCGTGCTGGTCGTGCCCTGGTCGATCGAGAGGATGTAGGTCTTGTTGTCAGCCATCTGTGGTGCCTCCGGTGGGTGTGGTTGGCGGGTCGTGAGGAACGGGTGGTCAGACGAAGCCGACGGCGTGACCGAGGAGCCCGCCGAGCACTCCACCGATCAGTGGCGCGACGACCGGGACCCAGGCGTAGTGCCAGCCGCTCGATCCCTTGTTGGGGATCGGCAGGAGTGCGTGCATGATGCGCGGCCCGAGGTCACGAGCAGGGTTGATCGCGTAGCCCGTCGGTCCACCGAGGCTGGCGCCGATGCCGACGACGAGCAGAGCGACCGCCAACGGTCCGACCTCGGTGGGGGTCTTGCCGAACGAGAGGATCACGAACACGAGGACGAACGTGCCGATGACCTCGGTGACGATGTTCCACAGGGGCGAGGCGATCGTCGGCATGGTGCTGAAGACGGCGAGCTTCTCGGCGGGCTCGCCGTCGGGATCATCGAAGTGCTTCTTGTAGGCCAGCCAGCACAGGGTGGCCCCGAGCATGGCGCCGACCATCTGCCCGGCGATGTACACCACCACGTCGGCGAAGGAGAGTCCCGAGTTCCCTGCGGCGAGCAGCCCCAGGGTGACGGCCGGGTTGATGTGCGCCCCCGACTTGTAGGCGACGTAGACGCCGGCGTACACGCCCAGGCCCCAGCCGAAGTTGATCAGCAGGATCCCGCCGCCGAGGCCTCCGGTCTTCGGGAGCACGGCATTGGCGACGACGCCGGTGCCCAGCAGGATGAGGATCGCGGTCCCCATGACTTCAGGGAGGAAAATGTCTGTGAGCACACTCGACCTTCCGAGACGAACGGACTGGACGACCCCGGGAGTGACCTGCGCCACAACGGGGCCGTCAGCATGTTTGCACAAGTCCGCAGATCGCGCACTCGGTGACTTCACGTAGACCGCCTCCTAAGGTGGGAGCACCACGACCGACCACTCAGTCACAGGAGTTCCAGACATGCTCACACCAGCTCGGCTCGGACCGCAGGAGCGCGCACAGGCATGGAAGTCGCTAGCGGAGCAGGAGTACGACGTCGTCGTCGTGGGTGGCGGTGTCACGGGTGCCGGTGTCGCTCTCGACGCGACGACTCGCGGTCTGCGCGTGCTGCTGGTCGAGCAGCGCGACCTCGGGTCCGGCACGTCCTCGCGCAGCTCCAAGCTGTTCCACGGTGGTCTGCGCTACCTGGAGCAGCTGAACTTCGCGCTCGTACGTGAGGCTCTGCGGGAGCGTGAGCTGATGCTCACCAGGATCGCCCCGCACCTGGTCAAGCCGGTCTCGTTCCTCTACCCGCTCCGGCACCGTTTCTGGGAGCGCCCCTACGTGACTGCCGGTCTGACCCTCTACGACTCCATGGGCGGCGCCAGCTCCGTGCCGCGACACCGGCAGCTGAGTCGTCGCAAGGCGCTCCAGCTCGCTCCCGGGCTGCGCAAGGACGCGCTGGCGGGCGCGCTGCTCTACTACGACGCACAGGCCGACGACGCCCGGCACACGATGATGGTGGCGCGCACCGCCGCGTCGTACGGCGCCACGGTGCTCAGCTCGGCCAAGGTGGTCGGGATGCTGCACGCGGGGGAGCGCATCGTCGGGGTCGAGGTGAGCGACATCGAGACCGGGGAGACCGCCGAGGTCTCCGCACGTGCCGTCATCAACTGCACGGGCGTCTGGACCGACGACATCCAGAAGCTTGCGGGCGGTCGCGGACAGTTCAACGTGCGGGCCTCCAAGGGCGTGCACATCGTCGTGCCGCGGGACCGGATCAACTCGAAGACGGGCATGATCCTGCGCACCGAGAAGTCGGTGCTGTTCGTGATCCCGTGGGGCACCCACTGGATCGTGGGCACCACCGACACCGACTGGGAGCTGGACAAGGCGCACCCTGCCGCCAGCCGCGCCGACATCGACTACATCCTCGAGCACGTCAACAGCGTGCTCGCGACCCCGTTGACCCACGACGACATCGAGGGGGTCTACGCAGGGTTGCGGCCGCTGCTGGCCGGTGAGAGCGACGCCAGCTCGAGCCTGTCGCGCGAGCACGCCGTGGGCCGGCCACAGCCCGGCCTGGTGTCCATCGCGGGCGGGAAGTACACCACCTACCGCGTGATGGCCGTCGACGCCGTCGACGCGGCACTGGTCGACCTGCCCGCCGGTGTCGGTCCCAGCGTCACCGAGGAGATCCCCCTGGTCGGGGCGGAGGGCTACCGCGCGATGACCAACCGGGTGGAGCACATCGCCCGCGACCGCGACCTGCCCACCTGGCGGGTGACCCACCTGCTCGACCGCTACGGCTCGCTGATCCAGGAGATGCTGGCGCAGGCCGACGAGGACCCGTCGCTGCTGGAGCCGCTGGACGGGGCCGAGGAGTACCTCAAGCTCGAGATCGTCTACGCCGTCACCCACGAAGGGGCCCTGCACCTGGACGACGTCCTCTCCCGGCGCACCCGGATCTCGATCGAGGTGCACGACCGCGGGGTGGAGTGTGCCGAGGCGGCCGCCGTGCTGATGGCGCCCATCCTGGACTGGGACGAGCGCCGGGTGGCCGACGAGGTGGCGGCGTACCGCGCCCGGGTGGCCGCGGAGCGCGAGTCCCAGCAGGCTCCCGACGACCTCGCCGCCAACGCCGACCGGCTGGCCGCACCCGACATCCGGGCCCGCTCGGTGGGCCGGGCGCTGGACTGACAAACTGACCGGCATGAGCGGCACTACCAACCACGGCGCACTCTGGGGCGGCCGCTTCGCCGGCGGACCCAGCCCCGAGCTCGAGGCACTCTCGCGCAGCACCCATTTCGACTGGCGGTTGGCGAGCTACGACCTCGACGGCTCGCGGGCCCACGCGAGTGCGCTCCATCAGGCCGGGCTGCTCACCCAGGACGAGCTCGACGGCCTGCGGGCCGGCATCGACGAGCTCGACCGCCGTTTCGAGGCGGGTGAGCTTCTTCCCCAGGAGTCCGACGAGGACGTCCACGGCGCTCTCGAGGGCGCGCTCGTCGAGCTGGTCGGGGCCGACCTGGGTGGCAAGCTGCGCGCCGGTCGCAGCCGCAACGACCAGATCGCCACCCTGTTCAAGGTCTTCCTGCGCGACCACGCGCAGGTCGTCGCACGACTGGTCCTCGACCTCGCAGATGCCATCGCCGACCAGGCCGAGCGCCACCACGGCGCGATCATGCCGGGCCGCACCCACCTCCAGCACGCGCAGCCGGTGCTGCTCAGCCACCACCTGATGGCTCACGCCTGGCCCCTGGTCCGCGACGTGTCCCGGCTCCGCGACTGGGACGCCCGGGTCGCCGCGGACTCGCCCTACGGCTCGGGTGCGCTCGCCGGCTCGAGCCTCGGTCTCGATCCGGAGGCCGTGGCCGCACACCTCGGCTTCACCGGCAGCACGCCGAACTCGATCGACGGCACCGCCTCGCGCGATTTCGTGGCGGAGTTCGCCTTCGTCACCGCGATGATCGGCGTCGACGTGAGCCGGCAGGCCGAGGAGATCATCCTCTGGGCCACCCGCGAGTTCGGCTTCGTGGCTCTCGACGACGCCTTCTCGACGGGCTCCAGCATCATGCCGCAGAAGAAGAATCCCGACATCGCCGAGCTCGCTCGCGGCAAGTCCGGTCGTCTGATCGGCAACCTCACCGGGCTGCTGGCCACCCTCAAGGCGCTGCCGCTCGCCTACAACCGCGACCTCCAGGAGGACAAGGAGCCGGTCTTCGACTCGGTCGACACCCTCGAGGTCCTCCTGCCTGCCTTCACCGGGCAGGTCGCCACCTTGCGCTACGACACGGCGCGCATGGCCGAGCTCGCCCCGCAGGGCTTCTCCCTCGCCACCGACATCGCCGAGTGGCTGGTGCGTGAGGGCGTGCCCTTCCGGGTGGCCCACGAGCTCGCCGGGTCGTGCGTACGACGCTGCGAGGAGCTCGGCATCGAGCTCGACGAGCTGAGCGACGAGCAGTTCGCGGCCATCGACGCTCGGCTCACCCCTGCTGTCCGCGACGTGCTCACCGTGGAGGGCTCGGTCTCCTCGCGCAACGGTCGTGGCGGCACTGCCCCCGACCGGGTGGCCGAGCAGCTGGTCGAGCTGCGGGCGGCGGTGGCCGACCACCGCGGTTGGCTGCGGTGACCCTGCACGACGTACTCGCCGGACCTGTCCTCGACGCCGCCCCCCGCCTCCTCGGTGCGAGGTTCAGCCATGGTGGCGTGACGGTCCGCCTCACCGAGGTCGAGGCGTACGCCGGGGCGGACGACCCCGGCTCGCACGCGCACCGCGGTCCCACCGACCGCAACGCCGTGATGTTCGGGCCGGCCGGGCATCTCTACGTGTACTTCACCTACGGGATGCACCACTGCTGCAACGTGTCCTGCGGGCCGGAGGGAGAGGCCAGCGCGATCCTGCTGCGCGCCGGTGAGGTCGTCGAGGGTCTGGGGCTCGCCCGGGAGCGACGGCCACGCTCCACCGACCGGGACCTCGCCCGGGGGCCCGGGCGCCTGTGCCAGGCGATGGGCATCGACCGGAGTGACGGTGGCCTCGACCTGCGCGATCACCTCCGACTCGGCCCCCCGCTGGCGGACGTCAGCACGGGCCCCCGCGTCGGCCTGCGCCTGGCGGCCGATCGACCGTGGCGGTTCTGGATCCCGGGCGACTCCACCGTGAGCCGCTACGTGCCGGCCAAGAAGCGCGCGTAGGCAGGTCTGAGCACGGTCGCCTGCGGCGGACCGGGGTGAGCACCCGCGTTTCGGCCGGCCCGCCCGCGCCCCTGGGACCGTCGAGCCGCTCGACATGGGTAACGTGAGCACGAGCACTCCGTACGCCGAGGAAAGGCGCCCCCATGTCCACTCGCGATCACCTGTTCAGCGTCGTCGCCAGCCTCCAGCCCGTGATCTTCGGTGTCTCCGCCCAGGAGCTGGACTCCTCGACCCCCTGCGCCGAGTTCGACGTGCGCACGGTCGCGAACCACCTGCTCGGCACCGTCGAGGCGATGCGCCGCGTGGGTGCGGGGGAGCCGCTGGACCCCGAGGACCCGTGGGGCACCAACGGTGACAACGTCCGCGAGCAGTGGCGTGACGACCTGAGCCACAAGCTCACCGAGTTCGCCAAGGCCTGGAGCCAGCCCGGAGCGTGGGAGGGCGACGCGATGGACGGGGCCATGCCCCGGCAGCTGGTCGGGGACATGGGCTTCGTCGAGGTGATGCTGCACGGCTGGGACCTCGCCAGGGGATCCGGCCAGCAGGTCGAGTACGACGACGCCGCGGTCGATCGCGCGCTGGAGATCATGGAGGCCATCGGCGAGCAGGGCCGGTCCCAGGGAGCCTTCGGTGCGGAGGTCCACGTCGCCGACGACGCCCCGGCCTTCGCCAAGGTGCTCGGCAAGTCCGGGCGCGATCCGCAGTGGCCGGCGTGACCATCGACCCCACGCTGCTGGACGACCTGGAGTGGCGGGGGCTCGTCGCGCACTCGACCGACCTCGACGCGCTGCGTGAGGCTCTGGCCGAGGAGTCCGTGCGGTTCTACGTCGGCTTCGACCCGACGGCACCGAGCCTGCACATGGGCAACCTGGTGCAGATCCTCACCGCCAAGCGGCTGCAGCGGGCAGGGCACACGCCGTTCGCCCTGGTGGGCGGCGCCACCGGCATGATCGGTGATCCGCGTGACTCGGGGGAACGCACCCTCAACTCGCTCGACACGGTCAAGCTGTGGGTGGACAAGGTGCGCCGGCAGATCGAGCCGTTCCTCGACTTCGAGGGTCCCAACGCCGCCACGATGGTCAACAACTACGACTGGACCGCGAGCCTGTCGACCATCGACTTCCTGCGCGACATCGGCAAGCACTTCCCGGTGAACAGGATGCTCGCCCGCGACGTGGTCAAGAGCCGGCTCGAGGCCGGCATCAGCTACACGGAGTTCAGCTACGTGCTGCTGCAGTCGATGGACTTCCTCAACCTCTACCGGGACCACGGCGTCCGTCTGCAGTTCGGCGGCAGCGACCAGTGGGGCAACCTCACCGGAGGTGTGGAGCTGATCCGGCGTCACGACGGGGGCAAGGCACACGCGTTCGCGACACCCCTGGTCACCAAGACCGACGGCACCAAGTACGGCAAGACCGAGGGCGGGGCGCTGTGGCTCGACCCCGAGATGATGTCGCCGTACGCCTTCCACCAGTTCTGGCTCAACGCCGAGGACGACAAGGTCGGCGAGCTCCTGCGGATCTTCACGTTCCTCTCCCGGCAGGAGATCGAGGATCTTGAGTCCCAGACGGCGGAGAAGCCGTTCCTCCGTGCCGGGCAGAAGGCTCTCGCGGACGCCGTCACGACCGAGGTCCACGGCGCGAGCGAGACCGAGCAGGCGAAGGCCGCCGCGGCGGCCCTCTTCGGAGGTGGGGACCTGCGGGAGCTGAGGGGCGAGACGCTGGCCGCCGCCCTCAGGGAGGCCGGCTCCACCCAGGCCGCGAGGGGTACGCCGGTGGTGGACCTGCTCGTCGAGTCCGGACTGGTCAAGAGCAAGGGGGAGGCACGCCGGACGATCTCCGAAGGTGGCGCCTACCTCAACAACGAGCGCATCACCGACGTCGACCACGTCCCCGACGACGACGACCTGGTCGCCGGGGGATGGCTGGTGCTTCGACGGGGCAAGAAGAAGCTCGCCGGCGTCGAGATCGCCTGAGCCGGTGACGGCGGGCAGATGACGGCGCTCCGACGACGGCTCCGCCCATGACGGGGGGCCGCTCCGTGCGCTGGCTCGACCAGGTGGAGGCGCTCGCCCGCGACGCGCTCCCTGAGCCGGTGTTCCGCTACGTCACGGAGGGGGCCCGCGACGAGATCACGCTGGGCGAGGCCGAAGCGGCGTGGCGCTCGATCCGGGTGGCGCCCCACGTCCTGCGCGACGTCCGTGTGGTCGAGACCGCGGTCGACCTGCTCGGCACCGGCTTCGACCTGCCGCTGGGGATCGCGCCGATGACGTTGCAGCGAGCCGCCGACCCGGACGGGGAGGTGGCGATGGCTCGAGCGGCCGCGCGCTCCGGTGTCCCGCTCGTCGTCTCGAGCAACGCCGGCAGCACGTTCGCCGAGATCGCCGCGACGGGTGTGACGTGGTGGCTGCAGCTCTACGTGCCCCAGGACCGTCAGGAGGCTGCGCCGCTCCTGGCGGCAGCCGTGGCCGCAGGTGCTGCCGCGGTCGTCCTGACGGCCGACGCTCCGGTCCTGGGGACGCGCTACCGCTCCGCGGAGGGCCCGCACGTCTGGGAGATCGCGGACCCGTCGTGGGTGGGGGCCAACGCCACGACCGTGGGGGTGCAGCCCGAGGACCGGTCCAAGGCGATGGACCTCGGTCCGGCCGACGTCGAGTGGTTGGGGAGGAGCACCGGGCTCCCGGTGGTCGTGAAGGGAGTGCTCCGACCAGACGACGCGGACCGCTGCGTGGCTGCCGGGGCGGCCGCGGTGTGGGTCTCCAACCACGGAGGGCGACAGCTCGACCAGTCCGTCGCCACCGCACGCTGCGTGGCAGGCGTTCGCGCAGCGGTGGGCGACGCGGCGCAGGTCTACGTCGACGGGGGAGTGCGCACGGGCCTGCACACCCTCCTGGGTGTGTCCCTGGGCGCCGACGCGGTCTTTGTCGGTCGCCCGCTGTTCCACGCCCTCGCCGTGGGTGGCACCGACGGCGTGGCCCGCGCGTTGGCCGAGCTGGGGCAGGAGCTGGTGGAGTCCATGCGGCTGTGTGGGACCCCGAACCTGACCCAGACGAGGGGAATCGCCTGTCCTGACAGGGGATTCGGACTCTGAAGCCGGCCGTCCTGACCCCCGAAGTGCCTCTGACCTGCGTGAAGAGGTTCTGTGACCGGGGCCACTCCTGGCCGATTTGACGATGCCTCCGCAGACCCCTAATGTTTCATCTTGTTGGGCCGGAGAGCAGGACGCAGGACCGAGAGGTCAGCGGCCGGAACGGTCCAAAACCCCAAACGTTCACCTCAGCCGAGGTGGTCCGGGTGCGCGCGATAGCGGCCTCGGATTGCCAAGGTCGAGACTGCGCGCCAGGGGGCTGGGCAAGGCGGATCGGATTTGACTCCGAGCGTTCAACCCGGTAAGTTTCTGCAGGTTGCCCCGCAGAAAGGCCGAGAGGCCTGACTGAGGTGCGCGCTTGATCCTTGAGAACTCAACAGTGTGCCAAAAGTCGACGAATTAATTATACCCGTCCGACTGACCTGAATCGGCCTCGTGCCGAGGATTCGACGTCGGCGGTTCCTTTGGTAAGACAAACGATGATTCTGACAATAGTCAGTGAAATCGTTCTCTTGCCGGGATAAAAACACCAAGAATTGATGACTGCTTCCGAGTGGTCGTCGCAAGAATTCAACGGAGAGTTTGATCCTGGCTCAGGACGAACGCTGGCGGCGTGCTTAACACATGCAAGTCGAGCGGTAAGGCTCCTTCGGGAGTACACGAGCGGCGAACGGGTGAGTAACACGTGAGCAATCTGCCCTTCACATCGGGATAACCCCCGGAAACGGGAGCTAATACCGGATACGACCACTTCAGGCATCTGATGGTGGTGGAAAGTTCTGGCGGTGAAGGATGAGCTCGCGGCCTATCAGCTTGTTGGTGAGGTAATGGCCCACCAAGGCTTCGACGGGTAGCCGGCCTGAGAGGGTGACCGGCCACACTGGGACTGAGACACGGCCCAGACTCCTACGGGAGGCAGCAGTGGGGAATATTGGACAATGGGCGAAAGCCTGATCCAGCAACGCCGCGTGAGGGATGACGGCCTTCGGGTTGTAAACCTCTTTCAGCGCAGACGAAGCGAAAGTGACGGTATGCGCAGAAGAAGCACCGGCCAACTACGTGCCAGCAGCCGCGGTAATACGTAGGGTGCGAGCGTTGTCCGGAATTATTGGGCGTAAAGGGCTCGTAGGCGGTCTGTTGCGTCAGGAGTGAAAACTCGGGGCTTAACCCCGAGCCTGCTTCTGATACGGGCAGACTAGAGGTATGCAGGGGAGAACGGAATTCCTGGTGTAGCGGTGAAATGCGCAGATATCAGGAGGAACACCGGTGGCGAAGGCGGTTCTCTGGGCATTACCTGACGCTGAGGAGCGAAAGTGTGGGGAGCGAACAGGATTAGATACCCTGGTAGTCCACACCGTAAACGTTGGGCGCTAGGTGTGGGACTCATTCCACGAGTTCCGTGCCGCAGCTAACGCATTAAGCGCCCCGCCTGGGGAGTACGGCCGCAAGGCTAAAACTCAAAGGAATTGACGGGGGCCCGCACAAGCGGCGGAGCATGCGGATTAATTCGATGCAACGCGAAGAACCTTACCTAGGTTTGACATATACCGGAAAGCCGTAGAGATACGGCCCCTTTTGTCGGTATACAGGTGGTGCATGGCTGTCGTCAGCTCGTGTCGTGAGATGTTGGGTTAAGTCCCGCAACGAGCGCAACCCTCGTCTTATGTTGCCAGCACGTAATGGTGGGGACTCATAAGAGACTGCCGGGGTCAACTCGGAGGAAGGTGGGGATGACGTCAAGTCATCATGCCCCTTATGCCTAGGGCTTCACGCATGCTACAATGGCCGGTACAAAGGGCTGCGATACCGCAAGGTGGAGCGAATCCCAAAAAGCCGGTCTCAGTTCGGATTGGGGTCTGCAACTCGACCCCATGAAGTCGGAGTCGCTAGTAATCGCAGATCAGCAACGCTGCGGTGAATACGTTCCCGGGCCTTGTACACACCGCCCGTCACGTCACGAAAGTTGGCAACACCCGAAGCCAGTGGCCCAACCGTTTACTCGGAGGGAGCTGTCGAAGGTGGGGCGAGCGATTGGGACGAAGTCGTAACAAGGTAGCCGTACCGGAAGGTGCGGCTGGATCACCTCCTTTCTAAGGAGCATCACTGGCAGTCTCAAGCTGTCCAGGGCGTTTGTGATCGTTGACGTTCGTTCAACGCACAAGCACTGCTCACTAGTGGAACGTCGACTATTTGGTCAGCTCGCAAACAACGAGCTCGTCAGTACGGCAAACCGTGACTCACCTTCGGGTGGATGCGGCAAGCATGGAACCTCGAGCCCCGAGTGCGGGAGCTCTCCAGGCACACTGTTGGGTCCTGAGGGATCGAGAAATCGATTCTTCTGGGCCTCCACCCCCTCGAACTACCTGGCTGCCATCCGTGAGGATGTGTCAGCCACGACAGCGAGGAACTGGTGGTAGGAGCCGCCCGTAATTTGAGAACTACACAGTGGACGCGAGCATCTTTGTAGCAAGACAAGCTACTAAGGGCACATGGTGGATGCCTTGGCACCAAGAGCCGATGAAGGACGTAGGAGCCTGCGATAAGCCCCGGGAAGTTGGCAACCAAGCTGTGATCCGGGGATTTCCGAATGGGGAAACCCAGCTGGAGTCATGTCCAGTTACCTCTGCCTGAATATATAGGGCAGCTGGAGGGAACGTGGGGAAGTGAAACATCTCAGTACCCACAGGAAGAGAAAACAAAAGTGATTCCGAGAGTAGTGGCGAGCGAAATCGGAAGAGGCCAAACTCAACTAGTGTGATAGCCGGCAGGCGTTGCTAGTTGAGGGTTGTGGGGCCGCTTTGTTGGTTCTGCCGATCCAACACAGAGTAAGAAACCATCGTTGAAGTCGAAGTGGACTGGAAAGTCCCGGCATAGAGGGTGATACCCCCGTATACGTAAGACGATGGCTCTGAAGCGTCACCCCAAGTAACACGGAACCCCTGAAATTCCGTGTGAATCTGGCGGGACCACCCGTTAAGCCTAAATACTCCTTGGTGACCGATAGCGGACAAGTACCGTGAGGGAAAGGTGAAAAGTACCCCTGGCGGGGAGTGAAATAGTACCTGAAACCATGTGCCTACAATCCGTTGGAGCGAAGACTTCGGTCTTTGTGACAGCGTGCCTTTTGAAGAATGAGCCTGCGAGTTTGCGTTGTGTCGCAAGGTTAACCCGTGTGGGGAAGCCGTAGCGAAAGCGAGTCCTAATAGGGCGTCTGAGTGGCACGACCAAGACCCGAAGCGAAGTGATCTATCCATGGGCAGGTTGAAGCGCGGGTAAGACCGCGTGGAGGACCGAACCCACTTAGGTTGAAAACTGAGGGGATGACCTGTGGATAGGGGTGAAAGGCCAATCAAACTTCGTGATAGCTGGTTCTCCCCGAAATGCATTTAGGTGCAGCGTCGCGTGTTTCTTACCGGAGGTAGAGCACTGGATAGTCTAGGGGGCCCACAAGCTTACCGAAATTAACCAAACTCCGAATGCCGGTAAGTGAGAGCGCGGCAGTGAGACAGTGGGGGATAAGCTCCATTGTCGAGAGGGAAACAGCCCAGACCATCAGCTAAGGTCCCTAAGCGATAACTAAGTGGAAAAGGATGTGGAGTCGCAGAGACAACCAGGAGGTTGGCTTAGAAGCAGCCACCCTTGAAAGAGTGCGTAATAGCTCACTGGTCAAGTGATTCCGCGCCGACAATGTAGCGGGGCTCAAGTTATCCACCGAAGCTATGGCATTCATGCGTAAAGCTAGGCCTTTGTGGTCCAGGTGCATGGATGGGTAGGGGAGCGTCGTGTGGCGAGTGAAGCAGCGGTGTGAACCAGTTGTGGACGCCACACGAGTGAGAATGCAGGCATGAGTAGCGAATGAAGAGTGAGAAACTCTTCCGCCGAATGATCAAGGGTTCCAGGGTCAAGCTAATCTGCCCTGGGTAAGTCGGGACCTAAGGCGAGGCCGACAGGCGTAGTCGATGGACAACGGGTTGATATTCCCGTACCGGCAAAATAGCGCCCATGACGAAACCGGTAATGCTAAGTGCCCAAAACCTTCGGGATCCTTCGGGACGATGAAGGCGGAGCGCACGACCCAAACCAGTAGTAGTCAAGCGATGGGGTGACGCAGGAAGGTAGTCCAACCGTGGCGATGGTAGACCACGGCTAAGGGTGTAGGGCGCAACGTAGGCAAATCCGCGTTGCACATGCCTGAGACCTGATGGGGAGTCCGTATGGACGAAGTGGATGATCCTATGCTGTCGAGAAAAACCTCTAGCGAGCTATGCGCCGCCCGTACCCCAAACCGACTCAGGTGATCAGGTAGAGAATACTAAGGCGATCGAGTGAACCATGGTTAAGGAACTCGGCAAAATGCCCCCGTAACTTCGGGAGAAGGGGGGCCGGATGCGTTAGCAGATTTACTCTGCGAAGCGTTGATGGCCGCAGAGACCAGGCCCAAGCGACTGTTTACTAAAAACACAGGTCCGTGCGAAGTCGTAAGACGATGTATACGGACTGACTCCTGCCCGGTGCTGGAAGGTTAAGGGGACCTGTTAGCTACTTTTGGTAGCGAAGCGGAGAACTTAAGCCCCAGTAAACGGCGGTGGTAACTATAACCATCCTAAGGTAGCGAAATTCCTTGTCGGGTAAGTTCCGACCTGCACGAATGGAGTAACGACTTGGGCGCTGTCTCAACCGTGGACTCGGCGAAATTGCACTACGAGTAAAGATGCTCGTTACGCGCGGCAGGACGGAAAGACCCCGGGACCTTTACTATAGTTTGGTATTGGTGTTTGGTTCGACTTGTGTAGGATAGGTGGGAGACTGTGAAACTTGGACGCCAGTTCAGGTGGAGTCAACGTTGAAATACCACTCTGGTCGTATTAGATATCTAACCTAGGTCCATTATCTGGATCAGGGACAGTGCCTGATGGGTAGTTTAACTGGGGCGGTTGCCTCCTAAAATGTAACGGAGGCGCTCAAAGGTTCCCTCAGCCTGGTTGGCAATCAGGTTTCGAGTGTAAGTGCACAAGGGAGCTTGACTGTGAGAGTGACATCTCGAGCAGGGACGAAAGTCGGAACTAGTGATCCGGCGCTGGCATGTGGAAGCGGCGTCGCTCAACGGATAAAAGGTACCCCGGGGATAACAGGCTGATCTTCCCCAAGAGTCCATATCGACGGGATGGTTTGGCACCTCGATGTCGGCTCGTCGCATCCTGGGGCTGGAGTAGGTCCCAAGGGTTGGGCTGTTCGCCCATTAAAGCGGCACGCGAGCTGGGTTTAGAACGTCGTGAGACAGTTCGGTCCCTATCCGCCGCGCGCGCAGGAAACTTGAGAAAGGCTGTCCCTAGTACGAGAGGACCGGGATGGACGAACCTCTGGTGTGCCAGTTGTTCCGCCAGGAGCACGGCTGGTTAGCTACGTTCGGAAGTGATAACCGCTGAAAGCATCTAAGCGGGAAGCACGTTTCAAGATGAGGTTTCCCACCGGGTTAACCGGGTAAGGCCCCCAGTAGACGACTGGGTTGATAGGCCGGAGGTGTACAGGAGTAATCCCTAGCCGACCGGTACTAATAGGCCGAGGGCTTGTCCCTCAAAGATGTTGCGCGTCCACTGTGTGGTTCCCGAGTTACGGTCGGGAGCCTTCAAAATGAGTTCAAGAGGACTCTGTGATGGCTTTTGCATAACTCCATAGAGTTTCGGCGGCCATAGCGAAAGGGAAATACCCGGCTCCATTCCGAACCCGGAAGTCAAGCCTTTCAGCGCCGATGGTACTGCAACCGGGAGGTTGTGGGAGAGTAGGACGTCGCCGGACATATTCTTTCTAAGGGCCGCCCCTTCATTGGGGCGGCCCTTAGTCTTTTCCCCAGCAGTTCATGTCATTCGTAGTCAGTAGGAGCTCGTCGTGCCAGAAGATCGCACCCCTCGCAAGCCACGCACCGGGGGTCGTCCCGGTCAGTCGACCGGGGGACGACCGAGCGGAGGCGCGCGCGCAGCCGGTCGCAGCGACGACAGGCGCGGCGGCGGTCGCGCGAGCGGTCCCTCCGGGGGCGGCCGGGACAAGACGAAGGGCTTCGACAAGGAAGGGGCTCGACGCGACGGGCCCAAGCGCGACTTCAGCCGCCCCCGCAGCAGCGAGCGCAGCGACGAGGCCCGGACCGAGAGCCAGGCACGCTACGACGGGCCGGAGCTCCCCGAGGAGATCACCGGCAAGGAGCTCGACCGATCGGTCCAGGCGCAGCTCCAGTCGCTGCCCGACAAGCTGGCCCTACGAGTCGCACGTCATCTGGTGGCGGCCGGCCAGCTGATCGACACCGATCCCAAGACCGCCTACGAGCACACCCTCGCCGCCAGGGCACGCGCGAGCCGTCTGGCCGTCGTCCGCGAGGCGGTGGGAGAGGCTGCCTACGCCGCCGGGGAGTACACCGAGGCGCTGGCCGAGCTGCGCGCGGCCAAGCGCATGAACGGTGTCCAGGACTACGTGGCCATGATGGCCGACTGCGAGCGGGCACTGGGTCGTCCCGACCGCGCGCTCGCACTCGTGCGCAACGCTCCCAGGGAGAAGCTGTCCCACGCGCTGCTGGCCGAGCTGACGATCGTCGAGGCCGGAGCGCGTCGCGACCGCGGCGAGCTCGACGCCGCCCTGAGGACCCTGGAGACCTCGCACATCAACTCCAAGTCCCGGGAACCGTGGGTGGCCCGACTTCGCTACGCCTACGCTGACGCCCTCGTCGAGGCAGGACGCCCGACGGACGCCCTCGCGTGGTTCCACCGCACCGAGGCGGTCGACGCCGAGAGCATCACCGACGCCGCCGAACGAGCCGCCGAGCTCGAGAAGAAGCTCGAATCCGACCAGTGAGCTCGCTCGGTGCGACCGACCGGCCGCTCGCGGAGGCCTACGACGTGGCGGTCCTCGACCTCGACGGCGTGGTGTACCTCGGGCCCGACGCCGTCGAGGGTGCTCCCTCGGCCCTGAACCGGGCGCAGGCGGGTGGCATGCACCTCGCGTTCGTCACGAACAACGCGGCTCGGCCACCGGCCACCGTCGGACAGCACCTGCGTGAGCTCGGGGTCGAGGCCCGGGACGAGGACGTCGTGACCAGCGCGCAGGCCGCGGCCCGGCTCCTGGCCCAGCAGGTGGAGAAGGGCAGCACTGTCTTCCTGATGGGTGGCGAGGGACTGGTGCAGGCACTCGAGGAGCGAGACCTGGTCCCGGTGACCCAACCCGCTGACGACATCGCGGCGGTGGTGCAGGGATACGGGCCGGACATGCCCTGGAAGCAGGTCATGCAGGGCGCCATGCTGGTGCGCTCCGGACTGCCCTGGGTGGCCAGCAACACCGACATGACCATCCCCACCGCCGACGGTGTCGGCCCGGGCAACGGTGCCCTGGTCAGGCTGGTCGCGGAGTTCGCCGAGCGCGAGCCGCAGGTGGCGGGCAAGCCGATGCCGCCCCTGTTCGAGGAGACCCTCGAACGGGTGGGCGGTTCGCGTCCGCTGGTGGTCGGCGACCGGCTGGACACCGACATCGAGGGTGCCGTGACGATGGGCTGGGACAGCCTGCTCGTCCTGACCGGTGTCACCGGGCTGGAGGAGCTGGTGCGGGCGCCGGCCGAGCAGCGACCGACGTACGTCGCGCCGGACCTGGCCGCGCTGGCCGAGGCCCAGGAGGCACCCAGCCTGAGCGAGGGCGCCGCGACGCTCGGGGGCTGGAGCGCGTCGGTGAAGGCCGGCGAGCTCGAGGTGGCGGGCGAGGGATCGGCTGCCGACTGGTGGCGGGTGGTCGCCGTCGCCTCGTGGATCCACCTCGACGAGAACGGTCAGCCTGTCGGGACCAGCGGCGTGGAACCGCCCCGGTAGCGTGGCGCCCATGAGCGACTCCTTCGTCAACCCCATCTTCGGCGAGCACGAGGAGCCCCGGACCCAGGTCGAGGTCGAGGGCACCGGTGACGTCGAGGTCGACGCCGCGCTGGTGTCGCTGCGCGGCCTGGATGACACGCCGGTCTCCGAGCACGTGGCCGTGTTCGAGCGCGCCCACGAGACGTTGCGCCGCACCCTGGCCGGCGCTGGCCGGGGTCGCCCGCAGGACCCGGCCGCCGGTCGGGGCTGAGCGGTGCCGCCTCGGCGCCTGCGGCTCGACGCCGAGCTGGTCCGCCGTGGCCTGGCCCGCTCCCGGGAGCACGCCAGCGAGCTGATCGCGGCGGGGCGGGTGAGCGTCAACAAGGCGGTCGCCACCAAGCCGGCCACCGGGGTCACCACCGACGCCGACCTGGTCGTCCGCGAGGATCCGTCGAGCCCTGACTACGCCAGCAGGGGCGGGCACAAGCTGGCCGGGGCACTCGAGGTGTTCGGGCCGCTGGGACTGCAGGTGGCGGACCGTCGCTGCCTGGACGCGGGTGCCTCGACCGGTGGTTTCACCGACGTGCTCCTGCGTGCGGGCGCCCGGGAGGTGGTCGCCGTCGACGTCGGCTACGGCCAGCTCGTGTGGGCGCTGCAGAACGACCCCCGGGTGCGCGTGCACGACCGCACCAACATCAGGGAGATCGACCTCGACCTCATCGGTGGACCGGTCGACCTCGTCGTCGGAGACCTCTCCTTCATCTCGCTCGCGCTCGTGCTCGAGGCGCTCACCGGTGTCACCAGTCCTGACGGAGACCTCGCTCTGATGGTCAAGCCGCAGTTCGAGGTGGGCAAGGACCGCTTGGGCAAGGGCGGGGTGGTCCGTGACCTCGGCCACCGTGCCGACGCCGTACAGGCCGTCGCGGAGTCTGCTGCCGCTCGCGGCTGGGGCGCCCGCGCGGTGACGACCAGCCCTCTGCCCGGCCCCTCGGGCAACGTGGAGTTCTTCTTGTGGCTGCGAGCGGGTGCCGCCACCATCGACCGCGAGGACGTGGAGGCCGAGGTGGCCCGTTCCGCGTCCCTGGGGGTGCCGGGTGAGAGGGTGAACCCGTGACCGAGCCCGCCGCCACCTCAGACCGGCGCATCCTCCTGCTGGCGCACACCGGCCGCGAGGAGGCCCGCGCGGTGGCGCGTGCCGTGGCGAGCGCCCTGACCGAGAACGGGCTGATCGTCCGCATGCTCGACAACGAGGCCAAGGAGCTCGAGCTCCCGTCGGGTCATGGTGTCGAGACGGTGACGCTCGAGCACGCGAGTGCCGCTGACTGCGAGCTCGCCGTGGTCATCGGGGGCGACGGCACCATCCTGCGGGCGGCCGAGCACACCCACGGCACCGCGACCCCGCTTCTGGGGGTCAACCTCGGGCACGTCGGCTTCCTGGCGGAGGCCGAGAGCGAGGACGTCGAGAAGATGATCGAGCTCATCGTCGAGCGGAAGTACCACAGCGAGGAGCGGCTGACGATCGACGTCTCGGTCTACCGCGACAAGGAGCTGGTGGACACGACCTGGGCCCTCAACGAGGCCAGCGTCGAGAAGGCCGCCCGGCAGCGGATGCTCGAGGTGGTCGTCGAGGTCGACGGTCGCCCGCTCAGCCGGTTCGGCTGCGACGGCGTCGTCTGCGCCACCCCGACCGGCTCCACGGCGTACAACTTCAGTGCCGGTGGGCCCATCGTGTGGCCCGGGGTCGAGGCCCTGCTGATGGTCCCGATCAGCGCCCACGCCCTGTTCGCCCGCCCCCTGGTCGTGGCGCCCTCGTCGGTGCTCGCCGTCGAGGTCCTCGCCCAGAACGAAGGTGCCGGGGTGCTGTGGTGCGACGGTCGCCGCACCGTCGACCTCCCGCCCGGGGCCCGCATCGAGGTACGCCGCGGCCGCTCGCCCGTCCGGCTGGTCCGTCTGCACGAGGCGCCCTTCACCGACCGCCTGGTCGCGAAGTTCGGCCTGCCGGTCGAGGGCTGGCGCGGAGCCACCGAACGCCGTCGACGCAACGGCGAACGATGAGCGCCGCCGCCGGAGTGGGGCAAGTCCGGTGATCGAGGAGATCCGGATCAGCTCACTGGGCGTGATCGAGGAGTCGGTGCTCGAGCTCGGCGAGGGACTGACGGTGATCACCGGTGAGACCGGAGCCGGCAAGACCATGCTCGTGACGGCACTCGGCCTCCTGCTGGGCGGTCGGGCCGACACCGGGGCCGTCCGCACCGGTGCCCGGGCTGCGCGGGTCGAGGGGGTGGTGCGCGCCGACACGCAGCTCACCGCGATGGCTGACGAGCTCGGGGGAGAGGTCGAGGGTGGCCAGCTGCTGCTCGGGCGCCAGGTGTCGGCCGAAGGGCGGTCGCGGGCCTTCCTGGGCGGCGCCTCGGTTCCCGCGTCCGCGCTGGCCCGGGTCGGTGACGTCCTGGTCGCGGTGCACGGTCAGTCCGACCAGCACCGGTTGCTGCGTCCCGAGGCGCAACGTGACGCTCTGGACTCCTACGCCGGCGCTGCGCTGCGGGACGTGCTGGCGCGCTACGGCACCGTCTTCACCCGTCTGCGGGCCGTCGAGGCCGAGCTGCGCGACGTCCTCGGCTCCGCCCGTGAGCGGGCTCGCGAGGCGGACCTGCTCCGTCTCGGTCTCGAGGAGATCGAGGCCGTCGATCCCCAGCCCGGGGAGGAGGAGGCCCTCGCGACCGAGGAGTCACGGCTCGGCTTCGCCGACACCCTCCGCACCGCGGCTGAGGAAGCCCGGGAGGCGCTGTCCTCCGACGGCGACTCGGACGGGGACTCGTCCGACGCGCTGGGTGCGGTCTCGGCGGCCCGTCGGGCCCTGGAGAGCGTGCGCGAGCACGATCCCGAGGTGGCGAGCCTGGCCGAGCGCGTGGCCGAGGTCAGCTACCTCCTCGCCGACGTGGCGGCCGACGTGGCTTCCTACTCCACCGGGGTGGAGACGGACCCGGCGCGGCTGGCCGGTGTCTCCGAGCGGCGGGCGGCACTGACCGCCCTGACCAGGAAGTACGGCGAGACGGTTGACGAGGTCCTCGAGTGGTCACGGGTCTCGGCCCGACGGCTCTTCAGCCTCGACGGCTCCGAGGACCGCATCGCCGAGCTGCGTGAGGAGCGTGGTCAGCTGCGCACGAGCCTGGCCACCGAGGCCGCCGACCTCACGCGCCTGCGGGCCGAGGCCGGTTGCCGGCTCTCCCTCGTCGTGAGCGAGGAGCTGCACTCGCTGTCGATGCCGCACGCCCGCTTCGAGGTGCACCTCGACCGGGTCGAGGACGAGCGGGGGCTCGAGATCGACGAGCGCCGGTGGCACTTCACGCCCACCGGCGTCGACGAGGTCGAGCTGCTCCTGGCCGCCAACACCGGCTCCGAACCCCGTCCGCTCTCCAAGGGTGCCTCCGGCGGCGAGCTCTCCCGGGTGATGCTGGCCATCGAGGTGGCCCTGGCCGACACCCGTCCGGTCCCGACGTTCGTCTTCGACGAGGTCGACGCCGGCGTGGGCGGCAAGGCGGCCGTGGAGATCGGGCGACGGCTGGCTGCCCTGGCCAGGTCGGCGCAGGTCCTCGTCGTCACTCACCTCCCGCAGGTCGCTGCCTTCGCCGACCACCACGTCGTCGTACGCAAGTCCAGCGACGGCAGCGTGACGACCTCGGGCCTCGACACGCTCGACGACACCGGGCGGGTCCAGGAGCTCTCGCGGATGCTCGCCGGCATGGAGGAGTCCGACACGGCGATGGCGCACGCGCAGGAGCTGCTCGAGATGGCGCAGGAGTCGCGGGGCCACCCCGCAACCGGCGTGAAGGCGCCGCGTCCGACACGAACACGGTGAAACGCCGCCCGACGCACAACCCCTGACGAATCGTTGGTAGGCTCGAATCCCGTGGAGGACCGCACACCGAGCCTGTTCTTGAGCCCTCTGGGCGCCACTCGAGCCCACGGGGAGCCCTGTTGGTAGCACCGCAGCAGACCAAGCACGTCTTCGTCACCGGAGGCGTGGCCTCCTCTCTCGGCAAGGGACTGACAGCCTCGTCGCTGGGCCGGTTGCTCCGCTCGCGGGGACTGCGGGTCACGATGCAGAAGCTCGACCCCTACCTCAACGTGGACCCCGGGACGATGAACCCGTTCCAGCACGGCGAGGTGTTCGTCACCAACGACGGAGCCGAGACCGACCTCGACATCGGTCACTACGAGCGGTTCCTCGACACCGACCTCAACCAGATCGCCAACGTCACCACCGGGCAGGTCTACTCGACGGTGATCGCCAAGGAGCGGCGCGGTGACTACCTGGGCGACACCGTGCAGGTGATCCCGCACATCACCAACGAGATCAAGGACCGCGTCCTGGCCATGGGCGCCGACGACATCGACGTGGTCATCACCGAGGTGGGTGGCACGGTCGGCGACATCGAGTCCCTCCCGTTCCTCGAGGCGGCCCGCCAGGTCCGTCACCAGATCGGCCGCGAGAACGTCTTCTTCCTGCACGTCTCACTGGTGCCCTGGATCGGCCCGTCCGGCGAGCTGAAGACCAAGCCGACCCAGCACTCGGTCGCCGCCCTGCGGTCCATCGGCATCCAGCCGGACGCGATCGTCTGCCGTGCGGACCGCGAGATCCCGGTCTCGGTCAAGAAGAAGATCTCGCTGATGTGCGACGTCGACGAGGAGGCGGTGGTCACCGCCGCCGACGCGCCGTCGATCTACGACATCCCCAAGGTGCTGCACCGCGAGGGCCTCGACGCCTACCTCGTGCGCCGGCTCAACCTGCCGTTCCGCGACGTCGACTGGACCCTCTGGGACGACCTGCTCAAGCGGGTGCACCACCCCAACGAGGAGGTCACGGTCGCCCTGGTCGGCAAGTACATCGACCTCCCCGACGCCTATCTCTCGGTCGCGGAGGCCCTGCGGGCCGGCGGCTTCGCCCACGAGGCCAGGGTCAACATCGTGTGGGTGCCCTCCGACGAGTGCGCGACCCCCGAGGGGGCCGCACGCCGCCTCGGCGACGTCGACGCGATCTGTGTCCCGGGCGGCTTCGGCATCCGCGGCATCGAGGGCAAGCTCGGGGCGCTGACCTACGCCCGCACCCACAAGATCCCCACGCTCGGGCTGTGCCTGGGCCTGCAGTGCATGGTGATCGAGTTCGCTCGCACGCAGGCGGGCCTCGCCGAGGCGGCCTCCACGGAGTTCGACCCCGACGCCCTCGAGCCGGTCATCGCCACCATGGCCGAGCAGAAGGAGTTCGTCGAGGGCGCCGGTGACCTCGGCGGCACGATGCGCCTCGGTCTCTACCCGGCCGTGCTCAAGGAGGGCTCGGTGGTGCGGGCGGCGTACGGCGCGGCCCAGGTCGAGGAGCGCCACCGCCACCGCTACGAGGTCAACAACTCCTACCGCGACCAGCTGGAGACGGCCGGTCTGGTCTTCTCGGGCACCTCGCCGGACAACAACCTGGTCGAGTTCGTCGAGCTCCCCGCCGACGTGCACCCCTACTACGTCTCGACGCAGGCCCACCCCGAGCTGCGCTCGCGCCCGACGCGGCCGCACCCGCTGTTCGCCGGCCTGGTCGGTGCTGCGATCCAGCGCCAGCGGGAGCTGCTCATCCCCATCGACGAGAGTGCGCTGCGTCGCCGCTGGGTGGCCGACGAGACCGACGAGCCCCTGCAGAGCCTCGTCGGCGACCCGGAGCTCGACCGCGCGTGAGCGATCCCAGCCACGACGGCCACGTCGCGGACGAGCCCTGCACCTGGCCGGTCGTGGGCACGCGTGACATCCATCGCGACGCGTGGGTGGTGGCGCTGCGCGAGGACGTCGTACAACGACCCGGGCATCCCGAGGAGACCTTCGCACGACTCTCCCTGGAGCACCCGGGCGCCGTCGTCGTGCTCGCGGTCGACGAGGAGGAGCGGGTGTGCTGCCTCAAGCAGTACCGCCACTCCGGGCAGGCCGTCTTCATCGAGCTCCCTGCCGGCCTGTGTGACGCGCAGGGTGAGGACCCGCAGGTCACCGCCGCCCGCGAGCTGCAGGAGGAGGTGGAGCTTCAGGCCGAGCACTGGCGACTGCTGCTCACCAACTATCCCTCCGCCGGCATCAGCAGCGAGCTGCACCACATCTACCTCGCCCGCGGCCTCTCGCACTCCGGTCGTGGGGACTTCGAGCTGCACGCCGAGGAGGCCGAGATGGTCGTCGTCTGGGTCCCTTTCGAGGACCTGCTCGACGCCGTGCTCGACGGTCGTGTCCGGGAGGGTCCGCTCGTCTCCGCGGTCCTCGCCTACGAGGTGCTCCGGGGGCGCGGCCAGCTCTGAGTCGAGCGTGGCGGCCCAGCCACCGCTGGTCGCGTGATGGAGTGTGCACGTGAACACCCAGAGCACCAGGGACCGGATCGACGCGCTGCTGAGCCGGCACGGCGTCATCGACGGGCACAACGACCTGATGTGGGCGGCGCGGGAGAAGGTCGACTACGACTTCGCTCGACTGGAGCTGACCGACACGGCCGCCTGCCAGGCGATCGGGACGCACACCGACCTACCCCGCCTGCGCGAGGGCGGGGTCGGGGCCCAGTTCTGGTCCGTGTTCGTGCCGGCGTCGCTCCAGGGCGGGGCGGCGGTCACCGCGACGCTGGAGCAGGTCGACGGCGTACACACCATCATCAGGAGGTACGCCGACCAGCTGGCCCTCGCGACCACGGTCGAGGACGTCGGCCGCGCCTGGCAGCAGGGCCGGATCGCCAGCCTGATGGGGGCCGAGGGCGGCCACCAGATCGACGGCTCGCTGGGCACGCTGCGGATGCTGCACCGGCTGGGCGTGCGCTACCTGACCCTGACCCACAACCACAACGTCCCGTGGGCCGACTCGGCCACCGACGAGCCGGTGCTCGGCGGCCTCTCGGAGTTCGGTCGCGAGGTCGTCGCCGAGATGAACCGCATCGGCATGCTGGTCGACCTCAGCCACGTCAGCGCCGACGTCATGCGCCAGGCCCTCGACGTCTCGACGGTGCCGGTGATCTTCTCGCACTCCTCGGCCCGCGCGGTCTGCGACCACCCGCGCAACGTGCCCGACGACGTGCTCGGGCGGCTGACCGGCAACGGGGGCGTCTGCATGGTCACCTTCGTCCCGAAGTTCGTGAACCCTCAGATGCGGGACTGGGACGCGCAGGCCCAGCTGGTGATGCGCGAGCAGGGCGTCGAGGAGGACGACGAGGACGCGTTCCTCGACGACTACCGGCGCGCAGACCCCGCCCCGGTCGTCACCATCGCCGATGTCGTCACGCACGTCGAGCACGTGCGTGAGGTGGCCGGTGTCGACCACGTCGGCCTGGGCGGAGACTACGACGGCGTCGGCTGGCTGCCCGAGGGGCTCGAGGACGTGCGCGGCTACCCCCGGCTGCTGGCCGCACTGGCGGACCGCGGATGGTCCGACGAGGACCTGGCCCGGCTCACGTGTCGCAACATCCTGCGGGCCATGGGAGACGCCGGTCTGAGCGCCGTTGGGGAGCAGTCCCGAGCCTAGGACCTGTGCTCTCCCGCGAGAGGCCCTAGAGTGGCGGGCGTCGCCCCCAGGGAGCGTGGCGGCGCCACAGATGTCGTGGCCGGGTCTCAGTGAGGGAGAGCTTTCGTGCGGGTTGGCGTACCTAAGGAAGTCAAGAACCATGAGTACCGGGTGGCGATCACCCCCATCGGTGTGCACGAGCTGGTGGCGCATGGTCACGACGTGCTGATCGAGAAGGGTGCCGGCCTCGGCTCGCAGATCCCTGACGAGAGGTTCGTCGCCGAGGGGGCGAGGATCCTGGACTCGGCCGACGACGTCTGGGGCGAGGCCGAGATGGTCCTCAAGGTCAAGGAGCCGGTGGCGGAGGAGTACCACCGGATGCGGGACGGGTTGTTGCTGTTCACCTACCTGCACCTGGCCGCCGACCTGCCGCTGACGCAGGAGCTGGTGGAGCGCAAGGTCACCGGGATCGCCTACGAGACGGTGCAGACCCCCGCCGGTTCGCTGCCGTTGCTGTACCCGATGTCCGAGGTGGCCGGCTGCCTGGCCCCGCAGGTGGGCGCCTACTCGATGATGAAGGCCCAGGGTGGTCGGGGCGTGCTCATGGGTGGCGTCGGTGGGGTCGCGAACGCCAAGGTCGTGGTGATCGGGGCCGGGGTCTCTGGCCAGAACGCGGCCAACATCGCGCTGGGCATGGGGGCCGACGTGACCCTGCTGGACACCGACCTGGACAAGCTGCGGATGTCGTTCTGGCGCTACAACAACGCGGTCCACGGGTTGGCCTCCTCGAAGCTCGCGATCGAGCAGCACGTGCTGGAGGCGGACATGGTGATCGGGGCGGTGCTGATCCCGGGTGCGAAGGCGCCGAAGCTGGTCTCCAACGAGCTGGTCTCGAGGATGAAGCCGGGCTCGGTCCTGGTCGACATCGCGGTGGACCAGGGGGGCTGCTTCGAGGACACCCACGCGACCACGCACGCGGACCCGACGTACATGGTGCACAACTCGGTCTTCTACTGCGTGGCGAACATGCCGGGTGCGGTGCCGAACACCTCGACCTACGCGCTGACGAACGCGACGCTGCCCTACACGGTGTCGTTGGCGAACAAGGGCTGGACCCAGGCGTGCCGCGATGACCACTCGTTGGCGTTGGGCTTGAACACCCACGCGGGTGAGGTCACCAACGGCCCGGTGGCGGAGGCGCACGGACTCCAGGCGGCCGCGCTCGACACGGTCCTCGCCTAGGTCGGTGGGCAACGACGGTCCGACTGCGCTGGTCCGTGCCGTCCGGACCTACCTCGACCACCTCGTGGTCGAGCGCGGGCTGGCGGAGAACTCGGTGAAGTCCTACCGGCGCGACCTGCGCCGCTACCTCGGCTACCTCGACTCTGTGGGAGTCACCGACCTCGACCAGATCACCGAGCAGACCGTCAGCGGTTTCCTGATGGCCCTGCGAGAAGGGGGCGGCGGGCACCAGCCACTGAGCGCGACCTCGGCGGGCAGGTCGGTGGTGGCCGTGCGCGGGTTCCACAAGTTCGCCGTCAAGGACGGTCTCGCCCAGGCGGACCCGTCGGTCGGGGTGCGGCCGCCGAGCCCGGCGAAGCGGTTGCCCAAGGCCATCGCCCTGGGGGACGTCGAGAGGCTCCTGGACGCGGCGGGGGCACCCGGTACGACGCTCGCCCTGCGTGACCGCGCCCTGCTGGAGATCCTCTACGGCACCGGTGCGCGCATCTCCGAGGCCGTCGGCCTGGACATCGACGACCTCGAACTCGATCCGGACGACCCCGGGGGCAGCTCGGTGCTCCTGCGGGGCAAGGGGTCCAAGGAGCGGATCGTGCCGGTGGGGAGCTTCGCCCGTGACGCCGCCCAGGCCTACCTGACTCGCGCGCGGCCGGAGCTCGTGGCCACCGGCGCCACCGGCAAGGGAGCCGTCTCCGAGCGCGCCGGGGCCATGTTCCTGAACTCCCGCGGCGGCCGGCTCTCACGGCAGAGCGCCTGGGCGGTCATGGTCAAGGCCGCCGAGCGTGCCGGGATCACTGCGGAGGTGTCTCCGCACACGCTGCGCCACTCCTACGCCACCCACCTCCTGGAGGGCGGGGCCGACGTCCGGGTCGTCCAGGAATTGTTGGGGCATGCCTCGGTGACGACCACGCAGGTCTACACCCTCGTCACGGTGGACAACCTGCGTGAGGTGTACGCCGCCGCGCATCCTCGTGCCCTGGAGTGACCGACCCGCTGGGATCTGACGCTCCTATGCTGAGGCGGTGACCCCGGCCCTTCGTCTCCTCGGTGACGCCAGCTGGCAGGGGTCGCCGGTGACGGGAGACCGACCGGCCGACCTGCTGGCCGCACTGGCGCTGAGCCCGGCCGGGGTCTCGGCCGCCGGCCTGATCGACGCCGTGTGGGGCGAGGACGAGCTGCCGGCCAACCCGGCCAAGGCGCTGCAGGTCCTGGTGTCACGGGTGCGGACCCAGTGCGGAGCCTCCGTGGTGCACCGACAGGGCAGCGGCTACCGGCTCGGCGTCGGCGCCGAGGAGGTGGATGCTCTCCTGCTGGCCAGTCTCGTGGAGCAGGCTGCCGAGCGACTGGGAGCGGGGGACGCGGAGAAGGCGGGCGACCTCGCCGGACAGGCCCTGGCGCTCGCTGCCGCTGTCGACCACGGGGGAGAGGGGCCCCTGGCCCAGCTCCGGGCGCGCGCACGTCTGGCGACCCGGGAGGCGCAACGGGTGCGCGGACTGGCACTGACCCAGAGCGGCCGGGAGCGGGAGGCCCTCGAGCTGCTGGTCGCGGTCAGCCTGCAGGGCGACGAGACCCCTGAGCTGCTCGCCGCGCTGTTGCGGGCGGAGGCGGCGGTCTCCGGCGTACCCGCTGCGCTGGATCGCTACGAGTCCTATCGCCGCGCGCTCCGAGACCGGCTCGGGGTCGATCCCGAGGTCTCCTTGCAACGCCTCCACCGTGAGCTCCTGGCCGCCGACGAACCGGTCCGGACCGGGGTGCGGTTCGACGCCGAGCAGCTGCTCGGGCGCGAGGCAGACCTGACCCGGCTCCGGGCTGCTGTGCGCTCGGGGCGCCTCACCTCGGTCATCGGTCCGGGCGGCATCGGCAAGACCCGGATCGCCCACGTGCTGGCCCGCGAGGCCACGCAGTCGCGGGTGCACTTCGTGGAGCTCGTCGGCATCACCTCGCCCGAGGACGTGGTGGCCGAGGTCGGTGCGGCCCTCGGCGTGCGTGGGTCCGTCATGGGTCGCACGGCCCACACCCTTTCGCAGCGCTCCGACATCCGCGGGCGGATCGCCCAGGAGCTCGACACCACCCCCACGCTGCTGGTGCTGGACAACTGCGAGCACGTCGTCGAGGCGGTGGCCTCGCTCGTGGCCTTCCTGCTGGTGACGGTGCGCGACGTACGCGTGGTCACCACCAGCCGGGCGCCGCTGAACATAGCGGCGGAGAAGGTCGTCCTGCTCGGTCAGCTCGAACCGGCCGACGGGGCGGCGTTGTTCCTCCGCCGGGCGCGGGCGGCCCGACCGACCGCCGCGCTCGATCCCGAGGTCGTGGACGAGGTCGTGGCCCGACTGGACGGACTGCCGCTGGCCATCGAGCTGGCCGCGGCCCGTGTGCGCGCGATGTCGCTGGAGGAGCTGCGGCAGCGCCTCGAGGACCGGTTCGCCGTGCTCCGCGGACGCGACCGCTCGGCTCCGGCCCGGCACCAGACGCTGACGGCGGTGATCTCGTGGTCCTGGGACCTGCTGGCGGCCGACCAGCAGCGTGCCCTGGCCTGGTTGTCGGTCTTCCACGACGGGTTCAGCTCCGGCCCGGCCGAGTCGCTGCTCGGTCCTGACTCCGTGGATCTCGTCGAGGCGCTGGTGGACCAGTCGCTGCTCTCGGTGGCCGAGAGCGACGGCGTGCTGCGCTTCCGGATGCTGGAGACCGTCCGTGAGTTCGCGCGGCAGCGGTTGGTCGAGTCGGGCCAGACCAGCGAGGCCCTGGACGCCCAGACGGCCTGGGCACTGGGCCTGGCGACGCGGCTGGGGGGCCGCCTGTTCGGGCGTGAGCAGATCGCGGCAGCGGACGAGATCAGCACCGAGGAGAACAACCTGGCCGACGTGCTCCGGCGCGCGCTGGCCGCCGACCAGGCGGCCACCGCCGTCCCCCTGCTCGCTGCGCTCGGCACCTTCTGGGCCATCACCGGCAATCACCCACGCGTCTTCGCGCTGGCCGAGACCGCAGAACGGATGCTCGAGCGCTGGGAACCGCCCCCCGAGCTCGTTCCGGCGACCCAGGAGGCGTTCGGCATCCTGCTCAGCCATCTCGGGATCCTCCAGAACCGTGCCATCGACGCGTTGGCATCCGGGATGAGACGCCTCGGCGTGCCGACGGAGCCGTGGGCCAGGGCGGCGTACGCGATGTTCGTGGAGGCCGAGAGCGAGGGCCAGCGCAGCGAGGTGATGCTGGCGATGGGCGAGGACCCCGATCCGGCCACCGCCATGATGGGACTCCAGTGGGCGGCGGTCCTTGCCGAGAACGACGGGGACATCGAGGCCGCGACCAGCTACGCCCGGCGTGCCCTCGACTCGGCGGACGAGGCCACGACGCCCTGGCAGCGGGCCTCGCTGCACACCAGCCTCGCGCTCTTCGCCATGCACGTCGGTGAGCACCACGCCTCGATCGAGCACGCGGAGCTCGCGTGGCCGTTGCTGACGCGCCTGCACGCCCACGACGATGCCCTGCAGGTGCGCGCCAGCATGGCGGTGGCAGCTCTGGCGGCGGGCGACCTCGCGGAGTGCGAACGCATCCTGGACGAGGTCGAGGACGGCCGCCACGGCCAGACGTTCGGGGGTCAGATGATCGAGACCGCCGCTCGCGCCGAGCTGGCCCTGGAGAGTGACGCTCTCGAGCAGGGTCTTCGGCTCTACGCCGGTGCCGTGGAGTCCATGCGCGACGTCAGGTTCGCGGGCGTGGAGCCCACCGGGCTCGAGGCGTGGGCGCTCGTCGCGGAGGCCCTCGCGCTGATGGCCCACGCGAGGCACGCACGCTCGCCGGCGGAGATCGCCGTGCGCGACGACCTCGCCGTGCTCACGCTGGGCAAGAGCGTGGACGTGATGGAGCTGCACCCGACGCACCTCGACTTCCCGGTGACCGGGATGTCGCTCGCTGCGTTGGCGCAATGGCTGTTCACGACGGGGGACGCCCCCCTTCGGCAGGAGGGCATCGGCCTGCTCGCCCTCGCGCGCCGCTTCTCCTACAACCGCTCCTACCCGGTGATGGCCTGGGAGCTGCTGGTCCGGGCCGCGGACGAGGTCGAGCCGGGCCGGCTCGCCGCCCTCCTGGAGGAGTACGCCGACCGACCGGGTCGGGACCTGCTCGGCGAGGCGATCACGGCGGTACGCCGGGTCGGCGCGCTCGTCGACCGGACCACCGGGGGTCCCCGGTGACGGGCGCCTAGATCTTCCGGCTGAAGCTGCGCACGGCGAGGGGCGCGAAGATCGCGATCACGATGCCGCAGCCGAGCAGGGCCCAGCCGACCTCGCCGGTGAACCGTCCGTCGTTGGCGAGGGATCGGACCGCGGAGACGACGTGCGAGACCGGGTTGAACTTCACGAAGGTCTGCAGCCACCCTGGCAGGGTGTCGGCGGGGACGAAGGCGTTGGACAGGAAGGTCAGCGGGAACATCACCATCAGCGAGTAGCCCTGCACGACCTGGGCGCTCTTGCCGACGGTGCCGAACCAGGTGAACACCCAGGCCAGGGACCAGCCGGTGATGATCGCCAGGATGATCGCGGCGAAGACGCCGAAGAAGCCGCCACCGGGGCGGTAGCCCATCGCGATACCGGTGGCGAACGTCAGCGTCGCGGCGATGGCGTAGCGCAGCATGTCGGCCACCATCGGACCGGCCAGCGGCGCGATGCGGGAGATCGGCAGGACCCGGAAGCGGTCGAAGACGCCCTTGTCCATGTCCTCGCGCAGCTGGACGCCGGTGGCCACGCAGGCGGTCAGGACGGTCTGCGCGATCAGGCCGGGGATCAGGAGGGGCAGGTAGGCGCTCACGTCGCCGGAGACGGCCCCGCCGAAGATGTAGGCGAACATCGCGGTGAAAAGCAACGGCTGGATGGTCACGTCGAAGAACTGCTCGAAGTTGCGGCGCATCTTCAAGGTGGCGCGCCAGGCCATGGTCATCGTCTGGCTGAAGGTGTCGGCCAGGCTGACGTGGTTCGTCAGCTCGCGTGCCGGGTCGGTGGCGAAGTCGGGGGAGCGGGTGATGGTGGTCATCGGACGGTCTCCAGGTCCTGGGTGTGGTCGGGGTCCGGCGTCGCACCGGCGGGTGCCTCGCCCGTGTCGTGGCCGGTGAGAGCGAGGAAGACCTCGTCGAGGGACGGCTTCTGCACGGTCATCGACTCGATGGCGATGTCCTGCTCGCGCAGCCCGATGAGTACGTCGACCGCCTGGTCGCTTCGCTGCAGGGCGATGTTCAGGCGTCGCGTCTCCGGGGTCAGCACGGGCGGCTCGCCGAGCACGGACTCCGCGACGCGCGCAGCCTTGCCCACGTCCTCGGGGGAGACCAGCTGGAGGTGCAGCGTCGATCGACCGACCGAGGCCTTGAGCTCGTCAGGAGTTCCCTCGGCGACCTTCACGCCACGGTCGATCACCGCGATCCGGTCGGCCAGCTGGTCGGCCTCGTCGAGGTACTGGGTGGTCAGCAGCACGGTGCAGCCGTTGCGGACGAGCTCCCGGATGGTGGTCCACATCTGGCCGCGGGTGCGGGGGTCGAGCCCGGTGGTGGGCTCGTCGAGGAAGATCAGCGGCGGCCGCGTGATCAGGCTGGCGGCGAGGTCGAGCCGGCGCCGCATGCCGCCGGAGAACTGCGAGATCGGCTTGTCGGCCGCCTCCTCGAGGCCGAACTGCTCGAGCAGCTCCAGCCCCGTGCGGCGGGCCTGCTTGCGAGGGAGTCCCTGGAGCCGACCGAAGAGCACCAGGTTCTCCGTGGCGGTCAGGTTCTCGTCGACCGAGGCGTACTGGCCGGTGACGCCCAGCAGCTGCCGGACGACGTGGGGGTGCTTGCGGACGTCGGTGCCGAAGATGAAAGCCTCGCCGGCGTCGATGGGAAGCAGCGTGGCGAGCATCTTCAGGACGGTCGTCTTGCCGGCACCGTTGGGGCCCAGGACGCCGAAGACCTCACCGCGGTCGACGGTGAGGTCCACGGAGTCGACGGCGCGCATGTCGGCGAAGTCCTTGACCAGACCGCGGGCCTCGACGGCCGGGGATCCGGTGGAGCTCGTGTGGTTGGTCATGCCACTACTGTGCGCCCCTCCGGTTTCACCGCAGTTTCACGGCGTACGCCGAGGACGGGGGGCCGTGAAATCACGCGCGGGGAGGCGATCCCACCGACCGAGATCCGGTGGGGCCGGGCCACCAGGACCAGGGCGGCGCGGTCCTCGCACCCATTCGTTGCGTCTTGGTCATTTGGGGCGACTAATATCGCCTCGTGCATGCCGAAGTCTCGGTCGTCGCCTACTTCGCCGACGACCCCACGCGGACCTACCAGCTGGGCCAGTGGCTCCCTGTCCTGGAGATCCTGCACGAGCGGCATCCGGTGGCCATCGTGGTGCGCGACCCCGATTCGGCGATCGTCCTGGGCGCCCTCACCCGCCTGCAGGTCTTCACGGCTCCTTCGTTCCCCGAGCTGACCGGGCTCTACGAGGAGCTGGACCCCCGGGTGGTCCTGTACTGCAACAACTCGGTGCTCAACTTCCAGTCCCTCATCAGCGGTCGGACGCTGCACGTCCACATCAACCACGGTGAGAGCGACAAGCAGAGCATGGCGAGCAACAACGCCAAGGCCTACGACCGGGTCTTCGTGGCCGGCTCCGCCGCGGTCCAGCGCCACGCGTCCGGACTGCTCGAGTTCGACACCGATCGCCTCGTGCGCATCGGTCGGCCGCAGCTCGACCTGCGCCCGGAGCCGCTCTTGGCGCCGAGCGCGCGGCGGACCGTGCTCTACGCCCCGACGTGGGAGGGCGACGCGGCGTACAACGACTACACCTCGGTCGACACCGTCGGGCGCGACATCGTCCGAGCTCTGCTGGCCGTCCCCGACGCGCGGGTCGTCTACAAGCCACACCCGAAGGTGTCCACCAGCCTGACCCCGCGGGTGCGCGAGGCCCACCACGACATCCTGGCGCTGGTGGACGCCGCGGACCGGCTCGATCCCGACGCCGGTCACCGCTCGATCACGGGCGGCGACATCCTGGCGATCATGCCGGACTGCGACGCGATGGTGACCGACGTGTCCTCGGTGGGACTCGACTGGCTCTACCTGCGCACCGACAAGCCGATCTTCCTCACCGACCGGCACCACGACGCCGAGCGGCTCCGGCAGGAGATCCCCGTGAGCCGCTGTGCCGACGTGATCGAGGACGTCGACGTGGAGGAGCTCGCCGCGCTCGTCACCGCGCGTCTCGGTCATGACGAGCACCACCTGGCGCGCGTGGCCATGCGCCACCACTACTTCGACGACCTCCAGGTCGGTGACAGCACCGTCCGCTTCCTCGAGACCGTGCACGAGCTGGCGACGCTCCGCGACCGGTTGCTCGGCTCCGCCTCGACGCCGGGCGAGGACAGCGCACCCATCACCGCCTGAGGACCTCCGGCCGCGGTGTTCGCAGCCGGCTGGAAGAATCCGGGCATGACCGACACGAACGGCTGGTTCACCACCCCGCTCACGGAGGGTGTCCTGCGGGGCGCCCTCGACCTCGAGCGGACCGACGCGGGGGTGCTGCCCCACCGGCTCCCTGCCTGGGCCCGGGCCCAGATCCCCGACGGCCAGCTGGCCATGGCCGAGTCGCAGCCGTCCGGCGTACGCCTCGCCTTCCGTACGGCGGCCACCGTGATCGAGCTCGACGTACTGCCGACCAAGATCGCCTACGCGGGCGCGCCGCCCCGACCGGACGGGGTCTACGACCTGGTCGTGGACGGTCGCCTGGCAGACCGGGCGAGCGCGTCGGGTGGCAACGTCCGGACGATCGACATGACGACCGGGTCGGAGGTCACCCGGCCGGGACCGGTCGCCACGCTCCGGTTCACCGGTCTGCCGGCCGATGACAAGGACGTGGAGATCTGGCTGCCCCACAACGAGGTCACCGAGCTGGTCTCCCTGCGCAGCGACGCCCCGACCGAGGCGGCTCCCGACCACGGCCGCAGGGTCTGGCTGCACCACGGCAGCTCGATCAGCCACGGCTCCAACGCCGAGAGCCCGACCACGACCTGGCCGGCCCTGGCCGCCTCCCTCGGCGGAGTGCAGCTGGTCAACCTCGGGTTCGGCGGCAGCGCCCTCCTCGACCCGTTCACCGCCCGGGCGATGCGTGACACACCCGCGGACGTGATCAGCGTCAAGCTCGGCATCAACCTCGTCAACACCGACCTGATGCGACTACGGGCCTTCGGGCCCGCTGTCCACGGGTTCCTCGACACCATCCGCGAGGGCCACCCGACCACGCCGCTGCTGGTGGTCTCGTCGGTCCTGTGCCCGATCCACGAGCACACCCCCGGCCCGGCCGTGCCCGACCTCACCAACCTCGGCGCGGGGCAGCTGAGCTTCCTGGCCACGGGCGACCCCGGCGACCCGACCCGGCTGACGCTCACGAGGATCAGGGACGAGCTAGCGCGGATCATCTCGCAGCGAGCGGTCAGCGACCCGGGCCTGCACTACCTCGACGGACGAGAGCTCTACGGGGAGGAAGACGTCGCCGACCTGCCGCTGCCCGACCAGATCCATCCCGACGCCGCCACCCACCGCCGCATCGGCGAACGCTTCGCCGCACGGGTCTTCGGCCCGGGTGGGCCGCTCGCCTAGCGGGCACGTCAGCGGGCGCCGGGACGGGGTTCCGGCGGCCGCCGACACCGACCTCCGTCGTACACAGGTTTGTCCACAGGGCTAACAGCGCATGTGCACTCACGGCGCGGCGCTACACACATTCTCTCCCCAGGTTCGGAGGATGGAAGCCCAGGTTTCGCCTGGAGCGGCAGTCATGCATAGAGTCGCGCGGGCGGCTTGGCGGTAAGTCGACAAAGAGGGACCTGTCGGTCGACATCCGGGAGCGGCGACAGGGCACGATGACGAGAGGACTGCACCATGAGCGGTGCCGACGGGTTCGGACCACATTCTGGTAGCGAAGCATCCGAGATCCCCCCGTTGGTGAGGCCGCCGGCCCCTCCGGAGCGAACCGGCTTCTCGGAGCCTCTGCGGTTCCCGAGCGCGAGCGCCCCGGTAGAAGCGCCGGTCGTGGCGCAGGTCGAGGCGCAGGTCGAGGCAGTCGAGGTGGTCCTGGAGGCGGCGGCCCAGCCTGAGGCCCCCGCCGAGATCGTGCTCGGCCCCACGGGTCGACCCACCCCGGAGTTCCCCGACCCCAGGCCGGTGACCCTTCCCAGGCGTGCGCGGGTGATCTCGATGTGCAACCAGAAGGGTGGCGTCGGCAAGACCACGACCACCATCAACCTGGGCGCCTCGCTCGCCGAGTTCGGCCGCAAGGTGCTGCTCGTCGACTTCGACCCGCAGGGATCGCTCTCGGTGGGCCTGGGTCTGAACCCGCACCAGATGGACCTGACGATCTACAACCTGCTGATGCAGCGCGACGTGACCCTCGAGGACGTCGTCGTCCCCAGCGGCGTCGAGGGCATGGACCTGCTGCCCTCCAACATCGACCTCTCGGCCGCCGAGGTGCAGCTCGTCCACGAGGTCGCCCGTGAGCAGACCCTGCAGCGGGTGCTGGCGCCGGCCATCGATCAGTACGACGTCATCCTCATCGACTGCCAGCCCTCCCTCGGCCTGCTCACCGTCAACGCGCTGACGGCCTCCGACGGCGTCATCGTGCCCCTGGAGTGCGAGTACTTCGCCCTCCGCGGCGTGGCCCTGCTCAAGACGACCATCGACAAGGTCCAGGAGCGGCTCAACCCCAGGCTCCAGGTGGACGGCGTGCTCGGCACCATGTTCGACGGCCGCACGCTGCACAGCCGTGAGGTCATGCAGCGCCTGGTCGAGGCCTGGGGTGACACCGTGTTCCACACCGTGATCCGCCGGACCATCAAGTTCTCGGACTCGACCGTGGCCGGCGAGCCGATCACCAGCTATGCCTCCACCTCGGCCGGCGCGGAGTCCTACCGCCAGCTCGCCAAGGAGGTGCTGGCCCGGTGCCTCGACGCGTGAGCCTCCCGGCCGCCGACGAGCTCTTCCGCGGTGGCCGCCACAACAACGGCACGGCGCGCGAGATGGCGGTCGTCCCCGACCAGGAGTCGACCGACCACACGGACGAGACCGCCGAGGAGACCGCGGCGCGCAGGTCCAGTGGCCGGGTGCGGCACGACGAGAAGATGACGGTCTACGTCACCGCCGACGAGCTGCTCGACATCGAGCACGCCCGGCTCTCGCTGCGCCGCCACCAGGGTCTGGCCGTCGACCGGGGCCGGCTGGTGCGCGAGGCCATCGCCATCGCCCTCGAGGACCTCGAGGCCAACGGTGACGACAGCGTCCTGGTGCAGCGTCTGATCGGCCGATGACGGACCTGGTCGTCGACCCTCCCGTGGCTCAGACCCCCGTAGAACCAGTGGCGGCCACACCGGCTGCGGCTCCGTCGCCCTCGGTGCCCGACTCGGGAACCGGTGGGTTCGCCGTACGCCTGGACAACTTCGAGGGGCCGTTCGACCTGCTGCTGAGCCTGATCAGCAAGCACAAGATGGATGTCACCGAGGTGGCGCTGTCCAAGGTCACCGACGAGTTCATCGCCCACATCAAGGCAGCCGGCGGGGTGTGGGACCTCGACCAGACGACCTCCTTCCTGCTGGTCGCCTCGACGCTGCTGGACCTCAAGGCCGCCCGGCTGCTGCCCCAGGGCGACGTGGAGGACGAGGAGGACCTCGCCCTCCTGGAGGCGCGGGACCTGCTGTTCGCGCGGCTGCTGCAGTACAAGGCGTTCAAGCAGGTCGCCGACATCCTCGACCACCGGATGGCCGGGGAGTCGCTCCGCCACCCGCGCTCGGTGGGCCTCGAGGAGCGTTTCGCCACCCTGCTGCCCGAGGTGCTGATCGGTCTGGGTCTGCAGGAGTTCGCCGGTCTGGCGGCCCGCGCGCTGGAGCCGAGGCCCGAGCCCGAGATGATCGGGCTCGGCCACATCCACGCCCCGACCGTGAGCGTGCGGGAGCAGGCCACGGTGGTGGTCGGCCGGCTGCAGGGCTCCGGCACGATGACCTTCCGGGCCCTCGCCGCAGACGCACCCGACGTGATGACCCGGGTGGCCCGCTTCCTCGCCCTGCTGGAGCTGTTCCGCGAGGGGGTCGTCGCCTTCGACCAGATGACCCCGCTCGGCGAGCTGAGCATCCGATGGACCGGCGAGGACGACGCCGAGATCGAGATCAACGACGAGTTCGACGGCGTGCCTCCCGAGGCGCATCCTGAGCAGACAGACCCCCCCGAGGAGGACGCATGACCACGGACACCTTCGACGAGGCCGCTGCGGAGACGGACTTCGAGCCCGAGGCCGGCTCCGACAACCGCACCGAGAGCGAGACCCTCGAGGTGCCGCTGGCCGAGCTGCGGCCGGCTCTCGAGGCCGTCCTCATGGTCGCCGACCAGCCGCTCGACGACTCGACCCTGGCCAGCGCGGTGGGCTACCCCGTGCTCGAGGTGAACGAGGCCCTGGCCGCCCTCGCCGTGGAGTACGACGAGTCCGGTCGCGGCTTCGAGCTGCGCAACGTGGCCGGTGGCTGGCGCTACTACACCCGCGAGGCCTTCGCGCCGGTGGTGGAGAGGTTCGTGCTCGAGGGCCAGCAGGCGCGGCTGACCCAGGCCGCGCTCGAGACGCTGGCCGTGGTCGCCTACAAGCAGCCGGTCAGCCGCAGCCGGGTCTCCGCCATCCGCGGGGTCAACGTGGACGGCGTCATGCGCACCCTGCTCAACCGAGGTCTGGTCGAGGAGGCCGGCAGGGACGAGGAGACCGGCGCGCACCTCTACCGGACCTCGACCTACTTCCTCGAGCGGATCGGCGTCACCTCGATCGACGAGCTGCCCGAGCTGGCGCCCCTGCTCCCCGGCGTCGAGGACTTCGACGACGAGTCCGAGGTGGCCCGCGTGAGCGAGGTGGTGCAGCCGGTGTCGCCCACCGTCGAGCCCTCAGCGACCATGGACGAATGAGGGAGATCGAGACCGACGACCAGGGCCTGGTCCGGCTGCAGAAGCTGCTGGCCCAGTCGGGCGTCGCGAGCAGGCGCAAGTGCGAGGAGCTCATGCTCGCGGGCGAGGTGGAGGTCGACGACGAGGTGGTCACCCGGCTCGGCACCAAGGTCGACCCCCGCAAGGCCCGCGTCCGGGTTCAGGGCCGCCGGCTGCCGCCGATCACCGACCACGTCTACCTCGTGCTCAACAAACCGCGTGGTGTCGTCTCGACCATGTCGGACCCCGAGGGGAGGCCGACGTTGAGCGACTTCGTCGAGGACCGGCCCGAGCGGCTCTTCCACGTCGGTCGGCTCGACACCGACACCGAGGGCCTGATCCTGCTCACCAACGACGGCGACTTCGCCCACCACATGGCCCACCCCTCCTTCGAGGTCGACAAGACCTACGTGGCCGAGGTCGAGGGCCTCGTCAGGCGCGAGACCCTCCAGAGGCTGAAGGACGGGGTCACCCTCGACGACGGCCCGGTGCAGGTCAGCGCGGCGAAGGTGCGCTCGACCCACGGCGAGCGCTCGCTGGTGGAGCTGGTCATCCACGAGGGACGCAACCGCATCGTGCGTCGGCTGCTCGACCACGTCGGGCATCCCGTACGACGACTCACCCGCACCCAGATCGGACCGGTCCGGCTGGCCGGCATCAACCAGGGGAGCCTGCGCGAGCTCGACGAACGCGAGATCGGCACGCTGCTCGACGCCGCAGGCTTGTAGTCTCGGTTCGTCCCGATTCTCGTCGGGCATCCCCCAGCCCAGGAGGAAGCGTGTCCGTCCGCGCCGTGCGAGGTGCCACCCAGCTGGAGACCGACACCCGCGACCACATGCTCGACCGGGTCGCCGAGATGGTCCGCGGTGTCACGGAGGCCAACGAGCTCGAGGTCGAGGACTTCATCAGCATCATCTTCACCGCCACCTCCGACCTGCACGCCGAGTTCCCGGCGTACGCCGCCCGGCAGCTGGGCTTCGACGACGTACCCCTCATCTGTGCGCGCGAGCTCGAGATCGAGGGCTCCATGCCACGGGTGGTGCGGATGATGGCGCACGTCGAGACCGACCTCGCACGCCAGGACGTCACCCACGTCTACCTGCACGGTGCCGCGGCCCTGCGCCGTGACCTGGCCCGCGTGCGGGAGGTGCCCGATGAATGAGCTGGTGGGCCCGATCCACGTGGTCGGCACCGGCCTGCTCGGGACCTCCGTCGGCCTGGCCGCCCGTCGGGCGGGGCTCGAGGTCTGGCTCACCGACACCAACCACGAGCACGTCCGCACCGCCAGCGGCCTCGGTGCCGGCACTCCGGCGCCACCCGAGGGCGCTGCCCAGCTGACGGTGGTCGCCGTACCCCCTGACCACATCCCGGACGCGGTCGTCGAGGCCCTCGAGCGCGGGGGAGTCGTGACCGACGTGGGCAGCGTGAAGAGCCTGCCGCTCGAGCGCATCGCCGACCATGCCACCGAGGACCTGTTGGCCTGCTACGTGGGGGGTCACCCGATGGCCGGGAGCGAGCGGTCCGGTCCGCTGGCCGCGACGGCCGTGCTCTTCGACGGCCGCCCGTGGGCGATCACGCCGCACACGCACTCCTCACCGCAGGCGATCCGCCTGGTCGAGGCCCTGGCCGAGCTCTGCGGCGCCGAGCCCGTGCGGCTCTCGCCGGTCGAGCACGACCGGGCCGTCGCACGCACCTCCCACCTGCCGCACCTGCTGGCCGTCCTCACCGCGGGCCAGCTCGCCGAGGCCCAGCCCGACCACCTGTCCCTGTCCGGGCAGGGGGTGCGCGACGTGACCCGGATCGCCGCGGGTGACCCGGACATGTGGTCCCAGATCCTGCGGTCCAACCACGCGGCGGTGGGCGAGATCCTGCGCGACGTGCAGGACGACCTGGACAGGCTCGTCGAGGTGCTCGCGAGCGGCGATCCGGACACCCTCGGGGAGATCCTGACGCGCGGCGTCACCGGCACCCGGGCGATCCCCGGCAAGCACGGTGGGCCGCCGCTGGCGACCGCGTCGGTCTTCGTCTCGGTGCCGGACAACCCGGGCGAGCTGGCCCACCTGTTCGCCGACGTGGGCGAGATCGGGGTCAACATCGAGGACCTCTACATCGACCACGACCCCGGGCGTCCGGTGGGTCTGGTGGAGCTGGTGGTGCAGGACACAGCCGCCGAGTCGCTGCGCAGCTCGCTCGAGACCAGGGAATGGCTCACTCACCGGTAAGGTTGGCCCTTGCAATGCCCCGCCGGGGGAGTCGAGACAGCGGGAGTTCGTGCAGTGTCCATCAGCGGATCCATCCCAGGATCAGTCTCCGGGATCAACGGCGTCGTCGTGGCGATGGACGGACCCTCGGGTTCGGGCAAGTCGAGCACGGCGCGCGGTGTCGCGTCCCGGCTGCGCCTGCGCTACCTCGACACGGGGGCCCAGTTCCGTGCGGTGACCGTCTGGATGCTGAGGCACGACGTCGACCTCGAGGACCCCTCGGCCATCGCCGACCACGCGTCGGACGCCACGCTGGTCTCGGGCACCGACCCCGAGAACCCCACCATCACCGTCGACGGCCATGACGTCGCGGCCGCGATCCGCACCCAGGAGGTGACCGACCACGTCAGCGCGGTGGCCTCGGTCCCCGAGGTGCGCCAGCGACTCCTGGACCTGCAGCGCTCGATCATCGGGGTGGGCGGGATCGTCGTCGAAGGTCGCGACATCGGCTCGGTCGTCGTCCCCGACGCGCAGGTGAAGCTGTTCCTGACCGCGGACCCCGCGGCGCGGGCGGCCCGGCGTACGGCTGAGAACGGGGCCGGGGACGTCGAGGCCACCCGCGCCGACCTGCTCCGACGCGACACCATCGACAGCGGCCGGGCGGCCGCCCCACTGACCATGCCCGAAGGAGCGATCCACCTCGACACCACTCCCTACTCCCTGGACGAGGTCGTCCAGCAGGTCGTCGACATCGTCGACCAGGCAGTGGGTGCCCACTCGGGCCCGCCCCCGTCCGCGGGGTCGACGGGATGAGCCGGACATGACTGGCGCTCTCCCCATCGACGGTGGAGAGCTTCCCTCGACCACCGGGGTGCGCGAACCACGCACGAGGCTGCTCGCGGCGGGTCGTCCGCTGGCGCAGGCGTTGCTGCGCGGGTGGTACGACCTCGAGATCCATGGTGCCGAGAACGTCCCCGTGAGCGGCCCGCTCGTGATGGCGGCCAACCACGTCGGGTGGCTCGACGGGCCACTGCTCGCGATCTGCTCGCCGCGGCCGGTGCACGCCCTGACCAAGGAGGAGATGTTCTCCGGGGCGATGGGCACGTTGCTGACCTACTCGGGACAGATCCCGCTCGACCGCGGCCACGTCGACGTGCTCGCCATCCGGACCGCGGTGAGGGCGCTGCAGGCCGACCAGGCCGTCGGTGTCTTCCCCGAGGGCGCACGCGGACCGGGCGACATGAGCTCGCCACGCGCCGGGGCGGGCTACCTGGCCCTGGTCAGTGGGGCCCCGGTGGTGCCGGTGTCGTTCCTGGGCACCCGGATGCCCGGCGGCTCCGACGGCTCGATCCCCCCGCGAGGCAGCCGCATCGCGATGACCTTCGGCGACCCCGTCCTGCTCGAGCGCCGGCAGTGGCCGCGCACCCAGCAGCAGGTGGACGCCGCCGCCCAGGTCGTCACCGCGGCCATCCTCCAGACCATCCGAGTGGCCGAGCAGAAGACCGGCATGACCTTGCCCGGCCCGCTCGGTCCCAAGCGCGAGAAGAAGAAGGCATGAGTACTCAGGACACCGAACCCGGAACCGCCGACGTGCGCGTTCCCATCCTGGCCGTCGTCGGCCGCCCCAACGTGGGCAAGTCGACGTTGGTCAACCGCATCATCGGCCGGCGTGAGGCCGTCGTCGAGGACAAGCCGGGCGTCACCCGTGACCGGGTCTCCTACGACGCGCACTGGAACGGCCGCGCCTTCACGGTGGTCGACACCGGCGGCTGGGACCCTGACGCGCGTGGGCTGGCGGAGAGCATCCGCGCCCAGGCCGAGATCGCCGTGAACATCGCCGACGCGGTGATGTTCGTGGTCGACGCCGGGGTCGGGGTCACCGACCACGACGAGGCCGTGGTCCGGATCCTGCGCAAGTCCGGCAAGCCCGTCGTACTCGCGGCGAACAAGGTGGACGACCAGCGCGCCGAGGCTGAGGCCTACGGGCTGTGGAACCTGGGACTGGGGGAGCCGATCCCGGTCTCCGCCCTGCACGGTCGCGGCTCGGGCGACCTCCTCGACGCGGTGCTCAAGGCGCTGCCCGAGACCCCGGCCGAGTCGTTCGAGCCCGTCGGGGGTCCGCGGCGCATCGCGATCATCGGTCGCCCCAACGTCGGCAAGTCCTCGCTGCTGAACAAGCTCGCGGGGGAGGAGCGCGTCGTCGTCGACGACGCGTCCGGCACGACCGTCGACCCGGTCGACGAGCTGATCGAGCTGGGCGGGCGGACCTGGCGCTTCATCGACACGGCAGGCATCCGCAAGCGCGTGAAGACCGCGTCGGGGCACGAGTACTACGCCTCGCTGCGCACCGAGACCGCCATCGAGCGCGCCGAGGTGACCGTGCTGGTCATCGACGGCTCGCAGTCGGTCTCCGAGCAGGACATGCGGATCATCCAGACGGTGCGTGAGTCCGGTCGTGCGCTGGTGATCGCCTTCAACAAGTGGGACCTGGTCGACGAGGAGCGCCGCTACTACCTCGACCGCGAGATCGAGCGCGACCTCGTGCAGGTGCAGTGGGCGCCGCGGATCAACATCACCGCTCGCACCGGCTGGCACATCGACCGCATCGTCCCCGCTCTGGAGAAGGCGCTCGAGGGCTGGGAGACCCGGGTCACCACCGGTCAGCTGAACGCGTTCCTCGGCCGCCTCGTCGCGGAGCACCCGCACCCCGTGCGGAGCGGCAAGCAGCCCCGGGTCCTCTTCGGCACCCAGGCCACCACCGCCCCGCCCACGTTCGTGCTGTTCACCAGCGGCAAGCTGGACGCCGGCTACGAGCGGTTCATCGAGCGCCGTCTGCGCGAGGAGTTCGGCTTCGTCGGCACCCCGATCAGCCTGCAGGTGCGGCCGCGGGAGAAGCGGAAGCGCTGAGGTCCGCCAGGGGTTGCTGGATTGGGCCGTGCGGCGTGCGCGGGGTGCGGCGTGCGTCATACGACCTGGTCGCTGTGGTGACCGGGCTGTATGACGCTCCGCGGGAGGTCATACATCTCGGCGGCCAGGGCTACCGGTTCGTATGACGTCCGCGCCTACTCGACCGGGCCCGTGGCCAGGGTGACCGTGGCGCTGTGGCTGGCGCCGCTCGTGCCGGTCCAGGTGATCCTCACGTCGTCGCCGGGCGAGTGGCTGGCGATGGCCGCCCGGAGCTGAGTGGCGGTGGTGGTCTCGATGCCGCCGACCGAGGTGATCCGGTCGCCGGCCCCGATCCCGGCGTCGGCAGCCGGGGTGCCGGCGTACACCCCCTGCACGGTGATGCCGCGGCCCAGACCGATCCCCAGGAACGCTGGTTGCTCGTAGTCGTAGGCGGTGTTGGCGACCCCGGTGGTCAGGTCGTCGGCGATGGTCAGCACCTTGGAGATCGGGATGGCGTAGCCCACGATGTCGGAGGTGCCGCTCGAGGCGGCGGTCGTCATGCCGACCACCTCGCCGCCGGCGTCGTAGGTCGCGCCGCCGCTGTAGCCGCCCACGACGTCGGAGCTGATCTCGATGAGGTCGGTGAGCCGCTCGCTCGACGCGGTGCCCTCGCTCTGGGTGGTGATCGACCGGCCGGTCGCCAGCACGGAGCCGGTGGCCGAGCTCAGGTGGTCGACCGTTCCGTCCCCGTCGCCGACGGCCGTCACCGCGTCGCCGGTCGTGACGCCGTCGGAGGCGGTGGCGATCACGTCCAGCCCCGAGGCGCCGACGAGCTGGAGCACGGCTACGTCATCGGTGGCGTCCGTGCCGACCACCCGGGCGGTGTAGGTCTCGCCCGTCGACATCACCTTCACCGTGATGGAGGTGGCGCCCTCGACGACGTGGTGGTTGGTCACGACCTCGCCGTCGGAGGTCAGGATCATGCCGGTCCCGGCGGCCTTGGCCCCGTCGTACTTCATGGTCGAGGCGATCCGGACGAGGCCGGTGAGCTGGGAGCCGGAGGCCCGACCGGTGGTGTCGGTGGACTGTGTCCCTTCTGCCTGAGGCTGACCGGGACTCTGGCCCTGGGAGTAGCCGTAGGGCGAGGTCGGGTCGCCGTAGGGGTCGGTGAAGTACCCGCCGCGGGCGTAACCCGGGCCGCTGTCGAAGCTCTGCTGCATCCGCGTGGACGGAGAAGTCTGCGGTGCCGCGGACGTGGGGGTCTGCCGGTTGATGGCGGCGTACCCGACACCGGTGCCCACCGCCCCGAGGGCCAGCGCTGCCACGACGGCGGGTACGACGATGCGGCGCTTGCGCTTCACCGCCACCGGCGCGTGGTCAGTGGGGCCAGAGGCCGGTGGGATCTCGGGGTACTGGGTCATAGGCCCAGCGAACCGCCGATGACGAAGAGAAAGCTGTGAGAATCCCGAGCGGTGGCTGTGCTTGACCAAGAAGATCCCGAGAGCGGCCGCTCCCGCTCACCCTGCTTGCCGTCTGGGTCCCGGATTCCGTGAGCGCGTGCCCGATGACGACCCGCCAGGAGTCGCACTCGCGATCGTCTCGATGGCGCCCGAACAGGGACTTCGCCGTCTCCCGCTGGGCCGATTCGGGGATGCGCCGACCCCTGCGATAGTGTGCTCCACGCCCCGTTCAACGGGGATTTCGGGCTGTGGCGCAGCTTGGTAGCGCACTTGACTGGGGGTCAAGGGGTCGCAGGTTCAAATCCTGTCAGCCCGACCGAATCGGCCCTGATCTGTTCACGCAGGTCAGGGCCATTTTCATGCTCCGGCCCGGCCGCCGTCGACGATGCCCAGGTGGGGCCCTCCGGACCATTTCCGGACCACCACGTCGAGAATGCCGTCCCGGCGTCGAGCACGGCCTTGGGTGTCCGGGTGCAAATAGCGGCTGGTGACGGCCGGGTCCTGGTGTCCGGCGACCCGCTGGAGAAGGTGCAGCTCGACGCCGGCGTCGGCCATCCAGGTGAGCGCGGTGTGCCGCAGTCCGTGGCGCACCAGGCCTTCGAGGCCGAGCTGCGGCACCAGGTCATCCCAGTTGCTGGCGTCGCGCAGCGTGGCCGTGGTGATGACGCCGCCGCGAGGGCCGGTGATGAGGCGCTCGTCAGGCGCGCGGGCGACGGTGAGCCGGGCAAGGGTCGGCCGCAGCGGCTCGATGATGGGCACCGTACGCCGACGCCGGCCTTTAGTCGCCTTTGTGACCAGTCCGCCTCGGCCGGGGTAGGTCTGGCGGGCCGCCTGCAGCAGGCCGCGGTCGAGATCTACGTCCACGACCTTGAGCCCGGCCACCTCGCTGATCCGTAGGCCAACCCGGCGGTGATCATTGCGACCGGGAGATGTCCCAGCGTCGGCAGCACACGCCGCTTGAGGCCAGCGGCGTACGGGTCTTACGTCGAGGTCGGGTCGATGCCGCGGGTCCACCGATCGCCGATGTTGGCGAGGTACGTCGCCAGGGTCTGGCCCCCGTCGAAGCCGGTCCTGGCGGCATTCCGCATCCGCTCGATCCAGGCCCCGGCCTCCTCCATCGTGGGGTGGCTGCGTTTCAGGCCCACGCGACGGCTGATCAGGGGTCGTGCCAACGGACCCGCGCCCAGTACCTCGTGCCGCGGGCACCCTCATGCGCTCGATGTCGACCTTGAGTCGCACACCGAGCGGCGGGAGCTTCTGGCTCGAGTCAGCCATGCCTCCACGGTCGCATCGCCGCCAATCCCGCGCGAGCCCCGGCGCGGCCTCTGTGGACCCGCTGCGATCCACGCGTCCCCGTGGATCCCCGGAAGTCTCAGCGAACCGTGACCGAGTTGTGACCCTGCACAGCTACGTGCCGACGTCGCCGCTTGCTGCGCCCAGGACTCGCCATTCCTGCCGCTTGCCGTGTATTCGCGTAACCTTTCCGCATGTCTCGCCTGGAGCACATCACGACCGACCCGGCCATCTGCCACGGTCAGCCGACTGTGCGCGGCCTGCGGTATCCGGTGCAGATGCTCCTGGAGCTCCTCTCCTCGGGCATGACGATCGATGAGGTCCTGGCCGACTACCCGGACCTCGAACGCGATGACCTGCTCGCGGCCCTGGAGTTCGGCGCCCTGGCCGCAGGCGGCCGCCACGTCGGCCCTCTCGGAGCCGCGTGAGGTTCCTCGTCGACGCACAGCTACCTGCGCGTCTGGTCGCTGCCCTGGAGGCCGCTGGTCACGACGCAGTCCACACCAGCCAGCTGCCCGACGCAAACCGTTCCACGGACCGCCAGATCGCCGAGAAGGCCGACGCAGAGGATCGCGTGGTCGTCACGAAGGACTCCGACTTCCGCGACAGCCATCTGCTCGACCGACGGCCGGCGAAGCTTCTGGTCGTCGCGACCGGGAACATCACGAACACCGCGCTCCTCGACCTGTTCGCCCGCGCGCTGAATGCGGTCGTTGAAGCATTCGATGAAGTCGACTTCGTAGAGCTCCATTCGGACGAGCTAGTGGTGCATCAGCGGAGATTCGAGTAGCCCGAGCCCATCGAACTCGAGGTCGCCGATCTGGAGAATGGAAGCCGTCACAACTGTTGCACCAGGGGTTGAAAGGCCTCGGCACCGTTTGGAAGCGCACTCACTGCAGCGATCCGCGCGGGTCCGTTGTCCCCTGGCGAATGTCAGAACTACGCTGAAGCCGTGCTCGACCTGAACGAGTTGGACGTCGATGAGATCGCGAATGCGCTGGCTGATCAGACCGACTATGAATATCGCTGGCTCATCGATCCCCTGACAGGAGAGATCGCGTTCTGGACCGAGGACGCCGGGATCGACGGGCAGAATCCGGTGGACCTCGATGAGCTGGATCTGATTCCGATCGATCCGATGCCGTCGTCCGTCTGGTACCAGGACATGGCCGACTTCGCCGACCGCGTCAGCGACGAAGGGGCCGGGCGACGACTGGCCCGGGCCATAGACGGCAAGGGAGCCTTTCGTCGCTTCAAGCGCGAGCTCTACGAGGAGTACCCCGAACTCGTATCGGCATGGCACGCCCTCCGCGACACGCGGGCGAAGCGTCGGGCCGTCGAGTGGTTGCTGGATGAAGCGCTCATCGAGGAAGCCGTGGCCGAGCAGTTCCTGAGGGAGAACCCGGATCCCGATGTGCCGTGAGAAAAACGGACCGAACACGGACCACGTGGGGCCGGGAGCATGCGGGACCGAGCGTGAACCGGGGTATGGATCCATGCTGCTCGGATGCTGATCCACGCTCAACCGGGCAACCCCTCGAACTGGGGGTCAAGGGGTCGCGGTTCAAATCCTGTCAGCCCGACCATGTGATCTCGCAAGAGACAGGAAAGATCCGAACCCTCACTGGGGGTTCGGATCTTTGCTGTTTCTGAGTTGGTAGTCGCGTTCGGGGTTGATGGTCAGCTCGCGGAGGGGTCGCCGGTGACGGCGTTGACGGCACGGACTTCGAGGTCCTGGATGAGCAGGATGACGTGGGTTCCCTCGCAGGTTCGGCCCACCCCGATGTGACGCAACTGGCTGTGGACGCGCAGGGTCACGGTGCCGGATTTGTCGACTCTGTCGTGACGGATCCGGTTGTGGGTGTTGGTGTCTGGAGATGGCCCGGGCAGCGCCTTGGGCGGGTCTCGTAGCGCGCTGGCATCGCTCGATGACGGGTCCTCGCGTGCGGACGGCACAGCAGATGACACAGGCGCCGGTCGTCCATTGCCTCGCACGTGGCCTAGACGGGGATCGCCCTTCCATTGACACCTCCGCGTGCGGGGAGTATCGAGATATGTGGGTGGTGTGTCATCGGGGCCACCGCTTCCAGGGGCAGGATCGCCGCAACGGGTGCGCGAGTCGGGCAATCGCCCGTCACCGACGGTCTTTGATGGACGGATCGTCGGATGCGCGAACCAGTGTCTGATCGCTCCCCGGACGGGGGCTCTCGGCGACCACGCGGCCTGTTCGACCACGGTTCGCTGTGCTGCATCGGACCGGACGCCGAGGGGACCTGGCGCTACCTGCCGCTGACGGGTGACGTACGTCGGGACGCGACCGGCCACAGCAGCCTCACCTTCGTCGACCTCGCCGAGTCGGGCTTCCTCATGCTCACCGGCACCTGGCAGGGCCAGGACGGAAGCGTGGAGGCTCTGCGCGGGGTGATCGCCGAGAGGATCGGTGAGGAGGTGCCGGCACGCATCAGGATCGGGTTCGCCCCCGTGCACGACGTCTCCTGCCACCTGATGGCCGCGCTCGACGGAGATCAATGGGTCGAGCTCGCCGTGAGCCAGACCAGCGGGCTGCCTCCGTACGACGCGTTGTTCAGCGTGTCGCTCACGGGCGCAGCACTCGCTGCGTTCAGGGCAGCGGCGAACGGCGAGCGCGACCGGCTGCTCGTGCGGTACGACGCCCTGCTGCCCAGGACAGTCCGGGCGACTGCCTCACTGATGGCGGTTCGCGCAGTGCTTCGCCGGTGGTTGGACGATCACGACGCACTCGATCCACGCCAGGCCGTGGATCAGGCGGTCCAAGAAGGTATCGCCAGCGTCCGAGTCGACTCTCTATTGGGTGAGGCGGAATTCTTGATGAACGACCTGTACGAGCGGCTGCTCAGCGAAGTGGCCCACTCCCTCCCGGCTGTCGGCACCCAGGAGACCGGTGACCTCGTGGTCACGGTCACCCTGGAACGGCAGCTGGACCAGCAGTTGGAAGTCCTCGCAGATCTTGCGGGGGTCCTTGAACCCACGCCCATGTGAATGAGGAGACAGGCGCATGCTGCAGATCGACAAGGTCCAGGAGCTCCACAACGTCGCGGTGTACAGCGACAACGAGAAGTTCAACGTCTTCTACGCGATCCCGCAGCAGCCGCGCTACCGGCTCGATGCCCAGGGGCACCCGTCCTTTGCGTTCTACAAGTACCGCTTCCCGGTGGACCACCAGGACGGGCGCAAGGGTGGGGGCTTCCTGATCTTCGACGTCGAGTTCGTCGTCGACGAGACGGTGCTGGCGACCATCAAGACCGAGCTGGCCGATCAGGTGGCGCTCGAGGCCCAGAAGCAGGGCGTCAGCCCTGTTCCCGAGGTGGTCTTCGGTGAGGTCACCTACACCAAGGGCAGTGCCTGGCTGAACTACAACACCGGCCTGGTCGACAAGCAGATCCCGAACGGCGCCTCACCGTCGTTGTTCGGCAACAACGTGTGCACCTTCGCGCTCGAGCTGCCACCCGAGGGAGCCACGTTCTTCGAGCAGGCGATGCAGGGCCAGGGCGGCGCAGTCTCGGTGGTCTACGACCTGTGGTTCTGGGCGCGGCTCCCCAAGATACGTGTCACGGGAAGCTTCAACGCCAGCTCCTTCTACAGCTTCTACCAGACCATCGACACCGACTGGAACCTGTGGAGCGAGGACTCCTACCGAGAGACGGTCCGTGAGCAGGCCATCCAGTCGGAGGCCATGACGATCGACTACGACTTCGGCGCGATCACCGACGAGAAGGTTCGCGCTCCCATCCGTGACTGGGCGCAGCGCACGCTCGACGACGCCGTCGAGCGCAAGATGATCCAGGCGGTAGCGCCGGTGTCCGAGGACCAGCGCAAGGCGCCCGACGGGATCGAGGACGTCACCCGCGACATCAGCAACATCCAGATCTCGAGCTTCTCGCTGAACTACAGCGAGGCGCAGACGGTCGAGTGGCACCACGTTCCGCAGGGGATCCTGCCGAACATCACCAGCTTGAAGGACCACGACGGCAACCCGATCAAGTGGAGCGACTACGCGCGCACGATCGACCTCGACGACCCGTTCTTCAAGACCATCCGCGTCAACGCCTCGGTCAACGCCGACTTCCAGGGCCTGCCCATCCACTCGGTCGAGGTGAAGCTCACCTACAAGGGCCGGCCGATGGCCAACCTGGCCGAGGGCGAGCCCGACGGCGAGGTGGTCCTGCGCACCGAGGCAGATGTCGCCAAGTTCGCCTCCTTCGTCGAGGCTGACGACTGGAACTACAGCTACAGCTACCAGGTCAACTACCGAGGTGAGAGCCGTCAGTTCCAGTCCCCGGAGTTCCAGACCAACGAGGGCAACCTGACCATCGGTGTCGACGACGTCGGCATCCTCGCCGTCGACGTGGTGGCGGGGGACATCAACTGGACCGAGGTCGACCGCGTTGCCGTCACGCTGCGCTACACCGACACCGAGAACGGCGTGACCCCCGTCGAGGAGCAGTTCGCACTGACGCAGGCCGCGCCGACGTACCAGATCCAGGAAGTGATCTTCCAACCGCTGCGCAACAACTACGAGTATGTAGTCACCTACACGATGAAGAACGGGCGGGAGCTGAAGGGGGCCACCCTCGAAGGGCGCTCGCGCAAGCTGTTCATCAACGACGTCTTCGGCAATCGCAGGACAGTGGCCGTGCGAGGGGTCGGTGACTTCGCCAACCGGATCCAGACGGTGTTCGTCGACCTCGACTGGCTCGAGCAGGGAAACGGCTACGAGCAGACCAAGAGCCAGGCGCTCAGCTCCGCAAGTGCCTTCTTCGACTGGACCTTCCCGGTCATCGACGACGCGCACGGCACGCTCACCTACAAGGCCACCACGGCCTACAAGGACGGCACCTCCGAGCAGCTGCCCGTCACCGTCGCCACGACGAGCACGATCCTGCTGCCACCTCCCGTGGCAGCGTTCCTCGACGTGCAGGTGGTGCCCGACCTCGTCGACTGGACCCAGGTGCGGCTCGTGCGGGTGAGTCTCAGCTACAGCGACCCGGCGCACGGGGTCACGGTCTCCAAGGACCTGATCCTCAGCGGTGCGAGTCACTCTCCGGCCCCCTGGCACGTGGACCTGCAGGACCGGACCAAGGACGACTTCACCTACACCGTGACCTTCTACCTCGCCAGCGGCCAGCAGAAGACCATGGGACCGGTGACGACTCGTGACCTCGCCCTGATCCTCGATCCCGCGCAGTGACGACCGGACAAGGGGAGGAGGGCTGATGTTGTTCCTGAAGCCACCGTTCGACCTCATCGAGGGTGTTGCGGTGTTCGCGGACCATGCCGACGAACGCGTCTTCCACTACCTCCCCGCGATGCCGCACCTGACCGTCGAGGCCGACCCGATCACCGGTGTGCAGAACCCCCAGCTGTTGCTGCTGAAGTTCCGGGGTGGCGCCGGCAACGGGGGGTTCCTCACCTTCGAGGTCGATCTGGGCATCGAGCCTGAGACTCTCGACGAGGTCCGCCGCCAGCTCAAGCGGATCCACCAGCTGCGCGACGACCCGATCCTGTCCGCCGCCCTGCTGGAGAGCGGCAGCGTCGAGCTCAACATCCTGGGTGCCGCCTGGGAGGACGACGGCAAGCCCCGGCTCGATGGGGACGGACGGCAACGCTTCGTCGTACAGCGACCTGCTCGGCCGCACACCGCCTCACCGGCGCTCTACGGGCGCAACACCGCCGTGTTCAGCGTCCAGCTCGAGCAGGAGGGGGTCGAGCTCGTCGAGGACTCACTGATGAACAGCGAGCTGCTGCCCATCGGGGTGGTCTACAGCCTCGACTTCTACGCGTTGCGACCAGCGTTCTCCGTGAAGGTCGAGGCGGACTGGAACAGGGTGCAGACGCACCTCGAGGAGAAGTTCACCGCGGACGTGCTGTTCGCCTCGACGGAGATCGACACCGTCGTCGACAAGCTGGTCGAGGACCAGGTGGTCACCATCGAGGTCGACTCGTTCCTGCCCGAGGGCGAGGACGCCGGCTCGTGGGTCGGGCGTCGCGACCAGGCCGTCAAGGAGTTCAAGGACATGGTCCTCCAGAACTTCTTCAAGCCCAGCATCGAGCCGGTGAAGGACGAGAAGGACGGCTGGGACCGGTTCACCGACACCGCCGAGACGCTGTCGACCCTGGCGGTGACCGGAGGGTGGGCCGGCGTCGCGAAGTTCAGCTTCGTGAAGCAGGACCTGACCCGCATCGACCAGAAGCGCGCGAACCTGACCATGAACGAGCGGGTCACCGTGAAGCGGAGCATCTACCCGCAGGCAACCCTCAAAGGGTTGGGCCGCTACCTGCCCCGCGACGCCCAGGGCCACGTCATCGACGCGAGCCGGTTCATTCGCGCCGTGGATCTCGACGACCCGTGGTTCGAGAAGCGTGCCCTGAAGGTCCACTCGCTGGTGGACTTCGACCATGACGACGTCGCCTCGGTCAACGTCTCGCTGACCTACGACGGGGAGCCACGCACCATCCGGTTCGCGAAGGACGCCCTTGACATCGAGGCCTCCTGGAACAGTGTGCTCGACGCGGGTCGGATGCGGCGCGAGGTCACCTACGACTACCGGATCACGTTCACCGGCGTGGACAGCGCTGAACGCCCAGGAGTCATCAATGCGGGGCCGTTCACCACGATCGGCGACCAGTTCGACGTCTCCCCGAGAGCAGCCGGCGTCTACTACCTCGATGACATCGAGATCGGTGCGGCTCTGCTGCCGTGGGACCGCTACCCGCAGGTGGCGGTCGAGGTGCGCTACGACGACCCCGCTCACGGCATCCGGCTCGCGGACACCTTCGTGCTGAGCAAGGACAGTCCCGGGGCCACCTGGACGAGGTTCCGGCTGGACCCCGCGCTCTCGTCGTACGAGGTGCGGGTGACGTTCCTGTCACCCGACGGGCACGACGTGCTCGTCGACTGGACCCGCACCGACCAGGAACGACTGATGATCCGCGACCCCCACCCTCTGCGACGGGTCCTCACGGTCACGCCCGCGGTGGACTGGCGGTTGGTCTCCATGGTCTTCGTCGAGCTGCGGTACGTCGACCCGCCGAACGGTGTCGACGAGGAGGCCACGCTCTCCTTCTTCGACACCGACCAGGACCGCGCGCCGAAGACCTTCACGGTCAACCTGGTCAACGGCGAGGAGCGACTGATCAGGTGGAACGCGACGTTCGTGCTCAAGGACGGCCGCTCCATCGTCGTACCGCCTTCGACCACGAGCCTCGCCTTCCTTGCGCTGCGCACCGACATGGCCGGCCATCGCGTGGTCCGAGTGCTGCCTCCGTCGGTCGACTTCGCCGTCGGCGGTATCAGCCGGGTCGAGACCCGTCTCCTCTACAACGACCCCTCCGCGGGACTCAGCTTCGCGGACGACCTCAGCTTCTCCAGCAACCAGGACGGTGGGTACTTCGAGTACGACTACGTGGACGCGGGCAGATCGAGCTACAACGCATCGGTGCGCACGGTCTACACCAACGGGCTGGTGCAGGAGCGGGACCTCGTGAGCGTCGACGTCGACAGGTTGGTGCTGCCGTCCTAGGCGGCTCGACCGTGCCGGGCGCTGCCCGGCAAGCGCGCAGGAACACGAAGGAACGACGGGAGGGTGTGGCAGATGCAGGTCATGGACAGCAGGATGCAGACGGTCGACGGCGTCACGGTCTTCGCCGACCATGCCGACCCCAGCCAGTTCTGGTACCTCCCGTTCCCACCACGCCTGGCCGAGCGCGATGGAGAGCCGCAGTTCACCCTGATCAGGTATCGACCCGCAGTGGCGGGGGGCGGCGTCACAGGTGGTGGCTTCCTGATGATGGAGGTGGAGCTGAGCCTCGACCCCGAGACCAGGAGCCGGATCATCTCGGCCATCTCGCGCTTCAGCGACGGCACGCCGCGGCTGAGCCCCGTTCCCTTCGACGACGGCACGGTCCAGGTGGTCGCGCTCAACCTCCAGGGCGGCGGGGGCACCACCGCTCCGACCCCACCCCCTGGCGCCCTGCTGGCCGTCACCTCGGTCCTCGGCTCCACCAAGCCTTCGCTCGCGGGAAACGAGAACGCGGTCTTCAGCCTGACGCTGAGCCAGGAGGGTGCGGTCATCCTCGACCAGGCCTTCCACCAGGGCGCAGTGCCTGTCGGAGTCGTCTACGACCTGAAGTACAGCGCCCTCCGGCCGGCGCTCGACGTCGAGATCACCGCGAACTTCAAGCGGATCTTCGACCACCTCAGCTTCGGCGTCGACCTGTCGGCCGGGTTCCCCGTCTACGGCATCCCGGTCTACCTCGAGGCCGGCATCGACATGGCCTTCGAGAAGCTGAAGCAGGACGGCGTCATCTCGATCAAGGTCATCAACTTCTCAGACGCAGCAGACGCCGCCGAGAAGGAGAAGTGGGCCCTGGACTACTTCAAGTCGATGCTGCTCGACCAGTGGTTCAAGCCCACTCTGGCTCCGGTCACCTTCGACAACAAGCCGCCCACGGGGACGGGCACGGGGACGACGGGGACGGGGACGACGGGGACGGGGACGACGGGGACGGGCACGACCGGGACGGGCACGACGGGACGGGCACGACGGGACGGGCACGACCGGGACGGGCACGACCGGGACGGGCACGACCGGGACGGGCACGACCGGGACGGGCACGACCGGGACGGGCACGACGGGGACGACCGGATCCACGGGCTCGACGGGGTCCACCGGATCCACGGGCTCGACGGGGTCCACCGGATCGACTGGTTCGACGGGGTCCACCGGGTCGACGGGGTCCACGGGCGCAGGCACTGCCCACCCGGCCACACACTCTGGCGGCCTGGAGGTGTCGGAAGTCGTGGTCTCCAACGGCGCCTCGGCGTTGACGAGCAGGTCGCGCGAGGTGTGGGCCTACCCGGTCTACGAGACGGCGACCAGGCCGCCGGCGCGGCTCGACCGGCAGGTGGAACCGCAGGTCCCCGGCTTCGACGTCACGATGACCCAACAGGCCGACAGCGACCAGGTGACGTTGCTGTTCGCAGGCGGCGACTCCGCGCCGACGGTCCGCGTGGACGGCGTGGCACAGACGCTCAACAGCGCCCGGCAGCTGTCCTTGACGGTCGCCGGCGGGGCCTCGTTGGCGATTCAGGCGGACTACCCGGCAGCGCCAACCACCCAGCAGGAGTTCCGGCTGTTCTTCGACTTCGACAAGCCGCGCCCTCCCGGGTGGTCGGTCACACCGCCCTCCGCGGCGTACAACGGCTACCTCAGCAACCGCACCAACCCGCTGGACACCGCCTTCCAGGTCACCTCGTTGCCGGGCAACGCGGCCACCGGCGCAGATGCACTGCGGTCGTGGTTGCAGAGCGCCCTGGGCTCGCCGCGCCGGGTCACGGTGAAGGGGCTGGCCAGCTTCGAAGGCAACCCGTCGACCGCGTCGTACAACCAGGACCTCAGCCAGCGCCGGCTCGAGGTCGCGCTCGGCATCATCGGTGGTGAGGCCGAGGTCACCGCCTCCGAGGCCCGTGGATTCGCCGACGCCCAGGACGCGGATCGGCGCTCGGATCCGGCCGACCGCTGCGCGCTGGTGACCGCCGCTTCGACCGGTGGTCGGCCGGTGTCCATCCGCGGCACCCTGAGCCGCCTCGCCGCCTCCAACGGAGGCGGCACCAACGGGACGGGGACGACGGGCACCGGGACGACAGGGACCGGGACGACCGGCACTGGGACGACCGGCACTGGGACGACCGGCACTGGGACGACCGGCACTGGGACGACCGGCACTGGGACGACCGGCACTGGGACGACCGGCACTGGGACGACCGGCACCGGGACGACCGGCACCGGCACGACCGGCACCGGCACGACCGGCACCGGCACGACCGGCACCGGCACGACCGGCACCGGCACGACCGGGACCGGCACCACACCCCAGGTGCCGAAGCAGCCACCGCTCGGGATCAAGCTCGCCTTCCAACTCCAGAAGATCGAGCAGATCGAGGACAAGACGGTGACGCTGCGCTACAACAGCCAGTCCGCCGAGAAGCGCACCTACGCCCCACCCGGTCTTCTCGCCCGGTTGGTCGGCGACCTGGACGGACCGCCGCACTTCATCGAGGTCGACCTCGACAGCCCGTTCTTCCGGGTGCTCGAGATCGACGTGGACGCTCCCGTGGCGTTCGAGCGGATCGGGCTGCTCAAGACAGACCTCGCCATCGAGTACGGACGCACCGGCGACACCACCGGCATCAAGCACCGCGACATCACCTTCCGGCCTGGGGGCCCCACCCAGGACCATGCGTCGTTCTTCCTCGACGAGCACCACGACCTCGACTACACGATGTCGCAGGAGTACCACTTCGACCCGCTCTCGGGGTGGGACGGCGAGAAGCTCAGCTACTCACTGCCGTCAACCACCTCCTTGGACCGAACCCTCCTCGTCAACCCGTACGACGACTTCGGCTTCCTCGAGGTGCGGGTGGTGCCAGGCGACCTCGATCCCGACGTGATCGACTCCACCGACGTCCAGATGCGCTACGAGCATCCCGGTCGGTGGGCGCGCGACAAGCTCCTGACGGTCCACCCCGGTGGGCCACCCCAGAGCTGGCAGCTCCGGCTGAGCGATCCGGAGCTGCGCACCTTCTCCTACTCGTTCCGGCACCGGCTCAAGGACGGCACGACCACCGAGACGGCGGCCGTGACGACCAACGTGCCGATCGTGACGGTCAACGACCCGTTCCTCGAACCCCTCGTCGTCGAGCTCTTCCCCAACTTCGACGCGTCCACCGTGAAGCTGCTGATCGCGGACCTCACCTTCGCCGAGCCCAGCTTCCCGGGGGAGCGCACCCAGCAGGTCCGCTTCGAGCCGTCGGACACCGCCTCGAAGCGGGTGCGGTTCGCGCGCGCCGACCCGACCGTCCGGGGCTACACGCTGCAGCTGACAGTCCTCGGCACCGACAACTCCGTGAGGCGGCTGCCGCCCCAGCGCCTCCACGACACCGTTGTCTTCCTCAGTGAACACATGGGGCTGGAATCCCTTATAAGGAGAATGTCATGACCGATCAATCCACTCAGTCCCACACGACCGAACAGGCCGGGGGCAAGAAATACGCCTATCAGGCCCCGACCGATGCCGCCGAGGCCATCGCCCGCGATGACTCGATCGAGGACGAGAAGGAGGCGGTCGTCAAGGCGTTCGACCACTTCCTCGACGCTCTCGCGACCCGCGTGGACGGCGGGACGACGGGGCCGACCATCCCGCACCAGGGCACCGGGCAGACGGGCTCGACCGGCACCACCGGGTCGACCGGCACCACGGGCTCGACCGGAAGCACGGGCAGCACGGGAAGCACCGGCTCCACCGGCAGCACCGGCAGCACCGGGACCACGGGCTCGACCGGGGCCACGGGGAGCACCGGGAGCACCGGCAGCACGGGGAGCAATGGCAGCGCCGGCTCACAGGGCACGAAGAAGGCGAGCGAGGCCTTCGAGGTCTCGATCTACTCCCAGCGCGAGGCGTTCCGCATGGACCGGGCGCGAGAGGTGGCGCGCAGCCGCCAGCGTCGCGAGACCGTGGCCGCACCGGGACCGACCGCCGATCCCCACCAGTCGGACTCCAACCGCGCCCCCCTCACGGACAGTCGGGAGTTCGCCCCGGCCTTCGGATCCAAGGGCAAGCCGCAGTCCCGCACCCGTGAGGTGATCGCCAAGCCGGCGTCGAAACGCCCTGAGACGGTGCCGGCGGCGGGGGCCGTGCCTCACATGCGCCCCATCGACGCGTACTACGGCAGCTACGGCTCCTCCGTGGAGCGCGCGGTAGCGCGTGCGCGGATCTCGCACGTGTCGCTCGAGTCCATCATCGGCACCGATGAGCGCACCCGCGTCACGACCACCACGGAGTACCCCTGGAGGTGCATCTGCTCCCTGCTGATCACCGCCAGCACAGGAACGACGTACCTGGGCACCGCGTGGCTGGTCGCCCCGCGGTTGCTGATGACGGCGGGGCACTGCGTCTTCATGTCGGACGAGGGGGGCTGGGTCCGCGAGATCGAGGTCATCCCGGGTCGCGACGCGGACACCCGGCCCTACGGCTCCGCGGTCGCTCGCGACTTCCGGAGCGTGTCCGGCTGGACGCAGGACGGCGACTCGAACTACGACTACGGCGGAATCCTGCTGCCCGAGGACAGCCGGTTCGGCGACCAGCTCGGCTGGTTCGGCTACGCCTCGCGCACCGACGACTACCTCCGGGGAATCAGCGTCAACATCTCGGGCTACCCGGGTGACGGCGGACCCGCACACATCGACGGCACGCAGTGGTACGACAGCCGCACCATCGAGGAGGTCGACGACCGGCAGATCACCTACGTCGCCGACACCTACGGCGGCCAGAGCGGCGCCCCCGTGTGGGAGACCACGGCCGACGGCAGCCGGTACGGCGTGGCGGTGCACACCTTCGGAACCGATGTCCACAACGGCGGGACGCGCATCACAGGCGACATGTTCGACAACATCGTCGCGTGGGCGGGCCAGGTGCCCTGAATGCCGAAGCGGGAGGGAGTCCCGGGAGTGGGGTCCATCGGTGGCCGGGTGGTCGACCCGCGCGGTGGCCCCCTGCCCGGGTTCTCCGTGGCCGTCGTGCAGAGCGACGGACCGCACCCCGACATAGCTGTCCTGTCAGGTGCTGACGGTGCCTTCCGGCTGACGGGCATCGCGTCCGGACGAACGGTCCTCGCGGCGCGCAGTGGAGAGGTCGCGGCGCAGGCCCAGGTCGAGGTCGTGGCCGACGGCACGACGCAGGTCGACATCGTCGTGGAGCCGGAGGAGTGACCCGATGCTCACCGCAGGATCGCTGACCGATCGGCGTACGACGCCCGAACCGCGGGCCGTGGACGGCACGCCACGTGCGCTCGAGGCGTTGCTGGACGCCTACCCTGAACCGGTTCGTGCCCGAGCACGCACCGTGCTGGGTCACCTGCTGGCGGACCGGCTCTCCGCCCAGGGCGAGAGTGCGTGGCGGGGGAGCCCGCTCACGGGTGACGGGTTCCCGGTGGAAGCGGCGTTCACCACCACGGATGCACGGCTGAGGATGACCGTCGAACCCGGATCCCCGGACCTGCGGCCGGCGGACCGGCTCGACCTCGCAGCGCGGCTGGTGGCCGACGTCGGCGGCCGCGCGGTGCCTGCCGACCTCCTGGACAGGCTGCGCCGACAGCAGACAGACCTGCCCCTCCGGTACGGCGCCTGGGTCAGCTGCCGCGTCTCCGCCGACGCCATCGTGCTCAAGCTGTACGCCGAGGTGCCCGACCCGGCCTGGCGGTGGCCGGGCCTGCCCGATCCGGTGCTCGAGGACCGGGCCATGGCGCTGCGGATGGTCGCCGTGACCCCGGCCAGCGGTGACGTCGAGTGCTACCTGCGCGGGGCGTCCTTGTGGCCGCACCACCTCCCCGACCTGCTCACACCGGTCGGGCTCGGGCACCTGTCGTCCCGGGTCGAGCGTGCCGTGCAGCTGCTGCACGGCCAGCCGCTGCGAGGACGGCTGCCGGGACCATCGGTGGGCGTCAGCTACACCCTCGGCGACCCGCGACGAGTGACCTTGCACTTCTACGCCCGGGCCCTGTGGGGCGGGGACGCGCGGATCCGTCGGGAGTACTCACGGCTGGCCCGTGCCCTCGGCGCTGACCCCACGACGTACGACGCCGTGACCTCACCGCTAGCGGATCGGCGTGCCTGGGCGACCCGGCACGGGATCGTGGGGCTCGGATTGGGCGGGGACACACCCGCGTCGCTGACCCTCGGCGTACGGCCGGTGGCGGCGTGAGCACGCCGCGGACGGTGACCAGGTCCGCGCCGGCGCACCAGGTCCTCGAGCTCACCGAGTTGCAGGACGACGAGGGCTACTTCGCTTCGCAGGTGCGTTGGGGTGACGGCTCGGTGACCGCCGACCGCAACCTGTTCGGCACGGCCCTGGTCCTGCGGGCCTTGCGTCACCAGGGCGACGATCCGGCGCTGCGGGCGATCCGGGTGCGGTCCCTTGACCTGCTCGAGGGTGCCTACCTCGCTGCCCCCGGCGGCGCGTGCAGCTTCTGGACCGACGCCGCGCGGCCGGGGTGGGCGCGCGCTGTCCCGCCCGACGCGGACGACACGGCGGTCATCACCCACGAGCTGCTCCGGGCAGGACGTGTCGGGCAGGACCAGGCGTTGCGGACCGCGTGTCACGTCCTCCTTGCGCACCGGGTGCGACAGGACAACCAGGTGATCCTGCCGCCGTGGGTGCGTCCGGGTGCCTTTGTCACCTGGCTGCGCCGCGATCACCGGGCGAACCCCGTCGACCTGGTGGTCAACGTCAACGTCGTCGCGCTGCTGTCCCGGCTGGGGTGCACCCACGTGCCGGGTTACGACGCGGCCGTTGACTCCGTCGTCGCCGGGCTCGACTGGGCCGGTGACGACGCGGTCCGGCAGTCGACGCTGACTCCGTTCTACTGCGGCGCTGAGGAACTGGCCGAGGCCCTGGCACACGCCGTCGAATGTGGAGCGTCCGGACTGGAGAAGGCGTGGCGAATGGTGAGCGTGCGACACCACGGCGCTTCCTCGGAGCACGTCTCGTTCCGCAGCGCCTACGGCCGGGCGACGTGGCAGGTTCCGGCACTGACGGCCGCGCGACGCCTCTTCGAGCCGCAGGCGCACGCGGCCGACTGTGTGAGGAGCGCGTGATGAGCCTGCTCGGCATGCCGGACTTCGGCGCATGGACCGACGTCGACGGCGTGCGCGTCCACCAGGCCTTCGGTGCCGGACCCGCGATGGTGCTGCCCAGGACGTGCGAGGTGGGCAATGAGCCCGACGGTGGGCTGGCGTGGCACCTCGACATCGCCCGCTCCCTCGACCTGCGCGGCTCGCGGGCGACCTTCGCGTGCACGTTCGCTGCCACCTACGAGGCCGAGTCCGTGCTCTCGGTCCTTCGGTCCGCCGACCCCTCGGCGCTGGCGCAGGACTGCCCGTTGCAGGACTGGTCCTTCTGGGCGGTGGCGCCACCGGGCCTGCGCGCGACCTCGGCCCTCGCTGCCCCGTGGTCGGTGGCCTCCGGGGGCGTGGGGGCGGGCCGGTTGCTCGTGCCGCTGCCGATCGAAGTGGCCCAGGTCATCGAGGCGATGCTCCACGACGGTGGCGCCTGGGGCGGGGTCGCGGAGGCCAGTGCCCGGGGCGTGGCGCCGCGTGTTCCGGCGGCCGTCCGGTTCGACCCCGAGGTGCTCACCGACGCCCTGATCGCGCTCGCCGACCCGACCGGGGCGTTGCCCCACGCGGAGATCACGGCGTACTTCCGCAGGGATCCTGCTGACCTTCCGCTCGAGCTCAGTCGCGTCGAGGAGGTCGACCCCGGCGACCTGGCCGCGGTCCTGGCCGATCGGGTGGTGGCCCGCTTCGGGACCTGGGTGCCGGCCGTCTCGCCCGGCGACCCGCCCGTCGTGCGGTTGACCCGCTCGGACGCCGGCTCCGTGCAGTGGGCACTGGCCGAACCCGTCGTGGTGACCAGGAGGCTCCAGCTCCCCGTCGACCTGCTCGGCAGGGCACAGGAGCAGGCACGTCTCCACGGGCTGGGGGGCCTGGTGACCCGGCGCGACGTGGCGTCCGATCCTGCCCTCGGCGGTGCCCGGGTCGAAGTGCTGACGACCGTCGAGCGGCCCACCGAAGGCGTCGACGTCCTCGGCGTCGAGGTGCGCGTTCCCGCCCGCCCTCCCACCCGCCCCCAGCCGCTGGTGGTGACCGCCGAGCTCGGCCGTGGTGAACCCGGACCGCTCGTGCTGCGTACGGCGCCGGGGGAGGCCCTGGTCTACACGGCCGCGCCGTTCGTCGTGCTCGCTGACGAGGACGGCGTACGCCGTCTCGACGGCCCGACGCTGCCGGGGGAGGGGCCGGTGCTCCGTCTCGAGCCGAGTGACTTCCCCGTCGAGTTGGCGACGTGCGAGATCACCGAGGCGCTCGGCCTCGCCGCGGTGGTCTCCGGCACGTGCTCATGGCCGGAGAACGGGCAGGTGCGGTCCCGGCGGTTCGTCCTGCACTCCTCGGACAGGATGGTCACGATCGCCGTGCCGCGCGGCCGCGAGTGGCTGCGCTGGGACTTCGTGGCCGCCTCCGAGGACGGGTCACTGCAGGTGCAACTGCCGCCCGTCGAGTCATCGCCGGTCCGGCTCGACCTCGCCACCTGTGCGGCCTACGGACCCCAAGAGCTGCGGATGCACTGCTTCTTCGACGACGGGGCCACCTCGCGCGCCGTCAGTCTGGTGCCGCTCGACGAGGACGAGTCGTCGGACGCTGCCAGCGCGTTGGTGTTCACCCCCGAAGAGCCTGACCGGGTCTTCCGCTGGTTCTCGACGTCTCCGTTCCGGGCAGGCATTCGCTACCGTCCCTACGCCGGTGGCGACTGGCTGGTCGCCGGCGTCGGCAGTGCCCTGGTCATGAAGAGCTCTGACCTGCAGGGCGCGCCACCGGCGCGTGAGGTCACGGTGCTCGCGCGCGGGGCGGCCGCCCGGGCTCACGGTGCGCTGCGGGTGACCGAGGCGGTGCTGGCGGGACGCGAGAGCGCGGCGGCCGGATCGACCGAGGCCACCCCTGTGGTGCCGGTCGCCACGAGTCCTACGGGTGCCCCCGACGACTCGATGGTCTACGAGCGCACGGACCCACCGGGCGGCAAGGGCTATGTGCCGCAGTACGTCGTGGACATGCAGACCGTCTCGAACCAGCCCGAGTACCGCATCGCCATGCGCTCCGACGCCAACGGGTCGACCCTCGCCGTCCACCTGGTCGCCGTCCGCCCGGACACGGTCACCGCTCAGGCGTCGGACGCGACGGAGCTGCCGCACTCGCTGAGGGTCTCCCTGCAGTTCCTCATCACGGCCGGTGGCTCGGCGCTCAAGACCCTGGACTTCCTCGACGTGACCAGGAGCGGCGACGTCACGACGGCGGTCCTCACGTTCGCGACGGTGGTGGAACGCGACGACGTGTACGGCGCGCTCACGGACCCTGCCCGCCAGGCGCGCCTGCTCGTGACCCGCACCGTCGATCTCCGGATCCCGGTCCCGGCTGGACAGGGTGGCGACGGCGGCTTCCTGACGGCCGTGGCGACCATCGTGGGATCCGGCAACAGCGTCAACCTGGGCGTGGCCACCGAGGTGCCGTTCCGGCCCGTGGCGTTCTGGCCACCGCGCATGCTCGTGCCGTACCCACCGGAGGTCGACCCGGGGACCCTGGTCGCGACGCTGCCGCCGACCACGGTGGACCGTTGGACCGTGGACACGGCGACCACGTCCTGGCGCTTCCCCGCGCTCACCGAGTCGGCACTCGCGCACCGAGAGGCGGCTCTGTCCGGCGGCTTGGCAGCGAGTGCTCTCGCTCACCTCACCCCCCAGGCCCAGCAGGGTCCTGTCGGCGTGCGCGCGCTGACCGCGGCGGGTCCCGTCACCGGTGTTCCCGTGAGCCGCCTGGTCGCGACCGCCGCGCTGTCCCGCGACGTACGCCTGAACCCGAGGCTGGGTCTTGCGATCAAGGGTGGCCCCTGGCTTCGCAAGGACGGGGGGTTCGAGGGCCCGGAGGATCCGGGTGACGGGCCGTTCCACGGGCACGGGCACGGCGGTGGCAACGACCCCGGGAACGACCCCGGCAACGACCCCGGCAACAATCCCGGCACCGACCCCGGACCCCCCACGTGGAGCACGGAGCGACGGGACCTGCTGCAGGTGGCGACACCCGACCCGTTCGCCTTCGCACCGGCGCTGCACGGCTACATCTTCAGCGGCATCTCCGTGTCGCCGGGTGGGGCCCGGCTGGTGCGGCGCAGCCTGCAGTACCAGGGCCAGTGGCACAGCTACCTGCAGGACGCATCCCGTCCCTGGGTCGTCTACGTCTTCCCCGATGCGTTCAAGATCGCCCGGCGCCCGACGCCTCCCTTCACCCCCTTCATGACAGTGCGGGTGACCTCGGCTGAGGACGGCCGGACCACCGGCGTCATCGTCGACTACGTCGTCGCCCCGCATGTCGACGCGAGCCGCCTCGAGGACGCCCGGCAGCGCCTGCGCGCGGATCCGTCGTTCGGCGAGACCAGGGTGGAGTTCCAGCCCTACTCGACGCGCGGAATCACCTTCACCATCGACCGACCGACGTCGTCAGGCTCGGTCAGGGCAGAACGGCCGGGCGCGGCCCTCGTGCTCCAGGGCGCGCTCAAGGACACCCTCAGCATGCCCCTGGAGGAGTTCCGGTTGCTGTTCGACGCCATGCACGCCGACACCGCCGCCCTGTTCCTCGGACATGTGGACGTCGCGGTCGACGGCCAGGCGCCAGAGGTGATCCCGTTCACGGCCCGGTTCGACGACCTCGAAGGGCCCATGTTCGTGAGCCATGCCACCGTGGGCGCAGACGGGGTCCTCGAGCTCGACCTCGTCAACGCGACCGAGAGCCCGTTGGACGTCCAGTCCCTGGGGGTGAGCGTCATCCAGGGGGATACCCAGACGCCGGGTGTCGTGGAGCAGGGACTCCCCAGCGCTGGTCTGGCTCCCGCGGCTGTCCTCTCCCTGCGCATCCGCCCCTCTGCGCCGCTGGCCGCTTCGGCAGCCGAGGTCGCGCTGGACCTCAGTGGCGTCCATGCCCGCGTCGATGCCGAGGCCGTGTGGGACTCGATCCTGGACAGGACGACGCTGGCGTACTTCCGCCTCGTGACCGTGAAGGTGCTGCCGTCGGTCTTCGATGCCGTCCCGGGACGCGAGCAGGAACAGATCCGCGTCGTCGTGGTCGAGTTCCTGCAGGGCACGTCGGTGGAGCTCACCGCGCCCGCAGCGCCCGATCCGGCTCATCCGTTCGTGGAAGGCAGCGGGCGGGTGGACTACTCGATCGACGACGTGATCCTGCGGCGCACGGTCAACAGCAGCTACGGCTACCGGATGACCGTGTTCCGGGCGAACGGCCAACAGCAGCGTGACGCACAGTCCACAAGCGGCAGCGCGGATGTCGTCTACCTCAACCCGATCCGCTGAGAAGGCATCTCCACAACGCGCGGCGCGCGCTCTCCGCCCCGTCGCGCGCCTCTCCCACGACAACGCCTTCGGCGTGGTGGGCGTCCTTTCCACGGGCGATGATCGAGGCCGGCGATTCGCTGATGAGGTTTGCGCCGTTGAGAGCGCGGGGGAGGGTCTGAAACAGAGGCCGATTGCCCCGTCCCGGTTCAGGCCGTGGCGACGAGCTCGTCCATCGTGATGGCGTGTCCGGCCGCGCACTCCACGTGCGCCGTCACCGGCGCGCCGCAGCCGGCATGGGTGAACGAGGGTGAGGGTTGGTGGGGGAGGTGCTCGGCGCCCCAGGCCGCCAGGGCGACGAGGGTTGGCACCAGGTCGGCGCCGGCGTCGGTGAGGACGTACTCGTAGCGGGTGCGCTGGCCGGGCTCGCGGTAGGGCTCCTTGGTCAGCAGCCCGGCCTCGACCAGCTCGCGCAGGCGTGAGGAGGCGACGGTCTCGGTCAGGCCCGCACGACGGACGAAGTCATCGAAACGCGTGGTCCCGTAGGCGGCCTCCCGGATCAGCAGCACCGCCGAGCGGGTGCCGACCACCTTGAAGGTGCGCTCGATGGGGCAGAAATCGGGGCGGGGCGTCCGGCCGGGGTTGGCGAGGCGGCCATCGAGTTGCACGGACATGGGCCCAATCTAGCGGCTGGCTTGGCAAATACATAGTCAGGCCCTTAGAGTTCTGACTATGCCAAACCCAAGCCAGACGAGGACCCGACTCGTCGTCCTCGTGGCGGTCGGCGCCGCGTTCATGTCCAGCCTCGACCTGTTCGTGGTCAACGTGGCCTTCGACGACATCGGCGCGAGCTTCGGCGCCAACCGGCCCGGGGGACCCACCGCTGGAGATCTCAGCTGGGTCCTGAATGCGTACGCCGTTACCTTCGCCGCGCTGCTCGTGCCGTTCGGGAGGCTCGCTGATCGCTACGGGCGCAAGCACATCTTCGTGGGTGGTCTGTTGCTGTTCACGCTGGCGAGCGTGGCGTGTGCGCTCAGTGGCAGCGTGTGGGTGCTCGTCGCCTTCCGGGTCCTGCAGGCAGCCGGGGCCGCCGCGATGACCCCGACCAGCCTGAGCATCCTGCTGGCGGCGCTGCCGGCGGAGAAGCGCATGGGCGGGGTGCGGCTCTGGGCGGCGACCGGTGCGATCGCCGCGGCGATCGGCCCGAGCGTCGGCGGGATGCTGACCCAGCTCGGCTGGCAGTGGGTGTTCCTGATCAACCTGCCCGTGGGTGCGGCGCTGCTGGTCGTCGCCCTGCGCGAGGTGCACGAGGTGCGACCCGACGACGAGGCGGGTGTGCCCGACCTGCTCGGGGCCGTGCTCTTTGCCGGCTCGGTGGGCCTGCTCGCCCTGGGCCTGGTGAAGAGTCCTGAGTGGGGCTGGACGAGCGGACGCACCGCGCTGGCGCTGGGGCTGGCTCTGGTGCTGGGCGTCCTCTTCGCGCTGCGGTCGACGCGGCATCCCTCACCCGTCATCCACCCCGAGCTGCTGCGCGTCACCACCTTCCGGTGGGCGATCCTCACCATGGTCCTGTTCAACATCTCCTTCGCGATCAACCTGCTCGTCGGCATCCTGTGGCTGCAGCAGATCTGGGGATACTCGGCGCTGCAGACCGGCTTCGCCGTCGCGGTCGGCCCCGTCTTGGTCCCGGTGACGGCCGCGGTCAGCCACCGCTACCTGCCCACGACACGGCCGGCCCGGCTGATCACCGCAGGCTCCATGGTGATGGCGCTCAGCTCACTCTTCCTGGCGCTCAGCATGGGGCCGGAACCGGCGTACCTCGCTGCCTACCTGCCAGGTTGGCTGCTCGGAGGTGTCGGGGTCGGTCTGGCGCTGCCGAACCTGATGGCGGGCGCTACCCACGACCTCGCACCGCACCAGGCGGCGACCGGAAGCGGTGTGGTCACCATGGCCCGCCAGATCGGCTTCGTCATCGGCGTGAGCGTCCTGTTCGCGATCGTGGGCAACGGCATCGGCCTGGTCGCGATGGACGCGTTCACCATCTGCTTCCTCGTCGCCGCGGGTGTCCTGGTGGCTGCCTCGGTGACTGCCGTCGGGATGTCCGCCCGGGCAGGCGCGGCGCGCCCGCTCGGGTCCCGGGAGCGTTCGGCCCCCATGTCACCCCCCAGGACGTAGTTCAATTCGCCTCGGTGGTCATCGTTGACGAGCGTCCGCATCCAGAGGGCGCCGAGCGGCGAGCCGATCCGAGGACTCCTGCAGGGTCGTGCGGGTCAGTCCGTGTGTTCCTCGGGGGTGGCGTCGAGTGGCTGGTCGGACCGCCACACGCGGAGGCCGTAGAGAACCAGGGCGACGGCGGCGGTCAGGCCGAGCAGCAGGGCGAGGTTGGCCCCGTAGTCGCGCAGGAGGATCGCCTTGGACTCGGGCTGGGTGCCTCGCCGCCCGATGAGGGGGACGGCGATGACGGTGATCAGCGCCGCGACGAGGAGCGCGCCCTGCAGGTATCGGCGTCCGCGCGGTGGCACCCGTGTCAGCGCCACGCCGACGCCGATGGTGATCGGCGCGATCAGGCCGTCGTGAAGCACCACAGCGGCCACCAGCCAGATGCCGAGAGCGAAGAGGTCTCCTCCGTCGAGCTGGGTGGTCAGCCGGAACACGCCGAACGCCAGGAGCAGTCCGCCGGCGACGCACAGAGAGATGCGGTACCTGCGCATTCAGGTCACCTCGATCCGGCGCAGCCACTTGGTCTGGAGTACTCCGGGGCGGTTGGGGGCGATCAACCGCACGGGGTATCCGTGGTCGAGATCGAGCCGCTCGCCGTTGAGGTGGGTGGCCAGCAGGGCCACCTCGACCTGGGGACCGAAGAGCGTGCTGCGGTTGTAGGGACCCTTGGGCTGCAGGGAGAAGACCTCGACCCGCGAGGAAGCACCGCCTCCGGCCCGGCGTACGAGATCGATCACCGGGATGCCACGCCACTGCGCGCCGACGCTCCATCCTTCGACACAGCTCAGCGGGAAGTGCCGGGTCACCGACGCCATCTCCTCGAGATCGGCCAGGGTCAGCGTGAACGGCGTGGGGCCGGAGACCTCCAGGCTCCAGTCCGCCGCGGGGGCCAGGGTGACCACACGCGCCGACCGTGCGGTCTTGTTCACGGGGACTCCCTGTGGACCTTTCGAGGCCTCCCTGGTCGCCAGCAGCCCGATGCGCGAGAGCGGAGTGACCGTCTGACCGATGGTCGTGAGCACGATCGCGCCGACACCGGCGCCGACCGTGACGAACAGACCCCGCCGGTCCATGGCCGGTGTCGGGGGCGGTGCAACCGTTCCGGCATTGCTGTGCGCGAGCGGGTTCTCGCTCCAGGCGAGCTCCGTGAGTACGTCGGCCTCGGGGAGCCTCGCCTGGAGGCCGTACTTGATGTCCGGCAGCTTGATCCCGATGTGCAGGAGGATGGAACCGATCACCACGTAGCCCAGGTAACGGTGGGTCGAGGGGAACGACCAGGGCCATGGGTACCAGTTCAGCGTGTTCAGGAACCCGGTCGTGAGCTGGAGCAGGGCCGAGGCGACGAGCACGAACACCGAGAGGCGCTCGAGCGCGTGCATGGTCGACCGGGCAGGTGGCCAGCGGAACAGGTTCGGGTAGACCGACCAGAGCTTGACCAGCAGCAAGGGAATGGCCGCGACACCGGTGGCGACGTGCAGGCCTTGGGTCACCCGGTAGGCCTGCACCGGGTGCGCAGGCTCAGGCAGCCATGTCCAGGGGTGGTACTGGTAGTGGCTCAACATCCCCGTCACGAAGCACACCGCGAAGCAGATCCCCACTGCCCTCCCCAGACGGGCGGTGACCGCAGTCGACCTCAGCGGGCTCCGGAAGTGGGGCCACCACGGCGGGCGACTCGCACGGGAGGTCCCCGTCGCGGCAGGTGCCGGCGAGGGGTCCATGTCCTCAGCAGGCATCTCGACGACCCCTCCGAAGGCACGCCGGGGTGACTCGGAGCCGGATGGTGCGCGACTGCTCGAATGGCGGACCTGCCACCGACAGCTCGACGATGGCATGCATGGAGCGGGTGGTCTCGAGGTCTGGCATGGCGCTCCGTAACGCTTCGAGGTTCTGCATGACCGTACGAAGGACAGTCGTCGCAGGTGGAGGAGCGTTACAGCGCTGCTATGAATTGCACGTGGATGATGCGGCCGTGGTGGCGGCAATCCGGTCCCGGGACGAGGAAGCCTTCCGGCTGCTCGTGGAGGCGTGGACTCCGGTGATGACCCGGGTCGCGCGCGCCCACGTGTCCACCGACGCCTCGGCCGAGGAGGTGGTGCAGGAGACCTGGCTCGGCGTTCTCCGCGGCATCGACGACTTCGAGGGCAGGTCGTCCCTGCGCACCTGGACGTTCCGGATCCTCACCAACATCGCCAAGACGCGAGGCGTTCGAGAGGTGCGAGCAGTGCCGATGAGTAGCCTCGCCCACGAGCCCACCGTCGACCCGGATCGCTTCCGTGGACCTGACGACCAGTACCCGGGCCACTGGAGGACGTCGCCACGAGCTTGGCCATCGCCGGAGGAGATGGTGGTCAGTGCGGACACCAGCCGCCGTGTCGCCGAGATCATCGCCGGACTACCCGACCGTCAACAGGTCGTGATCAGCCTGCGTGACGTGCACGGCTTCTCCTCCGCGGAGGTGTGCGACCTCCTCAGTGTCAGTGCGGCCAACCAGCGGGTGCTGCTGCACCGCGCCCGCGCGGCCGTCCGCGCAGCTCTCGAAGGCGAGCTCGACGAAGGGTCGAGGCGATGACCACGACCCTCACCTGTGCCGAGTTCGTCGAGCTGGTCACCGAGTACCTCGAAAGCTCGCTGGACCGCGAGACCGCAGACCGTTTCGCTGCGCACGCGCGGGAGTGCCCCGGCTGCGAGGCCTATCTCGATCAGTTCCGCGAGACCATCCGGATGGTCGGCCGGATCGAACCCGAGAACGTGGACCCCGCCACGCTCGACCTCCTGCTGGAGGCGTTCCGTGACTGGAAAGCGCCGTAGTGCCACTGCCGGCTCCAAGACTGGAACCGCATGCGCGACGTTGCGGTTGGGTCATGACAGATCTTGACGATCTGGGGCATGAGCACCCAAGTCGCTCTCCTGGTGGAGGTAGCGGAACTCGTGCGGCATCTCGGCCTTCCCCACCTCTACTGTTGCTGGGTGATCGTTGCTTTCATCTCGAACGTCATGTCCCGCGTGTTGCGGTAGTTCAGGTGGGTCTCCGCGCTCACCACGTTGGTGCCGTCGACAAGCAGCGCCGTCGGGACCTCGACGACCAGTGGATCCTGCAGCGCCGCCGAGGTCCGGCGCGCCGAGGAGGCGTACGTCCCCTGGCCGACCGGGCCGGCCGGCATGTTCTGCCTGCCGACCTCGGTCCCGTTGACGTAGATCACGGCCCCGTCGTCGGCCCGGCTGTCCAGCACCAGCCGCGTCACCTTGGAGGCGTCGCTGACCTGGAAGGTCCGAGTGAAGTACGCCGCGAGCGGGCGGTCCGAGGTGGAGGCGAACGTGTCCAGATCGGTGGCGACCGGTCCGCCGAAGCCGAGAACCGCGTTGCCCTGGTTCCAGGACGAGGCGTTGAAGCCCACCGTGTTCCACCCGGCCGGTGGCGCGCCCTGCTCGTAGCGCCAGCGCCAGGACGAGCCCTCGGCCACGACGACCGAGGTCACGAGCGCTGCCGTCACGTTGGCCTGCCGGGTCGTCGTCGCCGTGGCTCCGTCGTTGTCCGTCACGGTGAGTCTGACGGTGTAGCTACCGGGGCCCGCGTAGGTGTGCCCGGCCGTCCGGCCGGCGGCGGACCCGCCGTCACCGAAGTCCCACGAGTAGCTGACGATGCTGCCGTCGGGGTCGTTGGACGCGCTCGCGTCGAAGGATCCGACCAGGTCGTTCACCGCCACGGTGAAGGAGGCCACCGGCGGCTGCAGCGCGCCGACCGAGAGCACACCCGTGCTGGCGGACACGTTGCCGGGGCCGTCGACGGCACGGAGGAAGAACCGGTTGTTGCCACCTCGCGGCACGGTGATCGAGGAGCCGCTCGTCGTGGCGAGGGTGCGGTCATCACGCAGGACCTGGTAGCTGACGCCGAAGCTTGCGTCGGTGACCGTGTCCCAGGCCAGCGTCACGCTCGTCGAGTCCTGGCCCACGACCCTGAAGTTCGACGGGGTCGGCGGTGGCGTGGAGTCGGCGAGCGGAAACCTGGCGAACCCTCCGGACCACCGTGCCTGCTGCGCGTTGGTCCGGACGGTCACGATGTCGCCGCCCGCCCACACGGTGCCGTTGCTGTCGGCCTGGAGAGCGAAGATGCCCTGGTCGAGGCGCATGTTGAAGGTCGGCACGAACTGCGGGATCCGTTTGCCCGTGTCGGCGTTCCAGGCACCGAACCAGCCGATCGCGTCGGCCTGCGTCCAACCACTTCCCAGGTTCGGCCACGTGAAGGCATTGGAGTATGAGAACTGGTTGCAGTGGCAGCCGGCGTAGAGCACGCCATGGTCCGCGGTCGTGGCCTGGATGTCGCCGTGCTGCTTGAGGATCTCACCGTTGAGCCGCTGGAACGTCGAGTCGGAGTACTGGAACAGGTTGTGCTCGGAGCCCCCGACCCAGACCTTGCTGCCAACCGCCTCGATGGCCTGCTGATAGCTCTTGTTCGCGCTCCACACCGGTGCCCACGACGGCGTGGCCAGTGGCGCACCGGCGACGTTGAGGATGGCCGCCGCGTTCTTGGCAGCCTGCCCGTTCGACTGGGTGAAGTAGCCGGCCGCGTAGACGCGGCTGAGGTCGTCGGAGGCGTCAACGTCTATCACGGTGCCGTTGAGGTTGGGGTTCCATCCCGTGCTCGGCGTGCCGTCGACCGAGGAGACCCGGGCCAGGCTGCGCATGTAGACCGGCGTGGTCCTCGTGCCACCTGCAGTGTGGGTCAGAGCACCGCCGATGTAGACGTAGGGCCCCGCGGTCTGGAGCGCGCGAATCCGCAGGTCCCCGTTGGTCAGACGATTCTCGACAGAGACGTTCCACGACGTGCTGGAGGCACCGGTGTCGGGATCGAGCGCTACGACCCCTGCCTGCTGGCCGTTCGCCATGGTGAAGTCACCACCGGCGACCACTTGCCCGTTGGGCAGGGTCGTGAGGGCCCGGACCTGCTCGTTGAGAACCGGTCGGAACGACGAGACCCATTCGCCGGTGCCGATGTCGAAGGCGGCAAGGTAGGGCTGTTCCACCCGCCCGGTGCCGGACTCGTCGCGCTGGACGTAGCGAAAGTTCCCACCGACGTACATCCGGTTGCCGGACTGGGTGAAGGCCTGAACCTCGACACTCCCTTCCAGCGAGCTGTCCCCCGCGGTGCCGGTGACGCCCCACGGGGACGCCAGCGCCGTCGATCGAGCCACGGCGGGCTGAGGCAGCGCCGCGGTCCCGCCGTTGCCGATCGCAGCGAAGCCGGCGTCGGACGAGGTCACCCTCGGCCGGAGGTACACCTGCGTGTAGGGCAGCGCGCTCCCGGCGCCGTTGCTCTCGGAGTAGAGGTAGGTCGAGCTGCTCGAGCTGCCACTCACCTGGCTGCCGTAGGCGAAGCCGGTGCGCCACCCCATCGCAGAGCTCGACGTGTTGTTCACCCGCCGGAAGGCGTTGTCGATGCCGAAGGTCGGCGAGGTGCCCCCGGACCGGCTGGTGCCGTCGAAGGAGTAGCCGGCCAGCGGCCACTCTGCGCCGAACGTCCAGGCCCAGCGGGACCGGTCGGCGAAGTTGATGCGAACCTCCTGCCAGGAGGTGCCCGCCCCGTTCGTCGCCCGACGGAGCCGGACGCCCTCGCTCAGCGCGTCGACCCGGCCGCCGTTCAGCAGCTCGTCGACCTTGTCGGAGGGCAGCTGGTGCGTGTCCGCGGTCATCGGGACGGTGCTGGGCGAGAGCAGCTGGGCAGGAGAACCCTTCCCCTGCTGATCATTGGTCCAGGCGTCTCGCCCCTTGCCCACGAGCACCCATCCGCCGCCGTCGGAGGTCATGTCGCAGTAGAACTGCTCCGGCTGGGACATCTTCGGTGTCAACAGCCAGTACACCCCGTCGGTCGCGCCGGCGCGTGCCTGCTTGATCTCCCAGCAGGAGCCGCCGGCCGTCGCGGCCGACGTGCCGACCACGGCCGGGTCCGGTGCGGCGGCGCTCGCGCCGCCTACCGGTGCGGCCGACAACGTGGCCGCCAGCACGGCCGATGACAAGATCCCCACCCAGTGCTTCTTCAACGTGACCAGCCCCCCCGACTGCTCCCAGCCGGATCTGATGTAAAGAAAATCTGCCCCGGTGACCAGTGCGGCCACGGGAAGACCCTAGTCCCACAGCCGTCGGGGTCACGAGGCTAGATCCGCCTAAATCACCCGAATCGACCCTCGGAGAGACGCCATCTTCGGGATTTCAGGTCGGGTGTTGAGCACGGCGTGTCACGCACGGCCAACCAGGACTCCACGCCGGCACAGCGCATGCTCGCCGCCATCACGCTCGAGCAGATCCTGGTGACGCCCCAGGACGCGCTCCAGGACGCGCCCCAGTGCGCCGGCACGTGACCCGAATGCGATCGCCGCGCCTGACAAGATCTCGCCGATGGTGTTCCGACTGTTCCATGGGGAGGTATCTGTTGCCGGCGCGCGGCCGGCGAAGGTGATCGCGCGCGCACTGATGGCTCGCTGGTGTTCAGGGTCGGCCACTGCGACGGCCCCGACTCAGGCCACCGTGCCCGCATCTCGCAGCGCTGCGATCCGCGCCGCGTCGTACCCGAGCCCGGTCAGCACCTCGTCGGTGTGCTGTCCGACGGAAGGGGGGAGCTGCGCCGGCACCGGCTCCACTCCGGCCAGCTGGAAGGGCACGGCGATGGTGCTGACGCGGTCATCCTCGGCGAAGGGTACGACCAGCGCGTTGGCGCGGATCTGCTCGTCGTGGGGGATGTCCTCGGGGGTGGCCACGATGTCGAAGACGATGCCGTTCTCGCTGAGCAGAGTCTCCCAGTGGGCGCGCTCGTGCCGGCCGAACGCCTCGTCGAGTGCTGCGATCAGCTGCTCGGAGTTGCGAAACCGGTCCGGCTTGGTGAGGAAGCGCTCGTCCTCCAGGAGGTCCTCCCGCTCGAGACAGCGCACCAGCACCGGCCAGTGTCGGTCCTCGTTGAGGAGGGTCAGCAGCAGCCACTTCTCGTCCGCGCACTGGTAGTGCACGCTCAGCGCGTTGAAGTGCTTCTCGCGGGGCGGTCGCGGCACGAACTCGGCACCACAGAGGGCGGCCGTGGCCATATAGGAGTTCGCCCACAGCCCGTTGGCGTGCAGCGACGAGGAGACCTTGGTGCCGCGTCCGGTCTGCTCTCGCTGGTAGAGCGCCGTGACGATCCCGGCGTACAGCGTCATCGCCGAGGGGTGATCGCCCTGCCCGACAACGGCTCGGGCAGGCGTGGAGTCGGCCGAGGCCCGGACGGTGTCCATCATCCCCGAGCGGGCCCAGTACGAGGTGGCGTCGAAGCCCGGCTTCGCGGCCTCGGGGCCGTTCTCGCCGTACCCGGTGAAGGAGCCGTAGACGAGCCGGTCGTTGAGCGAGGACAGGGTGTCGTAGTCGATCCGGAGCTTGTCACGGACCCGGAGCGGGTAGTTGGTGACGAACACGTCGGCGTCGGCGACCAGCTCGTGCAGCACCTGCTGACCTCCGGGGGTGCCCAGGTTCAGGGCCAGGCCGCGCTTGCTCCGCGAGTCGAGCAGCCAGGCGTAATCGTGCTCGGAGATCGGGTTGCCGGGCAGCTTGGGCAGCTGCCGGTAGGGGTCTCCCATGCCCGGCGGCTCGATCTTGATCACGTCGGCCCCGAGGTCGGCCAGGATGGTGGCCGAGGCCGGGGCGGCGATGTAGCTCCCGCAGTCGATGACCTTCAGGCCGGTGAACAGGCTCATGACGAACTCCCGGGGGTCTCGTAGTCGTAGAAGCCGTGTCCCGACTTCACCCCGAGGCGACCGTCCGCGATGTAGCGCCTCAGTAGCGCTCGTGGTCCCTCGGGGATGCCGTCCCGGTGGGCGGCGTAGTTCTCCTCGATGTCGAGGACGACGTCGAGGCCGACGTTGTCCATCGCGCGGAAGGGGCCACGCCTGGCGCCGAGCACCATCGTGTAGAGCTGGTCGATGTCCGCCGGAGAGGCAACGCCCTCGTCGAGGACCATCAGCGCCTCGCGCTTGATCGCCGCCCAGATGCGGTTCTGGATGAAGCCCATGCTCTCGCCCTGCACGCGGAAGGGGGTCAGCCCGAACCGGGGGAGGGCCTCCATCAGCCGGTCGATCACCGCCGGGTCGGTCTCGCCGCAGGACATCAGCTCACACGCCGTGGAGGTGGGTGGCATGAAGAAGTGCATGTTGACGACCCGTTCAGGAGCGCGGACCTCCTCGATCATCCGGCTGGACGGGTGCGAGGAGGAGTTGGTCGCCAGAATCGCGTCGTCAGGGGCGAGCCGGTCCAGATGGCCGAAGACCGGGATCTTGATGTCCAGACGCTCCGGCAGCGACTCCACCACCAGCCACGCGTCGCCCACCGCCTCCGCCATGCTGTCGGTGAACTCCACGGTCGCGGGCGTGCTGCTCCCGACCTGCTCGAGGACCGCCGGCAGCTGCTCCTCGATGAAGGCGCCCGCCTGCTCGCGCTGCGTCGCGTCGAGGTCGCAGACCCGGACGGTGCCACCTCCGGTCGCGAACATCAGGGCGATGCGGCGGCCCAGGGTGCCGGCGCCGATGACCGCGATCGGGCGGTCGTCGGTGGGGGAGGGGGCGCTCATCGCTGCTCCTCGAGATAGTTGTGGACGGGCACCGGACGGTCGAGCGTGAGGTCGGTCAGGATGTGGCTGGCGCCGACGACCTCCCGGACGGGCAGGTCCGCCAGCGGTGCGGCGACGTGATGGAACAGCTGCAACCGCGCCGGGCCCGTCCAGGCCTCCTTGATCACGAGGTCCTTGACTCCCGCGCGGACCAGGTCGCAGAGAAGCGGCTTGCGCTGGTAGCCGCGGACCACCTTGACCATGAACTGCGGCACGCCGATCTGGGCGCGCGCCTCGTCGGCGTCGAGCGCCTGCTGCTTGTAGCCCATGGTCGCTGTCGCAACCCGCTCGGAGGTGACGTCCAGCGTGCCCACCAGCACGCTGTCCTCCACCCGAAGGCGCGGATCCCCCATGCCCTTGGGAAAGGCGCTCAGCTCGCGGCCGGCCACGGTGGCGCCGAAGTTGTTCAGGTACATCGCGTGGAGGTACTCGCCGTGCTCGTCACCGAGACGCACCGGAATCGCGATGCCGCACTCGGTGTAGGGCCCGAAGGACCCGACGTCACCCATGTGCATGACCTCGAAGCGAACCAGCGGCTCGTCGAACTCCAGCGGCTCGGGCACGACGGCCCGCAGCGCCTCGGCGTCGGTGCGGTAGGTGATGTTCAGGTACTCGCGGTCGATGAACCGGTTGGCCACCAGCGGGTACGGCGGTGCGGTCAGCGGCGTGGCGTGCGCCTTGGCGACGTCCTCGGCCCGCATCAGAGCCCCATGTCCTTCGCGATGATCGTCTTCATCACTTCGGAGGTGCCACCGTAGATCCGGTTGACCCGGTTGTCGGTGTAGAGACGGGCGATCGGGTACTCGTTGATGAAGCCGTAGCCGCCGTGGAGCTGCAGGCATCGGTCGATCACCCGGTGCGCGACCTCGGTGCAGAAGAGCTTCGCCGAGGCGGCCTCGGCGGGGGTGAGCTCACCGGCGTCGAGGGCCTCGAGGGCGCGGTCGGTCACCGCCTCGGCGGCGTCGACCTCGGCTTTGCAGGCGGCCAGCTCGAACTTGGTGTTCTGGAAGGAGGCCACCGTCTTGCCGAAGATGATGCGCTGCTCGACGTACTCCTGAGCGAAGCGCACCGCAGCCCTGGCCTGGGCGTAGGCGGAGTGCGCGATTCCCCAGCGCTCGGAGGCGAGGTTCTTGCCGAGGTAGCTGAAGCCCTTGTTCTCCTCCCCGAGCAGGTCCTCGACAGGGACCTCGACGTCCTCGAAGGAGAGCTCGGCGGTGTCGGAGGTGCGCAGGCCGAGCTTGTCGAGCTTGCGGCCGACCGAGTACCCGGGGGAGTGTGCGTCGACCGCGAACAAGGAGATGCCGAAGCGACGGTCGTCTTCCTTCGGCGGGCTGGTCCGGGCGGCCACGATCATCCGGTCTGCGTGCACGCCGCCGGTGATGAAGGTCTTCGCCCCGTTGAGCACGTAGTGAGTGCCGTCAGCCGACAGCTTGGCCCTGCTGCGCATGCCGGCCAGGTCGGAGCCGGTGCCCGGCTCGGTCATCGCCAACGCCCACATCTCCTCGCCGGTCACGAACTTCGGCAGGTAGCGCTTCTTCTGCTCCTCGTTGGCGAGCAGCTTGATGTAGGGGAGCGCCAGCAGCACATGCACGCCCGATCCGCCGAAGGTGACACCGGCGCGGGAGGTCTCCTCGTACTGGATCGCGTGGAACTTGTGCGTCGCCAGTCCCGCGCCGCCGTACTCCTCGTCAACGCTGATGCCGAAGATGCCGAGGTCAGCGAGCTTGGCGTACAGCTCCTTCGGCACGATCCCGGCGGTGAACCACTCGTCATAGCTCGGGACCACCTCGGCCTGGATGAACGCTCTGAGCATCTGCCGAAAAGACTCGTGGTCCTCGTCGAAAACCGTGCGCCTCATGGCAACCTCCAGTAGTGAGACAAATACCGTGCGCGCCACATTGTTGCAACAGAATGCAAAGTGTTGCAAGCCTGTGGGAGGTTGGGTTACCGTCGCCTTCCATGAGGCCGCTGTCACATCCCGCCCACAGACCACACCGGCAGGTGGGTCTCGCAGGGATGCGATCCAACGGAGGCAGTGAGATGTGCCATGAGTCAGACTCCGCTTTCCCGGTTGCTCGTCGGAGAGCCGCCGACCCGTCCCGATGCGCTGGCCGCGTTCCAGGTGGCTCGGCGCTCGTTCCTGGCGGGGGAGCGGCTGGAGATGCAGGACTTGGCCGCAGAGCTCGGCGTGAGCCGGGCGACGCTCTTCCGCTGGGTGGGCGCGAAGGAGCAGCTTCTCGCGGAGGTCATCTGGTCGGTGGCGCTGCCGACCTTCGAGCAGGCGGTGACGGACGCCGGCAGGAAGCGGGGCCCGCAGCGGATCGCGGCGGTGTTGAGCGACTTCGCCGCGGCGTCGATCCGGTCCGAGCCCTTCATGGCGTTCGTGCAGAGCGAGCCGGAGCGGGCGCTGCGCCTGCTCACCACCCGGTCGGGCAGCTTCCAGGCCAGGTTGCTCGGCCTGATCGAACCCCTCCTGCAGGAGGAGATCGAAGCAGGACGGGTCATTCCGCCGCTGCCGCTGCACGACCTGGCCTACCTGATCCTGCGCATCACCGAGACCTTCGTGTACGCCGATGCCATCGCGGGTGTGACTCCCGACCCGGCCAAGGTGCGCCAGGCCATACGGGCACTCCTGCGCGACTGAGCGGCGGGTCCAGCACTCTCGAAGGAAGGGGCGCGTGATGGGTCTTCCTGGACTTCGTGACCTCTCCCACCAGGTCGAGAAGCTGGCACCACTGGCCAACGGCCTGACCCACTCCGAGGAGTTCGCGCAGGCGGTGGCGCTGCTCACCAGCGTCAAGAAGGTCGTCCGCACCGAGCTGAACAAGGTTGCTGCGGGGGCGTGGCACGCGATCAACCTCCCCGCGGGCACGGACGTGCAGCGCCTCAAGCAGCAGGTCGGCTCTCTCGACCGCGAGGTGCGGTTGCTGTCCCTCGAGCTCCAGCGAGCACGGAAGGAGACGAAGCGACGTGGTGTCGATTCCCGGCCTGAGCACGATTGACCGTGTCCGCCGCGAGGTCGAGCGCAACGCGCTGCGTGCGCGCAACGGCATCCGGATGGCGACCGGCATCCAGCGCACCGACGTCGGGTTGAGCCCCAAGGACGTGGTGTGGAGCCACGGCCGCACCGAGCTGTGGCACTACCGCAGCTCGCAGGTCTCCCTGAAGCCTCCGCTGCTGATCATCTACAGCCTGTTCAACAAGAGCTACATCCTCGACCTGCGCCCAGGCAACAGCGTGGTCGAGCAGCTGGTCGAGGCCGGCTTCGACGTCTACATGCTCGACTGGGGCGTCCCCGACGAGCGCGATGCGGCCAACCAGCTCGAGGACTACGTCGACTCCTACATCCCCGCCGCCATCGACCGGGTCCGCGAGCTGTCGGGCAGCGACAGCATCAACCTGCTCGGCTACTGCTTCGGCGGCACGCTCGCGACCCTGCACGCGGCGCACCACCCTGACTCGCCGCTGCGCAGCCTCACTGTGCTGACCACGCCGGCGGACCTGCAGCAGTGCGGACCCATGACCGACATGATGGCGCGCACCGACCTCGAGGACGTGCTGGGCGCGGACGGGATGGTCCCACCCTCGGTGATCGCCCAGGGCTTCCGCGCGCTCGCCCCGGTGAGCGAGGTGACCTCGCGGGTCAACCTGCTCGAGAAGCTCTGGAGCGACGAGTTCGTCACCGCCTACCAGGCCATGGCCGGCTGGGGCAACGACCAGGTGCCGCTGCCCGGAGGCGTGGCTCGCCAGTTCAAGAAGCTGGTCGAGGACAACGCCTTCGTCAACGACCGGGTCTTCCTGGGCGGTGACCACGTGCGGCTCGCGGACATCACCGTCCCGTTCATGCACGTCCTCGGGTTGCGCGACCACATCATTCCGCCGGCCTCCGCCGGCCCCCTGGTCGACCTGATCGGGTCCGAGGACAAGCAGGAGCTGCGGCTCGACGCCGGCCACGTCGGCCTGATGGTCGGTCGCAGCGCAGCCCGCAACACGCTCCCCGTCGTCATCGATTTCCTCAAGCAGCGAAGCGAGGCCGTGTCATGACCATCCAGGATCTGACCCCTGGGCACGTCGATCAGCTCGGCGCCCTCTTCGGACGGCTGCCCGAGAGCGACCTGACCTTCATCAAGATGGACGTCTCGCCAGCGGCCCTGGCCGAGCTTCCCACCGCGTCGGGCCGGCGGTGGGTCGACGTCGACGACGACGGCACCGTCAACGGCATAGCGGCTTTGCTGACGCTGACCGGCTGGTCGGACCACGTCGCCGAGCTCCGTCTGGTGGTGGACCCGGCGACTCGGGGACGCGGCATCGGCCGCAGGCTCGCACAGCACGCGGTCGCCCACGCCGTGCGCACCGGCCTGCTGAAGGTGGTCGTCGAGGTGCCTACGGCCCAGGAGCGGATCACCGAGATGTTCCTGGACCTCGGCTTCACCGGAGAGGCCCTCCTACGAGACCACTTCCGGGACCGGAGCGGGCGACTGCAGGACCTGATCATGCTGGCGTACCTCGCTGAGCAGACCTTCGAAGCGCAGAGCGCGGTCGGCATGGCGGACATGCTGGCAGGGGAGTGACATGAGATTCCTGGACCATTTCCGGCTCGACGGCAAGCTCGCGGACGCCAGTCAGCGGTACGACGCGAGGGTGGCCGCATGAGCGTCAAGCATGCCTCCTGCGGCGACGTCGAGCTCGCCTACGAGACCTTCGGTGTCGCCGGCAACCCTCCGCTGGTGCTGGTGATGGGGCTTGCCACCCAGATGCTCGGCTGGCCCGACGAGTTCTGCGAGGCGCTCGCCGACAGCGGCTTCCACGTGGTGCGCTTCGACAACCGCGACATCGGGTTGTCCACGCACCTGGGCGACGCCGGGACACCGGACCTGTCTCCTCTGTTCGCCGGCCAGCCGATCACGTCGGCGCCGTACTCGCTGGCGGACATGGCCGATGACACCATCCGCCTGGTCGACGCCATCGGGCTGGGCCGGGTGCACCTCGTCGGTGCATCGATGGGCGGAATGATCGTGCAGGAGGTGGCGCTGCGACACCCCGAGCGGCTGCTGAGCCTGACCTCGATCATGTCCACCACCTCTCCGAACGTCGGCCCGCCGACTCCCGCGGCGAGCGCGGCCCTGTTCAGCCCGCCGGCGACGACCGAGTCCGAAGCCGCAGAGCGCGCGATCGCGGTCTACCGGGTGATCGGCTCGCCGGGGTATCCCCTCGACGAGGTCGCCCTGTCCGCGCGCGCCCAGGAGTCCTTCCGCCGCGCCAACGACCCGGCTGGCGTGGCCCGGCAGCTCGCCGCGATCCACGCCTCCGGTGACCGGACCGAGCGGCTGCGCCGACTGGCTGTGCCCACCCTCGTGCTGCACGGGGAGGACGACCCGCTGGTGCAGGTCGACGGTGGCCGAGCCACCGCAGCCGCGGTGCCCGGGGCACGCCTGGTGACCTGGCCGGGGATGGGACACGACCTGCCGCGCGGGATGTGGCCCCACATCATCGGAGAGATCACCGCCCACGCGGGGCTCGCCTGAGCCCGTCCATCAGGAATGGCGACGCCGAACCTCGAGCGGGACTGGGGGATCGAGCGCACCCGCGCAGCGTGCGCTCTGCAGGTGGCAGCATGCAGGGATGAGCGCGCGCTTCCTCGACCTGGCCGACCCGGCGTGTGACGTCACCTCGGCTCGCGTGCATTCAGCACGAGAGGCCGACTGGTACGTCGAGACCAGCTATGGCTGGGCGGTGCTGCGGTATGCCGAGGCCAGTGCTCTGCTCACCGACCGGCGCTTCAGGCAGGGCAACGCGCGCTGGCCCGAGCAGAACGGGGTTCACGACGGTCCCTTCGTCACCTGGTGGCAGGAGGTCTTGCTCAGCCTCGACGGTCCTGATCACGCGCGCCTGAGACGGTTGCTGATGCCGGCCTTCCGGCGGCGCTCGATCGAGGCCATGCAGCCTGCATTCCAGGACCTCGCGCACGAGCTGATCGACGACTTCGCGCCCCGGGGCCGAGTGGAGCTCGTCTCGGAGTTCGCCGAGCCGTACGCCGCCCGGATCCTCTGCGTCCTGCTGGGGCTGCCCACCGACGAGTGGGCCCAAGTGGCGCACTGGGCGGACGACCTGGGCAAGTCCTTCGGGACCAACCTCCGCGAGGATCTACCCCGCATCGAGACGGCGCTCACGGGGCTGACGGCCTACGTCGACGAGGTGGTCGCTGACCGGGCCGCACATCCTCGCGAGGACCTGGTCACGACGTTGCTTCAGGCCCACGAGGGTGAGGCTCGGTTGAGTCGTCGCGAGCTGTCGGTGTCCTTGGTGTTCTTGGCCTTTGCGGGAATGGAGACCACGCGCAACCAGCTGGGCCTGGCGCTGCAGACGTTGCTGGCGCAACCGGACCAATGGCGGCTGCTCGGAGAGCATCCGGAACTTGGGCCAGCGGCCGTCGAGGAGGTGATGCGGGTCAACCCGACCGTGACGTGGGTGACCCGCGAGGCGATCGAGGACGTCGAGCTCAACGGCTTGCACATCCCGGCCGGCGGGATCGTGCAGGTGCTCTCGCACGCCGCGGGCACTGACCCGCGTGCGGTGGCCTCACCGGCGTTCGACCTGACCCGGGCCGGGGATCGTCCGCCGCACCTGGGCTTCGGCGGCGGAGCCCACCATTGCCTGGGCCACTTCGTCGCCCGCACCGACATGGCCGTCGCCCTCCCGCTGCTCGCCCGCCGGATGCCCGACGCCGTGCCGGACGGCCTCGGCCGCTGGCTGCCAGTCTCGGGGAACACCGGGGCGCTGGAGTTCCCGATCAGGTTCACGCCCACCCCCGCGCTGTCCTCCGACGAGGCGCCGCCAGGTCCTCGCTGAGGTCGGCGTTCGGGGGCTCCTCACATCGACTGCTCGCCAGTGGGCCTGTCCGGACTCCGAGTGGTCGCGTGGTCGGGTCCGACGTGGGCAACAGCGCGACGCTCTCACTCCGGTGACTGGTCCGCGATGCGAGGCAGCACCTGCGTCTCGTCGTCGGGACCCGCGGGGGGCGGCGGTTGGACGGACGGCCGATGCAGGGCGTTGGGGCGAGCGGGTCGGCGGTGCGTGGGGGCCAGACGCAGCTGGCGGCGTACCCGCTCATCCAGCGCCAGCTCGTGCTGCAGCCGCCGGATGGTGGCGCGGGTCGCGGCGTAGAGCTCGACCACGTCAGCGGGCTGTTCGGTGGTCAGTGCGGCGTCGATGCGGTCCCGGGCGCGCAGCATGCAGTCCTGGGCGTCCTGCAGACGGATGACGTCGGCAGCGCTCAGGTTCACCTGCACGTCACCCTCGTGACGGACCAGCTCACCGAACGCGTCGGTGCCGGACGCCAGCTCGCGGAAGGTCTCGGCCAGGTCGCGCAGCACGTGGCTCGCTGCGTCTTCGTCCAGCCACTCGCCGTCGGAGGCGTCTGCCACCGAGCGCATCAGGCCCCGGATCGCCACCGCGGAGTGCTCGAGTGCCTCGAGGCCCTGGCGGAGGCCGGGCTCGACGTGCGGCGTACGGACGGCGCGCACGTTGAGGCGCCGCCCCTCCTCTGCCCGTAGCAGCGCGGCACCGACCTCAGGGATGTTGTGGGTGATGCGCCGGGCGTCGTCGAGCCACTCCCGGGCGGAGCTGGACAGGTGCTGTGGCTCTCCCTTCACGACGGCGTCGAGGTCGTTGGCCGCTCTGACCAGGAGCTCGCTGACCGCGTCGGCCAGACCGTCGATAGCCCGGCCGGCGTCGGAGCTGCCGCTCTTCGGCGGGAAGACCAGGGTGGCGATGATGCCCACCGCTGCGCCCACCAGGGTCTCGGTGATGCGCTGCCACGCCGCCGCCTCTGCGCCGATCGCTCCGACGCCGAGGACGAGCATGGCGCTGATCGCCACCTCGACGAGGTTGGAACGCAGGCGCAGGAACTGGCCGATGGTGATGGAGATCAGGATGAGGACGCCCAGGCTCCACCACTCGAGGGGGACCACGGTGGCGAACCCGACGGCCAGGGCCACCCCGGACACCACTGCGAGGACTCGGTCGAGCCCGCTTGCGAGCAGCGAAAGTGGTGTCACCTGAACCACCAGCATCGCGGTCAGCGGCGCGAGCAACGGCTGAGTGCCCGGGAAGGACAGGGACGCCGCCACGTAGGCGGAGGTCGCCGCGACCGTGATGCGCAGCGACCACAGCACCGAGGCGCGGCCGTCACGACGTACGCGCGCCACCTCCCGGGAGACGAAGCCCCGCCACCATCGAGTCACGCCCTCATTGTGCAACCGTAGCGCCAGAGGTGGGCCACCTGATGGGCACGGACAGGGCAGCGTCCGACGTGCGTCAGCCCAGCCGTGAAGGATCGACGTTCTGGCGTGTGAGCAGGTAGTAGTCGCCGATCACGTCGCCGAGCAGCGCGCCCGCGGTGATGTCCCCGGGGAAGTGTCCGGCCATGTAGACCCGCGAGAAGTCGACCTGGGCCTCCATGGACGTGTACTCCGCGACGCGACCCGGGTCCAACGCACCGAGGAAGGTGCGCGACGCGGCAGCCGCTGTGGCGTGGCGTGAGGGGTACGAGCACGGGCACTGCTGCCCCGCGGTGATCTTGTGGTCCGGACGCAAGGAAGGCATCCGGACGTAGGGGGCGGAGGATCCGTACTTGGCGCCGAGGTTGTCGGAGACGGTCTTGGCGAGCTTGAGCAGAGTCTTCTCGTCGTCCTTGCGGCTGGTCCGGTCCTGGGAGGCGAGGAGCTCGCCCTGGTCATGGGCGTAGAGCTTCCAGATGTCCTTCTTCCCGTAGCTCTCCAGCCAGGTGGCGGCTGTCACTCCCTGTGGGGTGCGCGTGGACTCGAGTCGAACCACTTGGCTCATCTCCGCGCCCAGGTTCGCGGGTGGGGCGGGGAAGGACTTCTCCAGCCACGTGGTGAACGCGGCATCTTGTCGGGAGGAGCCATGTGCAGCGGCCCAGCTGCGCACCATCGTGGCCGCCTGCACGTGCTGTGTGGCGACCGCGGCGGCGGTGGGCTGGGTTTGGGCGAGTGTGAACAAGGTCGGCGGAGGCGCGGCCTCGATGCGGTCCTTGGCCGAGAGGTTCGTGCTCGAGACCCCGCCCCAGGAGCCAGGGAGGTGGTTCGGCCCGAACAGGCCGACGAGGATGGCAATGACCGCAAGGACGGCCACGGACAGGAAGCGGGGACTGATCCGGGTCTTCATGCACTCTCCAGGTAGGCGTTGAGGCAGGCGGGTCGTGGGTGGGCGGGTTCGACGTGCAGCTCGCGACCGACCATGCGGCGCACGTCGTTGTCCGCGATCCGGTCGTCGGTCAGCGTGATGCCGGCGGCGTACTTGCTGAACGAACGGGGACGGTGTCCGAGACCAAGCAGCAAACGGTCAGCTGCACCGGGCCGGAGGCCGCCCTTGGTCTCGACGATGAGAGCGTCGGCGTCCAACCGCACGACCCGGCCGGCGCGCTCGCTACGGACCGCAGTGTCGATGGTGACACGCATTCCTCGGTCGAGGTCAGCGAGTGTGGCTCGCCGGTAGGTGACCTCGAGGGTGGGGGCGACCGGGCCGACGTCGCCGAACCCCCACTGCTGAAGCTCACTGCGAAGGAACGCTCCACCGGACTCGGTGAGTCGGCCGTAGTCGGAGCCGGCGACCGGATGGAACTGCTTGGAGGTGAGCCCGCTGCCGTCGCGGACCTTGACCTCCATGCGGCAGAGGCCGTCCTCGACGTAGAGGCGGCTGCGTGCCTTCCACCGGCGGCGGCGTTGCTGGACGTGGGCGCGACAGGTGAGCAGGTCGGCCGTGTCGAAGTAGGTCGACCGGTAGGAGGTCCAGCGACGGCGTTCGATCTCGAGAACGGAGACCTGGTCAGCCAGTCCCTCGACCAGTTGCTGGGCCGCCGTGGCTGGGACGACGTACTTGCGGTCGACCCGGACGGTGGTGGCCGCAGAAGCGATGACGTCCTCGAGCGTGGCAGGAGCCAACCGGGTCAGGTCGAGGAGCTCAGCCACGTGTCCCGACCTCCAGGTCCGAACCCGTCATCGGGGTGACTGGCTGGTCAAGCCCAGGATCGGCGATGTCGCGCCAGTTGATCCAGGCCTCCTCTATCTCGCGCCGAACGGCTACGACAGTGGTCTCACGGACGTAGTCGACCTGCTCGACCACCACGGCCACAGGGTCTGCGCCCAGCCGCTGAGCGACGGCCGCACGGACCTCGGCCGGTGAGGTCAGTGCCTGGTCCAACGTCATCCGCAGCACGCGCGTGGGGGTCCGCATCCGGGAGTCGTCGACCAGCCACATCGCAACCAGGACGACGAGGTCAAGGGACAGGACCAACCACAGGTGGCGTTCGGGAAGACCGTTGACCAGCGCCAGCACCAGGGCAGTGAACGTGTAGGCCACGTCCTTGACGCTGAATGCTGCGCTGCGCAGACGGACGAGGCTGAGCAGGCCGAACAGACCGAACCCGACCCCGGCGGGGAAGTGCCCCGCACTGATCGCCTGCAGGGCCGCGAACAGTCCGATGTTGAGGGTCACGAAGACCATCGTCATCTCGGGTGCCGCCGCCCGCCGGCGGTAGAGCCACCCGATCAGGATCAAGAGCGCCAGGACGTCGAGTCCCAGGCCGACCAGTGTTGTCTGCACGCGTTGCTCCTCATCGTTCTTCCAGTCTTCATGACCAGTTCACTTCACGACGCTAGGGACGCAACCTTGCAAAAGGATGAACTCGACCAACCCCGCAGGAATGGTGTGTGACCGGCGCCGCTCGCGGCTCTCCAAGCCTTCATGGTGTGGTCATGTAGGACTTCTAACGTCGCTGACATGACCGTTCAAGCGCACCTCGGCGTCAGCGCGCTCCCCGTGCGCGCTGCGAACCCGGCGGTTGGCGTCGCACCACATTCGATCGATGAGCCGGGTTTCCCGCGCCTCTACCGGTTCGCTCGCCGACATTCGGTGCTCCTCGCCTGCCTGGCGACCCTCGGGGTGCACCTGATGTCCTTGACCCGCGAGCTGGGCGTCGACGAGGGCGGGTTCGCTGTCGTTGCTCGCAACGCGAACGCCGCCGGGCCCTACCTGTACGGCCCGCTGTGGGTCGACCGTCCACCGGGGCTGATCGCTGTGTTCTCCCTGGCGCAACATCTGGGACCGTTCGGTGTGCGGATCACGGCTGCGCTGCTGGCGGTGGTCCTGGTTGCGGCGGTTGCCGCTGCCGCCGGTGCGCTCGGTGGGCGGACCTCGGCCCGCTGGGCTGCCTGGACGGCGTTCGCGTTGGCGTCATCGGTGCTCCTGGAGGCTCAACGCCTCAACGGCGAGCTGGCCGCGGCCACTTTGGTGGCGGTCTCGGTTGCTGCCGTGGTCCGTGCTGTGCGGGTCTCGCCCACGCGGACCCACACCATGGTGCGTGGTGTGGTTGCGGGAGTCGCGGCGATGTCCGCGGTGTTGATGAAGCAGAACTTCCTTGATGCCTTCGTCTTCGCCGGGGTCCTCCTCGGCTTGGGCAGTGTGACTCGAGCCAACCGTTTGACCTACCGACCCCTGCAGGTGTTGATGACCGCTGGGACGCTCCTCGCCGGCGCTGCGATTCCGGCCGCTGCGGCAGCTGTCTGGGCTGCCTCCCACGGTGGGGTCAACGCGCTCCTCTACGCCGCTTTCGGGTTCCGAGGCGATGCCGCGGCAGTGATCGCGCAGGCCTCGTTCCATGCGCCGCTGCGCAGACTCGGGGCGCTTGCCGTCGTGGCGCTCCTGTCCGGCCTGATGCTTCTGCTGGGCCAGCTCCTGGTGGCGCATCGACGACGGTTGCGGCGGTTGGACCCGCTGACGTGGGCCGTGGTGGCCACCACCTGTGTGGAGCTCTTCGGTGTCGCAGGAGGGGAGAACTTCTGGTCGCACTACCTGATCGGGCTCATTCCGATGATCGCGATCGCCGCCGGTCTCGCCGTCCACCACCGGATGCCGGGAGCTGCCTGGACTCGCCGACTGGTCGTGCTGATGGCCGTGTCCACCGCCGTGGTCTCACCGGTCGCGGCCGTCGCGGCCGCCCACACATCCAGTACGGCCTACACGGCCGGACGATGGGTGGCCGCGTCCGCGAGCTGGACCGACACGTTGACCGTGACGTGGACCCACGCCAACGTCGTCAACGCCTCTGGGCTGCGGCCGGCCTACCCGTATGCATGGAGCCTCCCGCTGCGAACCCTTGATCCGCACCTGGACCTGCTCATCACCACCCTGAAGGGGCCGAACGCGCCGACCTGGCTCATCCGGTGGGACCCCGCACACCCGTGGGGCCTGGATCCCGGGAACCGGGTGGACGAGGTCTTGCGTGAGCACTACCGAGACGTCGCGACCGTGTGCGGACGCGAGGTGTGGCTACACGAGGGTGTGACCCGACAACTGGCACCGACGCCGACCTCCTCAGCTTGCGGGGCGGGCGCGCGGTGAGCTGGTTCATGCTGATCAACGACTTCGCCCGGGCCACACCCTGGCTGCACGTGCCGGCGCGCCTGTTCGCCCAGTACGGCATCGTGGGGTTCGCGGGCGTACTTCTCTGGTCGTGGTGGTTGGCCCGGAGGATCCCGGGCCCACGAGCGATGGCAGCGGCCCTGTGGGCACCCGTAGGCGCCGCGCTCGCCATTGGCCTGAACCAGCCGCTCGGTCGCCTGGTCGCCGAACCTCGACCCTTCACAGCGTTCCCGGACGCTCTCGTGCTCGTCTCGCGAAGCACGGACTATTCGTTCCCCAGCGACCACGCGGTGATGGCCGGTGCGGTTGCCGCGGGTGTCCTCCTGGCCCTGGGGCGCCACCGGCTCACCGTGGTGACCCTCGTGGCAGGTCTGGCGATGGCATTCACGCGGGTCTACGTCGGAGCGCACTTCCCTCGTGACGTCATTGTCGGGCTCGCGCTCGGTGCCGTGGTCTCGACGTCGGGATACCTCCTGCTGCGCCGTGTGCTGGAACCCCTGATCACCCGTTTGCGAGCCACGTTCCTGCGTCCGTTCCTGACCGCACGCCCTTCCCATGTGCCGACGAGCGAGGCCTCTGATGTCTAGCTCGATCGCCTCTCGCATCTTGGACCTGCCGCCGTGGGTCGCGTTGCTGGTCGTCTTCGTAGTGCCGGCTCTGGAGTCTTCGGCCTTCGTGGGGTTCATCTTTCCCGGCGAGCTCGCCCTGATCCTCGGCGGCGTCCTGGCCTCGCAGGGCAGGGCTCCACTCGCCGCGGTGATCCTCACCGGGATCGCTGGGGCCGTGGCCGGGGACAGCATCGGATACGGGTTCGGTCGCCGGTTCGGGCGAGGTCTGCTGAACTCGACGGTGGGGCGGTTCGTCGACCATCGACACTTCGACCGTGCCGAGCACTATCTGGCGGACCGGGGCGGACCGGCCGTGTTCTTCGGCCGGTTCACTGCGGCGCTCCGGGTGATGATTCCTGGCCTGGCAGGCATGTCCGGGCTGAGATATCGCACGTTCTTGGCCTACAACGTCGCCGGCGCCCTCATCTGGGGAACCATGTCAGTCCTCTTCGGCTACCTGGGCGGCAACGGCTGGCGCCACGTCGAACACGTCGCCTCGGGGGTCGGCCTGGCGGCCCTGGGCGTCGCCGTGCTGGTCGCGACTACCGCCTGGCTGCGACACCGCAGACGGCAACCACGCCACCAGCCACCCTCACCGCGAAGACCTGCCATGGCCGCGCCTATCCACCCCCAGGGCACCTCACTTCAACGCACCGTCGTGGTCATCCCGACCTACAACGAGGCTGACAACATCGTCCGGGTCATCGACGAGGTGCGGGCCGCGGCCCCCGAGGCCGACATCCTGGTCGTCGACGACAACAGCCCCGACGGCACAGCACACCTGGTGGCGACACACCCCGGCCGGGCCGCCCCCGGACGCGAGACACCCGGGCGTGTCCACCTGATGCAGCGGCCTGAGAAGAGCGGGCTCGGCGACGCCTACCGCGCCGGGTTCGCTTGGGCGCAGGCTCGCAACTACGACGTCATCGCCCAGATGGATGCCGACCTCTCTCACCCGCCGGGACGGATCCCTGCGCTCCTCGAGGCACTGGCCACAGGAGAAGGGGCGGACATCGCCATCGGGTCCCGCTACGTGCCGGGCGGCGATGTCTCGGGCTGGTCCGGGTCCCGGCGGCTGATCTCGTGGGCAGGCAACATCTACGTCCGTCTGGTCCTGGGACTACGAGTCCATGACACCACCGCCGGGTTCAAGGCCTTCCGCGCAGACGCGTTGCTGACCATCGGCCTGACGACCTCGTCCTCCAACGGCTACTGCTTCGAGATCGAGAACACCTGGCGTGCCGTGCGCCTTGGACTTCGTCTGGTCGAGGTTCCCATCACCTTCACCGACCGGACCGCTGGCACCTCGAAGATGTCGCGCGCCATCGTGGTCGAGGCGCTTGGTCGGGTGCTGGCCTGGCGCTGGGATGAGGTCCTGCACGGTCACCCGCCGTCCGCGAGCATCGAGACCGAGGTAGATGTCACTCAGCCTGGTCCGGACGCTGCAGTGGGGCCGGGACCTGGCCATGTTGCCGGCGTTTCCTGGGCCTCTCGAGTTGCCTGACCACGAATCGACACGTTCACCGTCCGCGACCTCTGGGAACGAGGTGCCTACTCTGAGCGGCATGCATGTGTTGGTCGTGGAGGACGAGCCCCGCATGGTGGAGCTCATCTCCGGTTACCTCACCGCCCAGGGGGACACCAGCCTCGGCTGCCACGACGGCGTCACTGGTCTGGAGGCTGCCCGCCGCCCCGACATCGACGTCGTCATACTCGACCTGATGCTTCCCGGCATCGACGGACTCGAGGTCTGCCGCAGGCTGCGAGGCGAGGGCAACGACGTGCCCGTGCTGATGCTGACCGCGCGTGGCGCCATCGCCGAACGCGTCACCGGTCTCGAGGCCGGCGCCGACGACTACCTGGTCAAGCCCTTCGCCCTCGAGGAGCTGCACGCCAGGTTGAAGGTGCTCTACCGACGCCGCGCTCCGGCCGACGGGCAGCTCGCCGTGGGTGACATCGTCATGGACCTCCCACAGCACCGGGTCTGGGTCGCCGGCCAGGAAGTCACGCTTGCCCGACGCGAGTACGCGATGCTCCTCTCGCTGGCCGAGAGCCGGGGCCGCGTGGTCAGCCGGTCGCGGCTCTACGGCGACGTGTGGGATGACGAGATCGACATCCGCAGCAATGCCCTTGACGTACACATGTCCAGGCTGCGCGGGCACCTGGCGTCGTCGCGTCGTGTCAGCATCACCACGCTGCGCGGTGTCGGGTACCGCCTCACCGAGCGTCCCGCGTGAGTACATCGACACGACCCGTCCCAGGGCCAGCCACCGGGCTGTGGCGACGCCTCGTCGGTCATCGACCGATCGTCACCCGGCTGGTGCTCGCCGTCACCGGGGCCATGACCGTGGTCCTCCTCGTCACCGGTGGCTTCTTGTACTGGCGGGTGGAGTTCGCCCTGAACCGTCAGCTCAACCAGGACCTGTTGGCCTACCGGGAGGTCGTGGAACGGGCGGTCGCCACGGGCGCTGCGTTGCCCTTGGACACCCCGGGGCAGACCTATCAGGTCTACGACTCCTCCCGCCACGTCGTCGAGGGGAACGCAACGGTCCGACTCATCGACGACACCACCCTCGCCGAGGCTGAGCGTGCCGGTCATGCTCAGCTGGACGTCGGCCACCTGCTCCCCCCGATCGACCACCCGTACCGCGTGGTCGCGACCAAGGTGTCCACCGCTGACGGTGTGGTGGTGGTGGCCTCAGCCATCAGCAAGCACAAGCACGACGAGGCACTACGTGAGCTGCTCCTCCAGCTCCTCATCGCCGACCTGGCGACGCTGGCGGCCGCAGCGGTCGTCGGCTACGGCACCGCGCGCGCCGCACTGAACCCGGTCGAGAAGTACCGGGTCGCGGCCGAGAGAGCGAGAACCGACACCGACTTCCATCTGCCGGTGCCGGACGGCCGAGACGACGAGCTCTCGCGCCTGGGCGACACGTTCAACCATCTGTTGGCCCGGATCGCCCGGGCCAACGAACGCGAGCGTCAGTTCTTGGGGGATGCCTCCCATGAGCTCCGCTCGCCACTGGCGCTGATGCGCACGGAGCTGGAGTGGGCGCTGATGCAGTCCACGAACGACCCGCAGCAGACCAGGTCCTCGTTGGAGTCCCTGCAAGGGCAGGTCGAGCGTCTGATCGAGGTCTCGAACGCGCTGCTCGATCTCGAGGAGCTTCGCGCGTCCACGCTCACACCTCAGGGCCTCGTCGAGCTCGCGCCGCTGGTCGATCGCACGGTGGCGCGATTCGCGCTCGAGGTCGAGAGGCAGGACAGGTCACTCACAGCTGATGTCTCACCGGGGGTGGAGATGGCCGGAAACCCACAGTGGGTCGAGCTGGCGTTGGGCAACCTGATCTCCAACGCGCTGCGCTACGGCGAAGGCTCGATCGCGGTCATCGCGACAACAGACCGCTCAGCTGCCCGGATCACGGTCAGCGATGAGGGAAGAGGGTTCCCCGGCGACTTCGTCGACAAGGCCTTCGACCGGTTCACCCGGGCCGACGCCAGTCGCACCACGGGTGGGACCGGCCTCGGGCTGGCCCTGGTGCAGGCCGTCGCCGAAGCTCACGGTGGCCAGGCCACGATCAGCGGGGCTGCCGTCACCCTGGTGTTCCCACACACGGACGTGGCCCCGGGCACTTAGCGGTCGGTCCCCACCCGTGGCAGCACCGTGACTGGTGACGCTCCAGACCAGGCTCCCCAGCAAGGCTGGATCCGAGGCGCGCGTGGCCTCGAGAAGGCGCAGGAGCTCCCGTTCTCCTTGGCCTGACGGACTTGCTAGGAGACCACGAACGCCTCGTACATACCGTCGGCGTAGTGGTGGGGCAGGTTGCAGACCAGCTCGTAGCGACCTGCGGGCAGGTTGAGCGTCGTCCACCCAGCCGAGCCGGAGGTGATTCCCTCTCCGGAATCGTCGCCGCATGAGCTCGAGGCCTCGCCGAGGCTCCCCGCCTCGTCGACCCTGCCGTTGGCGCCCACGGGGCGCTGCCCGGCGGGCACGCCCGCGTCCAGGGGGAGTACGACGAGCTCATGGGTGCGCCATCCCAGGTTCGACACCACGAGGCTCACCTTGCCGGTGGGTCGTCGCGCAGCTTGGTGAAACCCAAGGTTTCCACGTAGAAGTCGAGTGCGGCGTCCTGGTCGTCCGCGGGGACGCTGACGGTCCGTACGCCCGTGTTCGGGCTCTTGGTCGCGCTCATCGTGTGCTCCTTCGGGGGTGGGGACCGATGCGCTCGCGGAGTCGGTCGACGTGAAGGGTTCGCCAGCAGGCGGATCACTCGTGCCCCGGCTCACTCAGGTGGTGTCGCGTGGGCTGCCCGAGCCGCCTCGGGCAGACGGGCCATGGCCGCCGCGAAGATCCGCCGTACGGCCAGCACCCGGGCGCGGTCGAGCAGGCCCGAAAGACCTGGGCGCGGTGTGACCACCGTGGTGCCGCTCAGTCGGGTCCCCTGCGCTGTGGGCTCGAAGACTCTGCGGTTCTCGAGCGGCGGTGTCCCCGGCTGGCGAGAGAGATAACAGAACTCCCGCGGCGGGTTCCACAGCGTCACCTCGATCTCGGAGGTGATCGTCCTCCCGAGCACGACGTTCGACATCTGGCCACGGCTGCCGACACCTCCCCAGTCCTCGTCCCTGCTGGAGTCGCGCAGGGACGAGAAGAAGGACGGCCAGTTCAACGGGTCGCACACGAAGGCGAACGCCTCGTCCGGCGGAAGCGGGACCACGGCGCCATAGGCGAGATGCATGGGCTTCTGGGTCGTGGACACCATGGTCAACCTCCGCCGCGCCGACCCGCCATCGCCAGGTCCCGTTTGGGGCCTACTGAAGCGACCCCACGGGGTCTCCGGTCATCAAGAACTCTCCTCGTGTCGTGGCCTCGGGTCAAGGAAAGGGGGAACAGGCCGCGGGTCTGCGCCGCCTTGGTAGGGCCACGAGCGAGCTGCTGAAGTGCGTGCCATCCGTCAGCTCCGCGGCGCCACGCACCGCCTACACGACCAACGGGTGCGCCACCACGACCCCGTACCGCCTCACGATGTACACCGGTGGCTACGTCGAGCCTGATCTGTACGTGTGCACGAACTTCTTCCGCACGCAGAGCCTCGTCGTCAACGAGTCTCGGGCACGCGTCTGGTTCCTGGCCTCTCACACCGACCAGCCTTACTTGCTGGGCGACCTGGCCCAACCGTTGCGGATCCAGCTCTTCCGGAAAGCCATGAGGCAGCACCACGGATCCCCGGGGCTGCGCCCCTACCCTGACGTTCGAACCCGGGACCCGGGTGCTCCTGCCGTGCGCACCGATGAGCGTGCGGATGCGGATGGCCTCCGAGCAACAGGCTGCCTGGCAGACAGTCGGCATGGCGGTCAACTCCGCGAACAAGCTGGCGTGGCACGCAGCCCCCTCGTGCTGGGTGTCGGTTCGCCCAGCCGCAAGGCGGTGGTGAAGTGCGCGGTCAGCGCTTACAAGTCCGCTGACCTGCTCTCACAAGAGACGCCCGACTACGACCTCGCCTCAGTGCTAGGTCTGGGCAGCAACGCCGCCGCCTGCAGTCGGGCGCTGGATCGAGCGGCGAACAGATCGAGCGGCTATCTCGCTCTCGGCTCCGAGGACCTCTCCCGCACGGCCTTCGCGCGCCGGTGGCTCAAGAAGAACCGGTCCTCGCTGCTGTGGTCGATGGCCGAACAAGTGGCCAAACGCGCTCGCTAGCTGCCAGTTCCAGCGAAGGATGGCGTTGCGGCACGCACCCGTCGGACGACACCCTGATAGAACGAGAGGCGTCCGGTGGAGGAGGTGACGATGTGACCAGCGAATCGGGAAAGCACACCGTTCTGGCCATGGCCGAGGGTGAGGCGTTCGGCTCGCTCCGGAAGCGACCGACGTCTCGGGAGGAGCGGTTCGCCCTCGGCCGAGCGCTGCGCAAGCAGGTGCCCCGGAAGTCCCTGGGGCGGTGGGAAGCAACGGGTGACCGGCGAGACCCGGTCCAGCTGATACAGCAATCGCATCGGGGTCGGGTGGACGAGCTGATTCCCATCCGGGTAAGCCGGATGGTCAGCTCGCCGTACGGTTTCCTGCGTGGCACCGCCATCGTGATGGCCGCGGACGTGGCCGGGTTGCCGGCGACGGGAATCACTCCAGTGATCTGCGGCGACGCGCACCTCGGGAACTTCGGGTTCTACGCGTCTCCCGAGGGTGAGCTCGTGATCGATCTCAATGACTTCGACGAGGCCCATCCCGGTGGTTGGGAGTGGGATCTACGACGACTCGTTGCGAGCATCTGGGTGGCGGGGCGGGAGAACTCGTGCAGCGAGGAGCAGTGCGAGGGTGCCGTCAGATCATGTGTGTCGGCCTATCGAGCAGAGGTGGAATTCCTGGCGAAGCAGCCTCTGCTCATGCGCTCCTACAATCGTCTGGACGTGAAGCGCCTGCACGAGACCGCGACCGAGAAGACGCTCCGCGCCGAGATCGGGCGGTCTGCCAAGCGGGCCCGAAACCGGACGAGTGATCGCGCGCTGCCGCGGTTTACCCGTGAGCATCAGGGGCGTCGGCACATCGTTGACGAACCGCCCTTGATCCACCACGTTCCGGAGCAGGACAGTGAGCTGATCGCGGCGGCCCTGGATGAGTATCTGACCACGCTGGCCCCACACTGGCGGCGGGTCCTGGGCGGCTACACCTTGGTCGACCTTGCTCACAAAGTCGTCGGCGTCGGTAGCGTCGGCTTGCGTGCCTACGTGGCTCTGCTCGAGGGCAGTAGCCACGAGGACGTGTTGTTCCTGCAGTTGAAACAGGCGCGTCGGTCGGTGCTGGCCGAGCACGTGCACGGTGAGTCGGCGTGGCACGCCCACCAAGGTCAGCGAGTGGTGGAGTACCAGCAGGCACTGCAGACGGTGAGCGATCCACTCCTCGGGTGGACCACCGTCGGCGATCGACAGTATTACGTTCGACAGTTCCGGAACATGAAGGGCACGATCCCGCTCGACGCCATGGATCCCGCTGCGCTGGCCGACTACGCCGGCATCGTCGGCCACCTGTTGGCCAAGGGGCATGCTCGCACCAGTGGCGCTTCCATGATCTCGGGGTACGTCGGCAGCTCCGCCAAGGTGGACCGGGCGATGGCCACGTTCGCGCGTGCCTACGCGGACCAAACCGAGTCCGACCACGCCAAGCTGGTCCAGGCGGTCCGGAGGGGCGCGGTACCCGTCGCCGAGGGCGTTCTGGACTAGGCGGGTTCCGCCTTCTGTCCGTGACGGCTGAGCCGCGTTACGCAGTCGTCACACCCGTCCCGGGTGGTTCGTCAACAGGGGACAGGCACGAGGGTGGAAGGATGAGGACGGTGGAGCGGACGGCGATCTTCGAGGCGGAGCGACCACGACTGGTGGGCATCGCGACCCGGGTGCTGAGCGACCGCGTCGAGGCCGAGGACGTGGTGCAGCAGGCCTGGCTGAGGCTTCACCGGACGGACGCCGAGATCGACAGTCTGCCTGCCTGGCTGACGACGGTGACCACCCGGCTGTGCCTGGACCGGTTGCGGGCACGGATCCCGATGCCAACAGTTGCGTCCGAGATCGAGGTGGCCGAGCACGCGCCCGACCCGGCCGACGACATCGCGCTTGCGGAGACTGTGGGCGTCGCGCTGCAGGTGGTGCTGGATCGGCTCACACCGTCGGAGCGAGTCGCGTTCGTGTTGCATGACAGCTTTGGCTTCGAGTTCTCCACGATCGCCGCGGTCCTCGACACCACGCCGGTGGCCGCGCGCAAGCTGGCCTCCCGTGCCCGGGCCAAGGTGGGCCAGCCTGCCCCCGAGGACCAGCTGGCCGATTGGGAGGTCGTCGACGCGTTCATGGCGGCAGCCAGGGACGGTGACTTCGATCGGCTCTTGCGGCTCCTGGCGCCCGACGCTGCGGTCTCGGCGGACGAGGCAGCGATCCTGGCCGGCACCCCGGAGCGGATCGAGGGGCGACGCGAGGTGGCGGACTTCTTCAACGGCAGCGCCCGCGCTGCGCTGCCGGTGTTTGCCGGGGACCGACCCGGCGCTGCCTGGTTCCACCGCGGAGAGGCGAAGGTTCTCTTCGACTTCACCGTCCTCGACGGCCTTGTCCTCCGCATCACGTTCCGCGCCCAGCCTGAGGTCCTGGCGCAGGTGGCTCGACGCGACGGTGAACAGCGCCGCGGCTGACTGGGGGTGGTCACACCCGCGATGCACCGATCGTCAGACAAGCGCACCCACCACAGACCGGACCACAGACAAGGAAGCCAACCATGAAGACCATGACCTGCCGCCAGACCGGTGGACCTTGCGACCTCGAGCACCACGGCGAGACCGCCGACGACGTCATCAAGGCCCAGGACCGCCACCTCAAGGAAGCAGAGAAGGCGGGCGACGCCAGCCACCACGAGGCGCGCGAGGCGATGAAGGGTCGCTGGCGGCACCCGAAGAAGTCTTTGGACTGGTACCGCGACATCAAGAGGGCCTACGCCCAGCTCCCCGAGGACTGACCTGGGTGAGGGGCGTGCCGCGGACGTCGATGACACCATGAAGACCATGGCGTGGCCTGTGATCGAGTCAGTGAAGACCGGGCGCCTCCGACTGGAAGCGCTCACTGTCGATCACGCCGTACCGATGGTGGATGTGCTCGCCGACGGTGCGCTCTACGAGTACACCGGTGGCCAGCCCCCGACGGTGTCCGAGCTGCGACGTCGCTATGCAGCGCAAGTCGTCGGGCATTCAGAGGATCAGTCCAGTGGTGGTTGAACTGGATCGTCTACTTGAACGAGTCAGCCTGCGCGATCGGTTACGTGCAGGCCACCGTCCAGCAGGCTCAGGCCGGGCCTGAGGCCAGCGTCGCGTGGGTCGTCGCGCCTGCCTTTCAGGGAAGGGGCCTCGCGACTGAAGCAGCCGTCGCGATGGTCGAGTGGTTGAGCACGACCTGACCGGCGCTGCCTTGGGGTGATCGGCGATAGGTTCGAGTGATGTCTCCTTCTCAATGGCCCAGACGCCGCCGCCCTGACGTGACTGATGTCGAGGCGGTCGGCGAGATCGAGGAGCGGGATGTGGTCATCAGCGACCCGGACCCATCCTGGCCGCGGGCCTTCGTTCGGCACGCGGATCAGATCCGCGCTGCCCTCGGGGTCCGGGCGAGGGAGGTTGAGCACGTCGGTTCGACCTCGGTCCCCGGACTGGCGGCCCAGCCGATCCTCGACATCCTGGTGGGCGTCGAGGACATCACCGCGGAGGAGGACTACATAGGGGCCCTCCGGAGTGCTGGATATCAGCTGTGCGTACGCGAGCCTGGGCACCGCCTGCTTCGAACACCCGCACGGGACGTGCACCTGCACGTCCACGAGTCCGGCGACCCCGCGGTGGCCGACTATCTGCTTCTGCGGGACCACCTGCGGCGCGACCACGCAGATCGGGAGCTCTACGAGCGCACCAAGCGTGAGCTCGTCCATTCACAGCGGGCCGACATGGATGCCTACGCGGACGCGAAGACCGCAGTGATCGCGCAGATCATGCGACGCGCCACGGGGGAGGTCGTGAGCGCCGACCGGGGACGTCCCCGAGCGGAGGTACCTGACGGTTCCACCTGGCCGGGCCTCACCGACGAGTCGCACTCGAGGTGGTACATCGAACGCTTCCAGGAGATGGCCGCCAGCGGCAAGGATCTTCACGGGGAGGCACGTCTCGTCGACGCCCTTGCGCCACGTCGAGCACGGCTTCTCGACGCCGGGTGCGGCCCAGGACGACATGGCGGGTACCTCGCCGAGCTCGGCCACCAGGTCGTCGGGGTCGACATCGATCCCGTGCTCGTCGCAGCCGCACGTGCGGAGCATCCTGGAGCGACCTGGGTCGTTTCGGACCTGGTCCGGCTGGATCTCGTCTCCCTCGGAGAGACCGCGATGTTCGACGGCGCGTTCATCGTCGGGAACGTCCTGGACTTCGTGCCACCGGAGCACCGGGGGATCGTCCTGGAGCGAATCGGTGCTCACCTACGGCCTGGCGCCTTCCTCGTCATCGGTTGCCGAGCCGACCACGACTTCACGGCTGGTGATGTGGACGCGGCACTGACCGGGCTGGATCTGACTCTTGAACACCGATTCGCGACCTACGACCTGCGGCCTTGGCGGGCCGACGCGCCGTTCAGCGTGAGCATCGTCCGCAAGCGCGAAGACCACTGAATCAGCAGACCTGAGGGCCGCTCGGGTCCTCAGCACGTCCTCTGATCATGTCCCCGGTGGGTAGAAACCCCATCCCAGCGGTCGTCACTCCACCCCTGGGGTTCCCACCCATGCCACACCCCTGGCTTCGCAGCGGCTCGCGGCGACTGGATCGCGGCGGTCGGCACACGTGGTCGCGTCCCTGGTGGGGAGCAGCCGTAGGCGACCGTCAAGCGTCCACGACGACCGTGTTGCACATAGCGAGGGAGAAGGTGCCTGCGGAGGTGGTCGACCCGACGGGGGATGCCTATGGGGTCGGAAGCTCCTCGTCGACCAGACGCGCCCAGACGCGGATGCCCTCGAAGGTCGTCTCGACCCCCCAGCTGTGGGCGAGCGCAGAGGCGATGCCGAGACCGCGCCCGGTCGTGGACTGGTCGGCCAGCTCGCCGTCCGCGTCACCCTCGTGGGCCACGACCATGCGTGGGACGACCGTCTCCGTCCGGGCGCGACCCTCGTTGGCCACCGCGATAGTCACGGCGGCGGAGCCAAGGAGCACCGAGACCTCGATGAAGTGGCCCTCGCCGTGCAAGGCGGCGTTCGTGGCGAGTTCGGTGACGCAGAGCGCGACGTCCTCGACCAGGGTCGGGTTCCGGGAGGCAACGGCTCTCCGAGCGAACTGTCGAACCTCAGGGATGCTTTTGGGCTCGGCGGGGAAGCGGGCCATCACGGTGCGGGCGGTGGCACTGGGGGTGACGGGGTCGACGGCCGCGGGAACGGACGACCCCCCGGCCTCAGCGGGTCGGGGCCGCTCTTGTGGGTGCATGCGTACGGCGACCAGCGCGACGTCGTCCTCGCGGCGGCCGGGCACCATCCGGGCCAGAAGGCGGTCACACAGCTCGTCGACGGGCGGGTTGCCCTCGCCCAGGTGTGAGAGCTCGCGCCGGAGACGCTCGAGACCGGTCTCCAGGTCCTCACCACGGCGCTCGACCAGGCCGTCTGTGAAGAGCAGGACGGTGGAGCCGCGATCGACGATGACCTCCTGCTCGGTGCGGTCAGCAGCGCTGTCCAAACCCAGGAGCAGGTTGGGCTCCGAAGCTTCGAGGACCTGCACGGTGCCGTCGGTGGTGAGAATGACCGGTGGCGGGTGGCCGGCGTTCGACCACCGCAGCCGCGTGACGCCCTGCTCGACCTCCTCGGAGGTCTGCTCCAAGCGGGCAACGACGGCGGTTGCGGTGGTGTCGACCTGCAGCGTCTCGAGGGCGCGGTCGACGCCGCGGAGGACATCGGCCGGTCCTTCGCCGCTGAACACGGCGACCCCGCGCAGCAGACTGCGGACCTGGCCCATGGCCGCGGCGGCGGCGGTGTCGTGCCCCATGACGTCGCCGATCACCAACACGGTGCTGCCCTCGGCCTGCACGAACGCGTCGTACCAGTCGCCGCCGACCCGGGCGGTCTCGGCCGCGGCCTCGTAGCGCACGACGATCTGCAGGTGGTCGGGCTGGGGCGGCCGGGTCAACATGCTGCGCTGCAACCCCTCGGCAAGGTCGCGCTGCTCAGCAAACAGCCGGGCGTTGTCGAGCGCAAGGCCGGCGCGGTCGGCGACTTCTGCGAGGTTGTCGACGGCGTCCTGGGTGAACGGCCCGCGCTCGACGGACCTGAGCACGGTCAGCAAACCGACGACGCGGTCGTGACCTCGTAGTGACACGACCACGGAGTACTCGGGAGCGAGCTCGCGTATCAGGTCACAGGTCTCACCCTCCTCGAAGACAGAGATCAGGGCGGAGGTGGCGTCGGTCGCCACGATCGGCTTGTCGCTGGCGAGGATGGCCGGGAGGAAGGAGTCGTCGGAGAGGTGAGAGAGCCGCACCTCCGCGAAGCGATCGACCAGCGCTTGGGCCGCCGGGTCGCGGTGCCAGCCCCCCACGTCGCGCAGTGCAGGCATCCGCCCCTCGCGACCCGGGTCCTGCACCAGCGTGGCCACGCACCAGTCGCCGAGGTCGGGGACCAGCAGGGCGCCGAGCCGCGCAACGGCTTCGCCGACGTCGAGGGTGCCACTGAGCTGCTCGGTGGCACGAGCGACCAACGCGCTCCGCCGAGCGCTGCGAGTCATCTGCTCCTGAGCGCGGTAGCGGGCGGTGACGTCGACGAAGTAGACCGCCAGTCCGTCGGGGTTGGGCCACGCCCGCACCTCGTACCAGGCGTCGAGAGGGTCGGGGTAGTAGGCGTCGAAGGCAACGGGCTCACCGGTCTCGGCGGCCCCGCGATAGCCGCGCTCGAATTCGCTGTCCACCGCAGCCGGGAAGGCCTCCCACACGACCTGGCCCACCAGATCGTCACGGGTGGCGCCGAGGATCCGTTCGGCATGGCTGTTGAGGTAGCTGAAGCGCCACTCGATGTCGAGCTGGAAGAACGCCGTAGGCATCGACTCGAGCACCCGCGCGACTCGTGCCTCGCCCTCCTGCACGGCCGTGGAGTCGTACGCCGCGCCGAGCAGCCGGGCGGCTGTGCCGTTGGGGCCTCGCATGACGCGTCCGCGCGCGGCGATCCATCGCAGCCGACCGTCGGGCAGCTCGATGCGGTACTCGCTGGAAAACTCACCGCACGTGTCGATGGCGACCTGAAGTGCGGTGGTGACCCGCGGAAGGTCTTCGGGGTGCACGAAGGCGTTGAAGGCCTCGATGCTGCCGCCGAAGGATTCTCGGTCAAGGCCGAAGAGCTCGAGGAGCCGGTCGTCCCAGCGCAGCTCGTCGGTGGCCAGGTGCCAGTCGAAGGCGCCGACGCCGGCAGCATCGGTCGCGAGACGCCAGGCCACCTGGCCGCTCTCGAAATCGGCTCGCAAAGCTGCCAGCTCGAGTTCCGCGACGACGGCGGCCGCGAGTCGCTCGAGCGTGGCAGTCTCGCCCGGTGACCATGTGTGTGGCATTTCGTCGTAGGCCGCCAAGGCGCCTACGACTTGACCACCGGAGGAGATGAGGGGGACGCCGAGGAAGCTCCGGACCTGGCCGGCCGCGACCAGTGGAAGCGCGCGGAGCCGGTCGTCGCAGTAGACGTCACCAGCTTCCAGAGGACTGCCGAGCTCGGTCGTCAGGGCCGACAGCGAGCCTTCGGCGGTGTCCTCGTGCTCAGCGATCTGGCATGGTCCAGCCGCGCCAACGACGACCTGGACGTCGCTGACCAGGGAGACCTGCGCCGAGCGTACGCCGATCAGGGACGCGGCCAGCTCACACAGCCGGTCGAGGGAGGCCGTTCGGCCGCCGACGACCGCCAGCCAACGGGCAGCAGTGTCACGAGCGCCGGCCGAGACGTCGCCGACGTCACCGGGCACCCCTGTCACCGCATTCACCACGCCTTCCACCTCGGGGCAGCCCCCTCTGGTCCGGCGTCGCGACCACGCCTGGCGGGAGCCTAGCCGTCCACCGGATGCCGCATGCCGGATCCGTGACACCGGCCGCCACTCACCAAGCGTCTCGTCCGTGCGGGTGCTGCCGCTCGCGTCGTCATCTCTGGTCCCCGGCCCGCTGTGGACATCACTGAGGCCATCTCTCGTCTTCGTTTGTACAAACGAGCGTTGGTGGTAGGTTGTGGGTCGTGAGATGCCTCAGATGAGCAAGACCGCAACGGATCTGGACCGAACCTTTCAAGCCTTGGCTGACCCACATCGCCGCGCGATCATGTCGGTCGTTCGCAATGAACGCCGCGCAGTCGGCGAGATCGCGACCGCGCTCGGACTGTCGCAGCAGATCGTGTCTCACCACCTCAAGGTGTTGCGCGCGGCAGGGTTGGTCACCGGATCACGGTCCGGCACTCGTCATCTGTTCGCTGTGCGAGCGGAGGGTCTTGTCGTGGGGAAAGGGTTCTTCGACGACTTCTGGCCGGAGCGGCTGAGCGCGCTCAAACGTGCGGCGGAGTCGTCGATCAGGGACAGTGATGGCTGAGCACCGGACGTCGATCGACATCGAGGCGCCCCCGCAGCGTGTGTTCGACTTCCTGGTGACCGACAAAGGAATGACCTCGTGGATGGGGCAGTGGGCATCGCTGGACCCTGTGCCAGGCGGCCAGTTCGCCGTCGACATCGCCGGCTACCCGGCGCGGGGCATCTTTCTCGAGGTTGATCCACCCCGACGAGTCACCGTCTCCTGGGGTTTCGCCGGCAGCGAGACGTTGCCGCCTGGCTCGTCCACCGTGTCGTTCGAGCTGACGCCGATCAGCGCCGGCACCCGGGTCGAGGTCGTCCACACGGAGCTGCCGGTGGGCGACGCCCCCGGTCATGTAGCGGGATGGGCCCACTTCCTGCCCCGCCTCAGCCGAGCCGTCGCCGGTGAGCAGCTCCCGCCGGACACCTGGACACCCGCACCCTGAGCGCCAACCACCAGAAGGAGTCGCCATGCCACACGTTGATCCGGATGCGCTCGACACCGTGGAGGCCTATCACCAGGCCTGGACCAGCGGCGACGTCGAGCGGGCACTGACCTACGTCTCGGATGAGGTTCGCTGTTTCGCCCCCGACGAGCACGTCACCACGAAGAGCGACTGGCAGCAGTACCTCGCCGGCTTCGTGCCGATGCTGACAGGGACACCCGAGCACAGCCGAATGATGGATGGCGATCGGGTGGCGCTCTGGTACTTCCCTCAGACGGCGGTCACGAGCACGACGTTGGCAAGTGAGCTGTTCACGGTTCGACACGGGCTGATCGTGGAGATCCGTCTGGCCTTCGACCGCCTCGGCTACATCCCACAGCAGCCCCAGGCATGACACCGCAGGCAGGGGACTCATCGCGCGCTCTGATCGACCGGATCAGCTCGTTGCTGCCGGATCGGCAGTTGCGGGAAGTGCGCATGTTCGGTGTGCTCGCGCTCATGGTCGACGGTGCCATGGCAGTGGCCGTGCACAGCAACGGGAGCCTTCTCGTCCGCGTCGACCCCGCCGAGGATGCTCGGCTGCTTGAAGACCCCGCGGCATCGCGCGCGGAGATGGGAGCAGGTCGCTCCATGGGGGCAGGGTGGATCCGGGTCGAGGCGACGGCGCTGGACAGCAACGAGGCTCTCGCAGGCTGGCTCGGGTGCGCCACTCGCAATCTGGCACGGCGCGAGACCGGCCACTCCGGGGTCGGCTGACAACCGTCGGCGTGGAGGCCCTGCCGTCGGCGCTGCGGTCGGCTGGAGTGGTGGGCGAGACGCTTGACCACGATGAGAGGCCCACGGATGAGCTCGACCCGATCCTTGGCCGAGGGGCTGCACGGCGTGGAGTTCGTCGCGCCCGTGGATCGTCTCGGCGCACTCGTCCGAGAGGTGCGAGGGCTGCTGGGTGGCGAGCCGATGAGCTCCCCGGTGCTGGGAAGAAGTCGTCCACTGAAGCTGGCCGTCCGACCTGAGGCGGAGATCCCTGTGTACCTGGCGGCACTAGGCCCGAGGTCCGTGCGCCTGTGCGGCCAGGTCGCCGACGGTTGGCTGCCGTTCTGTTGCCGCGTCCGGGTCTGCAGGAGGGCATCGATCTCCTCCGCGAGGGCGTCGATGGAGGAGACCCAGTCGTCCCCTGAGACGAGTATGTCCCGCGCTGGCCCTCGCGGTCTCAGACGATCGTGCCGAGGCGCGGGAGACCGCGTCGTGGTGGGTTGCCTTCTATCTCCTCAGCATGGGCCGGCTCTACCGTGACGCCCTGACCAGGCAAGGACTCGGCGATGCAGTGAGCGCCGTGGTCACCGCCAACCCAGATGCACGCACGCACCACGTCCCGGAGTCTGCGCAGGTCCTCATCGACGAGCTCACCCTCTGCGGTGACCCGGAGGACGCGCGCGGTGCTCTCGACTCCTGGTACGAGGCAGGGGCCCCCCAGATGCCTGCCCTGGTCCTGCCTCCAGGTCGTGATCTGGCCGAGCTGGACCACATGCCCGAGGTCATGCGCCCGACCGGGTAGCGCTGGCCGAAGTCGACTGCCGCCGACTCAGCAACAACCTTTACGTGGACGGCTGGGGAACGCTGCACTTCACCTTCGGGTTGACCCCGACGTAGTTCAGCGGACCGGCGACGACGGTGAGGGCGGTGTCGCTCACCTTCTTGCAGCTCACGTCGCGATGGTCGGAGAAGTAGCCGCGTTGAAAAGCGGCCAGCACACCGATCACTAGCCACACCACCACGATGATCCCGATCAGTCTGCTCATGTCGTGCTCCTCGCTCAGCGGTTCGGGGGAGGACCTCCTTGTACCCACCTCGCGCAGGATCTAGCACGCCGATCCCGGCCCGGTGGGTGCCAGAGCTACGACCGGAAGGAATCTCGTCGAGGAGGTCGGGCGCAAGCCCGCGCGCACAATGGGCGCATGACACTCGACCGTCTCCCACTTGACCTCGAAGTGAGCTGGATCCACGGTTCACGGTCGCGGAAACAGCTCACCGACCCTCCCGTGCAGGTGCACACGCTGGTGCCCGGAACGGTTCTCATGCGTCAGAGCAAGGACCTCACCTTCGAGGCCCCCTTCATCCCGCTGCTGGTCGGGGAGGAACGGGCACTGCTGCTCGACACCGGCGCCACCCCTGACGGCCGGATCCGCGAGGCGGTCGACCACCTGATCGGTGACCTCGAGCTGGTGGTGGCGCACACGCACGGACACGGCGACCACATCGCCGGTGATCCCTGGTTCGCCAGCAGAGCGGCAACGACAGTGGTGGGCGCCGATGCTGCCGACGTCCGCTCATTCTTCGGCTTCACCCGATGGCCCGAGGAGGTGGTCTCCTTCGATCTCGGTGGCCGTGTCGTCAAGATCTTCGGAATCCCGGGGCACCATGTGTCGTCGATCGCCGCCTACGACGACCGAACCGGTCTGCTGCTCACCGGCGACACGGTCTACCCCGGCCGCCTCTACGTCGACGACCCGCCCGCGATGCTCGACTCCCTGCAGCGGCTCACGGTGTTCGCCGAGAGCACCGGCGTCGAGCACATCCTCGGCAGTCACGTGGAGATGACCCGGACCCCCGGGGTGGACTACCCGCTGGGCTGTCGTCACCAGCCCTACGAGCCATCGCCCTTCATGGCTCCCGCCCAGCTGCGACGGATCCTCGACCAGTACCGAACCGTGGCCCGCCGCCCGGGCATCCATCGCTTCGATGACGTGGTGTTCTGCAACGGGTCCGGACCTCGCGTCATGCTCCCCCTCCTCTACCGGTCACTTGTCGAACGGGTCCGCCACCGGATCCGGTGACGGCAGTCGACAAGGTCGGCCGGGAAGGATCGGAGCCTTGGTGTCAGGCTTGCAGTAGGGTCGATTGTCTCTTGATCTTGGCGGGGTGAGGTTGATGCTGCTCCCAGATGGTGATGCCGGGTTGTATCCCAGTCCGCGTCTGACCCCGTGGTCAGGCTTCGCCCTCGCAGCGGACGCAGCCGTGCAGCACCTCAATGATCGCTACGGGCTCGATCTGTGGTTGGTCACCCACGTCGTGGACGATCAGCAGACCGTCGTGGCCGCAGCCGGGCACTGGGCTGCGTTGGCCGCACCGGGCACCGATTTCTCCTGGAAGGAATCGTTCTGCGTGTCCATGGTCGAACGGCGCGGACCAACGGTGGCACCGGATGTCTTGACGGTCCCGGCGTACGCAGCTGTGGCAACCGGGGTGCTGGCTCGGGTACGGGCCTACGTCGGGGTCCCCCTGGAGGGAGACGGGGGCGCGTTCTTCGGCACCTTGTGTGCCTTCGCGGGAACCCCGCAACCAGAGCCCCCCGAGGACCTGTTGAGCACGGTGCAGATGGTCGGTCACATGCTCAGCACGATCCTGGCGCACGAGCAGGTGGCCCTGGCACGTTCCCACGAGGCAGCCACGGCCTATGCACTTGCGGAGCGGGACCATCGCACGGGGCTGCTGAACCGCCGCGGTTGGGAGGCTGCCTTGATCCGGGAGGACCACCGCGTGGACCGCTACGGGTCCAGCGCCGCCGTCCTGACCGCCACCATCGACCACCCCGATGGAGCTGCCGGCACCACCGCTCAGCCGGAGGCTGAGCACCTGTTGACGCAGTGCGCCGAGGTGCTGACCGCCACCGGCCGTCCGGGAGATGTGCAAGCACGACTCGGAGGCGAGGAGTTCGCGGTGCTCGCGATCGAGTGCGATGCCCGCTGCCTCCAAGCCATGCAGGCCAAGCTCCGGGTCGAGCTGCGTGCAGCCGGTGTGCCCGCCTCCATCGGAGTCGCGAACCGACGCGTGGGCGAGCACCTCGCCGACACCAGCGCCCGCGCGCAAGCTGCCATGTACGCCGACAAGCGCCGCCGACAGGACTGGCGAACCTGAGCGCCATCCACCCGACTGAGCGCCGCCCACTGCTCGTCAAGCCGGTCTGATCATGCTTCCGAGTCCGGCTCGATCAGGTTTCGCGTTGGCCCCGACTCGACATCTGCTGGATCGCCCACCCGTTTCCGTGGGGGTCGGACAAGAAGATCACTCCGACTGCGCCTGCAGCCCCTTCACCGTTCCAGGCGGCGTCTCTACGACCACGCCGCCGGTGCCGAACATGATCGAACACCCCGACCCGGGAGGAGTGAGCTGGACGACTTGCCGACCTTCGCCGAGGTCGTGGTCGAGGACCCAGGTGTGCCGTGTCAGTCGTCAGAGCTCGAACCTGACTGTGGACCTGGAGGTGGTGATCTCCGGACGATCGCGGCCAGGAGCTCGGAACAACCGCCTCCACCAGTCAGCCGACCCACACGTAGGCCTATTTCGGGGGGGTTCGGATAGCCACGGACAACGCCTTGTCCAGGAGGTCATACGCCCTGTCGTCGGATGCGCCGATGTCCTCGATCACGACGACGATGTTGGCGCGCCGGGCGACCCTGAGGGCGTACATGTGGACCGGCAGTCCGCTCCTCCTCGCGCTGGCGAAGGTGGCACGCTGGTTGGCGAACCACTCGTCGAGCTGGTACCGGGCGAACGGTTCTGGTGGCGTGAGCGAGTCGGTGGCCACCTCCGGGGTCGTGGGGCACCGGCCGAACTTTCGCCAGGCGATGGCGACGGCGCGGTGTGCCTCAGCCACGCTGTCGTAGCGAAGCACGAACTCGTTGAAGACGGGTGTCGTCTTTCCGGGCGCGACGTAGCGAACCCCACCGGATTGTTCCGCATCCCACGCCAGGGGACTGCTGAGGCATGACGACAGCGGGACTGGCGTGGCGTCGGTGCGGACGAGCCCTTCGTCCAGCGCCTCCAAGAAGTGGTCGTCCGAGAGCGTCAGCGGAGGTTGTGTCGCGCCGGGATTGATCGTGACGACGTCGGGCGGCGCGGAGTGCCACATCTGGCTCACCGAAGGTGCTCCTGTGGAAGCGACTGCGATCGCCGCGACCGCTGCTGTCAGTGATGCGGTCACTCGTCGGCTGTGGCGGCGACGTTCCGCGATGCGGCGGACCTCCTCTGCGGGGGGGAGCGCGGGCCAGACCCGATCCGTAACCGTGTGCAGGAGATCGCTCAAGGGGTCATTCATGGTCGCGCCCTTCGAACAGTTCTGGGGGCGTGCGTCGAGGAGACCGGATCGTCGTCGTTCAACAGCACGTTCAAGGTCGACCGTCCGCGCGCCAGTTGCTTCTTGACGGCCGACACGCTGGCCCCGGTCTCGGTGGCCACCTGCTCGACCGGGAGGTCAACCAGGTGATGGAGGACGATGGCGACTCGCTGCTTGTGGGGAAGTTCCTTGAGAGCATCGATGAGCCCCAGGTATGCCATATCGACCTCGGGGACGACTGGAGCCGGTCCACGGCGCGCCCACGCTGTTGAGGCGTTTCGCAAGCGCCGCCATCGGCTGATCGCAAGGTGGCGCGCGACCGTCCGGACCCAGGCGTCCGGCGACGAGCAGTTCCGCACTGTGGACCAACGCAGCCATGCCCGCTCGAAGGCTTCCTGCGCTACGTCCTCAGCCTCGGCGAGGTCACGAGTGAGCGGTACGAGCGCACGCACCATGTCGGGCGCGGTGGCGGCGTAGAACGCGTCGAAGTCGTCAGGCTGTCGACTGCGGTCGCGAGCTGGCATGCCCATCGCTCCCTTGGAATGCCACGACGCAAGAACACGGTCTCACCTGACAGACGTCTGGGTGGCACGCGCAATGACATAGCAGTGCCACGAACGTCTTCGCTTTGATGGTCTGGCACGGGGGGTGTCAGTGGGCGACCGAGGAATGTGTCCCTGGCTAGTCGGGTCCGCCCGACAGGTCACCTACCGGGCAGCGCAGGCGTTCATGCAGCGTCAGGACCGTTGCGGGTGCCGAACGGAAAGGGTGGTGCTTCGGTCGCTGGGTCACGCACCAACTTCAGTGTTGGTCGACTCCGGCATCTGTCCGAGTTCGGCGTCCGGCCCGGGGGCTGCCTCCGGGTCGCTGTCACCCTCGGTGTCGGTGTCGGGGTCGGGGTCGGGAATCACGGTCGGGCTGACGCTGGGGTCCTGACCGGGTTGGATGGTCGGGTCGCCGTCTGGTTCGTTCGGTGTGGTTGTCATGGTCGTGCCAGTACCCCGCTGGCCATCAGTCGATCCGCCGGTCCGGACAAACTCGGCCACCCGGGGAGACCCCCGACCTGGGGCCTGTCAGGCCCGTGGTGCGCGCGAGCCTCTCTCCTACCCATGGACGTGCTGCGGCCACCGGCAGGTCCGAACGTCCCCTGCGGCGGGGTCCAAGGTCCCTGACGGACGCGGAGGCGCGAGGGTGAAGATGGCACATGGAACAGATCGAGGTCGGTGCCCTTCCCCTTGCCCGGTTGGAGGCGTTGCTGTCGCAGGAACGGGCTGCGCGGCTCGAGGCGACGGCGGCGGGTGCCCGGGCGAGCTTCGGCGACCGGGTGGTGTGGCACGTCAGCGCCACAGCGCGCGGCGGAGGAGTGGCCGAGATGCTCCAGAACCTCTTGGCCTACGCCAAAGGGGTGGGGATCGAGAACCGCTGGCTGGTCCTGGACGGGGATCCTCGCTTCTTCGAGATCACCAAGCGGATGCACAACCAGCTGCACGGTGACCCGGGTGACGGAGGAGCTCTGGGCCCGGCAGAGCGTGACCACTACGTCTCGGTGCTGGCCGCCAACCTCGACGACATGCTCAGGCGGGTGTCTCCTGGTGACCTGGTGCTGCTGCACGACCCACAGACCGCCGGGCTGGCGGAGGGTCTGCGCAGTCACGGCCTGCACGTAGCGTGGCGCTGCCACATCGGCCGGGACACGCCTTGCGACCAATCGATCGCCGCCTGGGAGTTCCTGAGACCGTTCCTCGAGCCCGTCGAGTCCTTTGTCTTCTCCCGCCTCGCCTACGCGCCGCCCTGGGTGGATCCCGCACGGCTGATGGTGATCGCGCCGTCGATCGATCCGTTCTCGAGCAAGAACCGCGCACTGTCCACCGACGAGGTGGGTGCGGTGCTGGCAACCGTGGGGCTCGTGACCGGCGGCACGCCCGCGGACGTGGGTTTCTCTCGACGTGACGGCACGACCGGCAACGTGCGGACCCCTTCGCGACCGCTGGTGCTCGACGGCACGCCACCTCCGCACGACGCCGCCCTTTTCGTGCAGGTGAGTCGTTGGGACCGGCTCAAGGACATGCCCGGAGTGATGTCCGGGTTCGCCTCGATGGCCGCCGGTCGTCCGGACGACCGGACCCACCTGATGCTGGCCGGGCCTGCCGCTGCCGGCGTGACCGACGACCCAGAGGGTGCTGAGGTGCTGGCCGAGTGCAGGAAGAGATGGCATTCGCTTCCCCCCGGCATACGTGAGCGCGTGCACCTGGCCGCAATCCCGCTGGACGATGTCGATGAGAACGCCGTCATCGTCAATGCCCTCCAGCGGCACGCCTTCGCGGTCGTGCAGAAGAGCCTGGTGGAGGGGTTCGGCCTCACCGTCACCGAGGCCATGTGGAAGGGGAAAGCGGTTGTCGCGAGCAAGGTGGGAGGGATCCAGGACCAGATCGTCGACGGGCTCGACGGACTCCTCGTTGAGGATCCCCGCGACCTGGACGTCTTCGCCACCACCCTCTGCCGGCTCCTGGACGAACCGGAGCTCGCTCCACGACTCGGCAGAAACGCGAGGGCACGCGTGCTGAGCGATTTCGTCGGTGACCGCCACCTCGAGCAGTACGCCGAGCTGTTCGATCGTCTCGTCGGGGCGGAGGACGCGTCGACCATGGACCACGTGGTCACGCAGGAGCGCATCTCGAGACCTGATCGTGAGCGGCGGGCCTGACGTCGGACCCGGCATCGTGACGCTGGGACCAACGTCCTGCGAGGTCGCAACCAACTACCCTGCCACGCCCCGCGGGCTGTCTGGCTTGATGGAAGTGCGGCTGCAGCGGGCCTTCCGATTACGCATCGGCCTCCGGCTGTAGCCGCCTCCCTCGACTGCACGAGGCCCGCGGCGCATGCGGGAGCGGACTGTCATCGGCAACGGACCAAAGGCCCTGGTTGGAGGCACCCGACGGGGGAGAGAGTGATGGGAAGAGATCGAGCGGTTCCTTGAGATGGAGGTGTCGAGATGGTGGATTCGCATCTCCTGGGCACTGACGAGTGCGAGGCACTGCTGCGCGCCGACGTCGTAGGTCGCATCGCCCTCTGCACCCCTACCGGACCGCACGTCATTCCCGTGAACTACTGCGTGATCGACGACGCGATCATTCTCAGAACCACGGCGCACAGCGTCCTCGGGAGACATGGTCGCGACACAGTGCTGAGCTTCCAGATCGATGCCTTGGACCATTCGCGTCAGCGCGGGTGGAGCGTCCAGGCCAGGGGCAGGTCGGAGGTGGTCACCGACGCAGACGAGCTGGCGCACATCCGAGAGGTCCAGGAGCCATTGCCCTGGGCCAGCGGCGGCCGGTCGATGTACGTACGACTGCGGTGGGACGAGCTCACCGGACGCCAGCTCGGACGTCGGTGGGGCCCCTTGGAAGAAGCCCGCACCAAGCCCTCCGGTTGATGAGCACGCCCCACGCCACCACCGTGACCGTGGCGGTGCGGCACGCCCGCTGACATAGTGGTCTGCCACACGCCCCGTGTGAGTTGGAGGCAACCCGATGCCAGACGGCGCAGCTACCGGCCGCCCCCGCGGGCTCAAGGCCAGGATGGGCCAGCTCGGCCCCGGTCTGATCGTCGCCGCAGCCTTTGTCGGGCCGGGCACCGTCACCACCGCCAGCGTCGCCGGCGCCGACTACGGGTTTGCCCTGGTGTGGGCGCTGGTGTTCAGCGTCGTCGCTGCGATGGTGCTTCAGGAGATGTCGGCCCGGCTAGGTGTGGTCAGCCGCGAGGGGCTCGGGGAGGCGCTGCGCTCGACGTTTGCCAACCCGGTGGTGAAGATCGCCGCGATCGTGCTCGTGGTGGCAGCAATCGCCGTGGGCAACGCAGCCTTCCAGGGCGGCAACCTCATCGGTGCTGGCCTGGGGCTCGAGACGGTCTTCGGTGGCAGCGTTGCGCTGTGGTCCACCATCGTCGCGTTGCTGGCCGCGGCGCTGCTGTTCACGGGCAGCTACAGAACCGTGGAGCTGACGCTGATCTGGCTGGTCGTGGCGATGGGCATCGTGTTCCTGGTGACCGCCGCGATCGTGACTCCTGACCTGGGCGACTTCGCCGCCGGCTTCGTCCCGCGCGTGCCCTCGGGATCGGTGCTCACCGTGGTCGCGCTCATCGGCACCACCGTGGTGCCCTACAACCTGTTCCTGCACGCCAGCTCGGTGCAGGACAAGTGGTCGGAGGAGGTCCCCACCGACCAGGCGGTCAAGGAGGCCCGGCTCGACACCCGGCTGTCGATCGGGCTCGGCGGACTGGTCACGCTCGCCATCCTCACCACCGCCGCCGCTGCGCTGTTCGGCACCGGACGCGGGGTCGAGAGCGCGGCCGACATGGCCGCCCAGCTCGAGCCCTTGCTGGGTCCGAGCGCGAAGTACTTCTTCGCCTTCGGCCTGCTGGCGGCCGGGATCACCAGCTCGGTGACCGCGCCGCTGGCCGCCGCCTACGCCACCGCCGGCGCCTTCGGCTGGAAGCGCGACCTGCGTGACCCCAAGTTCAAGATGCTGTGGGCGATCATCATCGTGGTCGGCACCACGTTCGCGATCATGGGCTCCAGCCCCACCCAGGCGATCGTGTTCGCCCAGGCCGCCAACGGCCTGATCCTGCCGATCATCGCGGTGTTCCTGCTCGTGGTGATGAACCGGCGCGACCTGCTGGGTGACCACGTCAACACCAAGGCCGGCAACGTCGCAGGCGGCGTCGTCGTCCTGATCGCCATCGGACTCGGCGCACGCTCGCTGGCCAGCGCGTTCGGGCTCATCTGACCCGGCCGCCGCGCGCTGCCCGACCGATGGGGGTGACGACGTCGCACCCAGGCGAGAAGCACTGGCTGAGGCAAGGTCGGCCGTTGTCAGAGGCGCTGTTCGGTCTGCCTCTCAGGCCGTGACGTACGCGCTGTCCGGAACGTCGGTGATGAACATGTGCCCGGGAGCGTGGGTGATGGCGAAGGGTGGTCGCGACCTCGCGAGGGCGGCCTGCGGGGTGACGCCGCAGGCCCAGAAGACCGGCACGTCGCCGGGCTCGACGTCGACAGGGTCGCCATAGTCGGGAGCAGCGAGGTCAGCGATACCGAGCGACTCCGGCGCCCCCACGTGCACGGGCGCGCCGTGCACCTGCGGCATCCGAGCCGTCAGCCGGACGGCGTCAGAAACCATCGCTCCGGGGATCGGGCGCATCGAGACCACCAACGGCCCCGAGAGTCGCCCGGCGGTGCGGCACTGGCGGTTGGTGCGATACATCGAGACGTTGCGGCCCTGCTCGATGTTGCGCACCGGGATGCCTGCGAGATGGAGCACGGTGTCGAAGCTGAAGCTGCACCCCACCAGGAACGCGACGAGGTCATCGGTCCACAGGTGGCCTACGTCGCTCGGCTCGTCGACGAGCTCGCCGTCGCGCCAGACCCGGTAGCGCGGGAGGTCGGTGCGCAGGTCGGCGTCCGGTGCGAGGGTCGTGTGGAAGGCGCCCGGGTCCGTGACGTCGAGCAGTGGGACCGGCTGCGGGTTGCGTTGGCCGAAGAGCAACATGTCGAAGGCCCAATCGCGGGGGAGCACGACCAGGTTGGCCTGGGTGAATCCCGGTGCCCATCCCGACGTCGGCGTGACCAGCCCGTCGCGGTAGCGCGCTCGGGACCCCGCCGGCGTCGTGCGGTCAGCGCCGACCCCGGCGTCGGTCTGAGGGGTCTGAGGGGTCTGGGTGGTCTCGGTGTGCAGGGTCATGTCGGCCTCCTACTCAGCTCAGTCAACCAGACCAGCAGGCCCTCGCGGCCGGCCGAGCCGCCGCGCGGAAGCCAGGTCGTCAACCGTTGCTGGACCGTTCACGACGTTGCTAGTGTCGTTGCCTCCCGTCGTGAGTCACCCCCACCTGCGCTCAGGGCGAATCGGGGAGTCATGGGTGTCTCCTCGACGGCCGTGCGAACGGCGGTTGGACCGAGATCCTGGTACGCGACGCGTACCGGTCCTGCCGCTCGACCGAAGGGAACGCGATGCCCGCGATCGACCTGAACTCCGACCTAGGTGAGGGCTTCGGACACTGGACCCTCGACGACGACCAGGCGCTGCTCGAGGTGGTCAGCAGCGCGAACGTGGCGTGCGGCTACCACGCGGGGGACGCATCGATCATGCGGCGGGTCTGCGACCGGGCGGTTGCGGCGGACGTCGCTATCGGCGCGCAGGTCGGCTACCGAGACCTGCCAGGCTTTGGTCGCCGTTTCATCGACATCGAGCCCGCAGCGTTGGCCGCCGACGTGATCTACCAGATCGGTGCCCTCGACGCGTTCGCCCGGATCGCCGGGTCCAGGGTGCGCTACGTCAAGCCGCACGGGGCGCTCTACAACGCGATCGTCCACCACGAGGAGCAGGCCGCCGCCGTGGCCGAGGCCGTGGCCGCCTACGACGCCGACCTGCCGGTGCTGGGCCTGCCGGGCTCGGTGTGGCTGCGGGTCGCCTCCGAGGCGGGGCTGCGCACGGTCTCGGAGGCCTTCGCCGACCGTGCCTACACCCCTGACGGGACGCTGGTCCCGCGACGGGAGGCGGGGGCGGTACTCGACGACGTCGCGGACATCACCGCTCGCTGCGTGGCGATGGCCTCCGGCGACCCTGTGACCGACGTCGAGGGTGGCGAGCTGTGGCTGTCGCCCGACTCGATCTGCGTCCACGGCGACAGTCCGGGAGCCGTCGAGGTCGCCAGGTCGGTTCGCGACGCCCTCGCGGCGGCCGGCATCGACCTCCGTCGGTTCGCGAGCTAGCCGTGGAGATCCTGCCGAGCGGCAGCACCGGGCTTCTCGTCGAGCTCGACGACCTCGAGCAGGTGCTGGCGCTGTACGCCGCGCTGCGCGACTCGCGCCCGGACGGCGTGATCGACCTGGTCCCGGCCGCGCGGACCGTCCTGGTCGTCATCGATCCTGAGGTGACCACGCTGGCCGCGGTGGGGGAGGCCGTGCGCGACACCGAGCCTCGGTCGAACCTGAACGGCGCCGCGATCACGTCTGTGCGCCCGGATCAGCAACGGGCCATGCTCCTCGCGGATGATGCGGCCGCCCTATCGCGGTCAAAGACACGGGCAGGAGCGGTCGCTGAGAACGCGAGCCCACAGTGTCGATCCGTCAAGCGGGAGATCGCGGCGGCCCGCTGGGCTCCGGCTTCGGCAGGTGGAGCGGACGCGAGGATTTGAACCTCGACTCCTTCCCTGGAAGGGAAGCGTGCTGCCACTACACCACGTCCGCGAAGCCGGCCTCTGACGAGGCTGACACGTTCGAAGTATGAACCACGTCCAGGATCATCCGGGCGCCGGGCGCCGGGTGCGACTCATGGACCGCAGGTCGCAGACGGACACGTCCACGCTGTTCGCGTGCCCCAGTTGACGAATCCTGGCCCTTCACCGATAGTTAGGTGTGTGCCTAACTATTGCGGACGAGCTCGACGCGGTGCTCCGCGCCATCGCGGATCCGACGCGCCGGGCCGTGGTGGAACGGTTGGCGAAGTCTCCGGCGGTCGTGTCCGAGCTGGCGGCACCCTTCTCGATGGCACTGCCGTCGCTCATGCAGCACCTGCGCGTCCTCGAGGACGCGGGACTGGTCACGTCGCAGAAGCACGGACGCGTACGAACCGTGAGCCTGCGGCCGGGCGCCCTCGACGTCCTACACCTGTGGCTCGGTGAGCAACGAACCCCCGCAGAGCACCAAGCCGACCGGCTGGGCATCCACCTGGCCCGCACCACCCCGAAGGAGACCTGACATGACCGGCGTGCGCATCGACGTGAACATCTCGCTGGACGGGTACGCCTCAGGCGGCCAGACCCCGGAGGATCCGATGGGTGAGGACTGGGGGAGCCTGATGGCGTCCTACACAGCGACCCGCACGATGCAGGAGCGCGTCTTCGGTGACACCAGTGGCAACGGCACGACTGGCATCGACGACGCCTACGCCGCCGCGTACTCCGAGGGCGTCGGCTCCGAGATCATGGGCGCGGGCATGTTCGGCCTGCACACGTTCCCCGACGACCCGGACTGGAAAGGCTGGTGGGGTGAACAGCCGCCGTTCGGCACGCCGGTCTACGTCCTCACCCACACCGCACCACGTCCCTCGATCCGGATGCAGGGCGGCACGACGTTCCATTTCCGCAGCGCCGCGATCGAGGAGGTGCTCGCCGAGGCCATCGAGGCCGCCGGCGGACTGGACGTCCGCATCGGGGGTGGCATCAGCACGGCGCGCGGTTTTCTGCGCGCCGGCCTGGTCGACCACTTGCACGTCGCGATCGCCCCGATCCTGCTCGGACGGGGCACTCGGCTGTGGGACGACCTGCGCGGTCTCGAGCTCACCCACAAGGTGACGACGGAAGTGGCCGAGAGCGGCACGATCCACGTCACCTTCACGCGATAGGACGCACAGATGACGATCGAACGCCGACTCGCCCGCGCCGGTTTCACCCTGACACGCGACTACCCTGCTCCCGTCGAGCGCGTCTGGGACGCGTTCGCCGAGGAGGAGCGGAAACTGGACTGGTGGGGCGCAGGCGACGCCGTCGAGCCCGGAGAGTGGGCGTTCGACTTCCGCGTCGGCGGACGCGACGTCGCCGAGGGGACGTTTCACGACGGTCCCGTCTCGCGGTACGAGGCCACGTACACCGACATCGTCGCGCACGTCCGCATCGTCACGACGTACGACATGTGGATCGACGGGGTCCACATGTCGACGTCGGTGGCCTCGCTCGAGTTCGAGCCGATCGACGAGGGCACCCGATTCACGCACATCGAGCACGGCGTCTTCTTCGACCAGTTCTGGGCTGACGGGCCGAACCGCGAAGCAGGTAGTCGAGGCCTGCTCGAGGCTCTGTCTGACCACCTCGCGTCACACACCCCGCAGCAGGGAAGTGTGGCTGGACCCTTCTGAGCTGCTTCTCCCTTCCGCTGAGGATCAGCTGTTCCCGGCGGAAGGAGGAGGTCACCTGCACACGGACGTGCAGAACTGCGGCGGAGCCCATGACAGCACGCTCAGAGGCTCCTCGGCGAGCAACTTCTGCACGTTCTTGTGCGGACTCTGCCGCCGCCACAGTGGGCTTCGGCACTCGACCCCCTCGACGGACGGTAGCTCCGAGGGGTCGATCCGGGGTCCGGTGACCACGGTCATCCGCAGCCCGGGGATGCTGCGCCGGTCAGCGAAGAAGGCTCGTGTCGCGGGTCGGGAAACTGGCATGCTGCTCGCGTGATCCTGCCCAGCGTCCGTGACCAACGCCTGGTCACGATCCGCCGCGGTGGGACGCTCACCGACGCCCATCACCAGATGCTGGCCCTCTGGGCCGCGGCCTGCGCTGAGCACGTGCTGCAACTCTTCGAGGCAGAAGAGTCCGCAGACCCTCGCCCGCGCCAAGCGATCGCGGCGACCCGAGCGTGGGCCGACGGTCGGATGAAGATGATGCAAGCGCGGGCTCTGGGCGGGCACGCCATGGCGGCGGCGCGACCCCGTCGAGGAGCCGCGCGTTTCGCTGCCTATGCCGCGGGTCAGGCAGCCTGTGTTGCACATGTTCCCGAGCACGACCTCGGCGCAGCCGCCTATGCGATCAAGGCTGCCGTGGTTGCTGGTCCGGGCCACGCTGGCGCCGGCCGGATCGAGCGCGAGTGGCAGCGTCAACAGCTTCCGGGCCAGGTGCGAGACCTCGTGCTCGGAGATCAAGCCCGGCGCAACGACATCTGCTGGTCGGTCTTCGCAGATTGACGTGCCGCCAGTCCGGTTCAGCTGAGCTGCCACGTCGGCGCGCGCGGGCATGATCTACCGTCGCCTGGCGCCACTTCAGATGGTGCGGGTGCCTCCTGACGGGCCCGCAGAGGTCTCGATGACCGACCGACGCACCGAGCGCAGCTGGACTGTCGACGTCGACGAGCACAGGGTCGGTCTCGACCACCTTTCCTTTGCCTGCGCGAACCGTGCGGAGCTGATCACGTGGCGTGAGCGGTTGGACGAGCTCGGCATCGCCCACGGCGACATCGTGGACGCGCACTACGGCTCTGGGGTCAGCTTTCGCGACCCGGACGGTATTGCGAGCACCTCATCGACTCATGACGGTGCCGATTCCGAAGGATGAGCCCGCGTGCGACAAGATCAGGCCATGAGCACCAAGAGAAGGGTCCCGCCGCAGGACGCGATGTTCCTGTGGACCGAGACGCCCGAGACGATGATGCACGTTGCCTCGTTGATGCCGTTCACGCCACCGGCGGATGCGGGACCGACGTACCTGCGGGACATCCTCGACGAGGCACGCGAGGACCCGGTGATGTCGCCGTGGAACATGAAGCTGACTCACCCGTTCATCTTGCGTCACCCGCGACAGGCGTGGGTCGAGGACGAGAACTTCGACTTCGACTACCACGTACGCCGATCGGCGCTGGCCAGCCCGGGCGACGAGCGCGAGCTCGGCATCCTGGTCTCGCGGCTCCACAGCCACCAGCTCGACTTCACTCGGCCGCCGTGGGAGCTGCACGTCATCGAGGGGCTCGAGGGTGGTCGCTTCGCGCTCTACACCAAGGTCCACCACGCCCTGGTGGACGGCTTCAGCGCGGTGAAGATGCTTGGTCGCTCGCTCTCGGAGGACCCGGAGAGCCAGGCGGGGAAGTTCTTCTTCAGCCTCGACCCGCCGAAGCGGTCGAAGCCACCGAAGCAGTCCGCGTCGCTCATCCGCGCACTGAGTGGCACCGCCACCGGGGTGGCCAAGGGTGCCCTCGACGCGGTCGGGTCCGCGGCCGGCGTGGCCAAGGCCGTCGCCAAGCTCGAGCTCAGCCGCGGCGAGGAGTACACGAACCTCAAGGGCGGGTGGAGCGCTCCCGACTCGATCCTGAACCAGCGCACCAGCCGCACCCGCCGGTTCGCGACCCAGCAGTTCGCGACCTCCCGGTTCACGACCATCGCGAAGGCGTCGGGCGGCACCCTGAACGACGTGGTGCTGACGGTCTGCGGCGGCGGGCTCCGCGCGTATCTCGACGAGCTCGACGAGCTGCCGGGGAAGCCGCTGGTGGCCTTCGTGCCGGTGAACATGCGCGAGGAGGGAGACGAGGGCGGCGGCAACAAGGTCGCCGTGCTGATGGCCTCGATGGGCACCCACGTGGAGGACCCGGTACGCCGGATGGAGGCGGTGATCGACTCGACCAGGCAGGCGAAGAAGCAGATGGCCGGACTGGGGCAGCTGCCCGCACTGGCCTACTCCGGTTATCTGCTGGCGCCCAGCGTGGCGCAGACGTTGGCCGCGATCGCCGGGGTCAAGAACCCGCTGCCCACCACCTTCAACCTGGTGCTCTCCAACGTGCCCGGGCCGAAGAAGACGCTGTACCTGCGCGGCTCGCGCTTGGAGGCGGTCTACCCCGTGTCCATCCCGGCGCACGGGATGGCGCTGAACATCACCCTCGAGACCTACGCCGACACGATGAACTTCGGCTTCATCGGGGACCGGGAAGCGGTGCCGCACCTACAACGGCTGGCCGTCTACACCGGCGAGGCGCTGGTGGCCTTGGAGAGTGCCCTCGGCCTCCCGCCCGGTCCAGACGCCCCGCGGGCCAAGCCCAAGAAGAGCACTGCGAAGAAGAGCACTGCGAAGCAGAGCACTGCGAAGCAGAGCACCGCGAAGCCGAGCACCGCGACGACGGTGGCGCCGTCCGAGTGAGACCCGTCAGCAGGCGGTGACCAGGTGCGTGTCGGGCATCCATCTGGTGGTACGCGGTGCCGCCTTTCGTGCTCACCAGACGAGTGGTAGACATCACATCGTGGCCCGTCCGGGTCGCCGACCCCAGCATGAGAGGTGGCGTCCATGAGCGACGCAGCCAGTTCGTCCACGGCCCCCGGGGCTGACCGTTTCGACGTCATCGTGGTGGGGGGAGGATCGGCGGGCGCTGTCGTCGCGGCCCGTCTCACCGAGGACCCGTCGGTGCGCGTCGCGCTCATCGAGGCCGGGGGCACGCCGCCGGCCCGCGAGGCGATGCCGGCCGCTGTCGCCTCGCTGCAGCTCGACCCGGACGTGGACTGGATGTACACCGGGGACCCCGGCGGCGCCGGCAAGGGCCTCACCGACGGTCGGATGATGGTGCCTCGCGGGAAGATGCTCGGCGGCTCCTCCGGCCTCAACTACATGGCCTACGTGCGTGGTCACCCTGGTGACTTCGACGGCTGGGCGGCCGACGGTGGCAAGGGCTGGTCCTACGACGACGTGCTGCCGTACTTCCTCAAGAGCGAGGACCTGGCGGCGCCCGAACCGCCGGAGGGTGTGGTCATCGACGAGGACGCCCACGGGACGGGTGGCCCGCTGGGGGTGTCGGTACGCGCGCCGCGGACCGTCGCGGCCGAGCAGTTCGTGGAGGCGGCGGAGGCGACCGGCATCCCGATGGGGGACTACAACGGTCGTGACCGCGGTGGCCCCGTGGGCTGTGCGTCGCTCTTCCAGACCACCACCCGCAAGGGCATGCGCTCCTCGACCTACCACGCGTTTCTCGAGCCGGTGATGGAGCGCGACAACCTGACCGTCATCACGCACGCGCAGGTCGAGCGGATCCTGTTCGACCATGACGGTGGTGGCCTGCGCGCCACCGGCGTGCGCTACCGCGACGCGGACGGTGGTACGACGAGCATCCACGCCGACCGTGAGGTCGTGGTCAGTGCCGGGGCGATCGGGTCCCCGCAGCTGCTGCTGCTGTCCGGGATCGGGCCGAGCGAGGAGCTCGCGTCCGTGGGCGTGGAGTGCGTGCTCGACAACGCACACGTGGGCAAGCACCTCAAGGACCACCTGCACGTGCCCCTGGCGTTCCCGGCTCCGGGCGTGGCGCTGACGATGACCGAGATCGCGATCTCGCTCGGACCGGACGCGCTGCGAGCCCCGGCCGGTCCGCTGCCGGCCGACCCGGCCGACGACGACAGCCTGCCGCCGGAGCTGGCTGCGCTCAAGGCCGAGGCCGAGCGGCGGGTGACCGAGTGGGCGACCACCGGCCAGGGGCTGGCGTCCTCCTCGTTCTACGACGCCGTCGCCTTCTTCTCCACGGGGCTCGGCGATCCACACACCCACGACGCCCAGATCGGGTTGCTGGCCTGTGGTTACACGCCCGACATCTGGAAGCACCTCTTCCGCGTCGACCCCGCGCACTACTTCGCCGACCCGGACGCAGCCCTGTCGGCTGACGCCGAGACCGTCGTGGTGCTTCCCAACCCGGTGCAGCCGCACTCGGAGGGTGAGGTGTGCCTGGTCAGTGACGACGTCGCGGACGCACCACGGATCGATCTCAACTACCTGGCAGACCCGCACGACGTGAAGGTCATGGTCGCAGTCATGCGGCGGGCCCTGGAGATCGTCGACCACTGGCCCGGGGACGGCCTCGGATCCCTGATGGTTCCTCCGGCCCTGGCCGAGACCCACGGGCACACCACGGGCGAGGCGCCCAGCGACGCGCTGCTGGAAGACCTGGCTCGGCACTACGCGCTCACCGTCTACCACGAGACCTCGACGTGCCGGATGGGCAGCGTGGTGGACGCCGAGCTGCGGGTGTTCGGCGTGGCCGGGCTCCGGGTCGCCGATGCTAGCGTCATGCCTACGGTGGTCAGCGGCAACACCAACGCCGCCACGATCATGATCGGGGAGCGTGCGGCGGAGATGATCGCCGCGGATCACCAGATCACGCTGGCCACGACGGTCGGCTGAGCCGGGGCTCCCGCACGTGGTCATCTGACCTGCCCCGACCTGGGGCAGGTCAGCCCGCGGCCCGCTTGAGGATGTCGGGCGGGAACGCGCCGGCCTCGATGCAGCGCGCACCCCACTGGTCGAGCTGCGCACACACCTCGTCGATCCTGTCGCCGAGTGCGTCGATGATCGTCTGCTCCTGCGCATCGGTGGCGGCCTCGACCGAGGCCCGCAGTGCGCGCCCGCTCTCGGTGAGCTCCTCGCCGCTGATGAGGCCTCGCGCAGTCAGTGCATCGACAGCCTCCTGCATGACCTCTGGGGACCAGCCGCGGGTGGCGGTGTACGACAGCAGCGGCATGCCGACCCACAGCTCGGTGAGGACGTTCATCTCGACCGGGCCGAGGCGGGCGACGTTGGCGGCCGCCACGTGGCTGTCGCCGCGATGCTCGCGCACCAGGTCGCAGGCCCACCACAGCCGGTGCACCGGGTCGGTCGGTCGACCGCGCTGGAGCAGGCCGCTGAACAGAGCGCGGCCGGCGCCTTCGGCTCCCTCTCCCGCCGCCGCCAGCAGGTCGGCGACCTCGGAGGGGTCCTCCTCGCCCAGGGCCGCGCGCAGGCTCGCGACGGTGGCCTCGTCGCGGATCGAGACCAGCTGCGCGTGAGGCAGGGCCGCGCCTGCTGCGTCGTACATCGCCTCCACCATTCCCGGCTCGAACCATGCGAAGGCGCTGGCCACCACAGCGCCGACCGGCTCGCCGAGTGACGTCGCGCGTCCACCGATGTAGCTGCTCAGGAAGTCGAGTCCGTGCGCGGCCAGCGCGGCGTTGGTGCCGGCGCTCCACACGGCGTGCATGGCCACGGGCTCGCACGCGTCGCGCAACCGGCGGGCCGGGCTGCCCGAGGCCACTACCTCGGGTAGGGGCGTGCCCTCCGGTTGCGTCATGAAAGCCGCGGCAATGACGTCGCTGTAGTCCATGCCGCACTGTCCCACAGTGGCAGCACCGCTGCGATGGGTCCCCACGACCGCCACCTTCCTCTGGACGCTCGAGAACGTGAGCACTTCCAGAGCGGTGTTCTCAGCCCGCACGAAGAGCAGGGGGTGGATGTCCGGAATCAGTTCAATGCCCGGCAACAAGCGGGCAACCTATCGGGACCGAGACGGGGTGGCGCGTAGCGTAGCCCGGAGGAGCGCAAGACCTTCGGCTCGATCGATGGAGGCACACACATGTTCACTCGGGTCCTGCGATCGGCCGACGAGTTGGCGATCGCTGTTCGAGCCCACGCCGATCGAGGCAGAGGCCACGATCGATGACCTGAGCGATCTCCACCCATCCTTCCGCCTCTCCGAACAGGATCCGCCATGCAGCCATTCCTCCTGAACCGTCACGACCAGATCGTCTTCCCCTCCAACTTCGTACCGGAGCTCGACCTGTCGGCTGTCGACAGCCTCGAGCAGCTGGACAGCGTGATCCGGCGCGACTTCGAGACCAAGGCCCCCACCGGTTCGGACATCCTCGGACGCATCGCGGAGAGCCGGTACGACAGCAGGTACGAGCTGATGCGTGACGTCGCGCTCAACATGTTCTGGACCGGTCGCTACGCCTTCACGATGTATGAGAAGCGCCCCACCCGGTGGCGCGACGTACCTCGCCTGCGAGGCGACGTGTTCATGCCGATCCTCACCCCGTGGGAGGACGGTGACCGCAAGGTCGCTGCGGTCAAGAGCGCCTACGACGCCCTGCCCGTGTCGTGGGACGCCGAGGCGGAGGACCGGATCTTCGCGATCCTGTTCGACGTCTTCGGACACCGCAAGCACCACGCCACCGAGCTGTCGGCCCTCAAGCCCACGGTCGCCGACATCCTCTCCGAGCCCACCAACCTCACGTTCCGGCTCAACGGCTACGACCCGGACTTCCCGACCTTCGATCTCAAGGACATCTTCGACTGTGCCGAGGCCGCGCCAGAGCTCGAGTCCCTACATCGCTGGGCGATGGTGCTGCACAACCAGTATCCCTGGGACCGCGCGAAGGCCGAGCTGGTCGAGGTCGGCGAGCTCGACGACGACGACTACGTGGTGGTGTTCCACCCGCGGGACCAGCAGGTGCGCGAGTTCCTCCGGCGGCTGGAGGCCGGTGTCACGAGTCCGTCCGTATCACCTGCCCGAGAAGCGACCCCGCCCGTGCGGCCCTACCCGGCTGTGGACGTGCGTGCGCACTTCTCGGTGATGCCACGCATCGAGGCGCTGGCCGTCGTGCACGGTGACCAGGCATGCACCAACGAGGACCTGATCCGCAACGCTGCCTACAACTGGTCTCCGATGACCGCGGACGAGATCCGTGACAAGACCGGGATCGAGCGACGGCTCTACACCTCCGGCACTCTCGAGGAGATGGCACTGCGAGCCGCAGAGAGCGCACTTGCCCGCTCCGGCCACGGACCGGAGGACATCGGGGCCGTCATCGTCTGCACCTGCACCAGCACGCGGCTCATTCCCTCGATCGCGACCTGGATCTCGGGGCAGCTTGGGATCCAGCAGACCCATGCCTCCTACGACCTCGTGGCGGCGTGTGCAGGACTGCCGTACGGGTTGTCCGAGGCCACCAGGTTGCTCCAGGAAGTGGAGCGTCCGGTGCTCGTGGTCTGTGCTGAGAAGTTCTCGGACAAGATCGGGAACGTCAGACCGTCACGGATGATCTTCGGCGACGGTGCCGCTGCCCTCGTCGTCGGAGTGGCGCCGGAGGGCACAGCCCCTGACATCGAGTACCTGCAGACCTATGCGAGCGGCCCCGCTTCCGAGGTGAACTCGATCATCTGGCCGAACCCCGCCTTCGACAACAACATCACCGTCTACGGACCGGAGGTGAAGTCACTGGCCGGCCGCTACCTGGCACAGATGATCGAGGAGCTCAAAGCGCTTCCTGATCCGAACGGTGGCGCGGGTTCGCTCCTGGACAGCATCGACCTCATCGTGCCGCACCAGGCCAACAAGACCATGGTGGTCCAGCTCGCCGCGGACGCGGGCCTGTCGGAGGACAGTCTCTACTTCAACATCAGCGAAGTCGGCAACGCATCGTCGGCCAGCATTCCGTTGGCCATCCACGATGCGGTGCGTGACGGTGTCATCAAGGAGCCGGTGCGCGTCTTCGCGCCGGGTTTCGGTGCCGGGGCAGTCGCCGGGTTCAGCGTGATGCGCATCGATCCCGAGGTGGTGGTCGTGACCGAGCCGGCGCCACGTCAGGCGGAGGTCCCGGGAGCCGAGGCCATTCAGCCGCCGCCGGAGCAGTCAGCGGACAACGTGGGCCTCGCCTTCGGGTGAGAGCCGAGCCCCGGCCGTCCAGCGGTCGGGGCCGACCCGTACGTCGAGCGGCGGGGCCACCGCGTCACGCTCGGGTGCGGACGAAGCTGCCGGGTGCGGGCTCGATCGGTGGGTGCTCCTTGCTGCCGAGCTTCCGGGGAGGTGCGACCAGGGGACCCCCTTGACCCTCGATCCAGGCCGTCCAGTCCTCCCACCAGGTGCCGTCGTGCAGCGTCGCCCCGTCCTTCCACTCCTGCGGGTCCTCGGGGTGCCCGTCCTCGTTGACCCAGTGCTTTGCTTTCGGGCTGGGCGGGTTCACGATCCCGGCGATGTGGCCAGAGCTGCTGAGCACGAATCGGTTGCGGCCGCCGAGCAGAAGCGACGTCTTGTACCCGGAGACCCACGGGACGATGTGGTCATCGATCGCGGAGAGTACGTACGTGTCCACCTCGACCTTGCCGGGGTTGACCTTCTGCCCGTCGACCTTGAACTCTCCCTGGGCGAACTCGTTGTTCAGGTAGCACGAACGTAGGTACTGCGAGTGCATCTTGGCCGGCATCCGGGTGCTGTCCTTGTTCCACACCAGGAGGTCGAAGGCGGGTGGCTGCTTGCCCAGGAGCCAGTTGTTGACGACGTAGGCGAACACCAGGTCGTTGGCCCGCAGTGCATCGAACGTGTGCGCCATCTGCTCTGAGTCGAGGTAGCCGCGCTTGGCCATCTTCTTCTCGAGACCCGCGATCGTCGCCTCGTCGGTGAACACACCGAGCGACCCTTTGGTGCTGAAGTCGGTGTGGGTGTTCAGGAAGGTCGCCGACTTGATCGAGGCGTCGCCGATCGCGGCGTTGTGGGCCAGGGCGATCGCCGTCAACGTGCCCCCCAGGCAGACCGAGACGGTGTTGACCTCCGGAGCGCCGGTGATCTCACGAACGACACGGACCGCGTCCAGCGGACCCTGCCGGAGGTAGTCCTCGAAACCCAGCTCCCGCATCGAGGCATCGGGATTGCGGTAGCTGATCGCGAAGCAGGTGTGCCCATGTTGGACGGCCCACTCGATCAGGCTCTTCCCGGGTGCGAGGTCCATGATGTAGTACTTGTTGATCCACGGTGGGCAGAAGAGCAGCGGCACCGTGTGGACGCGCTTCACCTGTGGTGCGTACTGGATCAGCTCGATCAGCTCGCTGCGGTAGACCACCGAGCCCGGGGTGGCGGCCATGTTGACCCCGACCTCGAAACCGGTGGTGTCGACCTGGGAGGGCCAACCGCCGTTGTGGCGGATGTCGCCCAGCATGTTCTTCGCACCTCGGAGCAGGCTCTTTCCTCCGGTGTCGAAGGCCTGACGGAGCACCGCCGGGTTGCCCGGCAGCGTGTTCGTCGGTGCCAAGGCGTCGAGCATGAACTTGGCGGCAAACCGCGCCTTGGCGTCCTTGTCGGCCTCCAGCCCTGCTGCGTCCAGCAGCGCATCGACCAGTCGGCCGGTCAGGAGGTACTGCTGCGCCAGCAGGAAGTAGACCGGATTCTCGGCGTACGCCAGGTCGTTGAACCGTTTGTCGCCCTTTGCCGGGGACACCGGGCCAGCGGTCTCCAGGCCGACCGCACGTCCGGCCGCGGCCCGGACCGCAGCGGCCAGCCCGACCACCATCCGGGCGTTGGCGGCGATCGCCCCCCTCGGGTTCTTGGCCAGGGCCGGGCCTGCTGCGGCGAGCGAGCGGAGGAAGGACACCGGATCGGCGCCGATCAGCGGGTCCTCCACCACTCCGAGACGATCAAGGGCGGCAAGGCCGGGTGAGCGTGGACTGGTTGCTGGCTTCATCGTTCGGTCTCCTCGATGAGGGGGTATGCCCCTTCGGCAGCGCTGCGGATGAATGGAACTCAGGAACGGCTCGGAACACCTGGCAAACGTCCGCTGTCACATGTCGAGGCCACCGTTGACGCCCCAGACCTGTCCGGTGATGTAGGCGGAGTTGTCGGCTGCGAGGAAGTGGACCACGCGGGCAATCTCCTCGGGACGGCACAGGCGACCGATCGGGATCTGGGACTTGATCTTGTCCAGCACCTTCTCCGGGACGTTCTCCAGCATCTCGGTCGCCACGAAGCCGGGTGTCACCGTGTTCACGGTGATGCCGACGCCGTCGTCATCGCGAGTGCCTTCCTTCTTGAGGATGAACGCCGCTTCCTTCGCCAGGGTCTTCGTCAGCCCGAGCATGCCCGCCTTGGACGCCGCGTAGTTGGCCTGGCCGATGTTCCCGGTCTCGCCGATCACCGAGGAGACGAAGATGATGCGGCCGGTTCCGCGTTCGACCATGTGCTTCAGCGCCGGTTGTGCCATGTAGAAGGAACCGGACAGGTTCACGGCGAGGACTTTGTCCCAGTCCTCCACGGACATCTTCATCGCCATCTTGTCGACGGTGATTCCCGCGTTGTTCACCAGGATGTCGAGCCGGCCGTGCTGGTCGAGCACTTCCTTCACGACCCTGTCGCAGTCCTCGGGGCGAGCGACGTTGCCCTGGTGGACGGTGGCTCTCGCGTCTCCACCGAACTCCGCGGCGAACTCCTGGAGGAAGGCTTCTGCCCGGACCTGGTCGCCGCTGTACCCGGCGGCTATCGAGGCGCCCTGGCTGGCGAGGCTTCGGCAGATCGCCGCGCCGATGCCCCGGGTGCCACCGGTGACGAGTGCCACCCGACCGGCCAGCTTGTTCCCCGCCATCGCGGTGGATGCTTCGTCATGGGTGGGGTCGAGAACTGTCATGGGTCGCCTCCCGGGGGCCATCGAGGCCACATCAACGTGTCGGGCATCACAAGACACCCCTGGCCAGCGACGTTACGCCAGATTCCGGCCGGTGGCTCCTGTGCCGAGGGACCGCTCGGGAGTCCCGGCCCTGGTGGTGCGCCACCTGGCGCGGCTGCCGCTGGCCCCGTGCACTCGTCCTTCAAGGAACCGACCCGTCGATGTGTCTGGCAAGGTGGAGGCTCTAGGAGTCAGGGGAAGCCGTGGCCGGACGCATCGCGCACCGTGGGTTGAGGAGCAAGGTCGTGCCTGCCTCAGAGGCCGCGGCCCTGATCAGGCCGGGAGACAACGTCGGCATGAGCGGCTTCACCGGCGCCGGTTATCCCAAGGCCGTGCCCCAGGCGCTGGCAGCCATGATGTCGGAACATCGCTCCCGCGGCGAGGACTTTCGTATCGGCGTGTGGACCGGCGCCTCGACCGCACCGGAGCTAGACGGGGCGCTCGCCGAGGCCGACGGCGTCGATCTGCGTCTGCCCTACCAGTCGGACCCGATCACCCGGGCGAAGATCAATGCCGGCACGATGGAGTACATCGACGTTCACCTCTCGCACGTCGCGCAGATGGCTTGGGAGGGGTTCCTCGGCACGCTCGATGTCGCCCTGGTGGAGGTCACCGGAATCACCGAGGACGGCGAGCTGATCCCGTCCTCGTCGGTGGGCAACAACAAGACCTGGATCGACCTGGCCGACAGGGTCATCCTCGAGGTCAATGCACGACAGCCGTCGGAGCTCGAAGGCATGCACGACATCTACTACGGCACCGCCCTGCCGCCGCACCGCCGGCCGGTCATGATCAACCGTCCCGACGACCGCATCGGCATCCCACACTTCACCTGCCCTCCGGAGAAGATCGTCGCCATCGTCGAGACCGACGCTCCCGACCGCAACTCGGCCTTCAAGCCGATCGACGACAACTGCCGGGCGATCGCCCACCACCTGATCGACTTCCTCGAGCTCGAGGTGCGGGTCGGACGGATGCCGCCGGAGCTGCTGCCGCTGCAGTCCGGTGTCGGCAACATCGCCAACGCCGTGCTCGCCGGCCTCGGGCAGACAGACCACCACGGGCTCACGGCCTACACCGAAGTGCTCCAGGACGGCATGCTCGACCTGCTCGAGTCGGGCACGGTCCGGTTCGCGTCGGCGACGGCCTTCTCGCTGAGTCCGGCCGGACTGGATCGGTTCACCGAGGACATTGGCCGGTTCAGAGACTCCATCCTGCTGCGCCCTCAGGAGATCTCGAACCACCCGGAAGTGATCCGCCGCCTCGGCGTGATCGCGACCAACGGCATGATCGAGGCCGACATCTACGGCAACGTCAACTCCACCCACGTGATGGGGTCGGCCATCCAGAACGGCATCGGAGGCTCGGGGGACTTCGCCCGCAACGCCTACGTCTCCACCTTCGTCACACCTTCCACCGCTAAGGGCGGCACCCTTTCGTGCATCGTCCCCATGGTCTCCCACGTCGATCACACCGAGCACGACGTAGATGTCGTCATCACCGAGCGGGGGGTGGCGGACCTACGCGGGCTCGCGCCGCGCAAGCGTGCCCAGCGCATCATCGACCGGTGCGCCCACCCCGACTACCAGCCGATGCTCCAGGAGTACTTCGACCGCGCGCTCGCCGGGGCCTGGGGGCGCCAGACGCCCCATCTGCTCGGCGAGTCCCTGAGCTGGCACCAACGGTTCATGGAGACCGGAACGATGCTCCTGTCCTGACGAACCGACGATCCTGGTCATGGCCCAGGTAACGGTTCGCGAGCCGGGCCTCGATGACTGGTTGGGACCTTTGGCACTGCCCCCGGAGGGGCGTCTGGTGCTCCCATGGAGATGAGTGCGGCGGGTCGCCGGCCATCCGTCAGCGATCCTGCTCTGCTCGCCGATCGACTGACCAGCTGCAGCATCGACAACCCATGGAGTCTCCCAATGCTTTCCACCAAGTCAGCCGCGGTCGTCACGGCCACGCTGCCTGTCATCGGTGCCGCCATCGGCGACATCACCCCGGTCTTCTACAAGCGCATGTTCGCAGCGCATCCCGAGCTGGAACGCGACCTGTTCAATCGTGGCAACCAGGCCCAGGGTGACCAGCAGAGCGCACTCGCGGGTGCGATAGCTGCCTACGCCACGCTGCTGGTGGCCGACGACGGGCGCGACCCGCTCGAGGTGCTGGCCCGCATCGCACACAAGCACGCCTCGCTGGGCATCACGGAGGACCAGTACCCGATCGTCCACGAGCACCTCTTCGCCGCCATCGTGGAGGTCCTGGGTGACGCGGTCACGCCCGAGGTCGCCTCAGCGTGGGACGAGGTCTACTGGCACATGGCGAAGGCGCTGGTCACGATCGAGAAGGGCCTGTACGCCGAGACAGGCGTGCCGGACGGAGACGTGTGGCGCACCTTGGTCCTGCGTCGGCGGCTGCAGGAGTCGCCCGACACCGTTTCCTTCGTGCTCGGCACACCCGACGGGAGCCCACTGCCCAACGCTCGCCCGGGGCAGTACGTCTCGGTCCAGGTGGCGCTGCCCGACGGGGCCCGACAGATCCGTCAGTACAGCCTCACCCACGCCCCTGAGCCCAGTCAGTGGGGGATCTCCGTCAAGGCGGTCCCGGCAAGCCGCCGAGACGACGGGGCGGTCGTGCCAGCAGGCGAGGTGTCGAACTTCTTGCACCACAACCTCTTCGAGGGTGATGAGATCCGGGTCTCGGCTCCCTTCGGCGAGCTGGTCCTGGAGGACTCCGACGCTCCCCTCGTGCTGATCTCCGCCGGTATCGGCATCACCCCGATCATCGGCATCCTCCACTACCTGGCTGGGACCGGTTCGAAGCGTGAGGTGCTGGTGCTGCATGCCGACCGGTCGCCGGCCCGGCACGCCCACCGCCAGGAGCTGAAGGAGCTCGTGGGGGCGTTGCCCGCTGCGACACTCCACCGCTGGTACGAGGACCTCGGCGTCCGGCCCACCCGCGACGTCCTGCAGGTCGGCCGGGTTGACCTCGGGAGCGTGCAGATCCCAGCCGACGCGAAGATCTACCTGTGCGGCCCGCTGCCCTTCATGGAATCCGTGCACCACACGCTGATCGAGCAGCACATTGCCGAGGCGGACATCCGCTACGAGGTCTTCGGGCCGGACAAGTGGCTGGCCTCGGCCTGAGCCGAGGTGTGCCGCCAGTCCGTCGAACCAGGCATCGCCCTTCATCGGGGGTCGTCGGCGTCGGGAGGCCGATCACCCGGCGGTCTCTCCGGCAACGATGTCGATGAGCACAGCGGCAGCCGGCGGCAACGTTCCTGTCCTTCGCCAGACCACGGACAGGGGACGGCGCAGGTCGAGGCCCTTCACCTCCACCTTGACCAGGTGGCCGGTTCTCAGCTCCTCGACCAGGGACAGCTCGGAGAGCACGGCGGGGCCGATGCCGACCGTGGCAGAGGACTTCAGGGCCGCGTTGGAGGCCAAGGTCAGCGCGGGCCTCACCTTCAGTCCCTGGGCGGCGAGGGCGTCGTCGATCGTCTCCCGGGTCCCCGAGCCCGACTCGCGGACCAACAGTGGTTCCTGGGCCAGCTCGGATGCCGTGACCGGCGTACCCCGGCTGGCCCACGGGTGACCCGGCGCCACGGCGACGCACAGCGTGTCCCACCTGAACCGGCGCCGGCGAAGCGTGGGCCGAACCGAGGGTGACTCGAGGAAGCCCAGGTCGGCCACCCCGTCCTCCACCGCCTGCGCGACGTCGGTGGAGTTGTGCACCTGCAGAGAGACCACCAGCTCCGGTGCCCGCTCCCTGAGCAGGGTGATCCAAGTAGGCGCGAGATGCTCCGCGATCGTCATGCTGGTGGCCACCTGCAGGCTGACCGATCGCTGTTGGCGCAGTGCGCCCACGGACTCCTCGAACTGCTCAGCAGCCGAGAGCAGGTTGCTCGCCCAGCCCACCACGACGCGTCCACGTTCGGTCAGGACGCTGCCCCGAGGTCCGCGCCGCAAGAGCTCGAGGCGCAGTGTCCGCTCGAGTCGGTTGATGCGCCGGCTCACGCTGGGTTGGGAGACCCCGAGTGCCTCCGCCGCTTGGCCGAGGCTTCCGGTCCGGGCGACCAGGACCAGGAGGTCGAGGTCGCGGAGGTCGGGATACTCGGTCATGTCGACAGCGTATGAGTTCATGACGCTTTGGGGTCTACTGGCGCAGAGCTCGGTCTCCGAGCATGGACGGGTGACACTCCCGATCGAGTCCTCCCCTCGAACCGATGCGCACACGTCCAGGTGGCAGCACATCGCTCCGGGGCTCGTCATGGCCGTCGTCGGCGTGCTGCTGGCGCTCCTGGCCCACCGGATCGTCCCGGCCATCGGCCCGCTGACCTGGGCGGTCGTCCTCGGTGTCCTCGCCGCCAACGCCAACGTGCTTCCCGCGTCGAGCCGTCCGGGTCTGAAGATCGCCACCAAGAAGCTCCTGCGCATCGGAGTGGTGCTCCTGGGCTTCTCCCTGTCGCTGGTCTCGATCGTCGATCTGGGTGCGCCGGTCATCGCTCTGGTGGTGGTCACCCTGTCGCTCACGCTGCTCGCGACCACCTGGCTCGGCCTCCGGATGGGGCTTGGTCGTCCTCGAAGCCTGCTGATCGCCACCGGTTTCGCCATCTGTGGTGCTTCGGCCGTCGCGGCCATGGAGGACAACGCCGAGGCCGACGACGAGGACGTCACCGTGGCCATCGCCATGGTCACGCTCTGCGGCACCGCCATGATGATCGCCCTCCCCCTGATGCAGGCCCCGCTGGGCCTCGACGACGTCCAGTTCGGTTCCTGGGCGGGCGCCAGCGTCCACGAGGTCGGCCAGGTCGTGGCCGCCGCCAGCCCAGCCGGAGCAGCAGCGGTCGGTGTCGCCATCGTGGTCAAGCTGACCCGGGTCCTCCTGTTGGCACCCGTCGTCGCCGGCGTGGGCCTGCTGCGCCGGCGTGAGCTGCGGGCGAATGGTGAAGCCGGGCGCGAGCTTGCCCTGCCTCCGCTGATCCCGCTCTTCATCGTCGGCTTCCTGGTGTGCGTCGCAGTCCGCAGCACGGACACGCTTCCCTCGTCGGTCCTCGACGTCATCGGGACGGCCCAGACCCTCACCCTCGGCGCCGCCCTCTTCGGCATGGGTACCGGCGTCCACCTGGCCTCGCTCGTGCGTCACAGCGGTCGCGCGTTCGCGCTCTCCGTGGTCTCCACGCTCGTCGTCGCGGGCGTCTCGCTGGCAGGCGTCTACCTGCTCGTCTGAGCCCCACCGACATCGCTTGTCGAGGTGCTCGGCGATGTGGTGATCGCTGCACCCCTGGGAACCTCGGACCACGACGGCGACCCGGCGCAGTAGGGACAGCGGGCTGCGGTTCCGAGGATCCTCAGGCTTGGATGACGACGAGCAGCTCGATCGTCGCGAGGACGACCGTTGCCACGGCGAGTGACGCGGCGGCCCGGCCGCCCCGCTTCCGGGACCTGTCACGGATCCCGGCTGCTTGGGAATAGCGGAGCTGGCTCTCGAGGAACACCCAGGTGGAGAGGGCGAAGGCGAGGCCACCGCCGACCACGGCGATCGCGCCGAGTCGTCCGAGCGTCAGTCGCAGCAGAACGATGGAGGCCACGGCGAGCGAGAGTGCCGTGCGTTGCCAGGCGAGCAGGCTTCGCTCGTTGGCCAGGCCCGGGTCCCTCGGGTTCACCCGACTCCGCTCACCAGAGGCCGACGATGAGCAGTAGGGCGACGAGGCCGACGACGGCGGCGAGCGCGACGGTGTACGACGCCGACGGCAGGGGTTCGCCGCGGCGCATGGCCCGCTCGGCGGCTGCCCACCGCGCCCACGAGAAGACGGCGCAGCCCAGGCCCAGGGTCAGCAGAAGGATGGTCAGCGGCTTCTTGAGGTCGTCGTCGAGCGGGACTTCGAAGGCGTCCAGCGCCACCCCTCCGGCGACCAGGGCGAGCGCGGTGCGGATCCAGGCCAGGAAGGTGCGCTCGTTGGCGAAGCTCCACCGCGGGTCGGGTTCGTTGCCACTGTCGTACACCCAGCGTGGCCAGCGGCTCGGGGATTTGCTCACGCGCCCATCCTTGCATCCGCGTCAGGTCGGGCCTTGGGGCTCGTGCACGGTGTCGATCGACGAGACGATGTGGACGAGCGCGGGTGAATGATGGTGGTCGACGGAGCCTGACCAGCCCACGATCCACATGACGCTGCCCTACCCGCCGAGCGGCAGAGCTCCTCAGAGCGTCCCGACCCGTACCTGGATGTGGCCACCGCGCAAACTCCACGACTGCACGTCTTGTGCTGTGTGCTCGAGCAGGGTCCACGGACGTGCGCTGATGTCAGCGCCACCGAGCCGACAGGCCAATCGGGCAGCTGGAGCAAGCAGTCCGGCCCAACCGTGGGGCACCCCCATGTCGACGATTCCCGCGCGACCACCCGGACGGACCAAGGAGGTGGCCCGCCGCCACGCTGCCTCCCAGTTGGGCATCAGCGACAGCGAGTAGGTGAAGATCACCGCGTCGAAGGTCGCGCCGGAGCCGTCCGGTCCGGCGGTGACATGGTCGAGCTGCTCGGCGTCCGCCTCGACCAGCAGGAACGGGAAATTGAGCCCGGTGCCGCAGCCGATGTCCAGCACCCGGGATCCCTCCCGAAGGTGCAGAGCAGGAATGGCACGTGCTCGACCGACTCCGTAGATCGGCTCCGCCGACAGCATGTCGTAGCACGAGGCTGCGTATGTGTAGCGCGACATGGCGCCTTGCCTTTCGGGTGGGCGAAGTCGGGAGCAGCTCATGACAGCGGCCCGGCCGTCGGGACTTCGTCCACCACCCGGAGCGTGTCGTCGGACGCCAGGGTGCTGCGCACGTTGACCTCGGAGTGCAGGGTGCGGTGCACAGGGCACAGGTCGGCGATCTCCAGAAGTCGCTCGCGCTGTTGGGCGTCGAGGGCACCACTGAGCTCGATCACCCGGTCGATGCGGTCGAGCTGGCCAGACCCGGTCGTGCAGTCCTCGCAGTCCTTGGCGTGGATCCGGGAGTGGCGCATCGAGACGGTGACGCTCTCCAGGGGCCACTTCCTGCGCGACGCGTACATGCGCAGGGTCATGGAGGTGCAGGCGCCGAGTCCGGCGAGCAGGAGGTCGTACGGCGAGGGACCGGTGTCGTGGCCGACGGGGGACGGTTCGTCGGCACTCAGCACGTGTCGGCCGGCCGTGATGAGTTGGCCGTAGGGACCTCGACCGTTCTCGGAGACGACGACCGACCCCTGTTCGACCTCTTCTGTCGAGGGTGCCACGGTCTCGGACGTCGTGGGGACGTCCTCGTCCAGGTACCTGCTTGCCCAAGCAGCCAGCATCGAGGCGGCGAATCGGGCGTCGGTGGCTCGGGTGAGTAGGTGGTCAGCGCCGTCGAGGGAGACGAACGACTTGGGATGCCGAGCGGCGTCGAAGATCTTGCGGGCGTTGTCGACCCCCACCGTCTCGTCGGTGGGGGAGTGCATCACCAGGAGCGCGGCGCCCAGACGTCGGATCCTGTCCGACTGAGGCTGATCGGCGATGTCGTCGAGAAACTGTCTCCGGATTCGGAACGTCCGCTCCGCCAGGCAGACCTCGGCCTCGCCGGTCTCCTCGATCTCGTGGCGGTTCTCACCGAGCAGGTGCAGCAGGTGCTCGGTGTCGGCGGGCGCCCCGATGGTGGCGACGGCGCGGGTCTCGGGGATGAGTTCGGCGACGGCGAGGACGGCGGCCCCGCCGAGGGAGTGGCCGATCAGGATCCTCGGAGCCAGGTGGTGGGTGCGCAGGTAGTCCGCCGCGTTGACCAGGTCGGCGATGTTCGAGGTGAAGTTGGTGTTGGCGAAGTCGCCGTCTGAACCGCCGAGGCCGGTGAAGTCGAAGCGAAGCACGGCGATGCCGAACCCAGTCAGCGCTCGCGCGATCCTCGAGGCGGCGAAGACGTCCTTGCTGCAGGTGAAACAGTGCGCGAAGAGCGCGAACGTCCGCGGCTGGGAATCCGGCAGGTCCAGCCGGCCGACCAGCGGGGCGCCGCTCGAGCCCGGGAAAGTTACCTTCTCACTGCGCATGTGTCCATCTTCCTCTCAGCCACAGGAGAGTCCGTGGCTGAGAGGGGAACCCGGTGAGGCCAGCAGCGGATTCCAGCGCCGCTTCTGGGCGTGAGGCCGGGTCATGCTGCCGAGGTGACTGGCGTGGATGTCGGGCCCGTAGAACCGGCATCTCGATGCGCCGATGGGCTATCACGATGGCTGTGCTGATCTGCATCGTGGTGGCATTTCCCGGGATCCAGAATCATGACCGATGTGCCTCACATCGTTGCCGGCACCACCCCGGCCGATGACTTCGCCGAGCGGTACGTCGCCCATCCGTGGATCGACCACGGGCACATGCCAGGAGTGGTCTACCTGCTTGGTGCGCCTCCGACATCGCGTCACGGTGGCGGACACGGAGCGCTGTGGTGATGTCGATCAAGCGCGCCTTCGACGAGGCCGGGGTGACAATCCCCTTCCCGCAGCGCCTGTCTGTCTCACCAGCTCTCTGCCATCGGCGTTACCGTTGGTCAGGGATGGTCCCTCTGTTGCCGCGCGAGATGACCATCGACAACCAGCGGAGCCACTCGCGCGCCCGATATCGAACCACTCCTTGAAAGACCTCGGTAGACCTGTGCACACGATCCGCGATCTCGAGCGTGACCGCGAAGTCTCTCGCTACGACGCCATCGGCCGGCACCACCCAGGGTTGGAGGACCTGGCGCACCTGGCCGTGCAGACCACGGGACTTCCCATCGCGGCCATCAACCTGATGCAGGCGGGCACGCAGGTCACCGTGGCGGCCGTCGGCATGGAGGCTGAGGTGTGCTCGCGCGAGGACTCGATGTGCAACGTCGTCCTGTATGCGGGCCACCCGGTCCAGGTGAGTGACGCGTCGAAGGACCCGCGCTGGGCCACCAACCCTTTCGTCAACGGTGAGCTCGCGAACATGCGCTTCTACTTCGCCCATCAACTCGTCTCGCCGAGGGGCGTGGTCGTCGGCACCCTCTGCGTCTTCGACGTCGAGCCACGTGTCCTCGACCCCTCGCAGCTCCACCGGCTGGAACGTATCGCCCACTGGATCGTGGACATCCTGGAGCTGCGCCTGCACGCCAACGAGTTGGAGCAGACGGTGGCCGAGGGGGTGCGGGAGCGTACCGAGCTCGAGCGGTCCAACGACGTGCTCGGACTCTTCGCCAGTCAGGTCGCTCACGACTTGCGGGGGCCGGTCACCGCAGTCACCGCGTCCTTGTCCCTGCTGCGTGAGGACGAGTCGTCCCTCGACACCGAACAGACCTGGCTGCTCGACCGCGCCCTGGGAAGCGTCGCGCGCATGGACCACCTCATTGGCAAGATGTTGGCCTATGCCGCCGTCGGCGGGCGACCCGAAGACGCAGACATAGATCTCGGTGCGTTGTCGATCCTGTTGCGCGACGACCTCGCGGTCGAGCTTCAGACCGCGCGCCTGGTGGCCGACGACCTCCCCGTCGTACGCGGAGACGCCACCCAGTTCCGGGTCGTTCTGCAGAACCTGGTCTCGAACGCCGTGAAATTCGCGAGCGCCGTCGACCAGCCGTTGGTCCGCATCTCGGCCGGCAACGACGAGTTGAGCTGGTGGCTCGAGGTCGCCGACAACGGACCCGGCGTCCCGGTGGAGGACCGCGCCCGGATCTTCTCGGTGATGGAGCAGGGAGACCCGAGCCAGGAGGGGATGGGCATGGGACTCGCTACGTGTCGCCGCATCGTCGACGCCCACGGTGGTGCGATCACGATGGGGGAAGCTCCTGGAGGCGGTGCGTTGGTGCGGATCGTTGTCCCGCGGACCAGACCGCGGACCGAGGATGACCGAGACCGCACAACAGAGCCGAGGCTGCCGGGGAACCGACGGTAGAAGCAGGTGGTGCCTCGGAGCGGGCCAGGCGTGTGCGGTCACCGCGCCGGCCCCGCACCCGTCAGGACTCGTCCTCCTCCTGCTCCTCCTCGACGCGCCGCTTGATCCGGCCGAATCCCGGCACCTTCCCGATGATCTCGTTGAGCTCGCTGGAGACCGCCAACAGATCATGCAGGTCAGGGGCCACCGTTGCCAGCGTTCCCATGATGGGCAGCACGTCGTTCTCCAACCGATGGGTCAGCTCAGGCAGATGGTCCACCATGGCCACCAGCGCTGCCACCTCTGTGGGGTCAGTCGTGTCCGCAAGCACCTCCAGGGTCGGTTGCAACTTGGTCAGGGACGGCTCCATCCGGTCCAGCAGCGGTGTCAGGCGCTCCACCAGCTCTCGTGCCTGGCTCACCACCACGTGGGTCTCATCGACGGCACCCTGCGCCTGACCGACGACACCCTTGACCTGCGCCACCTCCACGGCGGCGGCGGCTGCGACGACCTCGACCGATTCGAGGAGCGTGGCGATGCGGGCCACGAGAACCTCGGCCCGATCGACCATCGCGACGACACGGGGCCCGAGTCCGAGCAATGCCTCGGCCTGGTCCAGCAGCGCGACCACTCGGGGCACCATTCCCGCCAGGTTCTCGACCTGACCGGCCCCCCGCTCGAGCGCTCCGAAAAGGTCGCGTGGTCCTGGCACCGGCAGCTTCATCCTCTGCCCGTACCCCGGGTGACCGGAGTCACTCGTGCCGCCTCACATCGTCAGGCCAGCCGTGGACGGGCCAGGGGTCGACAGCGAGGCCGGCGGGACGAGCACCCTCCGGGCAGGCTCGCGGACCGTGCTCCAGGAGGTGGGCGCCTGCTCAGCCCACCGTCAGGGAGCCGTGCATGTTGGCGTGGTACGTGCAGTGGAAGTCGTACTTTCCGGGCTCGCCGGGTGCCTTGAAGGTGGCCGACGTGCCGGGCTGCAGGATCACGTCGAAGCCCCCCTTGCCGTCGGCGGTGACCGTGTGCGCGGCGTCGTCGTCGTTCTTCACGGTGATCTCGGTGCCGGGCGCCACCGTCCCCGGACCGGAGTAGGCGAAGTCCTTGATGGTGATCACGACCGGCTCCGCGGAGGGGGCGCTGGCCTCCGAGGACGCGGAAGCCTCGCCAGTGGGAGCCGCGCTCTCGGTGTTGGACGTCGAGGGTGCCGACGTGCCGGAGTCGGCACCCGAGGACTCGTCGGTTCCGCAGGCGGTGACCGCGAAGAGCGCGATCAGGGCGGTCGCTGCTGCGGCACCGATCCTGGTGATGGGTTTCATGACGGACCTTTCGTAGTGGGTCGGGAGGCTCGGGCCCGATGCCGAGACGGTCACCGGCCCGGCTGCGTCGAGGTGAGCTCGGCGAAGACGACCGCGTTGCCGGTGTGGGTGCGCAGCGCCTGGTCGAAGTTGCTGCAGGTGATCAGTCGCAGGGCGGGACGGCTCAGGTCCTTGGCGCCGTAGACCGTGCCGGTGGGGAACCGGGCCTTGTCGTAGTTGCGCACGGCGTCGACCTCGAACACCGCCACCACTCCGTCAGCGCGGGTCACCAGGATCTTGGCGCCAGGGCGGAGCTTGCCGAGCTCGAAGAACACCGAGGGCCCGGAACGGGTGTCGACGTGACCTTCGATGATCGCGGGGCCGGGCTGGCCGGGGGTGGGCGAGTTCTCGAACCAGGCGGCCTTGTTCTCGTCGGGTCCCGGCTGTGGAACGGCGAGGGTGCCGTCCTCGGCCAGGCCGATCGGCTTGACCTGGGACCGGACGCCGATCGAGGGGATCGAGATCTCCACCGGGCGTGACGCGGCGAGCGGCTTCTCGGCGGGCTCGGCAGCGGGCCCAGGGGAACCGCTGGATCCCGTGGGAGGGGGAGCAGCCCCCGCCGACGAGCCAGGGGTGGCGGGTGACGCTGGGTCGATCCGCCCCACTGACCGCGGCGCTTCGGGGGCGCGCACCTGGGCGGCCAGCGCCACCAACACCAGCACGGTCCCGACCGCGGCGAGCACCAGAGCAAGCCACAGGGGCACACTCCGGCGACCGCCGACGGTCGGGTTGCGAGACATGGTGTGGTTCAGATCCTCGCGGTCGCGCGGCGACGGGTCACCAGGGCGCCACCACCGAGGGCGAGCAGACCGCCACCGAGAGCGAACATGCCCAGGTCCTCGATGCCACCCGTGGAACCGGTGCCGGTGGCCACGCCGCCGGACGGCATCGCGCTCAGCGAGCCGCACAGGGCAGGAGAGGTCGCGGCCAGCGGCAGGCTGGGCACGAGGTCGCTCTTGGCGTTCTGGGCCTTCTTGCTCAAGGTGGCGGGGTCGAGTCCGTGCACCACGACCACACCGGTGCCGGCCTTGAGGGCGTCAACGGTGTCCTGGCTGAGCTTGATCGTCCGCGAGTAGTCGGTGCTGCCACCGCTCGGGGCGATCGTGATGTCGGTGCCGGCCTTGGGGCTCGTGTCGCCCTTGGTCGAGAGCGTGGTGCCGATGCCGCCGTAGGCCGGGCCGCCCTCGGTGGTGCTGACGACGCCGTCACCGTCCTTGTCGGCCGACGGCTTCGGGCACTGGCCCTGGCCACCGATGTGGATGTGCTGCACGTGCGGGTAGGGGCCGCCGTTGAACTGGTCGGCCAGCCCGCTCCAGCTGACCTTGACCTGGGCGGAGTCACCGTTCACGGTCACCGTCGCCATGCCGGAGCCACCGGAGCCGTTGAGGGCGTTCAGCGTGGTCTGGTAGGAGGTTCCGGTGTCCGCGGAGGCCGGCGCTGCGATGAGCGCGAATGGCACGGTGGCCACCGCGAGCGGTGCGAGGGTGCGAAGGAGCTTGTGCATGGATCGTCCCTTTCGAAGAAGCCGAGCGCCAGGTCTCGGAGCCCGCTGAAGGCGTGGGGCAGAGGCCTGATCACTCCTGACGAGTGGTGTTCGTCACGCCACCCCGGCACGGATTGGTGGGAGCGTCCGAGAAATCGGGAAGAACTTCGTGGCTCCTGAGTCCAAGCCGGTGCGGCTTCGGCACCGAACTCCTGGTGTCGAGGTCACCAGCGGAGAGGACGCAACGCCATGAGGGCACGAGCGCTACTGGGACCAGCACTGGCCGTGACCCTGTTGACTGCCGGGTGCTCACCGGGCACCAACGACGGTGCCGGACGGGCTGCCTCGAGCGACCACGTGCACGTCGAAGGGATGGACATGAGCTCCCGAGGAGGCCCCTCGTCGGCCGCCTCGATGATCTGTACGAGCGAGATCGGAGACGCCGTGGCCAGGACGTTCGCGCTGAGCACCGCTCCGGAGTCGAAGGACGGCTGGTCGAAGGCCACGCGTGTCTACACCTGCAGCTATCAGATTGCGGGGGGCACCTTGGAGCTCTCGGTGCAGGACGCCGAGGACGACGCCTCCGGGGCCTCCTACTTCGACGGCCTGCGCCAGCGGCTCCCCGGTGTGACACAGCTCGGGGGGATGGAGAACCTGGGCTTCCCCGCGCTCGCGACGACCGATCGAGTCGCCTTCCTCAAGGACGGCAAGACCCTCGAGGTCGACGCAGGTGCGGTTCCGGGGGAGGCGCTGCGCGAGGGATACACGCGGCGGGACACGGCCTACGCGGTCGCCTCCGCCGTGATCGCCTGCTGGACCGAGTAGACGACGACCGCTCGTCCCCACCCCGACAGTCCCACTCACCTGGGACGAATGGCTCTCACGCCCCGGGCCGGTGGCTCCTAGCCTGGGAGCAGGACAGGGACCTGTCCCGTTGGCTGGAGGGAGGGGAGTGGCCTGTGCAAAGGCGCCTGCCGGCCCCTTCGGAAGGGTGGCGACCATGAGTCTCGTCGACCACCTGCCCGGCTCGACCAGGGGGAGCAGCGCCACGTTGGCCGGCGTCGCTGCAGCGTGGGCCGCGGCGTACTGGGTGAACGGCTGGCTCTGGGACCGGGTGTTCTACGGCCTGCTCGAGATGGAACCTGGCAACCGGCTGACCGAGACCCTGCACTTCTTCTTCTACGACGCGGTCAAGATCGCCCTGCTGCTGTCGGGAATCATCTTCGTGATCACCATCCTGCGCTCCTACATGAGCATCGAGCGCACTCGTGCACTCCTGGGCGGTCGACGTGAAGGCGTTGGCAACGTGCTGGCCGCGGGCCTCGGGGTCGCCACGCCGTTCTGCTCGTGCAGCGCGGTGCCGGCGTTCATCGGGTTCGTCGCCGCAGGGGTCCCGCTCGGGGTGACCCTGAGCTTCCTGATCGCCAGCCCGCTGGTCAACGAGATCGCCATCGGCCTGCTGCTGACGCTGTTCGGCGTCAAGATCACCTTGGCCTACATCGGCGCCGGCCTGTCGATCGCCATCAGTGCCGGCTGGCTGCTGGGGCGCCTCGAGCTGGAACGCTATGTCGAGCCCTTCGTGTTCGAGACGACCCTGGGTGGCCAGGTCATCGACTCCACTGCCGGTCTGAGCTTCAACCAGCGGATCCAGATGGGCTCCGAGGAGGTCGGCTCCATCCTGCGCAAGATCTGGCCCTACCTGTTGGTCGGCATCGGTCTCGGTGCGGTCATCCACGGCTGGGCGCCAGAGGACTTCTTCACCACCCACGCCGGCGCCGGCAACCCGTTCGCGGTCCTCATCGCGGTCGGCGTCGGCGTCCCGCTCTACTCCAACGCGGCCGGCATCCTGCCGCTCGTCGAGGCGCTGCACGACAAAGGCCTGCCGATGGGAACTCTGCTCGCCTTCATGATGGCCGTCGTCGCTCTCTCGCTTCCCGAGATGATCCTGCTGCGCCGCGTCCTCAAGCCCCAGCTGCTCGCCATCTACATCGCCGTGGTCGGCTCCTCGATCGTCGCGGTGGGCTACCTGTTCAACTTCCTGCTCGCCTGAACCCCCACGAAAGGACGCCGTCATGATCATCAAGATCCTCGGCCCCGGCTGCAACAAGTGCAAGAACCTCGAACGCGCCACCCGAGAGGCCCTCGACCAGCTCGAGCTGGACGCCACCGTGGAGAAGATCGAGGACTACGCCGCGATCGTGGGGTACGGCGTCATGGCGACCCCCGGACTCGTCGTCGACGACAAGGTCCTCGTCTCGGGGCGTGTCCCGAAGCCCGCGGAGATCAAGCAGCTCCTCACAGCCGCGTCCTCGTCATGACCACCGCGGCGGCGGACGGCGCTGCGACGTCGCCGCTGGAGTACCGCGTGAGTGCCACGGCCGTCCACGGCGGCGACGCCGAGGTTGCCGCCGCCCAGGTCGTCGTCCCGCTCGACGCAGGATGGGCGACTCCGCCGACCGGTGCCCTGGGCCCGGCGGACCTGCTCGGCAGCGCCTTCGCCGCGTGCCTGCTCAAGAACCTGGCTCGCGCAGGCGCCCTGCTGGGCTTCGAGTACGACGACGCCCGGGTCGACGTCGTACTCCGCCGGCAGGACACGCCCCCGAAGTTCACCCACGTCGAGTACGCCCTCCGGGTCAGCACCGACGAGCCCGAGCGACGGGTCGAGCTGGTCCACACCAACCTTCGCAAGTTCGGGACCGTCTTCAACACGCTGGCGGCAGTGTGCGAGGTGCGCGGCACCGTCACCGCGGTCACCACGACGCGGAACAGCGGGTCGGGCCAGGCCTGACCGCCAACAGTGGTGCGGCCGGTCTGAGCGAGGCCGGTCCGGCTCGGATGAGTGCGCTCTCAGCGTCTCGACGAGGGATTCCTGTGGGTGGTGACAGTAGGCCCCCTGTGATCAAAGGACGATGAGAGGCGGCCACGAACCTGGCTGTGGGGCGATCAGCTGTGCAGGGCGCGCCTGCGTCGTCGGCGGTCGACGAGGAGAGCGGAGCCACCGACCACCACGAGCACGACCATGCCTGCCAGCAGTACCTGCTGGATCTCCAGGCCGTCACCTTGAGCCTCGCTGGAGCGCTCGACGGCGTAGCCGATCAGCATGACCAGGGTGGCGGCCAACGCAGCGGAGGCAATGCCCAACCCGCCGGCGATGTCGATAGCAACGCGTCCCGACAGGACGAGGCCGGCGATCATGAGGGCGAGCGGAACCCGTCGTCGAGGATCGGGCTGATGTTCGGTGTCCACTGGAAGAAGCCCGCCACGGCGACGGCGACGAGCACGCTGGTCACCATGAGTCCCACGATCGTGACCGCGCCGACAAGGACGTCGGCGAGTGCGGAGCGCTGCTGCTGGGTGCTGGCGGTCGTGGACCTCAACGGGGGCTCCCGACGGTGTCGAAGAAGAAGGCCAGATAACCGGCGGTGAGTCGCTGGGTGTCCTGGAAGTGCCCGCCACATGTGGTCCGTCGGCGATCATCGTCCCGAAGAGCGCGACCGTGAGCACACTGACCCAGTAGCGGACGGGCTCGTACCTCTCCGCTCGCAGCTGCCACCCGAGGGCCGCGAAGAAGCCACCGATTCCGACGACGCCTGCCAGCGGGATGCTGACGGTGCCGAGGAAATCGGCACCGGCCTCGCCGATGCCGGTGGTGAGGAGCTTGACGACCCAGAAGAGGAGGAAGACCTCGGGGACCTTGGTGACAGGGAAGACTCGTTGCCGCATGGGTCAGGAACCTAGGCGCGGGCGCCTGATCGGAACCTGACTGCACCTGGTCCTGGTCAGGTAGCCGACAGGTTCGCTCTGCGAGCCTCCCGTCGTGAACGATGTCCGCGACGCGCCCCGGCTCCTCATCCTTCGGCTGATCGCCTCCAGCGCCCTGATGCTCCTGCTGGAGCTGGCGTTGATCCGGTGGCTCGGCGCCAACGTCGTCCACCTGAGCTACTTCTCCAACTTCGTGCTGCTGGGCTCGTTCCTGGGCATCGGGTTGGGGTTCCTCGTCAGTCGCAAGTCGTGGACCGTCGTGCCGGTTGCCATGCCGTTGCTGGCCATCTTGGTGACCGCGGTCCTGCTCTTCCCCGTGACCATCCAGCGGCAGGGCAGTGACGTCATCTACTTCACCGCGATGAAGGTGGCCGGTCCGCCGGCCTGGTTGGCGCTGCCGGTCATCTTCCTGCTGGTGGCGGTGATCCTGGCCGGCCCGGCGGAGATGGTGGGCCGGTGCTTCGGTGGGCTCGAGCCGTTGACCGCCTACCGCTACGACCTGATCGGGTCCCTGCTCGGCATCGCGGTCTTCACGTTGATGTCGTTCCTTCGGGCGCCATCGGTGATCTGGGGACTGGTGGCCTCGCTGGTCTTCCTCGTCCTGGCGACCGGAGTGCGCACGCGACTGGTGTACGCCGTGAGCGGGGTCATCGTCGTCGGCATGCTGCTCAGCGAGACCCTGACCGCCGGTGTCAGCTGGTCGCCCTACTACAAGGTGCAAACGCACCACTCGAACTCTGGTCCCGGGGCACTCTCCATCTGGGTGAACGGCGTGCCCCACCAGACGATGGCGAAGGCCTCCTGGCGGCTGCGCAACGCACCCGAGCAGTACGGCACGCCGTACCGGAGGCTGCCGAAGGACAGTCTGGACAACGTGCTCATCGTCGGCGCGGGCTCCGGGTCCGATGTCGCCATCGCCTTGCGCAAGGGCGCCAAGCACGTGGACGCGGTCGAGATCGATCCACGCATCCTGCAGCTCGGCCAGCAGCGAAACCCCGACCACGCCTACCAGGACCCTCGAGTCAGCACTCATGTCAACGACGGCCGCGCCTTCCTGCAGTCGACCGACACGAGGTACGACCTCATCCTGTTCGCACTGCCTGACTCGTTGGCACTGGTCAACGGCGCCTCCCAGATCAGGCTGGAGAGCTTCTTGTTCACCCAGCAGGCGTTGGAGTCCGTGCGGGCCCACCTCACACCTGATGGTGGCTTCGCGATGTACAACTACTACCGCGAGAACTGGTTGATCGACCGGCTCGCGGGGACGGCCGCCACCGTGTTCGGTCACACTCCGTGCGTGGACAGCTTCACCTCCCACCAGGCGGTCGTGGCGGTGGCCCTGCAGGAGTCGAACCAGGCGTGCGGCAAGGCCTACGCGCCCACCACCAGGGTGGTCGCACCTGCCACCGACAACGCGCCGTTCCTCTACTTCAAGGGCGGGATGATCCCGTGGCTCTACGTCTGGACCCTGCTCGGCGTCGTCATGGTCTCCCTGCTGCTGGTGCGCACGGTCGGAGGGCCGTTCCGGCAGATGCGTCCCTTCGCCGACCTCTTCTTCATGGGTGCTGCCTTCCTGCTGCTGGAGACCAAGAACGTGGCGAGCTTCGCGCTCATGTTCGGCACCACCTGGTTCGTCAACGCTCTCGTGTTCGCCGGCATCCTGGTGATCGTGCTGGCCGCCGTCGAGACGACGCAGAGACTCAGGACACCACCGCTGCCCGTTGTGTTCGCCGGCATCGCAGTATCCCTCGTGCTCGCGTGGCTGATCCAGCCAGACATCCTTCTGGGGCTGTCGTTCTGGCCTCGCCTGGTGTGCGCCAGCCTGTTGGCGTTCCTGCCGATCTATCTGGCCAACGTGGCGTTCGCGAAGAGGTTCGCTGCCACCAGTGACTCCCAGTCCGCGTTCGGGGTGAACCTGCTCGGCTCGATCGTCGGGGGCTGTCTGGAGTATGCGGCGCTGCTGACCGGCTACGACAACCTGCTGATCGTCGCGGGGCTGCTCTATCTCGCCGCCTTCATGTTGACCCCACGATCCAGCCGCCTGCTACGCACTGGCCCGTAGGGAACATTCACGGGGTGGCGAGGGGCGTTCACCCCAGATGTCACAGGCACCTCCGACGGGGAGGACGAGGCGCCGAGCCGGGCGGCGGCGTAGATCCGGTCGTGGCGGGCGAGGCTGTGCGTCCAGGTCATCTCCGTGCCGACCGTCCGGTTGTGCTCAGAGATCCTGCAGCGCTCGGCCTCGTTCTCGACGAGCCGACGGAGCGCCAGCACCATGTCGGCGTCGGAGTCGCAGAGGAATCCTTCGGTCCCGGACCGGATGAAGTCCGTCATGCCGCTCGCGGCATGTCCGATGACGGGTAGTCCCGCACATCGCGCCTCCAGCGCCGCGAGCCCGAAGGACTCCCGGATCGACGGTGCGACGTAGAGGTCTGAGGAGTGCAGGAGGCCCACGACCTCCCGTGGTGTCACCCGACCGGTCAGCGTGACCGCGTCGTCCAGGTCCGATCGAACGAGCTGGCGTCGGACCCTGCCGAGCAGGGGGCCGTCGCCGACGATCGTGAGGTGGAGCGGCACCTCGACCTGGTGCCGCAGCTCGGTGAACATCCCCAGCAGCTGAAGCGGACGCTTGCGGCGGGCCAGGCGCATGGTGCTGATGAGGTGGACGGAGCCGTCAGTCCGACCCGGCGGTGTGCGAACCCGTGGCAGGGTGTCGACCGCGTTCGACAGCACAGTGACCTGGGTGCGGTCGGGAAGCTGAGCCCTCAGCTGGACGGCGGCCGCACGGCTGACTGAGGTCCACGTCACGGGTGCGCCACGCAGTCCGGCGGCCGCCGCTGCCACGGCGGGCAACGGACCCATGCCGTTCCACATCGAGTGGACCGTCACCACCGTCGAGACGCCGCTGCGGGCAGCGATCGCCGCCAGTGGTGCGGAGAAAGGTGCCACCACGGAGACATGCGCGTGCACGACGTCGAAGGCCCGGAAGTCGAAGGTGGCTGCTTCCAGGAACGACCGGGCGCGGATCACGCGAACCGATCGCGGGTCATCCTCGCTGCCGGCCGGGGTCGAGGTCAGCACGGTGACGTCGTCCCCACGTTCGTGCTGCCGCCGGGCCAGCCCGTCGACGTGGGTCTCGATGCCGCCCAGGACCGGCAGGTAGTGGTCGGTGAGGTGCAGGATCCTCATGCGGTCGATCCCCAGGCCAGTCGTGGTGAACGCTGGAACCACGCCCAGCCACCGAGCAGGAGGCCGCCGAGAGGAACCTCCATCGCGATCAGGAAGAACCGGTAGACGAGCACGCCGGCGACCACCTCCACCGGGTCGAGCCCGTTGGCGACGAGCCACGCGATGGTGCCGATCTCGGCGAACCCGGCACCACCGGGTGTGAACGGGACAAGGCTGCTGAGGCGCTCGATCGCGGCCGCCATCAGCACGATCGTCAGTGGAGCCTGGAGACCGACTGCCCGGAGGCTGAACTCCAGCAGGGCCACCTGGGCCGCCACGTAGACCAGGCTGGCCGGCAGCAACCTGCCCCAGTGGTCGAGAAGCAGTCGGTGCGTGCGGAGGATCGTCTCTCGCAGGGTCTTGAGCAGAGGGGCCGATCGCCATCCGAGGCGACCGGGAATCGACGCGGGGACGGACGAGTCCGTGCGTTCGCTCCTCAGCACGACCACCTGGACGAGCCCCACGATCAGCAGCACCGCCGCGCAGACCGAGGCGACCACCCAGAGGGTGGTGGGGACGTGCCCGGTCACCAGCGTGAGTCCGATGACCGCCACCACTGGAAGGACCAGCTTGGTCGCCACGTCGAGGGCGTTGGTCAGGACGCAGAAGGTGGCGAACGCAATGTTCGAGTGCCCCCAGGTCCGCACCATGCGCCAGTTGAGTCCCGTGGCCACGGCGCCGCCGAAGGGGATGAGGTTGGCGACCGCGCTGCCGCTGAGGTTGAGCAGCAGGCTTCGTCGTACGCCGAGACCAGGTAGGGCCGCAGCCAGCACCGTGGCGTACACCGCGAGCCCGGCCAACCAGATGGCACTGAGCTCTGCCACCTGCCGAAGCCTCAGGCCACGCAGCACCGAGAGCACGTCGTTCCACGTCGTGCCGGCCACACCATGGGTCGCCGTCCAGAGTCCGCCACCGATCAGGGCCGCAACCAGGATCGACTTCCAGGCCCAGCCGGTCCACGAACGAACGAGCCCCCGGCGTCGTACGACGTGGCCAGGGCCGGGATCGGCGCTCGTCACCGGGATCGTCATGGTTTCTCCGCCCACGGGAAGCTCAGGCCCGGCCGTAGTCGTCCTGGAGGCGGACGATGTCGTCCTCGCCGGTGTAGGAGCCCACCTGGACCTCGACGATGATGAGGTCTTCAGCTTCGTCGTTCGCGATGCGGTGGACCACCCCGCGCGGGACGTAGAGGTGCTGACCCGGCTCGACGTGTGCCTGGTCCGTCCCCACGGTGCAGGTGGCGACTCCGACGACGACGAGCCAGTGCTCGGACCGGTAGTGGTGTGTCTGCAGGGAGAGCCGCGCGTGGGGCCGGACCGTGATCCGCTTGATCTTGTAGTTCTGGCCCGCGTCCAGGACCTCCCAGGATCCCCAGGGACGTGCTGCATGGTCGAGGACCAAGGGCTCTTCCTGCGTGGGGGTGGCGGTCATCGTGTGCTCCTCGAGTCGATGGAGCAAGGATCGCGTGAACTTCCTGCCGAGAACCTGACCAGCTTCTTCCCACCACCTCGTGACGACCGTGACCGCCGGACCAGACCGGCGGGGACGGCAGCTTCTGCTGGATGGGCAGTCAGGCTGCAGGCAGGCGATGCGCGTTGTGATGTCGAGGTCAGTCATCCACGCAGTGTCACGACGTCAGCCCTGACCAGGGGGTCACCATGTCGCTCACCGGACCGTTCTTCCTCGATGGCATCGTCGCGCTGACCGTCGTGACGTTCTTGGGGCTCGTGGCGGTGTGGCCACGGCTGACGTCGTCGACTCCGTGGCACGTCGCGGGCCGCATCGTCTCGTTGGTCCTGGTCAACGTGCTGGTGCTGCTCACCGCGGCCACTCAGCTGAACGCGGCGTACCTCTTCTTTGCCGGGTGGTCCGACCTCCAGGGAGCCTTGACCGGCCGCATCGCCCAGACCGGACTCGACCGCGGGGGCGCGGCGGCCCTGGCGCCGAACGTCGCGGTGCGCGGGGCCTCTGCCAAGGTCGCGGCTCAGGTGCCGGCACTGAGCCAACCGGTCGGGTCCAACGGCCTTCTCAGGTACACCGTGCACGGCGCTCTCAGTGGGCTGTCCGGCACTGTGCTGGTCCAGCTGCCCAAGGGCTACAGCTCTACGGCGCCGATGCACCGCTATCCGGTTCTCGAGGCCTTCCACGGCTACCCCAGCGAGCCCTTGAACTGGGTCAAGATCTTCGACATCGGGCACGTGATCGACCACCAGGTGCAGGCCGACACACTGCGCCCCACGATCGTGGTGATGCCGCAGATCGAGATGCCGCGGGGAGTCGACACCGAGGGCGTGAACGGAGGGCGTGGGCAGCCGCAGGTCGAGACCTGGCTGACGCGGGACGTCCCGGACTGGGTGGCCCAACACTTCTGGGTGAGCGCGGATCGCAACGCCTGGGCCACGATCGGGTACTCGGCCGGCGGTTTCGATGCCGCCATGTCCACCGTCCTGCACCCGGCACAGTACGGCGCGGGGATCGTCCTGGGTGGATATTTCAGGCCGGAGTTCGGACCCTTCTACGAGCCGTTCTCGGCCACGAGCGCGGCGGGTCGGGGCTATGACCTGCCCCGCATCGCGGCACACCACCCGCCTCCGGTCTCCCTGTGGGTCGAGACCTCACACGCCGACCCTGTCTCCTACGGCTCCAGTGCCCGGTTCCTCCGCTCGACGAAGTCGCCGATGGCGGTGCACGCGGTGGTTCTGCAGAACGCCGGGCACCGCGACTCGGTGTGGACAGCGCTGCTGCCACAAGCGCTGCGGTGGTTGGGCACCAACGTCCGCGGGTTCCACCCCTCGACGATCTCGTCCTCGTCATGACACAGGCCCGTTCGGGTCCGGCGCCTCCGAACACAGGTCGGACGACCCCATCGGGCTCACGCGAGGTCGGGAGGGTGTTCCGTGCGCCGCCGAAGGCGCCACGTGGCGCGCCGATGGTAGAGGCTGGGCCACCAGCAGACACCGATGGCCATCGACAGGGCGTGACCGTAGGTCGACATCCCCAGCACTGCCATCGAGGTCCCGGCCACCAGCAGGACCCCGGTACCCATGACCACCAGGGCCTGGACCCTGGGCAGCGCTCCCGCGAACGCGGCCACCAGCGCCAGGGTCCCGTAGGACGCGCCCACGTCCAGCCGGTGTGCCGCTGTCGGGGTCAACCAGCCGACGCCGATCGCAGCCGCGATGGGGAGCTCCGTCAGCAGCGTGGCCAGGACGTGCCCGGACAGGAAGACGAGCGCCGTACGCGCGGTGCCGATTCGCCGCTCGAGGGGCGCGACCATGATCAGCATCACCACCGCGTACGGCAGCCAGAGACGCCCGGGCAGCCAGATCGCGGAGCGGACCAGCACGGTCACCGGGTCCTTGCCCAGATGGGCGACGTCGGTGGTGGAGGCGTTCAACCAGCGATCGGTCGTGGCCGTCGATGTATGTCGAAGCGCCACGGTGGTCCCCAGCAGCACCAGGGTGTAGGCGAAGGTCAGAGGAGCGGAGCCGATGGCCCGACCCAGGACGCCCCGAGCGGTGGAGGGCGACCGCCACCATGGACCCACAGACCCCATGGATCCATCATGTCGCGCCCTGCTGAACCGGGGCACAGGCGGGCGGCGAGGTGTTAGGACGCAGTAGTGGTGCGCCTGCGGTTGACCGGGGGGTCGCGCTTCTCTCCGAGATTGCGCCACCACGCAGGAGCCACGAGGAACGCCTCGGCACGAAGGGCGGCCAGGGAGACCCTGGGCAGATCGACAGCCGAGCGGAAGCAGGCGAACCGCGGGACCCACTCGGGCTGGAACTTCGCGTTCGCCCGGTAGAGGGACTCGATCTGCCAGAAGCGGGAGGCCTGGAGCAGGATCGCGCGCCACAGCCGGAGCACCGGGCCGGCGCCCAGCCGCTCGCCGCGTGCGAAGACGCTGCGGAAGACCGCGAAGTTCAGGGAGACGCGGGTGACACCCAGGGTGGGGGCCTGGGTCAGGAGGTCGGTCACCATGAGCTCGATGATGCCGTTCTCAGCCGAGCGGTCGCGGCGCATGACGTCGAGGGAGAGACCGTCGGCTCCCCAGGGGACCAGCTGGAGCAGGCCGTGGAGCTCGCCGGAGCCGTCGCGGCACGTGACCAGGACCGCGTCGGTGTCCTGTGGGTCGGCGAGCCGGCCGAGCGCCATGGAGAAGCCGCGCTCGACCTCCCCGTCACGCCAGGCCTCTGCGCTGTTCACGACCTCTGCGCGGGTGTGCTCGTCCAGGTCGCGGACCCGGTGGCAGGTCGTGCTCAGGCCGGCTCGTCGGCATCGTGAGACGGCTTGGCGCACCACCCGCATCCGTCGTCCTTCGGTGGTGAAGTCCGCGGTCGTCAGGATGGCCTCGTCACCGAGCTCGAGGGCGTCGAGTCCGGCGCGGTGGTAGGCCTCGGCCCCTTGCTCACTGGCACCGAGGACACCGGGGATCCACCCGTGTGCGTCTGCCTCCTCCAGCCATGCGGAGATCGCGCCGGTCCAGGCTTCGGGGTCACCGAGGGGGTCGCCCGCGGCCAGCGAGACCCCACCCACGATGCGGTAGCTCACGGCGGCCTTCCGGCTCGGTGAGAAGATCACGGCTCGGTCCTCGCGGAGAGCGAACCAGGACAGCGAGTCGACAGCTCCCCACTGCTCCAGCAGGCCTCTCACGTCCTTGCGTTCGGTGTCGTCAAGCCGGTGCGGCCCGGACGCCGGCTGGAGCGCCACGAGGACGACGACCAGGAGAAGCGCTGCTCCGAGCACCGCGAGTGCGATCGAGGTGCGTGCTGACGCACCCGCACTGACGAACGTGACCGGCCCCGGGATCCCGGCCAGACCGAAGAAGGCCTCGGTCAGCCTGGACAGGGCCGTGCTGCCGGGCGCGAGATCGTCGAGGTCGGTGCTGATCCAGACGAAACCGAGCAAGGTGGCCAACGGGACGCCCAGGACGACCAGGCTCAGGATGCGCCGCGGTGAGCGTGGGTCCGGCAGGGCCCGGAACCGGTGGCGTGCGGTGAGAAGCAGGAGGAACACGCCTGCGGTGAGGGTCGCCTCCTCCACGTCGAGGCCCTTGACCAGGTGGGCTGCGGTGGCGAATGCGGTCAGGATGGTGGCGAGCAGCCACGCCCGGTACTTGCCGCGACGTAGACCGTTGGCCAGCAGCATGAGGACCACCCCCGCGGCCAGGGTCCCGGTGGAGGCGGCAGCGGGGAACACAGCGGGGACGATCTCCGCGAGGATGCGTGTGCGCGCATGGATGGCGGGGGACGCTGCGCTGACCAGTGAGACGGCCCCGACCAGCCAGACCAGGCGCGCGATCATCGAGGGGGTCCGAAGCTTGTCGACCCAGTGTCGGGCTCGGCTCCCCGACGAGGGCCTCCCGGCGGGCAGGGGCCGGGGCTCGTGACGCTCGTGTGTCCGCTGATGGCTCACAAACTGATGATCCCCGACAGCCCGCGAGTCGAAGGGGGGCGATGAGGGGGTGGGGGTGCGGAGCCTGGCGAGTCTGCCGTGCGCCGATGGTTCTGGAGGCGACGCCGGTGTTGCTCTCGATCCCGCCGAGCGCCCGCCGCGACCGTGCCTGGATGGGTCCTTCGGGACGGTGTCCACCCCTGCACCGTGCGCTCTGCAACCTGACTGTCGCCTGACTGCTGCGCGACGCCAGGGTGGGTCACGAGGGTGCTCGTGGGCGGGCCCTTCGGGTGGGTACGGTCGACCATGCTCGTGGGACTCGTGTGCGCACTGGGGACATCCCTGTGCTACGGAGTGGGCTCGGTCCTGCAGGCCGTAGCGGCCCGTGGCACAGGCTCAGCCTCGCACCTGGACCCTCGGCTCGTGCTCCGGTTGCTGCGCGCCTGGCGCTACCTGCTGGGCCTGGCGTTGGACGGCGCGGGATTCGTGCTCTCGTTGGTCGCCCTGCGTTCGCTGCCGCTGTACGTCGTCCAGTCGGTGGTCGCGAGCTTCCTCGCGGTCACGGCCGTGGCCGGTGTGATCGTGCTCGGAACCCGCATGCGCAAGGCCGAGCAGCTCGCCCTGCTGGTGGTCGTCCTGGGCCTTGCGCTGGTCAGTCTCTCCGCCGCACCGGAGTCCGCGGCGGCACCCGGCCTGCGTGTGGAGTGGCTGCTCCTTGCGTCCGCAGCGCTGCTGGTCCTCGTCTCGCTCCCCCTGGGGAGGCTGGGCGGCCGGCAGGGTGCCTGGGCCCTCGGTGGTGTCGCAGGTCTGGCGTTCGCTGTCGTCGCTGTGAGCGCGCGACTGCTGTCGTCGTTGACAGGCCGCGGCAGCCTGATCGCCCTGGTCCAGCAGATGTTGGAGTCGCCGGCGGCGTACGCCCTCCTGGTGGCAGCACCGTTGGCGCTGGTGACCTATGCGACCGCGCTCCAGCGCGGCAGCGTCGTCGAGGCCACGGCCCCGTTGGTGGTGGGGGAGACGGTGCTGCCCGCGCTCGTGGGCCTGATCCTCCTGGGTGATCACGCGAGGCCGGGGTGGGGTGTGGCGGCCGCCGCAGGGTTCTTCCTGGCCGTGGGTGCCGCTGTGCTGCTCTCCCGCTTCGGAGAGGTGGCTGCAATCGGCTAGCTGGTGACGTCCTTGCCGGCGAAACGTGCCCACCCCGCGAACCAGAACACGACCATGTACGCCACCGCGACGTAGAGGCCCTGCTGGACGCCGTCCCAGGCGATCGGGGACCGGAAGAGGTCGCCGAATGCGAGCCAGTGATGGGTGATCAGCACAGGATGCAACCAGCTGATCTGCGGGATGCTGTCCGCGATGAAGCTGGCGGTGCTGAAGATGACCACGGTGATCATCGCTCCGATGGGCTGCTCGGTCAGGGTGGAGACGAACAGGCCCACCGCGCCGAGAGAGGCGAAGCAGACACTGAGGTAGAGGGAAGCGGCCAGCACGCGGAGAAGCCCGTCGCCGAGCCCGATCTGGGTCCCCGAGAGCAGGGTCATGTCCCCGCCACCGAAGAGGGCGAGGCCCATGACGATTCCGGTCACGGTCACGGTCAACGTGGCCACGACCGAGAAGATCACGATGGCGAGGTACTTCACGGCGAGCAACCGGGCGCGCTGCACCGGAACGGTGAGCAGGTAGCGCAGGGTGCCGAGGTTTGCCTCACCCGCCACGGCATCTCCCGAGATCGCTGCCACCGCCAGTGGCAGGAAGAGTCCCAGCTCGATGGTCAGCGAGGCGAGGGCCACGAAGAGGCCGTTCTCCGTGATGGAGCTGAAGAAGTCAGGTCCCTCACCTCCGCGGCCGGGAGAGGAGACCTTGACCGCGATGGAGATCAGCACCGGTACGGCGGCGAGCACCACCAACCCCGCCAGGTTGCGGCGCCGACCGAAGATCAACCGCAGCTCGGATCGCAGGAATCTGGTGGAGACCGTTCGTGGTCGGCGCGAACCGACCGCCTCAGCCACTGACATCGAAGCCCTCCCCGGTGAGGGCGACGAAGACGTCCTCGAGAGACGGAGCGCCGACCCGGAAGCCGAGGACGGGCACCCCTTGATGGACACACGCAGCGACGATCTTGTCCGGCGCGATCCCGTTCAGGTTCCCGGTGGCGGACGTGCGGGTCACCTGGACCTCGAGCAGCCCGAGCTCCTGCATGATGCGAGCCGCCTCGCGCGGTTGGTCGGTCTCGACGACCGCCTGGTGCTGGGTTCCTGCCCGGACCTCGGCGCTGGTGCCCTGGGCGACCAGCCTGCCGGCGTGCATGACACCGAGATGGGAGCACATCTGCTCGACCTCGGAGAGCAGGTGGCTCGAGACCAGGACGGTGGCGCCCTCCTCGGCGAGCGATCCGACCAGGGACCTGACTTCCCGGGTGCCCTGGGGATCGAGTCCGTTGGTGGGTTCGTCGAGGACCAGGAGGTCACGTGGCCGCAGGAGCGCGCTCGCGATGGCGAGGCGCTGGCGCATGCCCAGGGAGTAGGCGCGGTAGCGCTTGGTCGCTGCGACCAGCAGTCCCACCCGATCCAGGGCACCGTCGATCCTGGCGCGCGCCGTCCGGGGGTCGGTGGTGCGGTCTGCGGCCTCGAGCCTGGCCAGGTTGTCCCGACCCGAGAGGTAGGGATGGAACGCCGGACCCTCGACCAGCGCACCGACCCGTGCCAGCACGTCGGGTCCCGCGGCCGGCATCCGGCGCCCGAGGAGCTCGACCGTCCCGGAGGTGGGGCCGACCAGGCCGAGCAGCATCCGGATCGTGGTCGTCTTGCCCGATCCGTTCGGGCCGAGGAAGCCGTAGACGGAGCCGGTGGGGACGACGAGATCCAGCGAGTTGACCGCGACCTGGTGCCCGAACCGTTTGGTCAGCCCGAAGGTGGCGACGGCAGCCTCTGGCATCACTGGGCCAGGGCGGCGTACAACGCCTCCGGGGCAACGGCGCCGACCACGACGCGCCCGTCAGTGGTCAGGAGCGCCGAGAACAAGGTGCCGCGCAGCAGGTGGCCGGAACCCCAGGTGCCGCTGACCTCGGGCAGGACCTTGAGCATGGTGGTCAGCTGCCCCGAGCCAGAGGTGGCGTCCGCGGGCAGCTCGGCCACGACGACGGAGGTCCAGCCCGTGCCGACGACCTTCGGCTTCGTCTCCGAAGCCGCCTTGCCAGCCTTGCCAGCCTGGCCTCCAGGTCCACGGTCGGGGCCGGACAGCTTCCCCGGAGTCTTCGAGCCGGACCCCTCGGTCACCTTCGTGCCGGGGGGCGGGTTGAACGTGAACACCGAGGAGGCGGGGGTCGAGGGGTCGAAGGAGGTGAAGCCGACTTCGAAGGAGGGATCCTGGGTGTTCTTCGCGAACACCTGGACCCGGGTGGGCACATGGGTCTTGCCGTCGATCGCGATGCGCACCGACTCCACGAGGGATCCGGTGTCCTTGGGCTGGAGCACCAGCTCGTAGGCGGGCCGACCGGCCACGGTGGCCGTCCCGTCGGTGGTCACCCTGGTCGTGGGCGAGATCGCAGCGAGGGCAGCGTCGGCCGCCTTCTGCGGTGTCATCGGCGCACCGTCCGCAAGCCGGCCCGGGGCATCCTCCTTGGTCAGGGCGACGTCCCGGTGAGTGGCGCTCTTGTCGTGGCTGGACCAGGTCCAGAAGTCGGTGCCGTTGCGCACGAGGTCGGACTCGCCCAGGGAACCGAGCAGCGCGAGCCGGACCTTGTTGGGGCCGGCGTACCACAGCCGCAGCGTGTGCGAGCCGGAGACCAGCGAGGCCATGTCCGAGCTGCCGGCGCCCCCGACACCGGGAAGACTGGGCAGGCCCAGGTCTGCGTTCTGGACGACCGTGCCGGAGAGTCCGTCGAGCCTTGCCTTCTGGACGTCCACCAACAGCTGCGCGGGGCTGCGCTCGGGCAGGCCACCGCGAGCGCTCGCGGTGAGGAGACCAACGGCGGACCCTCCTGCGACGAGGACGACAGCGACGACAGCGGGGACGAGCCAACGCAGGGAAGGGCGACGGGTGAAGATGCTCATGCGCCAAGGGTGCACCAGTGTCGCTGTGAGATCGCTGAGAGCCTGTGGGTCCGCTCAGGCTGCCGTGCCAGTCTGGTGGGCATGCGGCTACTGCTCGTCGAGGACGAACGGCGCCTCGCGCAGGCCCTGCGCCGGGGTCTGACCGACGACGGGTTCATCGTCGAGGTGGCCGGCGACGGCGTCACGGGTCTCGACCTGGCCCGGCACGGAGACTTCGATGCGGTCGTGCTCGACGTGATGCTGCCGCGCCTCTCCGGGTTCGATGTCGTGCGCGCCCTCCGCTCCGAGGAGAACTGGGTGCCGGTCCTGATGCTCTCGGCCCGGGCGGGGGAGCACGACCAGGCAGACGGTCTCGACTACGGAGCAGACGACTACCTGACCAAGCCGTTCTCCTACGTGGTGCTTCTCGCCCGTCTGCGCGCGCTGCTACGTCGCACTCCGCAGGCCCGGCCATCGGTCCTCTCGGCTGGGGACATCAGGCTCGATCCCAGCACTCGGGTGGTGACGGTCGATGGTGCCAGGGTGGCGCTGACACCACGAGAGCTCGGGTTGCTGGAGTACCTCCTGCGCCGACCAGGTCGGGTGGTCACCAAGGTCGAGATCCTGGACCACGTGTGGGACGCGGCGGCCGACGTGAACCCCAATGCGGTCGAGGTCTACGTCGGCTACCTGCGCCGCAAGCTCGGTCGGCGTCTGGTCGAGACCGTGCGCGGCGCCGGGTACCGCCTCGAGACATGACCCGCCCCCGGGGGTGGCAGCGGCTGAGCCTGAGGGCGCGGCTCCTGGTGATCGGTGTGCTCGGCGTTGCTCTGGCGCTGGCAGTCGGCAGCTTCGCGCTGTACGGCGTCCTCACCGTGGTGGGCTTCCGGACCCTCGACAACGCCGGCGACGCGACCGCGGCCGAGGTCGCCGACCTGGTGGACCGGGACCGGCTGCCGGACCCCATCCCGGTGACCGGCAGCCAGGTCGTGCAGGTCCTGGACTCTCGCAACCGGGTCGTGAGCTCCTCGGTGAACGGCGATCGGCTGACCGCCGTGGTGACGCCCGCCGAGGTGGCCACGGCCCTGGACGGACGCCATCCCCAGGTCCCCGGCTCGCGTCTCGGGTTGGACTCGCCGCTGCGCATCTCTGCCGCCGCAGCGGGACCGACGGGTGCTCGTCGTACGGTCGTGGTGGCGCAGCGCGTCAATGACATCGTGGGCAGCCAGCAGGTCCTCGGGCTCACCCTGCTGGCGACGTACCCGCTGCTCCTGCTGGTCCTGGCCCTGATCGCCTGGAGGGTCGTCGGGGCAGCGCTGCGACCCGTCGAGCTGCTCCGGTCCACCGCCGAGCGGATCTCCGGGACCGGCCAGGAGGAGCGGCTGCCCGTCTCCGCCTCGCAGGACGAGGTGCACGACCTCGCGGTGACCCTGAACTCCATGCTCGACCGGCTGTCGGCCTCGCGCGCGAGGCAGCGCGCGTTCGTGGCCGACGCGGCCCACGAGCTGCGCAGCCCGCTGAGCTCGATGCGGACCCAGCTGGAGATCGCCGAGAGGCTCGGGGAGGGCTCGGAGGTGACCCACGACCTCCAGGCAGAGGTCGCGCGCATGGCCGGACTCGTCGAGGATCTGCTGGTGCTGGCACGTCTGGACCGGGACTCGTCTCCCACGAGAGCATCTCTGCCGGTCGAGCTCCACGAGGTCCTGGCCCAGGTGGTTGACCGGCACTCCGGGGCGCGAGTCGCCGTGACCGCCGGCGACCTTCCCGAGATCGTCGTGCCGGGGAACGCCGAGGTGCTCAGGCGAGTTTTCGACAACCTCGCGGACAACGCCGTGCGGCATGCGAGCACAGCGGTGCGAGTGGAGATGCACCCGCACGACGCGCTGGTCGACGTGCTGGTCTGCGACGACGGCACCGGGATCCCCGAGGCCGACCGTGAAAGGGTCTTCGACCGCTTCACCCGACTTGACGAGGCCCGCGACCGCGACGCTGGAGGCAGTGGTCTCGGCCTGGCCATCGTGCGGGAGCTCGTCCACCAGGCCGGCGGCACGGTGGTGCTGGAGGCGGGGGAGGCGAGTGGCCTGGTGGCCCGCGTCTCCTTGCCGGTCGCGACCAGCCCGGACGCGAGCACCGCGGTCAGCCAGTGGTAGCCGAGGCAGACCCGGCTCCCGCGGGGCACCCCCACGGCATCGCCTGGGCCGCATGTGGCACGTCCAGCCGCACAACCTCTCGCCTGCTCGCTGAGCTAGCCTGGGACCGCTCCGGCATGCGAATGTCACGCGTGAGGCAGTAGACCGCTGCTCTCCTCCCTCCAGCCACATTCGCAGCGTCGGCGGCCCGCCGATCACCGACGTACGGCGGTGCGCTCGCTGACCACTTCACGTCCCCAGGACGCTGGTCCGGGCAGCGGATCCACGGCTGCTGCCTCATGCTCCGAGGTGCGCCCGATCGGGCCGACGATGCGGCCAAGGACCTGATCAGCCAGCTGACCCTCATGGGGGCGCCTGTCAGGCCCCCGCTCGGTCCGCCGGCCGGCGTCGCGTTGCCAGTCGACCGCCCCACACCTACGGTGAGGTCGAGAGGCGGGACACATGCATGAGCTGGCTATCGCGGAGAGCGTCGTGTCGACGGTGCTGGAACGCACCGGCGGCCGGGTGAGCGTCGTACGCCTCCGGGTCGGGCGGTTGTCAGGAGTCGTCCCGGACGCGTTGATGTTCTGCTTCGAGCTCGCCGCGGCGGGCACCGCGCTCGAAGGAGCGACGCTCGAGATCGAGGAGCAGGCCGGGCTGGCGCACTGCCGCGACTGCGACACCGACTTCGCGATGCGCGACGCGTTCTTGCTGTGCGACTGCGGGAGCGCAGACGTGCAGCTGCTGTCCGGACGCGAGCTCCAGGTGACCTCGGTGGAGGTGGCCTGACATGTGCACCACCTGCGGCTGCGGCGAGGCCGACGTGCGTGTGACGACGCCCGGTGGCGCGACAGAGGTCGGCCACGGGCACGGGCCCGAGGACCGGCACGCAGCCGGGCACGGGGGGCACATTCACGACGAGGAGGACAGCCACGACCACGTCCACCTCGAGGAGAACGACGAGCTGCGCACGCACACCCTCGAGCTCGAGGTGGCGGTGCTGGCCAAGAACGACGGGCTCGCGGCGCGCAACCGGGCCTGGCTGGCCGAGCGCGGCATCACGGCGCTGAACCTGATGAGCTCTCCCGGCGCCGGCAAGACGACGCTGCTCGAACACACCATCGCCCTGACCGACCGCGAGGTCAGCGTGATCGAGGGTGACCAGGAGACCCTCTTCGACGCCGAGCGGATCCGCAGGGCGGGCGCCCGGGCCGTGCAGGTGAACACCGGCGCGGGTTGCCACCTCGACGCCACCATGGTGGCCCGCGCGCTCGAGCAGCTGGAGCCCGAACGCGACAGCATCGTGTTCATCGAGAACGTCGGCAACCTCGTCTGCCCGGCGCTCTTCGACCTCGGCGAGCTGCGCAAGGTCGTCGTGATCTCGGTGACCGAGGGTGACGACAAGCCGCTGAAGTACCCCCACATGTTCGCGGCGGCCGACCTCGTGGTGATCAACAAGACAGACCTGCTGCCGTACGTCGACTTCGACGTGGAGCGGCTGACCGCGGACGCCCGCAAGCTCAACCCAGGGGTGCAGGTGGTCCCGGTGTCGGCGAAAACCGGGGCGAACATGGACGCCTGGCTGGACTGGCTGGTCTGAATCTGGGACGTGCTCGGGTTGTCCTTGACAAAGATTGCGGCGAGGACTCTCATGGGTTCCGGGAGTGACGCAGGTCACACAGATGGCGACCTGCGAACCGAGTGGGGACCGGACGGGCCCTCGGAGAGCCGGCGCAGATGCCCACAGCCGAAGCAGTGCAAGCGGAAGAAACACTCATCCACGTCCTCTGGATCAACGCGGGCCTCAGCTGTGACGGGGACTCCGTCTCCCTCACGGCCGCGACGCAGCCCAGCATCGAGGAGATCGCGCTCGGCGCCCTCCCGGGGTTGCCACAGATCGCGGTCCACTGGCCGTTGATCGACTTCGAGTGTGGACCCCAGGGTGGGCAGGACGACTTCCTCGAGTGGTTCCGCAAGGCCGATCGCGGTGAGCTCGAGCCTTTCGTGCTGGTGGTAGAGGGGTCCATCCCCAACGAGCAGCTGCACGACGAGGGCTACTGGTGCGGGTTCGGCAACAACCCCGAGACCGGGCAGCCGATGACGACCAGTGAGTGGCTGGACCGGCTGGCCCCGAAGGCCACCGCCATCGTGGCGGTCGGCACCTGCGCGACGTACGGCGGGATCCACGCCATGGAGGGCAACCCGACCGGCGCGATGGGCGTGCCCGACTACCTCGGCTGGAGCTGGAAGTCGAAGGCCGGCATCCCGATCGTCTGCGTGCCCGGTTGCCCGGCCCAGCCCGACAACATGGCCGAGACGCTGACCTACCTGCTCTACATGGCCACCGGCCAAGCGCCGATGATCCCGCTCGACGAGGCCCTGCGACCGACCTGGCTCTTCGGCCAGACGGTGCACGAGGGCTGCGACCGGGCGGGCTACTACGAGCAGGGTGACTTCGCCACCGAGTACGGCTCACCCAAGTGCATCGTCAAGCTGGGGTGCTGGGGTCCCACGGTGAAGTGCAACGTCCCCAAGCGCGGCTGGATGAACGGCATGGGCGGGTGCCCCAACGTCGGCGGCATCTGCATCGGGTGCACGATGCCCGGCTTCCCCGACAAGTTCATGCCCTTCATGGACGAGCCACCGGGCGGGAAGCTCTCGACGACCGCGGTCGGTCTCTACGGCAACACGATGCGCCGGCTCCGTCAGGTGACCACGGCGACCCTGGACAAGGAACCCAAGTGGCGCAAGCCCGGCAAGCAGCTGACGACCGGTGCCAAGCGCACCTGGTAGCTCCCGCTTTTCCACCCACTCCGCACACGACCGAGAGGCGGCGGGATGACGTCGACCATTCCCACACCAGGCAGCATGACCGAGGACGCCAACGGGCTGACCGAGATGGCCTGGGACCCGATCACCCGGATCGTGGGCAGCCTGGGCATCTACACCAAGATCGACTTCAAGCAGAAGACAGTGGTCGAGTGCAAGAGCACCAGCTCGATCTTCCGCGGCTACTCGATCTTCATGAAGGGCAAGGACCCGCGCGACGCGCACTTCATCACCAGCCGCATCTGCGGCATTTGCGGTGACAACCACGCGACCTGCTCCTGCTACGCCCAGAACATGGCGTACGGCGTGAAGCCACCGCACCTCGGTGAGTGGATCGTCAACCTCGGTGAGGCTGCTGAGTACATGTTCGACCACAACATCTTCCAGGAGAACCTGGTCGGAGTGGACTACTGCGAGAAGATGGTCGCGGAGACCAACCCGGGTGTGCTCGAGCTCGCGAACAGCACCGAGTCGCCGAACGCAGAAGCTCACGGCTACAAGACCATCGGCGACATCATGCGTTCGCTGAACCCGTTCACCGGCGAGTTCTACCGCGAGGCGCTGCAGGTCAGTCGCTGGACCCGCGAGATGTTCTGCCTGATGGAGGGGCGGCACGTCCACCCCTCCACGCTCTACCCGGGCGGCGTCGGCACCGTGGCGACGATCCAGCTGATGACCGACTACATCACCCGGCTCATGCGCTACGTCGAGTTCATGAAGAAGGTCGTGCCGATGCACGACGACCTCTTCGACTTCTTCTACCAGGCGCTGCCGGGCTATGAGGAGGTCGGCAACCGTCGCATCCTGCTGGCCTGCTGGGGGTCCTTCCAGGATCCCGAGCACTGCAACTTCGAGTACAAGGACATGACCAACTGGGGACGCAGGATGTACGTCACCCCGGGCATCGTCGTGGACGGCAAGCTCGTCACTACCGACCTGGTGGAGATCAACCTGGGCATCCGGATCCTGCTCGGCTCGTCGTACTACGACGACTGGGAGGGCCAGGAGATGTTCGTCGAGAAGGACCCCCTCGGCAACCCGGTCGACCGGCGGCACCCCTGGAACCAGCACACCAACCCGAAGCCTCAGAAGCGCGATCTCGACAACAAGTACAGCTGGGTGATGTCACCGCGCTGGTTCGACGGCAAGGACTACCTCGCCCTGGACACCGGTGGTGGCCCTCTCGCGCGGCTGTGGTCGACGGCGTTGGCCGAGCTGGTCGACATCGGCTACGTGCAGTCGACGGGGAAGTCGGTGAAGATCAACCTGCCCAAGACCGCGCTCAAGGGCCCGGTCGAGCTGGAGTGGAAGATCCCGCAGTGGAGCAACACCATCGAGCGCAATCGGGCACGCACCTACTTCCAGGCCTACGCCGCGGCTTGCGCGCTGCACTTCGCCGAGAAGGCCCTGGTCGAGATCCGGGCCGGGCGCACCAAGACCTGGGAGAAGTTCACCGTGCCCGAGACGGGCATCGGCTGTGGCTTCACCGAGGCGGTGCGGGGGGTGCTCAGTCACCACATGGTCATCCGTGACGGGAAGATCGCCAACTACCACCCCTACCCGCCGACCCCGTGGAACGCCAACCCGCGTGACTCCTACGGGACCCCCGGGCCCTACGAGGACGCCGTCCAGGGACAGCCGATCTTCGAGGAGAACGACCGGGAGCACTTCAAGGGGATCGACATCATGCGCACGGTGCGCAGCTTCGACCCGTGCCTGCCGTGCGGTGTGCACATGTACCTCGGAGAGGGGCAGAAGCTCGAGCTGATGCATTCGCCGACCCAGTCCGTCGGCGGATAGCGATGGCGGAAGTCGAGGGGGCCGGGCAGCTCAGGGCCACGGGCGAGCGCATCGACGCGCTGCTGGACGCCAGCGGCTCGGGCGGGGGGGTGGCGCGCGAGCGCGCCGAGGAGCTGGTGCGGCTCGTCGCCGACCTCTACGGCGCTGGTCTGGAGCGCGTCCTCGACATCACCTACGAGGCCGGGCAGCTCACCGACGAGGTGCTGGCCGCGCTTGCTGCCGACGACCTGGTGGCGAGCCTGCTGCTGGTGCACGGCCTGCACCCCTACGACGTCGGGCAGCGCGTCGAGCAGGCCCTGGAGAGCGTCCGTCCCTACCTCGGTTCGCACGGTGGCGACGTGGAGCTGCTCGAGGTCAACGACCAAGGCACGGTCCGGCTGCGACTGCTCGGCAGCTGCGACGGATGCCCGTCGTCGTCGGTGACCCTCAAGCTCGCCGTCGAGGGAGCGATCGAGGCCGCCGCCCCCGAGATCACGGGGATCGAGGTGGAGGACGCCCAGCCCAGCGGGTCGGAGACGTTGATCCCGGTCTCCTCCTTGCGCTCCCGGCTCGAGGAGACCACGGCATCCTGGGAGGCTCTGCCCGACCTCGCCGGACTGGTGGCTCGCGGCGTCACGACGGTCGAGATCGGTGCCACGAGAGTCGTGGTCTGCCGGCTGGGCACCGAGCTGTTCGCCTACGCCGACCGCTGCGCCCGCTGCGAGGGCTCGCTCGACGGCTCGGCGCTGTCACGCAGGCTGGGGGCCGCCGTCGGCGAAGCGGTGCTGCGCTGCCCGGCCTGCCGCGCGCACTACGACGTACGACGCGCGGGCGCGTGTCTCGACGACGAGTCGCTGCACCTGGTGCCGGTCCCGCTGCTCACCGAAGGTGGCGTCACGTCGGTGGCGGTCGCCGTTCCGGCACCGGCATGACGACGCGCAGCGGCTCACCGCTCGCCTCGCTCCGCCGGATCACCAGCACCCGGCCGGCGCCGCCCGTGGGGGAGCGCTGCGAGATGTGTGCCGCCACCATCGCCGACGAGCACCAGCACGTCGTGAACCTCGAGAGCCGCGTGCTGATGTGCACGTGTCGGGGCTGCTACCTGCTCTTCACCTCCGAGCACGCCGAGCTGCGCTACCGCGCCGTACCCGACCGCTATCTCTCGTTCCCCGACTTCGACTTCGGGGCCAGGGAGTGGGACGAGCTCCAGATACCGGTCGGTCTGGCGTTCCTGTTCAAGAACTCGGTGCAGGGGCGCATCATCGCCTTCTATCCCGGCCCGGCCGGCGCCACCGAGTCGGAGCTCCCACTCGACGCCTGGGACCGTATCGTGACCGCCAACGCCCAGCTCGACCACCTGCGGTCCGACGTCGAGGCGCTGCTCCTGCGTGGCGCCGACCGGGAGCACCCCGACTACACCGCACACGTGGTCCCCATCGATGCCTGCTACGAGCTGGTGGGCCGGTTGCGGTCGCTGTGGCGCGGGTTCGACGGCGGCACGGAGGCGCGCGCGGCGATCGACGACTTCTTCGAGATGGTCGAGCAGCGCAGTCGACCGGCGCCCGCTGCTCCCGATCGCCATGAGGCGCCATGAGCAACTACGAGTTCTCCGTCGTCGACGTCTTCGCCGAGCCGTACGCCGCCGCGCCCCAGCTCACCGCGCGCCTGCGGATCAAGGAGACGAGCGGCGAGACGATCCATGCGATCGCGCTGCGATGCCAGGTCCGGATCGAGCCCCAGCGCCGCCGCTACGAGGAAGCCGACGAGACCGGGCTGCGCGCGCTGTTCGGGGACCGGGACCGCTGGGTCGACACCCTCAAGCCGTTCCTGTGGATGCAGTGCAACGCGATGGTCCAGGGGTTCACCGCGATCACCGAGGTCGACCTGGCGCTGCCGTGCACCTACGACTTCGAGGTCACCGGGTCGCGGTACCTGCACGCGGTCGGCGAGGGGGACATCCCGATCGTGTTCCTGTTCTCGGGCACTGTCTTCACCAAGGGGGTCAACGGGTTCGGCGTGGTGCAGGTGCCCTGGGACTGCGAGGCCTCCTACCAGCTCCCGGTACAGGTCTGGCAGCAGATGATCGCGTCCTACTACCCCCACACCGGATGGATCCGTCTCGACCACGACGTGCTCGCAGACCTGGCCGCGTTCAAGGCCCAGCACGGTCTGACCACGTGGGAGGAGACGGTGCAGAACCTGCTCGCGACGAGGGACGGGGCCCAGCCATGAGTGGCCTCGAGCACGTCCGGGCGATCGCCGACGCCGTTCTCTACGAGGGCTACCTGCTCTATCCCTACCGCGCCAGCTCGTCGAAGAACCAGTCCCGCTGGCAGTTCGGCGTCCTCGGCCCGCCACGGGCGTCTGCGGCGAGCTTCGCCGAGGAGCCGGGACTCTCGTTCCAGTGCCTCCTCGCTCCTGCCACGGGTGCGGCGAACGTGAGCCCGCACCTGCGGTTCCTGCAGCTCCAGGTGCGCTCCGTCGAGCAGTACGTCGACGGGGACTTCGTGCCGGTCGCCGACATGGTCGTCGACGGACTGTCCGTGCTCAGCTGGGAGGAGGCCGTGGAGTGCGAGGTCGCGCTGCCGTCGTACGCCGTGGGTGGGGCGGCCGTGCACGCCCGCGTGGACATTCCGGGCGGTGAGGAGGAGGAGCCCGTCGTGGACGCGACGGGCACCAGGGTCGGCCGGATCCTGCGGCGCCGGTTTCCGCTGCGGGCCGACGTCAGCCTGCACGCGGCGCCCGACGACGGATTCACGCGGCTCACGGTGTCGGTGAGCAACGCCCATCCCGACGAGGTGCACGGGAAGGACGACGCCATCCGGTCCTCGCTGATCGGCACCCACGTGCTCCTGGTCGCCGAGGGGGTCGGCTTCGTCTCGTTGCTGGAACCTCCCGCGGAGGCGGCCGGTGCGGCCGCGCGATGCGCGCAGCACCGCTGCTTCCCCGTGCTCGTGGGGCCCTTGGGGTCGAACGACGTGGTGATGGGCTCGCCGATCATCCTCTACGACCACCCCGAGATCGCCGAGCAGAGCGCCGGGGCGCTGTTCGACTCGACCGAGATCGACGAGATCCTGAGCCTGCGGGTGATGACGATGACCGAGGCCGAGAAGGCCGAGGCCCGGGCCACCGACCCGCGTGCGGCCGCGATCATCGACCGCTGCGACCAGATGTCCTCCGAGACCCTGCGTGACCTGCACGGCGTGCTCCGGGATCCGCACCGGGTCTCGAATCCAGCCGCTGAGCCTGTCGGCACGGATTTCGGCACCGGCGACGTCCCGTGGTGGGACCCGGCCGCTGACGAGAGCGTGCGACCCGACACCGACAGCGTCGTCATCGCCGGAGTCAGCGTGGCGCGTGGCAGTCTCGTGCGCGTGCATCCCTCGCGGAGGGCCGACGCCCAGGACTTGTTCTTCGCCGACCAGGTCGCCCGGGTCACCGCCGTGCTGTCCGACGTCGACGGCAGCACGCACATCGCGCTCGTGCTCGTCGACGACCCCGCGGCCGACCTCCACGAGGAAGCCGGGCGCTTCTTCTACTTCGCCCCCGACGAGCTCGAACCACTGGACCAGACACGAGAGGAGAGTCACCCATGAGAACCGTTGGCCTGCTGACAACGATCGTCGGCGCCGGGATCGCTGCTGTCGCTGCGATTGTCGGGGTACGTTCGATCCCCGACATCAAGCGCTACCTCAAGATGCGCCAGATGTGACGCGGCACCGAGAAGACGCACGAGGGGGCGAGATGACGCGAGTGCTGGTGGCGGGCATCGGCAACCTCTTCTGCGGCGACGACGGGTTCGGTCCCGAGGTCGTCCGTCGGCTCGCCGCGTCCGGGACGCTGCCCGAGGAAGTGCGCGCAGTCGACTACGGCATCCGTGGCATGCACCTCGCCTACGACCTTCTCGACGGCTACGACGCGCTGGTGATCGTCGACGCCCTGCCGGGTGACGTCGCACCCGGCACGCTCACCGTGCTCGAGATAGGCGAGGGAGATCTCGGCGCCGGCGCTTTCGACCCGCACGGGATGGCCCCGGTCGCCGTCCTGGCCAGCCTCTCCGACCTGGGCGGCACCCTCCCGCCGACCTACGTCGTGGGGTGCCGGCCGGCCGACCTCGGCGACCGGATCGGGCTCTCCGACGAGGTCGAGGCCGTCCTGCCCGCGGCCATGGAGACGGTGCTCGCCGTTCTCCGCGAACGTGTCCCGGCGCTGGACGGGGCCAGCTGATGTGCCTCGGGATCCCGGGCCGTGTCGTGCGAGTCCTGGAGGGCAACGCCGGGATGCTGGCCCTCGTCGACGTGCTCGGCGCTGAGCGGCCGGTCAACCTCGGGATGCTCGAGGACATGGCGGTCGAGCCGGGCGAGTGGGTGCTGATCCACATGGGCTTCGTCGTCGAACGAGTCGACGAGACTGCGGCCGAGAAGGCCATGACAGGCCTCGAGCTGATGGGTCGCGAGCGTGATGGCTGAGCAGCGGGTGCGCAGCAGGTTCGAGGTCTCGGGGCTCGTGCAGGGGGTCGGCTTCCGCCCCTTCGTCTACGTGACCGCCAGCGAGCTGGGTCTCACCGGCACCGTCGCCAACACGCCGTCGGGGGTGGTGGTCGAGGTGGAGGGTGCCCCGGTTGCAGTGGCGGAGCTGGCTCGTCGGCTCGCGCACTCAGCGCCACCACTGGCCGACGTACGAGACATCAGCGAGTCGAGGCAGCCACCACGCGGCGGCACCGGTTTCACGATCGAGGACTCCGCGGGTGGTGAGGGACGCACGCTGGCTTCGCCCGATGTCGCGACGTGCGACGACTGCCTGCGCGAGCTCGCCGACCCAGCCGACCGGCGCTACCGCCACCCCTTCATCACGTGCACGAACTGCGGGCCCCGCTTCACGATCATCACGGCTCTGCCCTACGACCGGGCCGCCACGACCATGGCCGGATTCGCCATGTGTGAGGCCTGCCGCAGCGAGTACGACGACCCGACGGACCGCCGCTTCCACGCCCAGCCGATCGCGTGCCGGGACTGCGGCCCGACCCTGGAGCTCGTCGTCGACGGGCCGCCGGCGGAGGGTGACGACGCCGTACGCCGTGCGCGTGACCTGATCGCCCGTGGCCTGATCGTCGCCGTCAAGGGGCTGGGTGGCTACCACCTGGCCTGCGATGCCCGCAACGAGGCGGCTGTCGCCGAGCTGCGCCGACGCAAGCAGCGCGGCGACAAGCCGTTCGCGGTGATGGTGCGAGACGCCGAAGTGGCCGACGGGCTGGTCGGGATGTCCGACGCCGAGCGCCACCTGCTCACGGGGGGTCGCAAGCCGATCGTGCTTCTCCCACGCGCCGACACCGAGCGACTGGCTCCTTCAGTGGCACCCGGCAACCCGGACCTCGGCCTGATGCTGCCCTACACGCCGCTGCACGTGATGTTGCTCGAGGCGCCCGGGAGTGACGCGTTGGTGATGACGTCCGGCAACCTGTCCGGTGAGCCGATCGTCACCGATGACGAGGGGGCTCGCCGGCGGTTGTCCTCGATCGCCGACGCCTGGCTGCGGCACGACCGCCCCATCCACGTGCCGTGCGACGACTCGGTGGCCCGTTTCGTCGGTGGTGTCGAGCTGCCGTTGCGTCGGTCCCGTGGCCACGCGCCGTTGCCGGTCGCGCTCCCCTTCGACGTCGACCCGGTGCTGGCCGTCGGGGCCGACCTCAAGAACACGTGCGCACTCGCCTCCGGGCGCTACGCGTGGGTGAGCCAGCACATCGGCGACCTCGACGACCTGGCCACCCAGGCAGCTCTGACCGCGTCAGAGTCCCACCTCGAGAATCTGACCGGGGTGCGGCCCGACTTCCTCGTCGCCGACGCGCACCCGGCCTACCGCTCCAGCCGGTGGGCGCGCGAGCACGCCGCCGGGCGAGAGGTCCGCACCGTCCAGCATCACCATGCCCACGTGGCCTCGGTGATGGGGGAGCACGGCCTCGGCAGCGACGAGACGGTCATCGGCGTCGCCTTCGACGGCACGGGCTACGGCACCGACGGAGCGATCTGGGGTGGCGAGGTCCTCGTCGCGGGCTACAAGTCGTTCCGCCGGGCCGCGCAGCTGGCCTACGTGCCCCTGGCGGGCGGCGACGCGAGCGTGCTGCGGCCCTACCGGATGGCGCTGGCGCACCTGTGGGCTGCCGGCATCCCGTGGTCCGAGGACATCCCGGCCGTGGCGGCCTGCCCTGAGACCGAGCGCGGCGTGCTGGCCCACCAGCTCTCGACCGGGCTGGGGTGCGTGTCCACGTCGAGCATGGGACGCCTCTTCGACGCGGTGTCCTCGCTGGTCGGGGTCCGGCACACGGTGGACTACGAGGCGGAGGCCGCCATCGAGCTCGAGTCCCTGGCGCGCTCGGTCCCCGTGGCGGAGCCCTACCGGTTCGAGATCACGGCTCCCGATGACGGACCGGTGCTCGCGGACCCGGCACCTGTCCTGCGCGCGGTCGTGGACGACGTACGCCGAGGAGCGCCGGCCGTCGAGATCGCGGCGCGCTTCCACGCGGGTGTCGCGACCCTCGTCGCCGACCTTGCCGACCATGAACGCCGGCAGACCGGTCTCGACGTGGTCGTTCTCGCAGGCGGGGTGTTCCAGAACGTCGTGCTGCTCGACCGCTCCACCCGGCTGCTCGAGACGCGGGACTTCGAGGTCCTGCGCCCGCGACTGCTGCCACCCCACGACGGCGGCATCGCCTTCGGACAGATCCTGGTCGGCTCGTTCAGCTGATCCTCACCACCAGCAAGGGAGAGCGCACATGTGTCTAGCAGTCCCAGGCCGAGTCCTGTCCGTCGAGGACCAGGACGGCACCCTCATGGCGCAGGTCGACTTCGGCGGACTCCGCAAGGAGGTCTGCCTGGCCTACATCCCCGACGTGGAGATCGGGGAGTACGTCATCGTGCATGTCGGCTTCGCGATCCAGCGGCTCGACGAGAAGTCGGCGCTGGACACGTTGGCCAACTTCGAGCGCCTCGGCATCCTCGAGGAAGAGTTCGGCGACGGCTTCGCCCTCGCCGCCAAACAGGCAGGAGAACCGCGATGAAGTACCTCGACGAGTTCAGTGACCCGATCCTCGCGGGCAAGCTGGTGGACCAGATCCACGCGGTGACGACCCAGCCCTGGGCGATGATGGAGGTGTGCGGCGGACAGACGCACTCGATCATCCGGCACGGCATCGACCAGCTGCTGCCCGACGGCGTCGAGATGATCCACGGTCCGGGATGCCCGGTGTGCGTCACGCCGCTCGAGATCATCGACAAGGCGCTCGCGATCGCCGAGCAGCCGGACGTCATCTTCTGCTCCTTCGGTGACATGCTCCGGGTGCCCGGCAGCAGCAGGGACCTGTTCTCGATCAAGAGCGCGGGTGGGGACGTACGGGTCGTCTACAGCCCGCTCGACGCGCTCAAGCTGGCGCGCGAGAACCCCGACCGGCAGGTCGTCTTCTTCGGCATCGGGTTCGAGACCACGGCGCCGGCCAACGCGATGACCGTCTACCAGGCGAAGAAGCAGGGCATCCCCAACTTCTCCCTGCTCGTCTCGCACGTGCTGGTGCCACCGGCCATCGCGGCCATCATGGAGTCGCCCAGGTGCCGGGTGCAGGCATTCCTGGCGGCTGGCCACGTGTGCAGCGTGATGGGCACCTCCGAGTACCCCGCGCTGACCGAGAGGTACCAGGTCCCGATCGTGGTCACCGGGTTCGAGCCACTCGACATCCTCGAGGGCATCCGGCGCACGGTCATCCAGCTCGAGTCGGGTCGCCACGAGCTGGAGAACGCCTACTCCCGGGCCGTCACCGCTGAGGGGAACCTCCCGGCGATGGCGATGTTGCGCGACGTGTTCGAGGTGACCGACCGCACCTGGCGCGGCATCGGGATGATCCCGCAGAGTGGGTGGAAGCTGTCCGAGCGCTACGCCGAGTACGACGCGGAGACGCGCTTCTCGGTCACCGACATCCACACCGACGAGTCGGCTCTGTGCCGCTCGGGTGAGGTGTTGCAGGGCCTGATCAAGCCGCACGAGTGCGCGGCGTTCGGCAAGGAGTGCACGCCCCGCAAGCCGCTGGGCGCGACGATGGTGTCCTCCGAGGGCGCCTGCGCGGCGTACTACACCTACCGGCGGCTCGACCACCTGGAGATGTCCGAGACCCGCTTGGCTGAGAGCCGATGAGCGTGGACCTGGACTTCGAGGGCTGGGTGTGCCCGCTGCCGCTGCGCGACACCCCGATGATCGTGATGGGTCACGGAGGCGGCGGAGCAATGTCAGGCGAGCTGATCGAGCAGCTCTTCCTGCCGGCGTTCGGTGGTGCCGCCCGTGCCGAGCTCGGCGACTCGGCGGTGCTGGAGGTGCCCGCCGGCCGGCTGGCCTTCTCGACCGACTCGTTCGTCGTGAAGCCGATGTTCTTTCCGGGCGGCTGCATCGGTGACCTCGCGGTCAACGGCACCGTCAACGACCTGGCCATGGCCGGCGCGGTGCCGCTCTATCTCTCCACTGCCTTCATCCTGGCCGAGGGAACCCTGATGACCGACATCGGCCGGGTCGCGATGGCCATCGGCAAGGCGGCCGAGGTCGCCGGAGTGCAGCTCGTCACCGGTGACACCAAGGTCGTCGACAGCGGCTCCGGTGACGGCATCTTCATCAACACCACCGGGATCGGCGTGATCCCCGACGGTATCGACATCTCGCCGGCACGGGCCCGGGTCGGCGACGCCGTCCTGGTCAGCGGCGACATCGGTGTGCACGGCATCGCGGTGATGAGCTGCCGAGAGGGGCTCGAGTTCGGCACGACGATCGAGAGCGACTGCGCGCCCCTGCACGGCCTGGTCGCCGACATGCTCGCCACCGGTGTCGACGTACGCGTGCTGCGTGACCCGACCCGCGGGGGAGTCTCGGCCACCCTGAACGAGATCGCCAAGGCCTCCGGCGTGGGAGTCGAGCTGGTCGAGAGGGACCTGCCGATCCCGCCCGAGGTCAAGGATGCCTGCGGCCTGCTGGGCCTCGACCCGCTCCAGGTCGCCAACGAGGGCAAGCTCATCGCGATCGTTGCGCCGGAGGATGCCGACGAGGTGCTGGCCGCGATGAGGCAGCATCCGCTCGGTGCGGGCGCGCGCCGGATCGGCACCTGTGTCGCTGACCACCCGCAGATGGTCGTGGCCCGCACGGCTCTCGGCGGCACCCGCGTCGTCGACCTTCCGATCGGCGAGCAGCTTCCGCGGATCTGCTGACGTGAGTGAGGAGGGCGCGCTGCAGTTCGCCCGCTACGCCTACCCGCCCAACGAGCTCGGCTACTGCGGGCCCGAGGGCGCGCACGAGATGCTTCTGCCCGGCGCCGTGGCCGAGATCCGACGTCGCGCCCGACTGTTCGACGGCGCCTGGGTCTATCTCGAGTTCCTCGCCGGAGTGCTCGGCACCGACGACCCGCTGTCGGCGCCGGTGGTGGAGGCCTACTGGATCGGCAACGACCTGCTCGACGCCGTCGACCCGGCTGACCTCCTCGAGCACCTGAGCGTGGCGTTCGCGGGTCAGGTCGGGGGGACGTGGCGGGGCTCAGCGTCGCGAGCGCGGGCCCACCACAGCTATCAGGTCTTCGAGGTCTATCCGTGGGCGGCGATGCTGCGCCGCGGTCTGCCGCCCGGACCGGCCGTGCAGGTGCTCGATCGTTGCCGAATCCGCATCGGCGTGGTCAACAAGGTCGACGGCGAGTGGGTCACGGTGACGTCGAGGCTCCTGCGGTGGGACGGCGCTGCTCTCGTGCGGGCAGACCCGACCGACGAGCTGGTGCGGTGGGCGGTCGAGGGGCAGAGCCTGCTCGCGTCACCGGTGGTCGGCGACACGGTGGCGCTGCACTGGGACTGGGTGTGCGACGTCCTCACGCCCGACCAGGTCGACCGCATCCACCGGCTCGAGGCCGAGCAGCGGGCTGCGGTCGGACTGGGCGCATCAGGTTGAGTCCTGGCAGCCCGATTGAGCGCAGGGTGATGGGGGAACCCGACAACCATGCTGAGTGCTCTGGTGTGGGGAACCTTGGCGGCTGTCTCACTGACCGTGGGTGCGCTCCTGGCGCTCGCGCGCGAGTGGCGCTCGGGCCTGGTCGGGGCGGTGCTCGCCTTCGGTGCCGGCGCGCTCGTCTCCAGCGTGGCCTTCGAGCTCGCTCAGGAGGGGCTGCGGATCGGGGGGCCGGTCTCGGTGGCCGTCGGCCTCGTGGTCGGGGCGGTCGCGTTCTTCGGTGCGGACCGCGCCGTCAGCCACGTCGGCGGTCGGTCCGGCGGTGGAGCCGCAGGGCTGCCGCTGGCGCTGGGATCCCTCCTCGACGGCATCCCGGAGCAGGCGGTCCTCGGTATCGGCCTCGCGAGTGGCAAAGGCGTCAGCGTGGCGCTGCTGGTGGCCATCTTCATCTCCAACCTTCCCGAGGCGATCGGGTCGGCCAGCGACATGCGCCGCTCCGGAAAGTCTCGAGGCCACGTTCTGACGCTGTGGGTGGCGGTGTCCGTGCTGTGCGCCATCGCCACGCTCGCCGGCTACCTCGTCGCCCAGCTGGTCGGCGGTGGTGTGAAGGCCGCAGTGGACGGGTTCGCTGCGGGCGCTCTGCTGGTCATGCTGACCGACTCGATGATTCCGGAGGCCAAGGAGAAGGTCGGCAACTGGGCCGGGCTGGTCACGGTCCTGGGCTTCGCAGTCGCGGCGGGACTGTCCAACCTGTCCTGACCGTCTCGCGGCCGAGCTCAGTGCAGCGTGTATCCGCCGTCGGTGACCAGCACTGCTCCGGTGGTGAACGAGGCTGCGTCGCTGGCGAGATAGACCACGCTGGGTGCGATCTCCTCCGGGGTCGCGTACCGCTTCATCGGTACGTCCTCGATCCAGTGCTGGCGGAACTGCGGCTCGTCGACCGGTGCCATCTCGGTCTTCACGTAGCCGGGCGCGATCGCGTTCACCCGGATGTGGTGCGGCGCCCATTCTGCAGCGAGTGACCTGGTCAGCTGGTGGACCGCGGCCTTGGAGGCGTTGTACGCCGGTTGCCACTGTGGACGGTTCACGATCATGGCGGAGATGGAGCCGACGTTGACGATGGAGCCGCCACCCGCCTCGATCATGGCCGGCGCAACTGCCCGCGACATCTGCCACAACCCGGTCACGTTGACGTCGAAGACGCGGGCGAACTCCTCATCGGGGACCTCGAGGGCCGGGCGGTGGAAACAGGTGCCGGCGTTGTTGATCAGCACGTCGATGCGGTCATGCGCGGAGAGTGCCTCGTCAACGATGCGCCTCACGTCATCGGCGTCGGTGATGTCGCCGGCGACGGCCGTCGTACGGCGCCCGGACTCCTCGGCGATCTCGTCGGCGGCCTGGCGGTTGCGCTCTTCGTGGCGACCGACCACCACGACCTCCGCCCCAGCGTGGGCGAGCGCCGCGGCGAAGGCTCGACCGAGGCCCTGGTTCGCGCCGGTGACCAGGGCGGTGCGGCCCTCGAGACTGAACGGGTTCATGTGTCCTCCTTGGACGACGGCACGCCGGATGTCTCGGCTCGTTCCGAGCACCGGGTGGCGCTGACTGGTCCGTTCATTCTGCCCGGACCTTCGACGCACGAGCCCGCTGCCGGGAGAGGGTCCAAGGTCCCCCCGTCCCATGACCTACGCACCTGCACAGCGACGCGCCCCCGAGACACGCTGAGAAGGAGAGGGTAAGGGTGAGACGAATGTTCCGCACCGACGACTGGGACCCGGGCCGCATGATGAACGGTTCCTACGGCAACGGCACCGGCATGATGAACGGCGGAGGGTGGCTGATGCTGCTCATCGGGTTGCTCCTCCTGGTGCTGGTGGGGGTGACGATCTTCTTGGCCCTCAGAGCGACCGGTTCGACGCCGGTTGGTCGAGGCGCCGGGCCGGTGACCGGGTCGCCGCGAGACGTCCTGGACCTGCGACTGGCCAGGGGCGAGATCAGCCCGGAGGAGTACGGCACCACGCGCACGCTGCTCGATCCCTGAGTTCGAGGGATACTCAGGGCCGATGGCGGCGGGTGGGAGCTCGTCGCGTCACTCCGGCACCACCTGCTGCCCACGAGGTGCGTGCGCACCGCGGTGCCGCACCCGACCGGGTGCGCAGCCCGAGCCTCAGAGCCAGTCGTTGCGCCTGAAGGTGAGGAACAGGGCCAGGGACAGCAGCACGATGAGGATGGTCGAGGTGATGAAACCCGAGGCGTGGGCGAAGCCGGGGTAGGGCAGGTTCTGGCCGTAGAAGCCGGTGATGGCGGTGGGAACCGCGATGATGGCCGCCCAGCTGGTGACCTTCTTCGTGATGATGTTGAGGCGGTTGCCCTGGATGGTCAGGTTGGTCTCCACGATGGTCGAGACGAGGTCGCGCAGGCTGTCAGTCCACTCGGTGGCCCTCAGGACGTGGTCGTAGAGGTCCTGGTAGTAGGGCGCCATCGCGGGCGGCACCAGGGCGACGTCGCGTCGCATGAGGGTGTTGACGACCTCTCGCATCGGCAGCACGACGCGTCGCAGTCGCACCAGGCTCTTGCGCAGCTCGAAGCTGCGGCGCTGCACATCGCTGTCGTGAGGCCGGTCGTCGAAGAGGAGGTCCTCGAGACTCTCGATCTGGTCGTCGAGGGCCTGCACGGTGTCGAAGTGTCCGTCGACGACGAAGTCGAGCAACCCGTAGAGCAGCGCTCCGATGCCGTGGGTGGTGAGCTCGGCGTCCTGGTCGAAGTGCTCGAGCAGGTCGTCAATGGGGAAGTTGTCGTCCTTGCGGACCGTGACCAGGGCCTTCGGGGTGATGAAGGCCGCGATCTCACCGGTGATCAGCGCGCCCGTGTCGGCGTCGAGCCGGACGGCGTAGGCACTGAGGAAGTCATGGTGCTCGTAGCGATCGAACTTGGGTCGCTGTCGCTCGGCGGTCGCGTCCTCCACGGCCAGCTCGTGCAGGCCGAGCTCGTCGGCGACGGTCTGCAGCTCCGCCAGGGTGGGTCGGAACAGATCCACCCACACGATGGCCTGTTCGTCGGACAGGTGCTCCTCGAGCTTCTCCAGGGAGAAGCCCTCGTCGACGAGGACGCCTGTTCGATAGCAACGCGTGGTGGACACCACGGCAGTATCGCGGACAATTCACTGCGGTCCACCCGGACGCTCGTGCGGCAGGGATGTCCAGACCGCCCGCGGCTCAGTCGTCAGGGTTGGCGGGCGGACGGTACCCGGCCCGGCCGCTGGTGCCGGCCGAGCGTAGAGCGGCCCGCCCGACCGCGCGGGCGGACCGGGTCAGCGCGGACTCGGGAATGCCGGAGATCGACGGTGGCATGACCACGACGGGACAGGTGGCGGCGTACACGATCCGCTGGGCCAGCAGCGGCGACATCGACGGCGCTCGAGGCGCGTCGATGACGAGCACGTCGGCCTCGTGGGACTCGTTGATCAGGCCGCGGCGCTTGCTGCCGTGGATCACCCGGATCTCGGCCCCGTGGTCCTCGCCCAGCACCTCGGCCACGTCCCGCTCCAGCTCCGCCTGCTGCTGCTCCCGCAGCTGTTGGGCTTCTGGTGCTCCCCGGGACGAGGTTCCCGGAGCCCCTTGCTGGGTGCGGGAGAGCGGGTGGACCCGGACGGCGACCAGCCGGCCGCCGTTGGCCTGGGCCAGCGCCTTCCCCCACACCAGGGCCGCAGGGGACTTCGACGTGGCGCTGACACCGACGATGACGGTGTAAGGCTTCTCCTGCTCGTTCATTGCCGCTCCTACGCGCTTCGTCCGGTCGGTTCGTTCAGACCGGGAGGTGGGTGATCTGTTCGCCGTTCTCCTTGTACTCGGTCAGTGGTGGGGCGATCTCCTCCAACGACCTGCCCTCCGCGTCGACGCCCCAGACTGCCGCCACCAGGGCGCCGAAGAGCATCACCGCCGTGGCGAGCAGGTAGCCCCAGAACATCGGCGTGCGGCTCTGGCCGTCGCCGATCAAGGCGCCGTACAGCACCGGGCCGAGGGCGCCGAAGACCTGGGCGATGGCGAAGAAGTACGAGATCGCCTGGCCGCGGACCTCCTGGGGGAAGATCTCCGAGACGGTGAGGTAGCCCGCGGAGGCTCCGGCGGAGGCGAAGAAGAACGCGACGCACCAGAACGCCGTGTGGGTCGTCGCGGTGAGGGCGTCGGCCTGGAAGAGGAACGCCGAGATCCCGAGCACGATCCCGCTGATCGAGTAGCAGCCCCCGATCATCTTGCGGCGCCCGATGGTGTCGAACAGCGGGCCGAGCAGCAGGGGCCCGAGGAGGTTGCCGATCGCGAAGGGGAAGAAGAACAGGGCGGCCTGTGCGGCGGTGAGGTCGTAGAAGTTCTTCAGCACCAGGGCGTAGGTGAAGAAGATGGCGTTGTACAAGAAGCTCTGGGTGATCATCAGCACCAGACCGAGGACCGTCCGAGTCGGGTAGAGCTTGAAGAAGACGTAGGCCAGCTGCTTGGCATTCAGTCCCGAACCTGCCTTGATCCAGCGCACCTCGGAGTCGTCGTGGTGAGGGAGCTCCTGCCCGGAGTCCTCGACCTCATCCTCGATCCAGGACACGATCTCCTCGGCCTCCTCGGCGCGGCCGTGGGTGACCATCCAGCGGGGGCTCTCGGGGATGTGCCGGCGCAGGTAGATGATCCCGAGTCCGAGCACGGGGCCGATGAAGAAGGCGATCCGCCAACCGATGTCCTGCCCGAAGCGATCGGTGTCCAGCAGGATCGAGCTGGCGACGGCGCCGAGAGCGGCGCCGAACCAGTACGTCCCGTTGATCGCCAGATCCACCCGGCCGCGGTGCTTGCCCGGGATCAGCTCGTCGATGGCCGAGTTGACCGCGGAGTACTCACCGCCGATGCCCATGCCCGAGATGAAGCGGAACACCAGGAACACCCACATGTTGGGCGCCAGGCCCGCCAGAGCCGCGCCGACGAGGTAGACGACCAGGGTCAGGGTGAACATCTTCTTGCGGCCCAGAGTGTCGGTGAGTCGACCGAACAGCAGCGCCCCGGCCACCTCGCCCAGGAGGTAGACGGAGCCGGCCAGGCCGACATCGGCCGCGGACATGTCCAGCGTCTTCTCGAAGCCGCCGGCCGCGACGATCTGGACCTCCAGGCCGTCCAGGATCCAGGCGGTCCCGAGCCCGAAGATGACCATCCAGTGGAACCTCGACCACGGCATGTCATGCATGCGCGCCGGAATCATGCTCTTGATCGGTGCTTCCTGGACGCTGGCAGAGCCGGACATCGCAAACCCCTCCCGGTTGAGTGTGGCTCTCCTTTACCCCGACGTGGCGCTGCTCACACGGGGCCGACGGGACTCGTCGCGCGGGCAGCTCTGGTGCCGATGCGGTTGGTTCCGGACCGTCTCGAGGCGGGAGTCTCAGCCACCGATCGAGCGTGCCGAGCAGGTGTTGTCCGACGCACGACCACAGCCTCGGAGTCGATCGCGACCACGGCTCCTCCTCTAGGCTGATTTCCATGGTCTCCTCGCGCCCGACCTTCGCCAGTGGACCCGACCCGACGGGCCTGGACGGACCGGAGGTCCGGCGTCCCGAGCTGGCTGACGTGGGTCGCTACGGGCGGCTGCTGGTCGATCGGTTCGTCACCCAGGCCCGTAGCGCCCAGCAGCCGACGTTCCGCTCCATCATCGGGAGTCACCTGGAGACCGTCGTCGACGACCTGGCGGTGATCGAGGAGGCGTGGCCGGCGTTCGAGCACGTCAACGTGCAGGCTGCGCTGGACGCCTGGCTGACGGTGGAGGGGCGTACGCACCGGGTCATCGGGTTGACCGACTACCGCCACCGGGGCGGCTTCGGGCTCGGGGACCTGCTCGGTGAGGATCCACATCGTCACGGCCCACGCCCGGGAAACGTGACCCGGGTCAGCCTTCCCTCCGGGCCGGACGGCCAGAGCAGAGACTGCCTGCGGGCGGCACTTCTCCTGGTGGAGGACGGCGCGGAGCGGATCGTCCTTCTGCTCCGCGGCGCTGACCCGGAGGAAGGCCGTGAGTCCGTCACCGTCGAGCTCGTGTCGCGACACCCTGAGGCTGCCCGGGAGCTGGCGGTGGAGCTGCGCGCCCTCACCGTGGAGCTCAACGTCTACCGCGCCCACGTGGTGTCGTTCGGCCACAGCATGTTCGGAGAGCGATCTTCCCTGCTCCGCTTCCACCGGCGACCCGTGATCGGTGATGACGACCTGATCCTGCCCACGGCCACCTTCGCGGACCTGCAGCGCCAAGTGGTGGGGGTCGCCCGCAACCGCGACCGGTTGCGTGCAGCCGGCCAACACCTCAAACGTGGGCTGCTGCTCTACGGTCCGCCGGGCGTCGGCAAGACCCACACCGTGCGCTACCTGATCAGCCAGCTGGTCGACACCACGATCGTCGAGCTGACCGGCGAGACGCTGGGCGCGATTCGCGAAGCATGCTCGATCGCGCGCAGTCTGCAGCCCTCGATGATCGTGGTCGAGGACGTCGATCTCATCGCTGAGGAACGTGACCACTACTCAGGTGAGACTCCGCTCCTGTTCGCCCTGCTCAATGAGATGGACGGCCTCGCCGACGACGCGGACGTGGTCTTCCTCCTGACGACCAACCGGGCGGACCTGCTCGAGCCCGCGCTGGCCTCACGGCCCGGACGCGTCGACCAGGCGGTTCACATCGGCTTGCCGGACAGGTCGGCACGCGCCCAGCTCTTCGAGCTCTACCGCGGACGTCTCGAGATCGACACCAGCCGTCTCGACGACGTCCTCGAGCGCACCGAAGGCGTCACGGCGTCGTTCCTCAAGGAGCTCCTGCGCCGCGCTGCTGTCATCGCCGCAGACCGCGACCCACACTCGCAGGGTGACCTGCACGTCGGCGCAGACGACCTCGACGCCGCGCTGGATGACCTGATGGACACCCGCAACCAGATGACCCGGTCCGTCCTCGGTTTCGGGCGCACGGAAGATCGGCTCAGCGAGCAGGGGACGACCGGGGACGACGCCGGTGAAGGATGGCCTTCGGGAACGTGGTCGAGCTGACGGCGCGGGCCGTGGTCCCCGGCCTGGGGCTGGCCATGGCCCTGAGAGTGGTGCCGGACCCGACGGCGTCGATGTCGTGACGGTCGAGGGCAGGGACACCGAGAGGGGCTACGGCGGCGCGGCGCTCGCGGGCCGCCAGGTCCGGGCGTTGCGGAGGTCGTTGCGGCGGCGGGACGGAGCGTGCGTCTGGTGACGCGTCCCGAGGCGCTACCTTGGGCCAACGGTGCGCTGCGAAGCCGGACACGGTCCAAGAGGAGCAAACGTGGTCAAGACCTCGGCTGAATCGGGTGTGCTCGTCGCTGGTGTCGATGTGGGTGGCACGAACATCGAGGTGGGTCTGGTCGACGACCGACACCAGGTGCGTGCGCGGAAGAAGGCGCCGACGCCCACGGAGGGGCCGGATGCCGTCATCTCGGTGATCGCCGAGCTGGTCGAGGCCGTCGGCGGTGACCCCGTCGCGGCGGGGGTCGGCATTCCCGGCGTGGTCCACGAGGGCCGCGTCCTCACGGTGCCCAACCTGGGGAACTGGCACGAGCAGGTCGACCTGGCTCACGACCTCGGTGAGCGACTGGGCGTCCCGGTGGCGTTGGGCAACGACGCGAACGTGGGCCTCCTCGGCGAATGGCTCGACGGCGCCGCGCGTGGCACCCGCAACGTGCTCGGTCTCTGGCTCGGCACCGGAGTGGGTGGCGCGCTGATCCTGGACGGCCGGCCCTACGGCGGAGCGCGCGGGGCTGCGGGCGAGATCGGTCACGTCGTGGTCCAGTCGGGTGGTGCGCTGTGTACCTGCGGCCGGCGCGGATGCGTGGAGGGGTACGCCGGGCGACGATCCATGCGCGGGGTGGCATCGGCGATGGTCGATGCCGGATGGCACACCTCGCTGTTCGACATCCGGGACAAGGAAGGCAAGTCGAGTCTCACCTCGAAAGTGTGGGCAGAGGCGCTCGACGACGAGGACCCGCTGGCGACGAAGCTCTTCGACACCGCGATCGAGATGCTGGGCGTCGCGGTCGGGTCGACGGTCAACCTGCTCGACATCGACACCGTCGTCGTCGGCGGTGGGCTGGCCGAGAAGCTCGGCCAGGACCTCGCCGACCGCGTGGCCGACAGCGCCTCAGGCTGGATGCTCCAGCCTTCTCCCGACCTGCGTTTCCTGGTGTCCGAGCTGGGGGACGACGCCGGCGTCGTGGGCGCGGCATCGCTCGGACGCTCCGCGATGCTGGCTCCTTGATCAGTCCTGTGCGCCGGGGTCGAGGATCGTGAGCGCCTCAGCGTCCGGAAGCGCCTCCCCGGGATAGCGTGCCGCCATGAAACCACTTCTCCGCCGCTCCGGGCCCTGCTCGTGAGTCAGCAGTCCGGCGGCTCAGACAGTGTCTCTGCACCGAAGGGTTCCCGGGAGGAGCCCGAGCTGGAGGAGACCTACGAACGCTTGGTCTCCGAGGGGCATGAGCGACTGGACCGCCCCCTGCTTCCGTTGTTGTCGACCGGCCTCCTGGGGGGCGTCGACGTCGGGGTGGGGGTGCTGATCTATCTGGTGGTGGAGGCGAAGACCGACAACGCCTTGCTCGCGTCGATGGCGTTCACCATCGGGTTCGTGGCTCTGCTGCTGGCCAACAGTGAGCTGTTCACCGAGAACTTCCTGGTGCCGGTCATCTCCGTGGTCGCCAAGGTGGGGACCTTCGCGCAGCTGATCAGACTCTGGGTCGTCACGCTGGCGGCCAACCTCGTCGCGGGCTTTGCCATGGCCGGGATGATCGTGGTGGCGCTCCCGGACGTGCACGAGGTGGCGGTGAGGGCGGGCTCCCACTACGCCCACCTCGGCGTCTCGTGGCGCTCGTTCTTCCTCGCGGTGCTCGCCGGCGCGGTGATCACGCTGCTGACCCGGATGCAGCACGCGACCGAGAGCCTCGGGGTCCGCCTGGTGGCTGCAGTGTTGATGTCGTTCGTGCTCGTCGGCGCCCAGCTCTTCCACTCGGTGCTGGACTCGATCCTGATGTTCGCCGGTCTCTTGACCGGCAAGGCCGACTACGGCTACCTCGACTGGTTGGGTGCGCTCGGTTGGTCCGCGTTCGGCAACCTGGTGGGTGGGCTCGTGCTCGTGACGGGCATCCGCCTGCTGCGGATCCCGCACCGGATCGCTGAGAGTCGCGAGGAGGGGCAGACAGGTTGAGGCGGCGCCTCCCGCGCGTTAGCGAGTTAGCAACATGCGTGCTAATCTTGTAAAGAGAAGCACCGGAACACCTACTAAGGAGCCCCACATGGTCACCTCGACCAAGCAGAAGGAACCACCACCACCACCCCCACGGCCTTCGAGATGCCCTCGATCGAGGAGTCCGCCCAGCAGATGCGCGACCTCCACGAGCGGATGATCGAGTCCTCCAAGAGTGCCACGCTCACTGCTCTCGACACCTTCGAGAAGGCGCTCCAGAGCGTCGGCGACCTCGAGCAGAAGGCCGCCTCGGCGACGCAGCTCGACTGGGTCAGCGCTGCTGCCACCAGCCACGCGAAGTTCATGTCCGACGTGAGCGCGTCGTACACGACGGCGGTCCGCGACCTCCTGAAGTAATCGCCCGCGACCCTCGCGACGTCATCAGAGAGGCTCAACCATGTCCGACCCCAGCCGCCGTGCGGCACTGGTAACAGGCGCCGCCGGCGGCATCGGCGCCGCCATCGTGAACCGGCTCACTCGCGACGACATCGACGTCCTCGCAGTGGACCTGGAGTCGGCAGTCTCCGGCTACCGGGGGCCGGGCATCGCGTTCGCGGCCGACCTGACGACTCGTCAGGGCAACGTGGAGGCGGTGGAGGCGGCGCTCGACCGGTTCGGCCGCCTCGACATCGTCGTGGCCAACGCTGGCTTCCAGCACGTCGCCCCGGTGGCGGAGTTTCCCGAGGACACCTGGGATGCGCTGCTCGCGTTGATGCTGACCAGCCCCTTCCTGCTCGCGAAGCATGCCTGGCCAGCACTCCTGGGCGCACCCGAGGGCGGTAGGTTCCTGGCCATCGCCTCGGCCCATGCCCTGGTCGCCTCACCCTTCAAGGCTGGGTACGTCGCGGCCAAGCACGGCGTCCTCGGGCTGGTGAAGACACTCGCCCTCGAAGGCGCCGAGCACGGCATCTCCGCGTGCGCCATCTGCCCCGGCTACGTGCGCACCGCCCTCGTGGAGGGACAGGTGGCCGCTCAGGCAGCTGCCCACCAGATGTCGGAGGCACAGGTGCTGCAGGAGGTCATCCTGGCGTCCCAGCCCGTGAAGAGACTCATCGAGCCGGACGAGGTGGCCGAGCTCGCCTCGTTCCTGCTCGGCCCCAACGGCCGGTCCTTCACCGGCGTACCCGTCTCCATGGACCAAGGATGGACAGCGCGATGAGCTCAGCCACCCGCTCCCCGGGCATCTTCAACGCGACCGTCGAGGGAGTCCTCGGACTCCACGAGGCGACCTTTCGCGGCGCCACCGACTACTTCACCCAGGCTCTGGCCCGCCGCGCGGGTCCGCTCGACATCGGCGTGGACGTCATGAGCTGGATGCAGACGATGAACGACCGACGGCCACCGCAGTGGGCCACCGACCACAGGGTCGTCGCCGAGTGGCCGATCGCCCGGCTACGTGACTTCTCGACCGCCGACGCGGGTGAGACGACGCCCGTACTGTTCCTTCCTCCACAGGCCGGTCACGACTCCTGCATCGTCGACTACGACCCCGTCCAGAGCCAGGTGGGGACCGCCCTCGGCGCCGGCCTCTCGCGCGTCCTGTCGCTGGACTGGCTGGGTGCCACGCAGGCCACCAAGAACGCCTCCATCGAGGACTACGTCGACGTCATCGCGGAGGCGATCGCGCTGGTCGGTGGCCGCGTCCACCTGGTGGGGGACTGCCAGGGTGGCTGGCTCGCTGTGATCTACGCCGCGTTGTACCCCGACACGGTCGAGACCCTCACGATCGCCGGGGCACCGATCGACTTCCATGCGGGTGAGCCCCTGATCCATGACTGGATGAAGGTGCTCTCCCCGAGTCGGGACCTTGACTTCTACCGGAAGATGGTGCGATCCAACGACGGCATCCTCCCGGGCGAGTTCCTGCTCGCGGGCTTCATCACGATGCAGCCGCACAACGAGCTGGACCGACAGCTCCAGCTGCTCGCACACCTGCACGAGCCCGAGCACGTGGAGCGCTACCGGAAGTTCGACGACTGGTTCCACCACTGTCAGCCGATCCCCGGAGCCTTCTACCTGTGGATCGTCGAGCACCTGTTCCAGAACAACGAGCTGATCGCCGGCACGCTGCGTGTCGGTGACCGCACCGTGGACCTCGGACAGATCACCTGCCCGCTCTACCTGCTGGCGGGGGAGACCGACCACATCACGCCGCCCCCGCAGGTCTTCGCCATGGCCGAGCATGCAGGGACGGACCCGGCCGCGGTCTCGACCAGCCAGACGACCGGTGGTCATCTGGGTCTGTTCATGGGCCGCGAGGCGCTGCACGAGCACTGGGCCCCCCTGTTCGAGCGGCTCGCCGCCCGGTCGGCCCAGCTGCCGGTCGACTAACCAGGCGGGCGCTGGTCGGGGCGCTCGGTCCCACGGGCGCGGCGTACGGCGTTCGCGTCGACGAACCCCCGGTAGATCTCCACCAGCGCCTTGCGCTGGGCAGAGGTGAGCTCGGTCGCCGCTGCGATCTGGGTCTCGAGACCTCCCAGGTCGTCACTCTCCTCGTGGATCGGCTCGACGAACCCGGCGTCGTCGTAGAGCCGGTCCACCGACGTCTCGAGCGACTCGGCGATCGCGTTGAGCACGGCCTCGGACGGCGCCCGCAGACCGCGCTCGATCTGCGAGAGGTAGGGGTTCGAGATGCCCACGGCCGCCGCGAGCTGGCGCATCGGTAGCTCAGCCAGCTCGCGCTGCGCGCGGATGATCCGTCCGAGCATCAACTGGGGGGACTCCGCATCGACCATGCACCCAGCCTAGTCCCGCAGGGCGCCGTGCCGGTCAGCCGCGAGCGATCGGGTGGACGGGCAGGACGGTGCGGCCCCAGGTCGGGTTGACGACGCCGGCGGCGGAGCCGTACCAGGCGCACGCGGCCGCCGCGAGCCCGAGGAAGCCACCCAGGTGGAGGATGGTGGTGCTCTCGGCGAACTCCCCGATGGTCAACAGCACGAACGTCACGAGGACGCTGCCGAAGATCGCGATGAGCACTGCGTTCGTCTTCAGCGCGGCCAAGGTCATGTAGGCGGTGAAGATGGTCCACGTGAGCAGGAAGATGCCCGTGGCGGTGTGGGCGTCGGCCGGAGGCAGGGTGGCGGCGATGTACTTGGCGTAGACGAAGTAGGAGATCCAGAAGGCGCCGTACGACGTGAACGCCACGGCTCCGAACGTGTTGTCGTTGCGGAACTCCCACATCCCGGCCAGGAGCTGGGTCAGCCCTCCGAAGACCAGAGCGAAGGGCAGCACGACGGCGACGAGCTCTGGGGTCCCCACCAGGCCGGAGTTGAAGAGGCTCAGGACGAAGGTGGTCCCGGCGAACGCGGCCAGTCCGAGCGGGGCCGGGTCGGCGATGGGCACACCGTCGTCGGCGGGCGGCAGCAGCAGCGCCGCCAGCCTGGGGTCGGACAGATCGTCGAGACCTATGGGCCGTTCCGCGGGGACGGTGGGTTCGATGGTGGAGGTCATGGGGTTCTCCTTGTTGAGGGGGGTTGAGTGCTGGTGGCTGCTCGATGGGTCGAGCCGGTCGACGCGATGGGTGGCCTCACCCCTGGATGCGGCTGGTGTGTCCAGCCCACTCCTTCTCACGCAGCTCGAACTTCTGGATCTTGCCGGTGGACGTCCTGGGCAGCTCGGCGACGAACTCGATCGCCTTCGGCACCTTGAAACGGGCGATGTGGACGCGCAGGTGGGCGATCAGCTCGGCCTCGGTGACGACCGAGCCAACCTGTCGGATGACGAAGGCCTTCGGCCGTTCACCCCACTTCTCGTCGGGGATGCCGATGACGGCGGCGGCGACGACGTCCGGGTGGGACTCGATCGAGTGCTCGATCTCGATCGTGGAGATGTTCTCCCCGCCCGAGATGACGATGTCCTTGGCCCGGTCGCGCAGCTCGACGTAGCCGTCGGAGTGCTGGACGCCGAGATCCCCGGAATGGAGCCACCCGCCGCGGAAAGCGTTCTCGGTGCCCTCCTCGTCGTTGAAGTAGCCGGCCATCACGTTGTTGCCGCGCATCACGATCTCGCCCATCGTGCGGCCGTCACGGGGCACGTCGTTCATGGCCTTGTCGACCACGCGGACGGGATCCGACTGGATCATGGCCACGCCCTGTCGGGCCTGGCGGCGGGCCTGGTCGGCGGGGGGAAGGACCGACCACTCGGCCTGCCACTCGTTCAGCGTGTAGGGGCCGTAGACCTCCGTCATGCCATAGACGTGCACGATCCGGGCGCCGAGCTCCCGCATGCGCGCGATGACCGTCGGGCTCGGAGCCGCTCCTGCCACCGTCGCCACCAGCTCGCGCTCGAGGGGGTGTGCCTGCGGGGCCTCCGCGATCGTCGTCAGCACGGTCGGTGCACCGTCGAGGTGGGTGACGCGCTCCTCGTCGAGAAGCCTCCAGATCTCGTCGGCCCGCACGGCACGCAGGCACACATGGGTCGCTCCGATGCCGGTCACGGCCCAGGGCGTGCACCAGCCGTTGCAGTGGAACATCGGCAGCGTCCACAAGTAGACGCTCTCGGGGTCGAAGCGTTGGTGGATGATCTCGCCGAGCGCGTTCAGGTAGGCGCCGCGGTGCGTGTACATCGCGCCCTTCGGCTTCCCGGTGGTGCCCGAGCTGTAGTTGATGGAGATCAGGCTCAGCTCGTCGTCGACCGACCAGGGCAACGGCTCGGCCGACCCGGTGGTCAGGAAGTCGTCGTAGGTCACGTAGTCACCGTCGACGGCCTGGTGGGCGGCCGGGCCGTGGAGGTCGTGGACGGTGACGACGGTCCGGACCGACTTCAGCACGTCGAGCACCGGGGCGAGCGCGTGGAGGTACTCCGTGTCGACCACCAGCACCGTGGCGCCGGAGTGGTCACAGACGTAGGCGACCTCCTCGGGCGAGAGCCTGGTGTTGACGGCGACAAGCACGGCGCCGGCCAGGGGGACCCCGAAGTGAGCGACGAGCATCTCGGGAATGTTGGGCACCAGGTAGGCGACGCGGTCACCTGGACGAACCCCCGCTCCCCGCAGGGCGTGCGCCAGACGTGTGGCCTCGGCCCCGAGCTCGCGGTAGCTGATCCGGCGGTCGCCGTAGGCGATGGCGGTCTTCTCCGCGAAGACCTCCGACGCACGCTCGAGGAATGCGAGGGGGGTCAAGGCGGTGAACGAGTGGGACGTCATGGTTCCTCCTGCTGATCGGATGGCGGGGTGGCGAGGTGTGCGGCGCGTCAGGAGTGGATGTAGTCACCTGGTGCGTCGCCGAGCGGCTGATGCGCGGCAGACCCCATCCCGGGCGGCGCGACCAGGGGTCCGGCCTGCTCCGAGGCCCAGACCACCCAGTCCTCCCACCACGTCCGCTCGTGTCGTGTCGCGGCAGCGCGCCATTCGTGCGGACTCGCCGGGTTCACCGGGGCGGTGAGATGCCACGCCTTGGGCGCGGGAGGGTTGACGACACCGGCGATGTGCCCACCGTTCGAGAGGACGTAGCGGACGTCACCGCCGAGCAGCTGGGTGGCCTGGTAGGAGGCCGTCCACGGGACGATGTGGTCGTTGACGGCGCCCACGACGTACGCCGGTGCCGTGACGTCTCCGAGCTGCAGCCGGCGGCCGGCGAGCTCGAGCTCACCGCGCATCAGCAGGTTGTCGAGGTAGAGCGCGCGGAGGTAGAACCCGTGCATGCGGCCGGGCATCCGGGTGCCGTCCGCGTTCCACGACAAGATGTCGAACGCTGGCGGGTCCTCTCCGAGCAGCCAGTTGGAGACGACGTAGGCGAAGATCAGGTCGTTGGGTCGCAGGGCGTCGAAGGTGCCGGCCATCTGGTCGGCCTCGAGGAATCCGGTGCGCGCCATCTGCTGCTCCAACCGGGCCACCGAGCGCTCGTCGGTGAAGACGCCCAAGGCCCCGGGGTCGCTGTAGTCCAGCAGGGTGTTGAGGAGCGTGATGGTTCCGATCCGGTCAGGATCCTCCTGGGCGAGGTACGCCGCTGTCACCGCAGTCATGGCCCCACCGATGCACAGCCCGAGGAGGTCGACGACGGGCGCGCCGGTGATGTCGGCGATCACGTCGACGGCCGCCAGCGGACCACGGGTCAGGTAGTCGTCCATCGTCACGTCGCGCAGCGAGTCGTCGGCGTTGAGATAGCTGATCACGAAGACCGTCCGCTCGTGCTGGACCGCCCACTCCAGGAGGCTGCGTCCGGGCGCGAGGTCCATGACGTAGTACTTGTTGATCCATGGCGGGATCGCGAGAAGGGGGACAGCGTGCACCTTCTCGGTCTGTGGCGCGTACTGGATCAGCTCCATCAGGTCGTTGCGGAAGACCACCTCGCCGGCGGTCGCCGCCAGGTTGGTCCCGAGCTCGAAGCCCCGGTTGTCCACCTGTCGGGGCTTGCCGTTGTTGGTGGCGAGATCACGCACGAAGTTGCCGAAGCCCGCCACGACGCTCCGACCACCGGTCTCGGTCGCCCGGCGGATCGCGGCAGGGTTGGTGAGGAGGAAGTTGGTGGGCGCGAGGGCGTCGGCCAGCAGCTGCCAGGCGAGCCGCGCCTTGGCATCGACCACGGGATCCTTCGAGCCGGCGTCCAGCACGTCGTCGCCGAGGCGGCACGCTGCGGCATAGGCCCCGCGCAGGACGAAGAACGCAGGGTTCTCGGCCCAGGCGGCGTCGGCGAAGCGCTTGTCCGGGCGTTGGTCGGTCGGCTCGGGTGCCTTGGCACTGAACAGTCGGCTGACCGCCGTAGGTCCCAGCTTGGCCATGCTGCCGGCGTACGTGAGGCCGGCAGTGGCGAGATCGCGGGGGTGGCGGACCGAGCGGGTCATTGCTCCGGCCAGTGCCTTGCCGAACTCGGGTACGTCCGAGTCCTCGAACAGGCTGGTCCGGCCCCCCACCACGTGGACGTCCGCACCCGGGGTGCGCCTCGCGGTCATGTCGTCGCCGCGGAAGGTCCCGTGTAGTAGCGCAGCAGGACGTCGGCGACGCAGCACGGCTTGGGCTGATCGGCGACCTCGTAGACGAGATGCAGACTCGCCTGGACCCCGCCGACGAAGTCGACGACGCTGTTGAGACCGACCTCGGCGCGGACCTGGGCGCCCAAGGGAAGCGGCGCGGGGAATCGCACCCGGTCGACGCCGTAGTTGACGATCATCACGGCGTCCGGGACTTCGAACACCTCATCGACGAGCGAAGTCGCCAGTGACAGCGTCAGGTAGCCGTGCGCGATCGTCCGGCCGAAAGGCCCCTGCGCCGCTCGCACGGGATCGGTATGGATCCATTGCTCGTCGTGGGTGGCAGCGCCGAAGGCGTTGGCGTCCGCCTGCTCGATCACGCGCCACTCGCTGTGGCCGAGAACCTGCCCGACGTGCAGGCCGATCTCGGAGACGGTGAACTGGGCCGGTCCCGTGGCTGTGTGCGGCGTCATTGCTGCTTCCCTCACTGGGCGAGCGACCCGCGGAGGAGCCGCTGCATTGACTCCACGCTGACAGGTGCGTCCCCTGGGTGGTAGAGGACATCGGGGGGACGAGAGAGGACCAAGGGCCCTTATCCGCGGCGCTCGATCGGGGTGTACTGAAGTCCGGCTGACGCCGTCAGACCGGAAGGCGAGGAGACCTCCATTGTCACCCATGCGGGTACTGATCACCGGCTCGACCGATCGGGTCGAGGCGCTCTCGAAGGCGTTCGAGCAGACAGGGGCCGAGACGGTCACGCTGGCCGACCTCGGTCCGGACTGCGCTGCCATCGACTGCTACGTGCAGCTGGGCTTCACGGTGCCGGCCCGCGGTGACACCGTCGTACGACGAGTGCGCTCGTTCCTGAGCGACGGGTTGATCGAGCGGTTCGCGATCGCCGAACGTGTCCTGCCCCTGCTGGCCGACCCGGCGACCGCCCTCCTGGTGACCGGGAACCAGTCGTCGGAGGCGGCGGCCCCCGACGACCGGGCGGCTCGCCTGATGATCCTGCACGTGCTCGCCCACGCCATCCGAGCTGATCGGGCACCCCAGCGCATCCGGGTCCGCGTGATCAGCGACGAACGCAGCGATGCCGAGCTCGTGGAGTTCGCGACCACCGGTGCGAAGGATCCGTTGACGACCCCGCCCGGGACGGCCGAGGAGAGCGTCGGTGCTCTCGACTACCAGGACTGGCGCGCTGAGGTCATGGGTCTCTTCCAGGTCGAGGCCTGAGCGCCATGGCTTCCCACGACTTCGACCTCTACCGGCTCTCCGACGACCACGATGACCTGCGTGCCGCAGTCCGGGAGCTGGCCACGAACAAGATCGCGCCCTACGCCGCCGACGTGGATGCCGGCTCGGTGTTCCCCCAGGAGGCCTACGACGCCCTGGTGGCCGCCGACTTCCACGCCCCGCACGTGCCCGAGGAGTACGAGGGCATGGGGGCAGACGCCCTGGCCACCTGCATCGTGATCGAGGAGGTCGCCCGTGCCTGTGCGTCATCGTCACTGATCCCGGCGGTCAACAAGCTCGGCAGTCTCCCGCTCATCCTCGGTGGGTCGGAGGAGCTCAAGCAGCGCTACCTACCAGCGTTGGCGCGCGGAGAGGGTGCCTTCTCCTACGGCCTCTCCGAGCGTGAGGCCGGCTCGGACACCGCCTCGATGAAGTGCCGCGCCCGTCCCGACGGTGACGACTGGGTGCTGTCGGGTCAGAAGTCCTGGATCACGAACGCCGGGTTCTCCGACTACTACACGGTCCTGGCCGTGACCGACCCTGAGGCACGTCGGGGGGCGGGCATCAGCGCGTTCATCGTGGAGAAGTCCGACGAGGGCTTCAGCTTCGGGAGCAAGGAGCGCAAGCTCGGCATCAAGGGATCGCCCACCCGTGACCTGGTCTTCGACAACGTGCACATCCCCGGGGACCGCATCATCGGCGAACCCGGCACTGGCCTTCCCCTGGCGCTTCGCACCCTCGATCACACGCGGGTCACGATCGGCGCCCAGGCTGTCGGCATCGCCCAGGGGGCGCTGGACTTCGCTGCGGACTACGTCAAGCAGCGCTCTCAGTTCGGGCGGCGGCTGGCCGAGTTCCAGGGGCTGCAGTTCATGATCGCCGACATGGCCATGAACCTGGAGGCGGCACGCCAGATGGTCTACGTCGCCGCCGCCAAGTCCGAGCGGGACGACCCCGACCTGCCGTTCTTCGGTGCCGCAGCCAAGTGCTTCGCCTCCGACATGGCCATGCGAGTGACCACCGACGCGGTGCAGCTGCTCGGCGGCTACGGCTACACCCAGGACTTCCCGGTCGAACGGATGATGCGGGACGCCAAGATCACCCAGATCTACGAGGGCACCAACCAGGTGCAGCGGATCGTGATGGCCCGGCAGGTTCTTGCTGCCGGGTCACCAGCGGGCCGGTGACGGCGCTCTCTTGCACGTTGGATCCCTGACGTGAGATCCGGGGAGGTCGCAGGGACGGACTGCCGAGGAGGCGATCATGAGAGTTCTCGTGGTGTACGAGTCGATGTTCGGCAACACCGAGGCGGTCGCGCGTGCCGTGGCCGAGGGGCTCGGTGAACGGCTGGACGTCGAGCTGCGCGAGGTCGGCGAGGCACCGGTCAGCGATGGGATCGACCTGATCGTGGCGGGTGGACCGACCCACGCGTTCTCGCTGAGCAGGCCGTCCACGCGTGCAGATGCCATTGCCAAGGGCGCGACGCGCGACAGCGAGAAGACGGGCCTTCGCGAGTGGTTGAGCGACTTGCCACGAACTGCTCGGAGCGTCTCCTTCGCGGCCTTCGACACGAGAGTCGACAAGGTGCGCCACCTGCCGGGGTCGGCGGCGGTCAAGGCAGCCAAGATCGCGCGCCGCCTGGGATATGCACCCGCTGGACATCAGAGCTTCTACGTGAGCGACACCATGGGACCGCTGCTTCCCGGCGAGCTCGAACGTGCGAGGACGTGGGGCGAGCGGGTGGCCGTTGAGGTGGACGCGGCGTCCGCAGAGCAGACCGGTGACTGACCGGGCCCGCGTTGCCGCGCGCGAGACGGTGAGCCCGCTCCCACCGCCACGCCCCGAGGGGTCGTCTGTTGCGGTGTCGTTGCTCCTGGCCGTGATCCTCCTACCAGCCGTCGCCTACGGCTTGTTCGCTCCCAACGCCTACCAAGGCTATGGGCATGACCTGGTGCTGGTCTCACGCGCCCAGGACGCCCTCACCGCGCTCCTCCTGCCGCTCCTGGTGTGGGCCGGTGTGCGCAGCCGCCGTGGCTCACTGTCGTGCCACGTGCTGTGGCTGGGCCTGCTGTTCTATCTCGCCTACTCCTATGCGATCTACCTGATCGGCTGGCAGGAGAACCGCTTCTTCCTGGTCTACGTACTCGTGGTCCTGGTGTCCGCGGCTGCCCTCCTCGATGGCCTGGCCAGGGTGGACAGTGAGGCGGTCCAGCCTGCCGTGGACGGCTTCCGGACCCGCGGACTCGGATGGTTCCTGGTCCTCATCGGGGTCGCGTTCATCGGCCTGTGGCTGAGCGACGTGGGGCCCTCGGCCTTCGGCGGGCGGCCCCCGACCCACCTCGGACCCGGTGGCACGCCGTACGCCGTCTACGTCCTGGACCTCACCGTCGCACTCCCCGTCGTGATCGTGACCGGGGTGATGCTCGTCCGACGGCACCCGATGTCGGTGGTGCTCGGAGGCGTCGTCCTGGTCAAGATCACGACCCTGTTCACCGCACTGTGGCTCGGGGTCATGGCCCAGGTGCTGACGGGTGAGGACGTTGCGTTCACTCCGGACATGGTGCCCAGCGCCGTACTCCCGATCGTCACAGTGGTCGTGCTGGCGCGAGCGGTCCGCCGCCTCGGACGTCCTGCGAGTGGCTGGCTGCGCTCCCAGCTCTGGCCGTCAGCGCGGAGACGGCGGCGGGCCTGAAGCCCTTGAAGGTCAGGTAGAGGCCGAGGGATGGTGCGGTTGGCCTGGTCGTGTGCATGTCTCGCCCATGGCCTGAACCTAGGCACCGACGTGGTGAGTGCGGATCACCAGACGTGGTGACCCAGGTGGTGATTGGCGTGGGTCAGCGGATCTCGGTCGGTCCAGCGATCGCGCTGTTGCCGACATTGCCCGTCAGGTCCGTCTGGGTCGCCCGGGCGTAGAGGGTGGGCGTGGTGCCCAGGAAGGCTGAGGTCACGCTCCATGCCCCGGTTCCGGCGTTGACAGCCACGCCGGTCAGCGTCGCCTTCGTGTTCGGCGCCGTGCAGGGGAACACGTTCGTCGTGCACAGCACGACGGTGAGGGTCAGGTTGTCGCCCGGGCCGAAGCTGGCGAACCCGTTGGTGGTGGCGGTCTGGCCCGCGTCTGCAGCGAAGTCCGTGATCGACACCGAGGGCGCGACGTTGTCGGTGTAGGTGACGGTGCGGTCGGTGTAGGTCGCGGCCGCGGCCAGGTTGCCGGCCAGGTCTCGGGCAGAGCTCGCGGCCAGGGCCGGGATGACGGTGCCGGACTTGGTCATCCCCGAGACAGCCACGTTGAAGGGCCCGGTGCCAGTGATGACGTAGGAGCTCGGGAGAGCGGTACCACCCAGGGTGAGGCCGGCGCCGACGAACCCGTAGACGGGGCTGTTGTAGGTCACGGTGAAGTTGATGGGCGAGCTCGTCGTGGGGTCGGCCTGGCCCGCGGCCTGGTTCAGCGTGACGGTCGGGGCGATCGTGTCGATGGTCACCGTGGTGAACGAGGATGCGGGACTGACGTTGAGGGAGGGGTCGGTCGCGGTCGCGGTCATCGTGAAGGTGCCGTTGGTGAACGCCGTGGCAGTCGTGTAGGAGTAGCTGCCCGACGCCGGCACGACTACCGTGCCGATCAGGGTCACGTCGCGGTAGATCTTGACGGTCGAGCCGACCTCGGCGGTGCCGGTGAACACCGGCTTGGTGTTGTTGGTGATGCCGTCGGAGTTCGAGAAGCCGCTGTCAGTCGCTGCCGTGATGACCGGCGCCGAGGGCGCGGCCGGCGCCACGACGTCGTTGTAGGTGACGGTGTTGTCAGTCGTGGTCGAGGCGGTGTTCGCGTTGCCGGCGATGTCGGTGACCTTCGAGGCCGCAACCGCCGCGATGACGGTGCCCGACTTCGTCATGCCGGATGCTTGGATGCCGTACGTCGGGCCGGAGCCGCTCAGTGCCGTGGTGGTGGCCAGTGCCGTGCCGCTGAGAGTGACGTCGGTGTTGACGAACCCGTCCACCTGTTCGCTGAAGACCACCGTGTAGGAGATCAGCGGTGTGGTGGTCGGGTCCGCCTGACCGGCGGCCACGTTCACGGTCAAGGTCGGGGCGGTGAGGTCGATGATGACGACGGTGCTGCCGGAGGCAACCGAGATGTTGCCGGCCACGTCGGTCGCCCTGGCGGTGATGGTGTGCGTCCCCGCGCTCAGGGCAGTGGTCGCACCCGAGTAGGTGCCGCTGGCGACGGTCGGGCCAGGGGATGTGCCGGTGGCCACCGCCCCGTCGTAGAGGCGGACGTAGGAGACCTCCTCGCCGGTTCCGGTGAACGTCAGGGTGGTCGACTTCGTGATCCGGTCCGAGCTCGAGATGCCGGTGTCGGAGGCCGCGGACAGGACCGGGTCCGAGGGAGCCTCGGGTGCTGTGGTGTCGATGAAGATGGTGGTGGTGGCTGACGATGGGCCTGCGTTGCCGGCCACGTCCTCCGAGGAGACCGAGAGGGTGTGGGTGCCGGAGCTCAGCAGGCTCGAGGTGACGGAGTACGTCGTGGTCGTCGTCGTCACCTGACCGACCTGGGTGTCGGAGTCGAAGAGGGTCACGATGGCCTTGGAGTCGTTGGTCCCTGTGACGACCGGCGTGGTCTTGTTGGTGATCCGGTCCGTGGAGGACCGTCCCGTGTCAGAGGTGACCGCGACGAGCAGCGGGGCGGACGCAGCGGGGGGTGCGATCGTGTCGACCACGACGGTGATCGAGGTCGAGATGAGGCTCAGGTTCCCGGCTGCGTCCGCTGCCTTCGTCGTGACCACGTGCGAAGCGTCCGGAAGACTCGACGCGACCATCGAGAACGTCGTGGAGGCAGCGTAGAAGGTGCCGATCACCGTGGTCCCGGTGTAGAGGTAGACGGTGGTCGCCGCCGTCGTGGTTCCGGTGATGGTCGGCGTGGTGATGTTCGTGATCTTGTCCGAGCTGGATCGTCCCGAGTCGCTGGCGGCGGGAAGGACGGGGGTTCCGGTCTTGGCCGGCGCGACGGTGTCGATGGTCACGACCACGGAGGCGGAGTACGCCGAGATGTTGCCGGCCACGTCGGTGGCCTTGATCGTGATCGTCTTCGCGCCGTCGGTCAGTGCGGCGGAGGTGACGTCGTAGGTCCCGGTGCCGGCTGCGGTGGAGGTTCCTACGGACGTGGTCGTGCTGTACAAGGTGATGGCGGCGTCGGCCTCGGTCGATCCGGTGAACGTCGGTGTCTTCACGTTCGTGAGCCGGTCGGAGTCGGAGATCCCCGAGTCCGAGGCTGCCGTGAGCACCGGAGCGGTCGGGGTTGCTGGCGCGGTCGTGTCGATGGTCACGACGGTCCCGGCCGATGCGATGCTCATGTTCGCTGCCGGGTCCGTGGCCTTCGCGGTCATCGTGTGCACACCGGCAGCCAAGGTGCTCGAGGTGACCGAGTAGGTTCCGGTGCCCGACGTGAGCGCCGTACCCACGAAGGTGGAACCGTCGAACAGGGCGACGGTCGAACCCGGCTCAGCCGTGCCCGTCATCGTCGGTGTCGTCACCTTGGTGATGCGGTCGCTCGAGGAGCTGCCGGAGTCACTGGCCGCGGTGAGGACCGGCGCCGAGGGTGCCGACGGGGCTACGGTGTCGATGCGGATCAGCACGGTCTCCGTGGCGGAGACCGAGCCGTGCTCGTCCTCGGCAGAGAACCGCAGCGTGTGGATGGCGTCCCCACTGACCGAGACCGTGGTGCTCGAGGCGTACACCTTGATGGTCGAGCCACCGTCGAGGGTGTAGCTGATCGAGTCGACGCCGAACCCGGCGTGGGCGCTCAGGGTGACCACCACCGGGGAGGAGTTGTTCCAGCCGTTGCCGTTCGGGACGGGTGAGAAGCTCGTGGCGTTCACGGTCGGCAGGGAGTTGTCGTTGATCACCTCCACGCTGGGACTGTTCGCACTGTCAGCGGTCCAGGAGCCGATCAGGCCTGTGACCACGTAGTGGTAGTCACCGTCGATGACGTCGAGGTCGTTGCAGGACAGCGCCGTCGTGGGTGCGGCGGCGCTCGTGCCGCATGCCGGGTCGGTGTCGCCGTCACTGTCCCGGACACGCAGGAGGTAGTAGCCGGTCGCCGGTTGTCCCGAGGCCAACCTGGCCGGGCTCCAGGTCACTGCCACGGTCGTGGAGTTCACGGGTGCGTCCGCGACCACGTTCTCCGGAGCCCACAGGGTCCCGGTCAGCGCAATGGCGCCGCCTTCGCCGTCCTCGGTCCAGAACGCCCAGGCGGCAGCGCCGCCGAGGCTCATCAGGACCGCAGCCCCGAACAGTGCCACCAACACACGACGCCTCATGGCCCCCGCTACCGCAGCCGCGCGCCCGGGAGGGCTCGTGAACCTGGTGGCGGGGGCCATGGGGGACCGTTCTCTTCCAGAAGTGGTCTGAGACGCGCGCTGACGCAGGGAGCGACTGGGCTCCCTGCGTCAGTGGAGCGTGGTCAGTTGCTGGTGTAGGTGATGGTCACGGCGGCGGTCTTGCACGCGTCCTGGTTCACGCCGGGCTTGTTGTTGAACTGGATGGTCAGGCCCGACCAGGAGCCCTTGCCGTTGCCCGCGGCGACCTCGGCGCCGACGGTGGCGGTGCCGGCGATGGTGTAGTCGGCGGCGCTGCAGCCGACCTTGTCCGTCGCGGTGACGGCGGCGGTCACACTGGCGACGTAGACGGGTCCGGCGTTGGGGTTGTCGAAGTTGCCGGACAAGGCCTGCGCGGCGACGCCCGGGGCCATGCCAGACACGGTGCTGGTCTGGTTCACGACGACGGCCACGTTGGTGCCGGTGCCGCCGCTCCCCGTGCCGGAGCCCGAGTTGGTCCAGTACGCGAAGGCCGCGCCCGCTCCCACCAAGATGATGACAACTCCGACGATGATCGTGGTGGTGCGCTTTGCGGTTCGCTTCATGATGGCGCTTTCTTGTTGGCCGGGGGAGCATCAGGAGGCCGACGGCCGTCCGGATGACGCAGCCACCACCAGCTAGTAGCGGTACGTCTTCGGACTAATCGTTGCATAAATGGATGTAATGCATAATCAAACGCAAATTGGACTAGTCCACCTCGCCCTCCCCCTTGCCCTCCACCTTGCTCGGGGACCCTGTCGGGGCCCGTCCGTGGGGGCGGTCGAGCGGGCAGTCGTCTCACGCGGTAGGCCGCTGAGCGGGCAGTTCGTGCTCGTGTGAGGGCGCCGAGCGGGCAGTTGTGTCCCGATTCCTGTCGGCGCGAGTTCGTACGACGTGACGAGACTGCCCGGTCGGCGTCGTACGACGTGACGAGACTGCCCGGTCGGCGTCGTACGACGTGACGACGACTGCCCGGTCGGCGAGCTACGTGGCGTCGCCCATCAGAGACGGGCTGCGTCGACCAGCTCGTGCATGGACTCCGTGATCGCGTCGGCGAGCACGTCGAGGTCGCGCGCCGTCTCGTAGTCTCCGGTGAGACCGAAGGTCAGGGTGTCCCGGTAGGAGAAGATCGCCACTCCGATCCGCACCCGGTCGGCGATCGGCACGTAGGGCAGCACTTCCTGCAGCTCACAGCCCAATGCGTAGAGCGTCGCGCGGGGGCCGGGCACGTTGGTGGTCACGGTCGCGATCTGTCGCTGCGGTAGCCGCAGGCCGAGCCTGATGCCCTCGGACACAGCGGCGAAGGGACCGAACGCCGCGAGCGAGATCAGGCTGCCTCCGGCCTCCGGCTCGTGGCTGGCCTGCAGCTCGTGGATCCGCCGATGGACGGTCTCCAGCCGCTCCACCGGGTCCGCCACGTCGACGGGCAGGTACGGGAGCATCAACGAGACCCGGTTGTCGGGGATGGACTCCTCGCCGGGTGCCCGCATCGAGACCGGGACCAGCGAGCGGAGTGCGTGTGCGTCAGGAGTCTCGCCGCGATGCTGGAGCAGGCGTCGGAAGCCTCCGGTCACCGCCGCGAGCGCGACGTCGTTCACTGTCACGTCGTGGGCGGCGCGCACGGTCCGGATGTCCGTCAGGGAGGCCTGCGTCCAGGCGTAGCGGCGACTCCCGTCGAGCGGTCCTGTCAGGGACGTGGCGTGGACCGGGCGCGCGGCGGCGGCGAGCTTCCACAGGCCCTGGGTCGAGGCCGAGGCGGTGAGGGCCAGCCGGCGCGGCGCTGCGACGGTCCTGATGACGGCTCGGGCGGTCTGCACCGGTGAGGCCACGACCTCGAGGATCGCGGCGGCCGTGAAGGACGCGGCGGAGTCGGGTGTCTTCGCCGTCCAGCCGTCGGCCACCGGCTCTCGCGGGGAGGCGGTGGGGTCGAGGATGAGACGGTAGAGATCAGAGCCGGAGACGCCGTCGACCATGCTGTGGTGGATCTTGGACAGCAGAGCCCATCGGCCGTCGGCCAGCCCCTCGCAGAACCAGTACTCCCACAAGGGACGATGGCGATCCATCCGTTGTGACATCACCCCGCTGATGAACTCGTCGATCTCGTGGCGACCGCCCGGACTCGGCAGGGCCGCACGCCGGAGATGCCTGCTGAGGTCGAACTCCGGATCATCGACCCACGCCGGTGTGGCCAGGTCGAAGACCACGCGCCTCACTTTCTGGCGGTACCGCGGGATCAGCGGAAGGCGGCCCTCGATCGTCCTGGCGAACTCGTCGAAGTCAGGTGCGGGTCCCTCGAAGACGGCGAGGGAGCCGATCGCCAACGACGCGTGCTGATCGACGTCCTCGGCCTCGAGGAAGGTGGCTGCGAGCGGAGTGAGTCTGTCCACGGGCCCAGCCTCGTCCAGCGACGGAGCGTGCAGCAGAGGCGAAGGTCCTGTCCGCGGTCGGTCTTCGCCCCCAGGCAGGGGACCTCCGACCCTGCCGTGGCACGCCACGGAGGAGCAGGGTCGACGCATGGCCACCAGACCGATCGATCCTGTGGACACCATCTGGCTCAACATGGACCGCGCCAACAACCTGATGGTCATCGAGAGCCTGATGATGCTGGAGAGTCCGCCGGACTGGGAGCGGTTCCTCGACGTCCTGCAGCGACGGGTGGTCGACGTCTACCCCGTGTTCAGCCAGCGCGCCGTCCCGGCCGTGGCCGGTCTGCCCCTCCTGCCGTCGCGCTGGGAGGACGACGCCGACTTCTCGCTGACACGTCATGTCCACCGGGTCACGCTGCCCGGCCCCGGGGGTGATGGGGAGCTTCAGGCCTACGTGACCTCGCACCTGAGTACGCCGCTGCCGCGTGACCGTCCGCTCTGGGAGATGCACCTCGTCGACGGCTACCGCGACGGCGCGGCGATCTACAGCCGCCTGCACCACGCCATGGCTGACGGGATCGCGCTGACACAGGTGTTGCTGTCGCTCACCGACGAGACGCCGGAGGTCGCCGCCGACGCGCCCCCGACGATGCGGCCGTCCACGCGCAGTCGGCTCGGCTCGGCGGTGCACCTGGCCGGCGCCACTGCGTCGTTTCTGCTCGACGCCCCCCGTCTGCTCACCACCGCACATCTGGGCGAGGCCGTGAAGCTCGCCGCGAAGACCACCGGTGTCACCACGAAGCTGCTGCTCGCCCGGAACCCGGACTCAGTCGTGTCCGGCGTGGCCACGGTGTCCAAGCGTGCCATCTGGGCTCCGCCGATCCCGCTGGACGAGGTCGTGTCGGTCGCCCACAGGACGGGCACCACGGTCAACGACGTGCTGATGTCGGCCCTCGCGGGGGCGTTGTCGACGTACCTCACGACGCATCACGGTGTGGCCGTCGACATCCCGACGATGGTGCCGATCAACCTGCGTCCGCACGACGAGCCGTTGCCCCGTGAGCTGGGCAACCGGTTCGCCCTGGTGTTGTACACGCTGCCCAGCGGTCTGGGGACGTCGTTCGCCCGACTGGCCGAGACCAAACGCCGGATGGACGCGATCAAGAGCTCGCCGGAGGCGTTGCTGACCATGGGGATGATCCAGGGGATCGGGCACACCGGCCCCGAGCTCGAACGGCTCGTGGTCGACTTCTTCGCGAACAAGGCGACAGGGGTGACCACCAACGTGCCAGGGCCGTCGACGTCGCGATACGTGGCGGGAACGCGTATCGCGGCCATGCTCGGGTGGGCTCCGGAGTCGGGCAACCAGGCGTTGGGGACTGCCATCTTCAGCTACGACGGGTCCGTGTTCGTCGGGTTCAAGGTGGACACCGGCATCATCACCCACCCCGAGGACCTTCTGGCGGCGTTCAACGACGAGATCGAAGCGTTGCGCCGAATGGCCCCGGCCGGCTAGACCGGTTGGACGGTCGGGTCGGCCGCCTCGGCGAACTCGCAGAACGCGTCGTAGGCCCGCGGGCCGAAGATCGTGGCGGGACCGCCGTTCATCAAGAAGGTGACGCCGATGGCCTCGGCTGCCTCCTGCCGGGTCGCTCCGGCGCGTACTGCGGCCTGGGCGTGCGAGGCGATGCACCCGTCGCACTCCTCGACGACGCCGATCGCGAGGGCGATGAGCTCCTTGGTCTTCACCTCGAGGGCCCCGGGAGCGAACGATGCTCGGTGCAGCTCGCCGAAGCCGTGGTAGACGTCGGGGATCGCGCGTCGGAGTGCGCGGTGCAAGGGCGAGAGGTCGTCCAGGACCTCCTTGCCGTGCCCGGCGCTGTGGTCCGTGGTGGTCATGGGGATTTCCTTTCGTGATGCCTGTCAGAGGCACCCTTCGAGCGGTGGGTGTGACTAGTGGTGACCCTTGGCTGCCGACGTCGCAGGACTTCAAGATACCGAGGGGGGTATAGCGGCCCTAGGGGCTTTGGTCATCTCTCGCCGGGACCAGTCGGGGGAACGATCTCGACGGGGCAACGTGCCTCGTGCAGGACCGCGCGGGTGACTGACCCGAGGTGGTGCAGGACACCGGGGTGCTCCGGGCGTGCGAGCAGCACACGGTCTGCTGTCGCGGAGGCGCTGACGAGCGCGAACGCGGGCTGGGCGTGCAGCACCTCCACGCGGAGCGCGACGTCGGGGTATCCCTGCCTGAGGTCGTTCATCACTGGTTCGATCAGGCTGGTCATGCGATGCCCGTAGCCGTCGGCGTCGACGCGGCTGGCGATGATGTCGTCGTACCCGGACTGGAGCTTCCAGGCGTGTACGACGAGCAGCTCGGCCTTGCCTCCGTGCGCCAGGGCCAGGCCGGCCGCGAGCAGCCCTGGGGCGTCACCCAGCGACTTCAAGCCGACCACGACGCGGTCGTGCTTCTCGCTGGCGTCCCACTCAGGGGCGACGACGACGACCGGGCACTCCGCTCGGGCGGCAGCTCCGCCGACGATGTCGCCGGTCCAGATGCGGCCGACGAAGGAGCGACGTTCGGCTCCGAGGACAAGCAGCAATGCGCGCTCGGCCATGGAGACCAGGGTGGGTACCGCGCTCCCGGAGAGAAGGTGAGTTCTCACCTTCACGCTCGGGGTCGCCGAGCGGGCGACGGCTTCGGCGTCGTCGAGCAGCCTCCGCCCGTAGGCGGCGAGTGTCTGGTCGTCGATCATCGGGATGTCGCCATGGGTGTCGCCGTCACCAGGTGTGGCATGGACGATGTCGAGCTCGGCGCCCAGCCGCTGGGCCTCGAGCGCGGCGTACTCCACGCCTCTGTTGCTTGCCGGGGTGGCGTCGATCCCGACGACGATCTGTGCTGCCGTTTCGCTAGCCATGTCGGTCCCTTCCGATCAGCCCATGTTCCACGCCATCCAGCGGTCCGCAGCAGGGTCTCTGGGCCCTAGCGGCTGGGCCGAAGGTCTCCTCCCGTTTGCGCGTGCCGTTTCCCAGGGGGTTCGAGTCACGGTCTGGCCTAGGTTGGGACGCATGGACATCGAGGAACTGCTTCTCCCCGGGGTGGGACTGCGCTACGAGTTCGTCAACCACCGTGGTGCCCGGGTGGGGGTCGTGGCTCTCCGCAGCGGCGGGTTCGAGGTTTCGCTCTACGAGGGGACCGATCCCGATCTTGCTACCTCGACATTCCATCTCGATCCCCAGGAAGCTGACGCGCTGGCCCAGATCCTGGGGGCACCCCGGATCTCCGAGCGGTTCGCCGACCTCACCCGCGAAGTGCCTGGACTGTCCGCGGGGCAGGTCGAGATCAAGGCTGGTGGAACCTACGCCGACCGCCCACTCGGAGAGACCAGAGCCCGCACCCGTACCGGCGCGTCCATCGTGGCGCTGGTCCGCGGCGACCACGTGGTCGCCTCACCCGGACCGGCTGAGATCCTGCGGGCGGGTGACGTCCTCGTGGTCATCGGAACCAGTGAGGGTCTGTCGGGGGTCGTGAGCCTGATCGCCTCCGACTGACGTGGCGGTCTCGACAGGGTTGTTGCTCGAGCTCGGACTGCTGCTGCTGGTGCTGACGGTTCTCGGCTCCGGTGCCCGCAAGGTGGGGTTGTCACCGATCCCGCTCTACCTGCTGGCGGGGCTGTTCCTCGGCCAGGGCGGGATCGCGCCCGTGGCGGCCACCCATGACTTCGTCGAGGCGGGAGCCTCGATCGGTCTGGTGCTGCTGCTGCTCGTCCTGGGACTCGAGTTCACCGTCGACGAGTTCACCACCAGCCTGCGTCGTCACCTGGGGTCAGCGGTCGTCGACCTCGTCCTCAACGCGACACCCGGGGCCCTGGCCGGTTGGTTGATCGGTCTCGACGCCGTGGGGGTCGTGGCCCTCGCGGGCGCGACGTACATCTCGTCCTCAGGCATCATCGCGCGAGTGCTCGGAGACCTGCAGCGGTTGGGCAACCGGGAGACCCCGGCCGTCCTCTCCGTCCTCGTCCTCGAGGACTTCGCCATGGCCGCCTACCTCCCCGTCCTGGCCGTGCTCGCCTCGGGAGGCACCTGGTGGCAGGCAGTCATCGGCGTCGCGGTCGCTCTGGGCGCCTTGAGCGGCGCCCTGGTGGCCTCGCAGCGCTACGGTCACCGCGTGGGACAGCTGGTCTCCCACCCCGATGCCGAGCAGCTGCTCCTGCGGGTCCTGGGCCTCACGCTCGTCGTCGCCGCCTTCGCCGAGTTCGTCCACGCCTCCGCCGCGGTCGGAGCCTTCCTCGTCGGCCTCACCCTCACCGGCGACGTCGCGGTCAGGGCACGAGCCGTCCTCTCACCCCTGCGGGACCTGTTCGCAGCGGTGTTCTTCCTCGCCATCGGTCTCTCCGTCGACCCCGCCGACCTGCTGCCTGCCCTCCCTGTGGCCATCCTGCTGGCGGTCGTGACGGCCCTGACCAAGATCGCCACCGGCTGGTACGCAGCCGGCCGGGAAGGGGCTGGGTCCCCGGGGCGGTGGCGTGCCGGGACCGTGTTGACGGCCCGCGGGGAGTTCTCCCTGGTCATCATCGGCCTGGTCGGGACCCAGCACGCATCGCTGGGCGACCTGGTGACCGCCTACGTCCTCGTGCTCGCCATCGTGGGTCCACTCCTCGCCCGAGCGCCCGCTCCCAGCCTGCTCGTAGGTCCCAGGACGAAACCCGTGGACCCGGGGCCTTGACGCCTTCGCTGCCCTGGTCCCGGCTGGGTGGCAAGCGATCCGCCACCCAGCCGGAACGAGCCAGCGACTCGATCCTCAGCGCTGGTCGGGACCGACCCGCAGCGTGGTGCCTCCCGTGACGGTTCCTTCGGCATCGGGCACGATCCGGGGGGCCGGAGCAACAGCCTTCGAGGTCCACTGACGCGTCCTGGCCCGGTTCGGCGCCTGAGCGACGATGTGGTCGGCCATGATGTCGAACTGCTCCTGGATGGTCCACGGCGTCCAACCGTGTCCAGCGTTCTGGCCGTAGAGGAACTGGGCGTCCGGTGCGGGGTTCGACAGCTTCGAGACGACGGCGTCGAACTTGTCCACACCGTTGTCCAGGAAGTAGTTGTCGTTGTCGCCGACGTAGACGTGGATCTTGCCCTTCAGGTCGGCGCCGATCTTCGACCAGTTCTTCTCGATGTAGTCGGCCAGGTCCATCGGCTTCCACTGGTCCACGACGGCGTGGTCGATCTCACCGGTCGCCTTGTCCCACGGCTGTGCGGGATAACCGTCGCGGCCCTGTGGGCCGAAGACGGCGTTCCAGATGTCCCACTGGCCCATCGAGCGCCCCTTGGTGCCCATCGCGAGCTCCCAGTGGTTCTCCTGTCCCATGGTGTAGCTCGTGTCACCACTGGTCTCGCGCGCCGAGGGGCGGTCCACATCGGTCCACGGGTTCTCGTTGCGGTAGGCGTTCTGGTCGTCATAGAGGTTGATGACCTGGTGGGCGTGGAAGTCGAGGCTGTCGGGGTAGCCGGACCAGACACCGCCATAGCTGTTCGGGTAGAAGATCTGGGTCGCCAGCGAGATCCAGCCGCCGGTGGATCCACCGGTCAGGACGCGTGACCACGGAGCCCCGATGCTTCGGAACTTCCGGTCGAGCTGCGGCATGAGCTCCTTGTTGAGCGCGTCGCCGTACGGCCCCAGGTTGGCGGAGTTGACGTTGTAGGAGTCGTCGTAGAACGGGTTCTCGGTGCGGAACTGCACCGAGATGAAGCGGGGGGCGTCCCCGGAGAGCCACCACGTGGAGAAGTCGTTGGTCTTCTCCTCGTTGAACCTGTGCGGCGCGTTGCCCGGATAGTGGCCCTCGCTGATCTCCATGGGGTAGCGCACGGTCCGGTTGGCCGGATCGTCGTACCCCTCGGGCAGCAACACGTCCGCCGCAACGTAGATGTCGCGTCCCCAGTACGTCGACAGGGCCTCGCTACGGATCTTGACGTGACGCACGTGGGTGGAGTCGGTCGGGTTGCCCTGCTGACAGGTGCCCCCGGCCGGCACCGGGTCAGTCGGCTCGATCCTGTTGTCCAGCTTCAGGTCGAGCCGGGTGGCTCGTCGGGGATCGATCGTGACGGTCTTCGGAGTGCTGTACAGGTTCCCCGGGGAGTTCCACAGGTTGCCACCGTCACCGCACGGGAAGTGCACCTTCACCGTCGTGCCGTCGGCACGCTTCGCGGTCTCGTAGACGTTGAAGAACGCCTGCACCACGTACTGGCCGCGGGGCAGGTCGTCGAGCGCCTTCACCGGGTAGCCGTAGGTCCGTGAGCCGTCCTCGGTCCCGCCGCGCAGCACGGTGGAACCCCCCGGACGCAGCCGGTCGACGTCCTTGCCCCACAGCGCCGTCGCTCCGATGACGTCGATCTCGTCACGTGGCTCCTCTCCCGCTTCCAGGTCCGAGGCCCGGGAGACCAGGAAGTAGGCGCGGCCATCGACCTTCCGATCCGCCACCGACTTGTCCAGCGAGACCCGCACGCTCACGCCGGCCTGCCGCTCCGCGTCGTCGGACGCGCGACTGTGGCCCACGCCCGCCGCCATCGTGGTGCCGAGGAGACCGACGAGGCCCAACCCAGCCACCCAGTTGTTCCTGGTGAATGTGCGTAGCAAGACCGACTCCGCTCGTTGGCTGCGCTGAGGCGTCGGACCTCACGACTCAGGCCCCGGACGCTCTGGTCAGGCCATGATCGACCGCGGGCGAGGGGGTGTCAACGGAACCGCGACCCGGGCTGTGGCGCCTCCTGAGCGGATGGACACCGGCTCGGTCAGGTGTCCGACGGGTTGGCGGCGGAGAGCTCGGCGAGCCTGATCAGGCAGTGTTGGCGGAGCGGTTCCGGGAAGCCCTGCGCCAGCCGGTAGAACACCATGCGCCCTTCCTTGCGTCGGTTGACGAGCCCCGCGGTGCGGAGCATCCGGAGTCCGTAGCCGACCGAGTCCTCGGAGGCATCGAGCGCCAGGGCCAGGTCTCCGACGCAGAGCTCCTCGGCGGCATCCAGCGCGAACAGCAGGCGCATGCGGGTGGGATCGGCGATCAGGGTGAGCACGCTGGTGACTCGTTCAGCCTCCGACGGCCCCGGGATGCGCTCCTTGGCGCGGTCGACTGCCCCGGGGTCAACGGGGTGTGCGTGGTCGGGCATGGTCGTCCTCCAGGAAACACCCGCATGACGACACGGGTGTCGGGTATGTAGCGTAGGTCCTGACCGGCGCCCAGCCAACATCCGCAGCCAACCATCACAGCCAACATCCACAGCCAACGTCCACAGCGAAGGAGGTGGCCGGTGACTTCGCTGTTGTTCCTCATCGTCGCCTCGCTCGGCGCCGTGGTGGCCCTCCGACTGCTGGCCCGTTGGACCACGGTGTCGGCGAGTCCCTTCGAGGTCGAGCCGTGGCTGTCGGGACATCGTCCGACCGAGCACGCACTCTCGAGGTACCACGCCCGCTGGTACACGGCCAGCGTGGTGTTCCTCGCCTTCGACGTCGAGATGCTCTTCATGTATCCCTGGGCGGTCGTGGTGGGACACCTCGGGCCGGGGGCCGTGGTGGAGATGTTCGGGTTCCTGCTGGTGCTGTTGCTGGCCGTCGGTTGGGCGCGCCGCGAAGGAGCGTTCCGGTGGGCCTGATCGATCTGCTGACCAGGGCGGCGAGCTCCCGCGCTCACGTCCTCGTCGCAGAGGCGCCGGGTGCGTTCCGGGAGCGGGTGGCCGTGGAGCGTGCCCTCGACCAGATGGGTTGGTGCGTCGCCGAGTCGGTGGCGGACGCGGACGTGCTCGTGGTCGTGGGTGAGCCCGGTGAGACTCTCGCGGCCGTGGCCGAGCACGTGTGGGCGCAGATGTCGGAGCCACGTGCGCGGCTCCACGTGCGCGCCGAGATCGAGGTGGAGGTGCTTCTCCACCAGGCTCGCGAGCAGCTCCGTGAGGGTGTGCGGCGCCTCACCGGGCCGGAGGTACGACGCGGCTTCACCCCCTCCGCCGAGGCCATGACGCACGACGAGGGCGACCACGACGGAGCCGGCGGGCACGACCACTCCGCGATGATGCCCGACGGGATCCCACTGGCCGAGGGGGCCGAGGACCGCGACGGACTGGAGATGGACCAGCTCCATCTGCCGCTGGGGCCGGTGCTCGCACACTGGCCCGCCGGGCTCGTCCTCCAGGTCACCCTGAACGGGGACGTCGTCGTCGAGGCCGAGGTCCAACAGCTCGCGACCACAGGAGCCGCCTCGAGTCCCGACGACGCGAACGTGCGAGCAGCGCGCCTGCTGGACGCGGCCGGCTCGGTGCTGGTCCTTGCCGGGCTGCCCGCCGATTCGGCGCGAGCGCGACGCCTGCGGGATCGGTGTCTCGACGGTGAGGCGGTGGGCGGCCGCGAGGTGGCCGGGCTCGGCGACCGCGTCGGTCGGCGGCGGGTGCTGCGGTGGGTTCTGCACGGACTCTCGGCCGCGGGCAGTCACAGCCGGTCCGAGGAGCTGCACGACCGACTCACGGGTCTGTTCGAGCGCGCGCGGGCCGAGCTCGACGGGGAGGCGCCGCCACACGTCATGCAGGGTGCCGAGGCGCTTCCCACGCTCGTCCGGGGGATGGAGCTGTCCGCGGTCAGGCTGTGGGTGGCGGCACTGAAGCCGGACCTGGCCGAGCATGAACGGTCGGAGGCCTCGGGTGGTTGACTCGTTGTCCCTCGTCTACGCGGTGCCGGTGATGGTGAGCCTCGCGGCCGCCTCGCTGACGGTGGCCGCGGTGTCCGCGTCCCTCGAGGCCCGCGACCGCGGCCTGCCCGTCCGATCGGGACTGACGGTCCCGTTCCGTGAGGCGGCACGGCTGCTGCGCCAGCGCCCGCGCCGCACGGTCTCGGCCGACCGGCTGCTGTGGCGGTCGGCCTCGTCCGCCGTGGTCCCGCTGGCGATCCTGATCGTGGCGTTCGTGCCGCTGGGTGCCCATGCCTTGGTGGACCACCCCCTCGGACTCGTCTGGGTCAATGCGCTCGACGTGGTGGCGTGGGCGGTGATGTGGCTGCTCGGCTGGGGGGCGAACTCCGTGGTGGGGCTGGTGGGCGGCTACCGGTTCCTCGCGCTCGCCCTGGCCTACGAGCTCCCGCTGATGTTCGCGCTCACCGCGCCGGCGATCGCGGCGGGCAGCCTCGACCTGGCCGAGATCTCTGCCGCCCAGGGCGGGGTGTGGTTCGTGGTGTGGGCGCCGGTGGCCTTCGCGGCGTACTGCTGGGGCGTGCTGGGCTTCTCGGTCCGGCCACCGATGGACCCGGGTGCCGGGGCGGACCTCAACGGCGGGATCCTGGCGGAGCTCGCGGGGGTGGACCGGCTGTTGGTGCTGGCCGGGCGCTACGCCCTGCTGGTCGCCGGATCGGCGGCCTCCGTTCCGCTGTTCCTGGGCGGTGGCGCAGGGCCGTTGCTCGCCGGCTGGGCGTGGGTGCTGGTCAAGACGATCGTGGTGAGCCTCCTGCTCGTGCTGGCTGGTCGCCGGCTTCCGAGCCTGCGGCCCGACAAGCTCCTCGAGCTCGGGTGGGTCGTCGTGCTGCCACTGGTCGTCGCCCAGGACCTGGTCGTCGCTGTCATCGCTGTTGCCCTCGACTGAAGCTGATCTGCGCACGAAAGGAGATCCGATGGACATGTCCGTGGTCGACGCCGGGTTCTGGGTCTGTGCCCTCGTGTCCGTGGTGGCGGGCGGCCTGGTGTTCTACGTCGACTCGATGGCACGCGCGACCTATGCTCTGGCGGCGTCCTTCGTAGCCGTCGGAGCGGCGCTGTTGTTGCTGGGACAGGCGTACATGGGCGTCATCGTGATCTTGATGATGGTCATGGAGATGGCGGTGATGGCCGTCTACATGGTCATGTTCATGGGGATGAACCCGGCGCTGATGCCGATGAGCATGGTCCACTCGCACCGCTCCTCGATCGCGGCGGCGCTCGGCACCTTCGTGCTCCTCGCCGCCGGTGCGGTGCTCGTTCCGTGGCCGACCCGCCGAGGAGCCCCCGCCGGTGACGTCACGGCTGCTCTGGGGGAGGCGATCATGGAGTCGCACATGATCGTGATGATCTCGATGGGACCGGTGATGGTCGCCACGATCGTGGCCGGCGTGGTCCTCTCCTCGCACCGCACCCGCTACGACCGACTCGGTGACGATCTCGACCGAGACCCGGCCGAGGACCCGCAACCCGGGGGAGTGGGCCGATGACGCTGGAGACGGTGCTGCTCGTGGCGGCTGCACTGATCGCGGTGGGGGTCTACGGCACCCTGTCGCAGCAGGTGGTCGTGATGGTGATGATGGGCCTGGAGCTGATGATCAACGGCATCATCCTGGCCGCGGGCGGGCTGTGGTGGTTCCTCGCCCCCGACCCGTCCGGGCAGGTGCTGCTGCTGGTGGTCATCGCGGCGATGACCGTGGAGATGGCGATGGGGTTCGCCGTCGCCACGCTCGTCCACCGCCAGGCCGGACACGACATGACCGACATGGCAGCGGAGCTGCACGGCTGATGCTCGATCTCACTCTCGTTGCGCTCGTGGTCGTGCCTGCCGTCCTCGGTGCACTGCTGCTGATGGTCGGAGCCTCGGCCGACCGGATCGCCGCTCCGGTCGGAGTCGGGTCGGCCACCCTCCTGGCGGTCGCCGCTCTCGCGGTCTCCTTCCCCGCGGCGTCGCGGCCCTCGGTGGCCACGCCTTTCATGGCGGGGTCTGAGCTGGGTCTGCGTGTCGACGGGCTGGCCGCGCTGGTGCTGCCGACTGTCGCCGTCGTGTCGGCACTGGTGCTGCTGGCGGCGACCGGCACTCCGGAGCTCCGCACGCCGCGGTTCCACGGCCTGATGCTCCTCTTCGTGGCAGCTGCCCTGATGACGGTGCTGGCCACCACCCTGCCCACGCTGTTGCTGTCGTGGGAGGTGATGGGGGCGACGTCGTACGCGCTGATCGCCTACCACTGGCGTGACCAGGAGGCGGTCAGCTCGGGCACGACGGCGTTCCTGACGACCCGGACCGCTGACGTCGGTCTCTACGTGGCGGCCGGCGCCGCGTTGGCGGGGGGAGCGGGACTGGGCCTGTCATCTCTTCCCGGGGCCTCCGAGGGGTGGCGCGACGTCGTGGCCGCGGGGTTGCTGGTGGCGGGGCTCGGGAAGGCGGCCCAGCTGCCGTTCTCGTTCTGGCTGTCGCGGGCCATGCACGGCCCCAGCCCGGTGAGCGCCCTCCTGCACTCGGCGGCGATGGTCGCCATGGGCGGCTACCTGCTGCTGCGGGTCTCCCCGACCCTGGCGGCGACGGGGTGGGCCGACACCGCGGCGGCGTGGGCCGGTGCCACCACCGCCGTCCTGCTCGGTCTGGTCGCGCTGGCCCAGAGCGACCTCAAGCAGCTCCTCGCTGCCTCCACCGCGGCCCAGCTCGGTTTCGTGGTCCTCGCGGCCGGGGTCGGGGCCACCGCAGGCGGCGCCACCCACCTGGTCGCCCACGCGGCGGTCAAGGCCGGTCTGTTCCTCGCCGCCGGCATCTGGCTGGAGGCGCTCGGCACCAGACGTCTCGCCTCGCTCACCGGGGCAGCCCGCCTCTGGCCCGTGGTCGGGGCCTGCGCCACTGCGGGCCTGCTCTCCCTGGCAGGACTCCCACCGCTGGCCCTGTGGGCGACCAAGGACGCCGTGCTCGCCGCCGCGGCCGAGCAGTCAGCGGCGCTCTACGTGACCGGGCTGCTGGGGGCAGCGCTGTCGGCCGCGTACGCCACCAAGGCGCTGGTCGTGCTGACGCGGCGCCCTTCCGAGGACGCGGAGTCGGGTTGGGACGAGGAGCGTGACGGCACCCGGACGGTGCCGAGGACCTCATGGATCCCGGTCCTCCCGCTGGCGCTGGGAGCGGTCGTCCTCGGTCTGCTCGCGCTGCCGCCGCTCTTCGAGCGGGTGCACGAGATGGTCGGCGGCACCGCCGCCCCCGAGCCCGGTTTCGCCGGGCTGCTGACCTCGGCCCTGATCGCGACTTCCGTGGTCACCCTGACGGTGCTGTCGATCCGGACCGCTCACAGCCGGCGGCTCACCTGGCCCCGAGGGCTCACGAGCTGGCTGTTCCTCGAGACCTGGGCGCACCGGATCGTCGTCGGGCCCGTGGAACGGCTGGCCCAGCGATTGGCCCACGTCGACGACGCCGTGCTGGACCGCGGCGTCGAGGCGACCGCGCGTGGGACGGTGCGGCTGACGCGTATCGCAGCACTCATCGACGACCGCGCCATCGACGGTGGTGTCGCTGCGGTCGTGTCCGCGGTTCGAAGGCTCGGAGGCCTGGCCCGTAGACCGCAGACCGGGCAGCTCCATCAGTACTACCTCCAAGCGTTGGCCGTGCTGGCTCTCGTCCTCGTCGTCCTTGTCCTCGTGAGGTGAACGTGCTCTCCGTCCTTGTCTTCCTTCCACTCCTGGCGGCCGCCGGGCTGCTGGTCCCGCGCATCGGCGACCGGTGGGCGCGGGGCGTCTTCGTCGCGATGACGGCGGTCGAGGTCCTCCTCGCGGGCGTGACTTGGGCGAGGTACGAGACCCCGGCCGAAGGTGCCTTGTCGCTGGAGGAGCGGGCCCGGTGGATACCGGGCGTGGGAGCGAGCTACCACGTCGGCGTCGACGGTCTCTCCCTACCTCTGGTGATGATGACCACGCTCGTCTTCCTGGCGTGCGCAGTCTTCGCGGTCCGCGAGCAGCGACGTCCCCGGTTGCAGGCGGCGTTGTTCCTGTTCCTCGAGACGACGTGCCTGGGGCTGTTCGTCTCCGCCGACCTGATCCTGTTCTTCGTCTTCTTCGACCTCTCCATCGTGGCGATGTACTTCTCCATCAGCGGCTGGGGCCACGGCAACGCCGCCCGGTCGGCGCTGAAGTTCTTCCTCTACACCTTCCTCGGGTCGTTGGCACTGCTGCTGGGCTTCGTGGGCCTCTACGTCGCCTCCGACCCGCACACCTTCGACATGGTCGAGCTCGCCGGGCACCCGCCTCTGCAGGGGCACGGTCTTGCGGGTGGTCTGGTGCTGGCGGCGCTGCTGCTGGGCCTGGCCGTGAAGACCCCGACCTTTCCGTTCCACACCTGGCTCCCCCCGGCGCACAGTGACGCCCCGGCCATCGGTTCCGCAGTCCTGGCGGGCGTGCTGCTGAAGATGGGCACCTACGGCTTCGTCCGGGTCGCGATGCCGATGCTGCCCGACGCCTGGCGAGCCTGGGCGTGGGTCGTGATAGCGGTCGGGATCGTGTCGGTGCTCTGGGGAGCGCTGGTGGCCTTCGCGCAGACCGACCTGAAACGGATGATCGCCTACACCTCGGTCAACCACATGGGCTACGTCGCACTCGCCGTCGGTGCCGCCGGGGTGCTGGCGGACGGTGCGGACGAGGCACGCCAGGTAGCGGTCACCGGGGCGGTCACCCAGATGGTCAGTCATGGGCTGCTCACCGCTGGCCTCTTCCTGCTGGCCGGAAGCATGTTCGAACGGACCGGGAGCTATGACCTCGACGGGTACGGAGGGCTCGCCTCGACGGCCCCGCGCTACGCCACGTTGTTCACCGTGGCCGCGTTCGGTTCGCTGGGCCTCCCGGCGTTGTCCGGGTTCATCGCCGAGTTCCAGATCTTTGCCGGAAGCATCGCCACGGCTCCCGTCACGGCCGTGGCTGTGCTCGGGATACTCATCACGGCTGCACTGTTCCTGCGTGCGCTGCAGAAGGTGTTCACCGGTGCGACCGCTGGCCTCTCGGTGGGTTTCACTGACGTCACTGCCCGAGAGTGGGTGCCGGTCGCGCTGCTGCTCGCGGTGTCGGTGTTCATCGGGGTGCTGCCGCGCACGCTGCTGGACGTGATCGAGCCGGCCGCCGCGATGCTCACCCACCTCGTGGGGCGGTGATCGGACGCGATGGGTGCTGACCTCGTCTCGCTCCTGCCGGAGGCTCTGCTCTTCCTGGGCGGGATGGTCACGCTGGTCGGCGGTTCGTTCACGCCACGGACCCGTCAGTGGCGGCTTCGACCGGTCGCCGGGGCAGCCACCGCGGCCAGCCTGGTCGCGGCCCTGGTGGCCTGGGCCGGCAACGACCGCACGCTCTTCTCCGGGACGTTCACCGTCGATGCCTCGACCGGGGCGGCCCGGGTCACGGTGACGTTCTCACTTCTGCTGATCCTGCTCATCGCCTCGGGAGAGGTCCGTGACAACCCCCGGGAGAGCGAGACCTACAGCCTGCTCCTCTTCGGTGCGACCGGAGCACTCCTGCTGGCGGGCAGCAGCGATCTGGCCCTCCTGGTCGTGGCGTTCCTGCTCTCGAGCATCCCGCTCTACGGGCTCGTCGGGATCATCGCCCGGCCGTACTCGCCCGAGGCGGCCCTGAAGACCTACCTGTTCGGTGCGCTGTTCGGCATCGTGCTGATGCTCGGGGCGGTCCTGCTCTACTCGCTCGCCGGTGGTGCTGGTTACTCGGTGCTCGCAGCCGAGCTCCCCGGGACCCCGACCGCGGCCGTGGGCGCCGGGGGTGTCCTGGTGTTGATGGGCCTGCTCTTCAAGGCCGGCGGTGTGCCGGGCCACTTCTGGGTGCCGGATGCCACCGAGGGCGCGTCCGTGACCGCTGCGGCCTTCCTCACCACGGTCCCGAAGATCGGGGCCCTGGTCGCGATCATCAGACTGGTCGACGTGCTGCCAGGGGACCTGCGCTGGGCCACTGTGCTCGGGGTCCTCGCGGTGGTCAGCATGACCATCGGCAACCTCGCAGCGCTCGCGCAGAGCGACGTACGCCGACTCCTCGGCTGGTCCACGGTCAGCCAGGTGGGCTATCTGCTCGCCGCGGCGGCTGTGAGCCGGCTCAGCAACCTGGGCGAACCGGCCCTGCTCTTCTTCCTCGCTGGCTACGCGCTCACGAACCTGGCCGCCTTCGCTGTCGTCGCCGCGGAACCCGAACGCCGCTCGCTCGAGCAGTGGGCGGGATTTGCCGCGTCGAGGCCAGGCCTGGCAGCGGCCCTCGTCGTGGCCCTGCTGGGGCTCGTCGGGACACCACCGACCGCGGTCTTCGTCGGCAAGCTCACCACGATGGGCGCGACCTGGGACGCAGGCCTGCCCTGGCTCGCAGTCGCGCTGGCCCTCAACACGGTGGTCAGCCTCTTCTACTACCTGCGCTGGATCCGGGCGACTCTTCGTCCGGCCGCTCACTTGGTCGTGGAGACCGGGAGCGGTGAGGACGGCGCCCGTGCGGCCGCCTTCGTGGCAGCCGCAGCCACCCTCGTGATGGGGCTGGCCGCTGGGCCGATCTGGCTCCTCCTCGACTGATGACGGCCCAGGACCTGGCTGTCTCCGACGACGCCCGAAGGTCGGGTCCGGAAGGTCGGGGCCGGAAGGTCAGGGCCGGTAGTTCAGGGCGATCATCATCCCGGCTTCGCCGTGGTAGACGTTGTGGCAGTGCGTCATCCAGGACCCAGGGTTGTCGGCCTGCAGGTCGACCGACAGCGATGACATCGGCTTGACGAGCACAGTGTCCTTCCGCAGGCCGTTGGGCAGGGCGAAGGTGTGACCGTGAACGTGCATGGGGTGGGTCATCTGCGTCATGTTCATCAGCTGCAGACGGACCCGGTCACCCTCGTCGATCATGATCGGGTCGTTCTTCCCGTAGCGATCCCCGTTGATGGCCCAGCGGTAGGGCGTCATCTGTCCGCTCAGGTGCACCATCTCGACAGCATCGGGATCCCGGGAGGGCAGCCGGGAGGCCTCGGCCGGCTCGAGGTCCGCGACCTCGAGGATCGCGCCGTCGAGCTCCGCCGGGTGGACGGCCGGGCCCGGTGCGCTGCCGGCGCCGGTGCGGATGAGGGCCATCGCCTGACCCTGTTTCCCGTAGGGCCTGGCGACGAGGGGGAACACGCCGTCCTCGAGGGTCACGATGGCGTCATAGCGTTCGCCCATGCCGATGTAGAAGGCGTCGGTCTCACGAGGCTGGACGGCGAAGCCGTCGGTGTGGGTGATGGTGAGCCGGTGTCCCCCGAGGGCGACGGTGAAGAGGGTGTCGGAGCCGGCGTTGATGAGGCGTAGCCGGACGCGCTGGCCGGGCTTGCCGCGGAAGACGTCAGGAGCAGTCGGCGACGCGACCGTTGAGCAGGTAGTGGGGGTAGACGACGTCGCCCGCGTCCCCGAACGGTGATGTGCCGCCGCCCATGCCCATGTCCATGCCGCCGTCCATACCCGTCGCATGCCGCCTGAGCCCGTGCCCTGGGCGGCGGTGAGGTCGGCCAGCACGTCGTCGGGGGTGCGTCCGGTGCCGTCGACCCAGTCGTCGAGAACCACGACCCACTCCAGGTCGTAGTCGCCGGGCTCGTGTGGGTCGTCGATGATCAGTGGGGCGTAGAGGCCTCGGTCGAGCTGTAGACCGACGTGCGGGTGGTAGAAGTACGTGCCCGGTTCGGAGGCGGTGAACTCGTAGCGGAACGAGTCGCCGCTCCCGATCGGGTTCTGGGTCAGGCCGGGGACGCCGTCAGCCTCGTTGCGCAGCGCGATGCCGTGCCAGTGCACGGTGGTGTCCGCAGGAAGCTGGTTGTCCACCCGGATGCTGAGCATGTCGCCGGCGGTGGCGCGGATCAGCGGCCCAGGTGCACGGTCGCCGAAGGCCCAGGTGTCGACCCTGGTGCCACCCAGGTCCAGGGTCGTTGGCTTGGCGGTCAGGGTGTGCTCGACCACCCGCTGCCCCGCAGTCGGGGACAGTCGGGTGGGGGACCCGAAGGCCGGTGCTGCCCGGGTGCCGGAAGGCGTCGAGCAGGCCCCCAGCGCGCCGGCGGCCGTGACGGCCAGTCCGCCGAGCAGCAGGCTGCGGCGCGAGAAGTCAGGCATGGTTCCTCATTCAGGTCGAGTGTCGAGACAGAGGGCTGCTGTGTGCGGCTGTCATGAGCCTGCCGGGCCCGTGGAGAGATCTGGCGTGGGTTCGATGAAGGTTTGACGAAGATGGTCAGTCGCCGCTGGTGTGGACTCAGGCCGCACGCAGCCGGACGGTGAGCTCAGCACCGAGGCCAGGCCCGCCGCTGGAGGCGGTGATCTCTCCGCCGTGGGCCCTGACGAGTGCCTTGGCGATGCTGAGCCCGATCCCGGAGCCGCCGTGCGCGTGAGTACGTGCGGCGTCGGCGCGATAGAAGCGGTCGAAGACATGGTCCACGTGCTCGGGTGCGATGCCGTCGCCGGTGTCAGTCACGGCGTACTCGACCCAAGGCCCGCGAAGTGAGCAGGCGATCCGGACGGTGCCGCCCGCCGGCGTATGACGAAGGGCGTTGTCGAGCAGATTGGTGAGTACCTGGCCGATGCGGTCGGCGTCGACCACTATCCGGGCGTCGGTCTGCAGCATCAGTCTCGAAGGTGATGCCCGCAGCGGCGAAGCGGCCATCCGCCGCGCGGGCGGCGGCGCTCACGAGGTCTGATCGCAGCTGATCGTTCTCTCGTTCGATCTCCAAGGTGCCCTCCTCCGCACGGGAGACCGCGGAGATGTCCTCGGCGAGCCGCCTCAGCCGCTGCGTGCTCAACCGGATCACGCCCAGAGTGTCGTCGTCGAGAGTGCGTACACCATCCTCGATCGCCTCGAGGTGCGCGTCGACAGTGGCCAGCGGGGTCCGCATCTCGTGGGCCAGGTCGGCCAACATCCGACGCCGGGTGGACTCGGTGGCCTCCAGACGCTCCGCAAGGGTGTTGCTCGTCGCAGCCAGGACCGCGAACTCCCGGCCGAGTCCAGGGTCGTTGACGTGGGCGTCGTACTGTCCCGCGGCCACGTGCTCGGCCGCCGTGGCCACCTGCGCGACGGAACGCTGCACCCGGCGCGAGAAGTACCACGTCACGACCAGAGCGGTGATGGTCGCAGCGAGCAGGGCGATCGAGATCGAGATGGCGAGCGAGGAGTTGAAGGCCCGCTCGACGTGACCTGCCTCGGTGGAGGTGTGCGAGACACCCGCGCGCTGGAGGTGGTCACGGAAGATCGCGGGGCCGACGATCGCGGCCACGACCCAGGTCGTCGCGGCCCGGCGAGCAGGACCAAGGCCTGGGCGCCGAGGAGCCGCGCCCCGAAACCGGCCCGACCGCGTTCGTGACCGTTCATTCGCCCGCACCCATCCGGTAGCCGACCCCGCGGACGGTGCGCACGTAGCGGCTGTCGGCGGCGTCGTCGTGCAGCTTGCGACGTAGATGCCCGATGTGGACGTCGACGAGGTGCTCGTCGCCCACCCAGGCTGGTCCCCACACCTGGTCGATGAGCTGACGTCGGGTGAAGACGATCTTCGGGCGCTCCGACAGTGCGGCCAACAGGTCGAACTCGGTACGGGTCAGCGCCACCGGCTCGTCATCGAGCCAGACGTCATGACCGGCACGGTCGATGCTGAGCGCGCCGAAGGAGTCAGGCCGCGCACTCGCGGCCCCCTCCTGGGCGAGCGGGCGTGGACGGCGCAACATCGCCTGCACGCGGGCCATCAGCTCGCGGGGGCTGAACGGCTTGGTGAGGTAGTCGTCGGCGCCCACGGAGAGGCCGATGAGGGTGTCCACCTCAACGCTACGGGCGGTCAGCATGACCAGGTAGGCATCGGAGAAGGTGCGCAGCTGCCGGCACACCTCGATGCCATCCAGACCAGGTAGACCGAGGTCCAGGACGACGACATCAGGATCGACTTCCCGCGCGAGATCAACCGCCCGCAGCCCGTCACCCGTCGAGGACGCGTCGAACCCGTCGCGTTCGAAGTAGCTGACGAGCAACCCGGCCAACGCGGTCTCGTCCTCCACGATCAGGGCGCGCATTCCCGACCGTGGTCTCTCAGGAGCGGCCGCCGCTCCGGCAGCTCCGAGCCCGGGCGGGGAACCGGAGCGCGCAGAAGACATGGCCTTCATGGTGCCAGCCCGGACCGGTGAGAAGACGCAGACGGTGAATCGGTGAGGACTTCTTCAACGAACCTTCACACAACCACGACCAGACGTGCGGGGTGCTCGCGTCATGGTGGAGGGACAAGCCGAGTTGAGGAGTTGTTCACGATGATGGACTGGTATGGGAACGGCATGGGCACCGGAGGTTGGGTCGCGATGATCGCGATGATGATGATCTTCTGGGGGCTGGTCATCCTCGCGGGTGTGTTGATCTTCCGCGGCAGCAGCCATCGTCGCAATGACGCCGGCACGCAACACGCGAGCGCGCTGGAGATCCTTGATGACCGCTTCGCGCGGGGCGAGGTCGACCCCGAGGAGTACGAGGCGCGCAAGGTCCGCTCTGCGGGGAAGCGCACGCTGACCCGTGACCCCTCGACCCGATGGCCGTGACCTGCATCGCGAGAGCATCGGGTTCCACCACGACTGCCAGAGGAGTACAGACTCGACATGCTCGAACAGAACAGTCAACTGCATCCGACTGGGCGTCGGAGGACTTGGTGCGGCGGTGTCGGGATCGCCGGCTACAAGTCCTGGATCATCGCGTTGGTGATCCTGTTGGTGCTGGCTTGGCTGGCCTGGTGGACGATGCGCCCGACACGACGAGCGAGGCGAGCCCAGGACATCGTCGGTGCCTGCGGGACGATCCCGCACCACCAGCGGTGGTGCCGATGCTGCGTCACGGGAGCAGCGAACCCCGTCAGGTCAAGCTACGGCCCTCGGTGACGGGTGGTGGTCCTACTTCCCCTTGCTGCCGTGACGGCCCTTGCCGGGTTTCTTGGTCTTCTTGACCGGCGTGGTCTTCTTGACCGGCTTGGCCTTCTTGACAGGTGCGGCCTTCTTCGCTTTGCCCGGAGCTGTCGTGGAGGGGGCGCTGACCTTCGTCTGCCGGCCGGCGCTGCTCCGCGCCGATGAGCGAGGCTTCGAGGCGACGGTCGCCGGGCGCGTCGTTGGTGCTGGGGGTGAGATGTCTGCGGCGGGGCTTGCATCGACCGACGGGGTCCGGCTGGGCGAGGCAGGTTTCTCGGGCTGTGACGTCGAACCGGTCGCAGGAGTGGGTGACGCCCCGTGCAGGGTGAGGATCAGAGCGATCGCGGCGGCAGCGGCAGCCACCCAGCCGGCGATCGCGAGGACCGGCGTCCGCCGTCGTCGATCTTCGGCGGCGGCGTGGGGGAGCGCCTCGGACCGTCGCTCCACTGGGTACGCGACGGCTGCCGCCTCGGCGAACCCAGCCGATCCATGCGGAGCCGTCGCGACGCCGAGCGAACCGATCGGCGTGTCCCCGAGCGATGCCCCGTCGCCGAGTGCCTGCGCAGTCTCGACCGCGCCCGGACGCAGTGCGGGGTCGGTCTGGGTGAGTGCCGTGACCGTTCGCGCAAGACCCGACGGGAGGTCCACGGGAAGTCGCGGACTTCGATGGAGGCGCGCGACAGCGGCCTCCACGGGGGTGCCGGCGTACTCGCGGTGGCCCGTGCACGCCTCGAGGAGGACCAGGCCCAGGGCGTAGAGGTCCACCGCCGGAGTGATCTCTGCGCCGTGCACCTGCTCCGGTGCCAGGTAGCTGGCGGTGCCGATGGTGAAACCGGTCTGGGTGTGGTGGGTGGTGCCGTCGAGGAGACGGGAGATGCCGAAGTCGGTCAGCAGCGCCCGGTCACCGGCACCGAGGAGGACGTTGCCGGGCTTGACGTCACGATGGACGACCCCGGCCGCGTGGCAGTGCGCCAGGGCGGCGGCGATCTGGCCCCCGATGTGCGCGACGCGCCGCGGCGAAAGGCCCGCACCGGTGTGGGTGAGCGCGACCGAGAGGCTGGTGCCGACCACGAGCTCCAGGACCAGGAACGGGTGCTCGTCGCTGATGCCGGCATCGAGGATCGTGACCAGGTTCGGGTGATTCAGGCGCGCCAGCGTCTGTGCCTCAGCGACGAAGCGCGCACGGTCCGAGGGGTCCGGGGTCCGGTCGCGCAACAGCTTCACGGCGACGTCGCGACCCAGGGTCTCGTCGCGGGCCTGGTAGACGTCCGCCATGCCACCGCGTCCCAGCAGTGCGCCCAGCACGTACCGGCCCCCAGGCCCGACGGCATGTGGGCCTGTGGTCCCCGCGCCGCCCTCGTCGCCGCCTGGGCCTGTTCGCTCGTCGGGTGTGGGCGTCACGTTCTCACTCATCGTCCTCGTGCGGGTCCTGACCAGACTCGTGCCGTCGGTCCAGGAATCTTCCGCTGGAGCCTGTACCCCCTTCTGCAGCAGTCGACTCCTGGGAGTGTCATCGGGGACGCTCTCCTCGCTGACCCCCCGGCGTGGTCCGTCGGGCTGATGCTCGAGCCGGGCAACCACGGTGGGGACAGGATGAAGTCATGAGAGCACTCACGGTCGTCCCTGGTCGCAAGGACTCACTCTCCCTCGACGAGGTGGATCAGCCGGCTTCTCGTCAAGGAGCGATCCTCGTCGACGGATTGGCGGTCGGCGTGTGCGGCACCGACCGGGAGATCGTTGCGGGTGACTACGGCTGGGCTCCTGAGGGCGAGGAGCGCCTGGTCATCGGGCACGAGTCGCTCGGGAGAGTGCGCGAGGCGCCGGCGTCGTCCGGCTTCGCCGTGGGCGACCTGATCGTCGGGGTGGTCCGTCGTCCTGACCCGGTGCCGTGCGGGGCCTGCGCCCGAGGGCTGTTCGACATGTGTCGCAATGGCCGCTACACCGAGCGGGGGATCAAGGAGATCCACGGGTACGCGAGTGAGGCGTGGCGGGTCGAGGCCGAGTACGCCGTGAAGCTCGACCCTGCCCTCGACCGGGTCGGGGTCCTGATGGAGCCCACCACGGTGGTCACCAAGGCCTGGGAGCAGGTGGAGAAGGTCGGAGCACGGTCCTGGTTCGAGCCCAAGACCGTGCTGGTCACGGGTGCTGGTCCCATCGGTCTGCTGGCCGCGATGCTCGGGGTCCAGCGCGGCCTCGACGTACATGTGCTCGACCAGGTCACCACCGGGCCCAAGCCCGACCTGGTCGCCGATCTCGGCGCGACCTACCACCACGGCGGGATCGAAGACACCGCATCAGCGGTCGACCCGGACATCCTCATCGAGGCGACGGGGGTGGGTGGGCTGGTGTTCGGTGCCATGCGGGCCACCACGTCCTACGGCGTCGTGTGCCTGACCGGGGTCTCGCCCAAGGGACGAAGCCTGAGCGTCGAGGCCGGGAGCATCAACAGGGAGATCGTTCTCGAGAACGACGCGGTCATCGGATCGGTCAATGCCAACCTGGGCCACTACCGCGACGCCGCAGCCTCCCTTGCCCGGGCCGACCTGCCGTGGTTGGAGCGACTCGTGTCGCGCCGCGTCCCGTTGACGCGGTTCGCGGACGCCTTCACCGCGCAGGAGGACGACGTGAAGGTCGTCATCGCGCTCGGTGACCCGGAGGTGTCCGCGGCTGATCGTGGACGGGCCTGACCCGTCGTGGCACGCAGGATCAGCCCAGCTGGTCGAGGCAGATGGCCAGGACGAGTCCGAGCGCGGTGGCGATCCCGGTGACGTAGCTGTCCTCCTTGAAGGCTTTGGGGAACACTTCGGTGGCAAGGGACGCCGCGACGGCGCCACCCGCGACGCACCTGATCAGTCCGAGCGCTGCCTCGGGTACGCCGGCGAACAGCAGGTTGCCGGCCAGCGCCGCGGCCGAGAGCAGACCTGCCGTTGCGGTCCACAGCCCCAGGACCTTGAGCTTGGAGCGCCCCTCGGCCATCTGCTGGGCACCCCCGGCGGCCTCGGGGAGGTTGGAGAGGAAGATCGAACCGGACAGCGAGGCCACCTGGAGTGGTCCGGCGCCGATCAACGCGACCCCGAGGGCCAGATTCTCCGGGATGCCGTCCAAGGTGATGGCGGCGAGGAGCCCTCCGCCGCTGTCCGATCCGAATCGCTGCTTCACGAATCGGTCGAGCCCCGAGAAGGCTCCGGCGCCGGCCAGGACGCAGGCACCCACCGCCCACAGGGGTGCGACCTCGGTAGCAGGATCGATGAGCTCGAGGACGGCTGACACCATCAGGGCCCCGCCTGCGAGGGCAACGATGAAACCCTCGAGTCCGGCAGGCAGCCTGCCGTAGATGCCCCAGGCGGCACCGGCGACGAGCGCGGCGGAGACCACCACGACCACCACGATGGTCAGCAGCACGACGCTCCTACTTCCGAACGGCCGGACTCACGGTCAGCGGCCACCACGACCATCGGGCCCCACCGTCACGAGTCGGAGCGCGACCGGGCCGACGAGCCCGGACGAGCCGTCATCCCACGGTCCACACGACGGCGGAGAGGGCGAACGCCGTGACCCCCAGCGTCGTCTCCATGACGGTCCAGGTCTTGAGGGTCGTCGCCTCGTCCATCTCGAAGAAGCGGCTGACCAGCCAGAAGCCTGAGTCGTTGACGTGCGAGAGCACCGTGGCGCCCGCCGCGATGGCGATGACGAGGGCCGCGATCTGGACGTCCCCGTAGCCGCCGGAGGCGACCTGTGCGGCGATCAGACCCGCGGTGGTGGTCAGGGCCACGGTCGCCGAGCCCTGCGCCACGCGCAGGATCGTGGCGATGACGAACGCCTGGAGGAGGATCGGCAGACCGAGGTCGGACAAGGACGAGGTCAGCGACTCGCCGATGCCGCTGGTGCGCAGCACTCCACCGAACATTCCGCCCGCGCCGGTGATGAGGATGATCGAGCAGATCGGCGCCAACGACTGGTCCAGCAGCTTCGTGGTCTGGTCCAGCGTGCGGCCGTCACGAGTGCCCAGGACCCCGATCGCGAACAGCAGGGTGATGAGCAGCGCGATCGGCGTGTTGCCCAGCAGCTGCAGGGTGGTCACCCAGGTGGCTTCGGCGTCGACGCTGCCTGCCGAGGCCAGCGTGGAGATCACCGTGTTGCCGGCGATGAGCACCAAGGGCAGGAGCAGCAGGCTCAGGACGAGCCCGAACGAGGGCGCGGCGGCGGGGCGGTCGGCGAGGGGCTGGTTGTCGGGACGCTCGGCGACTGCGGTGCTTCCGGGCTCCACCGCCCTCTCCTCACCGGCTCCGCTGGTGGCGGCGGGGGTGGCGGCTCCGCCCGCGCCGGAGGCCGGGCCGAAGATCAGCTCCGGGACGTCGACGTGGACGCGTCGACCCAGGACCCGTGAGAGCAGGTAGACGCCGAAGTACCAGGACAGGACCGCGATGGGGAGGTTGATCAGCAGGATCGTGCCGATGTCACCGCCGAGGAAGTCGGCCGCGGCCACGGGACCGGGGTGCGGAGGCACGAGCGCGTGCATCGCGGCGAAGGCGCCGGCTGCCGGCAGTGCGTAGTAGAGCACCGAGCCGCCGAAACGTCGGGCGACGGTGATGATGATGGGAAGGAAGACGACCAGGCCGGCGTCGAAGAAGATCGGGAAACCGAAGAGGAGTGCCGCCACGCCGAGGGCGAACGGCGCGCGCTTCTCCCCGAACCGGCTGATCAGGGTGTCGGCCAGGACCTGAGCGCCACCGGTCACCTCGAGGAGTCGGCCGAGCATCACTCCGAAGCCGACCAGGAGCGCCACTGACCCGAGGGTGCTCCCGAAGCCAGAGAGCAGCGCCGTGGGGACGTCAGCCACCGGAATGCCAGCGGCAACAGCGGTCACCACGCTGACCAGCACCAGCGCGATGAAGGCGTGCAGCCGCACGCGGATGATCAGGAACAGCAGCAGGGCAACTGCCGCCGCTGCGATGAGCAGCAGCAGGGCGGTGCCGTGCGCGGGAGTGATGGGATCCACAGGTCCTCCAGCTCTCGAGATGGTGACGGTCACCGTGTGTCGTGCATCTCGCCACCATGCCCGAAAGGCAAGGTCGTTTGCCAGCACTCCCGGTGGGTGTTGCCCTCCCGCCCCGGTTGATCGGGCTCGAAGTCCCTCAGGCGGGCCCGCCGCGTCGGTCCAGCGTCAGAACCGCGCCGAGGAGCGCGATGGCGCCGGAGGTGACCTCACTGACAGCCATTGCCGTGCTGTCATGGCGCATCACCGAGCCGAACACCACCAACGCAGAGCCACCGGCGACGATGACCAGGGTCGCCCACGGGCGCGGTCCGGCCAGCATCAACCGCAGGGCGGTGAGAGCCAGCACGATGGCGATGCCGAGGTCACGCAGGGCGTTGTGCTGGCCGATGGCCGATGTCGGGTAGACCGACCACTGGGCCACCAGCAACCAGACACACACGGTGAGGACCAGGACGGTGCCGATCGGGAGCAGGTGGGGGACCGGCGTGTCCTGCGACGCCGCCAAGAGGCGTTCGCGAGTCTCGTCCATCTGCCGCGAACGGCGCTGGGCGGCCTGGCCGCGTGGGCGCGGCACGACCACGGCGTGCGCGTTCCCCGCACGGACATCGGCGATGTCCTGTCTGAGGGGGCGCACGGAGTGGGAGTCATGGGTGATTCCGCCGTACAGGGCCACGATGCCGCCGACCACCAGGCCGGCCAGGCCGACGAGGATCACAGGCAGGGAGGTGAGCACCATGCCGAGGGCCACGAGTGCGGAGCCGCACAGGAGCAGGGCCAGACCTGACCACACCCATCGCGGCCGCACCATGAGCCGGGAACCGGCTTCGTGGCTGCTCGGCCTCATGCGGTGCCTGCGATGCTCATTCTGGGGCAGTACCCCGTCGAGAGGGACCAAATCCAGCTGATCGCCGTGCTGCGGTGCAGTCCGAAGCCAGCCAGGTGGGCCGTGGGGCTGCCCTCACCGGGACGGTGGCACGCGCCTGGCGGTCAGCCCTGGTCGAGCACGGCTCTCGCAGACTCCAGCCGCGCGATGGGGATGCGGTACGGGGAGCAGGAGACGTAGTCCAGGCCGGCGGACTCGAAGAAGTGGATCGAGTCCGGGTCCCCGCCGTGCTCACCGCAGACTCCGAGATGCAGGTCGGGCTTCACCTCGCGGCCCCTGAGGACCGCAGTGGTGATCAGGGACCCGACACCCTCGGTGTCCAGTGACTCGAACGGTGACACGGACAGGATCCCCTGGGCGAGGTAGGCCGGGAAGAAGGAAGCCTCGACGTCGTCCCTCGAAAAGCCCCAGGTCATCTGCGTGAGGTCGTTGGTCCCGAAGGAGAAGAAGTCCGCCTCGGCCGCGATCCGTTCTGCAGTGAGGGCAGCGCGCGGCACCTCGATCATCGTCCCGATGCTGTGGGGTACGGCGAACCCGCGATCGGACTCGACCTGCGCGGCCACCTTCGTCAGGCTGCGTCGCACGAGGGTCAGCTCACCGATCGTCGAGACCAGTGGAACCATGATCTCCACGTGCGGATCGCCGCCGGCCTCGATCCTGTCGGCGGCCGCCTCGAGGACGGCGCGCGCCTGCATCGCCACGAGTCCGGGCACGACCACCCCGAGGCGCACGCCGCGCAACCCCAGCATGGGGTTCTGCTCGTGGGCGGCACGCACCGCCGCCAGCAACCTGTTCCTGGTGGGGTCGTCGTGCCCGCGCTCCTCGTCGAGGGCGACTTCGACCGACAGCTTCGTCAGGTCGGGCAGGAACTCGTGGAGCGGGGGATCGATCAGCCGGATGGTGACCGGCAGCCCGTCCATCTCGGCCAGGATCTCGGCGAACTCCTCGCGCTGCATGGGAAGCATGGCGTCCAGGGCGGCGTCCCGCGCCGTGTCGTTCTCGGCCAGCACGAGGTTCTCGACCAGCGTTCTGCGTTCGCCGAGGAACATGTGCTCGGTGCGGCACAACCCGATCCCCTGGGCGCCGAACCGGCGCGCCCGTGCAGCGTCCTCGGGGGTGTCGGCGTTCGCGCGCACCTCCATGCGGCGGACGCGGTCGGCGTGACCGAGCAGGGCCGCAACGGCATCCACCACCGGGTCCTCGATCTTCTTCCCGTCGAAGTAGCTGACGACGGCCGAGTCCACGACTGGTACGTCACCGGCGAAGACCTCGCCGCTGGAGCCGTCGAGGGAGATGACGTCACCTTCGTGCAGGGTGGCTCCACCTCGGACCTGGACCTGCCTGGCGACGAGGTCGACGAGCAGCGCCTCGGCCCCGCAGACACAGGGTCTTCCCATGCCACGGGCCACGACCGCGGCGTGCGAGGTCTTGCCGCCGCGGCTCGTCAGGGTGCCCCGGGCTGCGACCATGCCGGGCAGGTCGTCAGGGTTCGTCTCCTCACGCACGAGGATGACGTCTTCACCCCGGGCGCTCCAGGTGACGGCGGTCTCGGCGTCGAGAGCGACACGGCCGACTGCGGCGCCGGGGGAGGCGCTGATGCCCGCTGTGAGAAGTGACCTGGGGGCCCGCTCGTCGAACCGGGGAAACATCAGCCGGCCCAGCTGGGCGCCGGTGACCCGTCTGAGGGCCTCGTCCAGATCCACGAGCCCTTCGGCGACCATGGCGTGCGCGATGCGGAAGGCGGCCTCAGGGGTGCGCTTGCCCACGCGGGTCTGCAACATCCAGAGCTTGCCGTCCTCGACGGTGAACTCGATGTCGCACATGTCCCGGTAGTGGTTCTCGAGGGTGGCCATGTGCTCGAGAAGCTCGTCGTAGGACGACTTGTCCAGCTCTGCCAGATCAGTCAGAGGCATCGTGTTGCGGATGCCGGAGACCACGTCCTCGCCCTGTGCCTGCTGCAGGTAGTCGCCATAGACCCCGCTCGCGCCGTTGCCAGGGTCCCGGGTGAAACCGACCCCGGAGCCGGAGCGCTCACCGCGGTTGCCGAACACCATGGCCTGCACGTTCACCGCAGTGCCAAGGTCCTCGGAGATGTGTTCGCGTCGGCGGTAGAAGCCCGCGCGAGGCGTGTGCCACGAGTCGAACACCGCGCGCACGGCGAGGTCGAGCTGTTCTCTCGGGTTCTGCGGGAAGGGGCGACCGGTGTGCTGCTGGATGAGCTCCTGGTAGGTACGGACCAGCTCCTGAAGGTCATCGACGTCGAGGCCGCTGTCACCGACCTGGGAGCGCGACTCCTTCAGGTGGGCGAGGGCGGAGGAGAACTCGGCCGGGTCGATCCCGAGGACGGTGCTCCCGAACATCTGGAGAAGCCGCCGATAGGAGTCGTAGGCGAAGCGGTCGCCACCGTGTCGCGCGAGTCCGTGCACCGACTCGTCGTTGAGACCGACATCGAGGACCGTCTCCATCATCCCGGGCATGGAGAACTTCGAGCCCGACCTGACAGAGATCAGCAACGGATCTGACCGGTCGCCGAGCGTGCGCCCCATGTCCAGCTCGAGCCGCGCGAGGTGACGACCCACCTCAGCGTCCAGCCCCTCGGGCACCGACCCTTCCCGAAGATAGATCCGGCACGCGTCGGTCGTGATGGTGAAGCCGGGTGGCACCGGTAGACCGAGCCGGCACATCTCCGCGAGGTTCGCCCCCTTGCCACCCAACAGATCGGCCTGGGAGCGGTCACCTTCAGCGAAGTCGCGCACATAAGTGGTCACACCTGCATGCTGCTCTGCTCACCGTGCCGGGTGAAGGGGCCAAGGTCCCGTCCGGGCCTGCCGGTGGACCTTGTCACCCCTCAGCCGTCGATGACCTCGCCGAGTGGGCGTCGAGACGTGCGCGGAAGCCTGCTGCGACTGGTCTCCTGCCAACCGACGCGAAGGAGGATCTGGGGACGAGCCATGCCGTCGAAGACGTCATGGTGCAAGGCATGTCGGGTCTCGTCGACCTCGATGACCTGGCTGAGCGGCACTACCGAGAAGCCTTCGTGGGTGGCTTGCAACCACATGGCGCTGAGTCCCTGCCCTGCCTTGAGCCAGGACATCTGGTCGTCGACGGCCGAGCAGAGCACCATCAGGCCGTCGGAGCTCTCGATCACGTCACTGCAACCCGGTGCGGCTGTCTCGGCCGCGAACCGGGTTGCGTGGGTCGGCGGTCGTCCCTGCGTGACGGGTGCGGCGAGCGCGGCCTGGATGCCGTCCACCGTGGTGTGATCGACCCACTCGTCCTGCTCCTCGACGAACCTCGGGTTGGCCGCCTGCACCTCCATGGCGCGCTTCACCAGCTCTTCGGTTCGGAACCGGGTCGTCGCCTCGGTCAGGGCGACGGCGTGCGCTCCCCACGCGGAGGCAGCCTTCGACAGGTGAGCGAGGCGAGCGTCGGGGATGGGCCACGAGGTGAACCGGCGTCGGTCCGTGCACCGTCTCTCGAGCGAGATGAGGGCATCCGTGGACTCCTCCGTCTCTACACCGGCCGTGAGGTGGATGCGCCCCAACGGGCCATCCTCAGCAGACGAGGGCATCAGCTCGGTGTCCGCAGTCAGGCCGAGTGCTCGCGCGGCCACCACGGCATGGTGGAGCGCCGCTCCACAGCTCAGCACGAGGTTGCGTCCGGTGGGGTCGCTGACGAGCAGCTGGCGGCTCCGGTCGGCGTAGAGCTCGACCACCGTGTCGTCGATCACCCGCCAGCGCCAGGGCTGGGTGTTGTGCACGCTCGGGGCGTGGCAGGCGAGCTCGATCACACGGCGCGCGAGAGCCGAAGTGGGCGTTTTCATGTGTCTCCTCGGATGAGTTTCGACGGTGGGCGGTCCTCGGCAGGGGAGGTCGAGGGTCGCGTGCGCCGCTGGTCATCGGACGCACTCTCATCGTGAACCGCGGCCGACGCCCAGGGCAGGGGCCAAAGTCCCTACCCCGCAGGGAAACGCACCTTTCCCGGGCCCAGAGGCTCAACACCATCACCCACAACGAGGGCACCCGCGAGACGACGACAGCAGGCACCCTGTCCCCTCGGGTGACCAACCCCTTCGTCCCGTAGCCAACGCGTTGTCGGGCTCGTGTCCAGGGTCCCTGTCGGAGGGGACGTTCGGCCCTCGTATGGCGTCACGGGGACTCCTAGCGTGGAGGAAGGACAGGGACCTGTTCCGTCGAGTGAGGAAGTGGACGAGATGAGACGACTACTGGTGCTGGGTGCGGGCACAGCCGGAACGATCATCGTGAACAAGCTGCGTCGGCGACTCCCCCGGAGTGAGTGGGAGATCACGGTGGTGGACCGCGACGACGTGCACCCCTACCAGCCGGGCTACCTGCTTCTGCCGTTCGGGACGTACTCCGCTGACCAGCTGACCCGCTCGCGCCGCGCCCAGCTGCCGAAGGGTGTCGACTTCTTGATGGGTGACGTCGACCGTGTCGACGGGCCCGCCAACACGGTGAAGCTCACCGATGGGCGAAACCTCACCTACGACTACCTGGTCATCGCCTCCGGCACCTCGCCCCGCCCGGACCAGACCCCGGGGATGCTGGGGGAGGAGTGGCAGCGCAGCATCTTCGACTTCTACAGCCTCGAGGGCGCCAAGGCCTTGGCCATCGCGATGCAGGACTTCGACCGAGGTCGGCTCGTCGTGCACATCACCGACATGCCGATCAAGTGCCCGGTGGCCCCACTGGAATTCACCTTCCTGGCCGAGGCGTGGTTGCGCGAGAAGGGACTGCGCGATCGTGTGGAGCTCGTCTACGTCACTCCGCTCCCCGGAGCGTTCACCAAACCGGTCGCCTCTGACCACCTGGGATCGATGCTCGAGGAGCGCAAGATCCATGTCGAGTCGGACTTCCTGGTCGAGCGCATCGACAACGAGTCCAAGACTCTCGTGTCCTACGACGAGCGTGAGGTCCCGTTCGACCTCCTGGTGACCGTGCCGCTCAACATGGGGGCCGACTTCGTGGAGCGCTCCGGGCTCGGTGACGAGCTCAACTATGTCCCGGTCGACCGGCACACCCTGCAGTCGAAGGCGTTCGCGAACATCTTCGCAGTGGGCGACTCCTCGGACATCCCGACCTCCAAGGCCGGTTCGGTGGCGCACTTCTCGGTAGAGGTGTTCGTCGAGAACTTCCTCCAGCTCATCGACGGGAAGCCGATGACGGGTGCCTTCGACGGCCACGCCAACTGCTTCATCGAGTCGGGGGACGGCAAGGGAATGCTGATCGACTTCAACTACGACACCGAGCCGCTCACCGGCACCTACCCGCTTCCGCTGGCCGGTCCGCTGAGCCTCCTCAAGGAGACACGGCTCAACCACCTCGGCAAGCTCGCGTTCCGCTGGATCTACTGGCACGTACTCCTGCCCGGTCGTCCGATGCCGCTACCCGCACACATGTCGATGGTCGGCAAGACCGTCCCCAAGAACCCCGCCAACTAGAAGGAGATGTCTCACATGCCGCTCACCACGCTCGCCGGTCGCTCGATCCAGGTCAACGACGAGGGCTTCCTGACCGACCCCGCCGAATGGGACGAGGAGCTCGGCACCGTGCTCGCCACCGCCATCGGCATCACGCTGACGGACGAACACTGGAAGGCCATCCGGTTCCTGCGAGAGGACTTCGCCGAGCAGGGCGAGACCGCGACCCTGCGACGGGTCAGCACCCGAGGCGGCATCCCCGTCAAGCAGCTCTTCGGCCTCTTCCCCCAGAAGCCAGCGAAGAAGATGGCGTACGTCGCCGGCTTGCCCAAGCCACACGGCTGCGTCTGAGACAGAACCACCCACCACACCGCTACGAGAGAGAGACACCATGACCACCACCGACGTCAGCCCCGCCATCGTCCCTAGTTTCGACAGCGCCGAGCACGAGGGGCGCAAGCTCGCCATCATCTGCTCCAAGGGCAGTCTGGACATGGCCTACCCCGGACTCATCATGGCCAACGCAGCCCTCGGTGAGGGGGTCGAGACCCACCTGTTCTTCACGTTCTGGGGATTCGACATGATCACCAAGTCGACCATGGGTGAGCTGAAGTTCACGATGCTCGGCAACACGGCGACCCACATGCCCCAGGGACTCGGCGGCCTTCCCGGCATGACGGCCATGGCCACCTCGAAGCTGAAGAAGTCGCTCGCCGAGCTCGACGTCCCGGAGGTGCCGGAGTTCCTCGAGCAGATCGTGGCCTCGGGGGGCCATCTCTGGGCCTGCCGGCTGTCGGCCGACATGAACCACCTGGCCGAGGCCGACCTCTACGAGGAGGTGGAGGGCATCATCAGTGCCAGCGACTTCATCGAGAAGACCGCAGGGGCGCAGCTGCTCTTCATCTGAGTCGGAGCCTGGGCTCGCGTGAAGTGGGGTGGTGGTGCCGTCTTGTTCATCGCTCGTTCACCCCAGGGTTCTGGCAGGGGCCACGAGTCGCTGTCAAAGTCCGAGGCATCCCATCTCACGACACCTGAGGTATCCCATGCCTGCACTCCCAACCCGGGGCGTCCTCGTCTCCGCGGTCCTCGCTCTCAGTGCCGCGCTCGCCGCCCCGGCTGCGGCCGCAGGCAACCAGCACGGCCACGACGACGGCCGGCGCCACGATCACGACTCGTTCAGCTACGCCGTCTACGGCGACGCGCCCTACGGCACCGCGCCCACGGACACGAGCGAGACCGACGCCACCCCGGCGTTCGTTCGAGCGGTGAACGCTGACCGGGCGGTGTCGGCGGTGCTGCACGTCGGTGACATCCACTCCGGCAGCCAGTACTGCACCCAGGGCTATGACCAGCAGGTCGTCGACCTGTGGGCCGGCTTCGCCGACCCCATGGTCTACACGCCTGGTGACAACGAGTGGACCGACTGCCACAAGAAGAAGGAGGGCGGAGGCGCCTACAACGCCGCCACCGGGCAGATCGACTACGTCACGGACGCCGACGGCAACCTCGTGAACTACGCCGGGGGCAACCCGGTGGACAACCTCGCCCTCGTGCGGTCGATCTTCTTCCCGAAGCCCGGCGGCACCCTGGGGAGCGGCCGGCTGCGGGTGCTCTCCCAGGCGCAGGTCGACAACCGTGCCCACCCCACGGACGGGCAGTACGTCGAGAACGTCCTGTGGCAGCGCGACGGAGTGCTGTTCGCCACGGTCAACGTGCCCGGCGGATCCAACAACGACGCCGACCCCTGGTACGGCGCCCCCAGTGCGTCGCCACAGCAGACGACCGAAGCGGCCAACCGCACCGGTGCGGCCCTGCGCTGGCTCGATCGCGCCTTCGGCACCGCACGCAAGGTCCACGCACGAAGCGTGGTGATCACCACCCAGGCCGACATGTGGGACCTCGACGGGAAGGACGTCAGTCACCTGGCCAACTACGAGCCCATCGTGAAGAGCCTCGCGACGCACGCGTCGACCTACGGAAAGCCGGTCCTGCTGCTCAACGGCGACTCGCACGTCTACCGTTCCGACAACCCGCTGCAGAAGACGTCACCGTGCACCGGCGACGAGGAGGTCTGCTCCTACGACGCCTGGGCCAGCCACCCGTCCTACGACGTCTCGAACTTCCATCGTGTCGTGGTCCATGGGAGCACGGTGCCCTTGGAGTACCTGCGACTGCAGGTGGGCTCGAGGAACAGGCCGACGGCCGCCACGACGTTCGGACCGTTCTCCTGGCAACGGGTCACCCGGTGAGTACCTGTCCGGCGAAGTGGTGATTTGTCGGGCATGACGAGAGTGACCTCGCCGGCGACGTCTTCCTCGGCGCCGAGGACTGTGCTGCACTGGTGGAATGGCGATCAGTACCGAGGAGTTCCGCTCCATCGAGCAGGTGACCGAGCGGCTCCGGGGCCGGTTCCCCGAGCTGCAGCCCGAGACGGTTCGCAGCGTCGTGGACACGGTGCACCAGCAGTACGACGGACGCCCGATCCGGGAGTTCGTCCCGGTGCTCGTGGAGCGCGAGGTCAAGGATGCGCTCGAGATCGAGAACAGGCGAGGAGCTCGCGTCTAGCTCGGGGGCTCACGCCCGAGGCGGAACCGAAGCCCGGGTCCCGAGGCGCTCGTCCACCTGCGCCCGGGGACACCTGAGCCATGACGAACCACACGGAGATCGAGGACAAGTACTCCGTCGACTCAGAGACCCGGTTGCCTGACCTGACGACCCTGCCACAGGTCGTGTCGGTGGCTGATCCGGTGGACCAGGACCTCGAAGCGACGTACTTCGACACCCCTGGCCTGGCTCTGACCGCCGCGCGCACCACCGTTCGTCGACGCACCGGTGGTGACGACGCCGGCTGGCACCTGAAGCTGCCCACCGACGACGGCAGGTTCGAGGTGCACGTCCCGCTGGATCGTGCGAAGAATATTGTCCCGAAGCAGCTCCGCGACCTCGTGACCCTGCTGCTCGACGGGGAGCCGCTGTCGCCGATCGTCAGGATCTCGACGCGTCGGACAGCCCATCGCCTGCTGGACGACCACGGGAGGGTCCTCGCAGAGGTGGCGGACGACCGCGTGACCACACAAGCACTGGGGGGCGAGCAAGGACCTGTGTCGAGGTCGTGGCGGGAGTGGGAGGTCGAGCTGGTCGAAGGCGGGAAGCCGCTGCTGCTGGCGGCTGCAGAGCTGTTCGCGAGGAGCGGGGTGGCCCCGGCCGAGTCCGGCTCGAAGCTGGCCCGGGCGCTGGGCGACCGAGTCCCACAACGCCCTGTCGTCACCCTGCCGACGAAGAGGTCGGCGCCCCCCACGGAGGTCGTCCTGGCGTGGCTGTCCCTGCAGAACGCGGCTCTGCGCCGACAGGACCCGCTGGTCAGGTCCGATGCCCCGGACGCGGTGCACGAGATGCGCGTCGCGACACGACGCCTGCGCAGTGCCCTGGCGACCTTCCGTCCGCTCCTTCGTCGCGACCTCACCGATCCACTTCGGGAGGAGCTGAAGTGGGTCGCTGGTCTGCTCGGTGAGGTTCGCGATGCCGAGGTCATGCACCAGCGGCTGAGAACCCTGCTGGCGGCCGAGGATCCCGCCGTGGTGGCCGGAACGGCCGGTGCCCGGGTGGATCGCGTGCTGCGGGACCGGTACGACCGTGCGCACACCACATGTGTGGACGCCATGACGTCCGAGCGGTACGTCGCACTTCTCGATCGGCTGAACGAGCTGATCGGGCAGCCCGCCTGGGCGGAGGGTGCACGCGGGCTTCCGCCCTCTGTGCTCACCGACCGGGTGAGGCACGACTGGAAGCGGCTGAAGAAGCGAGTCGAGGACGTCGAGGGGACCGAGGGTGTCGAGCGAACCCGATGTCTGCATGACGTGCGCAAGGCGGCCAAGCGTGTTCGCTACGCCGCCGAGCCGTTGGTGCCGCAGCACGGCAAGGCGGCGAAGCGCTTCGTCAAGGCCACCCAGAGGATGCAGTCGGTGCTGGGAGACCACCAGGACAGCGTGGTCGCCCAGGAGGAGCTGCGGTTGCTGGCCCAGGGAGCACTGCTCGACGGAGAGGACTCGTTCGTCTTCGGAGTGCTCCATGCTCGTGAGGACCACCATCAGGAGACGACCGAGGAGCGCAGCTGGGTCGCGTGGGGAGACGCCTCGAAGGACGAGCGACTCGAGTGGTTGCACTGAGACGGCGACGTTCGTGCTGGTGAGGATTCGGCGACGCACCCGCGAGATCAGGTCGAGCTCCTCGCTGCGGCGTACGGCCGCTCGCCGGTTGCTCACCCCGAGCTTGGCGTAGATGTTCTTGGTGTGGGTGCACACGGTGTTCAGGGACACGACGAGGTGGGGTCGTCGAGCACCAGCTCGAGTCGACCTCGGGCGCTGCGGTCTACAACGCGGCGATGACGAAGAACCAGGCGTGTTCGACGTCGGGGGCGACAGACCTTCGTGCCGAGAAGGGGGACCCGCACGACCACCTCCCGTCAGGGCGCTGCAGACCAAGGACCCGGGTCCATCGGCCTGCGGCTCGGACTAGACCTGGCGGGCGGCCCTGCTCCCTTCACGAAGCCCGTCGATCAGTCGCGCCGGACGACGATCGCGCGGTGGTCGGAGGCCGTGGTGACCACCGTGACGGACAGGGCGGGGCCGGGGCCGTGCACGTCGTCGACCTTGCGCCTCGGGCCCAAGGTCCCGGGGTGGTCCTCGCGTCCTTCCCAGGCCGAGGTCAGGCCGTCGATGCGGAGCCCGTCGAAGTTCGAGTCACCGGTGGCGTGGACGACGTGGCCCAGGGTGAGCTGCTCGTGGACGAGCCGGTCGAGGACCCGCGACTCCTGCCGGTGACGGGTGGTCAGCCTGGGACGGTCCTCCCGGTAGCGCCCATGCGCCTGGACGCCGGAGACCAGGTGGTAGTTGACCAGGCAGACCGTGCGTCTCGTGGACCAGTCACGGTAGACCGCCACGGTCGCGGCCCTGGCCGGCTCGAGGTTGCTTCGATGCTCGTGCCGGTCGCCCAGCCCGGGTCCACTGAGGAACCGGGTCCGGCACTCGAGGAGCTCGAAGCGGTCTGCGCGGGCTCCCACCGCACAGCCGCCGAGCAGCGGGGTGTTCCACACGTAGCCGCCCGTGCCTCGATCGGCGCTACGACGCGAACGCCCGCTGAGCTGGGGCAGGGACCCGATCCGCCCGGTCCCGGCCAGCACCCGAAGACGCGTGGGGTACCACTCCTGGAGCCCGACCAGGTCGGGCTCCAGGGACAGGACAGCCTCCAGGGCCTGGCGCGCGTCGTGGGGCGCCAGCGTGGCCAGGATGTTGGCGCTGGCCACAGCCGTCTGCTGTCCCGCCGGGGTCGGTGTGCCCCGCGTGGTCACCTCGGTCCCCTAGGTCACGGGGGCCGCGGGGACGACGGTCACCGGCAGGCCGAAGTGGTGGAGTCGGTGCTCGAGGTCGAGGTGCAGCCGCTTGGCGAGACCGTGGGGTGCCACCGCGAGGATGATCTCGTCGACGGGCTCGCTGAAGATGACCTCCTCGATGGCGTCCATCGGGTCGCTGCGCACGGAGACCGAGCCGATCACCCGACCTCCCGCCTCGAGCTCCAACGAGAGCAGTGCCTCGTGCAGGACGCGTTCGGCCTCGTGCGCCTTGTCGTGTCGTTCCGGGTGGAGCAGGTGCAGCTCGGCCCGTGCAGGATTCGGTACGACGACCCGGAACTGGACGCGGCCCGACTCCGCCCGGTGCCTGATCGTCTCGGTGAGGGCAGCAGTGGGCTCGGCCGTGTCGGTCACGACGAGGATGCGGGTACGGCGTGTTTCCATGGTGAGCTTCTTTCGCTTGTCGCGGGGGGTCGGGCCGGTCGTGCCGAGGACTCAGTCCAGGTGGCTTCCAGTGAGCTCGGTCCGATCCCTCTGGGTCTTCGTCAGGTAGATGACGACGGCGAGGATCGTGCCGAGGAAGAGCACGCTGGTGCCCAGGGTGCCGAGTCCCAGTCCGCCGTCGGCGTGGGGCGCTCCGAGGAAGTCGCCGATGTTGGCGCCCAGGGGGCGCGTCAGGATGTAGGCGATCCAGAAGGAGAGCACCGGTCCGGCGCCTGCCTTCCAGGCCAGCAGCACGGCCAGGATCAGCCCGAGGGGCAGCATCACCGCGGCGCCGGGCGACCAGCCGGTCAGCTCGAGGGTCCAGTCTCCGGCGGCAGTGCCCAGGGCGAAGGTGACCAGCACCGTCAGCCAGTAGAAGGCCTCGCGCGGAACGGTGACGATGGTGTGGATCGAGAGCGTCCGCTCCCGCGAGTACCAGATGCCGAAGACGGCCGCCAGCAGCACCGCGAAGACCGTCGTACTGATCCACAGCGGCACCCCGCGTGCGTCGGTGAGGTTGTCGGTCAACAGGGTGCCGACGACACTGATCAGCACGACCGCGAGCCAGTACACGCCGGGCACGTAGCGGTCGCGCCTGAACTGGACGACCAGCACGACGACCAGGGCTGCGGAGAACACCACGGTGGTGTTCGTGAGACCGAAGCCCAGGGTCTCGTTGATGTAGTCCGCGAAGCTCTCCCCGACCGTGGTGCACAGGATCTTGATGATCCAGAAGTAGACCGTGACCTCGGGCACCTTGTTGAGCATCTGGCGCGTGCGGGTTGTCAGTTCGGCTTCAGTTCTCGTCATGGTTGCGAGTGTGGGTGCGCCTACCTGCACACAGCCTGACCGTCGTGGCCGGGCTTGGTAGGTCTGCTCCTAGATCGCTGGCCTGGCGCCGACGTGCTCGTCGGTCCGCTGCGCGAGCGCTGGTAGGAGGGTTCTTGGTGGGACGGGAGCCGTCGTCCTCGGTGCGAACACGAACTTCTTGTAGGACCAGTAGCGGAACAGGGTTCCGAGCGCGAGCCCGATGACGTTGGCCGAGATGTTGTCGGCCAGGCGGCTGGTCAGACCGAGGACGTCGTGCGAGATCAGCAGGGTGGCGACGGAGAGCCCGAGTCCGATGACGTTGAAGACGACGAAGAGCCCGATCTCGCGCCGTCTGTCGCCCGAGGCCTGGCCGCGCCAGGTGAACATGCGGTTGCCGAGGTAGGTCACCACCATCGCCAGAGCGACCGCGACGATGCGGGCGTACGACGGGTCGACGGTGCTGAGGAACGACTGGCTGCGCAGGACGTTGAACGACGCGACGTCGACGACGTACCCGATTCCGCCCACGGAGAGGAAGGTGGCGATCTCGGGAGAGGCGAGCCTGGCCAGCAGCCGCTCAGACCGCGACATCGTGGCGGTCCTCGGGTTCCACGAGCCGGCGCACCAGGGACGGGCCGAGGTGCGTCCGGTGGACCAGCTCGCGCCAGCGCCAGGTCAGCACCCGCACCATCGCCTCACCGACGATGCCGTTGGTCATCTTGGAGGAGCCGAGCGCGCGGTCGGTGAAGGTGATCGGGACCTCGGTGATGCGGAGCCCGAGCCGACTCGCGCGCCAGGTGTTCTCGACCTGGAAGCTGTAGCCGTTCGACTCCGAGTCCACCGCTCCGATCGCTTCCAGCGCCTCACGCCGGAACGCCTTGAAGCCGGCGGTGGCGTCGTGGACGGAGATGCCGAGGACCAGCCGGACGTAGATGTTGCCCCCGCGGGAGATGACTCGACGCCGTAGCGGCCAGTTGCGGACAGCGCCGCCGCGGACGTAGCGAGAGCCCACTGCCACGTCGGCTTGCTCCAGGGCGGCCAGCAGGGCCGGGACCCGCTCCGGCGGGTGGGAGAGGTCGGCGTCCATCTGGACGATGGCGTCGTAGGAGGCGGCGAGCGCCCAGCTGAAGCCGGCCCGGTACGCGGCCCCGAGACCGTCCTTCTTGAGTCGACTCAGCAGGTGGAGCCGGTGGCGGTACTCAGGGTGGGCAGTGACGAGTCGCGCGGTCCCGTCAGGGCTGTTGTCGTCGACCACGAGGATGTCGACGTCCGGCGCGTGCAGCATCACGGCGTCGAGCAGGGCGACGATGCCGTCGGCCTCGTTGTAGGTGGGGACGATCACGACGGTGTTCATGGTGCTTCCTTCGTCGGGTTGGTGGACAAGGGGCGAGCGGTGGACGAGAGGTCCGTGGAGGGGGGAGCAAGCAGGGGGACGGCCCGGTCGACGCCCCGGTGCAGGTAGATCGTGTGGCCGCTGACCGCCGCCACCGGGTGGTAGTGCTCGGCGAGCACACGGGCAGTGACGGCTCCGCCCCCGTGGTTCGACCACCTGTCGACGCTGGTCCAGGTCACGAACCAGGTCGGCGCCCTGGTCCCAGCGAGCAGCGTGTCGAGCCCGGTGAGCCTCGGGTCGAGCGTGCGTGCCGGCAGGCTCCACAGGTAGGGGTAGGGCGAGCTGAGACCGGAGGCGCGGGTCACGTCTGCGTGACCCCAGGTCGTGACGATCGTGTCGTGCGGGTTCGACACCCCGTGGATCGCCCGCCCCACCGAGGTTCCGACCGTGGTGTGGGCACCGGCGAGGTTGATGCCCAGCGCGACCGCGGCCACCACTGCCACCGTGGTCACGACGGTTCGCGTGGCCGGCTGCCGCTGGGCGACGAGCAGGCCGGAGAGCACAGCGGTCGGGACGACCAGCTGGATCAGGTAGTGGTTCCAGTAGCTGCCACCGAGGGCGATCGAGACGAGGTCGAACAGCACGGTCGCGACGAGTCCCCACACCGCCGGGCCCACCAGCCGGGAGGAGAGCATGGCTCGGGCTGCCAGGGCCATGATCAGGGCGCCGCCGCTCACCACCCAGCCGACGACGAGGGCCCACATCCGGGCGTCCGCGGTGGCACGGTTCGAGGCCGCCATCACACGACCGGCCTCGATCCGGAAGGGGTACATCGCCTCGAAGACGCCGGCCAACGAGGTGCCGTGCGCCATCGTCCAGGCGGACACCACAGCGAGGCAGACCAGCGCACCGGTCGTCATGGCGAGCAGTGAGCGCGCCAGGCGCGGGGTGCTCGTCTCGTCCCGGCGCCAGGCCACGAGCAGGGTGACGCAGGCGAACACCGCGACGTCGGCCATGTTCTGCTTCACGAGCAGCGAGGCCATGACGGCTGCTCCGGCCAACCCGGCAGCCACGGAGGCCCGGCGCTGGCTCTGCTGGTCGATGGCTGCCAGTACGGCGGCGAGGCCGCCGACCACGAAGGGCGCCGAGAGCAGCTCCCCGTTGACGGACTGACCACCGAGGATCGGGGTGACGCACAGGGCGGCGGCGGTGAGCGCCGCCCAGGGTGCCGCACGTCGGCCACCCAGTCGTCGGGCTACGTGTGCCGTTCCCAGCACCACGAGGACCGTGGCCACGCAGCCGATGAGGCGCAGAGGCACCAGGCCGCCGAGCTGGGCGGCCACCCGGAAGATGGTGATGAGCAGCGGCGGGCGGTCGACCCAGTAGCTGCCGTAGAGGGACGAACCGCCGGAGTGCCACTGCTGGCCCACCAGCAGGAATCCTGCTTCGTCACGGCTGGGATCGCTGTTCAGGAAGGGGAGCCGGACCAGCACGGCGACGAGTGCGACCAGCGGGACGGCGTACCGCTCGAGTCCTTGCACGTGCGATCGGAGCGAGCTCGACGTCGGGACCGAGGAGGGTGCCGAGGAGGGAACCCCCTCCCGAGCAAGAATCGTGCTCATGGTCCGAGAGTGCGGCCAATGACCTGATCAGTACCTGACCACGTGGGGCCCTCGCCTGCCGAACCCGGGCTTCCTTCGCGCGTGTGGGGGAGGATGACGGCGTGACCCGAATCGGTGTGTGTGAGGACGACGAAGTGGTGCGACGCGTCCTGAGCGAGGCGTTCAGGATGAACGGGCACGAGGTCGTGATCGCTCGCAACGGGCGGGAGGCGTTGAGCAACCTCGGCGTCAGTGCCCACATCGACGTCCTGGTGATCGACATCGGTCTCCCCGACTCTGACGGGCGCGACGTGTGCCAGGCCCTGCGCGCGGAGGGCCAGCACGCACCGGTTCTCTTCCTGACGGCCCTGGACGCCGTGCACGACAAGATCGCCGGCTTCAACGCCGGTGGCGACGACTACGTCGCCAAGCCCTTCTCGCTCGCCGAGGTCATGGTGCGGGTCGCCGCTCTGCACAACCGGACGCGACCTGTTCCGCAGGGGGTCTCGGGTCTGCACCTCGACCCCGGCCGGCACGCGCTGCGGTACGGCGAGGCCGAGGTCAGGCTGACGCCCACCGAGTTCCGGCTGCTGGCCTCCATCGCCGCCCAGCCCGGGGCCGTCGTACGCCGGCGGGCGGCCGTGGCGGCCGCCTGGCCGGACGGGGCGATGGTCAGCGAGAACACCATCGACTCCTTCGTCCGTCGCCTGCGCGTCAAGCTGGAGGCCGTCGGCTCACCGGTCGCCCTCGAGACGGTGCGCGGGGTCGGGTTCGTCCTTCGATGAACGCCTTGATGCGGTTCCTGGTCGGCCGGGGACTGCGGTCGCGCATCATCTGGACCACGGCCGTGGTCTCCGGTCTGGCCATGGGCGCCATGATCGGCACCGTGGTCCTCGCCCTCAACGGGGCCACCAGGAGCAACATCGACGCGACGCTCGCAGATCGCTTCCAGACGACGCGGTCGGCGGTGGAGAGCGGGAAGACCAACCCCACGCAGGCGCTGGAGAGCTCGGTCGACTCCATCGAGGACAGCACCTGGCTCTACGACAGCCAGGGGGAGCTGATCGAGGGGCCCAAGGCGGGAGAACGCGTCCGCGAGGTGGCCGACCGGCTCGGCACGGTCTCGAGGAAGACCACGACGACGCAGCACGAGCGGGTCTACCTGGCTGCACCCGTCATGGTTCGTGGGGGAGCCAGTCGCGGGCCTGGTGTGCTGGTCGTGTCCGAGAGCCTGGAGCCCTACGAGTCGACCCGCACGGAGATCCTGGTCGGGCTGATCGCCCTCGGTCTTGTCGTCACCGTCGGAGCGTCGGCCATCGCTGCCTGGACCATGTCGCGCACCCTCGCCCCTGTCGAGGCGATGGCCGGCCTGGCCGAGGACTGGAGCGAGCGGGAGCTCAACGCCCGCTTCGACGACCGGGGGTCGGAGAACGAGATCGCGCACCTGGGCCACACGCTCAACGTGCTGCTGGACCGGGTCGCCGGCGCCTTGCGCGGAGAGCAGCGGCTGACCTCCGAGCTCGCCCACGAGCTGCGCACCCCCCTGAGCGGGATCCGTGGCGAGGCCGAGCTCGCGCTGATGTCCACCTCCGAGTCAGCCACCCGGGAGAGGCTCGACCGGGTCGTCACACTGGTCGACCAGATGAGCACCACCATCACCACGCTGCTGGCGATCGCCCGGGGCGAGGAGCACCAGTCCTCCACGCGTACGACGGTCGACGACATCGTCTCCGTCACGCTGGCCAACCGGCCGGCAGGTGCCCCGGACATCGAGGTGCGTCCCGCCGATGTGGGGGCCGAGGTGCTGCTGGTCAGTGCCACGACCGAGGGGGCAGTCAGAGCGCTGTCCCCACTGGTCGAGAACGCCGACCAGCACGCGTCGAGGCGGGTGACGCTGTTGGTGCGGGAGACCCCGCGGACCGTCGAGATCACGGTCTCAGACGACGGCCCCGGCCTGCCCACGGACGTCACCGACCCGGAGAGCCTCTTCGCGGCCGGCGCCCGTGCGGCTGACAGCACCGGGGCCGGACTGGGGCTGGCACTGGCCCGGCGCGTTGCCCGGACCCTCGGCGGTGACGTGAGCGTGACCTCGGTCCGCGAACCCACCAGCTTCACCCTCACGCTGCCGCGGCCGTAGGGGCGCCTTCAGTCAGGTTGCCGACAGGTGCCCGGACCCACACTCGGTCCCATGACCTCCCCGTCCTCTTTCGGCCACGCCGGCAGCGGCGTGACGGTCATTGCCACTCTCACCAACGGGAGCGTCTGGACGCGCACGCTGAGGAACAAGGTCCCGGAGGTCACGCTGTCCTTCTGGATGGTCCTGGTCCTGTCGGCCACGGTCGTCGAGACCGCCTCGGAGTACCTGTCGGGCGACCTGGGCCTCGGTCTCTCGGCCACGACAGCGATCATGAGCCTGTACTTCGCGGGCGCGTTCATGTGGCAGCTCTCCACCGGTGGCTACGTCCCCGGTGTCTACTGGCCGACGGTGCTCCTGGCCAGTGCGGTCGGTGCCACCCTCTCCGAGAAGCTCGTCGCGGACCTGGGGCTGCGCCCCGGAGGCGCGACTGCGCTCTTCTGCGTGGCCCTCGCCCTCATCTTCCTGGGCTGGTACGGCGGCGAGCGCACCGTGTCGATCCACACCGTCTTCACGCGTCGTCGGGAAGCCTGGTACTGGGCCGCGATCCTGTGCGCCTTCGCGCTGGGCAGATCGCTCGATGCCCTTCTCGCGCAGCGGCTCGCGCTCGGCCACGCGACCGCGGTCCTCGTGCTCGGTGGGGTGCTGAGCGCGGTCCTGGTGGCGCATCTCGGCTTGAAGGTGAGTGCCGCGGTGACCTTCTGGGCGGCGTACGTGATGGCGGTGCCGTTCGGGGTCTCCGTGGGTGGGTGGCTGTCGGCGGCCTCGGCAGACGGCGGTCTCGGTCTGGGGACGAACCCGACCAGCACGATCTTCCTGGTCGCGCTTCTCGCGATCGTCGTCTGGTGCGCGGGCGTCGCGCGACGAGGCAGCCGTGGGCCGCGCGACGCCTCCACCTGACCCCCCGGTCGCTGCACCCGGTCCCTCCCCCCAGGGGCCGGGTGCAGCTCTGTCGTGGTCAGGTGCCGGTCAGGTCAGCACGCCTACCGTCTGGTCATGATCGCGATCCTGACCCCGCTCCTCTACACCCTCGGTCCGTTGGCCATCTTGTTGGTGATGGCGGTCGTGTTCACCGAGACCGGGCTCCTGCTCGGGTTCTTCCTGCCCGGCGACTCGTTGCTGTTCCTCGCGGGTGCCCTGGTCGCCTCGCACGTGATCGCGCTGCCGTTCTGGGTCCTGGCGCTCGGCGTCTTCGCGGCTGCCGTCGCCGGCGACCAGATGGGCTACCTGATCGGGCGCCACTACGGGCCGAAGGTGTTCTCGAGACCGGACTCACGGCTCTTCCGCCACGAGAACGCAGAACGGGCCCAGGCCTTCTTCGCCAAGCGTGGTGCGCTGGCCGTCATCCTCGGACGATTCGTGCCCGTCGTGCGGACCTTCGTCCCCGTCGTGGCCGGCGTCGGCAAGATGCCGCACCGCTCCTTCACCGCGCTCAACCTCGTCGGCGCCCTGGCCTGGGCCATCGGGATCGTCACCGTCGGCTTCTTCTTCGGCGGTATCGCCTTCGTGGCCGCCCACATCGAGCTGATCACGATCGCGATCGCGGGTGTCTCGGTCGTTCCGGCCACCATCGAGGTGCTGCGCCGCAGTCAGGGCCGCAGTCAGGGCCGCAGTCAGGGCCGCCGTCAGGGTCACAGCTCGTCCGTCGCCACCGACGAGCCGACCCTGGGCGACGAGGCACCACGCGTTCCAGCAGCACGCTGACGATCCGACCCGGCCGAGCACCCGAGTGTCAGTTGCGCACCTGTGCCGTGATGCGGGTGGCGCTCCTCAGGAAGACGCGGATGGCTTGCCGGCCACTCGGGTCGACCGCGTACCGGTCGCTTCGGCGCCGGCGAAGGGCCTCGGGCCACCGCCTCCCAGGGTGGCGAAGTGGGAGCCGGCGCAGTAGCATTTCTCCGCTGATCGTGTGGGTTTCACCTAGATATGTGGGGAGATCTGGCATGGAGAACGGGACAACGCCGGGCAAGGTCGCAGGTGAGGCGGCAGCGTTGGAGGACGCCAGGGCGGAGATCGAGCAGCTGACGGCGGCGCTGGAGTCTCGCACCGTCATCGGGTACGCCGTGGGGATCGTCATGGTGCGAAAGTCGCTGACTGCCGAGGCTGCCTTCGCCCAGCTCATCGAGATGTCCTCGCACGCGAACGTGAAGCTGCGCGAGATCGCGACCCAGGTCGTCGCCGAGGCCGATCGTCGAGGACGCGAGCTGCCCCAGGTGATGGCCACGGCCTGAGTCGCACGGCACGGAGTCCGGCAACGGACGTGGGGTCGCTGGTCCGGATCGACGGGTGGGTCGTTCGTCCTCCATGGAGGGGGCGCCTACCCGGTGGCCGACATCCGCGGTGCGCACGTGCCGACGGCCAGATTTGTGGTGCAGAATGCAAGTATTGCATAATGCAAACATGACTCTCCTTGCCATGCCCCGCCGCTATGCCCATGTGCGGACCGTCGGGCCCGGGCAGGTGAGCCTGCTGGCGCTGGCCCTGCTCGTGGGGTTGGGCGCGGGTTTCGGCGCTGTCCTCTTCCGGTTCATGATCGAGGGCCTGACGCGGGTGTTCAGCGGCCACGCCGACTACGCGGCGGCCGGGCACGCGTCCAACCCGTTGGTGCCCTGGCTGGGGCCGTTCTTCGTGGTCCTGACACCGGTGGTGGCGGGACTGGTCTACGGACCCCTGGTCCATCGGTTCGCGCCGGAGGCCCGGGGCCACGGGGTTCCCGAGGTGATGCTCGCCGTGGGGCGCAACGGCGGTCGCATCCGCCCTCAGGTGGCACTGGTGAAGTCGGTGGCCAGCGCACTGTGCATCGGCGGCGGTGGTTCGGTCGGCCGAGAGGGACCCATCGTCCAGATCGGATCCGCGCTGGGCTCGTGGGTGGCGCAGTTCGCCCGCCTGGACGAGCACCGGATCCGACTCCTGGTGGCGTGTGGTGCGGCGGGTGGGATCGCGGCGACCTTCAACGCGCCGCTCGCCGGCGTCTTCTTCGCCATGGAGCTCATCTTGGGACAGTGGGTCGCTGAGTCCTTCGGCATGGTCGTCATCTCCTCGGTGACCGCGAGCGTGGTGGGCCGGGCGGTCCTCGGCAACGACCCTTTCCTGCGGCTGCCCGTGTTCCATGTCGATCACCTGGTGCAGTACCCGTTGTTCGCGGTGCTGGGGATCGTGGCCGGCCTCTTCGGGGTGGGCTTCTCACGGGTGCTCTACGCGATCGAGGACGGGTGTGACTGGCTCTGGCGTGGACCGGAGTGGCTGCGCCCGGCCGTCGGTGGCCTGTTCCTGGGCGGCGTGCTGCTGGTCCTGCCGCAGATGTACGGCGTCGGGTACCCCGTGCTGGGAGACGCCGTCGCAGGTCGCTACACGCTGGTGTTCCTGTGTGTGCTGCTGGTCGGGAAGATGGTCGCGTGCAGCCTGACCATCGGCATCGGTGGGTCGGGCGGGGTCTTCGCGCCCAGCCTGTTCTGCGGCGCGATGCTGGGTGCCGCCTTCGGTGCAGTGGCACAGGCGGTTGCACCGGGCTCGGTGGGCTCACCGGGCGCCTACGCGCTGGTGGGCATGGGTGCTCTGTTCGCCGGGGCTGCCCGGGCGCCGATCACCGCTGTGGTGATCTTGTTCGAGCTGACGGGGGAGTACACCATCATCCTGCCGCTGATGCTGGCCATCGTCCTGGCCACCGGTGTGAGTCACCTCGTCTCCCACGACACGGTCTACACCCGCAAGCTGCTGCGCCGCGGCATCGACCTGGACGAGCCGGCCGATCACAAGCTGCGCCGGCAGCTCGTCTCGTCGGTGATGGGGGTCCCGCCCGCTTCTCTCGAGGAGAGCATCGACGTGCGCGTCGCGGCCGCGGTCTTCGCCGAGACCGGCGCGGCAGCGCTCCCGGTGAGCGACACGAGCGGTCACTTTCTCGGTGTGCTGGCCTCGTGCGACGTCATGGACGTGCTCGCTGCTGACGAGGACGTGCAGCTCGTCGCGATCGTGCGGGGTGACCGGCTGCTACCCGACGCGCCGGTCCGTGATGCGCTGCACCAGCTCGACGGCGGCGCCTCTGCGGTGGCCGTGACGACCGAGGCCGGGAGACTCGTGGGCTGGGTGACCCATCGCGACGTCCTGGCGGCGCTCAGCTCCTGACCGACCACATCTCGTCGACGAAGCCGGTCGTGACCAGTCACGCCAGGACGAAGTAGCGCAGGGCGACGTATCCCCACGCGATCGTGATGGTGACCGTGGCCACCACCAGGCCGTACTTGGTGAACGTCCAGAAGCTGATGGGGTGACCGTTGCGGGCAGCGATGCCGAGCACCACGACATTGGCGCTGGCGCCGACGGCGGTCGCGTTCCCGCCGAGGTCGGCGCCCAGCGCGAGTGACCACCAGGCGGCACCGGAGCCCGGAGCCCCCTTGCCGGCGTTGACGAGGTCAGCCACCAGGGGCGACATCGTCGCGACGTAGGGAATGTTGTCCACGATCCCCGACAGGACTCCGGAGGCGCCGAGCAGCACGGTGGAGGCCAGGAAGTAGCGCCCGTCGACAGCGTTGGTGGCGCTGCGGGCGAGGGAGCCCACCACCCCCACCTCCACGAGGGCCCCGACCATGACGAACAGGCCCATGAAGAACACGAGCGTGGCCCATTCCACGTCGGCGATCGCGTCGCCGATGTCCATGCGGGAGATGGCGACCAGCGCCCCGGCACCCAACAGGGCGACCAGGGACGGCTCGAGCGAGAACAACGAGCGACCGACGAACCCGAACATGACGAACGCCAGGACGACACCCGACTTGGCGAGAAGGCGGCCGTCGGTGATCGCCTCACGCTCGTTCAGCTCCATCAGCGCCTCGACCGACTCGGGACGGAACTTCAACGCCGATCGGAACATGAACCGGCACATCCCGATGAGGACGACGACCAGCACGACGATGATCGGGGCGAGGTTGAGCACGAAGTCGTTGAAGGTGAGCCCGGACCTCGAGGCGATGATGATGTTCGGAGGGTCTCCGATCAGGGTGGCGGTGCCGCCGATGTTGGAGGCCATCACCTCCGCGATCAGGAACGGCACCGGCGGCGCGTCGATCTGGTCACACACCAGCAGGGTCACCGGTGCGACCAGCAGCACGGTGGTGACGTTGTCCAGGAGCGCCGATGCCACAGCGGTGAGCAGGATCAGCATCACCATGATCAGGAAGGGCCGTCCGCGGGCACGCTTCGCCGACCAGATCGCGACGTACTCGAAGACGCCGGTCTGCCTCAGCACTCCGACGATCACCATCATCCCCAGCAACAGGAAGATGACGTTCCAGTCCACCCCGGTGCTCTCGCTGAAGAACGCGACCTTGGCGTCGACCACTCCGAGCAGCACCATGCCGGCTGCTCCGCCGAGCGCGGCTGCCACCCGGTGGATGCGTTCGGTCGCGATCAGCACGTACGCCGCGACGAAGACGACGATGACCAGGACGGTCGTCATCAGGTGGTCGGTGCCGGGGGGAAGAGCACCTCGAAGAGGCGGCTGAGAGTCACCGCGCCCAGCACCTGGCCGTCACCGTCCACGACGGCGACCACGGGGCTGTGCATCCGGGCCATCACCGCCGCCACCTCCAGGGTGGTGGCCTCCGGGTCGACGACCGGGAGCTTGGTGCGGTCCTGACGCTTGGGGAGCAGGTCCTGCACGGTCTTGTGCGAGAGGTGGGTCAGCAGCTCGTCGGACCGGCGCTCGTCGTAGACCCGCGCGAGGGCAGGGTCGTCCTGGACGTAGGACGGGATCATGAACCGCAGCACCTGTGAACCCGGTAGGACCGTGTAGGGAAGGCCGTCGCCGTCGCAGACGATCAGCCCGGGGTGGCGGGTGTCTCCCATCGTCCGGGCCGCGGTCAACGCGTCCGTGGTCAGGCTGACGGTCGGGAAGTGCTCGGCGAGCTCGCGTGCGCGCATCCCTCACCACCCGTGGGTGGTGGGGACGAGATCGAGAACCGCTGGTTCTCCGGCAGCTGTCGCGAACGCCTGGAAGGCCTCGATGAGGTCGGTGCGCACCTGGGGGCGCATCTTGCGCAGGATGCCCGTGATCTCGGTGCGACGTCTCTCCGTGACGGCGCCCACCACTCGCTGACCCTCGTCGGTGAGCGCGATGAGCACCTCGCGACGGTTGTCCGGGTTCTCCTGCCGGCTGGTGAGGCCGACGCCCACGAGGCGGTCCACACTGCGCAACGCCGTCGACGGGGACACGCCGAGACGTTCCGCGAGCAGGTTCAGGTTGGTGGGGTCCGGGGTGGCCAGCACGACCAGGGTTCGGAACTGGGTCAGGGTGAGCCGCTCCTCCACCTCGGCCAGTGAGCGGGCGGAGACGGCGACGAGCACCCGCGAGGCGGTGAGGACTGCGGTGACCAGCTCGTCGGTGGTGGCGTTGGTGGCGCCCGAGGCGTTGCGCTTCTGGGGATTCATCGCACCTCCTGTGGGGATCGTGGGGGTTCACCGATCCCGTGACCGATCACCCGGGTCAATCTTGCACCATGCAAAGATGCCGCGGTGCAGTCTTGCACGCAGGTGTCGTGCCCCGGGGCGACAGGTGCTGGAGGTGCTGCAGCCTCCGGGGGGCGTCGGACAGCTGCTCTACTTGCTCCCCTCGCGGGCCGGCCCGGTCAGCGGTCCGGACCGTAGAGCCCGAAGTGCAGCGCCGGGTCCGTCGGGTCCCAGGTCCGGCTGAACTGCGATCGTGCGCCCATCTCGCAGACACGGCTGAGGAGGTCCTCGCCCAGGGCGATGCGGTCCGGCTCCCAGGCCGCGAGGGCCTTGGCGACGTCGTCCTCCTGCGAGAGGGCGCTCGCCAGCGCCCACGCGTCGGCCGCGGCCTTGGCCGTGCCGGCAGCGGCATGCGGACGCGCGGCGAAGGCGGCGTCACCCAGGAGAGCAACCCGGTTGAAGGCCATCTGTGGCACGGCGATGTCGAGCACGGGCTGGATGTAGGGGTGTTCGGTACTCACCACCAGCTCTGCCGCTGCGGGGGGCAGATCAGCGACGGCCCGTTGCTTGAGCTCCGCGACGTACCGGTCCTGGACGCCCCCGGGATGGACCGAGACCGTGGCCTCGAAGCCCCGCTTGTCGGTCAACATCTCCGACAGCTCGGGCCCCTCGGGCACGTTGCGGTACCAGACGAAGTTCAGCAGTCGCCTGCCCCGGTCCAGCTCGCCACCGATCCCTGGAATGGGGTACATGCAGATGTGCGACTGGTCTGCCACCGCGTACGTGAGCGCGTCGTGCAGCAGTCGAGCCGTCTCGGTGGAGACCTCGTCCTCGGCGACCGTCCCGCGCCACCCCACGTAGCCGGAGTAGCGAGGACGCACGTGCGGGAGCAGACGTCGCCGCCCGGTCGAGGAGATCCCGTCGGCGAAGACGACGAGGTCCGCCCGCTCGCGGCGGCCGCTGACGAACCGGAGGTCCACGCCCTCGTCATCCTGCTGCAGGCCCACGGCGAACTCCCCGAGGTGGTAGCACTCGGTGCCGAAGTCGCGGAGCAGCGTGCGGTACAGGGTCTGCCACGAGCTGAACCGCCAGGCGGCGGGCTCCTCGTGCACGACGCTGTTGTTCTCGCCGAGGTAGCGGAGCACCGAGGACCCGATGCTGACGTCCTCGACGGCGATGTCCTCGTGCCGCTCGGTGATCCACCGGACCGTGTCGGGCTGAAGCACGATGCCGGCGCCCCGTCCGTCGAGCAGCGCCGGGGTCCGCTCGAACAGGTCGACGTGGAAGCCCAGCTCCCGCAGGAGCAGTGCGCTCGTGAGACCTCCGAAGGAGCCGCCCACCACGATCGCGCGCCGTTGCTCAGACATGCGGTGTACCGCCGTCCAGCGTCCTCGTCCGGGGGGTCTGGTCGGACAGGTCGTCTGTCCTGACGAGGAGGACGCCCCCGCCGGTGTTGTCGTCGTCCTGGTTCATGTGCCCACCCTGCGTCACGCGGGACCAGCAGAGCCATGTGTCCCGGCACAGGTCTCACCGGGATTGCGGTGACGTGGCACAGTCAGCGCATGGACAACCGAGAGGCCTCCGAACTGCGTCGCTGGCTCGAGGAGATCGCCGGGATCGCTGCTGCCGTGAACCGGCCGGTGTCGCTCGAGGCGCTGCTCGACCTGGTTGCCGCGACCGCGTCCCGACTGCTGGGCTACGACTTCTGCGCGGTCCTGCTGCCCGACGCCAGCGGCACCGCCCTGCTGATCGAGGGTTCCTACGGGTTGTCGAGCAGCTACGTGCAGCAGGTCAACGCCGACCACCCGGTCATGCTCGAGGCGGGGGGTGACACCCCCGCCCCGTCGAGCCGCGCCTACTTGTCGCACACCTCGGTGAAGGTCCTCGACACCGTCGCCGACACGACGTTCCTGCCCTGGGGCGGGGTGGCCCGGGAACAGGGATATCGCTCGATGATCTCGGTCCCACTTCTCGTCTCGGGCACCGCGCTCGGCACCCTGAACTGCTACAGCCGCGTGCGACAGCAGTTCGGGCCACGCGAGACCGAGCTCCTCGACATGCTTGCCGACCAGGCCGGCGTGGCGATCGTGACGGCACGTCTGCGTGAACGGGAGGCGGCGACCATCGACTCACTGCGTGAGCTCAACGCCTCGCTCACGGCCCAGCACGAGCTGCTGAGACAGCAGGAGGCGATCCACGAGCAGCTCACCTCGGTGGCCCTTCGGGGTGGTGGCGTCGACGGGGTCGCCCGCGCGCTCGCGGTGCTGCTCGAGCGGAGCGTGGCGGTGACCGACGAACCGTCCGGTGAGCTGATCGCCGAGGCCGGTGAGCACGAGGGCGCTCCCGCCGTACCGGCGGCCGACGCGGTCGTCGTGGGCCTGGACGGAGATCACAGGTCTGCGCACGAGGTCATCGTCGACGGGGACGAGCGGATGGTGGTGGCCCCGGTCCTCCTGGGGTCGGAGACGGTGGCCCGGATGTGGCTCCCCGGCATCCTCACCGACCTCTCCGCCCTGGACGTCAGGGCCCTCGAGCAGGCAGCCACCGTCTGTGCCCTGGAGCTGCTGCGGGGTCGCACGGCCCTGGAGGTGGAGTGGCGGCTCTCGGGGGAGGTCCTCACCGACCTCCTGACCGGCAACCCCGCGGCCGTCAGCACCTTGACCGAGCGGGCCCACCGCCTCGGCTACGACCTCTTCGCGCCCCATGCGGTCCTCGTGGCTGGTGCCCACGGCCCGGGAAGCGGGCCGACACCACAACGGGTGCTCTCCGTGGCTCGATCGCTCGCCTCCCGGTCGAGTCCACGTGCACTGGTCAACCTGGTGGGTGACGACGTCGTCGCACTGTGGCCGGCGTCCGACCCGGCCGAGCCCGCGGTCAGGGCCGAGGAGCTGAGGCGGTTGCTGCGGCGGGCTGACCCGGGCGCACGGGTGACGGTGGCGATCGCGCCCCCGTGCACGACGCTGGCCGACTACCCGGCAGCCTTCCGGCGGGCGAGGGGCGCCCTGGCGATGGCCCGGGTGCGCGACGTGGCTGACGGGGTGGTCTCGCTCGGCTCACTCGGGCTGCACGGGCTCCTTCTCCAGGTCGAGGACGTGGGGGAGCTCGTCCGGTTCGCCGACGAGATGCTGCGACCGCTGCGGGAGCAGGACGCGGCCCGCGGCACCGCCCTCGAGGAGACCCTGCGCGTCTACCTGGAGAACGACCTGAACACCGCGGCCACCGCGGCCCGGCTCTTCGTGCACGTCAACACCGTGGGTCTGCGTATCCGACGTGCCGAGCAGCTCCTCGGGATCTCCACCTCCCACGTCCTCACGCTGGCCGAGCTGCAGGTGGCGCTGAGCGCTGACCAGGTCGCGGCCGCCTCACCGGGCCTCGAGCGCCGGTGAGCTGCCGGCCACGTCGGGACCGGGGGCGTGTCCGCGTCGGGTGGAGGTGGGCCGGGCGAGCAACGGTGCCGACCACAGCAGGGCGAGCATCACCAGCGCCGTGGAGGTCCGGCCCTGCTCGATCGCCGCACCCATGAGCGGGGTCCCGACGACGATCAATGCGTTGGCCTGGCTGTTGAGGAGTCCCACGGCCGCGGCCGGTCGGTCAGGGCGTCGCGCCTGACCCGCGAGGATGACCCCTGCGAAGGGGAGTCCGCTCAGCACGCCCAGAGTCAGCATCGCCAGCACGGCGATCCAGGAGGCCGACGGAAGCACCAGCGCCGCGGTGGCTGCCGAGCAACCCAGGAGCGAGATCACCGACAGGAGGCCGACCCGCTCGGGGAAGTGACGCGCCAGGTGCCCACCCAGGGGACGGCTCACCACGGACGAGCCCAGGATCACCGACCCTGTGAGCGCAGCAGCCCCACGGCTGAACCCCCACGAGTCCTCCAGGACGATCACCGCCCAGTTGCTCAGGACGACGCCGAGCCCGAGCGTGACCGCGTGCACGGCGGCCAGACGGTGCATCTCACCGTCACGCAGCAGTGAAGGTCGCGGGGCGGGCGGGTCAGGGGTGGTCGTCGTGCCTCGCGGTCCGGTGGGGTTGCCGGCCGGCAGCCGCACGACCACGAGCAGCGCAACCGCCGCGATCCCCGCGCTGGTCAGCCAGGCGGCGCGCCATCCCAGGGCGTACTCCGCGAGGGGCACCATCAGCACCGCCAGCCCGGAGGCGGCCAGGGCGACACCGCCGAAGACGCCCATCCCCGATGCCCCCGAGCCGCTGCTGCGGGCGAGCTCGGTCCCCGACACGAAGCAGACGGCGTACCCGACGCCGGCGATGGCGCGGCAGAGCAGGGCCAACCACAGCAGGGGAGTCGTCGAGGCGGCAAGGTGCGCCAGCACGACCAAGGAGAGCCCCAGAGCCGCCGCACTCCGTACTCCGACCCGGTCGACGAAGCTGCCTGCTGGCATCTGGAGCGCGGCGTAGGGAATCGCCAGTGCGGTGGTCATGAACCCGATCGCTACGAGTCCGACGTCATAACCCGCACCCAGGCCAGCAGCACCTGCCCCTGCGGCGGTCATCGCCCAGCCGGCCGAACCGCCCAGGAGGCACGCCAGGGCCAGCGTTGACCGCGCGGTGTGTGGGCCGATGGGTGGGCCGATGGGTGGGCCGATGGGTGGGGGAGTCTTCACGACCTGCCGCTCCTCGTCCGGATGTGACGGAGCGGCCAGCATGTCCGTCGTGGATCGGGGGTGCACTCACGTGTCCCGTCATGCTGCAACGCCGAGCGTGCCGCTGGGCATCAGTGCCACGCCGTCGCGACCGCCACAGAATGTGCGGAACCGCCACCGTTTCCTTGAGGAGGACACGTGAGACTCGGATACTTCGCGATGCCGATGCACCCGCTGGGCCGTGCCTGGGCCGACACACTGCGTGAGGACCAGGAGGCGGTCGTGCTCGCGGACCGGTTGGGATTTCACGACGCCTTCATCGGTGAGCACCTGACCGACCAGTACGAGAACATCACGAACAGCCTCCTGTTCCTGGCCACCCTGATCCCGCAGACGACGCAGATCCGTCTGGGCACGGGCACCACCAACCTGTCGCACCAGCACCCGGTCCTGGTCGCGGTGAACTCCGCCATGTTCGACCACTTGTCCGGTGGCCGGTTCATCCTCGGGGTCAGTCCCGGGGCCCTGCCCTCGGACGCAGAGGTGCTCGGCATCCTGGCCGAGGACCGCAACCAGATGTTCGGGGAGGCGGTGGACGTCATCACCCGCATGTGGCAGGACGAGGCGCCGTACGACATCGACCTGCCGGGCAACCGCTACAAGGTCACCACCGCCACGACGTTCGACGCCGCCAACGGGATCGGGATCGTTCCCCGGCCGCTGCAGACCCCGCGCCCGGAGATCGTGGGCACGGTCGTCGCGCCCTTCTCCAAGGGGGTCGTCGCCATGGGGTCGAAGGACTTCCACCCGTTGTCCGCGAACTTCCTGCTGCCGCAGTGGGTGGGCACGCACTGGCCCAACTACGTCCAGGGCAAGGAGTCGGTGGGGGAGCGCGCCTCGAGCGAGGACTGGCGAGTGGCGCGCACGATCTTCGTCTCCGACGACGCCGCCACGGCGGAGCGGTACGGCCGCGAGGACGCCGACAGCCCCTACCGGTTCTACTACAGCAAGATGCTCGCCAAGATGCAGAAGCTCGGTCGGTTGGGCCTGTTCAAGACGCACCAGGACCAGCCTGACGAGGAGATCACGCTTGACTACGTGCTGGACAAGCTCGTGATCACCGGCACCCCGGACTCGGTGGCCGAGCAGGTGCTGGCGCTCCGGGAGGAGACCGGGGACTTCGGTGAGCTGGTCTATGCGGGCCTGGACTGGCTCGACGCCGATCTGGGACGTCGCTCGATGGAGCTGATGGCCGAGCAGGTGATGCCTCGGGTCAACGAGGCCCTCGGCCGTGGTGACCGCCACCCGGCAGCGGTCGGTGCCGAGGTCTGAATGATGGACAGGGACCGCATGCCGCCACTGGACCCCGCCGAGCTGGACGAGGAGCAGGCCGCGGCCCTGGACAGGATCGTCAGCGGACCGAGGGGAGCGCTGGTCGGACCCTTCACCGTGCTGCTGCGCACGCCGGCCCTGATGGACCGGGTCCAGCAGGTGGGTGCCTACCTGCGCTACGAGAAGGACCTCGAACCGCACCTGTTCGAGATGGTCGTGCTGATGGTCGCGCGTCGATGGGACCAGGAGTTCGAGTGGGTCCATCACCAGCCGCTTGCTCTCGCCTCCGGACTCGAGCCCCACGTGGTCCAGGCGATCGGCGAGGACCGCCGTCCCGACACCGACGACCAGCAGGTGCTGGCCCTGTGGCAGGTGGTCCACGAGGTCCAGGCCGCGGGCAGGGTCGAGGACCCGACGTACGCCGCGGCGCTGGCTCTGTTCAGCGAGGCGTGCCTGGTCGAGGTGGTGGTGACGGTCGGCTACTACACGACGTTGGCCCTGGTGATGAACGTGGCACGAACCCCTGCAGAGCCCGGCGCCGTCCTTCCAGCCCGCCTCGCGGCACCGCTGTCGTGACGTACGCCGGCCCAGCGCCCACGCTGCACCACGAGGGAGCCGGCCCCCCGGTTCTCCTGCTCCACCCGCTCGGGGTGGACCGCAGCGTGTGGCAGCCGGTGGTGCGGGGGCTCGAAGGCTTCACGGTGCTCACGTGCGACCTTCCGGGGCACGGTGAGACCCCGGCCCTGGATCGACCCGTGCTGGTCGACGAGGTCGCGGACAGGGTGGCCACGACGCTGGAGGGCCGCGGTCCCGTGCACGTGGTGGGGGTCTCTCTCGGAGGCGTGGTCGCGCTGTCCCTGGCGGCACGGCACCCCCTTCTCGTCGAGCGTCTCGTAGTGGTCGACGCCGTCGACGTGTACCCCCCGGCCATGAAGCAGATGTGGATCGATCGTGCGCGCCTCGTGCGCAGCGTCGGCCTGGAGCCGGTGGTCGCCTCGACCATCGAGCTCTGGTTCACCTCGTCGGCGGTGGACGAAGGACTGGAGATCGTGGGAGGCGTCCGCCGCTTGCTGCGTGCGAGCGACCCGGAGGGGTACGCCCGCTCGTGCGAGCTGCTGGCATCGGTGGACACCGGGTCGCTCCTGACGGCGATCACGGCCCCGACACTGGTGGTGTGCGGTGTGGATGACGCCCCGGCCTTCACCGAGGCGGCACCGCGTCTGGCGGCCACCATCGCGGACGGCAGGCTCGCATGGCTCGAGGACGCGCGGCACGCGGGGGCCGTCGAACGGCCCGAGGCTTTCGCCGCGCTCGTCCGGTCATTCCTCCTCGAGGAGTCGGATCATGCGTAGCGCCACCTGGAGCTCGGTGCTCCGTTCCTGCAGCGGGCGGCCCAGGAGCTCTGCTGCCTTGACAAGACGGTTCCGGACCGTGTGCTCGTGCAGGAAGAGCTTCTCCGCCGTGGTCACGTGGCTGCCCCACCGGAAGGACGCCTCCAGCGTCTCCCGTAGCCGGGCGGCCTGCTCGTTCGCCTCCGCCAGCGGGCCGAGCTCGTCCTCCACGAACCGGCGCGCCAAGGACGGTTCGCGCATGAGGAGCACCTCCAGGCTGACGTCGCGGTGCCGCAGGAGTCGGGGAGAATGAACCTGTCCCCAGGCCTTGCGCACCCCCTCGATCTCGAGCACCTGCTGCCACGTGTGCCGCAGTCCTCCCGGACCGCTGCGCACGTCACTGACCGAGGCCAGGACGTCCAGCGCGGACACGTGATCGAGCAGCCCCTGCAGCGACCCGGTGCCCCATCCGCTGGGGCGCCCGAGCCAGATCACCGAGCTGGACAGGTCGACGGCGTGCACGAGGACGTCGCGAGTCCGGCTCGCACTGCGCAGTCCCGCCGTCATCTGCATGGCTGCCCCTTCTGCCACCCCCGGAAGCAGGACCGCGACGTGGGCAGCGGCCAGTGGGTAGTCGAGGATGACGAGATCGGAGGGGGACAGGGGAGACCCGTCCTCGCGCAGCAGCTGTCGGACGAGTCCACTCCGGACGTGGGCACGCGAACGGCTCAGGGCCTGGTCGGTGCGGGCATAGCTGTCGGCGACCTGCGACGCAGCGTGATCGTGGTAGGTCAGGAGCAACGAGGTCAGGGTGTGCAAGGCAGCGAGGGCCTCGCTGCGGGACAGGTCCTCGGCTTCGGCGTGTGCCACCAGTCGTTTCGACCACTCCTCCCACATGGCGAGGAAGCCGACCCGGTAGGAGCGCTGGAGCGAGGTCTGGGGGACCCGCAGCTGGGCCTGAACGGCGGCGAAGGCGAACGGCTCGACGAGCCTCACGTCCTCGAGGTCCTGACGTCCGCAGAGCACGTCCTGGAGGGCTCGGAGGTTCTCGGCCACGCTGGCCTGCAGGCGCTCGACGAACTCGACGTGACCGCGCAGGTGTGGGAACGCCGCCTCGAGGTCGCGTCCGACGACCACCTCGGCGATGTGGTCGAGATCGACACCGTCCGCCACCAGTCGTGCCCAGTCGGGGAGCCGGTCCTCGGAACGAGACGGAGGGAGCGAGTCGTCGGTGGGCGGGTCGACCGTCACGAGGGGCTCCGTCCAGAGCACGCCGGACTGTGTCGGCCACCACATCGCGAGAGCTCCACTGTGGCAGCACACATGGTGGTGCACGTCACTGCCGCGACATGGTGGGAGCAGCCCGCTCGTCCCAGCGACCTCGATCGGAGGCAGCCCGTGAGAAGTGCCGATCCTCTCCGGACGGCTGACATCTCAGGCCTGCCCGGCGGTGCGGACACGGTCCGTGGTCGAACGCCTGACGAGGCTCGTCGCGAACACCTGCTCTCGGCCGGTGCCGACGGGGCTCTCGCTCTCGATGCGCTCCACGAGCATCCGGGCGGCCGATCTGGCCATGTCGTCGAGGGGTTGTCGCACCGTGGACAGCTGGAAGACCTCCCAGGAGGCCATCGGCACGTCGTCGAAGCCGAGGATCGAGGCGTCTTCGGGGACCTGGACGCCCAGCGACCTGGCCGCGTCCATCGCCCCGAACGCGATGATGTCGTTGCCGCAGAGGATCGCGGTCGGCGCGGAGTCGAGACGGAACAGCGCACGCGCATGCTGGTAGCCGCTCTGGTGGGAGTAGGCCCCTTCCCGCACCAGGGTCGCGTCCACCTCGACCCCGGCATCGTCGAGTGCCTGGGTGAAGCCGGCCATCCGATCCCGGCACGTCGAGGTGTTGGGAGGCCCCGTGATCACGCCGATCCGTCGGTGCCCGAGGTCGAGCAGGTGACGTCCGGCGAGTCGTCCCCCCTCGTGGTTGTCGGCCATCACGCGGTCCACGTCCATGCCGTCGACGTACCGGTTGAGCAGCACCAGGGGCAGGTCCTGCCCTCGCACGGACTCGGTGAGTCGCGATCCCAACGTGGCCGTCGTGACCAGGACGCCGTCGATGGAGCGGTCCAGCAACCGGCTCAGGGCCTCCTGGCCGGTGGGGATGTCCGTGCGTTCGGCGAACAGCACGACCCGGTAGCCCATCAGGCGCAGCTCGTCGTGGATCGGGGTCAGCAGCGAGGGGAAGAACGGGTTGGTGAGGTCGGCGACGACGACGCCGATCGTCCGGGTCCGTTGCGGGGCGGGGGGCGGGGCGGACGCAAGTCGGTAACCCAGCCGCTCGGCGACAGCCTCGATCTGTCGCCTGGTGTCCTCGCGAACCCGTGGGTCACCGCGCAGGGCACGAGACACCGTGGACTGCGAGACGCCGACCTCGGCGGCGACCGTCGAGCTGGTGGTCACGCTCGGCCGCGGCCCGCGTCGACGGACGGCCGGCGCGTTCGGCGGGTTCTTCGCCGCCGACGAGGTCTTCCTCACCATGGTGCACCCCGAACGTTCATGCTTGTGGCCCCTGTCTGCCCGCCAAATGACTACGCTATGCACAACCTAGGTGTGACGCTGGTGGGTGTCAAGGACGGCCGTTTCCTTCAGCCTGTCGTCGGTTGCAGCCGCATCTCGCTCCTCCTGGGTGTTGCCGCGGAGCACTACGGAAGTGCAACAAGTTCAATTTCATGCACGAAAATGCTTGACGTTGCACGGCCTGGCAGGGCAGTGTCACACGTCACACCCGGAGTCCGCCGAGACCGTCGCGTCCAGCGGACCAGCTGCACCGGGACCTTTCACGAGACACCGCTCCTCACCCAACCGAGAGGCACGACATGAGCACACCACGCACCGTCAGAAGCAATCGATGGAAGCTGGTCGCGGCCCTGGCCGCGGGAGGACTGGCCCTGAGCGGCTGCGCGTCGCGCCCGGCAGCCTCCTCAGGCGGCGGTGAAGCCAAGGACGCCGGCGGCGTCGTCAACATGGTGATGGCCCCGGACCCGGTGTGGAAGTGGATGGAGGACCAGGGGATCAAGCAGGAGATGGAGCAGGAGGCGAAGATCCAGGTCCTCACCTCATCCTCGTGGGACGAGTTCGGCGTCTACGCCGGCGGCCATGCCGACGTCGTCTCCGCTGCTTCCTACGAGGTGCCCGAGCTGGAGAAGCAGACCGGCGAACCGGCCACCATCTTCGGCAAGTTCAACTCCGACCGAAGCGTCCTCGCGGTGGCCAAGGACAGTCCGGCCAAGGACCTGTGCGACCTCAAGGGCAAGAAGATCGCCACGCTCAGCGCGGTCTCGATCACGATCATGTGGGGCGTCTTCGCCAAGAAGTTCTGCAACCTCGACCTCCGAGCCGGTGGCGGTGACTTCGAGCTGGTCGTCACCGACGCGCAGAACGTTGCCGGTCTGGTGACACGGGGTGACGCCGACGCTGCCCTGCTGCTTCCCGACTTCGGCATCCCGCAGCTCTCCAGCGGCGAGCTGCGCCCCCTTTACGACTCCAAGTCTGTCTCGCAGATCTATGCCGAGAAGTTCAGCTCCGACCCGAACGACACCACCCACCCGCAGAACAACGTCTTCGTGGCCCGCAAGGCCTGGGTCGAGAAGAACCCCAAGGAGGCGGCGTTCCTCATCAAGCTGTGGGACCGAGGCGTGCAGGAGTGGGCCAAGAACAAGGCCAAGATCGTGGCGGCCTACCCGGAGGACTTCGCGGCCGAGTCGCCCCAGGAGAAGAAGTTCATCCTGAACTGGCTGGACAACACCTACGACTGGTTCGTGCCGACCGCCTACCTGGACGAGAGCTGGGTGAAGACCGAGACCGAGCTCTTCGACCTGATGAAGGAGACGGGCTTCGTCGAAAAGGACACCCCCACGCCTGACTTCACGATCGTGCCGAAGAGCTGATCCCTGACCGGCGTTGAAGGAGCAGACGTGACCGACCAACTGTTGGAGAGACCGCCCGAGACGGTGGTGAGAGTCGAGGCGGGGGAGGCCACCGCCCGCCGGGCCGCCACGCGGCGCAAGGTGCGCCAGCTGGCGTTCCTCGTGGCCGGCTGGATCGCGATGATCCTGGTCTGGGAGTTCGGGTCGTGGTGGTTCGGCAACCGGATCCTGCCGCGACCGCACGAGGTGGTGCTGGAGATGGGGCGGGTGCTCGGCAACGGGCACTTCGCCACAGACTTCAGCGCCAGCGTGGTCAAGACCTTCGCGGGCTTCGCAGTCGCGGCAGCGGTGGGCGCACCGGTCGGTTACCTGATGGGGCGGTTTCGCTACTGGCGAGCCTTCTTCCACGACGGCGTCACCGTGGCCGGCACCATCCCGGCGATCGTCTACGCGGTCTTGTCGTTGATCGTGTTCGGTCTCTCCAACCTGGGGCCGATCCTGGCGGTCGCCCTGGTCTCGGCTCCCTATGTCGCACTGAACGTGGCGGAGGGGATTCGTGGGGTCGACAAGTCGTTGATCACGATGAGCGAGGCCTTCGGGCGCAGCTCCCAACAGATCCGTCGCGAGGTCCTGATCCCGACCATCGTCCCGTTCGTGTTCGCCGCCATCCGGATGTGCTTCGCCGTGGCCTGGAAGGTCGAGGCGCTCACCGAGGTCTTCGGCGGTCGCAACGGCGTCGGGTTCCAGATCCGCACCCAGTACCAGCTCTACTCCATCAGTGGTGTGCTGGCGTGGATGTTCCTGTTCATCGCCTTCATGCTCGTCATCGAACGGCTGGTCCTGGCCAAGGTCGAGTCACGGCTTCTGGCCTGGCGTCCCGAAGAGAGGAGCTCGGCGCTGTGAGCACGAGTCTTGAGAACAGACGACGCTCGACGACCGAGATCGCCGAGAGCGTCTCGCCCTGGAGGCGACGGCTCACCTCCGACGTCGGCGCGCGGACGACCGCGATGCTGACCGCCCTGGCGCTCTGGCTGGTGGTCGCGGCTCTCTTCGACCGGGTCCCCGGTCCCGTCGAGACCGTGGTCCGGCTGGTCGACGAGTTCGCCCGCGGAGAGGTGTTCGGCAACTTCGGCGTCACTCTGTACCGGTTCGCTGTGGGAGTCCTGCTGGCGACCGTGGTCGGCATCGTCATCGGCGTGATGATGGGTCTCTCGGGACTCTCCCGGGCGTTCTTCGAGAGCCCAGTCCTCGTGGGTCTCTCGATCCCGGCCATCATCTGGGCCTTCCTGACCGTGATGTGGTTCGGGTTCGGCGACACCAGCCCCATCGTGACCACCTTCCTGACAGCGGTCCCGTTCGTCATCATCAACGTGGCCCAAGGCGTCCGCGGCGTCTCCCGGGACCTTCGAGACATGTCTGCTACCTACCAGGTTCCGGTCCTGCGCCGGGTCAAGGACCTGGTGCTCCCGGCGGTGACGGGCTACGTCGCTGCCGGCGTGCGCTTCGCGATCATCATCGGCTGGAACGGGGTGCTGCTCTCGGAGTGGTACGGCGGCTCGGGTGGGGTCGGCTACCGCGCGCGTTTCTGGTACGACGCCAACCGGTTCGGCGGCTTCGCCGCCTGGGTCGTGCTCTTCGTCGGCTTCATCGTGATCCTCGACCGGTTGGTGCTCGATCGTGCCATCCGACGTGCCTTCCGCTGGCGCGACAACGCCGCCTGATCCTGTCCCACGACCATCCATCCTCATTTCCGTCCAGTCCGCCGTCAGGAGATTTCCATGGCCGTCCTCACCGTGAGCGACCTGAGCAAGACCTTCAACGTGGGTACCCCCCGCGCCAGCCGCGTGCTGGACAACATCTCGTTCGAGGTGAAGGGCCAGACGTTCGTCTCGATCGTCGGTCCCTCGGGCTGCGGCAAGAGCACCCTGCTCAACATCATCTCTGGCGTAGAGGACCACACCTCCGGCGAGATCTCGCTCAAGAACGACCAGGGTGGGCCCGCTCGCATGGGCTACGTCTTCCAGGACCCGCGCCTGCTGCCGTGGCGCAGCGTCATGAAGAACATGATGTACGTCCAGGACGACCACAACGAGGAGACGAGGGAGCGCGCCCGTCACTACCTCGACATGGTCGGTCTGAGCAAGAACGCCGACTTCTACCCCGGCCAGCTCTCCGGCGGCATGCAGCAGCGTGTGGGAATCGCCCGCGCCTTCGCCGTCGAGCCGGACCTGCTGCTGATGGACGAGCCGTTCAGCCACCTCGATGCGATCACCGCCCGTGGTCTGCGGGCCCAGCTCCAAGACATCTGGGCCCAGTCGAAGAAGACGGTCGTCTTCGTCACCCACGACGTGGTCGAGGCGGTCGAGCTCTCCGACCGCATCATCGTGCTGCAGCCCGGCGGGCGGATCTACGAGGACATCACGATCGACCTGCCGCGGCCCAGGCGTCAGTCGGACCCGACCGTGGCCACGCTGCAGGCCCAGGTGCTCGCACGCCTGGAGAAGATGAAGGCCGCCACCCAGGTGGCCTGACCGACCCGCACCGGCCGGCAGACACGGCCTGTGCCGACGCGCCCTCCGGGCCGTGCCCATCGACCAACCCATTGACCAGCCCATCTGGAGACCCCATGAGCAAGCAGCTGAAGGCTGCCCCCGGCGTCAGCCTCGACGCCGGGGAGCAGGAAGGCGTCCGCGACGTCGTACGCACCGTCATCGAGGACGTACGCCGAGAGGGTGACGCCGCGGTGCGTCGCTACTCCGCCAAGTTCGACGACTGGTCGCCCGAGTCGTTCCTCCTCGGCCGTGACGAGGCCGAGAAGATCGTCGCCGACCTGCCGCAGCAGGTGGTCTCGGACATCCTCGAGGTGCAGGCCAACGTGCGTCAGTTCGCTCAGCTGCAGCTGGAGTCGATGCACTCGTTCGAGACCGAGGTCGCCCCTGGCGTCCACCTCGGCCAGAAGCACCTGCCGATCAGGGCCACCGGGGCCTACGTCCCAGGGGGCCGCTACGCGCTCACCGCCTCGGCGCACATGACGGTCGTGACCGCCAAGGTCGCGGGGGTGGAGCGGGTCACCGCCTGCACCCCCCCGATCCGTGGCGAGCTCCCCGTGGCGACGATCGCGGCACTGCACCTCGCCGGCGCGGACGAGATCCTGATGCTCGGGGGCGTGCAGGCCGTGGCCGCACTCGCCCTGGGCACCGAGACGATCGGTCGCGTCGACCTGCTGGCCGGTCCGGGCAACGCCTACGTCGCCGAGGCCAAGCGCCAGCTGTTCGGAGAGGTCGGCATCGACCTGTTCGCCGGTCCGACCGAGATCCTGGTCATCGCGGACGAGGCCGCCGACCCGTTCGTGGTGGCCGTGGACCTGCTCAGCCAGGCCGAGCACGGACCCGACTCGCCCGCCATTCTCATCTCCACGTCCGAGGATGTGGCGCGTCGAGCGATGGAGCACGTCGAGAAGCTGCTGCCGGGTCTGTCCACCAACGACATGGCCGGTCCGGCCTGGCGCGACCACGGCCAGGTGCACGTGGTGGACTCCCTCGACGAGGCGTTCGCCCTCGCGGACACCTTCGCGAGCGAGCACGTGCAGGTCCTGACGGCTGAGCCACGGCTCGCGCTCGAGCGGATGAACCACTACGGCGCTCTGTTCCTCGGCGAGGGCACCTGCGTGTCCTACGGCGACAAGGTCATCGGCACCAACCACGTGCTCCCCACCCGTGGGTCGGCGCGCTACACCGGTGGCCTGTGGGTCGGCAAGTACCTCCGCACAGTGACCTACCAGGAGGTCACCGATCCCTCGGCCAGCGCGCGCCTGGGCGAGCTGTGCGGGCGCACCGCTCGCGTCGAGTCCTTCGAGGGCCACGCTCGTTCCGGTGACGTCCGCGCCGCGAAGTACGGCGACGCCACGTTGTCGTGGGCGGACCAGACGCCCGCCCTCACCTGATCCTGCACCCCATCCTTCTGACGAGAGGCCCCAGATGACCAGCAACACCCGCCCCGGACGCACGGTCGACATCCACGCCCACGTGTTCACGCCCGAGTGCCAGGCCCTGGTCGAGGGGCTGATGTCTCCCGAGATGGAGCCCTTCAGCTACTTCGGCGGCGACGAGACCAACGCCTACCAGGTGGAGCACGTCAAGGAGATCTTCCCGAAGGCGACCGACCCGGCCGTGCGGCTGGCCGACATGGACGAGATGGGCATCGATGTCCAGGCCATCTCGGTGGCGCCCCCCGGGTACTTCTACTGGGCGGATCCCGAGCTCGCTCGTGAGCTGTCCCGGATGCAGAACGAGAACCTGGCCAAGATCGTGGCCGACCATCCCGACCGGTTCGTGGGTCTTGCCACCGTGCCTCTGCAGGACGTGAGCTCCGCCGTGGAGGAGCTCGAGCGCACGGTGAAGGACTACGACTTCCGCGGCGTGGAGATCAACACCAACGTCATGGGGCTCGACCTCGACGATCCCCGCTTCCGTCCGTTCTTCGCCAAGGCCGAGGAGCTGGACGTGGTGGTGCTCCTGCACCCCAACGGCTTCACGGGCGGGGAGCGGCTGCGCAAGTACTACCTGACCAACGTGGTCGGGAACCCGCTGGACACCACGCTCGCCCTGACGAAGATCATCCACGGAGGAGTGCTGGAGGACCACCCGGACCTCAAGCTGGTCGCGGTCCACGGTGGCGGGTACCTGCCGTTCTACTCCTCCCGGATGGATCACTCCTACGACCTGCGTCCCGAGGGGCGTCACCACATCTCGCGTCCGCCGAGCACCTACCTCAAGCAGGTGTACGTCGACTGCCTGGTCTTCGACTCGGTGCACCTCGAGTTCCTGATCCAGCAGATGGGTGCGGACCACGTCGTGGTCGGCACGGACTACCCCTTCGACATGGGCCACTACGACCCCCTGGGCCAGATCGACGGGGTCACGTCCTTGTCCGACGAGGACCGCGTCGCCATCCGTGGTGGCACCGCGGCTCGCCTGCTCAAGCTCGACGACTGAGCGGCTCGGGCCGCATGGGAGCGATCCGGGTCGCCGTCGTCGGTCTCGGCTGGTGGGGACAGAACATCATCGAGCAGCTGGCCTCCAGCGCGCTGTTGCAGGTCGTCACCGGTGTCGACCCGGACGCCACCAGTCGCGAGCGGGCCGGGACGCTCGGCGTCGCCACCACGGCCGACCTCGCCTCGGTCCTCGATGACCCCGGCATCGACGCGGTCATCCTGTGCAGCCCGCACCGGCTGCACGTCGAGCAGGTCATCGCGGCGGCGCGAGCCGGCAAGCACGTCTTCTGCGAGAAGCCGTTCAGTGCCCACGCTGCCGACGCAGAGCGCGCGCTGCAGGCGGTCGAGGAAGCGGGTGTGCGCCTGGGGATCGGGCACGAGCGGAGGTTCGAGCCGGCCGTGGTGCAGATGCGGGAGCTCCTGGGCTCGGGCGACCTGGGCGTGCCACTCGTGTTCGAGGGCAACTTCAGCCAGGACAAGTTCCTGTCGCTGCCTGCTGACAACTGGAGGCTGTCGAACGAGCACGCACCGGTCGGGCCCCTTTCCGCGACCGGGATCCATCTGGTCGACCTGGCGATCGCGATCATGGGGACGCCCAGTCAGGTCTGGGCTTGTCTCTCCACCCGCGCCACCTCGTTCGAGAACGGGGACAACCTCACGGTCACCATGACGTTCGCCGAGGGGGGTACGGCGGTGATCACCGCCGTGCTCACGACCCCCTTCATCGGACGCGTGTGTGTCATGGGGTCGCAGGGCTGGATGGAGATCCGCGACCGGAGCCACCCCGAGTCGCCCACGGGGTGGGACGTCACGACCACGCGACGCGGAGGTTCACCCGAGCTGCGGTTCTTCGAGCCGGCACCAGCGGTCAGGACCAACCTCGAGGCGTTCGCCCGGTCCGTGCTGGACGGGTTCGACTATCCGGTGAGCCTGGACGAGATCCGCTCCAACGTGCGCGCGTTCGAGGCGATCACACGCTCCGCCTCGACCGGACTGGTGGAGAAGGTCTGACCCCGGAGGCTCAACGGGTCGGCAGGGTCTCGACGCCGGGTTCGGCGACCAGGCCCGCCGTGTCGATCCCACGGACTGCGCACTCCTCGTCGACGTCCGAGACGTCGCCGCTGACGCCGACGGCGCCCAGCAGCACACCGTCGCCATCTCGCACCAGGACCCCGCCGGGCGCAGGAGCAAGTCTGCCCCCGGAGACCGCAGCCAGGGACCCGAAGAAGACGGGCTGCTTCTCCGCCCGCACGGCGATGTCTCGCGAGCTCAGGCCCATCCCGACGGCGCCGTAGGCCTTGGCCGTGGCGATCTCCGGCCGCAGGATGCCCGAGCCGTCCTCCCGCTTCAGCACCACCGCGTGACCGCCTGCGTCGAGCACCACGACGGTCATCGGGGCGGCGCCGATGCTCCGCGCGTGCTGGAGCGTCGCCTCCGCGATGGCGTCCGCGTCGGTGAGCCTCATCGTGACCTGCTCTCGTCCAGGATCTCGAGGATGGCGGCGGCGTCGGAGTCACCGAGACCGGCATCGACGCCACGTTCGTAGAGGGGGAGGGACGCGTCGAGCACCGGTGTCCGTAGCCCGACGGAGGCGGCGAGCTCCTGGACGAGGCCGACGTCCTTGACGAACATCGACACCTTCGCCGTCGCGGGGAGGTAGTTCCTCTCGACCATCATCGGCCCGCGCTTGTCGAAGATGACGGACCCGCCAGCCCCGTCTCGGACCGTGTCGTAGAGCTGTTGCGGGTCGAGGCCCGCGCGGACCCCGAGGGCGAAGGCTTCGGCGGTCGAGGCGTTGTGGACGGCCACCAGCAGGTTGGCCACGAGCTTCATCGTCATCCCGTTGCCGAACGGTCCCACGTGCTGCACGGAGCGCGCCACCACCTCGAGCACGGGCCGGACCACGTCGAATGCGGCCAGGTCACCGCTACCGAGAACGACGAGGTCGCGCTGGAGCGCCTGGGCGCCCGTGCCGCTGAGGGGACAGTCGAGCAGCACGACCTCGGCTTCCGCGAGGAGGTCGCGACACGCCCCCTTGACCTCGAGGGAGAGTGTCGAGGTCTCCACGACGATCAGGCCCGGTCGAGCTGCGTGTGCCAGCTCCTTGCACACCAGCAGAGCCGCCTCGGCGTTCGGCAACGAGGTGATCACGACGTCCGCGACCGCGGCGACGGCGGCCACGTCGCCCTCGCGATGTCCTCCCGCCTGGGCGAACGCCTCGAGGGCGGCATCGGCGACGTCGGTGCCGTGCACCTGGTACCCCGCCCGGACGAGGTGGCCGGACATGGCCGACCCCATGATTCCCAGCCCGATCATGCCGACGACGCCCATCTGGACCAGCCCTTCTCCGTGCCTGCAGGTGAGCTGCCCAGCCTAGGTAGCCGACGTCGCGCTGGCTGTGACCGAACCCGTCACAGCGACGGCGCGACACTCACTGGATCCGCGCTCCCACCCGGCCAGGCTCAGAGCCGGCCGCCCGTGCGCTCCAGGATCTCTCGCACGCGGCGCTTGGCCAGCTCGGTGTAGCGCCGCACCCCGGCTGCAGCAGCGTCCCGGTCCCGGTGCTCCATGCCTTCGGTGATCTGTCGCTGGGCCTCGATGAAGTCCTGCGAGGTCACCGGCGTGGAGCCGAAGCTCCGGGTCATCACGGTCTTGATGGAGAGACGACCGAACGCGGCAGTCAGTGCCGGGTTGCGCGCGAGCCTGACGAGGAACTCGTGGAAGGCGTAGTTCGCGTCGAGGTAGGCATCGAAGTCCACGAAGCGTTCGCCGACGAGCAGGGCTGCCATCGCCTCGAACCGTCGACGAAGCTCGATCAGGTCGTCGTGCCCGGCCTCCTCGGCCGCCACCTGGATCACGCCGAGCTCGATGACGCTGCGGGCGTCGAAGGTCTCGTCCGAGGTGTGGACGTCGAACGGGGTGATCACGTAGCCGCGGGTGGGGTCCCGTTGCACCAGGCCGTCGGAGGCCAGCCGGGTCAAGGCGTAGAAGGCCGAGGGGCTGTCGACGTCGAGCTGGTGGGCGAGGTCGTCCAGGTCGATGACGGTGCCGGCGGCGTACTGACGCTCCAGCACCTGACGCCTTGCCAGCTGGTAGACGGAGTCGTCGCGCGCGAACTCGAAGCGGCCGAACCCGCCGCGGAAGTAGGTCAGCGGCTGCCCTTCACCGGCCGTGGCCCGGATGACGCGGCCGAGAAAGATGCTGTGGGTGCCGCCGGTGGTCTCCTCCGTGACCTCGCACTCGATGTGCGCCAGGGCTCCGGCGAGGAGTGGTGCACCGAGCGCACCGTCGACGAGGTCGACCCCGGAGAACTTGTCCTCGCTGGGCACGGCGAACTGCTGGGCCAGCTCGGCGTGTCCCTGACCCAGCACGTTCACGGAGTAGAACCCCGAGCGGGAGACCGCCTGGGTCGTGGGGGTGGCGCGGTTCAGGCACGCGAGCATCATCGGTGGCTGCATGGACAGTGAGGTCACCGAGCTCGCCGTCATGCCGAAGGGCTGGTCGCCCACCCGGGTCGTCACCACCGTGACCCCGCTCGCCAGGTGTCCGATGACGTGCCGGAAGTGCTGGGGATCAAGCTCGGTCGACGAGGCGTGGCTCTTCATGGACGATCTCCCGGATGGACGACGAACGGTGACCTCAGTAGATCGTCACCGACCCCACGGAGGGCATGGCGGCTGACGCCATCGTCAACGTCCTCGTCACACGTGGGCCGACACCGGGCTCAGCTCTTCTCGGCCAGCAGGTACCGGAGCACGGCGTCGTGCGAGGAGGCGAGATGGAGCCGGGTGAGCTCCGCTGCGGCATCGGCATCGTGGTCCTCCACCGCGCGCAGGATCTGGCGGTGCTCGTCCTGCAGGTGCGCGACGTCGCCGACGACGTCGAGGTGGAAGTAGACGTAGCGGTCGGTGAGGCGGCGGAGCTGCTCCACCAGGGCGATGGACCGGGGGCGCCCGGCCAGCGTGTAGACCTCGGCGTGGAAGGCCGCATTGGCCTCGACCCAGTCGCCGGGGGCGGTGGACGGATCGTCCATCAGGTCGAGCAGGCTCACCATCCGGGCGACCCCCGCCCGGCCCACGCGCGGCACCGCCAGCCGGGTGGCGACGGGCTCCAGGGCCCCGCGGAGCTCGTAGAGCTCCTGCAGGTCCTCGATCGACAGCGGTGTGACCGTGGCGGTGCCGCCCTGGAGCTGCACCAGGCCGTCGGTCGCCAGGGCCTGGAGCGCGTCCCGGACAGGGATGCGGCTCACGCCGTACTCCGCGGCGATCGCCGCCTGGGACAGCGTGGTCCCGGGTGCGAGGGCACCGTTGGAGACCCGGTCACGCAGGCCGCGAGCCACCCGTGCGGCAGCCGACTCCGTGCTCATGGCGTCAGTCTGTCGCACGGGTCGACCCGACGGGTGGACATCTTCTCGAGGCTCAGCCCTCGCCCCGGCGCAGCGACCCGACCACGAGCCGGTCGAGGCTGACGTCCAGGGCGGCGTCGTCGCCGACCTCGGCGAACATCCGGATCATGTCCTTGATGTCACCGTGCACCCGCGGACTACGGCGCAGCAGCGCGGCGACGCGTTCGTCGCTCTGCTTGCGCAGCTCCTCGACCGAGCCGGCAGTCGCGTTGACGAGGCTGAGCTCGACGGCCCGGGCGGCGGTGATCGTCTCCCCGGTCGCGGTCAACCAGAACGCCTCACGCTCACCGATGACGCGCGGGAGCCAGGCCAGCACCAGGGCGGGAGCCAGTCCGATGCCCACCTCGGGGAACGAGAAGCGCGCCGACTCCAGGGCCACGGCCACGTCACACGCAGCGGCGAGACCGACCCCGAAGCCCGCGGCGTCACCTTGGACCTCGGCGACGGTGACCAGGCGCGTACGCCGCAGCGCACGCATCAAGGAGACCAGGACCTCGGCCTCCGTGCGGACCTGGGCCGGAGTGGTGCCGCCCCGCTCCCGGCCCAGGCAGAAGGAGTCGCCCGCTGCGCGCAGGCGCAGCACGTGGGCTCCCTCCGGCGGCTTCTCGAGCACCTCGACGAGTCGTCGGCACACCTCGAGGCTGTACAGGTTGTCCGGTGGCAGGTCGACCTCCACCAGGACGACACCGTCCACGGGGTCGTGGATCACCAGGTCACTCATCAGTTCAACCTCCCGGTTGCTAGTCCGCCGTACCAGTCCACGTCGTCCGGGGCGGTGCGGATGGTGACCGCCCGGACGTGGGTGAAGTCGTGGAAGGATTCCCAACCGCCTTCGCGGCCCACACCGCTCTCCTTCAGCCCGCCCCAGGGGGAGGACGGGTCGAGACGATGGTGGTCGTTGACCCAGACCATCCCGGCCTCGAGCCGGCCCGCGACCCGGTGGGCGCGGGCCACGTCGCGGGTCCAGATGGCTGAGCCGAGGGCGAAGGGGGAGTCGTTGGCGATGGCGACACCCTCGTCCTCGTCGTCGAACGGGATGACCACGACGACGGGTCCGAAGATCTCCTCGCGGGCGACCGCCATGTCGTTGGTGACGTCGGCGAGGACCGTGGGGGCGAGGAAGAAGCCGCCCTCGAGGCCCTCCACCTGCGCAGCCTGTCCGCCCGTGACCAACCGGGCGCCGGCGTCGAGGCCCTGCTGGACGTGACCGAGGATGCGGTCGCGCGCCCTCGCGGAGATCACGGGTCCCAGCTGGGTGGAGGCGTCACTGGGATCGCCGATACGGATCCCCGCGGCGACCGTGGACAGCGCTTCGACGAAGGGTTCGTAGAGGCCACGCTGCACGATCAGCCGACTGCCGGCGATGCAGGTCTGGCCGGCACCGATGAAGCCGGCAAAGGCCGCGCCCCTGGCGGCCACGTCCACGGGGGTGTCGTCGAAGACCAGCACAGGTGACTTGCCGCCGAGCTCGAGGGTGGCTTTGGCGAAGCGTGCGGCGGTGGCGAGCGCGATGGACCTGCCGGGCTCCGTGCCACCGGTGAAGACCACCTTGCGTACCAGCTCGTGTCCGGTCAGGGCGGCGCCGGCGGTGGGACCGAGCCCGTTCACCACGTTCAGGACGCCGTCGGGGATCCCGGCCTCGCGGGCGATGTCCCCCAGGAGCATGGCCGTCAGCGGAGTCTGCTCCGAAGGCTTGAGCACCACCGAGTTGCCGGTCGCCAAGGCCGGGGCCAGGCTCTTCGAGGCGATCATCATCGGGTGGTTGAAGGAGGCGAGGATCGCCACCACGCCGAGGGGCATCCGGCTGGTGTAGGAGTGGTAGTCCCCTCGCATCGGGACGACAGCATCGCGGTCGGCGAGCAGGAGCGAGGCGTTGTAGCGGTACCACTCCGGCAGCCGGGTGATCTGTGCCTTCGTCTCCGTGATGGGTCGGCCGTTGTTCGCGGTCTCGAGCTGGTAGAGGTCCACCATCCGACGCTCGATCCCGTCGGCGAACCGGTGCATCACCTGGGCCCGGTCATGGATGGGCATCTCGCTCCAGACCCCCGACCTGAACGCAGCGTCGGCCACCTGCACCGCCCGGTCGATGTCGGCAGGACTCGCGCTGTCGACGGTGGCCAGGACGGCCCCGGTCGCCGGGTTGCGCACGTCGAGCCGGTCACCGGTGCCGGAGACGACTGATCCGCCGATCCGGAGCCCGGTGGGCAGCGTGCCGGTGGAGAGCTGGAACTCCGACGAGGTGAGGGTCATGCGCCTACCTTCCAATGGTATACATTTGGGAATGCATGTATACACAGTGGTTCGACCGGGGTCAACCCCGTTCACCGCTCGCGACTGCCTACGGAGGCCCTGATGACTCGAAGGATCACGCACTGGATCGACGGCCTGCCGTTCGGCGGGACCAGCGACCGATCAGGGGACGTCTTCGACCCGGCCACCGGTCAGGTCTCCGCCCGCGTCGACCTGGCCGATGAGGACACCACCGACGTCGCGGTGGCAGCTGCCGTCAGGGCGGCTCGTGGATGGGGACGGTCCACGCTCTCGACCCGGACGAAGGTGCTCTTCAAGTTCCGGGAGCTGCTCGACGCCCGCAAGGAGGAGGTAGCCGCGGCGATCACGGCCGAGCACGGGAAGGTGCTCTCCGACGCGCTCGGCGAAGTGACCCGCGGGCTCGAGGTGGTCGAGTTCGCCTGCGGCGCCCCGCACCTGCTCAAGGGGGGTTTCAGCGAGAACGTCTCGACCCAGGTGGACGTCTACTCGATCCGGCAGGCGGTGGGCGTCGTCGCGGTCATCTCGCCGTTCAACTTTCCGGCGATGGTGCCGCTGTGGTTCGTCCCGATCGCGATCGCGAGCGGCAACGCTGTCGTGCTCAAGCCGAGCGAGAAGGCTCCCTCCGCCTCCCTGCTCCTGGCCGAGCTCTGGGAGGAGGCTGGTCTCCCGGCCGGCGTCTTCTCGGTCCTGCACGGCGACAAGGTGGCCGTCGACCGGTTGCTGACCCATCCCGAGGTCGCTGCGGTCTCCTTCGTCGGTTCGACTCCGGTCGCCCGCTACGTCTACGAGACCGGCACCTCCCACGGCAAGAGGGTCCAAGCGCTCGGCGGTGCCAAGAACCACATGGTCGTCCTCCCGGACGCCGACCTCGACCTGGCCGCCGACGCGGCCGTGAACGCTGGGTTCGGGTCAGCCGGGGAGCGATGCATGGCCGTCTCGGCGCTGGTGGTCGTCGAGCCCGTGGCCGACGAGCTCGTCGCGAAGATCCTGGAGCGCGTCTCCACGCTCCGCACCGGGGACGGCAGACGTGGCAACGACATGGGGCCGTTGGTGACCAGGGCCCACCGGGACAAGGTCGCGGCGTACGTCGCTGCGGGCGAGGCGGCAGGGGCCGCCCTCGTCGTCGACGGTCGGGAGCAGGACTTCGACGGGGACGAGACCGGCTTCTGGCTGGGCCCCACGCTGTTCGACCACGTGACGCCACAGATGAGCATCTACACCGACGAGATCTTCGGTCCTGTGCTCTCGGTCCTGCGCGTGCAGTCCTACGACGAGGCGCTCGAGCTGGTCAACGCCAACCCCTACGGCAACGGTACGGCGATCTTCACCTGCGACGGTGGAGCCGCCCGGAGGTTCCAGCACGAGGTGCAGGTCGGCATGATCGGGGTCAACGTCCCGGTCCCGGTGCCGATGGCCTACTACTCCTTCGGCGGCTGGAAGAACAGTCTCTTCGGTGACACCCATGCCCACGGTACGGAGGGGGTCTCCTTCTTCACCCGAGGCAAGGTCGTCACGTCCCGCTGGCCCGATCCCCTCCACGGTGGCCTCAACCTCGGGTTTCCCCAGAACACCTGAGAGCCGTCACGCAGCAGGGGACCCGAAGACCTCGGTGGTCCCGTCGGCCCACACGACCAGCCCGCTGCGGCCCGCACGACCCTGAAGCCAGGTGAGGGCGTTCGCGCCGAGGGCGAAGGCGGCCGTGGCGTCGATGTCGGCCCCGGTCAGGTCGGGTCCGACGACGGTGACCGAGGCGATGGCCGTGGGGGTGAGACCGGTTCGTGCATCGACGATGTGGGCGCCACGGTGGGCGAGCCCGGACGTGGCGACCGCTCCGTCGTGCACCGGCACGACGGCCAGGACGCGTGTCGGGTCGTGGGGGTCCTCGATGCCGATCCGCCAGGCCGGGGCCCCGCTCCGCGTGCCCCGGCAGAGCATGTCGCCGCCCGCCGAGAGGCAGAAGTCGGTGCCGGGCAGGTGGTCGAGCGCTGCGGCCGCGCGGTCGACGGCCCAGCCCTTCACCACCCCGCTGGGGTCCAGGTGGGTGTGACCGTCCGGACCCGGCAGTCGGACGTCGAAGGCGCCACCGGACTCCTGACGCGCACGCTCACCCAGTGCGAGGACCTCTCGAACCTGCGAGGAGCAGTCCGCGAGGGCGATCTCACCCCGTTGGAGACGGGAGACGACGGAGTCGTGGCGATAGGTGCTGAAGACCTGGTCGACCTCGCGAAGCACGGTGAGCGACTGCTGCCAGGCCGACTCGGCCCGTTCGTCGTCGACGTGCAGACCACGCAGGGCCAGGCTGATCGGCATCCCCATCACCTGGGCGACCCGGCGACGTACGCCCTGCATCAGGCGGCTGCTGCGTCGGTCTTCACAGCCCGGCCCGGTCGAGCGCGCTCTGCAGCGACTCGAGGTACCCGTCGCTGGTGACGGTCGCGCCGCTGATCATGTCGATGCCGGCCCCCTGGGCGTCCAGCGTCTCCTGGGTGAGGGCGGGAAGCGCCTGACGGTTGATCTCCTCGTCCATGGGGTTGCCGTTCGGGTACTGGACCACCGAGACGTCGGTGATGGTGCCGTCGTTCACCTGGAGCTGCACCTGCACGGGCCCCCACCGCGTCTGCGCCACGGAGCCGGTCACGGTGCGGGTCGCCGAGGTCGCGCCGGGGTCAGGCGCAGCGGCGCTGCCACCGGTCGACCCGGACCCGGACCCGGACCCGGACTGGGGGCCGGAGGAGCCCCGAGTGGCGCTCGTGCCGTTCGAGTAGATCGACGTCGGGTTGCTCGTGACCTGCGGTCCGGACGTCGAGGTGTGGTAGCCGAAGAGCAGGACGAGGGCGGAGAGGGTGCTGAGCACCCACAGGGTGATGCGTCTCATGTGATCACCAGGCGAAGGTCTCGAGGTGGAGGTGGTCAGGGGGAAGCCCCGCAGCCACGAGCGAGCCGCGGACGAGGTCGGTCCAGGCCGGCGGACCACAGACGAAGACGTCGCGCTGGGCCACGTCGGGGATCCAGTACCGCAGGGCCGTCAGGTCGTCCGCGGGCCCGATGCCCTCGCCGAGCCAGGAGTCCGGGGCGCGGCGCCGGCCGGGGAGGCGGAGCACCTGCAGGCCGCGTTCTCGCCTGAGGGTGTCGACCTCCCTGGCGAACAGCGGATGGGTGGTGAACCGCTCGATGAGGATCACTTCCCCCGGCGCGTAGGTCAGCCCCTCGGCCAGGGCACGTAGCGGCGTGATGCCGACGCCGGCGCCGATCAGTGCGACCCGGGGCCGGGTCCGGGTGCGGGCGCTCAGCCGACCGTAGGGTCCTTCGATGATCGCGCGGGTGCCCGGGACGAGCGCCCGCAGAGTGTCGCTGCCGTCGCCGACGACCTGCGCGGTGATCCTGAGGCCGCGACCGCTCGGCGCGGCCGACAGGGAGTAGGGGTTGGCGCGCGTCCAGCCGGAGCGGCCGAGGAAGCGCCAGTTGAGGAACTGGCCCGCCTCGACCCTGAGGCGGTCGAGCCGCCGACCCTCGACGTGGACCGACCAGACGCCGGACTGCTCCTCGACGACCGTGGTCACCCGCAGCTGGTGTCGCAGGCTGAGTGCCAGTGGGCGTACGACGCGGAACGCCAGGATCGTGACTGCGGCGAGTGCCCAGGCCGTCCACCAGAACACCGTCTTGGCGGCCGAGTCGGTGAACTGCTGGCCGGTCCACAGCTGGTGGGGCAGGGCCAGTCCGACACCGAGGTAGGCATAGAGGTGCATCAGGTGCCAGGACTCGTAGCGCAGTCGGCGTCGCGCGGCCCTGACGCTGGTGAGCACGACCAGGAACAGGCAGGCGGTGCCCGCGGCGGCGAGCAGCATGCCCGGGTAGTGCACGGTCAGGTCCCACAGCGTGCCCGGGGTGCTGAGCAACCGACCCAGGGCATAGCCCCACGTGACGGTGACGATGTGGAGCAGCAGCAGGTGGAACGAGATGAACCCGACGAGGCGGTGCAACCGGGCGAGACGGTCCTGACCGAAGGCGTGCTCGAGCCCCGGGACCCGGGCCATCAGGAGGACCTGGGTCAGCAGCAGCACGGCGGCGACCAAGCCGCTGATGCGCCCGACGGACGTCATCGCCGTGCTCCAGTCGGTGAGGTCCTGCAGACCACGCGCGGCCACCCACCAGTAGGTCACCAGCAACAAGCTGAGCCACAGGCCCGTCAGGGTCAGCAGCCGGACGACGGAGTCGAACCTCGCACGTCGCCCGAGACGGGTGGGCGCGGTCGGCGCCGAGGGCCTGGGAACCCGCGACGAGAGGGTGGTCATGTACGCCTTCCAGCCATGGTCGGTCTCACTCTCGGGCATCAGGCTGACGGAGACCTAGGACGTTCCTGTGGGGAGGCTGTGCGCCGGGGTGTGCGAGCGCTGTCCGCGAAGCGCGAGAGCGAGCAGGACGGTGGAGAGGACCTGGGCCAGCCCCACGAGCGAGATGAGCAAGGTGCGGTGCTCGGTGTACAGCCCACCCGCCAAGGTCCCGCCGGCCAGGGCCGCGACCCCCTGGAACGCCGCGAACACTCCGTAGGCCGTCGCCAGCCGCCGTGGGGGAACGAGGTCGGCCACCAGCGCCTTCACCGTGGAGTCCTGGACCCCTGTCACTGCACCCCACAGCAGAACGCCGACCAGGACGAGCGTGAACGTGTCGGCCAGGGAGAGTGCGGGCACGGCGACGATGACAGCCGGCAGCGTGAACAGGATGGCGGGACCCCAGCGGTCGAAGGCGAATCCGGTGAGCAGGGCCGCCACCGCCTCGGTCGCCATGGCGGCGGCGTAGACGAGGGGGACCACCGCCGGCGTCACCAGGCCGGCGTCGACGAGGTGGTAGGAGATGACGCCGAAGGTCATCAGGCCCAGGGTGCCGAGGGCGCAGGAGAGCGCGAAGGCGTAGAACCGCCGGGGCAGTGCGCGCTCCTCGAGTGGTGGATCGGGCGCAGGCACGATCCTGGTCTCGGTCGGCACGTGCTCGACGTGGCGTCTGAGGATGGACAACAAGATCATGCACGCGGCGCCGGGGAGGGCCAGTACGGCGAAGCCGGGCCACTGGGCGCCGGTGGCGGCGATCATCCCGGCCACGACCAGCGGCCCGGCGAACGCTCCGACCTGGTCCAGCGCCTTGTGCACCGCAAACCCTCGCCCGCGGCCCACCGAGAGCGCGACCCGCGCCAGCAGCGCGGACTTCGACGGGCTTCGGATGGCCTTGCCGGCGCGCTCCAGCAGGATCAGGACGGTGGCAAGCGCGAGACCGAGACCGCCCACGAACGGGGCAACGGCCAGGAGCGGGACGCACACCGCGGTCATCGCGTAGCCGAGGATGGTCAACGACCAGTACCGGTGGGTGCGGTCGGCGAGCGGTCCGGACACCAGCCGCAGGAGCAGGGCCATCGCCTCTCCCGCGCCCGTGATGAGCCCCACGGCCAGCGCCGAGGCGCCCAGGGAGCCCAGGAACGGGCCCGCCACCGAGCGCATGCCCTCGTAGACCATGTCTCCGGCGAGGCTCACCACGCCGAAGGCGGCCACGGTCCGCCACGGTGTCCAGGCGACCTGCGGGCGGGGCGGTGGCGGGGTGGCTGTCCTCATGCGTGCTCAGAGACCGAACGCGGCCTTCATGTCCGGTGCGTCGACGCCCTTCTGCAGCGGGGTCACACCAAGGACCTGCGCGATGTAGCGCGTCAGGGAGTAGTGGGTGAGGGGGCTGTCGACGACCTTGTGCGACAGGGCCGGGGAGAGCACCGAGGTCAGGACGGTGTTGCCGGACGACTTGTTGTCCTCGTCGGCGGTGACGACGACGACCAGGTTGCCACTGGTGAAGTCGTCGCTGCTCAGGACGGGGGCGAGCTGCTGCTCGAGCCAGTGGTCCGCGGTGGAGAGGCTGCCGTCGTGGGCGTCGTGGTCCAGGTTCGGGATCAGGAAGCCGACATTGGGCAGGGCGTTGTCGGTCGCGTCCTGGGCGAACTGGGGCAACGGCTGGTCCGTGGCCAGGCAGTCGCCCCGGCCGGCGGAGAAGTAGACCCAGGGGTTGTGCCGTACGGCGTACGTGGGCACACCGTCGGACCGGTTGGGGAAGTCGTCGGCGTGACAGTTCTCGGGCATCGACTCGGCGTAGGTCGCGGCCTTCTTGCCTGCCAGCTGCGCCTGATCGAACACGGACAGGGCAGATCCGATGTTGCCCTCGTAGGCTCGAGGGGCCTTGTCCTCGGTGACGCCGAAGGTCGATCCGCCGGCGATGGCCAGGTAGTTCGGGAGGCTGGGATGGGTGATCGCGGTCCAGTGGGTGGCGTAGCCGTAGGTGTCGGAGAGCTTCGCGAGGAACGGCATGCCGTCCCTCATCTGGGCGTAGGAATGGTTCTCCTCGATGACGACCAACACCTTGGTCGCTGTGCCCGTGGCCGCGGCCGTCTCCTGCGCGGCCGCGCTGGGTGCGCTGGTGGTCGTCTCGGTCTGCGTGGTCGACCCGCATCCGCTCAGCAGCAGCGCCGCGACCACCAGCGATCCCAGTGCCTTGCCGTGGTCGAACCCCATGCTTGCCCTCCCGTGGACTCGTTGCCCCAAGTATGGAGTTCGCCACCTGACTGGGACCTGACCAGGAGGCCCGAGCCCGATCGCCGAACCCGGGGAACGATGGAGGCACGCGTCCTTTTACCGGTAGCGTGACCCTCCTCGCGGGCGGAGTGCGAGGTGCCCAACCGACAGGTCGCGGCTGAGGGAGGAATCCAGGCATGCTGCCGTGGTTCGCCGCGTTGATGACCTCGACCGGCATCCTGCTGGCGGGACTGGCCGGGTACGTCGGTTGGCGCCGAGGCTCGCGGGCCGGGGTCGCCCTCGCGGTGCTCCTGGCCGCGGTGGCCTGGTGGGGACTGGCCTACGCGCTCGAGCTCACGGCCGGCGACGTCGCCATCAAGAGCCACTGGGGCGACCTGAAGTACGTCGGAGTGAGCGTGCTGTCCCCGGCCTGGCTGGTCTTCGTGCTCGAGTACACCAACCGGGGGCAACGCGTCACGCGGCGTCTGCTGGGACTGCTGACCATCGAGCCGGTGGCCGTGATGGCCTTCCTCTTCATCCCTGCCACCCATGACCTCGTGCGCTTCTACCCACCGGATGCGGGCGGGAAGGATCTGCCCGTGGTGGGCACAGGACCCGTGTTCTGGGTGCATCTGGCCTACTCGAACCTGATGATCCTGGTCGCTACCGCGCTCTTCGTCGTGAGCATGGTGCGGCTGTCCGGGACCTACCGCAGGATGGCCCTGGTGCTGGTGGCCGCTGCGCTCCTGCCCTGGATCTTCAACCTGCTGCACAACTTCGAGGTCGGCTGGTTCGCCACGATCGACCTGACCCCGTTCGCGTTCATCCTGACTGGGGCTGTGCTCGTGTGGGGGCTGTTCCGGGAACGGCTTGTCAGGCTCTCGCCGCTGGCTCGCGGGGTCATCGTGGAGAGCATGAGCGACGCGGTCTTCGTCCTCGACGCGTTCGGCCGGGTCACCGACGCGAACCCGGCGGGGGTCGAGGTGCTTCGCACGTCGCGCGCCCAGCTGGTGGGACTCTCGCTCACCGACGCCCTGGCGCAGGCCTCGCTCGACGACAAGGTCCTGCCGATCCCCTCCGAGGTGGGTCCCGTGGCCCAGCATGTGGCCCAGCATGTGGCCCAGCACGTGGCCCAGCATGTCGACCAGCACGTGGACCAGGCCCACGACCAGATCCACCTGCTCAACAACGCCGAGCAGGAGCGCACCTTCGAGGTACGCCGTGAACCCCTGCTCGACTCTCGCGCGCGTGCGGCCGGTCAGCTGGTGATCCTGCGTGACGTCACGGAGCGCGTCAGGTCGCAGGAGACGCTGGCCCAGCTGCTGGGGGAGCGTTCGCGGGTGGCGTCGGCCCTGCAGCAGAGCCTGGTGCCCGGCGAGCTCCCCTTCATGGGGGGCTCGGAGATCGTGGGCCGTTATGAGCCTGCGGGAGACGGGCACGAGATCGGCGGCGACTTCTACGACGTCTTCCCGCTCGGCGACGACGTGTGGGGAGTCGTCCTGGGAGACGTCAGCGGCAAGGGGGCCGAGGCAGCCACGGTGACCGCCATGGCGCGCTACACCCTCCGAGCCCTGGCGCGACCGGACCACGAGCCCAGCAGGACGCTTCGCGACCTCAACGATCGAGTGCTGGCCGCCACGGACCCAGAGCGCCACTGCACGATGGTGTACGCCGTGGTCCGTCCGCGGGCGGGCCGCCTCGAGGTCACCCTCAGCCTCGCCGGGCACCACCCTCCGCTGGTCCTTCGTCGGACCGGCGAGTCGGAGCCGGTCGGGGAGCTGGGAACGGCCCTGGGACTGCTCGACCAGGTGGAGCTGCACGACACGCACGTCGTGCTGGAACCTGGAGAGCTCATCTGCCTGTTCACCGACGGCCTGGTCGAGGCGATGCGCGAAGGGGCCCTGTTCGGCTCCGAACGTGTCGCCACGATCCTGGAGCTCCTGCACGGGGAGCCCCTGGAGGACGTCGCCGCCGAGCTGGTGGACGCCCCGCGGCGCTTCCACGGGCCTGAGCTCGCCGACGACCTGGCCGTCCTGCTCATCCGTGTGCTCTGACCCTCGGGACAGCCGTCGGTCCAGCACCGGAGCGGCCACCGAGATCGAGACGATGTCATCGGATCCATCGCCTGGCGATGACGGGCCCCCAGATCTGACTCGGCTTGACCACCCAGCCCGCCACCTGGTTCGCCCCACCGGCCTGCGGTCGGAACCGGCCGAAGATGAGCGCGAAGGACCCACCTGCGTTCTCGATGGCGGCGCACTTGAGGTCCGCGAACTTCATCGAGAGCAGCGCCATCGCCCACAACGGGTAGTCGAACTCCCTGCACACCCTCACCATGTCCTCGGCGACGAGGTCGAGGGTGAAGCCCTGGGACTTGAGCTCCGGGGTCAGGACGACCCCCTTGCCGGCGGCGTACTGGACGGACTGTTCCCAGGTCATGGGGAAGTCTCCGTTCCTGCGACGCAGGTCCTGGAGGGAGGCCAGCGTGCCCTCGTGCCGATCGACCCACTGCTGGTAGGTCATCCGCCTCTCGGCGCGGGTCAGCCGCCGTAGGCCGCCCGACTCCAGGTGGCAGCTGTCGTAGCCGTTCCTGCCGATGCTGGTCCAGTGACCGGAGACAGGGATGACGGTTCGTTCCCCCAGACCATCGACCGCCTCGACGGTCTGCATGTTGTAGTCGAGCGCCGCGACCTGGTCCGCGCCGGCCGGTCGACGAGAGCACAGGTCGATGCCGTGCATGGAGTCCCCGACCCTGGTGGACAGGTGCAGCCGCTGGGTGTGCGGCGGGGCAGGGGTGTCCCAGTGGAGAACGCGGCTTCCTGAGTTCATGCAAGGCCTCCTGACCACGGTCGTGGACCGGGCCATCGCGGAGTGGTCCGGTGGAGGGGGGACGTGTGAGAGGGGGGTCTGGATACATTCGGGGGCCGAACCGTGGGGCTCGCACGTGGGAGATGGGCACCCTCGACAACCTGGGCACCGTCACGTGTATCCCTGCACCGATCTCGCTCGTCTGCCAGGTGGAAGCGACCAGCACACACACCGGAGGCAGAGATGAGCAACGACCTGCAGGCAGCCGACGAGCTGCCCAACCTGAGGACGGCGATGTCCACCACGACACGTCGGGTGATCGGCGCCGTGAACGCCGTCGAGGGAGTCTTCGCCTTCCTCGGGCTCGTGGTGGCCTACGGCCTTGCCGAGCACCTCGTGACGCTCCAGGAGGTCGCCCCCACCGGGGACGTCGCCGTCTGGACGGTGCAGTGGTGGGGGCCGGACTTTCCCGTCACCCTCAGCATGTGCCTGCTGCTCGTGGGGGCGACCGCAGGGGTCGTCGGCAGCGTCATCCAGCAGAGCATCGTCTTCGCGCAGCGGGCCGGCCACGAGACCCTCGAACGGGGTTTCGTGTGGTGGTACGTGCTGCGCCCGGTGTGGTCCGCCCTGCTCGGTGCCGTGGCCGTCGTGGCCGTCAACGCCGGTCTGATCAGCATCGGCGACCAGACCACGTCGGCTCCGGGGATCATGGTGCTGGTCACCGTGGGTTGCCTCTCCGGCCTGTTCACCGACCAGGCCCTCCAGCGCCTCGCTCCGCTGCTGGGGGCCACCGCTCCCACGGAGACCTTCGCCGCCGGTGCCGACACCACGATCAGCACGGCCTTGGCGGGGGAGACCGCCACGGGCATGGGGCGCTAGCGGAACCGGTCCTCCGCGAGCCGGTGCAGGGCGCGGATACCGGGGGCGAAGAGATACTCCATGTAGCGGGTGACCACCAGGTCCGGGGGCGCCGTCACGAAGTGTGGCGGCGCTCCCCGGACGGGGATCGTCATCTTGCCGCTGCCGTTCTCGTTCCCCAGCAGGAAGTCCTGGTCCTCGCCGAGGAAGAAGGCATCCCCGTCGACGCACCACGCGCGCTGGATGGTCTCGAACTGCCGCTCGAGGTCGGCGTTGTAGCAGATGAACATCAGCCCGCGCTCCAGGCCGTCCTCCGCGTCTCCAGCCGGTAGAGCCGTCCCGTAGGGCATGCCCCGCCTGATGATGCGGTGTCGGGCGGTCAGCTCCCCGGTGTCAGGGACCTGGCGGCCGAACTCGATCGCGTCACGCGGATTGACCCGCCTGATGTGGGCGCCCTGGGGGCACACGAAACCCTCCCGGTCGTGGGGGAGGTAGCGGAAGTCGTTGGCCGGCTGCTCGACCTCCTCAGCGGTGAGGTCCTGCCCGCCGACGGTGCGCCACGGGCTCAGCTCCAGGGGTACGCCGTCGCGCCACCTCCCGACGACCTTCGCGGCGACGAGCTCCTCATCGAGACCGGACTCGGCGGCCGCTCGCGCCAGGCTGTCGCGGAAGCGGCCGACCTGCTGCTGGAGCTTGCGGTGGACGACGTAGGAGCCGTTCTGCACCAGCAATGGTGTCGGGTCGGTCGCGACCTGGCCGTCCTCGTCGGCGTACCCGAGCAGGAACTCGCCGGCCTTCACGGGCCGCCACCGGGCATCGGGGAGCGGGATGCCCCCGCCGGCCGTGGACCGCTGTGAGGTCTCCACCCCCTCGACGTGCGGCTGCGCGGCTCCGTCTGCGAAGCCGAAGTGCTCCACCATCTTCGGGAGCGAGCGCGTGACCTGTTCCGGCAGGATCGTTGTGTCGCCCTGCTCCGTCAACAGGGCCCGGACCTCCGCCACCCGCTGCTTGAGCCGTTCCTCGCAGTCGGCGTAGGTCGTCACGACCAGATGCACGCGACCCGTGCCCCTGTCGGCCTCCCAGCCGGACGGGTCACTGGCGCCCACGTCCCCCAGAGACCGGGCGCGCTCGCGGGGCTCCTGCCGGAAGGCGGACGGGAAGCGGTCGAGCAGAGCGTGGGGCAACCCGAGCCGAGTGAAGCCGCTGAAGGTGATAGCCACGTTGAGTGTCGTTCCGTGCGCCTCCTCGGGCCTGGCGCCGCTGGTCACGTCGGCAGCCAGGAGCCGTCGCAGGCAGGCGCGGGCTGCTTCGGCCGAGCTGGTCTCCACCGGGAGGTGCGCGGCATGGGGGAGCCGGTAGCCATGGAGGATTCCTCCCTGCACGTCGGCGAGGTCGATCGGTGCCGTCATCTGCTCACCGGTCCAGGCCGAAGTGGGTCAGGAACTCGGCGCGCAGGTCGGTGTCCCGCCTGCCCTGTGTGTCGATCGCGAAGGCGAGGTGCTGTCGCCGGAGGGCAAGGGCGGCGCGCACCTCGGGGACGGTGGCGTCGTAGGCGCTGAACGTCTGCTCCGGCTCGACCAGGTTGCGCCCCATGTAGCGATGGAACCGCTTCGGGTCACCGTGACCCGGGTAGCGCACGCAGTGGTCCCACACCGCATCGACTGCTGGACCGGAGCTCGTCCGGAGCTCCTCGAGGAAGTCCTCGACCGGGCTGTTGGCATCGGCGGTGAGCAGGAGGTAGCGCATCCGGAGCGGGTGCCGGACGCGTTTCATGCCGGCGATGCTCCTGACCTGACCGATGATCACGAGCCGTGCACGATGCGTGCTCGCGAGGGAGGCGAACGGACTCGTGCTCGCATCCAGGTCTTGGAGATGACCGGCCAGCGCGAGCTCGTGTCCCGGCAGCACCGGGGTGAGCACCGCGACCGGGGTCGGTGGCCACTGCCCGCTCACAGGTCCTTCCCCCGACGGGTCAGGAAACCGCGGTAGACGGTCGCGAACTCCTCGGCGGTGGAGGACCGGGCGACCTCGGCGAGGAAGGCGTGCTCCCTGGAGACTTCGAGCGCGGAGAGGACCATGCGGACCGACGTGTCCGGGTAGGCCCAGTAGTCGTGGGCGCCCCCCCAGGAGAGGTCCTCGATGTAGCGGCGCAGCTCGCTGACCGATGAGACGCCGGGAAAGCCGTCCGACGACCCCCAGGTGCGGCGGATCTGGAGGTGGATGCCCTTGAGGAACGACTCGATGTAGGGATCCGTCTCGGCGCTGTAGACCACCTCCCACACGAGGTAGGGGCGCCGTGGTCGTTCCCTGATCTGCGGGGAACCGTTGTCAGGAAAAGCTGAGACGATGCTCCAGCGCGAGAAGTAGACCGACTTGAACGCCTCCAGCCCCTTGAGCTGGGGGAAGGTCCGGGTGAGCCGGAACTGCAGCCGGAGCCAGGGGACGCCCCACCAGGTCAGCGGAGTGATCAGGGTGATCGCGCTGTTCGTGGGGCGCTGCCTCTCTGCTGCCGGCCCCCCGGCCACGTCCGTCACGGGCTCTTCACCTCCTGGAAGTCGCGCGCCACCTGGTCGAGACCCTTCGACTGCGCGGCGACCAGGCGTCTGGCGCTGTCCGTGAGCATCCTCAGGTTGCCAGGGCTGGCGTTGTCGATCTCGCCCACGCGCGAGGGCTGGCGGGGCGTCGACTCGGGGAGGTCCGCCTGGAAGCGGAAGTACCGGTTCTCACCCGGGAGCACCTGCTCCATGTGGTAGCTCGCGGTGTCCTCCTGCGCGTCGAGAACGACGTCGAACATCGGTGTCGCCCATGACAGCTTGCCGCCGCGCAGCGTCTTCGCGATGGCGTAGTCGGTGCTGATCGCGCCGGTACCGACCGAGACGACCCGCACGTCCTTGTCGGTCATGCTCTTCAGGTCGGTCCCGCGCACTGCGTCGGCGTACGCGCACACGGAGGGGTTGTTCGCGCACACACCACCGTCGACCAGATGCAGCACCCTGTCGCCGTCCCGGGCCTCGGCCGGGGCGAAGAAGGTGGGAGCGGCCGAGGTCGAGCGCGCGACACGCCACATGAGCTGATCCGCCTGTCGTCCCTTGGCCACGTCGCTCGTCTTGAAGAAGTAGGGAAGCCGGCCCTTCAGGTCGTAGGAGGTGACGATCACGTTGCACAGGGACTGGCTGAGCATCGTGTCGCCGAACTCCTCCTGCAGGATCCGGTCGAGCTCGCGGGCGGCGTACTTCGGACCGAGGAGGCCGTCCACGGTGCGCAGGCGACGCCAGCGGTCGCGGCTGAAGACCTTCCGGCTGGTGCGTTCGTAGAACGCGGCGACCTCAGCCGCGCTACGGGCAGGCCTGTTCCCGGCGCCGGGACGGAGCAGTGCCAGTCCCACGATCGCGCCGGTGGACGTCGCGGCCACGAGGTCGAAGAGCTCTGCGACCGGCCGATCGGCACGACGCTCGAGATCGGCCAGCACCAGGGCCGCCACGAGCCCACGTACGCCGCCGCCGTCGATGGAGAGAACCCGATACACCACACCACTCCCTACGCGCTAGGCAATGAACCGGACCCACAGATCGTCGGGGCTCGGCCCGACCCAGCTCAACCGGCCGCGGCGACCGGGCGCACGCTCGAGCCCGGCGAGGGCAAGCAGCGGCATCAGCAAGGCCGGCAGCTGTCGACGGATGATGGGCTCGCCCAGGCAGCGGTGCTGCCCATGGCCGAAGATGACGTACTGCTCGTCCGCACGGCTCGGGTCGAACACGTCCGGGTCGGGGACCACCGTCTCGTCCCACATGGCCGAGTGCGTGCCGGCCAGGACAGCGGCACCCGCGGCGATGTCCGTCTCCCTGGGCGTGCCCCTCCCGAGGGTGGTGTCACGGGCACAGGTGCGCGGAAGGCCCACCTGGACGGGACGGAAACGCAGCACTTCCCAGACGATGCGCCGCAGCTCCTCGTGCCGGCCGCCACGCGCCGCACGGGCGGCCAGCATCAGGATGTCGGGCTGGTCCATCAGGCTGTCGACCGTGATCAGCGCCGCCTTGGCGCTGTGCCACAGCCACCCGATGGCCAGACCCACCAGCGTGTCGACGATCTCGTCGTCGGTGAGTCGAACCTCCGCAGGTGCATCTCGCAGCGCCAGCAGCCGGCCCATGACATCGTCCCGGGCGCCCGGCTCGCGGGCCCGGATCTCCGCACGCACATCGATCTTGAGCTGCTCGACGGCCTCCGCCCCGCGCCGGTGCACCGACGGCAGGCCGGAGCCGTTGAGGAAGATGTCCTGGAAGATGGCGCGGGCCCAGGTGAGCAGCGTGTCCCGGTCGGGTCCGTGCAGGCCGAGGTAATCGATCACCGTGGTCTCGAGGACGGGCCGGACGAGCTCTGCGCCGACGGCCATCCCGGTCGGGCTCGCGCGGCGGACCTGCGTCGCAGCGACGCCGTGGGCGTGCCGCTCGAGCCGGGGGAGGTCGTCCTGACGGAGGACCCGGTCCAGAGCCGCCCGGTGGCGCACGAAGTCCGCACCGCTGAGGCCGAGGACGAACGCGCCGGCGAGCCCGTCGACGTACGGCGGCGGAAAGGTGACCGGGTCGTCGAGGACCGCCAGGACGTCGGCTCTCCGGGTGACGACCACGGTGCCCCCGACGACCTTCGCGATCGGACGCCCTCGGCGCAGCCAGGTCATCGTGCTCACGCGCCGGTAGTCGAAGAACCGCTGGGGCACTGTGATCGCGGCCTGCTCGAGCCAGTCGCGTGGTGCGCGCAGGGCGTCGGAGGCCGCAGGGTCAGTCCGGCCGTCTGAGTGTCTCAGGAACGACGCCATCCCGCTCATTGAAGCAGTCAGGTGGTCCGGCGGGAAGGGTCGAAATGGAGCGCTCAGTGAGCGGTTGCCCCTGTTTGATGGGCTTTTCCGTGCCCATCGACGGTGGAGGGCGAGGACTAGAGTCGAGCCCATGAGCCGGGCCTTGCGGTATGCCCCGCCCCTCGCTGAGCGAGGTCTGGTGCTGCGCCCTCGGCTCCTCGAGAAGCTGCGCTCCCGGTTCGAACGTCCCCTCACCGTGGTCATCGCGCAGGCCGGGTTCGGCAAGACGACCCTGTTGCGACAGGCCGTCGACGAGAACGCCATCTCGCCCTTGGGCGTCGACCGCTGGCTGACCTGCCAGGCCGATGACTCCAGCCTGTCCTTCCTCGCCGGCGGTGCGTTCGCCGCGGTCGGCCTCGACGGACCGGTTCCCGATGACCCTCGCCAGGCCGCCGTCGCCGTGGCGGACGCGATCTGGGCCTCGGCCCCGCAACACGTGGCGCTGATCCTCGATGACGCCCATCTGGTGGCCGACGGCTCCGCCGGCTCGCAGCTGCTCGCCATGCTGGTCGAGGAGCTCCCGCACAACGGGCACGTCGTCATCGGGGCCCGTCCCGAGTTCCGTCTCGGGACGTCCCGGTTGCTGGCCGGCGGGCGCGCCCTGGAGATCAAGGAGGAGGAGCTGCTCTTCCACCGCGACGAGCTGGCGGAGTTCGCCGACTCGCGCGGGGTGTCCGTGGAGGTGCTCGGAGGAGTGGGAGCCTGGCCGGGGCTCGTGGAGCTGACCGCGTCGGTGGGCTCGGAGTCCGTCGTCAGCTATCTCTGGGAGGAGCTTCTCGCCCAGTTCCCTCGTGCACGCCGCAAGGCGCTGGGCGTGCTCGTCACCGTCGGCGGCGCCGATGCCGAGATGGGGGCGGCGCTGCTGGGGCCGGACATGGATCTCGACGAGGTCCTCGAGGGACTCCCGCTGGTGGTGCGCGCCGCGTCGGGATGGCGTTCGCTGCACGGCATGTGGGCGCGAGCGCTCCGGCACCAGCTCGACGCGGGCGAGGTGGCCGACGTACGCCGCACCGCCGGTCTGGTGCTGGCGCGGCGGCGTCAGTACCACGACGCCATGGACCTTCTCCTCGACGCCGAGGCATGGGACGACGTGCGGTCACTGCTCACCGAGGTCTGCGAGGTGTGTACGCCGCTGGTGCCGAACGACGTCCTCGAGGTGTGGAAGAGTCGTCTGCCACCCGAGCTCGACGGGACTCCCGAGCGGTTGCTGCTGGCCGGCATGGTGGCGGAGCCGGCCCATCCGGCCAGCGCCGAGCGGCTGCTCGAGGAGGCGCTGGCGGTCGCCCCGGAGGGCTCGGCGGTGCGGTATGCCTGCCTCAACGCGCTCATCCAGCTCGCCTTCTGGCGTAGCGACCGTCCCCAGATGAAGCGGCTGTGGGCCCGGCTGTCCGAGTTCGCGGCGAACGGGCATCCCGAGGCGCTGGGGTGGATCGCCCTGCTCACCGCCCTGCTCGAGCCCCGGGTCGAGAGGATCCGCGCAGCGCTCGCCGATCCCGCCCTGCTCAGTGGCACGGTGCTCAACCCCGTCCAGGACTGGCTCCACGCGCACATCGTCCTGCTCAAGCTGGGGGACCCCGGGAGCGCGGAGGCCCTGTCCCGGCGCGCCCTGGCTCACGAGGTCACCACGATGGTGGCGGTCTCGCGCAGCGCCCTGGCCGAGTCGTTCCGGCTGCGCGGTCAGCTCTCCGAGGCCGCGGACCTGGTGCCGGAGCTGAGGATGGACCTGGTGGCCGCCAAGGTGGTCACCTCCCCCGAGCTGGTCATGCAGGCCGTGGTCCTGCTGGACGTGCTCGGGAGTGGCGAGCAGTCCGAGGCGGTGATGCGCGAGCTCCTTCCGGCGGTGGAGAGGTCGCCGGTCGCCTGGGCCCCGATCGCCTGGGCCCTGGCCAACGCCTTCCGCGAGGTGTCCTCGGGCGAGGAAGGGGTCGGCGTGCGGGCCCTGCGCGCCATGGCCGAGGTCCCGGTCGTGCGCAACGAGGCGGCAGTGGTCCAGGTGGGGGCGACCGCTCTGCCCCTGGTCTACGTCCTGCTTCCCGAGGTCCGCAGTGCCTGGGACGCGCAGCCGCAGCCCGGATGCTTCGCGCACCTGCACGCGCTCGCCCGAGCCCTGGTGGAGCTGCGCGAGAGCGGGTCGACGCAGGCGGTGTCCAGCTTGGAGCCGGCCGCCCGCGAGATCATGCGAGCCACCCTTCCCATCCCCTGGGTGACCGAGCTGGCGGTGGGCCTGGTGGCCAGCGAGCAGCCTGAGGGGCGGGTCCTCCTCGGCGGGCTCGGCAACCTCGCCCGGCCCACGCTGCACCGGCAGCTCACCAGCGAGCACCAGGTCGTCGCCACCACCGCCCGCAAGCTGCTGCGAGAGATGCCGGCCGTGCCGACGTACCGACTCCGGCTGCGGACTCTCGGATCGCTCGAGCTGTCGCGCGACGGGGAGGTCCTGACCGCCCCGGAGCTCCGACGCGAGCGAGTCCGACAGCTGCTGGGCTTCCTCGTCACCCACAGCCGCACCTCGAGGTCGGCGGTCATCGCCGAGCTCTGGCCTGATCTCGAGGAGGCGGCCGGGTCGCGCAACCTCCGGGTCACCCTGACCTACGTGCAGAACCTGCTCGAGCCCGAGCGCGGTGAGCTCGACCCGCCCTACTTCGTGCGCAGCAGGGGCACCATGCTCGAGCTCGTGGTCGACCCCGGCACGCTCGAGGTGGACGTGCTGATGTTCGAGGAGCATCTCGCCGACGCCGAGCGTCTGGAGCGCCAGGGGGCCCTGTCGGCTGCGTTGAGCGCCTACTCGCAGGCGACGGAGCTCTGGAACGGCGACTACCTGAAGGACGTCACCCTCGCCGACAGCGACTGGCTGGCCTTCGAGCGACAACGGCTCCGGGCGAAGTTCGTCAACGCTGCGAACCGGGCCGGCAACCTCTACCTCGCCCGCGGCGACGTCGCGCGGGCCGAGCGTCTGGGGGAGCGCGCCCTGTCGGCGGACCCGTGGTCGGAGAGCGCCTACCAGCTGCTGGTGGCGGTCCATCTCGACATCGGGGACCGGGTCGGCGCACGCCGCTTCCTCGGGCTCTGCCACCGGATGCTGCAGTCCCTCCAGGTGTCTCCTCAGCCGCAGACGCTCACCCTGGCGCGCAAGCTGGACAGCTCCGGCTGACCCCCCGCTCCGGCGAGTCTCGTTCTCGCTGTCGCCTGGCTAGCACCGGCGTTCGAACCTCTTCCCACCAGCCCACCAGGGCTGCTGAGAAGAGGAGAAGGCGATGGATTCACCACAGGTTGAAGCTCTGGTCCGCCGCGCGAACGCCGGCGACAGCAGGGCCTGGGAACTGCTGGTGGAGGAGTACTCGGACCTGCTGTGGGGTGTCGCACGACGCTTCCGGATGAGCGAGGCACAGCGGGCCGATGCCGTCCAGAACACGTGGGTGAAGCTGTTCGAGAACCTGGGCAGCATCCGGCAGCCCGATCGGCTTCCCGGGTGGCTGGCCACCACGGCCCGCCGGTGCTGCCTCGCCGCCCTCGGCGAGACCAGTCGGGAGCGTCCGGTCGATTTCCTCGGGTCGCACCTCGACGCGGCACCACAGCGATCCGACGAGCCCGAGCACACCAGTCCCGAGCGGAGCGTCGTACGCCGCGAGCACCAGGTGATGGTGCGACGGGCGCTCGAGGAGCTGCCACCGCAGCACCGTCGGTTGATCGACCTGTTGATCAGCTCGCCGACGCCCTGTTACCAGGACGTGGTGGACCAGCTGGGCATGCCGCACGGCAGCATCGGTCCGACCAGGGCACGCATCCTCCAGAAGCTGAGGGTGCGTCTGGAGGCCTCGGGCCTGAACGACATGGCGCTGACATGAGCGCCCCGACCGCCGTTGCGCCCTTGCCGCCGTGGGCCGAGGAGCCAGAACGAGGAGCGGGCATGCGGGACCGTCCCTTGACCGTCTGCGCGTGTGGGCAGGACCTCGACGTGGTCAAGGGCGGTCACTGCACGCGGTGCGGCGTGAGCCTGGACCGGCTGGCGCGAACCACCGGGTCGTGGTGGGGAGCGTGAGCACGACGGGACCACCGAAACGGGCCCGCCGACCTCGATCAGGTCGGCGGGCCTGTTCTCTGCGTGCCCCTCAGGGGAGCAGCAGGTCGTCGAGGGTCGTCTTCGGACCCAGGGTGTTGAGGTCACAGGGTCCGATGCCTGGGACCCGCGAGGGCTTTCCGAAGGAACCATCGGAGAACTGCCACAGGGCGTAGGTCTGCCAGGGCGAGGGCAGCCTGGGTGCGGTGTTGGCGTTGGAGTAGCGCGCGACCCAGAGGGGGCCGATCGCCTCCGGGAGGTTGAACGGCGTGTAGATGATGGGGGCGACGCCCACTCGCATCTTCACCTCCTGGGCGAAGTCGACCGCCCAGGCGCCGAGCCGCGCAGGAGGAAGTCCGCCCGCCTTCTCGAGGTCGAGCACCGGACGCAGGTTCCCCGTGACGGGCTGCATCCGGGAGAGGAAGAACTGTGCCTGCTTGGCGCCACTGGACGCCCCGGGACGGGCGAAGTGGTAGCCACCCCAGACGAGACCCGCCTTCGTGGCCTCCTCGCGCCGCTGCAGGTAGAGGGCATCGCTCATGCCCGTGCCCTCGGTCACCTTGTGCACCACGAACTGCACGCCCGCCTGCTTCGCCTTGGCGAAGTCCAGCCGGCCGTCCTGCCAGTGCGACAGGTCGACCCCGTGGACCGGCAGCGGCTCCGAGACGCTGGCTGCCGCCTGGTGGGGCGCGAAGGCCGGGTCCGCTGACGTGATGCCCTCGGAGAACTGGGGATAGCCGTAGCCGACGACGTTGCGGCCGCGGCGCGCACGCTTCTTGAGCATGACCGCCTGTCCCTCCCGCGAGCCGTCGTCGTTGGTGTTCCCCTCGATGGTCTCGATGTGGGTGGCGTCGTAGCCCACCACGATGCCGGTGTGGTTGAGGTCGCGCGTCGTGCCGTAGAACACCTGCGCCCCGATCGCGGGGTACTCCGACCAACGTTTGCGTGCCTTGAACCAGGCTGCGGCCTGGTCGCAGGAGGCGGTCTTCGGGTAGAGATCGCCGACGCCCGACTTGAGGGCGACCCACGCGACGAACGTGGCACACCACGGCTGGAAGTCTGCCCACTCGAGGCCGGGGACCTCGTCCGCGTACTTCGTGTTGTTGTTGAACCTTCCGGACTTGGTGCGGCCCTCGGTGTAGCCCACCTCGCCCCTGGCGGTCTTCAGGACCGTGTCGACACTGGATGACATCGTTTCTTCCTTCCCGCTCGCGTTGCCTGTCGCGAGGAGGAGGGGAAGGGCGGGTCGATGGATACAACGACCGAGGGAGCGGTGGCCACGGTCGAGGGGTTAGGTTCGGTAGCGCAAGCGAGAAGCCCGACACGATCAAGGAGCGCCATGAGCGACAGCAGCACGTCCGGACCGGTCTACCGAGTGGTCAACCCCGCCACGGGAGAGGTCGTCGAGACCTTCGACTACGCGACCGACGGGGAGATCGAGACGGCGCTGGCCGCGGTGCACGGGGCGTACGCCGTGTGGCGCGACGTGCCCATCGCGGAGCGGGCGAAGACGGTCAAGCGGATCGCGGAGCTGTTCGTGGAGCGCCAGCACGAGCTGGCGGCGATCGCGACCGAGGAGATGGGCAAGCCGCTGGAGGAGTCCAGGGGTGAGGCGGAGTTCTGCGGGGAGATCTTCGACTACTTCGCGAACGAGGGGCCCACGCTCGCAGCCGACCAGCCGATCAAGACGTTCTCCGGCGGCCAGGCCATGGTGCAGAAGCTCCCGATCGGCCCGCTGCTGGGGATCATGCCGTGGAACTACCCCTTCTACCAGATCGCTCGGTTCGCGGCCCCCAACCTGATGCTCGGCAACACCATCGTGCTCAAGCACGCCGAGTCGGTGCCCCAGTGTGCCCTGGCCGTGCAGCAGATCATGGCGGACGCCGGACTGCCCGAGGGTGCCTACGTCAACGTGTTCGCCACCCACGACCAGATCGAGCAGGTGATCGGTGACCGCCGGATCGCAGGTGTCTCCCTGACCGGCTCCGAGCGGGCCGGGGCGGTGGTGGCCGCGATCGCCGGCAAGAACCTCAAGAAGTGCGTGCTCGAGCTCGGTGGGTCCGACCCCTACGTCGTGCTGGACACCGAGGACGCAGGCGCGGCCGCCGAGCTGGCGTGGGAGACCCGCATCAGCAACACCGGCCAGGCGTGCAACTCCAACAAGCGGATGATCGTCATGGACGACGTCTTCGACCCGTTCGTGGCACGGCTCACCGAGCTCGCCACGGACCTGCGACCGGGAGACCCCGCCGAGGGCGCCGAGGGCACCTTCGCGCCGCTCTCCTCACGAGCCGCCGCCGAGCGGCTGGCCGAGCAGGTCGAGGACGCCGTGAGCAAGGGCGCCACCCTGCACGCGGGCGGTGTGCTCGGGGATGGTCCGGCGGCGTACTACTCACCCGCGGTGCTCACCGGGATCACCGAGGACATGCGCGCCTACCGTGAGGAGCTGTTCGGGCCGGTCGCGGTGGTCTACTCGGTCGCGAGCGACGACGAGGCGCTCACCCTGGCCAACGACAGCGACTACGGCCTCGGCGGGGCCGTGTTCAGTGCCGACAAGGAGCGTGCCACCAAGGTGGCCTCCCGTCTCGAGGTGGGCATGTCCAACGTCAACACCCCAGCGGGCGAGGGGGCCGAGGTGCCCTTCGGCGGAGTCAAGCGCAGCGGCTTCGGGCGAGAGCTCGGCCCGTTGGGGATGGACGAGTTCGTCAACAAGCGGATGTTCTACGTGGCTGACTGAGTCACTTCGCTCCCGACCTGAGTATCCGCGCGGATACCAGGTCGGGAGCGGCCCCCAGAGACTCGGGACATGGAATCTCCCAGCACACCTGCCGGCAAGAACACCAACGCCTACTTCGCCCAGGCCGCCCTCGCCTTCGGCCTGGCCCTGCTCACCATGATGGTCGCCATCTTCTTCCTCCCCTCCGACCCGTGGCCCAAGGCGTTCCTGGCGCTGGGCACCCTGTTCCTGACGACCTCCGCGTTCACGCTGGCCAAGTGCGTGCGTGACGCGCAGGAGAACCAGTACGTCGTCTCCCGGCTCGACCAGGCCCGGGTCGACCGGATCCTGGCGGAGCACGACCCGTGGAAGGAAGTCGCCTGAGGGGTTCCGCGGGTCGGCCCGGCGGTTCGACTCAGCGCGAGGAGCTCTCCCGCGCCGTCCGCCGGATCGCCTCCAGCATGGGCTCGGCCAGGGGCAGGTGGTCCACGCTCTGAGCGGTCACTGCGTAGAGGACGCGCGTGGGATCGCCGGTGATCTGGAAGTGTCGGATGCCGGAGAGCGTCAGCCGCGCGGTGGCGGGCACGACGGCCACAGCCACTCCGGCAGAGACGAGGGCCTGGGCGACCTGGAACGACTCGGTCTCGAAGGTCACGCGAGGGACGAACCCGAAGCCGGCAGCCAGGGCGTCGAGCTGCACCCGGTGTCGACGCCCGGGAGCCCCGCTCACCCAGACGTCGTCCTCCAGCCTTCGCAGGTCGACCGTCGACGGCTCGGAAAGAGCCACGTCGTGGTCGTCGGGTACGACGAGCAGCAGGTCGTCCACCGCGACCTCGCGGATGGCGAGCCCCTCGTGGAAGGGGGCGGTGCCGTAGCCCGCGACGAGGGCGAGGTCGAGGCTTCCCTGTGCCACGAGGTCGACCCCGGTGTCCGACCCGACCTCCACGACGGAGAGCTCGCTGTCGGGGTAGCGCAGCCGGATCGTGGCCAGGGCGTCGGCCAGGATGGGTTGGACCGTCGAGGAGACGGCACCCACCCGGAGGCGGCGGGCGTGCTGACCCAGCAGCCGGTCCGCGGCTTCGGAGGCCGAGTCGACCTGTTCGGTGATGGCGAGGCCGTGGGCGGCCAGCACCGCGCCCAGCTCGGTGAGCGAGACACCGCGCGCACCACGGTTGACCACGGCCGCCCCGAGCTCGTTCTCGACCCGCGCGACCTGCTGGGAGATGGCCGGGGGACTGACGCCCAGGGTGCGCGCCGCCCCGGCCAGGCTCCCGGCCCGCTCCACCTCGCCCAGGACCTGGAGGTGGAACGCGGACAGGCGCATGAAGCAGACCTTATCTCTCCAGTCGTGTTCGACACGTTCACTTCCTGCTCGGGACGCGAGACCCTGATCAGATGAGCGCACCCGCACCTGCACCCGCGCCGGCTCCGGGCTGGGAGGAGTCTGTCTTCCGGGTCCTGAAGAGGGCCGAGGTCCGGCAGGTCGCCTACGTCCCCGACGCCGGGCACGCGCACACGATCCGGCAGGCGGCCGCCGACCCCGACATCCGCGACGTCGTCCTGACCTCGGAGGAGGAGGGAGTGGCCGTGGCCTGCGGGGCCTGGCTCGGCGGCGACCGCGCCGTCCTGCTGATGCAGAGCAGCGGCGTCGGCAACTGCGTCAACATGTTCTCGCTGCTGGACTCCTGCCGGTTCCCGTTCCTCACGATCGTGACCATGAGGGGGGAGTACGCCGAGTTCAACCCGTGGCAGGGTCCGATGGGGCGGGCCACCCAGGGTGCCCTGGAGCTGATGGGCATCACCGTCCTCCGGGTCGACGATCCCGAGGAGGTCGAGGAGACCCTGAGCGCTGCCGTCGACGCGGTGTTCCTGGCCGGGGAGCGCGTGGCCGTGCTGCTGGGGCAGAAGCTGATCGGGCGCAAGAAGTGGGAGCAGGACTGATGGCGGAGGCCGCGACGACGGCGGGACTGGACCGGCGCGAGGCCGTCTCGAGGCTGCTCGCGCTCCTCCCGGACGCGCTGGTCGTGACCGGGCTCGGCTCATCGACCTACGACGTCTTCGCGGCAGGTCGGCGCGCCACGCACTTCTACCTCTGGGGTGCCATGGGTGGCGCGGTTCCCGTTGCTCTCGGCCTGGCCCTGGCGCAGCCCGGCCGCTCGGTGCTGGCGGTCACGGGCGACGGCGAACAGCTGATGGGCCTCGGTTCGCTGGCCACCGTCGCGGCCTGCGCCCCGGCCAACCTGACGATCGTCGTCCTGGACAACGGGCACTTCGGCGAGACCGGCATGCAGGCGAGCCACACGAGTCTCGGCACCGACCTCGCCGCGGTGGCCCGCGGGTGCGGGATCGCCTCTACGCACACGATCACCTCGATGGAGCAGCTGGACGACCTGGCGGTCGAGGCCGCTGGGCGTTCCGGCACGTCGATGGCGCGGGTGATGATCGGACTCGAGGAAGTGGCCAGGGCGCTGCCGCCTCGTGACGGAGTAGCCAACAAGAACACCTTCCGGGCCGCCCTGGGGCTGGAGACCTTCTAGGGATGGAGCCGAGCATGCGCAGCTTCTCGATGCACGTCGACGGGGCGGCCCACGCACCCCGCGGTGACGACTGGTTCGAGACCGAGGACCCCTTCCTCGGCGAGGCCTGGGCCCGGGTGGCCCGGGGCAACGCCGAGGACGTCGACGCTGCGGTCACGGCCGCGCACGTCGCCTTCACCAGTGGTCCCTGGTCCGAGATGACGGCGACCCAGCGGGGTGCCCTGCTGCACAGGCTCGGAGACGTCATCTCCGAGCACGCGAGCGAGCTCGCCGAGATCGAGGTGCGCGACAACGGCAAGCTGTGGGCCGAGATGTTCGGCCAGCTCACCTACCTGCCGCAGTGGTTCCACTACTACGGCGGGCTGGCCGACAAGCTGGGCGGCTCGGTGCTGCCGTTGGACAAGAAGGGGTTCTTCGCCTACACCCGCAAGGAGCCGGTGGGAGTCACCGCGATCATCACGCCGTGGAACTCCCCGCTTCTGCTGCTCGCCTGGAAGCTGGCCCCTGCGCTCGCCGCCGGCTGCACCGTCGTCATCAAGCCCTCCGAGTTCACCTCGGCCAGCACGCTCGCGCTGGTGCCGCTGCTCGAGGAGGCAGGTCTGCCACCGGGGGTCGTCAACGTGGTCACCGGGTTCGGTGCAGAGGTGGGCAGTCCCCTGGTCGAGCACCCGCTCGTGCGCAAGATCAGCTTCACCGGCTCCGACACGACCGGTCGCCTGGTCAACGCGCAGGCCGCGTCCCACCTCAAGCACGTCAGTCTCGAGCTCGGCGGCAAGTCGCCCAACATCGTGTTCGCCGACGCCGATCTGGAGGCTGCCGTCAACGGTGTCGTGTCGGGGATCTTCGCCGCCACAGGGCAGACCTGCATGGCCGGCTCCCGGCTCCTGGTCCACGAGTCCGTGCACGACGAGGTCGTACGCCGGGTCGTCGACCTCGCGGGCACCGCCCGGATGGGCAACCCGCGCGAGGAGACCACCCAGGTCGGTCCGATCGCCACCCGACCCCAGTTCGCCAAGGTGCTGGACTACATCGACATCGCCCGGCGTGAGGGAGCCCACGCGGTCCTGGGTGGGGGCCCGGCCTCGCGTCCCGAGTGCGAGAACGGCTGGTTCGTCGAGCCCACGATCTTCACCGGCGTGGACAGCTCCATGCGCATCGCCCAGGAGGAGGTCTTCGGACCCGTGCTCGCGGTGATCCCCTTCGCCGACGAGGACGAGGCCGTGCGCATCGCGAACGACTCCAGGTTCGGCCTGGGTGCCGGGGTCTGGACCAGCGACATCGGTCGGGCGTTCCGGATGTCGGAGCGCATCCAGTCGGGGACGGTGTGGGTCAACACCTACCGGGCCGTGAGCTTCATGGCTCCCTTCGGCGGGGTGAAGGACTCGGGCCTGGGGCGGGAGAACGGCGCCGAGGCCATCGAGGCCTACCTGGAGACGAAGACGGTCTGGTTCAACACCGGTGCCGCGTCGGGCAACCCGTTCGTGCTGCGCTGAGCGGCTCCGCGCCCGGCGAAGCTCCGGACCCCTGGGGGGCCGCCGAGACCAGACGGGCGAGGGGTCTCAGATCACCATGTCGAGACCGCGGACCCCGCCCGCGAAGCGCTGCGGTGACATCGGGCTCACGTCCAGGCTGGTGATGGCGCCGTCCGTCACCTGCTCGGCGACCAGTCGACCGACCTCGGGTGCCTGCATGACCCCGTGCCCGGAGAAGCCACAGGCGTGGATCCAGCCGGGTGCCGCCGGCTCGGGCCCGATCAGCGGCTTGGCGTCCGGGGTGTTCTCATAGGTGCCGGCCCAACAGGCCCGGGAATCGAGCGGAAGGTCGGCCAGCCACGGGAACCGTTCGCTGGCGATGCCGAGCAGGTCCTCGAGCCAGGCCCAGTCGACCTCGGTGTCGTAGCCGTCGGCCTGGCGCGGGTTCGACAAGCCGAACAGGAGGCGGTCGCCCTCGGAGCGCAGGTAGACACCGGTGGCCATGTCGCAGGTCATCGGGATGACCCGGTCCACGGCCCCGGAGGCGCTGGCGTAGACGTTGCGCTTGCTGTGGACGACCGGAGCGCTGATCCCCGCGAGGGCAGCGGTCTCCGAGCTCCACCCACCCGCAGCGTTGACGACGTGCTGGGCGTGGACGGTCCCTGTCGCGGTGCGCACCACCCAGGTGCCCTGGGAGCTCGTCTCGATGGCGGTCACCGGTGAGCTCATGCGCACCGAGGCACCCCTGTCCCGCGCCAGGCCGAGGTAGGCGCCGGTGGCGATGTGGGGGTCGATCCGCCCGTCCTGGGGGCCGTACGTCGCTCCCGCGATGCCGGCGGTCTCGAAGGGGACGAACCTCTGGGCACCGGCGGCATCCAGCACCTCGACGGGTGCGCCGTGCCTCCGCTGGAGCGCCACCGCCTCGAGCTGACGTGCCCACACGTCCTCGGCCCACAGCAGCAGGTATCCCGTCGGGCGGTAGCCCACGTCGATGCCGTGCTGCTCCTCGAAACGCTGGTAGGTGCGGATGCTGTTCCAGGACAGGTCGATGGACAGGTCGTCGGCCCACTGGGAGCGCACCGAGGCGAAGGATCGACCGCTGCTGCCCTCGGCGTACCCCGACCGCGCCTCGAGCACCGTGACGGAGTGGCCGGCCTCGGTGAGGTGATAGGCGCTGCTCGCGCCGATGATGCCGGCTCCGATGACGACGACATCGACGTGCGTGGCGTGATCCATGGGCGGTCGACCTTCTCGCGTCGGAGGTGGGGAAACCGTGACACGTCGGGGAAGCCTGGCCAAGCCACCGTGCCGCGACGCGGTGGCAGCGCTAAGCCAGACTTCACGCAGGGCCCGCACGAGGCAGGATCGGGTCGCTCTGCGTAACGTGGCAGGCATGACCACCATCGATCTCAGCGCTGACGTGGGCGAGAGCTTCGGCTCCCACAGCATGGGGGACGACGAACGCCTGCTCGGTGCCCTCAGCTCGGCCAACATCGCCTGCGGCTTCCACTCCGGCGACGCCGTCACCATGGAACGCACCGTGCAGCTCTGCCTCGACCGGAGGGTGGCGATCGGGGCCCACCCCGGCTTCCGGGACCTGGTCGGTTTCGGGCGACGCGCCATCGAGATGAGCCGGGCCGAGGTGCGCGCCGACGTGCTCTACCAGCTCGGCGCCCTGCACGCGTTCGTCGTGGCCGCCGGGGGCCGGTTGGCCCACGTCTCACCGCACGGTCGACTCGGCAACCTCACCGTCACCGACGCGGTGTACGCCGAGGGTGTCCTGGACGCGATCGAGGCCTTCGACCCCACGCTCGTCGTCGTCGGCCAACCCGGCCTGATCCACGACCTGGCGGAGCAGCGCGGTCTGGGGACCGGACGGCTGGGCTTCCCGGACCGGGCCTACACGCCCGCCGGGTCCCTGGTGTCGCGACGCGAACCGGACGCCGTGCTGCACGACGTCGACCTGATCACCGAGCGCGCGCTGGGGATGGCGCTGCACGGAGTGGTGTCGTCCACCGACGGGACCCAGATCAAGGTCGAGTGCGACTCGATCCTGCTGCACGGCGACAACGCCGCGTCGGTGGAGGCGGCGCACCAGGTGCGTCGCTCGCTCGAGGATGCCGGCGTGCAGATCGCCGCGCGCTTCTAGCCTGCTCCTAGCCGGGCCTACCCTGGGCCCGACACCAGTCCACTGGCACGAAGCGCGGTCGTGGCGCGCTGCGCGACCTCGGCCAGCTCGCGCCGGCGGGCGAGCAGCTGAGCGACGGCGTCGGTGACCTCGATCCGGCGCAGCACGAGGGAGTCGCCGGGCCGCACCTGGCCCAGCGTGTCCATCGCCACGGTGCCGGCGACGTAGGGCACCGGGTAGCCGGCCGTGACCAACCGGCCGTGGAGCAGGATCAGCAGGCCACCGCTCGGGGGCACCTCGACCGCGCCGACGGGTACGCCCCGCGACAGGATCTCCGTGCCGTGGCTCCGCGTCGGCGTCGGTCCCTCGGCGCGGAGCCCTATCTGGTCGGACTGCGCGGCGACCGTCCAGGGGCCGCGCAGCTGGGCCTCGTCGAACTCCTCGAGCTCGGGTCCAGAGGTCACGTCCACCACCGCCGTCGCCCGCCACGACGGGCGTCGGGCACCGAGGCGGAACAGCGGGTGCACGTAGTGCGGGTGGTGGAACCCGCAGAGGCAGGAGTCCAGGTCGAGGTGGTCACCACGGCCCAGGCGATGTCCCACGCCCAGCATCGGGTCGGGGGAGACACTTCCCAGGACCCGGGGCGAGCGGAGGCCGCCCGCGACCGCGACGTAGACGCGCCACCCCTGCTCCGGGGCCGGGAGGACCAAGGTCGCCTCCCCCTCCACCAGGAAGGGGTCCCAGGTGGGGGCGGGTCGTCCCGCGACCAGGGGCTCGGTGTGGGCGCCGGTGACGCTGACCAGGGTGTCGGCGTTGAACCGGAGCTCGAGGGCCGATCCGGTCACCTCCAGCAGTGGTGTCCCGGCCGGGTTGCCCACGAGCAGGTTGGCCATCTGGGCCGACCAGCGATCGCTGGCACCGTTGACGGGGATGCCCTGGTCGCCGTGGCCGGGCCGACCCAGGTCCTGCACCGTCGCGAGCCCGGCCGCCCCGATCGTGATCCTGGGCGGGTCGTGCTGCCGCGAGCAGGCCGGCCGGCTCGGGCCGCTCACGGCTCGGCCGCCAGCCGGTCGCCCCGTGCCTCGAGCTCTTCGAAACGCTCACGGTCGACAGCGACGAGATCGAGCCAGTCCCCGGCCCGGTAGGGGACCAGCGGGTCGGCGTCGGTGTCCAGGAGGCGGAGCGGCGTACGCCCGACCAGGCGCCAGCCGCCGGGGGAGCGCACGGGGTAGATGATCGCCTGGCTGCCGCTGAGCCCGATCGAGCCGGCCGGCACGGCCGTGCGCGGCACCTTCATCCGCGGGATCGCGGCGTCCCAACTCGGCCGGTCAGTGAACGGAGTACCGATCGGCGAGGCCACGAAACGCAGCCGCCACGGAGCCGAGGTCAGCCGATCGACCACCTCGTCGACCGGCAGGTGCAGCTCGGCCGCCACGTCCTGCAGGTCAGGACCGGCCTCACCTCCGAAGAGCACCGGCACCTGGAACGTGCGCCCCTCCGCGTGCTCGAGCGCGCTCGGGTCGAGGTTCTCGTTGAGCCGCGCCACCAGTGACTCGACACCCGCGTGGTCGCCCCGTCCCGGGTCGAAGGTCACGAAGAGGTGGTCGTAGGTCGCCACCAGGTCCACCAGCCACTCTGGCTCGGCGTCGCGCAGGGCCGTAGCGAGGGTCTGGGTCGTGGCCCACCGCAGCTCATAGCTCGGACCGAGCACGCCCGCCAGCAGGCCGGCGTCACCGTAGGCACGGAAGTGGAGGCGGGCGGTCATCGACGTCTCAGATGCGGTCGACCGGGGGGTAGTCCTCCGGTCGTAGCGTGTCGACCTGCGGGCTGCGTTGCTGGGCGAGGACGCCGCCGTCGACCAGGATCTTCGCGCCGGTCACGTAGGCAGCGTCGTCGGAGACCAGGAACAGGGCGGGGCCGGTCAGGTCGTCGGCCGACCCGCCGCGCCCGAGGGGCACGGTCGCGTCGCGCCGTTCCAGCGACCAGTCCGGCTCGTTCGGGTTGGTGGCGATCAGGCCGGGGACCAGCGTGTTGACCCGGATGCCGTACGGCGCCAGCTCGACCGCCGTCGTGCGTGTCAACGCCTCGGTGCCCCCCTTGGCCGCGTCGTAGGCCGCCATGCCGCGGTGGGCCCGGGTGGCGCCACCGCTCGAGAGGTTGACGATGGATCCTCCACCGTGGCGCGCCATGATGCGCGAGGCCCGGTCGGTGCAGAGGTACTGGCTCTTCAGGTTCACGCGCAGGAACAGGTCCCACCAGTCCTCGTCGCCGTCGAAGAAGTGCCGCTGGTCGGTGGTGATGGCGGCGTTGTTGACGAGGGTGTCGACCGGACCGAACTCGCTGGTCGTCATGGCGAACAGCGCGTCGACGTCAGCGGCGATGCCGGCGTCACCGACGAAGGCGATGGCCCGGCCACCCGCCTCGACGATGGACTTCGCTCCGGCCTCGACGTTCGCCCGGTCGATGTCGGCGAGCACGACGCGGGCGCCCTCGCTGGCAAAACGTCGGGCGATGGCGAGTCCGATGCCTCGACCCGCTCCGGTGATCACGGCAATCCTGCCGTCGAGCCTGCCCGCCATGTGCTTCGCCTCCGCGTGGTTGATGTGGGTCAGACCCTGCCATGAGATCGTCGAGGATGCGCTGCGACATGTAGGTGCGATTAAGGGTCTGTGCCGCGGGAGCGACGGCCTCCGTCCGGCACGTCGGCATCCATGGCGCGGACGAAGTCGCGCTTGACCGCTCTCCATGTCTCGTCGGTCATCTCGCGACGCCAGTACGGCGAGCACGACATGTCCTGCCTGGACAGGCCGCGCTGCGCGAGCAGGTGGCGGCGGACCATGCGGATCTCGGTGGCCTCCCCGTGGACGAAGGCGTCCACGCGGCCGTCGGGGAAGCCGAGGTCGCGGACGGCCTCGAACAGCACGTCGCCGTCCCGCTCGTCACCGGGTCGATGGACCCAGCCCAGCTCGAGGTTCCCCGGGCACTCCAGATCGATCTCGTGGTCCGGTCCGTCGCAGAGCACCCTGACGACCGCCAAACCGTCAGGCGCCACCGCCTCCAGGGCGGCAGCGATGGCGGGCAGGGCCGACTCGTCGCCGACCATCAGGTGCCAGTCCGCCGAGGGGTCCGGTCGGTAGCCGCCCGAGGGACCTTCGAGGACCAGGACGTCCCCCGGGGCAGCCTGGTCGGCCCAGGCGCCGGCGACACCCACGTCTCCGTGGACGACGAAGTCGATGGTCAGCTGCGACGTACCCGCGTCCCAGTGCCGCACCGTGTAGCGGCGACGGGCCGGCCACCAGCGCTGGTCGAAGCCCGCGCGGACCTCTCCCGGGTCGAAGACCGCGTCGTACGGCGCACCGCTCGGCGCGAAGGCCAGGTTCACGTAGGCGTCGACCCCGTCGACCATCTGGAACCGGCGGAGGTCACCTCCCCTCAGGACCACGCGGACCAGGCTCGGGGTGAGCCTGCGTGAATCCAGCACAACGCCATGCATCAGAGGTGCTCCTGTGTCGAACGGGCTGGTGTGGGATCCCGTGCCTCCCGGTCCCACGGTCCCACGACCGGGCCCCCGCCCGCTCGCCCGGAGCGGCAAGGGGCAGGCTCTATGCTTCCAAGTCGGGAACGGGAATCGTTGTCTCGGGCTTCGGCGCCGAGGATGATCACCCCCCGTGAGGTCAAGCCGCCGAGCGACGGAGCACATCGATGACGTCCACGAAGCCACCCCGAGCCGCGACTGGCACGGGGCGCACGTCGACCAAGCGGGACATCGTCCTGGGCGTGCTCGAGGACGGCGAGGACTTCAAGAGTGCTCAGGACATCCACGCGGCGCTGAGGGTCTCGGGCGAGAAGGTGGGTCTGGCCACGATCTACCGGACCCTGCAGCAGCTGAGCACCGGCGGTGAGGTCGACGTGCTCCGCAACGAGACCGGTGAGGCGACCTACCGCAGCTGCAGCCAGACCCACCACCACCACCTGGTGTGCCGCGTGTGTGGGAGGACGGTCGAGGTCAAGGGACCGGCGGTCGAACGCTGGACGGAGTCCATCGCGACCAAGCACGGCTACCGGGACGTGAGCCACACGGTGGAGATCTTCGGGATCTGCGGCGACCACTGACGAGCCGACCGTGATCTCGTCTGGCCCCAGAATCCGTCAGAGCGTCTCTCCGTCGTAGGTCAGCGGCAGCGTGAAGAGCATGGTGGTGCCGCGGCCGCCCGGTCCTTCCAGGGCTGCGATCGTCCCGCCATGGCGCTCGACGGCACGCAGGCAGATGGCCAGGCCGAGACCTGAGCCCGGGAACTCCCCGTTCTCGCTGGATCGGGAGAAGCTCTCGAAGACCTTGGCGCGGTCACGGTCGGGGATGCCGACCCCGTTGTCGCTGACCCGGATCTCCCGCATGCCGTCGACGATGCGCGACCCGATGACGACGTCGGGCCGCACACCGGGGGCCACGAACTTGACGGCGTTCCCGATGAGGTTGCTGAAGAGCTGGCGCAGGAGGAGAGGGTCGGCCACGACCTCGCCGAGCTCGGTGAGCGTGACGAGCGTGGCGGCGCCGGGCAGCTCGAGGTCAGAGACGATGGAGTCGACCAGCTTGTCGAGGTCCACCGGGACGACGTGCAGCTCGGCGCTACCGGCCACGGCGAAGTCCAGCAGATCGGTGATGAGGTGGTTCATCCGGCCGGCGGTCCGGTGGATGCGGTGGACGCTTCCCAACGCAGCGGGGACCTGGGGCTCGCCGTCCGCCTCGAGCTGTTCCGTGGCCATCTCGGCCCAGCTCAGCACCCCCGTCAACGGTCCCTTGAGGTCGTGCGCCACCACGGCGACGAAGTTCTCCAGCGCGCGCTGCTGGGCTCGCTGCGAGGTGACGTCGCGCATCAGCACGACGGCCAGCGGTCCGGCCTCCGCGTTGGCATCTGCGTCGGATGTCGCGAAGTGGAGGGGGACGGCGCTCACGGCCAGGACCTTCTCGTGCCCGGTGACCGGGTCGCGGCGTACGACGTCGCTCAGCGGTACGGTCTCCCCGCGCAGGGCTCGGGCGTGCGGAAGGTCCTCGTGGGCGATCCGTTCCCCGTTGGACCAGTAGAACTCCGCGTCGCTGGCTTCGTGGACGTGGACACCCTGCGCGTCGGCGCCGCCGAGCCGGGCCGCGGCGGAGTTGGCGAGCAGCACGTGGCCCCGCGGGTCGCTCACGCACACCCCGTCGATGATCGCGCCGTTGACCGCGTCCAGCAGCTCGGCCCGGTCGGTGGCCAGGGACTGGGCCTCCTCGAGCCGGGCGGTGAGCGCGGCCTGCTGACGGACCCCGAAGGCGACCAGCAGCACGACCAGGACGGTCATCGTCGCGAACAGCTGTACGACGCTTGCTCGCCTGGCCATGCCGTCGATGACCCCGAACGGGCCGAGTCCCTCGAGCGTGAGGACGACGGCGAGGGTTCCGAAGGTCAGGCTGCTCACAGCGCCGACGGCCGGGGCGAAGCGGAACCCGATCCAGGTCGAGGTGACGATCATGATGAAGGCCGTCGGGATCTCCTGGGGGGAGACGATCACGACGCTGCCGATGACCATCGTCACCAGCACGGCGAGGGACAGCTCGAGCGCGGCTCCAGGTCGGGGCGCCGAGGTCAGGGACTCCTGCCAGGACTGTCCGCGGCGCTGCCCCCTGGCCCCGATGATCGTGAGCACGGCCAGCGCGGGCACCAGGATCCCGCACAGGTTGCGGACGGCCCAGCTGGCGGCGGCCGACCACGAGAGGTCGCCGGTCTCCGCCCAGGCGGCCAGGGCGCCGATGGGGGCTCCCATGAGCGCGGCGGCAGCCGATGCGATCACGAGACTCTGCATGTCCTTGGTGCTGACCACCACCCGGCGAGGCTGCCCGAGGAAATACCCCTCGTTGAGCTTCGCCAGCACCACACGGACGACCAGCGCCTGGACGACGTTGGCGCCCCCGAGCAGAAGACTCGTGAGTACGCGGCTCTCCACGAGGAGGACGAAGAACAGCGTGGTCACCACGAACAGCACCGCACCGTCGACGGCGAGCTGGGTCCGCGATCGGCCACGCAGCAGCCACAGCGCGGCCACCCCGGCGGCGGGCCAGAACAGCGCCAGCTCGGTCGAGTCCAGCACGACCAACCGCCCCAGCCCCATCGCCGCCACGTAGAGAGCGAGGTACTCGAGAGTGGCGCGAGTGCTTCGAGACATGGCACCAGTCTCGCTGGTCGACCCCGCCTCCGTTGCCGTTACCCCGCGAGTCGGCGCAAACGCGGCGCTGCCGAGCGCCGCTCGTCGGGCCGCGCTGGCCCCCCAGGGCCAGCCTCTGGGCGGGTTCAGCCCCTGGCCGACCTCCCCGCCCCGAGGTTGCCCGCAGCGTCGCGTGCCTTGACCGTGAACGTGTAGGTGGCGCCCGACGCCAGGCCGCTGACCGATGTGCTGCGCGTGGTCGAGCCGACCGTGGCGACCAGCGTCGATCCGCGGTAGAGGAGATAGTTGGTCACACCAACGTTGTCACTGGCCGAGCCCCACGTGAGCGTCGCCCGGGTGCCGCTGTTGCGAACCACCCGCAACGAGGAGGGCGTACCGGGCGCGGTGGTGTCCGGCACGGTGAGGCTGACCGCGGTGCTCGGATCGCTGGTGTTGCCGGCCGCGTCCCGGGCCTGCACCGTGTAGCTGTACGTCCGGCCCTGGGGCGCACCGGCGTCGGTGTAGGCGCGGCCGGTGGTCGTGGTGCCGATGACCGTGCCGTCGCGCAGCACCTGGTAGCCGGTGACCCCGACGTTGTCGGTGGAGGCGTTCCAGGTGACCCGGGGGCGGCCGCTGCTCAGGGTCACGGCCACGTTGGTGGGGCTGGTCGGAGCGGTGGCGTCGCCCACGGTGACGCTGGCGGAGGCGCTCGGGTCGCTGGTGTTGCCGGCTGCGTCCCGGGCCTGCACGGTGTAGCTGGAGGTGCCCTGGGGTGCGGTGGTGTCGGAAAAGGCCAGTTCCGTCGTCGTGCCCACGACCGATCCGTCGCGCAGCACGTCGTAGCCGGTGACCCCGACGTTGTCGGTGGAGGCATTCCAGGTGACCAGGGGTCGGCCGCCGCTCAGGGTCGCCTCGACATTCGTCGGAACACTCGGAGCTGCGCTGTCCACCGGCTCGCCCGGAGGTGTTCCGTCCCCCGTGAGGGCCCACGAGTTCGCGTAGAGGTTGAACTCCTCCTGCTCCCTGGCGTCGTAGACACGGGTGCGGTCGTAGGCCACCTGGAAGTCCCAGATGTTGCGGTTGCGGTCCCCGTTGTCGAAGATCATGTAGAACCGCAGGCGGGGGAAGACGTGGTTCTCGACCGCCTGCTTCGCCTGCTGGTAGTAGAGGTAGGCGTTGGCCTGGGTGGAGCTGTGGATGCCCCACTCGACGATGCCCCACTCCTTCGAGGCGTAGTCGTGCTCGGGGGTGCTGTTCGCGAGCAGGAAGTCGTAGAACCGGCCCACCTCGTACTCGAAGCTGACGTTCTGGTCAGTGCTGTGGTAGCCGTTGAACGAGACGTAGTCGACGTAGTCGTTGCCGGGCCACAGATCGTTGATCATGCAGTCGTAGGGCCCGTAGTTCATGTAGTTCATGACCCAGACGACGTTCTGGACGCCCAGCGCGTCGAAACGGGCGCGCACGTTGTGCCACATCGCGACATACTCGGCCGCGGTTCCCATCGTCCCGGGCTTCGTCGACTGCCCGGGGCAGGTGAACGCGATGTCGTTCTCCGGCTCGTGGTGGAGGGTCAGCAGGATCTTCTTCTCGCCGAGGGTCTTGATGCTGTTGGCCATCTGGTCGATGTAGGCGTTGGTGGTCGCGTCGCCGCCGGTGCCCTGGGAGAACGTGTTGGTCAGTGGCCAGTTGAGATAGAGGAGGGTGTCGGGACGGTTCGCGAAGTAGAGGTCGGTCGCGCTGAGGTAGTTCGCCTGGTTTCCGACGCCGTGGTACTGGTGCACCATGTCCATCTGCCGCCCGGCACGTTGCTCGAAGTAGAGCGCCTGGCTCTTGAGGTCCGAGCCGGTCTCGGCGTAGCCGTTGGAGCTCGCCCCGAACCAGGGGCGACAGGAGTTGACCAGCAGCTCGTTGGTCGTGCAGGGCAGGCCGGCGGCGGCGGCCTTGTCGGCCGGCTGGCCCAGGACCGTGAACAGTGATGTTCCCAGGAGGAGCACCACGAGCATGTTGAGCCTGCGCAATGACATGTGACATCGACCCCTCGCTACGCGGGCGACGCCGACCATTGTGGTCACGGTCACCAGGACTGGCCGCGATGCTACGGATTCGAGGCGAGGCCCGGTCGTCACGTCTCACAACGACTGAACCTGGACTAGCCCACGACTATCCGGATCTGTCGGCCGCGAGGCCGCGCGGCGCCTGGGCACCGACATTCGACGGCGCGTCGCTAGTCGGGAATGACTAGACCAGTTGGTCCGTATTATCAGTGTTAGCACGCATTTTCCGTGCCGGAATAGTCACAAAAACTAGACCCGAGTTGCGGTCAGGGTGTCGGTTGTGGCTAACGTCATCGCACTGCAGGACGTGCTGCCGGGTGGGTCGACAGGCCGGGTGCCAGGCGAGGTCGCTCGAAGGCACGGTGGCGAACGGAGTCGGCACGCCGGCCCCACCATCGCCAGTTCGACCGGACTCCTACCCAGACAGCATCGCTCCGGCCGGCCATCTGCAGCACATGTCGCAGGTCGCTTCAACAGCGAGGTGGCCCGTCCGCGACATGCCGGAGAGAGCCCGCGGGGGGTGCTCCGACAACACGAAGGAAACACCCATGCACGAGACCGTACCTACTAACCGCACGCCCAGGAGCGGGAGTTCACGACGTCGTCGTCTGGTGGTGATCGCCACCAGCCTGGTCACCGCAGCCGTGCCCGCTCTGCTGGCCACGACCGTCGCGACGCCGGCCGGTGCCGCCAACGCCACCACGCCCATCGCCGTCACGGCCGTCAGCGGGTGGAAGCTGGACATGAACGACGATTTCAACACGCTCAACACCGCGCGCTGGAACGTCAAGAACAACGCGTCCAACAGCAACGAAGAGAGCTACCTGCTCTCCAGGAACGTCACCACCGGTTCCGGCTACCTCCGGGTCCAGGGCAAGAAGGAGAGCGTGGGTGGACGCAAGTACACCTCCGGCTACCTGGACACCCGCAGGAAGTACACGCTCCCGAACTACTTCCGTGTGGAGATCCGCGCCAAGGTCCCGCTGGAGATGGGGATGTGGGCGGCACCGATGTGGTTCAGGCCGGCCGATGGTTCCGGAGGTGAGATCGACCTGCTGGAGACGTACGGCGCGGACCTGCAGAAGTTCGGTCAGTACCGGGCGCACCACACGATCCACAACGCGTACGGCAGCGGTCACCAGACCAACCAGAAGCAAGCCGTCATCCCCGGCGATCCGCTGGACTGGCACATCTACACCATCGAGAAGACCCAGGGAAAGATCATGATGTTCGTCGATGGCGTCCAGAAGGGCCAGTGGCTCCAGGGCGACCCGAGCTGGTACAACACCTACTTCGAGAGCGGCAAGAAGTGGGCCATGATCATGAACCTGCAGATCGGCGGACAGCGCGGATCACCCTCGTCCAGCACCAACTGGACCGGCACCAAGACTGCGATGCAGGTCGACTACGTCAGGTCGTGGGTGAAGGGCTGAGCCCAGAGCCCAGCACCAGCATCACGCCAGAGCCCCCGCGGTGAGAACCCGTGGGGGCTCTGGCGCGTCTCCCCGGCGGCGGGGAGGGCCGACGGGAGGACTAACGTCGGCGCCATGCGTGCGATCACCTACAACACGACCGGCAACCCTGAGGTGCTGACCCTTCTCGAGCGTGCCCTGGACGATCCGGGGCCGGGGGAGGTGCGGGTCCGGATCCATCGCTCGGGGGTGAACCCCACGGACTGGAAGGCCAGGCGCGGCGCGGGTCCGGGGTCCCCGGTCGACCCGCCCCAAGTGCCGAACCAGGACGGTGCGGGCGTGGTCGACGCGGTCGGCCACGGGGTCGAGGAGGCCCTCCTGGGGTTGCGCGTGTGGATCTGGGAGTCGGCCTACCAGCGTCCCGAGGGCACGGCCCAGGAGTTCGCCCTCGTCCCTCGCCACAACCTGGCGCTGCTGCCCGACGTGGCGTCCTTCGACCTCGGAGCCTCGCTCGGCGTGCCGTTCCTCACCGCACACCGGGCGCTGACCGTCACCGAGGGCGGCCCGCTGCGCCTGGGCCCGGGAACACTCCAGGGTCGCACCGTCCTGGTCTCAGGCGGGGCCGGTGCGGTGGGCAACGCCGCCATCCAGCTGGCCCGGTGGTCCGACGCCCTGGTCATCACGACCGTCAGCAGCCCCGGGAAGGCTCACCTGGCCGCCGCTGCCGGTGCCGACCACGTGATCGACTACACGCAGCAGGACGTCGTGGCGGAGGTGCGCAAGATCGCACCCGCCGGGGTCGACACGATCGTGGAGGTCGCGGCCGCGGCGAACGCCGAGATCGACGCAGGCGTCATCGGGATGCACGGCTCGGTGGCGGTGTACGCCGACGACGGGGGAGCGCCCCTGTCACTGCCGGTGCGTCCGCTGATGCTGCCCAACGCTCGCTGGCAGTTCGTCCTGGTCTACACGGCCCCGCACGACTGGAAGCGGCGTGCCGTCGACGACGTCACCGCGGCGGTGCTCGACGGCGCCGTTCGCGTGGGCGAGGAGGCGGGCCTTCCCCTGCACCACTTCCCGCTGGAGCGCACCGCCGAGGCGCACGCCGCCGTCGAGGCCCGGGTCGTCGGCAAGGTGCTCGTCACCGTCACCGACTGAGCCCGCCGTCGAGCTCCGCCTTGGCCGACGTCGGCAGCGGCGCCGCGGCCGGTTCAGGCAGCGGGCCGTCGTGTCCCACCAGCATCCCCACGGTGGCGGCGATGCGGACGCGAGCCTCGTCGAGGGTGAGGTGGGGATCGTTGGCCAGCACCCGGGCACCGAGGCCGTCGCACAGGGCGACCGCTGTCTCCGCGAGCTTCCGGGCGTGGACGAGCGGTGCGAAGACACCGTCCCGGGTGCCCTCGACGATGATGCTGGTCACGGTGGAGTAGAGGTCCTCGTAGAGCTCGGCCCCGACCTTGGCCAGCTCTGGCTGGCGAATGCAGAGCAGCGCGAGCTCCTGCCAGAGCAGCCACTCGTCGGAGCGTCGTTCGTCGCTGGGCAGACAGTGGTCGAGGAACGTGGACAGGCGCTGCGCGGCCCCTTCCCCCGCCCCGCTGACGGCGTGCTCGTTGCGGAGGGTGGAGACGTCGTGGGAGTAGGTCAGCACGTCGGCGAAGAGCTGTTCCTTGGTGTCGAAGTGGTAGTGCAGCAAGCCTGCGGAGACTCCGGCTGCCCGGGCGATGCCGGCCATCCGCACCTTCGCCAACCCGTCGCGGACGAGGCAGTCGGCCGCCGCCGCCAGGATCCTGGTGCGGGCCTCAGCGGCCGCCAGGTCGCGCTGGTTGGGCTCCTTGGGGCGGGTGTCCGCCATCGTTCTCCCTCCGGCGCGTCGGTCGTGCAGAACTCTGACTGTTCAGTCAGTCAGCGATGCTAGGCTCGCCAGAATCAGGCGTCAAGGGCATTTTCGGGTCGGTCGGTCGGTCGGTTGGTTGGGTCCGGGCGGCTGCGATCCGCAGTCGGCAGAGCCCGGGACCTCCGGCACTTCCGATGCACCCCGCAAAGCGAGAGGTTGGGGGCATGACCGAGGAACAGACCTATGACGTCGTGGCGAAGTACCCCGGTTTCGAGCTGCGGAGGTACGCCGAGCACGTGGTCGCCGAGACCCGGGTCACCGGATCGTTCGAGGGGGTCGGCACCACGTCGTTCCGGCGGCTGGTCGGCTACATCGGCGGTCGCAACTCTGAGTCCCAGAAGCTGGCCATGACCGTCCCAGCCCAGACAGCCGCCGCCCTGAGGTTCTCGGGACGCTGGTCCCGAGGACGCTACGAGGAACACGCACGCCGGCTCACGGCCGCGCTGGAGACAGCGGGTCTCACGGGCGACGGGCCGCTGAGGTTCGCGCGATTCGACCCGCCCGGGACCCCCTGGTTCCGGCGACGGAACGAGGTCGTCGTGCCCGTTCGAGACTAGCGCTGGGCTGCGAGTCGATGAGCGATCTCGAGGGCCAGCCCGATCTGGTGATCCAGGGCCGGCGCGCTTCCCCACCAGGACGCCGACTCCACGACGAGCCCTTCTCCAGTGCGCCGGATCGCGCACAGCTCGGCGGGCCGCAGGACACCGTCGCCGTGGTCGGCCGAGGGCCAGTTCTCGAGGCGCCGGCGCAGTGCGACGTCGAGGATCCCCACGGGGTCGGTGTAGACGAACCGCTCCTCCGCACCGGTGCTGCGCGTGCGGCGCGGCGACCGACCGGTGAGCCGCCCGAACCCCTCCATCAGTCGGCCGAGATCGGACTGGGGACCGGACCGACGCACCTCGACCAGCGGGACGGCCGACCCTGTCGCAGAACCTCCGACCCGCAGAGCCGGACACACCCACCGGACGAAGGCCGCCGGCACACGTGTTCACCCGCACTCGTCACCACCAGACCGCGGTCGGCCACGACGACGCCGACGAAGTCGAAATGCGAATCCCCCACGGTGGGATGCTAATCCCTGGGGACGCGGGGCCCGTCGACGTCAGAGATGGGTGAGGAACCAGTCTCGTTGCGCAGCGCTGGAGAGCTGGAGCGCTCGAAGTTCGGTGCGGGTTCGGCCCGGACAAGGATGCTGGTGCGTGAGACGCTGGAGCGATGGCTCCCGGCGATGTCCCGATCGGCGATTGGTTGCACCAGGGCACGAACGATGCCCGGGAGGTCGCCGACCGGTACGACGAGTGGGCGAAGGGCTATGACGACGACCTGGCCTCGTGGTCCTACCAGGCTCCCGTGGTGGTGGCGGAGACCGTCATCTCCAGCCATCCTGTGGCGGGCTCGGCGCTCGACGTCGGGTGCGGCACGGGCCTCGTCGGTCGAGCCCTTCGTTCCCGAGGTTTCGTGGGGCGGATCCGGGGCCTCGACATCTCGCACGCCTCCCTCGAGATCGCTCGGCAGTGCGGAGCGTACGACTCGGTCGAGCCCGCGGACCTCCAGCAGCGACTTCCCTGCGACGACGACAGCGTCGATGCGCTGGTCTGTGTGGGGGTGATGACCTACCTCCCGGACGTCGAGGCGGTGTGGCGAGAGTTCGCGAGAGTCGTCCGCCCGGGAGGACTCGTGGTCGTGACGCAGCGCGAGGACCTGTGGCACGCCCGCAGGTGCCAGGCCGTGGTCGAAGGACTGGAGAACGAGGGCGTGTGGACGCCGTCGGACCTCACGGGGCCGGCTCCCTACCTCCCCGACGGGTACGGCGGGACGCCGGAGGTCGACTGCTACTACCTGAGCGCGCTCGTCCGCTGATCTGTGCCCGTCACGGCCCGGGGCGTACGAGGACCGGTCGGGATCGCTGGGTCTGGAAGAGTGTGGGGCAGGCCGGAGGTTCCTCGATGGGGATGAGCTGGCTTCGTGTTGCCATCGTCGACCAGGAGAGCCACGTGACGATCAAGGACATCGGGCCACAACCTCAGAGCTTCGACCTCGAGAGCGAGACCCGCGGGAACAGGAACTATCGCGTGGTCGCCTGGTCCGGGAACTACCTCCAGCTGACCCTGATGACCATCCCCGTCGGCGAGGACATCGGTCTCGAGGCACATCCCGAGACCGACCAGTTCCTGCGCCTCGACGCGGGCCGGGGCCGCGTCCAGATGGGCCCCACCAAGGACCAGCTCGACTTCGTGCAGGAGGTGGAGGACGGGTGGGCGATCATGGTGCCCGCCGGCACCTGGCACAACGTCACCAACATCGGCGAGGAGCCCATGAGTCTCTATGCCGTCTACTCGCCGGTCCACCACGCGTCGGGCAACATCCAGGCAACCGCGGCCGACGCGGAGCAGGACGAGGAGTCGGGCCACGACAAGCCGCCGCCCTGGTCGGTGCAGCCCTCGCAGCAGGTCACGGACGAGCACGCCTGACAGTCAGGGCGAGGGCGATGGTGGTGGCGCACGACCGACCTCTGGGCGATGGAGCGCTGGGTACGTCGAGACTGGTCTGCTAGCGGGCCAGACGGTCGGCCACGATCGCCCACACGTCCGGGTCGAGCCCCATGCCGATGTGTGTGGAGGAGACCTCCACGTGCTCGACGAACGGCGAGGAGCGGTCGATGCATGCCGGCCAGGACACGATGCCGTCGCGGCGGGTGAAGATGGCGGTCAACGGCACGCGGATGGGCGACTCGGTGTCGAGGCGACGGGCCAGCACATCCGCGGCCTCGCTGTCGCCGGGGCCGTAGGCGCGGGCCACCGCGGTGAAACGGGCACCACCGACCACCGGGGTCCCGTAGGTGATCACGCGACGCACCGCGTCCGGCTCGCGGCGTGCCACCTCGCGTGCGATCACCCCGCCCAGGCTCCAACCCACCAGGGAGACCGGAGCCCCGGCCTCGTCGGTCAGGCGCAGCACGATGCGAGCGAGCCGTTCGACGTCACGTCGCGGATCCCCGGTGTTGGTCCCCAGGCCCCACCCGCGGGCGTCGTACCCCAGCGCACGCAGGTAGGCCCGCATCGGTGCCCCGGAGAGCTCTGGTGCCCTCCACCCCGGGATGTCGACGACCACGTGTCCGTCCCCGCGCGGGGCCCTCAGCAGACGCGGTGTGGCGGCCACCAGCCTGGTGGCCGCCAGACCGGAGGTCAGCTCCGTCAGCGCGGTCCGCGGCGACGGGGGTGTGGCCGGTCTGGCCAGCAGGCCCACCTCAGGCCGCTCACGAGCGCGGGAGAGGAGGCCGCTGGTCATCAGGGCCCGGGTCGGCCACCGCTGGCGGCTCATCTCTGCGTGCGCCTCTGCTTCTTGGCGGAGGCGTCGACGCGCTCCTTGCGCTTCTCGGCCGTGGCCGCGCGACTGGTCATGACCTCCAATGCCCCGTTCCGGGGCGTCCGACTCCTCGCTCGACGTGTGACCTGTGCCGCAGGCGGGTGTCGCCATCTGCACCCCGCCGCCGTACGCGACCGGCCCTGTCGGTTCGGGCAACGCCTGGGCAGGAGGCCTGGCCGAGTCTGGTGAGGATGTCGACGGGTCCCGGAGCCGTCACCCGTCTCAGCCTGGAGCCAGTGCGATGGCTTCGATGGAGACGAGGAGACCGCGCGGCAGGTCGACGTTCGCCGGCGCCGACCTCGCCGGTGGTGGGTCGGGCATGAAGCGCGCGTACACCTCGTTCAACGTGGGGAAGTCGTCGACATCGGCGTAGAAGGTGGTGGTCTTCACCACGTCGGCCATGGAGGCGCCAGCGGCCTCCAGGATCGCGGAGAGGTTCCGCAGGGCGAGTTCTGTCTGCGCCTCGATGCCCTCCGGCACCTGGCCCGTGTCGGGATCGATGCCCACGGCCCCGGACTGCCCGGACTGCCCGGGCTCAGCACGGGCGCGGCGGGTCTTCCTCGACCGCCGAGGACCGAGGCCCTGCCGTGCCGTCAGACCAGGTGCAGCACGAGCCCGGCGGCGGTGATGGCCAGGGCCAGGATGCTCAACCAGGGGCGCAGCCGGTTGGACAGCTCGATGCGTCCTTGCAGGCACCCCGGGACGCTCTCGAGTGGCAAGTGGCGCACCGCGACGGCGTTGCCGATCAGCACGATGCCCATCAGGACACCGAGCTGGAGGAGGGGCCACGCGAGAGGGGCTGAGGACTGCATCCGGCACTCCTTGCCTCATCGGGGAGAGGTCATCGATCGACCTCGTGCCCAGACGCTAGCCAGCCTCCTGCACGCTCCAGGTCTCAATGTGAGACGCCGGTCAGGAGGACGGCGGCACGATGCCGTAGTCGTGGATCTTGCGATAGATCGTGGCCCTGGACATGCCCAGCGACCGCGCGGCCTGGACCTTGTTGCCGCCTGCCTCGGTCAGACACTTGACGATCGCGTCGCGTTCGAGCGCCTCCAGCGGGCTCAGCACCCGACGACTGACTGCGTGGACCTCGGGCGGCAGGTCCTCCGGCCCGATACACCCAGTCCGCCGGTGCCGGACCACCGCGCGGAGCATCTCGTGCAGCTGCTCGGCGTTTCCGGGCCAGGACATCCTCATGAGCAGGCGCATGGCGTCGGGGGAGCACGTGAGGTTCCCCCCCTGACCGTGGCGCGACAAGAAGACGGTGACGAGCTGGGGCAGGTCCTCGAGGTGCAGGCGCAGCGGCGGGAGCTGCACCGTGCTCGGGAACAGCTGCAGCAAGGGCTGGAGCGCCTGGTGGTTCTTCTCGCCGCCCAGGGTCACCGCGACCCAGGGGGGTGTGGCGCTGCCCGTGCGCGCCTGCTGCAGAGCGGAGGCGAGGCTGCGGAGCTGGGGGGCGGTGAGCGCGTCGACGTGCCTGAGCACGACGGTCTGGACCTCCCCGGCCAGCGTCCGGCGTACGGTCTGCACCCAGTCGGTGTCGGCGGCCGCCGTACGAGCGTCCAGCAGCTCGAAGCGACCGACGGGCTGACGCCGCAGCTGCACCGCGCGGAGCACGGCGAGCTTGCCCACCCCCGGCTCACCTTCCACGGCGAGCCACTCGCCCGACCTGAAGACCCGCTCCACCTCGTGGCAGGCGTGCAGCCACGGGGGCCCGGAACCGACCAGGCTCGGTAGCGGCACCGACTGGGGAAGCTCGCGCGTGCCTGCGACCGCCTTGGTGCGCTCGTCGAGCACCACGTGCGCGACGACACCGTAGGGGGGATCACCACTGCCGACACGTCGGCAGTACATCCGTGCAGTCATCCCTGTCGGCAGGTCGACCACGACCGTGCCGCGCCGTGCCGTCGCCATCGCCTCGGAGGCCTGCGCCAGGAGCGTCGACTGGTCAGCGGGTGCGAGCGAGGCGCGCGCGTGGTCGTTCAGCATGACCACGTCGCTGTTCAGGGCGAACACGATGCCGGTGCGGCGGTTGCAGGCGCGGAGGTACTCCTGGAAGAGCTCGAGCTGGGAGGCGCTGGCGTCGGCCAGCAGCGCCTGACGGATCTGCGAGGCGGTGGTCTTGGCCAACGTCAGCAGCAGCGACCCGGCGTCCTTGCGCCAGCAGGTGAGATCGACCGCGCCCACCAGGCGACCCGTGACCGGGTGGTGGATCGGTACGCCGGCACAGGCGAGGTCCTCGAGGTTCTCGGCGTAGTGCTCGTGGCCGAAGACGTGGGTGGGACCGCCCACCTCGAGGGCCGTACCGATCCCGTTGGTGCCCACGAACTCCTCCGCATAGCTGAAGCCGGGGGCGAGGAGGACCTTGTCGAGGTGCCGCTCGAGCTCGCCGTCACCGGTCAGTCGGCTGAGGACGACCCCGGTCTGGTCGGTGAGGATGACGCTCACCGACTGCCCCTGCAGCTGCTCGCCCAGGCTGCGCAGCACCGGCTGTGCGCTTCTGGTGAGCCGGCTGTCGAGGTGGATGTCAGGTGCGAAGCGCATCTCCACCTTGTCTGCCGCCACGTGCATGGACAGGGAACGGCGCCACGACGCGAGAATGGTGTCTCGGACCGTTCGTGGCGCCGGGGTCTCCTCGGTCAGGAACCGCACCCGATTGGCTGCGACCACCTTCTGGGCAGGAGCCACTGGTTTCGGTGAGACTGGTGACATCGGCGAGGACAACCCCCTGAGTCTTGTAGCGCGCCTCTCCGACCACACCCCATGGTCGGTCGCGGCGAATTAGCCAGGGTCCCGGGGCCGACATCCACGATATGCGGGTTCCGCTGACTAGTCGAGTGTGTCTCCCATCCCGTCATCGGGGTGTCTCAGATTGAGACAGCGCCCCGTTCCGGCGCGCGTAGCGTCGCCGTCAGCCCGACCCAGGAACCCGTTCCGGTCGGATCTGCGGAGGTGCGAGATGAGCGCGGCGAACGACGGTGAGGCCGAGAGCTACAACCCCTGGACGGTGGTGAACCTCGTCTTCGGCCATCTCTCCGACCAGGGTCTGCACCCGGTGCTCGGCGAGAGCGGTGACCCCGGGCCACCGGCCCGGGCGCTGCTCGCCGCGCTCGGCATCGAGCCGGCACCGGAGGGCAACCGCGAGGTCATGCGGGACGTCCGGGCCCACCTCGAGCAGATCCGAGAGGCGATGTTCGAGAGCGACTGAGACGACCGCGCACCGGGTCCGCCCTCGTCTCAATGTGAGACCTGGTGCCGCTGGTTGACCGGCCTTCAATACAAGCGCAACCCCCACTCAGACGACAGGAAGGAGTAGTGATGACTCGCCAAAGCGTGGCCAAGGCTCATGAGAAGATCCAAGAGCTGGCCTGGGAGCCTCTCTACCACGAGCCGGTTTCCCAGTACGGGACCGACTACACGTTCCAGAAGGCAAAGAAGAAGGACCCGCTCAAGCAGGTACTCCGGTCGTACTTCCCCATGCAGGAGGAGAAGGACCACCGCGTCTACGGCGCGGCCGACGGAGCCATCCGCGGCAACATGTTCCGCCAGGTCCAGGAACGCTGGCTGGAGTGGCAGAAGCTGTTCCTCAGCATCATCCCGCTGCCGGAGATCTCCGCGGCGCGTGCGATGCCACTCCTGTTCCGCACGGTGCCCAACCCCGAGCTGCACAACGGGCAGGCCATCCAGATGATCGACGAGGTCAGGCACTCGACGATCCAGCAGAACCTCAAGCGCCTCTACATGAACAACTACATCGACCCGGCGGGCTTCAACAGCAGCCTCCGGAACTTCCAGAACGACTACTGCGGCACCATCGGCCGGCAGTTCGCTGAGGGCTTCATCACCGGTGACGCCATCACAGCAGCGAGCATCTACCTGACGATCGTGGCCGAGACCGCCTTCACCAACACCCTGTTCGTGGCCATGCCGGCCGAGGCGGCCGCCAACGGTGACTACCTGTTGCCGACGGTGTTCCACTCGGTGCAGTCCGACGAGTCACGGCACATCAGCAACGGGTACGCCACCCTGCTGATGGCACTCGCCGACGAGGGCAACCACCAGCTCCTCGAGCGCGACCTGCGCTACGCCTGGTGGAACAACCACCGCGTCGTCGACGCGGCGATCGGCACCTTCATCGAGTACGGCACGAAGGACCGCCGCAAGGATCGCGAGAGCTACGCGGAGATGTGGCGTCGGTGGATCTACGACGACTACTACCGCAGCTACCTCGTCCCCCTGGAGAAGTACGGGCTGGTCATCCCGCACGACCTCATCGAGGAGTCCTGGAACCAGATCTGGAACAAGGGCTACGTGCACGAGGTCGCCCAGTTCTTCTGCACCGGGTGGGTCGCCAACTACTGGCGGATGGACCCGATGACGGACAAGGACTTCGAGTGGTTCGAGTACAAGTACCCGGGCTGGTACGACAAGTACGGCGCCTGGTGGGAGAACTACAACCGCCTCTCGACCCCGAACGGGCACCACCCGATCGTGGCCGAGGACGTCAACTACCAGTACCCGCACCGCTGCTGGACGTGCATGGTGCCGTGCCTCGTCCGTGAGGACATGGTGATGGCCGAGGTCGACGGGCAGATGAGGACCTACTGCCACGAGGCCTGCCGCTGGACCGACACCGAGGCCTTCCGGCCGACCTACCAGGGGCGCGAGACCCCCAACATGGGTCAGCTGATCGGCAAGCGCGAGTGGGAGACCCTCTACCACGGCTGGAACTGGGCCGACGTGGTCTCCGACATGGGGTACGTCCGCGACGACGGGCACACGCTCGTGGCGCAGCCGCACCTGGACCTGAACCCCAAGAAGATGTGGAACCTGGACCACCTGCGCCGGATGCCCCCGCTGCTGAGTCCGAACGTGCTGCTCAACGAGATGACTCCCGACGAGCAGCAGGCCTTCCACGCGAACTACATCAAGGGAGGGCCGGCAGGTCGTCCCGCGCCAGTGGACGCCTGACCGCACGAGGAGCCAGGACGGCGAGGAGCGCCGGCCCCCGGGCCGGCCTCCTCGCCGGGTCTCACAGCCCACCAGGAAAGGGATTCATGGGCGAGAAGCATGTCGTGCGATTCGAGCCGGTAGGCGTCGAGATCGAGGTCGACGAGGAGCAGACGGTGCTGATGGCCGCCGCCGAGCAGGGCATCACGCTCATGCACGGCTGCAAGGAGGGTCAGTGCGCCGCGTGCAAGTCCTTCGTCCTGGAAGGGGACGACATCGAGCTCGACAAGTACTCGACCTTCGCCCTTCCCGACTTCGAGCTGGACGAGGGCTTCACCCTGCTCTGTCGGGCGCACGTCTATGAGGACGTCACCATCGAGCTCCTCAACTACGACGAGGAGATGCTGCGTTCGGGTCACCCGATCCAGAGGGCCAAGGCAGAGGTCGTCTCGAAGGAGCACGTCACCCACGACATGCGACACCTGGTCCTCAAGCTGGTCGAACCCACGGAGATCCCGTTCTGGCCAGGGCAGTACGTCGACATCGCCATCCCGGGGACGGAGACGACCAGGTCGTTCTCGATGGCGAACACCTCGTCCAAGGAGAGCGGACAGCTCGAGTTCGTGATCCGGTGCTACCCCGACGGACAGTTCTCCAGCTTCCTCGACGCCGAGCTCGTAGTGGGTGACCAGCTCGATGTGGTCGGCCCGTTCGGCGTCTTCACCCTGCGCGACGGCCGGGACTCCGACATGGTCTTCGTCGGCGGTGGGGCAGGAATGGCTCCCATCCTCTCGGTGCTGCGCTCACTGGCCGACAAGGGCAGCACCCGCAAGGCGACCTTCTACTACGGCGCCCGCACCCAGAAGGACCTCTGCTTCGAGAAGGAGCTCTACGCCCTTTCCGAGCAGCTGCCGAACTTCACCTACATCCCGGCGCTGTCCGAGGCCGACGCCGACGAACCGTGGGACGGCGAGGTCGGTCTGATCACCGACATCGTCAAGAAGTTCGAGACCGACCTCTCGGAGACCGACTCCTACGTCTGCGGTCCGCCGCCGATGGTCGAGGCGGCGATGGATGTGCTCGGAGGCCTCGGGGCCCCCGAGAAGAACATCTACTACGACAAGTTCACGACCACCGGCTCACCCGAATAACTCAGAAAGCGAGGCCGATCGACCATGACCACCACCGCCGAACGCAGCTCACCGAGGCCGGAGTTCACCGACGCCGAGGCCGGCGCCAAGGTCTTCCCGGACTCCACCCTGCGGCACTACAACTACTACACGCCGCAGAAGCGGAAGCAGTCGCACTACGAGGACGTCACCGTCGAGGTGCAGCCCGACCCCAGGCACTACCTGGCCCAGGGGTGGCTCTACGGGTTCTCCGACGGACGGGGTGGATACCCCCTCGACTGGACGGTCCTGAAGGCGTGGGGCGTGGACCGCGGCGACCCCGAGCGCTACCCGGGCTCCGGTGGCAAGGGCTACGAGTGGCCGGCCCACGGGTGGCACGAGTTCCGCGACCCGAACGAGGAGTGGGAGCTCACCTTCTACCGCAACAACTCCAACGTGGAGCGGCAGATCAACCAGAACGTCGAGACCGCACGCGAGACGAAGGCCTTCGCGCAGTGGAACCCCAACTGGATCACCTTCGTGGAGCGGAACGTCGGCGCGTGGATGCACGTCGAGCACGGTCTCGGGCTCTACCTGTTCGCGAACGCCCAGCGCCGCGCTCCCACCAACATGCACAACAACGCCATCGCCGTGAACAGCATGCACCGGATCCGGTTCGCCCAGGACCTGGCGCTGTACAACCTCACGCTGAGCGAGGAGATCGAGTCGTTCGACGGGGCTGCGCACGTGGACACGTGGAACAACGACCCTGCCTGGCAGGGCGTACGCCAGGTCTCCGAGGAGCTCACCGGCATCGACGACTGGGCCGAGGCGATCTTCGCCGCCAACATCGTCTTCGAGCCGTTGATCGGAGAGCTGTTCCGCAGCCAGCTGGTGCAGCAGGCCTCCCCGGGCAACGGTGACTTCGTGACGCCCACGGTCGTGGGGGCTGGTGAGTGGGACTACGCCTCCCGCGACCTGCGCTACACCAAGGCCATGTTCGAGCTCCTCACGAACGACAAGGAGTTCGCCGACTACAACAAGGACATCATCGACGGTTGGCTCGCCAACTGGGTGCCCAAGTGCCTGACGGCCGCCCGGAAGCTGCAGCCGCTGTGGTCGCAGCCCGACGCGAAGCCCCCCCGCTTCGAGGACGGGCTGGACCGCGCCAAGAGCAGGTTCGGCGGCATCCTCGCCGACCTGAGCCTCAACGAACCGAAGGAGCTGACCCAGTGACCGGATACCAGTCGACGAAGACGTCGTACGCCACGACCGAGAGCTCGTTCAAGGCGGACAACACCGCCTCGAACAGGTGCGGGGTGACCTTGATGAACAACCAGGTCGGCGCCGTGGTGGCCGAGGTGATGAGCACCAAGGAGGGAGTCACCATCACGCCGCTGCCCTCGATGATCCGGGTGGACGGCATCAACCGGATGGACTTCGACTACGACGAGATCTCCGAGGCCCTCGGCGAGGAGGAGGGCTTCTACGACGCCGCGCAGTTCGAGGAGAACATGTCGACCCACTACGGCCGCATGATCCACGAGGACGACCGGACGATCATGTTCGCCAACCCCGAGGACGCCGCGGAGTACATCGGCTTCGACCTGCCGACCTTCGAGAAGAAGTGACCCGGACCCGCTCATTCACCCAGACCCGTTGAAGGAGGGCACATGTACGAGAAAGACGGAGAGAAGTACTTCATCCTCGACAGCCACATGCACTACTGGGACGCCAGTCCCGAGAACTGGGTGAAGGGCGCTGAGAACTACGCCGAAGGGTGGATCGACTGCTTCCAGGCCTACCAGGGTCTGGGGCCGGCCGAGACGCACCAGACGGCTGAGCACTTCAAGAAGGTCTCCGAGGACGACCTGATGAAGGACGTGTTCGAGGACGGGTACGTCGACATGGCGATCTTCCAGCCGACCTACCTCAAGGAGTGGTACACCGACGGCTTCAACACCACTGAGCGCAACGGTGCCCTGGCCGAGAAGCACCCGGGCAAGTTCATCGTGAACACCCGCTTCGACCCGCGCGACGGCGACGCCGGGATGAAGGAGTTCGAGGACAACGTCGCACGCTGGGGCTCGAAGGGCATCAAGCTCTACACCGCCGAGTGGAACAACGGCTCGCGCGGCTACAAGCTGAGTGACCCCGAGGCGTACACCTTCCTGGCGAAGGCCCAGGAGCTCGGGATCAAGAACGTGCACGTCCACAAGGGGCCGACGATCTGGCCGCTGGACAAGGATGCGTTCGACGTCGCCGACGTCGACCATGCAGCCACGGACTTCCCCGAGCTGAACTTCATCGTGGAGCACGTGGGCCTGCCCCGGATCGAGGACTTCTGCTTCATGGCGACGCAGGAGCCCAACGTCTACGCGGGTCTCTCCGTGGTCATCGGTGGCCTGATGCACGCCCGGCCGAAGTTCTTCGCCAAGGTCATGGGTGAGCTGCTGTTCTGGGTCGGCGAGGACAAGATGACCTTCGGCAGCGACTACAACATCTGGGAACCGAAGTGGCAGATCGAGGGCTTCGTCGACTGGGACTACCCCGAGGACGAGGCGTACTCCGACTACCCACGGATCAACGTCGACAGCAAGAAGAAGATCCTCGGCCTGAACGCGGCCAAGCTCTACGGGATCGAGGTGCCGGCCGAGCTCCAGCTCAAGGGCGAGGGCACGCCGGCCGCACAGGACGACGCCCAGCTGGTGGAGCACGGGGCCGGCGTGTGACACGACCCGTGACACAGCAGGCACAGCTGCTGACCGCGTTGGACGCGGTGCGCGACCCGGAGCTGGACGAGCCGATCACCGAGCTCGGCTTCGTCTCGTCGTGCACCGTGTCCGACGAGGGCGAGGTGCAGGTCCACCTGCGCCTGCCCACGTTCTTCTGCGCGCCCAACTTCGCCTTCCTGATGGTGGCGGACGCGTACGACGCGGTGAGCGGTGTCGAGGGTGTCACCCGGACCGAGGTGGTCCTCGACGACCACTTCGCCTCCGAGGCCATCAACAGCGGTATCGCCGCCCGGTCCGGGTTCGCCGAGTCCTTCGGCAGCCTGGCCGCCGGGGAGCTCGATGAGCTGCGCACCGACTTCGTGCGCAAAGCCGTGCTGGCCGGGACGGACCGCGTCTGTCGACCGCTCCTCAGCGAGGGACGCACCGTGGACGAGCTCGCCCTGATGAGCCTGTCCGAGGTCCCACCGTCGGACGACCTGACGAGGCTGCGCGCTCGTCGCGCCGAGCTGGGCCTGCCCGCGAGCGACTCCTCGCCGCTGCTGGTGGATGCGACGACGGGGGAGGCGATCGGCGTCCAGGCGCTGCCGCTGCACCTGCGAAAGGCCCGGCTCACCCGGGTCAACACCGAGGCGAACGGCAGCGTGTGCCGCGGCATGCTGTCCCACCGCTACAGCACCCGCGGCGAGGGACAGCTGGAGGAGATCAGATGAAGGCCGTTCGGTTGCACGCGTACAACGAGAAGCCCACGATCGACGAGGTTCCCGAGCCCACGGTCAACGGGCCGTTCGACGTGGTGGTGAAGATCGGGGGAGCCGGCGTCTGCCGGACCGACCTGCACATCATCCTGGGCCAGTGGGACGAGGCGATGAACCCGTCGCTGCCCTACACGATCGGCCACGAGAACGCCGGCTGGGTGCACGAGATCGGCTCCGCCGTCACGAACGTGGCGGTGGGGGACACCGTGATCCTGCACCCCACCCCGACCTGCGGACTGTGCCGTGCCTGCCGGGCCGGCCAGGACATGCACTGCACCGAGAGCGTCTTCCCGGGTCTGGACGGCACCGCCGGCGGCATGGCGGAGTACCTCCTGACGTCGGCGCGCGCCTGCGTGAAGCTCGATCCCTCGACCCAGCCGAAGGACGTCGCGGCGCTGGCGGATGCCGGCATCACGGCCTACCACGCGGTGCGCAAGGCGCTTCCGCTCCTCTACCCGGGCACGACCGCCGTCGTCATCGGCGCCGGCGGGCTCGGCCACATCGGCATCCAGTGCCTCGCGGCGCTCACCGCGGCGAACATCGTGGTGGTCGACCGCAACGCCGCCGCCCTCGAGCTCGCGAGCCAGCTCGGTGCCACCCAGACCGTGGTGGCCGACGGCAAGCAGGTCGACGCCGTGAAGGACCTCACCAACGGTGAGGGGGCCGACGTCGTCTTCGACTTCGTGGCGGAGGAGGGGGCCGAGAACGAGGGCTTCGCGATGACGCGTCCGGGCGGCTCCTACTACGTCATCGGTTACGGCGGCACCCTCGTCGTACCGACCCTCGACGTGATCTCCACCGAGCGCAACATCGTCGGCAACATCGTCGGCACCTACAACGAGCTCGCCGAGCTGATGGTCCTCGCCCAGGCCGGCAAGGTCACCCTGCACACCAAGACCTATCCGCTGGACGCCGCACAGCAGGCACTCAGCGATCTCGACGCCGGCCTGGTCCGCGGACGAGCGATTCTCGTGCCGTAGCCGCAGGACCGCCAACCCCCCTGACATCCGCGAACACCCGTCATCAAGGAGGAACACCATGGCCAAGGACCTGCGATTCGGTGAGGAGGCCCGGCGCTTGTTGCTGTCCGGCGTCGACCAGCTGGCCGAGGCGGTGAAGTCGACGCTCGGACCCAAGGGGCGCAACGTCATCCTGGAGAAGATCACCGGCTCACCGGTGGTCACCAACGACGGCGTCACGATCGCCCGCGAGATCTACCTGAGCGACCAGTTCGAGAACATGGGCGCCCAGCTGGTCAAGGAAGCAGCGATCAAGACCAACGACATCGTCGGTGACGGTACGACGACCGCGACCGTGATCGCGCAGGCCATCATCCGCGAGGGGATGGCGGCCATCGGGCAGGGCGGCAACCCCGTGCTGGTCAAACGAGGCGTCGACCTGGCGGTCGGGAAGCTGGTGGACCACCTGCGCAAGGTGGCGCACCCGGTCGTCACCATGGCCGACTACGCACGCGTGGCGTCGATCTCCGCGAACAACGACGAGACGGTCGGCAACGTGCTGGCACAGGCGCTGCACACGGTCGGCGACACCGGCATCGTGACGGTGGAGGAGTCCGCCGTGCACGGGATGAGCGTCGACTTCGTCGAGGGTTTCGAGTACGACAACGGGTACATCTCGCCCTACCTGGTGACTCACCCAGCCAGCCTCGAGGCGATCCTCGACGATCCCTACATCCTGTTGTGCAGTGAGAAGATCACCAAGGTCCAGCAGCTGATGCCCCTGCTCGACAAGGTCATGCGCGACCCCCGCCCCCTGATGATCATCGCCGAGACGATCGAGGGATCGGCCCTGCAGATGCTGGTGCACAACCACGTCAACGGGATCTTCCGCTGCGTCGCCACCAAGGCTCCCGGGTTCGGTGACCGGCGCCTCCGCAAGCTGGAGGACATCGCCACGATCACCGGTGGCGAGGTCTACAGCAAGCACTCCGGGTTCAGCCTCGAGAACATGAAGGTCGAGCAGCTCGGTCGTGCCCGACAGGTCCGGGTCACGGCCGAACGCACGACGATCATCGACGGCTCCGGTGACGCCGAGAAGGTCGAGTTCCGGGTGGCGCAGCTGCGGGCCGAGCTGGAGCGCGCGACGTTCGGCATCGACGGAGAGGTGCTCAGCGAGCGGATCGGCTCGCTGTCCGGCAAGGTGGCCGTGATCAAGGTCGGCGCCCCGACGAACGCCGAGCTGGCCGAGCTGCAGCACCGGGTCGAGGACGCACTCTCGGCGACCCGGGCCGCCATGGCTGAGGGCATCGTCGCCGGCGGTGGCGTGGCGCTGATGCACGCGGCGCCGGTGCTCGACGAGCTCAACGTCTCCGACGACTACGCCACCGGTGTGGAGATCGTCCGCCGCGCGCTCACCGAGCCGACGTTCCTGATCGCCACCAACGCGGGGTACCCCGGGCACGAGGTGGTGGCCGAGGTGGCCAAGCTCGGTGTCGACGAGGGGTTCGACGCCCTGGCGGGGCGCTACGGCAACATGATCGATCTCGGCATCATCGACCCGCTGCGCGTGTGTCGCTCGGCCCTGCAGAACGGCGCCTCGGTGGCCGGACTCCTGCTGACGACCAACACCCTCATCGCCGAGGAGCAGACACCGTGGGGCGGCAGCCGGGCGCTGATGACCGAGTTCGGAGAGCTCGACGAGGGGCTGCACCAACCCTCACCCGACGCCAGCACCCCGCAGTCGCTGGGCCTCGGCCCGTCGGTCGGGTGAGCTGAGCGATGTCAACCAACGGCAACGGGATGCCACCGGAGCAACGCGCCGCGCCGGCCGAGTCGGCAGCGTCAGGAGGCCCGCCCCCCGAGGCGCCGGGCCCGGAGCCGTCGGCCCCCGAGGCGCCGGCCGTGGTACGACGTTTGGAGGGCGAGAGCGCCTCCCTGCTCGGTGACCTGGTCGAGACCTTCGAGGAGCTGCAGACCGTCCTGCGGTGCTGCGAACGGCTGGTTCCGGAGGTCGCCGGTCGTCCTCGTCCCGACGAGGTGGTGGTCGAGGGCGTCTGGACGATGGCCCTGCTCTCCTACGCGCGGGCGTTCGCCGAACGCCGCCCGGGAGCGACCCTGACCGAGGAGGACCTGACGACCGCGCAGCCGGAGACGGAGGTCCTCACGTGGCACCAGGTGCTCCTGCAGCTGCGCGGCCAGCACGCCGACCCGGTCGCCAGCCCGCGCGAGAGGTTCACCATCGCGGTGACCCAGGATGCCGAGGGTGCGGCGAGCGGGGTGGCCATCACCTCGGTCCGGCAGCCACTCGTCGACGAGCTGACGGTCCGGCAGACAGGGGCCATCACCTATGCCCTGAGCGAGCTGGTCAACAAGCGCATCGAGGCCCAACAGCTCGTGGTCTTCGAGGAGCTCAAGGCGGCGACGAAGGCAGACCTGGAGAAGCTCGAGATGGTCGAGCTCGCCTCGGCGAGCGCGTAGCCGGCAAGGTCGGGCGGTGTTCCAACGCAGGGCGAAGTTCGTCAGCGTCGCCTTCGTCCGTGGGCCGCTGCCCCTGCTCGGCCCTGCGTTCGTGGCGGCCATCGCCTACATCGACCCGGGCAACTTCGCCACCAACATCACGGCCGGGTCGCGCTTCGGCTACCTCCTGGTGTGGGTGGTCGTCGCCAGCAACCTGATGGCCATGCTGATCCAGTACCTCTCTGCCAAGGCCGGCATCGCCACCGGCAAGAACCTGCCCGAGCTCTGTCGTGACAACTTCTCGCGGCCGGTCACCCGAGGGCTGTGGGCGCAGGCCGAGCTGGTCGCCATCGCGACGGACCTGGCCGAGGTTCTCGGTGGGGCCATCGCGCTCCAGCTGTTGTTCGGCCTGCCTCTGCTGGCCGGTGGTGTCATCACCGCGGTGGTGGCGTTCGCCCTCCTCGGGATACAGAGCCGGGGTGCCCGTCCGTTCGAGGTGGCCATCACCGGGATGCTGCTGGTGGTGCTCGTGGGGTTCCTCTACAGCCTCGTGGCCGGCGGCGTCGACGCCGGCGCGGCCGTCGGTGGTCTGACGCCGCGATTCGAGGGCACCGACACGGTGCTCCTGGCCACGGGCATGCTCGGGGCGACGGTGATGCCACACGTGATCTACCTGCACGGAGCGCTGACGCAGAGCCGCTACCAGCGGACCACGGACCAGGAGCGCCAGGCGCTCCTGCGCAGCCAGCGCATCGACGTCGTGACCGCGATGACCCTGGCCGGCGTCATCAACCTCTCGATGCTCGTCGTGGCCGCCCAGGTCCTCTCCGACGGTCCCGTCCCGGTCGACACCATCGACGCTGCGCACGCGGGTCTGGCCACTGCGCTCGGGCCCACCGCCGCGTTCCTGTTCGCCCTGGCCCTGCTGGCGTCCGGGTTCGCAGCCTCCGGCGTCGGCACCTTCTCCGGCCAGATCGTCATGCAGGGCTTCCTCCGGCGCCGGGTGCCGCTCGTCGTACGCCGCCTCGTGACGCTGGCCCCGGCCCTGCTGGTCATCGCGATCGGGGTGGACCCGACTCGGGCGCTGGTGATCTCCCAGGTGGTGCTGTCCTTCGGCATCCCGTTCGCCCTGATCCCGCTGGTGCTGCTCACCAGCCGGCGCCGGGTGATGGGCGTCCTGGTGAACAGACGAGTCACGACGATGGTCGCCGCTGCCGTGGCTGCCGTGATCTGCGTACTCAACGTGACGCTGGTCGCACTGACACTGACCGGCTAGAGCGAGAGCCGGCGGCGGGCCTCAGACGTCGCTGAGGGCTCGAGCGCGGTCGTCGAGCATGCCCCGGACCCGGGCGTGGGCGGCCTGCATCTCGGCGGCGATGAGCGGCCCGGCCTCCGTGCGGTGCACGGAGAACGAGCGCTGCCACTGACCGAACCACGTGCTGAGCCCCGGTAGTGGCTCTCGCACCGTGACCTCCCACTGCGTCTCGCACGGAGCCTCCGAGGTGGAGATGCGAATGACGAAGTCGGCCTCGGGGAACTCGACGCTGTACCCGCCGGCGAACGACTGGACCTCTCCCACGCCGGACACACCCTGAAGCTCGTCGAGGACGCGCAGCTCAGCGTGCGAGGACTGGCGAGGTCGGTGGTGGTCCATGCTCGTCCCCCGGGTCAGCGAGTGTGAGTGAGGTGAAGCCGTGGCTCCGCGACAGGCCACGGCTCCACGGCCACATCCTTGGTGAACCTCCGGCCCCGTGCAGTCTCAGTTTGCGACAGTGCTCGGGCCCGGAGAGCCCTTCGAGAACGCGAGACGTCGCCATCAACCCGTTCCTCACCCCCGTCTTGCATCGTTTCCGGATGCGTGGCCCCCGATTTTCTGGGCACCGCACAGTGAGCGAGAGCCACCCGGAAGGGAACTGTGCGGTGAACCGAGACATGCAGTACGCCAGGCGCTGGCGGCAATTCTGGGGTGGTGCCATCGCGCTGAGCCTGGCCCTGTCGGCGGTGGTGGTGGAGCCGGCCGCCCTGGCGGGCGCGGCAGCAGCGGGTGCGGCGGGCGCTGCCATCTTCACCCTCGTCCTCACCTCCGAGGAGGAGGAGTCGCGCGCCGCCCTGGCAGCACGTCTGCGCCACGCCGTGGCGTGGGGCGCCAGCTCACTGGCGGCGCTCACGGTGGTGGGCACGCTGTCCGGGTCCTTGCTGCTGTGGCTGCTCCTGGCGGCCTCGCTGTCCAGCCCCGCGGTGAGGGCGGCAGGTCAGTCCGTGCGGGCGCGTATGACCACGACCGAGACCGAGGACGAGCTCCAGCTCTCCGTCGAGGAGACCACCCGCGACATCCTCGGCCGTCTCAGCAGTGTCGAGCTCTGCCAGACGTGGCGTTCGACCCACCGTCGCCTGCAGCTCACACCCTCCGCGGCCGAGCTTGCCGCCTATGCGGGTCTGCGGGAGATGGTGCTCGAGGAGCTGGAGCTTCGACACCCCCGCGAGCTCGCCAGGTGGCTGGCCGACGGGGGAGACCCCGCCGAGGCTCCGAGTCAGCTGGCGATGTAGATCTTGCTCTCGACCTGCCGCAGGACAGCCGGAGTGATGTCCGTGATCCCGTGCGCCGAGGCCGCGTGAGCGGCGATCTCCCCCAGCAGCAGGTCCCGGTCGGTGTTCTCGAAGCGGGCTGCACAACCTGGCATCACGTCGCCACAGGCAAGCTTGAACGTCATCGGGACTCCTTCTCGAGATCGCATGCTGGGTCACGCGTTGCTGGTGGCCGGACGAGTCGGAACCCGCACCCACAGCACTGCGCCTTCCTCGTCCTGCTCGACCCCCACGGTGCCGCCGTGGGCGACGGTGAGAGCACGGGCGAGGTAGAGGCCGATCGTAACGCCGGTCCCGTCGTCGTTCAGGTCGAACGGCTCAAAAAGCGCCTGCAGCACCTCGACGTCGATCGGATCGGCGTCCCTCACGACGCGGAACTCCACCCAGGGCGGCACCCTGGCCACTTCCAGACGCACCGAGCGCGGGGTCGGCCGCGACTGGCCGGCATCCCAGAGGTCGCGGAGGACCCGACGGAACAGGTCCGGGTCGACGGTGACCTCGACGCCCGGTCCTTCACCATCGACGCCATCGAGGCCCGACAGGTCGGCGGTGAGCTCGCCTGCGGTCACGGGCCGGTGCGAGAGCCGCAGCCGGCCCAGCGAGGCAGCGCCGAGCAGCTCGACGTCGAGCGTGCGCTCAGCCAGGCGGTGGAGTGCCTCGTGGAGCCGGCGCACCGTGTCGTCCATGGCGTCAGGTGGGACATCGCCGTCCAGCATCAGGGCGACCCAGCCCTGGGCCACGGCCAGTGGGGTGCGCAGCTCGTGGGCGAAGGCGACGAGGAAGCGGTCACGTTGGCTGGCGGCGTCCGGCGTCGGGGTGTTGGTCACCAGCGCGGTGCCTGCCTCGACGAACCCCTGGACCCAGCGGTGGAGGAGGACCGGCTCGATCGCCCACCGCTGCGCCACCTCGGCCACCGAACTCCCACCGAGCACCTCGAGCACGGCGGCCACCCGCGGGTCGGTCGACTCGTCGGCACGACCGCCGCGCAACAGGCGTGGCCGGGTCACGGGTCGGTCGCCGTCGTCCATGAGGTCCCTCGTCTCGCTGAGTGCCGTGAGCCTAGCCAGCGTCGGGTGCGCGGGCCGTCGACGGTCCGGCAGGGGAAGGCGGTTGATCGAGTCCCGGCCGGAAGAAGGACCCGTCTGGCATGCTCGACCCCACATCTGGGAACAGGCATCGCGAGCGGCGGCGCCTCCGGGTGTGTGGTCCCCACGGCGACTCGCCGGCCGAACAGGCCCTCAGACTCGGAGCAGTGATGGAACCCATGAACAAGAACCCGATGGTCGAGGCGAGCGAGCATCCGATGGTGCTCGCCGCCATGGGACGGCTGGCCACGTTGGGCGGCTGGAAGCGGATCCTGGCCGGGAAGCCGCTGGAGGACGAGGCCGACCTCCACGACGCGGATCTCCTGATCTCGGCCGGGGTGCTGCGGCGTACGACGGACGACAGGCTCGAGCCCGTGCACATCCATCCCTGGTACTTCGACCCGGCGGCGCTGGCGGGCGGCGTCTCGTCACTGCTGCGACGTGCCCTGCGTCACGCCGAAGGCGGGTCGACCGAATGGTCCGGGGACGACCTCGAGATCATCCGGGCCCAGGGGAGTGGCAGCATCTCCGCTGCCGTGGCGGTGGCCGAGGGGATGCTTCCGCTGATGCCGTCCTCGTACGACGCCTTCCTCGACGGCAGCGCCCGGTTCCTGGACGTGGGCGTGGGCGTGGGTGCCATCTCCCTGCACCTGTGCGAGCTCTTCCCCGGCGTACGCGCAGTAGGGCTCGACGTGCTCGCGCCCGCGCTCGAGATCGCACGGCACGAGCTGATCAGGGCCGGCATGGAGGAACGCGTCGAGCTTCGCCTCCAGTCCGTGGCCGACCTCCGGGACCGCGAGACGTTCGACCTCGCGTGGCTGCCGCAGCCCTTCATCCCCAGGGCCGACCTGACGGCGGGTCTCGGCGCCATCTTCGAGGCCCTGATCCCCGATCGCTGGCTGATCGCCCCGATCGCGGCGGCGCCAGAGTCCGCCGACACCGTGATGACGGCCATCCGGTCGCACGGCGCACGCCTCACCGGTGGCGGTCACATCACCGTCGAAGAGATGAGAACTCTCTTGCAGGACGTGGGATTCGTCGACGTGGCACCGCTTGACCAGACCAGCCAGATCGTGATGCTGGCACGTCGTCCCGCCTCGGTCTGAGGGGCCCGGCCCGGAGAAATTCTCCCGTCACACCAATCCGCATGGTGGGTCGCGGCGAACTACTCCCAGCAAGACGCCAACTACCTCCCCGAGCCACAGGATGTGACTTCAGATGAGCACCATGTTCTCCTCCAAGACCCGTAAGACGATCGCCGCCGTCGCGCTGATCGCGACCACCAGCCTTTCCGCCGCTGCCTGTGGCAGCAGCGACGACACCAGCACCGCCTCGTCGTCCTCGACCAAGGCCGAGGCCCCCAAGCCCGTCGCCGCGATCGACTCCCTGCAGGGCAACGACACCCAGGTCACCCTGGACCAGGGCTTCGTCGACGCGCTGACCGCGTTGAAGCTGACCCCCGGCACCGTGGGCACGGCCAAGCTCACCGACGGCGCGCTGATCTTCCCGATCACCGGCGGCAACGTGACGGTCTTCAAGCCCGGCGCTGTCTCCCCCTACGTGATCGGCCAGATCCAGCACGAGGGCTCGGGCCTCTCGCTCGAGGCCGGTGGCACCAAGGTCGAGCTGACGAACCTCAACGTCGACCCGGGCGTCTCGCGTGTCTACGGTGACGTGAGCGTCAACGGCAAGCTCGCGGTCTCCAGCGCCTACCTGTTCAAGCTGGACGGGCGCACCCTCAAGCCGCTGTCCACCGGTTCGGGCACGGCCACGCTCGAGGGCACCAAGGTCGAGATCTCCCCGGTCGCGGCCCCGCTGCTGAACCAGACCTTCAAGACCGACGCCGTCAAGCCCGGCCTGCTCGTCGGTATCGCGAAGATCACCGTGAACACCACTCCCGGCGAGTGACCCACACGCACCACCGTCTCGGCTGAGAAGCCGAGGTGACCCAGACCCCCGTGGCCCCAGGCCGCGGGGGTCTGGCCATGCCCAGAGAAACGCCCAGAGAAACGCCCAGAGAAACGCCCGGAGACGCACCCGGAGGACGCAGAGCCCTCCTCAGATGAGCGACACTGGGATCGTGACCGAACTCAACGTCCTGGGTGACGAGCTCCAGCTGTGTGGCACCGACCCGATGACGGGATTCTTCCGCGACGGCTGCTGCGCCACCGGACCCGAGGACCTCGGGAGCCACACCATCTGCGCTGTCGTCACGATCGAGTTCCTCGACCACCAGCGCGGCATCGGCAACGACCTCTCGACCCCCTGGCCGCAGTACGGCTTCCCCGGGCTGGTGCCGGGGGACCGCTGGTGCGTGACGGCGGCGAACTGGGCCCGAGCGCACCAGGACGGGGCCGCGGCCCACGTGGTGCTGGCTTCCACGAACGCGGCGGTGCTGGAGGTCGTGCCGCTGTCGGTGCTGCGCCAGTACGCCGTCGACGTCCCCGCCGACCCGAGCGCTCTCGACACCTGAGCGGCCCGACGGCTCCTCACCCGTCCCGTCCGGACGACACGTCGGTCGGGTGTGCACAATGCAGGGATGGAGACCGTCGCCGCCCACGCCCACGCCCTCGCCTCCCAGCTGATCGACCTGCGCCGGGCGCTGCACCGCGTGCCCGAGCTCGACCGGCAGCTGCCACAGACGCAGGCCCTCGTGCTCGAGGCGCTGCAGGGACTCGACCTCGAGGTCTCCACCGGCCGGGGTCTCTCGTCGGTGACCGCCGTGCTGCGAGGTGGGGGACACGACGGCACCGGGCCGGTGGTCCTCCTCCGTGGGGACATGGATGCACTTCCCGTGCTGGAGGCGACAGGACTGCCCTACGCCTCCGAGCACGAGGGCGTGATGCACGCCTGCGGTCACGACCTGCACGTCGCCTCCCTGGTCGGGGCGGCGCGGCTGCTGCACGAGCGCCGCGACGAGCTCCGTGGCGACGTGGTCCTCATGTGGCAGCCCGCCGAGGAGACCACGGCCGGGGCGATGGCCATGATCGACGAGGGGTTGCTCGAGGCGGCCGGTCGGCCGGTGACGGCGGCGTACTGCCTGCACGTGATGTCGTCCGGACGTCCGCTGGGCACCTGGTTCTCGCGCCCCGGTCCGCTGATGGCAGCCTCCGACGAGTTCGTCGTCCGCGTCATCGGGAACGGGGGGCACGGTTCGGCACCACACCTGACGCGCGACCCCATCCCCGTCGCCTGCGAGATGGTGACAGCACTCCAGACGCTGGTGACGCGGCGGGTCGACATCAATGACCCGGTGGTGCTGACCGTCGGCAAGTTCGCGGCCGGCACGAAGGAGAACATCATTCCCGACGAGGCGGTCTTCGAGGCGACCGTGAGGTCCTTCAGCCCGGCGAACCGGGTGCTGATGAAGGAGGCCGTGCTCCGACTCATGGACGGCATCGCCTCCGCGCACGGGTTGCAGGTCGAGACCGTCTGGACGCCGGGCTACCCGCCCACGGTCAACGACGTCGATGAGTACGCCTTCGCCCAGGGGGTGCTCGTCGACCTCTTCGGTGAGGAGCGGTACGTCGAGGCACCGGATCCCGACCCTGGCACGGAGGACTTCTCCTACGTGCTCGAACGCGTCCCGGGCGCCTACGTGGCGATCAGCGCGTGCAGCGCCGAGGATCCTCTGGCGGCTGCGGACAACCACTCGGCGCGGGCGGTCTTCGACGACTCGGTGCTGCCGGACTGTGCGGCCTTCCTGGCCGAGGTCGCGATCCGGCGGATGCTCGTAGGCTCTCAGGCATGAGCAGACCAGCGGTGTTGGTGATCGGTGCGGGTCCCGGGGTCAGCGGGTCAGTCAGCCGGGCGTTCGTCCGCGAGGGGTACGACGCCCTCCTGGTGGGGCTCGACGCGTCGGTCCTGGAGGAGCTGGGGTCGTCGCTCGCCGGTGACGGGGTCGAGACCCGGTGGAGAGCCGTGGACATCACCGACGGCCCTGCCTTCGCGGCGGCGGTCACCGAGCTCGGCGAGGCCGCTGGTCGCATCGACGTGCTGCACTTCAACCCCAGCGCCTTCCGGCAGAAGAGCCCGCTGCAGCTCACGCCGGAAGAGCTCGCGGAGGACGTCACGCTCGGCGTCGGGGCCCTGCTCACGGCGCTCCAGGCGGCGAGACCGTTCATGTCGGCGGGTGGCCGCGTGACCGCGACGGGCAGCATGGCCGCCGACAGGCCGTGGAACGAGGCCGCCAGCCTCGGGGTGCAGAAGGCGGGCCTGCGCAACCTGGTGCAGAGCATCGACGCGACCCTGAGTCCCGACGGGATCAGGGCGGTGTCGGTCACGGTGCGGGGCACTCTGGGGCGCGAAGGGGCCTTCACCCCCGACCGGGTGGCGCAGGCGATCCTCGCGGCCGCCCGCCAGGACGAGGACGGCTGGCTGACAGAGGTTCCCTACTCCGGATAGCTCAGCGCCGGGCCTCGCCCTCGCCTGCGTGTATCTCGTGCACCCGCCGCGTCCGCCGTGGCTGCGCGACATCCTCACCGCGGTCGTGGTCGCCGACCTCTCCGCCGTGGTGAGTGGTCCCGCCCAGCAGCAGCGGCTCCACGAGACCGCCGCGCGGCTCTTCGAGACGGCGGCCGAGCAGGTGGCGCTCGACCCGCAGCCGTTGCCACCGGTCGAACGACCGACGGAGTAGCGATCACAGGCGGGAGGGCTACGACCTCAGGTCGCGCAGCACCCGCTGGCTGGCCAGCTTCCCCGGCGACCCGATGACGCAGCCGCCGGGGTGGGTGCCAGAGCCGCACTGGTAGTAACCCTTGATGGGGGTCGCGTACTGGCTCCAGCCGGGTGCGGGGCGGAAGAAGTACATCTGCGGGGCCAGGAACTCGCCGGCGAAGATGTTGCCCTCCGTGAGACCGGTGACGCGCTCGATGTCGACCGGGGTGACGACCTCGCGGTGCAGGACCAGGTCACCGAAGCCGGGGAAGTGCGACTCGAGGACAGCCTGGGCCTTGTCGCCGAAGCTCTCACGTTCGGTCTCCCAGTCGCTGCCGCGAAGCTCGTACGGCGCGTACTGCACGAAGCACGACATGACGTGCTTGCCCGGCGGTGCCATGTCGGGGTCGACCACCGACTGGATCGCGGCGTCGATGAAGGGCCGCTCGCTGTACCAGCCGTACTTCGCCGCGTCGAAGGCCCGCTCGACGTACTCGATGGTCGGCCCGATGTTCAGGAAGCCGCCGAAGTGGTCGGCGCCCCCTCCGTGGGGCAGAGGGGGTAGCGCGGGGAAGACAGGCAGGCCGTCCAGGGCGAAGTTCACCTTGGCCGACACCCCGCGGAACCGCATCCGCTCCACGTTGTCGACCAGGTCGGCCGGGAGCTCGCGTGGGTCGACCAGGTCCAGGAACGTACGCCGTGGGTCGAGGGCCGACACCACGACCGGGGCCCGGAGCTCGGTCCCGTCCTCCAGGGCCACGCCGACGGCACGCCCCTCGTGGGTGAGCACGTCGCTGACGCGGGCACCGAGTCGGATCTCCGCGCCGCTTGCCTCCGCAGCCCTGGCCAGCACCTGGGTGAAGCCACCGTTGCCGCCCTTGTGGAAGGCCCACGAGCCGAGGTGGCCGTCGTGCTCACCCATCTTGTGGAAGAGCAGCACCAGGCCGGAGCCCGGTGACATCGGTCCGACCTTCGAGCCGATGATGCTGGAGGAGGCGTGGAAGCCCTTGACCGCCTCGTGCTCGAAGTAGTCCTCGAGCCAGTCCGAGGCACTGCCGGTGAGCAGCCGTACGACGTCGTGCATCACCTTCTGCTCCACCCCGCCGAGATGGTCGAGCAGCCACTTGACGTCGGCCTGGTCCTCGGGGTCCCGACCGAAGATGTTGGGCGGGGGGTTGTCGAACAGTGGCTGCACCACCTGCACGACCCGGTCGAGATCGTGGTGGTAGCGGTCGTAGGCGTCCGCGTCGTGGGGGGAGTGGCGCCGGATCTCCTGCAGGTTCTGCCCGTGGTCGTCGCCGAGCAGGAGATAGCCGCCGTCACCGGTCGGGTGGAACGACGACGGCATCATCAGCGGCATGAAACCGTGCTCGACCAGGTCGAGCTCCTGGATGATCTCCGGTCGCAGCAGGCTCAGGGCGTAGGAGAACGTGGTGAAGGAGAATCCCGGGACGATCTCCTCGGTGATGGCAGCGCCGCCGACGAGGTGGCGCTGCTCCAGCACGAGGGTGCGCAGTCCCGCCTTGGCGAGGTAGCCGGCGTTCACCAGGCCGTTGTGGCCGCCGCCCACCACGATCGCGTCGTACGTCGCAGCTGACTCGGAGCTCATGGGGTGGCCGTCTTCCTCGCGGGGTTGAACAGGGGGAGCCTGGCGGTGCTGGCAGCGACCCGCGTGTTGTGGTGGGAGATCGCGAGCTCGAGGTGCACCGGTGAGCCAGGGGAGGCGAGCGCCGGTCTCACCCGGGCCAGGCCGATGTGTCGTTGCAGCACGGGGGAGTAGACGAAGCTCGTGACGTAGCCGACCTGGGAGCCGCCGGCCGGCTCGTCGTAGAGCATCGACTCGTAGGACAGCGGGCTCTCGTCCTTGGGGGGCAGCAGCCCGGCCTCGCGGTGGAGCCTGTCCCAGTGGGCCCAGTCCACGACGACACCCACGGTGGCCCACCGGGAGGTGCGGTCGTCGAGCTCCCGGACGATCGCGTCACGGCCGACGAAGGGACGGTCGCCGTCCTGGACCCCGCGCAGCATCCAGCCCATGCCGAGCTCCTTGGGCGTGACGCGCTCGTCGTCGGTGAAGGCCAGCCGGCTGTTGTGCCACTCGACGTCGATCAGGGGCAGGCCGGCCTCGATCCGCAGCGACATCAGGGCCTCCTCCCCGAACGGCCGGATCCCGTGGTCCCTTCCGGCGTCGAGCACGGCGTCCAGCACGTCGAGGGCGTGCCCGGACTCAACGGTGATCTCGAAGCCGAGGTCACCGGTGTAGCCGGTCCGAGACAGCGTGACCGGCGCGGAGCCGACCTTGGCCGGGGCGAGGTCGAAGAAGGCGAGCGACTCGGCCTCGGGCATCAGGGTCGAGAGCACCGTCCTGGACCGAGGACCTTGCACGGCGAGCATCCCGTAGGCGTCCGAGACGTCCTCGAAGCTCACCCTCAGCCGGCCGGCGAGGTCCTCGAACCAGCCCAGTGAGGGGCGGGCGGACGTCAGCAGGAAGTCGGTGGCCGAGTGTCGGAAGACCACGCCGTCCTCCATCACGAAGCCCCGGTCGTCGCACCAGAGCGTGTACTGCGCCTGGCCGGGCCGGCAGGCCCGGATGTCACGCACCAGCACCCCGGCCAGGAAGCGCTCGGCGTCAGGGCCCTGGATCCGGTACTTGAACAGCGGGGAGGTGTCGAAGACTCCGACGGCGTTGCGGACCGCGAAGTACTCATGCTTCGGCGAGTGCGTGTAGCGCAGCGCGGAGAGATGCCCCTGCCAGTGCGTGTAGAGGCCCTGGGTGTTCATGTCGCTCAGCCGGGGATGGAACGGCGTGGTCCGGATCACCTCAGCCACCGTAGTCCTTACTGACTCGCGCGTCAGTAGGGACACCGAGGCTGTCCATCAGCCACGCGAGGATCTCGGCCTCGTAGTCGAGGTGCGCGAAGCGCCCGGACGGGCCGGCGTGGGCGCCCGCGCCCGTCTCGACCCGGAACAGGCAGCGCGGCGACCAGTCCGGGTCGGAGTCGCGGAGCGCGGCCACCCACTTGGCCGGCTCGTGCACCATCACGCGAGGGTCGTGCAGAGCTCCGGTCACGAGGAGGTCCGGGCGGGAGCCGGCCGGGGGCAGGTTGTCGTAGGGCGAGTAGGCAAGCATCCAGTCGAACTCCTCCCGTCGCCGGGGATCGCCCCACTCGTCCCACTCCGTCACGGTGAGCGGCGTGCTCGCGTCGAACATCGTGGTGACCACGTCGACGAACGGCACCTCGGCGACCACGGCCCGCCAGCGGTCGGGGCGCTGGCTCAGCACCGCCCCCTGGAGAAGCCCGCCCGCGCTCAGGCCGCGGCTGCCGAGCCGGGTGCCGTCCACGAGGCCGGCCAGACCGTCGGCCACCGCGAGGAGGTCGGAGAAGGTGTGCTGCTTGTGCTCGAGGTGCCCGTCGAGCCACCATCGCCGACCACCCTCCCCGCCGCCCCGGACGTGGGCGTGCACGAAGACGACCCCACGGTCGAGCAGGCACGGCAGAGCGGGGTCCCACTCGGGTTCGAAGGAGTGCTCGTAGGCGCCGTAGGCGTAGAGCAGCGCGGGGGCCGTCCCGTCGAGAGGCGTGTCCCGGTGGCGGACCAGCGTCGCCGGCACGAGAGTGCCGTCGGGAGCAGGGAAGGAGTGCGGCTCGCTCAGGTAGCGGGCCTGGTCATGACCCGGTGCCTCCTGCCGGTGCCGCTCGGTGCGCTCGCCCGAGACCAGGTCGATCGCCGACCACACGGGCGGGCGGACGTGGGACTGGTCGACGACGAGCACCGCAGCGGCCTCGAGCTCCTCGTTGTGGGAGAGCTCGACGGTGCCGCCGGCGAAGTGGGGTCCGACCGTGAAGCCGTCCGAGCCGAGGGCGTCGATCGGCAGCACCCGCAGCCGGTGCTGCCCCTCGGAGCGGAAGCTGAGCACGACGTGGGTGGCGAAGGCGTCCACGCTCTCGAGCCGCTCGGCAGCGTTCTCGGGCCGCACCGGCTCCCAGGTGTGGTGGTCCTGATCGGCGTGCCGCGGCAGGGGGCACCGCATCAGGCGGAACTCCGGCGCGTCGTCGTTCGTGACGACCAGCAAGGTCTCCGTGCCGTCCGGCAGGACCGCGGGTTCGGCGTGGTACTCCACGCCCCGGCGCCGGCCACCCACCGAGCGGGCCGGCTCCAGGGGTGCCCGGGCGTCGATCACCCACACCTCACGGGTGTCCCGGCTCCCGGCCCAGATCACGACCAGTCCGCTCCTCGCGGCCCGGACGTCGAGCTCGAAGCGCTCGTCCGGCTCCTCGAGGACCAGCACGTCCTGCTCGTGCGAGGTGCCCATCGCGTGCCGCCACACCTGGAAGGGTCGGTAGGCGTCGTCGTGGACGGTGTAGAAGAAGTAGTCGGAGCCCGCACTCCAGGCGCCGCCGTAGTAGCTGCGCGGCACCTCGTCCGGGAGGTCCTCGCCGGTCCCGAGGTCGCGGAACCTGAGCTGGTAGACCTCGTCCCCGGCGCGGTCCACGGAGTAGGCCAGCAGTCGGGAGTCGGGGCTGACCATCGTCAGGCCGAGCTCGAGGTAGCCCGAGTCGTCGGCGAGCAGGTTGACGTCCAGGAGCACCTGGCTGGGCTTGTCCACCGCGCCATCGACGTCTAGATCACGCAACAGTTGCGGGTAGTCCCTTCCCGCAGGGAGCAGCCTGTAGTAGTAAAAGCCATGGCGTCTCCAACTGACTGACCGATCAGTAGTCGGGACCTTGCTCTTCATCTCGGACCGCAGCGTGTCGACGAAGGAGCTCAGATGTCCGGTGGCAGATTCGTACCAGCGCCGTTCGGCGACCAGGTGCGCGACGAGGTCAGGCGAGTCGGCACGACGCATCCAGTGGTACGGATCGGGGCGGTGGACTCCGTGCTCCGTGTGCTCGTGCGGCTCTCGGGCTGCTCTCGGTGGAGAGGTCACAGCCGGAACCGTACCCCTGCGAGGGTGCTCGTGGTGCTGGGCCTCCTGGCCGGCATGCTGTCCCTCGCGCCCGTGCACAACGCCGGTGCTGCAGACGGCGACAAGGTCACCTTCACGGTGGGCCTGAAGAACGAGGTCGACTCGTTCAACCCGTTCCTGGGCATCGAGGCGCCGTCCTACGAGATGTACGCGCTGACCTACGACTACATGGTCGGCTACTCGATGGACGACATGTCACCCGTGCCCTCGCTGGCGGAGTCGTGGGAGAACTCCGAGGACGGCCTGACGTGGACCTTCAAGATCCGTGAGGGAGTGAAGTGGTCCGACGACGTCCCCTTCACCGCCAAGGACATCGCCTACACCTACAACCGCATCATCGACGGGGGTCCCGAGGCCACGACGTGGGAGTCCTACCTGACCTCGGTCAAGACGATCACGGCGCCCGACGACACGACCGTGGTCCTGAGCCTGTCGCAGCCCAACGCCGTGCTGCCGCTGCTCCCGATCCCGATCATCCCCGAGCACATCTGGAAGAACATCAGCGAGAAGGCGGTCAAGACCTACCGTGCCGAGCCGACCGACACCCAGCCGGTGGTCGGCACCGGGCCGTTCCGCCTGGTCGAGGGGCGGGCCGCCGGCTCGACGTACCGCTTCGAGGCCAACCCTGACTACTGGGGTGGAGCGCCGCACGTCGACGAGGTCGTCTTCCGCGTCTTCAAGGCCGAGGACCCGATGGTCCAGGCGCTGATCAAGGGCGAGGTCGACTTCATCCACGACATCAGCCCGGTGCAGGTCAAGGCTCTCGAGAACCGTGACGGCATCACCGCGCTCAACGGGGTCTCGCCGTACTTCGAGGAGATCGCGTTCAACACCGGAGCCGTCGACACCGAGTCGAACAAGGCGATCGGGGACGGCAACCCGGTGCTCAAGGACCCGGAGTTCCGGCACGCGCTGGGCTACGCCCTGGACCGTGACCGCCTGGTGGAGAGCGCCTACCAGGGCGCGGCCGTGGCCGGCGACTCGATCGTTCCGCCGGCGTACGCCGGCTACCGCTGGGAGCCCTCGAAGGACGAGGCGTTCACCTTCGACCTCGACAGGGCCGGGCAGCTCCTCGACGAGGCGGGCTACGAGAAGGGGGCGAACGGCCTGCGCACCACACCGGACGGCAAGCCGATCGGCACGCTGCGGCTCTTCGCCCGACCCGAGGAGAAGCGCTCGACCACCACGATGGACTTCTTCAGCGAGTGGCTCGGCGAGCTCGGGATCAAGTCCGAGGTGACCGTGATGGAGAGCAACCGGCTGACCGACGTGATCCTGGAAGGTGACTTCGACCTGTTCCAGTGGGGCTGGTACATGGAGCCCGACCCTGACTCGATCCTCGACGTCTTCACCTGCGACCAGCGTGGAGGGTGGTCCGACTCGTGGTTCTGCGACGCCGAGTACGACGCCCTCGACAAGGCGCAGAACAAGGAGGTCGACGACACCAAGCGCGTGGAGACCATCAAGAAGATGCAGCAGATCCTCTACGAGCAGGCGCCCTACCTGGTGGTGGCCTACACCGCCAACGGGCAGGCGTTCCGCAGCGACCGCTTCGCCTGCTTCGTGCCCCAGCCGGACCCGGACGGTGTGCTCCTGATGCAGTACGGCACCTACAACTACCACCTGCTGCGGCCGGCTGCCCAGGCCGGCGACTGTGACGGCGTGGCTCGGGCCGTGGGCGCGAACACCACGTCAGCCTCCTCGTCCTCCACCTCCGAGGACGGAGGAGGAAGCGCCGTGCTGGTCGGTGGTGCGGCGGCGGTCGCGCTGCTGCTCGCGGGCGGCGGGGTGATGGCCTTCCGTCGTCGTACGACCGCGGGTGAGCGCGAGTGACCCTCTCGTGACCACGCTGATCTCAGCGGCGGCCTCGGCGCCGCCGGTCGCCCGGAAGCGGAGCTACGCCCGGTTCCTGGCGGCGAAGGTCGTCGGGGCCCTCGGCAGCCTCTTCTTCGTGCTGGTGGTGAACTTCTTCCTGTTCCGCATCCTGCCCGGCGACCCGGCCCGCACCCTGGGCCGCGGCCGGTTCAGGACCCCGGAGCAGCTCGCCGAGTTCAAGCGGACCTACGGCCTCGACCAGGGCCTCGGGGAGCAGTTCCTCACCTTCTTGAAGAACACCTTCACCGGTGAGCTCGGCACCTCGCTGCGCTACCGCGTGCCGGTGAGTGACCTGATCGCGGACCGGTTCTGGCCGACCCTGCTGCTCGTCGGGACCTCGACCTTCCTGGCCACGGTCATCGGCGTCTACCTCGGCGTCATCAGCGGCTGGAACCGTGGCAAGAAGGTCGACAAGATCACCACCGGGACCACGCTGACGCTCTACTCCATGCCCGAGTGGTGGCTGGGCCTGCTGCTCATCGCCGGGCTCGCCGTGGGCGTGGGGCCCATCCCGGGCATCTTCCCCACCGGCGGACTGCACTCGATCGACGCCGTCCCCGGCACGTGGGGCTATCTCTGGGACACCGTCTGGCACCTGGCGCTGCCGGTGATCACCCTGACGCTGGCCTACCTGGCGGAGTACTCGCTGATCATGCGCTCCTCCCTCCTCGACGAGCTGGGGGAGGACTACCTGGTGACGGCGAGGGCCAAGGGGCTGCGGGACGTCGTCGTACGCCGCAAGCACGCGGTGCGCAACGCGCTGCTGCCGACCACGACCGTCGCCGCCCTGAGCCTCGGGTTCGTGCTGGGTGGTGCGATCACGATCGAGACGGTGTTCTCCATCCCCGGACTCGGCCTGCTCGCGAGCGAGGCGCTCGCCCTGCCGGACTACTGGGTGCTGCAGGGCACCTTCCTGATCGCCTCCGGGACCGTGATCTTCGCCAACCTGGCGGCCAACCTGCTCTACGGCCTCCTCGACCCGAGGGTGCGCACATGACCATGCGCGGCGCCGACGTTCCTGCGCCCCTGACCGCCAGGCAGATCGCCCGCCGTCGACGGGCCCACGCCTGGCGCCGCAACTGGCACCTCTTCCGCGCCCACCGGTCCGGTGTCGTCGGGCTCGTCGTGCTGGTGCTGTTCATCCTGGTCGCCGTCCTGGCCCCTCTGATCGCCCCGCCCGACACCATCGAGGTCACGAAGGCCACGGGCGGCGTGCTCGAGGCGCCGTCGGGCGAGTTCTGGCTCGGCACCGACGACTCCGGCCGCTCCGTGCTCGCGCTCTGCATCTGGGGGGCCCGGATCTCGTTGTTCGTCGGGTTCCTCGCCACCGCGATCTCGATGGTGATCGGCACGCTCATCGGGTTGATGTCGGGCTTCTTCGAGGGCTGGCCGGCGCGGGTGCTGTACCGACTCACCGAGTGGGTCCTGGTCCTCCCGTTCCTCGTCCTGGCGATCGTGCTCGCAGCGGTGCTGGGCCGCTCACTGCTCACCATCGTGCTGGTCATCGGCGTCACCAGCTGGCCGAGCACGGCGTTGCTCATCCGCAGCCAGACACTCTCGGTGAAGGAACGCCCCTACCTCGAACGGGCCAAGGCGCTCGGGGCCGGACGCTGGCACCAGATGACGCGCCACGTCCTGCCCAACGTGATGCCGATGGTGTTCGCGAACACCACGCTCACCGTGTCGGTCGCCATCCTCACCGAGACCACGCTCAGCTTCCTCGGTCTCGGCGACCCGACCCGGGTGTCGTGGGGCTCGATGCTGGAGGACGCCTTCACGGTCGGGGCGATGACGACCGGTGCCTGGTGGTTCATCATCCCGCCCGGGCTCTGCGTGGTGGCCGTGGTGCTCTCGTTCAACCTGATCGGCCAGGCCCTCGAGGAGATCTTCAACCCACGACTGCAGGGACGCTGAGATGACCGTCGTCACGGGATCCGAGCTGCTCGACATCCGCGACCTGTCGGTGGCCTACAGCACCTCCGAGGGGCGGCTACCGGCCGTGCGCGGGATCGACCTCGTGGTGCGCGCGGGGGAGGTCGTGGGGGTCGCCGGCGAGTCCGGGTGCGGGAAGTCGACCCTGGCCAGCACGGTCCTGCGTCTCCAGCCGAAGGACGCCAGCGTCTCCGGGGAGGTGCTGGTCTCCGGCGAGGACGTCCTGACGATGGGCTGGGGGAAGCTGCGAGCGCTGCGTTGGGCCGAGGCCTCGATCGTCTTCCAGGGGGCGTTGCACTCGCTGAACCCGGTGCAGCGGGTCCAGCACCAGATCGCCGAGCCCATCGAGCTGCACGAGCCCGGGCTGCCCAAGGGCGAGGTCGTCGAGCGGGTGGCGCAGCTGCTGGAGCAGGTCGGCCTCCCGCGGGCCCGCATCCGCGCCTACCCGCACCAGCTGTCGGGCGGTCAGCGCCAACGCGTGATGATCGCCATGGCACTGGCCTGCCGGCCCTCGCTGATCATCGCCGACGAGCCCACGACCGCGCTCGACGTGATGGTGCAGGCCCAGATCCTCGACCTTCTCTCCGGCCTGGTGCGTGAGCTGGGGGTCGGCATGCTGATCATCAGCCACGACCTGTCGGTGCTCGCCGAGGTGTGCGACCGGGTCGCGGTGATGTACGCCGGCCGGGTCGTCGAGACCGGCACCGCGGAGCAGGTGTTCAGCAACCCGCAGCACCCCTACGCCAAGGCCCTCTCCGACGCCTTCCCCAGGATCGGGGACGTGGCGGCGCGCTACGCCCCGGCGGGACTCGCCGGTGACCCGCCTGATCCACGCGAGCTCCCTCGGGGGTGCTCCTTCGCCCCGAGGTGCCCCCGGGCCGCCGACGTCTGCCTGGTCACCGAGCCGCCGCTGGTCGAGCTCGAGGGTGGGCGCGCCGTCGCGTGCGTCCGGGTGGGGGAGCCGTGACCGGCGAGGAGGGCCCCCTGATCGAGGCCCGCGGGGTGCAGGTCGAGTTCACGACACGTGCAGGGACAGTGGCACGGGCCCTCGACGGTGCCGACCTCTCGGTCGGTCGGGGCGAGATCGTCGCGATCGTGGGGGAGTCCGGTTCGGGGAAGACCACGCTGGCCCGGACCCTGGTGGGCCTGCAGCGACCGAGCGCCGGCGAGGTGCGCTACGGCGGGGCGCCGCTGGACTACTCGACCAAGGGACTGCGTGGGTTTCGCCGGCAGGTGCAGATGATCCTGCAGGACGCGGCCGGGTCGCTGAACCCGCGCCAGACCGTCTACGAGTCGGTGGCCGAGGGCATCCGGCTGCACCGACGGGTCGCGAGCGATCCCGAGGGCCGCACCGAGGTCGACCTCGTCGCGGCCGCGCTCGCTGAGGCGGGGCTGCGTCCTCCCGAGCGGCTGTTCCTGCGCTATCCCCACGAGCTGTCCGGTGGACAGAAGCAGCGCGTGCTCATCGCCGGTGCCCTGGCGCTGCGTCCCCAGCTGCTGGTGGCCGACGAGCCCGTCTCGTCGCTCGACGCCTCGATCCGGGGTGAGATCCTCGCGCTGCTGCTCCGACTGCGCGAGGACCTCGGCGTCGGCATCGTGGTGGTCACCCACGACCTCGGGCTGGCGTGGAACATCGCCGACCGGATCGCGGTGATGTACCTCGGCCGGGTGGTCGAGTGCGGCACCACCGAGGAGGTCCTCGAGAATCCACGTCACCCCTACACGCGGGCGCTGCTGTCCGTCGTACCCGAGATCGAGCGGCTGGAGCCGGTCGTGCTGACAGGGGAGATCCCGGACCCGACGCGCATCCCCGGGGGCTGCCGGTTCCACCCCCGCTGTCCTGCCCTGGCCGACGGCAGCGCGGAGCGGGCGGGGGTCGCCGAGCAGTGCCGGACGGCCCCGCTGGAGACGCTGGCGGCGACAGGAGTGCACCGGGTGGCCTGCCACCTCGACGCAACCCTGCACTCGGCGCGCGAGGCCCGCGCGGATGGTTGAATCGTCAGCCAAGGGCTGAACAACCTGTCCGGTCCTCTCGTGAGAGGTCTCCTCATGCACCTGGGCGTCGACAGCTTCGTCTCGACCGTGACCGACCCGACCACCGGACACGTGGTCGGTCCCGCTGAGCGGATGGAGCACCTGCTCGAGGAGATCGCCCTCGCCGACGCGGTGGGGCTCTACTCCTTCGGCATCGGCGAGCACCACCGCAGCGAGTACTACGACTCCGCACCGCCGGTCATCCTCGCGGCCGCCGCGGCTCGCACCGAGCGGATCCGGCTGGGCAGTGCCGTGACGGTGCTGAGCGCCGCCGACCCGGTGCGGGTGTTCCAGCAGTTCGCCACCCTGGACCTGATCTCGAAGGGCCGGATCGACCTGGTGGTCGGCCGTGGCTCCTTCACCGAGGCCTTTCCGCTGTTCGGTCTGGATCTCGCCGACTACGACTCCCTGTTCACCGAGAAGCTCGAGCTGCTGCTGCGGATCCGCGACGGGGTCGAGGTGACCTGGTCCGGGAGGCACCGTCCGCCCCTGGTGCAGCAGAGCGTCTACCCGCGGCCGCTTCAGGACCCGCTGCCGATCTGGGTCGGGGTGGGTGGGACACCGGAGTCCTTCGCGCGGGCCGGGCTCCTGGGCCTGCCGCTGATGGTGGCGGTCATCGGGGGCGAGCCGCGCCAGTTCGCCCCGCTCGTCGACCTCTACCGCCGGGCGGGCGCTCAGGCCGGGCACTCCCCGGAGAAGCTCCAGGTGGGACTGCACGTGTTCGGCTTCGTCGCCGAGAGCACCCAGGCGGCGGCCGACACGATCTATCCGGGCTGGGAGGAGATGTTCACCAAGGTCTCCCGCGAGCGGGGTTTCCCGCGCCCGACGCGGCAGCAGTTCGATGCCACCTCCGGCCCGAACGGCGCCTTCTTCATGGGCGACCCGAGGACGGTCGCCGACAAGATCGAGCGGGTCTCCGAGCAGCTGGGCGGAGTCGACCGGCTGTCCCTGCAGATGACCAACCCCCGGCTGGCGCACGACGACCTGCTGCGTGGCATCGAGCTGCTCGGCGCGGAGGTCGCTCCGTTGGTGGCGTCGGTCTAGGCGGACTCGCTCTGGCGTCCCGTGCGCGTGCCGTGCGAAGATGTCCTACTGACTGGTGAGTCAGTAAGGAACGGAATCACGGAGACTCCATGACTCAGGGCGCTCTGGAAGCGGCACTGCCGCGGGAGATGTACGTCGACGAGCGGGCCTGGCTCGTGGAGCGAGACGCCGCCCTCTTCGGCCAGTGGTACTGCATCGGGCGCCTCGACGATCTCGGGTTGACGGCGACCTCGCAGGTGGTGGTGGTCGACGTCGTGGGGGAGTCGGTGCTGGTCACCAGCGATGACCAGGGGCAGCTCCACGGCTCCTACAACGTCTGCCGGCATCGTGGCTCGCAGGTGCGACCCGTGGTCGAGCCGCAGGAGGCAGCGCCGGTGGCGTGCGCTGCCTCGGCCCTGCGCTGCCCCTACCACTCGTGGACCTACGGACTCGACGGGCGGCTCCTCAAGGCGCCGCACACGGGCCTCGAGGGACCGGGACTGGACGCGTTCCGGCTGCACCCGGTGGGGGTGGAGGAATGGGCGGGGTTCGTGTTCGTGCACCTGACCCCCGAGCACACGACCCCGCTGGCCGACGCGGTCGGCCGTGCCGGGGAGGCGCTGGCGAACTACGACCTCTCCGGCCTGGTCACGGGGACGACCCTGACCTACGCCGTCCACGCCAACTACAAGGTCCTGCTCGAGAACTACAACGAGTGCTACCACTGCGGGCCGGTGCACCCGGAGCTGTCCCGACTCGTGCCGTCCTTCGCGGGTGGGGGCGGCGGGCTCGACTGGGGGGACGGGATCCCGCACCGCGAGGGTGCCTGGACCTTCACCACCAGCGGTACGACGACCCGCGCCCCGCTCCCCGGACTGAGCGAGGCGGAGCGGACCCGCCACAAGGGCGAGCTGGTCTACCCGAACCTGCTGCTGTCCGCCTCCGCGGACCACGTCGCCGCCTTCGCGCTGTGGCCGCTGGACGTCGACCGGACGCAGGTCACCTGCTGGCTGCTGTTCGCCGCCGACGAGGTGGCCGCACCCGGCTTCGACCCGAGCGACGCCGCCGAGCTGTGGGACCTGGTGAACCAGCAGGACTGGGCGATCTGCGAGTCAGTCCAGCGTGGCATGTCCTCGCGCAGCTATCGGCACGGCTGGTTCGCCCCGATGGAGGACGACAGCCTCGACATCCGGCGCTGGCTGCTGCCCCTGCTCGAAGAGCACTCGTGAACACCTACGTCGTCGCCGGCCTGGGCGCACTCGGGAGCGCCACCGCGATGGAGCTGGCGCGGCGCGGTCACCATGTCGTCGGCCTCGAGCGCTTCGAGCTCGGGCACGACCGCGGGGCGAGCCACGACACCAGCCGGATCCTGCGACACAGCTACCACACGCCGGACTACGTCCGCCTGACGCAGGACGCGTACGCCGACTGGGCGCGGCTGGAGCAGGACTCCGGCAGCACGCTGGTCACCACGGTCGGCGGCTTGGACCTGTTCCCTGAGGGTGCCGCGATCAGCCCGATCGACTACACCTCCGCCCTCGACGAGGTCGGCATCTCCTACGACGTGCTGGACGCCGCCGCCGTGATGGCCCGGTGGCCGCAGTTCCGGCTGCCCGAGGACCTGATGGCACTGCACCAGGCCGACGCCGCGATCGTGCCCGCCGCCCTGGGCACGCGGGTGATGCAGGACCAGGCGCGACGCCACGGCGCGGATCTGCGTGCAGCTCAGCCCGGTGCTCGGCGTACGTGACCGGGGGATGGGTGGGCTGGAGGTCGAGACGCCCGACGGGGCGATCCGCTGTGACGGGCTCGTGGTCTGTGCGGACGCGTGGGTCAACGACGTGCTCGCCGACCTCGGTCACCGGATCCCGCTCGAGGTCACGCTCGAGCAGGTGACCTACTTCGAGCCGGGCGCACCCGCCGAGTTCGCGCCCGGCCGGCTGCCGCTGTGGATCTGGATGGACGACCCGTCGTTCTACGGCTTCCCCAGCTTCGGCGCCCCGACGGTCAAGGCGGCGCAGGACTGTGGCGGTCCGGTGGTCGACCCGGAGCGGCGTACCCACGACCGTGACCCCGCGATGGAGTCGCTGCTCCACGAGCACCTGAGGGCCATCCTCCCGGGTAGCGGTGCCCCCGTCCGCTCGCTGCGCTGCCAGTACACCCTCACCCCCGACCGTGACTTCGTCCTCTCGCCGGTCCCCGGCCACGAGTCGGTGGTCGTCGGGATGGGCGCCGCCCACGGGTTCAAGTTCGCCCCGACGTTCGGCCGGCTGCTGGCGGACCTCACCGTCGAGGGGCGTACGACGACGGACCTCACGCCCTTCCGGATGGACCGACCCGGCCTGACCGACCCGGCCTACCAGGCCCACTGGCTGGTGTGACGTGACGACTCCCGGTCGGGCCCGATCAGCCCAGCGCCTCTACGTCGAGGCCGAGCTCACCGGCCACCGCGCCGGCGACCCACTCCCGCAGCTGGGCCCGGGAGACCGTGCGGTAGACCAGCGTCGCCACCGAGAGTCCGTCCAGCAGCGCCGAGACGCGGGCCACCGCGGCTGCGGGGTCCGGGCAGGTGAACGAGCCGTCGGCCACGCCGGCGTCGATGACCTCGCGCAGGGCGGCCGCCCAGCGCTGGTCCAGGCGTCTCAGCACCTTGCGGATCACCGGCTCGCGCTGCGCGAGCGCCCAGGCGTCGATCCAGATGCGCCAGCCGGTGGCGGCTCCGGTCGGGCCGTAGAGACGCAGCACCCGGCGCAGCTGGTCCATCGGGTCCGTTCCCCTGGCCAGCGCCTGGTCGAGCTTGCGGAGGTCACGGTCGACCGCGTGCGCGAAGGCGTCGGCGACGAGCGCGTCCTTGGTGCCGAAGTGGTAGAAGACCAGCGCCGGGCTGACCCCGAGCGACGTGGCGACGTCGGAGACGCGGATCGCGGCCAGCCCGATGCGGTCGAGGAGCTCGGTCGTGGCGGTCAGCATCTCGTCGCGGCGCGCCTCGACCGTACGACGGTCCCGGCCTGTGCGCGGGGGCGTCACTCGCGATCTCCCATGCCGGGCAGCCTAGGGCTTTCGGTGACACTTCGAGGGCAGGAGGCACGCTCATGAGCGATACCCAGGTCGGCACCCCGGTCGACGCGCTGGAGAGGGTGCGCCGAGCCACCCGGCACCAGGGGGAGCCCGAACGCATGATGCCGGCGGAGGCCTACACCGACCCGGTGGTCCTGGCGTGGGAGCAGCGCCACCTTCTCGCCGGGAGCTGGTCGTGCCTGGGCCGGTTCGTGGACCTGTTCCCGCCGGTCACGGAGGGGCGGCCCGTCACCCAGCGTTCCGTGATGGTCGGTGACGTCTCGGCCCTGCTGGTGCGGCACGACGGCGGCCCGCGGATGTTCGCCAACACCTGCCGTCACCGCGGCCACGAGCTGCTCGGCGAGGGCGAGACCTCGCAGCGGCAGAGCATCATCTGTCCCTATCACGCGTGGTCCTACGACCTCGGTGGTGCGCTGATCGCCGCCACCGGGTTCCGTGCGGACGAGCGCTTCGACTCCACGGAACACGCGCTGGTGGAGCTCCCGGTGCGACTGTGGCAGGGGTGGGTCTTCGGTCACGCCCTGCACCCGCTGGGGAGTGATCTCGTCCCGTCGTTCGAGGAGCACCTCGGTGACGTGGTGCCGATCATCTCGGCCTACGACTGTGGATCGCTGGTGCTGGCTGACCGGCACGGCTACGAGGTGGCAGCCAACTGGAAGGTGATCGCGGAGAACTACCACGAGTGCTACCACTGCCCGCTGATCCATCCCGAGCTGTGCCAGGTCTCGCCTCCTGACTCGGGCGACAACTACGACCTCCCCGGTGCGTGGGTCGGTGGGTCGATGGACCTGCGCGACGGCATGGCCACGATGTCGCTGACGGGCGAGCTCGCGGCGACGCCGATCCCGGGGGTGGACCCCCAGCGGGTGGAGTACGTCCACGTGCTCCCCAACCTTCTGGTCTCGGCCCATCCGGACTACGTGATGACGCACCGGCTCCTGCCCCTGGCCCCCGGACGCACGTGGATCGAGTGCTCCTGGCTGGTGGTCCCCCACGCGGACGGCACCGTGCCGCCCGCTGCCGCAGCGGTGGAGTTCTGGGACCTGACCAACAAGCAGGACTGGCGCGCGTGCGAGTCCGTGCAACGAGGGCTGGGCAGCCCGCACTTCCGGCCAGGACCGTTCGCGCCGAACGAGGACGCCGTCGCGGACCTGGTGGCGAGGATCAGCCGGGCCTACCAGGTCGGTCGGTTCGAGGCGTGAGCCGCGTCCCCCACGATGTCGAGAAGGCAGGATTGGTTCCGTCCCAGGGGTGAGGGTGGCACCGAGCCACCCCGGAACGAGGAGTCAGAGATGCCGAAGTACCTGTTGCTCAAGCACTACACGGGTGGCCCCACGGAGCCGACGTTCGCTCCGATGGACGAGTGGACGCCGGCCGAGATCGACGCCCACATGGCCTTCCAGCACGAGGTCACCCGGATCCTGCGGGAGAACGGCGAGTTCGTGGACGCGCAGGCCCTGAGCCCCGAGGGTGCCTGGGTGCAGTACGGCGGTCCCGACGCGGCACCGGTCGTGACCGACGGACCGTTCCCGGAGACCAAGGAGCTGATCGCCGGCTGGTACGTCATCGACGTGGACTCCGAGGCCCGCGCCCACGAGGTCGCGGCGCTCGTCTCGTCCGCGCCCGGCAAGGACAGCCTGCCCATCCACGAGTGGCTCGAGGTCCGGCCGGTGATGTGGAGCGCCTCGGACGAATGAGCGAGTCGCGGCTGCGGGAGCTGACCCCGCAGGTCCTCGGTGCCCTCGTCCGTCGCGGGAACGACTTCGCGGCGGCCGAGGACGCCGTGCAGGAGGCGTTGATCGAGGCCCACCGGGCCTGGGTCGACGAGCTGCCCCGCGAGCCGAAGGCGTGGCTGCTCACGGTCGCGCAGCGCAAGCTGGTGGACGCGCAGCGCTCCGAGGCCGCCCGCCGAGGTCGTGAGGACAGGGCTGCTCTCGAACCGGCTCCCGGTCCGGCGGAACGCTCCGACGACACCCTGCTGCTGATGTTCCTGTGCTGCCACCCGGCCCTGAGCCCGGCCTCGGCAGTCGCCCTCACGCTGCGGGCAGTCGGCGGCCTGACCACCCGTGAGATCGCGGAGGCGTTCCTGGTCCCGGAGGCCACGATGGCCCAGCGCATCTCGCGGGCCAAGCGCACCGTCGCAGGCAAGGACTTCTCCACCCCGGCGGACATCGCGGTGGTTCTACGGGTGCTCTACCTGATCTTCAACGAGGGGTACGCCGGCCGGGTCGACCTCGCCGCCGAGGCGATCCGGCTGGCCCGCACGCTCGTGCTCGAGTCGGACGAGCCGGAGATCGCCGGGCTGCTCGCGCTGATGCTCCTGCACCACGCCCGCCACCCGGCACGTCGCGACGAGCACGACGGGATCGTCCCGCTCGACCAGCAGGATCGCAGCCTGTGGTCCACCGAGGAGATCGCCGACGGGGTCCGCATCCTGAACGCCACCCTGGCACGTGACCAACCGGGGGAGTACCAGATCCAGGCCGCCATCGCCGCTCTGCACGATGACGCCCCGACGGCGGCGGAGACCGACTGGCCCCAGATCCTGGAGTGGTACGACGACCTCGTCGCCCTCACCGGGAACCCGATGGCGGCCCTGAGCCGAGCGGTGGTCGTCGGTGAGGTCGACGGACCACTGGTCGGTCTACGAGCGGTGGACGCGGTCGCCGACGAGCTGGGCGGGCACTACCGGCTCGACGCCGTCCGTGCCCATCTCCATGAACGAGCCGGTGACCTCGAGCAGGCGGCCGTGCTCTACCTGCGCGCGGCCCGACGTACGACCAGCACCGCGGAGCGGGACCACCTCACCAAGCGCGCCGCGGGTCTCAGAGCGCGCTGAGGCGGTGCTCCGCCGGGGGCATCACCGCGACAGGGTGACCGTGGCGGCCACGATGGGGTGGTCCGAGACGCCTGCGGACCGGGTCGTCCTGTCCGAGGTCCAGTTGCTGAAGGTGACGTTCTGGGAGCCGAAGATCCAGTCGATGCCGTTCGCTCGGGGGCTGAGGCAGCGACCGCCACGCGAGCCGCCGGAGGCCGCGTGCATCTCACCCGACCGGGTCATCTTGCAGAAGTAGCTCTTCTTCTCGTTCATGTCGCCGGTGACGAACACGGTCTCGCCGTGACTGCGCAGCCGCTCGACCAACGCCACCTGGCGACGCGTCGCCTCGTTGCGGTAGCGCTGCGCTGCGCCGTGGGCGTTGGCGGCGTTGTGGGTGTTGATCATCACGAACCTCCGGCCGGTGGCGCGGGACCTGAGCTTCAGGACCGGGATGTTGACGCGCTTGCCGTGGAAGTACGGGATGGCGAGGCTCGACTTGGACACGAGCGTGAAGTGGGACTTCCTGTAGGCGATGGAGTTGCGGGTGTCGTTGGACTTGCCGCTCCGCGAGGGCGCCCCCACGACGACCCACTTGCCCTTGGCCGCCCTCAGGAACGCGGAGTACTGCTTGCCCTCGAGCTCCTGCAGACCCACCACGGAGACGTGGTGCTTGTCGATGTAGCCCAGGGCGGCACTGGAGCGGGCCGCCACCGACCGGCCCTTGCCACGGCTGTGGCTTCCGCCCAGGACGTTGAAGGTGGCCATCGTGAACACGTCCGGGCGGCGCTTGGCCGCCGAGGCGGCCAGCGAGATGTCGTGCGCGAAGGCCCGCGACTCCTGGCCCGAGGTGGAGACGCCGGGCTGGCCCGTGCCCTGGGAGACGGCGATGCCGCTGAGCACGGTGGCAACAGCCAGAGCAGGCGCAAGGGTGCGCTTGGAGATCAACATGTGAGTATCCCGATGCGGTTGGGGGCAGGGTGTCCACGGACGGTCCGAGCGTCTGGATCACGCGGCGCCCCCACGTGCTCGGGTCCTCGCCGGCAGACCAACAGGTCGACGGAGTCCCGTTGACCGTAGAGCCCGGAGGCCCCTACCGCCAATTGGCGGCTCAGGAAAGCCGGTGGGTCACTCCCGGTGCCTCACGATGTTGACCACGTTCCCGTCCGGGGCCCGGACGAGGAACCGGCGTACGCCCCAGGTCTCCGTGGTGAGCGGGTGCACGATCTCGTAGCCGAGTCGCTGAGCCTCGTCGTAGGCGGCCTCGACGTCCTCGGTGTGGACCGAGATCACCGAGTCCTCGGGCGAGGTCGCGTCGCCACTGACCAGCTGGACGGTGGCTCCGGTGTCCAAGGAGGTGTACCGGGCCACCCAACCGAGGTTGAACTCCTCGGTGCCGAGCCCGAGGAAGTCTGTGTAGAACCCCTTGGCGGTCTCGACCTCGGACACCCGGAGATTGGCCGTGACTCGTGTCGCGCGCATGCTGTCCTCCTTCGGGTCAGCAGACCGGTGCGTGTCGAGGCTTCTGCCGACGAGCTCGTTGGCCACCATCCGAAGATGGAGACACGTCCGGAGAACGTCCACACTACGCAGATGCGGGCGGGGAACACCGACCGTGAGGCCTGTGCGGTGCGCGCTTCACGGGCACCTTGGCGGACGCCCGGTCACCCGTCGGGTGGTTCCCGGCTGCTTCGTCGTCGGGTGCCGGGTGGTGGGTCGAAGGCGTAGTCGTTGGGTCCGGTTCTTCGGATTTCCCAGGGACCACTGTGGATCAGCCGGTGGTGGTGGCCGCAGAGCAGGATCAGGTTGGCCAGTGACGTCTCTCCGCCGTCGGCCCAGTGGACGATGTGGTGGGCGTGGGTCATGACCGGTGGTCTGGTGCAGTTCGGGAACCGGCAGTGGTGGTCGCGGGCGACGAGTGCTTTCCAGATCGCGGTGGTGACGAGACGCTGTTGGCGGCCGACGTCGAGGACCTCGCCCTGGGTGCCGAGGACGATGGGGATGAGGTCGGCGTCGCAGCACATCCTGCGGATGGTGGTGGCGGTGAGGTCCTCACCGGTCTCGGTGGTCCCGAACCCGGTCTGGTTCTTGAGGTCGGTCAGGTCGATGGTGACCGCGACCCGTGGGGTGGCGCCGTGGCACTCGGGCAGGACCTCGGCGGTGGCGGCGCGGTCGCAGAGGTCGAGCAGGGCGTCGAGCATCCGGGTCCCATGGTCACGGGGGTCGCGGCCGTCGTGACCACACCCCGGGACCACGCAGCTGCCGGGGTCGCAGACCCTCGTTGGGGCGTTGGTGGGGACCGGTCTGGACAGGGGCAGCAGGGTCGCCTTCAGCCTCGCTGCGTCCTCGGAGGCGCACCGGCCGCTGATCCGGGCACCCCCGGCGCCGTCGAACCGGATGGACAGCTCGCGGCCGAGGTGGGCGGCGCGTTCCTCCCGGTCCAGCTCCCTCTCGGCACGGCGCTCGTCGCCGTCCGGGGTCGATCCGGGACACCAGGTATCTGGCGACTTTCCGCAGCTCGGTCGCATCCAGCGCCTTGGCCTCGGTCAGCATCACTTCGACGCCACGTTGTCGGACCATGACGTTGCCGGGGAGGTCGTCGATCGCGTGCCGGACGACGTGGGCCTTCGCGGTCGAGAGCCACCCGTCGGCCAGCGCTTCTGCGACCGGGGTCAGTAGTGGTTCGTCAACGGCGGTCGCCAACCGGACCATCGCCTGCCCACAGCCTTTGTGGCCCCCGGCGACGGCGGTGAGGAAGTCCGCGGTGGAGGCCCACCCGACCTCCTTGACCGCCTGCGTGGCCTCGAGCTCACGGACCACACCGAGCTCCAGGGCGTCGAGGGTGGACTTCAGGGACTCGATCTCCACGACGGTGTCCATCACCTCGGCACGGGCCGGGCCGC